>CAWKNX010000011.1:0-381673 GCA_963851085.1 uncultured Actinomycetota bacterium | reverse complement strand
GAGGCCCAGCCATCCGAGGACCCCGGCAGTGGTGAGGAACAGCTGTCGGCGCGGATCGGCGCCATACTTGGCGCGCAGATCCAGGATCTGCGCGCCCGTATGGACGACACCGTGCGGCAGGTTGCCGCCAGCTTGCCCGCCGACCATGTGCGGACGCTGCACAAGGAGTACCAGCGCTGGGACTCCGCGACCGGGTGGCGGCTAATCAACGTGGCGGACCCCGGTGGCACCTGACCCGCCGCCCGGCCAAGCTCACCACACCGTATGTCACAGGCCCGAACAGTCAGGCTGGCCGACCGGCACCCAGTCGAACTCCGGGCAGAACCGCCGGTAAGTGACGAGCTTCCAGGCCGCGTAGTCCGCCAGCCGCCCGTGGGCGCGCAGCAGGTGCTTGACCCATGTGTGGCAGACGCGTTCCTCAACGTCATCATCGTCTGGTCGATCTGGTCGAGCATCCGGCAGGCGACCACGAAATCGTCCTCGGTCAGGGCGCTCAGGTCGATTTCAACGCCGTCCACGGCGAAGGAGAACACCAGCCGCGTGGTCGAAAACCGGGTATACCGCTCGCCCAGAAACTCCGTCTGAGCAGCGAGCGTGGCCATCAGGCCAGCGCGGTCGTCCACCGGGTACCCGATGCCCAGGTCCAAGTCGGAGGTTTCCAGGTTCAGCCGGGTGCCGAACGAGCCAACATCGCGCGGCACCCTGCCGGTCCACCGCTCGATGCACCCGAATGCCTGTTCCCGCACCCGGTAAAGACGGTCATCCTGCGCCCGCATCGCCTGATAGAACTCAAGTGCACGGCCGTATTCGGTATCAGTGAAATCGCCGCGCTCAGCCCAGCCTTTCGCCAGCAGCGCGGCCAGGTCCAGGCCGGTGCCCGGTGGATTCGTCATGGCCGGACACCATACTCGGGCCGCGACAGTTATGTTCGTGAAAACAGTGACGGGGCAACAGCATGAGCCACACCCTTGCGCGGCGGACCCTGACGTGCGGGCTGAGCCTGTATCCGGTCGGCATCGGATGCTGGGCCATCGGCGGCCCAGACTCCAACCTCGGCTTGCCGATGGGCTGGTCCACCGCCGACGACAGCGCCTCGCTGCGTGGTCTGGAGGCCGCCTACCAACTCGGCGCGAATCTGTTCGACACCGCCGACGTCTACGGACACGGCCGGTCCGAACGGCTCCTCGGACAACTGGTGCGCCAAGTCGCCCGCGACAGCCTCGTGCTGTCCTCCAAGGTCGGCTACTTCGCGGGCACCGCCGCCCACCCCTACCTGCCCTCGGCCATGCGCCGCCAACTGGAAACCACGCTGGAAAACCTCCAGACCGGCCATCTCGATATTTACTTCCTGCACAACGCCAATTTCGGCGATGATGACCAATACCTGGATGGCGCGATCGGGCAGATGCGCGCTTTCCAGGATCAAGGCCTCATCAAAGCGGTGGGGATGCGCGGGCCGCACCGTTTCGCCACCGACCGCCTAACGGTCCGCAAGCAGGACCGAGAAGACAAATACGCCCAGTTCCGCCATCTGTTCGGCCGTGTCCGCCCCGACTACCTCGCCGTCCGGTTCAACGCACTCACCCCGGCCCCGCAGCCCGGCCGCGACGGCATCTTCACCTTCGCCGCCGACCATGGGGCGAGCGTGCTGATCAACAAGCCGCTCGCCCAGGGCCTGCTGACCGGCAAATACAGCCCCGGCCAGCCGCCTCGCTTCGGGCCTGGCGACCACCGGCTGCGCAAGGCCTGGTTCACCCCGCAGGCGCTTGGCATCATTCACGACGGCCTCCAGCCGGTCCGTGACAGGTTCGGCGCCAGCCCGGCGCAACTGGCGCCGGTCATGCTCAGCTACTGCCTGCACCGCGCCAGCAACGCCGCCGTTCTCGTGGGATTCACCACCCCCGAACAGATCACGCAGAACCTCGCCCCGCCCGCTCATCCCCTGACCGGCGATGACCTGGCCTTCATCCGCGACACCATGGGCGGCATCCAGCAGCGGCTGGACGCGGCCGGGGAAGTGTTCCTTGATGAACTGGAGAGTGCCCAGCCGTGACCGCCAACGGCCAGCTTCGGCTCATCGCCCCACCGGAGCCTGCGCACCAGCCCGCCACTGGCACAGTGCGGCTGCTGGTCTTCAACACCCAGCACGCATCCCCCGGCCGCGCCCGCCGCCAGGCCGAGTGGATCGCCAGCCAAGAGATCGCCGACCTGGTGCTGCTCACCGAGGTCGGCACCGGCCCAGGCGGGCGGGCCCTCATCGAGGCGCTGGGCGAGCACGGATACCCGTCGGTGCTCGCCCCCGAACCGGTGGCACCTGACTACCGCTGTGTCCTGGCCTCACGTGGCCCACACCTGACCTCGATCCCCAGCGGGATTGATGTGCTTGCCCATCGCGGCCCCGCCGCGGCGGTCAGCCTCACGGGCCATCGCATCGGGCTGCTTGGCCTGTACGTGCCCTCACGCGGGCCGAAGCAGCGACGTAACGAGAGCAAGCGCGCGTTCCAGAGCGCCGTGACCAAGGCACTCCCCCGCTTTGTTGCCCGGTTCGGCGGCCCGGTGATCGCCGCGGGCGACCTGAACGTCGTCGAGCCAGGCCACGTCCCCCACCTGCCCGTCTTCGGCGACTGGGAGTACAGCTTCTACCGATCTTTCCTGGACGCTGGGATGACCGACGCCTACCGGGCGGCCCACCCGCACGACAGCGATCACAGCTGGTTCGGGCGCAGCGGCAACGGCTACCGCATCGACCACGTGTTCGTCACCACACAGCACCAGGCACAAGTGACCGGCTGCGGCTACCTCCACGCCCCCAGGCGCCACGGCCTCACCGACCACGCCGCCATGACACTGACACTCACGCTGACCACCGGCCACACGTGACGCTGCCTGGTACGCACACCTGGCCTGTGGCGCAGCGAGCCGGGGCCGCGGGCGCTCAAAGAAGCGGTCCCGCCCTGACGGCGGCTCCTACGAGCCTGCTATCCACTCGCTCACGGTCCGGATCACGGACGCCTGCCACTCCTGGCTCTGCGGATTCAGGTACGTGGGATCGTCGAGCCGCCTTCCTCGCGGGTGACACCGCCGCCGTGGACCATGACCACGGCGCGCCGAGGTCGTCCTTCGGGGACGGCGAACGTTCCGGCTAGGTGCAGGCCATCGAGGGTGCGGAAGGTCGTGGTCGAACCCTCCCAAGGCATGCAGGCTCCTATCGTCAACGGATTATGCTCCATGCTCCCAGCAATACGGCTGTCGCTGGTCCGCCGGTTCGCGGCGTTCACTGGCCAGTACCTGTGGGAGTGGGAGCCCGCCGAGGTGGAGGCGTTCTTTGACCAGATCCGGGCGGAGAACCCGGCTTTCACGGTGTCGGCTGGGAGGCAGTACCAGAACTCGCTGCGGATGTTCATGGACTTCATCTGCGACGCCCGGTACGGGTGGCTGTCCGCCTGTCAGGACCGGTTCGGGCAGGCGCCCGCGCAGATACTGCACGAGTGGAACTCGGTCTCTCATGTCAGCGAGTACGAGGGGCAGCCGGGACGGCGCCCGCTCACTTATGAGGAGGTCCAGGCCCTTTTCGACGCCGTCGACGGCCGGGTCGAGAAGATCCGGGCGCGGGGCCGCAAAGGGCGCACTGAGCCGCCCAATTCTGTACGCCAGCGCCCCGCCAGGTGCTGAGTGGGGGTGGCGCCCAGATAAGGGCATTCTGTCGCTGCCAGCACTGTCACGACTCACGGCCGAGCAGACGTCTCGCGGACACGTGGATGGACTATGCCGTCCTTCTCGTCGCCAGGTCCCGGTCCGGCCTTTCTGGCTGGCAGGGTGTTACGTGATGTTCGGCTGGCCCCGGCGCTTGCGGTTCCCACTATAACGATTATGCTAACCGTTATGATAAGCGTTTGGCTCGGCCGGTGAGCGTCCGGCATGCCCTGCTGGCCCTGCTCAGCGAGGGGCCGAAGTACGGCCTGCGTCTGCAGCAGGAGTTCGAGGAGCGGACCGGCGAGGTGTGGCCGCTGAATGTGGGGCAGGTGTACATCACCTTGCAGCGCCTTGAGCGCGACGGGCTGGTGGAGTCCGGCGACGAGCGCGAGGCAGGGCCGCAGAAGAGATTTACGATCACCCCGGCCGGGGGTGCCGAGCTGGACGGCTGGCTTCGCACCCCGGCCGGCGACATCCCTCCGCCGCGGGATGAGCTTGTCATCAAGATCCTGATCAGCCTGCGGGTGCCCGGGGCTGATGTGCACGACATCGTGCAGGTCCACCGGCGGCACATGATCGAGCTGATGCAGCGGTACTGGCGCCTGAAGGCGGAGGCCGCAGAGGACGATATCGGGCTGGCGCTCGTCGCCGACGCCGAGATGTTCCGCCTGGATGGGATCGTCCGCTGGCTGGATGCGGCCGACGCCCGGCTGAAGCTGCATCCAGCACCCGATCCGGCCTGGCCGGTGGACGGCGGCTGGAGTGCCGGCACCGCCGGTGCGAAAGACAGGAAGGAAGGTGCCGCGATGACAGCGGTGCTGGAGCTGCGGGAGGTGTCGAAAGTCTACGGGACCGGGGCTGCCGAGGTGGATGCGCTGCGAGGGGTCAGCCTGTCGGTCGATGGTGGTGAGCTGGTGGCGGTCATGGGGCCGAGCGGGTCGGGCAAGAGCACGCTGCTGACCATCGCGGGCAGCCTGGAGGAGCCGACCGGCGGCCAGGTGCTGGTAGCCGGGACCGATCTGTCGGGTTTGTCGGCTAACGACCAGGCGAAACTGCGCCGCCGCCTGATCGGTTATGTCTTCCAGGATTTCAACCTGCTCGCCGGGCTGACCGCGGTCGAGAACGTCACGCTGCCGCTGGAACTGGACGGCGTCGGGATCAGGGCCGCGCGCCCGGCGGGGATGAAGGCCCTGCGGGAGCTGGGTGTTGCCGGCCGGGCTGACCGTTTCCCCGATGAGCTGTCCGGCGGGGAACGGCAGCGCGTGGCGATCGCGCGCGCGGTGGTGGGTGACCGCCAGATCCTGCTCGCCGACGAGCCGACAGGCGCCCTGGACTCAGTGAATGGCGAGGCAGTCATGCGGCTGCTGCTCGCCGCCTGCCGGCGCGGGGTGGCCGGGGTGGTCGTGACCCATGACGCGCAGTTCGCGTCGTGCGCTGACCGGGTGGTGTTCCTGCGCGACGGGCGCATCATCGATCAGACCCGCACGCCGCCGGGCCCGGAATCGCTGCTCACCCAAGGCCCGCAGCGATGAGCGCCACGCTGCGTGACCAGCCTGTCCTGGCCGGCCCCGCGGGCGGCGGCGTCCCGGCGCGGCGCGCCGTGGCCCGGTGGGCGTGGCGGCTGTTCCGCCGCGAGTGGCGGCAGCAGATCCTGGTCCTCGCGCTGCTGACCCTCACGGTCGCGGCGGCTGCCTTCAGCGTGTCCGCTGCCTACAACGTGGCGTCCCTGCCCGGCCCACAGTTCGGCTCCGCCAGCTACCTGCTGCAGTTCGGCGGAACCAGTCCGAAGACCCTGGCGGCGGACATCGCGGCGGCCAGGAAGGCATTCGGGACCATCCAGGTGATCGGCCGCCGGTTCGTGCCGATCCCGGGCTCGGCCCAGACCGTCGAGTTCCGGGCACAGAACCCGCACGGCCCCTACGGCGGCCCGATGCTCGCCCTGACCCAGGGCCGCTACCCCTCGGGCGCCGGGCAGGCCGCCGTCACCGGCCAGCTAGCGCAGACCCTCCAGCTGCGCATCGGCTCCCCGCTGGCTCTCGGCGGCCATCACCAGACGGTAACCGGCGTCGTCGAGAACCCCAGCGACCTGAATGACCAGTTCGTCCTCGTCACGCCCTCGGGCGCAGGCCCGCCGCAGTCGGTGACGGTGCTGCTGAACGCCGGCCCGGCCAGTTTCGGCGCCTTCCGCGCTGCATTCCGCGGCCCGCTGGACTGGCAGGCGCGGAGGGCCAGCACCCAGCAAGCTGTCGCGGGCGGCATGCTCGGAGCTGTCACGGTTTTGCTGCTCCTGGTCTCCCTGGTAGCAGCCGCAGGCTTCGCCGTGATCGCCGCGCGCCGCCAGCGCCAGCTCGGCATGCTCGCCGCGATCGGGGCGACCCGCAAGCAGCTTCGGATGGTGATGGTCACGGGCGGAGCCGTCGCGGGCGTAATCGCCGCCGTTGCCGGGACCGTCGTCGGCCTGGCGGCGTGGATTGCCGCCGCCCCGGGCCTGGAGACGTTCGCCGGGCACCGGATCGACCGGCTCGCGATCCCGTGGGACCTGGTCGCGCTCGGCATGCTGCTCGCCGTCGTGACGGCGACCGCCGCGGCGTGGTGGCCAGCGCGGGCCGCCGCCCGGCTGCCGGTCACGCTCGCCCTGTCGGCCCGGCCGCCGCGGCCCAGGCCCGCGCAACGCCCGGCCCTGCTGGCCGCCCTGATGATCGTGGCGGGCGTCGTCTGCCTCGGCCTGGCCAACCAGAGCCGGCCCCGCTGATCATCGCCGGCGCGCTGGCGATGACCCTGGGGATCCTGCTCATCAGCCCGCTGGCCATCCGGGCCCTCGCCGCGCTAGGCGGGCGCGCGCCGGTCGCGGCGCGGCTGGCGCTGCGGGACCTCGCCCGTCACCAGGCCCGCTCCGGGGCGGCCCTGGCCGCCATCAGCCTCGCCCTGGGGATCACCGCGGCGATCATCATCAGCTCGGCCGCCGACAAGACCGCCGCCGCTGCGGGCAACCTGCCGGACACCCAGATCCTGGTCTGGATCGGCCAGCCAGGCGGCGGAAATGGCCCGGATGGTCCGGTCGTCCCGGTCCGGACGCCCGCCCAGCTTGGCGTCCTGGCCGCTGCCGTGCACCAGATCACCGGACCGCTGCCTCACCCCGAGGTATTCGCCCTGGACATGCCCGTCAACCCGGCCGACAAGCCGCAGCCCGGCGGGCAGGGCAGCCCCGCAGGACAGCCGGTAGCCGCCCTGGGCGCCCCGCTGAACCCGGCCGCCAGCGGCCGGGGAGGGACCTACAGCGTGCTCCCGCTATATGTCGCCACCCCAGCGGTACTCCGCTACCTCGGTATCAGCCCCGCCACGATCACCCCGGCCACCGATTTCCTCACCGTCCACGCCGGGCCGCTCGTGCTCACCACACCCTCCACCTTTGCGACCGTCGCCCACGTGCAGCGGATCCAGGCCCCGTCCTACGCCTCCCAGCCCACCTCGCTGATCACCGTGGACGGCCTGCACCGGCGGCACTGGACGCAGATACAGTCCGGCTGGCTCATCCAATCCGGCAAGCCCCTCACAGCCGCGCAACTCGCGGCCGCGCGGGACGTGGCCGCGACAGCGGGCCTGATCACCGAGGCCAGGAACAGCCAGGCCTCACTCGGCACGATCAGCGCCGCAGCGACGGCCGCCGGGGCACTGCTCGCCCTCGGCGTCCTCGCGATGACCGTCGCGCTGATCCGCACCGAGGCCGCCGGCGACCTGCGCACCCTCACCGCCGCCGGAGCCACCAGCACGACCCGGCGCACCCTCACCGCCGCCACCGCAGGCGGGCTGGCCCTGCTCGGCGCGCTGCTCGGAACCGCCGGCGCCTACCTCGCGCTGGCCGCCGGACACCTCAGCAACCTCGCCACCCTGAACCGCGTGCCACTCCTGTACCTCGCCATCACTATCCTCGGCGTTCCCGTCGCCGCTGCCCTCACCGGCTGGATCCTCGCCGGGCGCAAGCCACCATCCATCGCCCGCCGGGTGCTCGAGTGACACCAGCCCCTGAGCAACGATCCCGGCTCCACCACAGAAGATCGACTACACCGCAGCAGCCGCCTGCGCTTCCTCGCGAGGGGAATAGCGCACGCTCGGAATAGCACCCTTCCACCAGTAGTCAAACACCTGCAGCGCGGCTGCCTTCAAACCTGGCGCGACGAGGCCGGCAACGTGGTACGGCGCAAGATCACCAGCCTGGCGTTCAAAGGTGAGGATGAGGCGGTCGGCGTCCCGGCGACCTGGATCGTCACCGAGCCGGTCGCGCGGGCAGTAGCGGTCCTCGAAGCCCTCCACGACTCCTCACAGCAGTATCTGTTCGCCGTTCCGCCCACCTCGCGGCACTACCGGAGGGCGGCCTGCAACGCGGCCACCACGACCAGGACAACCAGCAGGGACCTCGCGGCGTTCGTCACATGGATCAACGACTACTGCCGCCAGCACCAGCGCCCCGATGCCATCCCGCCCGGCGGCGGCCACCAGTGGCAGCCCTCGACCCGGCAGTTCCGCCGCACCCTCGCCTGGCGAACAGCGAGTACTGGGCGAAGAGCACACCGCCACGCTTACCACCCGCCACAGGTGGGCCTGGGTGGTGGGGCTCCAAGGACGATTCGCCGAAGCAGAGCAGCCGCACGCTGGGCGTTGAGCGCCGGACGCCACATCACTTTCCACCGTTGCCGGTCCTGCTCCCACAACGCCTAGTTGCCGCCCGGGCTCTGCGCGGGCTGCTGCCCAAGCAGCCCGAACACCGGCGGGGTTCCTGACCGGGAACGGCGGCCTCCGCGGCTGATCCCGGCCGGCCTGCAGCTCTGGCAGCGCTAAACCGGGGGCGGCCCAGCACAGCTGGTCCGCCCGCCCGGCTAGACGTCGCGGAACCGGAACACCAGGCCGCCGGCCAGCATCGCGGCTGCGGCCCAGATCGCCAGCACGCCCAGCCCGGCCCACGGCGTGATCACCAGGCTCCGCAGGCCGGTGGTGTCCTGGATGGTCAGCCCCGCGACCGTGGGTGTCCACCGCTCGAGCCGGTGCTGCCAGTGCTCGTTCCCGATGAACGACAGGATGATCGGGAACAGGTACAGCAGCGCGAGGACGACGCCGATGGACACGGCCGAGTCCCGCACGATCACCGCGACGCCGAGGCTCATCAGCGCGATCAGTCCCAGGTACAGGACCGACCCGCTGGCGGCTCGCAGCGTTGGCCCGTAGCTCAGCCAGACCGGGTGGAAGCCGCGCGCGGCGGTAAAGCCGTGGCCGGGCAGGATCAGGTGCCCGGCCAGCACCGAGCCGAACACCGCCACCGCGCCGGCCACCAGCACCAGCGCGGCCAGCAGGATCGCCTTGGCCGCCAGCACCGCCTGCCGCCTGGGCATCGCCGCGAGCGTGACGCGCATCATGCCCGAGCTGTACTCGTTGCTGACCGTCAGCACGGCCAGGATCGCGACCACTGCCTGACCAAACTGAATCCCGGTCAGGCTGAGCTTGGTCGTGTCGACCGGGCAGGTCAGGTTCTGCGGGCAGTGAGTGGCCCCGACGGCCGCGGTGCTGACCGCAATGGTCAGCGCCGCGACCCCCAGGAGCAGCCAGGCGGGTCCGGAGACCGTGCGCAGCTTGGTCCACTCGGCGTGCAGCGCGTGGCGCAGGCTCGCCCCGCGCGCTGCCGCCATGGCCATCGTCGGCGCTGGCTGCGCCTGCACGGCGGTGCTCATGCGTCCCGCCGCCGCAGCATGACCAGCGCGAGGGCAAGGGCCGCCGCCGCCCACAGGCACAGCACGGCAAACCCGGCGTAGGGCGACAGCGGATAGTAGCCCTGCACGGGCGAGGTGACGGTGGTCACCTGCGAGTAGCGCGGGATGCTCTGCTCGATCGCCAAGGCCGCGGCCGGGGTCAGCCGCAGCAGCCAGTCGCCGACCCCGGCGGGCACGACATTGAGCGCGGTCAGCAGGAACGGCATGACGACCGTGACGACCGCGATCGTGATCGCGGCGGCGCTGCGCCGCAGGATGGCACCCAGGGCGACGGCGAAGACCGCGGCCACGGCCAGCATTGCCGCCGTGCCGACGATGACCCGCACCTCGGTCAGCAAGGGCGCGGTCAGCAGTACCTGACCCTGAATTCTCCTCCTTCGGGACACCGACGCCGATCGAGACCACCGCGGCCACCAGCCCGGTGACGAAGGCCACCGCGCCGATCACCACGGCCTTGGCGGCCAGCACCGCGCCGCGGCGCGGGGTGGCGGCCAGCGTGGTACGGATGAGGCCGCGCCGGTACTCGGTGCTGAAGAACATCGCCGCCACCACCACGATCGCGATCAGCCCCAGGAACGCGCCCACCAGGCTCTGCCCGATCGTCACCGTCGGGAGCCCGCCGCCTGGCCCCGGCGTGACGGGCGCGATGTCGCCAGAGCCCGTCAGCGTGTAGCTGCCGCCGTTCCGGGTGAACGGCACCGAGCCGCCGCCGGCCTGGCCCCGGCCCTGCCCCGGCCGGGCCCCCGCCGCCGATCGCGGTGCCGGTCCAGGTGCTGCCGGGTGCCCCACCGGCCAGGCTGACGTGATCGAAGGCTCCGGTGGCCTGGGCGGGGCCGCTGTCATTGCTGGCGCCGCCGAACGAGTTCTGGGTCACCGTGTAGCCCGGCGAGGTAGCGAACATGCCGACCTGGACGGTCGACGGCAGCCCGGTTAGCTGGACCGTGCCCACCTGGGTCCAGTGCGTGCCGTCGGCGGAGTCGTAGCCGGTGATCGTGTCGCCGGAGCGAGTCAGCCGCAGCCAGCGCGGATGCGCCGCCGAAACGGCACCAGGCATCCCGGCGGTATCCCCGGTGAAGTTGTACTGCATCCGGACCCCGTGACTGTCCGTCACCATCATCGCCGTGTAAGCCGAGCCCTGGTGGGTGCTCTGCTTGATGATGATCCCCGCCTTGGCCCACTCCGCCAGGCCGGGCACCATGTTGCCGTTCCCGACCTGCACAGGCCCCGAGCTGAGATTCGCGTGCTCGCCGGTCAGCGAGGTGACGCGCACGGTGATAGTGCCGTTCCCGGTCAGCGGCTGGCGCACGAAGGAGAAGCTGTCGGTCACGATCTCGCCGCCCGGCCCGTGCGGGATGTAGGGCAGGCAGGCTTTGCCCGATTTCGGCGGACCGCCGTTGATCTGGCAGCCGATGTTCGCGTTAGCGGCCGCGAACACGCCGAGGAAGATGGTCAGCAGCGCGGCCAGGATCATGCCGATCACCCAGCCGCGCACGCTGCGGAACTTGATCCACTCGGCCCGCAGCAGGGAGCCGAAGCCGCCGCCGCGGGGTCCGTCGCCGAACCCGGCTTCGGGCCGCGGCACAGAGATGGCCTGGGTCGTCATCGCGGCACCTCCTGCGCCGCATCGGCGTCGAAGCCGGCCGGGCGGAACTCGACAGCCTGCTTGGTGAGCTCCATATAGGCCTGCTCCAGGGTCGCCCGGTGCGCGGAGACCTCGGAGAACGGCACTGCCAGCGCGCTGAGCAGCGCGACCACCCGCTCGGCCGCCAGCCCGGAGATCGTGAGCACGTCCTGGCCGCTGGCAACGACGGTGGCCCCCGCGTTCTCCAGCACCGCCTTCGCCTGCGGCCGGGCGGACGTGCGCAGCGTCACCCGATCCCCGGACGCGGCCGCCAGCAGGCTCGCCACCGTGGTGTCGGCGATGACCTTGCCGCGGCCTACGACCACCAGGTGATCGGCGGTGTCCTGCAGCTCGCTCATGAGATGGCTCGACACCAGCACCGCCCGGCCGCCCGCGGCCAGCGAGCGCAAGAACCCGCGCATCCACACGATGCCCTCCGGGTCCATACCGTTGAACGGCTCGTCCAGCATGATCGCGGCCGGATTGCCCAGCATCGCGGCGGCGATGCCCAGCCGCTGCCGCATGCCGAGCGAGTAGCCGCCCGCACGCCTCCTGGCCACGCCCTGCAGGCCAGCCTGCGCGATGACCTCGTCCACCCGCTTAGCGTCCAGGCCCTGCGAGTGCGCGAGCCAGAGCAGGTGGTTGCGGGCGGACCGGCTCGGCTGCAGTGCCCCCGACTCGAGCAGCGATCCGATCACACGCATCGGCTGCCGCAGGCTCGCGTATGACTTGCCACCGATGGTCGCCTTGCCCTCGTCGGCCGCATCCAGGCCGAGGATGACCCGCATCGTGGTCGACTTGCCGGCCCCGTTCGGGCCGACGAAACCGGTCACCTGGCCGGGCTGGACGGTGAACGACATGCCGTCCAGCGCCAGGGTCGGACCGAACCGCTTCCGCAGTCCGGACACTTCGATCGTGGCTTGCATTTCCGTTTCCTTCTGTGGTCGGGGTGGAACTTGCCGTGACCTGTTTCTACGGGAAGGGCCATAACATGAGCCGCACGCAAGCTGTTATCCCGTTGTTAGGCCCGGCAGGGCATGCTGAAGTGGGATGGCGGCCGAAGCCCCTGATCAGGGCATTGCCGACGGGAGGGAGAGGCGCATGCGGGCCCAGCGCCAGCCGGGGTGGCCGCGCTGGCTGCGGCTGCCCGGCCGTACCGTGCGGATGCGGCTCACCATCCTGTACGGATTCTTGTTCGTGGTGTCCGGCGCGCTGCTGCTGGCGCTCGCCAGCGGCGTGGCCGTCCACAGCAGCTCGTCCGTCGCGGCCAGACCGGCCTTCGCCGCCGGAAGCAAGCCGGACCCATCGCTGGCGCAGGCCGAGGCGCGGGTGCGCCAGCTGCAGGCGCAGGTCAATCAGCTGCAGTCGCAGGGGGCCGGCCCCAGCCGGCCCAGCAGCAGGAGCTGTCGCATGTGCTGCTGACGGCGTCGCTCATCGCGCTGGCGATCATGACGGCCGTCTCCCTGTTGCTGGGCTGGCTCGTGGCCGGCCGCGCGCTGCGCCCGGTCCGGGAGATGACCGCGGCGGCACAGCGGATCTCCGAGGACAGCCTGCACGAACGGCTCGCCGTGCACGGGCCGAAGGACGAACTGAAGGAACTCGGCGACACCATCGACGGGCTGCTGGAGCGGCTGGAGGTCGCCTTCAACGCCCAGCGGCGGTTCGTCGCCAATGCCTCGCATGAGCTGCGCACCCCGCTGACCACGATGCGGGCGGCACTGGACGTGGCGCTGGCCAAGCCCGAGCCCGCGCCGCCGCAGACAGTCGCGCTGGCCGGGCGGCTGCGCAGCGAACTCGACCAGATCGAGAAGCTGCTTGAGGCCTTCCTCGTGCTGGCCCGTGCCCAGCACCGGGCACTGGCTGGTCAGGCAGTCCTGCCGCTCGACTACATCGTCGGCTCCGCGCTGGCCGATCAGGCGGCCGCCATCAGGGCCATGAACCTCACCGTGCAGGACGCCAGCGGTCAGGGCGGCGCCTGGGTAGCCGGGAGCCAGGCCCTGCTGAGCCGCATGGTGGAGAACGTGATCGACAACGCGGTGTGCCACAACGCCGAGGGCGGGTGGGTCGCCATCACGACGCGGGCTCATGACAGGCGGGCCAGGCTGGTCGTCGAGAACGGCGGGGACGTCCTCGACCCGCAGCAGGTGGCCGAGCTCACTCAGCCGTTCCGGCGCCTCGAAGCCGATCGGATCGGCACAGACAAAGGCTCCGGCCTCGGCCTGTCGATCGTTGCGGCGATCGCGGAGGCACACGGCGGTACGGTGGACCTGCAGGCCCGGCCCGGTGGCGGGCTGCGGGTCTGCATCGAGCTTCCGGCCGCCGCGGCGACCACGTCGGCCAGCGTTCCCGCGGGCATGCCGGGATGAGAGTCCTGGTGGTCGAAGACTCGCGGTCGCTCGCCGAGGTGCTCGTGGAGGGCCTGCGCGACCAGGGCATGGCGGTAGACGCCGCGCACGACGGCCTGGAGGCGGCCGCGAAGCTGGATCTCAATGCATATGACGTCGTGGTCTTGGATCGCGACCTGCCCGGCATCCACGGCGACGTGCTGTGCCAGATGATCACCGACCGGGACGAGCGGGCCATGGTCCTGATGCTGACCGCCGCCGGGGCGCCCGGCGACCGGGTGACCGGCCTGGGCCTGGGCGCCGACGACTACCTGGGCAAGCCGTTCCACTTCCCGGAGCTTGTGCTGCGCATCCGGGCCCTGGCGCGGCGGCAGCCATCCGCCCGCGCCCGGACCCTGCGCGCCGCAGGGATCGAGCTTGACCCGGTGCGGCGCACTGTGACACGGGACGGGCGGCAGCTCGACCTGTCGGTGAAGGAGTTCGGCGTGCTCGAGGCCCTGCTGATCGCCTCGCCCGCCTTCCTGCGCGCCGAGGAACTGCTGGAGCAGGTCTGGGACGAGCAGGCCGACCCGTTCACCCACACCGTGACGGTCACGATCGGCCGGTTGCGCCGCAAGCTCGGCGACCCGCCCGTGATCGCGACCAGGCCCGGCGTCGGCTACCGCATTTGCGATCAGTCGGCCTGAGGGGCCGCGCCGCCCGGACTGTCCCGCACCCAGATCATCAGCCGCCCGGTCTCGCCGGGCGCGGCAGGCTCGCCTTTCTCGATCCGGTCGAGCCGGTAGCCCGCCTTGCGGGCGATGGCGCTGCTGGCGCCGTTGGCGATGTCACAGTGTATTTCCGCGCGGACTATGCCCGGCAGGGCGAGCGCGAACTCCGTCATGGCTGTGGCGGCCGACGTGCCATAGCCGCGGCTGGACTGGCTGGCCGCGATCCAGTATCCGATCTCGGCCGTGGCGCCGGCTGACTGCCGGTGCAGGGCGATCTCACCCGACGAGGGTGCCACGGTCGACGGTGACGACCGAGTAGGTGTAGCGGAGGCCCGCCTCCACCACGGCGACGTCCAGCAGGTCATGGCCAGGCGGAGATTAAGCTCGCCCTGCCCGGCCGCCAGGCGCTGCCGTGCGACCGCTTTCAGGACCTCCAGCTCAGCGTCGTCATGCGGTGTCGAGTGCCGTGGTGGGGTGGCCGGTGGGCTTGCCGTCCAGCAGGATGGCCTCGGCGTAGCTGTCGGTGCTGGCCTGCCAGATCGCGAATGCCCACTCATCGGGGTCGCCGAGGTATCGCCTCGCTGGAAGCCGTCGGCCTGGCCGCGCTCACGACGCGGTCCGGTGCCTCAGCATCCTGGTGAGCCACCTGACCAGGAAGAACATCACTGGTACCGCAGGGCCGTGCCGGGCTGGATCCGGGTGGCGCGGCGCAGCGGCCCGCGGATGACGATCAGCGTGAGCACGAGGACACCGGCGAACGTGATCAGCGGAATGACCGGCGGGAACTCCTGCGGAAGGCTGATGTCGGCATTGTGGAGCAACAGCGCCAGCAGACCCTCGTAGAGCAGCCAGCCGACCAGGACTCCGAACGCCCAGCCGACGACGGCCAGGGCCACCGCCTCGGCGCTGAACACCCGCCGGATCTGGCGGGCCCGGGCGCCCAGGCAGCGCAGGATCCCGACCTCGCGGGTGCGCTCGATGACGCCCGTGCTGAGCCCGCTGACCAGGCCCATGAGCATGATGGCCACCACCACCAGGCCCAGGATCTCCACGATCGTGAGGATCGAGGTATCGGCGGCGGTGATCTGCGCCTCGGCAACGTAGATCTTCGTGGTGCTGACCGGGTACCCGGCCGCGGCCAGCCGGTTCGCGGTAGCGGTGGTCGCCCGGTCGATGGCGGCATGGGCAGAACTGGCGGTGGCGAGCCAGATCGAGTTCGCGGTGCCGGGCTCGCCGTCGATGCGCTCAAGCACCGGCAGCGGGAAGTAGACGGTGTCGCCCGCGTTGAGCTGGCCGGTATCGATCCCGATGACACGGACCCTGGTGGGTCCCGCAGCCATGGTCAGGGTGAGGGTCTGGCCGACACGGGCGCCGGTGATGCGCGCGACGGCGGGGCCGAGCACCACCGGCGGGATGGCGGTGCGGGCGTCCGCAGCGGTATCCGCGGCAGTGAACCAGCGGCCCGCGCTCAGCCGGTAAGCGTAGAAGGGGTGCGTGCCCAGGCCCCACGCCACGTAGTCCTGTCCGTCATACTGCACCGAACTCGTCTGCACGGGCTCGGCTCCCGTGACGCCAGGTGTCGAGGCCGCGATGCCGAGCGCCTGGCTGGTAAACGGCCGCGCGCCCCGGCCCGTTGCCTCCCCGGTGCTGAAGCTGAAGTGCAGCAGGCCGATGGTCTGGCTGATGACGGCGGTGACCGACTGGCCGAGGGCGAGGAAAGAGATCGCAAGCCCGGCCGCGACGGCGACCTGCGCGATCGCGGCCGCGCTGCTGCGCTTTTGCCGCAGCGCGTTGCGGACTCCCATCCGCACGCTGCCGGGAACCTCGGTCCCGGACAGCAGGCTGCTGCGGGCGGCCAGACGGTCGAGCCGGCCGGAGCCGTATCCGCTGGTGCCCGTGTCGGCCAGGGTCTCGGCTACGGGCCGGCGCAGCGCGCGCCGCAGGGCGGGCAGCGACGCGGCGATGGCGAGCGCCGGGCCGAGCAGCAGGCTGGCCACGACGACTCCGGTGGCGACCCCGAAGCCGAACGACACGTCGATGAGCTTCACGGCGAAGTACTGCGCCAGCAGGTAGGCGATGGCGATGCCGAGGATGGTGCCCACGACCGCGCCGGCCGCGCCGAGCATCGCCGCGGTGCGCAGGGTGATGCCGCCGATCTGCCGGCGCCGGCCGCCGTGCGTCTTGAGGATGGCGATCTCGGTGGCCTGCTCGGCGATCAGGGTGTTCATCGTGGCCGAGATCAGGAACAGGGCGGAGGCGAACGCCAGGATCGTGATGATGTACAGCAGCGCCATGATGTGGCTGAACCCGGACTGGCCCGGCCACTGCCCGGGGGCCCGGACGGCGGGCAGCGCCGTGATCGGGTCCGATCCGGTCTGCGCGGTCAAGTAGGCGCGCACCTCGGTGATCACCCGGGACTGCGCGGCCGTGCTGTCGTCGGTGAGCCGGAACCCCAGGTAGTTGTAGCCGCGGACGCCGCGCAGCGCCTGCACCGTGGCCGTCGGTGCGTAGAAGACCGGCGTGGCCGAGCCGTTCGCGCCAGGGGTCGCATACAGATTCAGGCCGGTACCGCTGACCCGCAGCCGTACCAGCCTGCCGCTGGCGGCCCGCACGTCGATCGTGCCGCCATTGGGCACAGCGAAGCCGGTGGCCCGGGCGTTGCCCGCGTCGGCCAGGACCTCACCCGGCCCGGGCATCCGCCCGGTGAACAGCGCGACAGTATTGACCGGGGCGGACGCCAGCGCGGTGCCGGCGAGCACCACGTCCTGGATGCCGCCGACCGATGTCACCGTGGTGGCGTAGCCCACCGCCGGGCTGACTGCGGCAACGCCCGGCAGGTGGCCCAGCGCGCGGAGCTGCGCCGGGCTCAGGTCAAGGGTGCTGGTGGATACCCCGACGTCATACAGGTGGCTGCCCGCGATCTGGCGGTTCATGGCCGCGTTCAGCAGGCTCGGCACGGCCAGGAAGCCCAGGCTCGCGATCGCGATGCTCAGCGTGAACATGGCCAGCAGCGTCCGGGCGCGGTGCCGGGTCAGGTCGCCCCAGGCCTTGCGGCTCAGGGTGCTCATGGCCGCCGCCCCGTATCGTCGGTGATCAGGCCGTCGCGAACGGACACGACCCGGGAGGCCATCCCGGCGAGCGCCTGGTCGTGGGTGACGTACACGACCGTTGTTCCGTTCTCGTTCAGATCCTTGAGCAGCTCGAACATCTCCTGCGCGAGCCCGGTGTCGAGGTTGCCTGTGGGCTCGTCGCCGAGCAGGATCGGCGGCTGGCAGGCCATCGCCCGGGCGATCGCCACGCGCTGCTGCTCCCCGCCGGACAACTCAAGCGGCAGCCGACCGCCGCGGTCGCGGAGCCCGACCGCGGCCAGGTGCCGGCCCGCCACGGCCCTGCGTTCGCGCGCCGGGCCCAGGCGGGCGAGATCCAGCGGCAGCGTCGCGTTCTCCACCGCGGTGAGCGTGGGCATGAGCTGGAAGAACTGGAATACGATGCCGATGGTACGGCCGCGCCAGACCGCGAGCTGCTCCTCGGTCATCTGGTCCAGGCGGCGGCCGCCGACCGTCACCGTGCCCGCGGTGGGCCGGTCGATGCCGGCGATGAGGTTGATGATCGTCGTCTTGCCGCTGCCCGACGGGCCGGTGATCGCCACCATCTCCCCCGCGGCGATGGCCAGGTCCACGCCGCTCAGGGCGGGGAACCCGACGCCCCACCCGCCTCTCCTGCCCCCTGCACTGTGGTAGACCTTCTCCACCCTGGCCAGCTCGATGATGGCCTGGGCGGCTGACGGTACCTGCCCCGTTCGCTGTGGTGCCGTCGCGGGCACGGTGGCGGTGCTGCCGGGCTCGGCCGGGCCGCGGGGCCAGCCGGCCTGGCGTTGGGTTGATCTTGCCGGAAGTTTCATGCCATCATCGTCGGCCGCCGGACCGCCCGTCCGCATCGGCCGCGGTGCCCGTTTCCGCGGCCACCCCTGGGGCGTTGTTTGCCGCCTCGTGGGCGCCGGAACTCCGCCGCAGGTAGGGGCCGGCAGTTCAGCCGTGCGGAGGATGGCCTGGGCATCTGGCCGGCCTTTACGATCGGCTGGTGAAGAGGCTTGTTGCTTGGGCTATCGCGCTCCCGCCGCGCATGCAGGACCTCGCGCTCGCGCTGGCACTGGCCGCTTACAACGCCGGCTCGCTGATCCCGGAGGCGGGGCAGCTGCGCCTGCCCGGCGTGGCGTTCGCGCTGGTCGTGCTGCAGGCATTGCCGCTGACCTGGCGGCGGCGCTGGCCGGTCGCCACATACCTGGTCATCGGCATTCCCCGCACGCTCTACGACGACCTGGGCATCAGGTTCGCACCGCTGGCGCTCGCCTCCATGATTGCCTTCTACACGGTGATGGACCGCAGCTCGACGCGGGTGCGCTGGGTGATGAGCGCCCTGACGGTGGCCGGCGTCGGTCGAGCGGCGCTGCTGCCTGGTCACACGCCCTACGACTTCTTCGTCGGGGTGCTGGAGTTCGCCGCCGCCGGCATGGCCGGCCTCGTCAGTCGCTCCCGCCGGGCCTACCTGCAAGAGGTCGAGACGCGAGCCGAGCACGCGGCCGAGCGTGACCGGGAGGTGGCGCTGGCCGCTGCGCAGGAGCGGACCAGGATCGCCCGGGAACTGCACGACGTGGTGGCGCATCACGTCAGCCTGATGGCGGTCCATTCCGAGGCCGCCGCCACGCTGCTGCCCGACCGGCCGGCCGAGGCGGCCAAGTCCGTCCAGATCATCGGCCAGACCGCGCGCGAGGCGCTGACCGAGCTTCGCCGGCTCCTCGGCGTCCTGCGCGGCCCGGCCGACGTGGCCGGCCGACGGGCCAGCACGTCACCGTCTCCGTCGATCAGCGAGCTCGACCAGATGCTCGTGCCGGTACGCCAGGCCGGGATCGCCGTGGACCTGCGGGTGGAGGGCAGCCCGGCCAGGCTGGCGCCCGGCGTGGACCTGACCGCCTACCGTATCGTGCAGGAGGCGCTGACCAACACGGTCCGGCACTCGGGAGCGAGCGAGGCGGCGGTGACCGTCAGCTATGAGCCTGGCTACGTCACCGTCTCGGTGACCGATACGGGTAACGGGCCTGCCGCAGCGGCTGTCGGCCCGGGGGCCGGGCCAGCCGGAGCTGGCCTGCGGCAGACGCTGAACGGCAGCAGCGCGCGGTCGGTCGGATCGGGCGGGTTCGGGCTGGCCGGCATCGCCGAGCGGGTCGCGTCCTGCGGCGGCAGCCTGACCGTCGGCCCCGGCCGGGCGGGCGGGTTCGCGGTCACGGCCAGGCTGCCGGCGCCATGACCGGCGCTGGCCCGATCCGGGTGCTCGTCGCCGATGACCAGGAGCTGGTCAGGACCGGATTCTGCGTGATCCTCGAGGCAGCAGACGGGATCACCGTGGTGGCCGAGGCAGCCAACGGGGCGCAGGCTGTCCTGGCCGCCGCCGGCCACCAGCCCGACGTGATCCTGATGGACGTGCGGATGCCGGAAATGGACGGCATCGAGGCCACCAGGCAGATCACCGGCGGAGACCGGGCAGCCGGGCCCAGGGTGGTCATGCTGACCACCTTTGACCTCGACGAGTATGTTTACGAGGCGCTGCGGGCCGGGGCGAGCGGATTCCTGCTGAAGGATGCGCCGCGGCACGACCTGATCGCGGCGGTCAGGATCGCCGCGACGGGTGACGCGCTGCTCGCGCCGTCGGTTACGGTGCGGCTGATCGACGCGTTCGCCCGCAGGCCGGCGCAGACGCTGCCAGCGCCATCCCGGCTGGCATCGCTGACCGTCCGGGAGCGCGACATCCTGCTGCGGCTTGCCCGCGGCCTGACCAACGCGGAGATAGCCGCCGACCTGGTAGTCAGTGAGGCGACCGTGAAGTCGCACGTCGGGAACCTGCTGGCCAAGCTCGGGCTCCGGGACCGGGTGCAGGCCGTGATCCTGGCCTACGAAACCGGCATCGTGCGCCCGGGTGAGCCGGACGCGGCCGGCTAACTAGCTGGTTGCGGCACAGCATTAATCCTTGACGGGTTCCGGTCGCTGCTTCGGGCGGGGTCATGCGGCTGTTGGGAGGTCGCTGACCAGGGCGGGTCGTCGGTCTGCGGGAATGTCTTGCCTGCCGTGGCGGGCGAGGTGGCGGGCGTGGTCGGCGCGGGCGTCGTAGGTCCGGGTGTATGGGCGGGCGGCGCGGTTGTAGCGGATCGTGAAGTCGGTGATCTTGGTGGCGAGGTCGTCGCGGGAGGTGAACTCGCCGCGCCGCAGCAGGCCGCGGGTCAGGGCGAGATAAACCACAGCTCGGCCATGTCCAGCCAGGAGGCGTGTTTCGGGGTGTAGGTGACAGCGATCCTTGGGTGCGCGGCGATCCAGGCCCGGGTGGCGCGGGAGGTATGGGATGAGCCGTTGTCCATGACCAGGTGAATGTCCAGGCGCGGGTCGATGCACTGGTCCAGGCGGTGCAGGAAGCCGGTGAAGGTCACCGAGTCGTTGCGGCTGATCGGCTCGGCGATGACCTGCCCGGTGCTACCTCCAGCGCGGCGACGATGGAGACGGTGCCGTTGCGGACGTACTCAAATTCCCGCCGGGCCAGCCTGCCCGGCCGGGCGGGCTGCTCAGGGTATCTGCGGTACTTGGCCTGGATCCCGGTCTTCTCATCGATGCTGATCACCACGGTGCCTGGCGGCGGGCGCAGGTACACCTCGCACACCGCCGCGGCCTGCGCCCAGAACTGCTCATCATCGCGGCGGTTCAGCCACCCCCGGACCCGGTGCGGCGCCAGTTCCAGCCCGGCCAGGATCCGCCCCACCTGGCTGGCGGAGATCCCGGTGCCGGCCAACTCGCTGGCGATCGACGCATGCGTCCACGCCGTCGTGCCCTCCGGCGGCGCGGAGGTGGCGGTGGACACGATCGCCAGCCGCACATCCGGCCCGTACACCTCGGGCCGACCGCTGCGCGGACGGTCAGCCAGGGCCGGGATGCCACCGCGGACGAACCGGCGCCGCCAGGTCCGCACAGTACCCGCCGAGCAGCCCAGCTCCGCGGCGATCTGAGCGTCCGCCCGGCCCTGGTGGGCCAGCAGCACGATCCTGGCGCGCCGCACCAGCGACTGCGACGAGGACAGCCGGCGCGCGGCGACCACAAGAACCTGTGTGGTGTCGACCAATGCCTACCTCTTCGCCCGCGAATTCTGCTCGCGGTCGGCTTCTTCCAAGTGGACTGAGCAGTTGCCCTCCGGCGCCTGTGCTGCCTGTTCGTGATCGAGGTCGGGCGAGTTCGTCCAATCAATAAATGGGCGATATGTCGGTCCTCATTCGTCCGATATGTGGGTGCTGTTCCACTTAGCCGCTACAGCCTGGATCTTCTTCCCTAGGTCAACAAGTAAGGCGTTGGCGGGGTCGTATAGCTCTTTATCGGCCTCCCGCTTCACGTCTTCGAATTCGCAGCGCAGCCTCTGCGCCTGGTCCCATATACGACCCGTACTTCGCGAACGACATGGTACTATACCGGGTCACTTTTAGATCCGATATCGCCTTCAGGTGTGCCCAAATTAGGTCAGCCAGTGCCCTGGGCCGCCGTTGGTCACGTGCCAGAGGCTCGTACCGCTCGCAAAGTGTCAGCGCGTCCTCACTTCGGCCGATATTCGCCAATGCAACCGCGTATTCTGCTGCCTCGAAGGGCTCCAGCGCGTCATCTTCCCCTAGCTCTCGGCGCAAGCTCAGGTACTCCTCGTAGTGCGCGACGGTCTGCGCATGCGACCTGGCTTGCGCGTACATGTGCGCCGCAGTGATGTGCAACTTCAGCTGCCACCGTCGGTTGCCGAGTTCCGCGACCATTTCCTCGGCCCGCTGCAGCCTCGTGAAGGCAGTGGCGAAATCCCCGGTAACCAATGCTACTGTGCGCTCTCGAACAAGGTAGCCAATAGGCCATGCTTGAGGATTATCAGAAACCGCCTAACCTAAGCGAGCTTTTGCTGATCTCGATCAAATTTGTTACTAAAGTTCAAATTCCGGCACGGCACGCCTAAAAGACAACGGCTCGCCAAATCGATAGGAATGAGGTGGCGGTCTCAAGCGATCGAAGCAATTCAGGCCGGTGGAATCACGGCTTCCTGAAGCATTAGCTCCGTGAACACTTCGCTTGGTTTCCTGAATCCGAGTATAGCACGGGGCCGGTCATTAAGTGAGTCGGCTACCATCCATAGATATTCCAGGTCGCCGGGAATTTCTGTCCCTTTCGGGAGGTATTCCCGGATCAGCCCGTTGGTGTTCTCGTTGGTGCCGCGTTCCCATGGGGAGTGCGCGTGGGCGAAATAGACGGGAAGGTCCGCGTCGAGGGTGAGGGCGGCGTGCCGGGCCATCTCGGTTCCCTGGTCCCAGGTCAGCGACTTCCGCAGGTGGGCGGGCAGGTCCCTGACCGTGTCGAAGAGGGCGGTTTTCACCGAGTCTGCGTCGTGGCCGTCCGGCAGGGCGACCGGGCATAGGTACCGGCTGACCCGCTCGACCAGGGTGCCCATGGCCGATTTGCCTGCCTTGCCGATGACCAGGTCGCCTTCCCAGTGGCCGGGCACCTGGCGGCCCGCCACCTCGGCCGGGCGGTCCTCGATCGAGCGCATTCCGACGATCTTCGCGCCCGGGGCCTTCTTCCTGCCGCGGGGTTTACGCTGCTCGCGGCCGGTGCGCAGGACAATCCCGGCGCGCGCCAGCTCGCCTTTCGGCTGGGCGTAGATCCACGTGTAAATTGCCTCGTGCGATACGGACATCCCGGTTTCTCCCCGGTTGTGCTCGTAGCGCAGCCTGCCCGCTATCTGTTCTGGCGGCCAGCCTTTCTTCAGGTCGCCGGCCACCCGGCCACGCAATTCCGGCTCGGTGTCTATTTTGCGTTCCTTCGGACGGCTGCGCGATTCACGGGCCGCCGCGTCCGCTTTCCAGGCACGATACGCTTCCCGGCGGCCCGTCCGGGCGGGACAGCACGTCGCGCAGGCGTGCCCGCAACTCCTCTCGCCTCGCAGGGTCACGGCGCGATGCCTCGATCACCTCGAGCGGGACCAACTCGCGAAGGTCTGACGGTACGTACAAGGTGTGGCCTAGGAACCACGCGTATGCATCGATATCCCGGGAGAGCAGGTCGTCCTCGGCCAGGCCGTACCGGGATGCGGCCAGGTAGCCTAGGGCGCGCGAGACGAGGACCTTGCCGTGCTGATCTTCGCGCGCGAGACGGCCGAAGACATTGTCCCGGATCAGCCCGCCCAATCCGACGGCAAGCTGGTCGGGCGGTTGCCCGGTGTCAGAAGCCCACCAGCGAGCCTCCTCGAACGCCAGCTTGAGGTACAACGGATTGCCGGCGGAGCGGTCGAAGGCGCTCAGGACGTGGGCTCGCTGCTGGGCCCGCAGGGTACGCCCCGCGTTTTTGAGCCAGCGGCCCAGGAGCCGCTCGGCGTCCACTCGCGGAAGGCCCCGCACTTCTAACTGGTCAACCCCGGCTTGTAGCCGGATCAGCGTGTCACCGGGCCGGGTTCGACACGACCAGCCGAGCATGCTTGGGCAGCTGGGAGGGCACCCACGAATCGACGTGCGCCATTCCGAACACGGACAGCTGGTCAAGCGAGTCGACCAGGACCAGGATCGGCTTATCAGCGGTAGCCCGCCCGAGCTGAGCCCTGAAGTCGACCACCAGATCCGCATAATCAGTGGGAACCTGCGTCTCCGACGCACCGGCGCGGCGGGCCAGCTCATGACATATATCCTCAAGTACGGCGCGTCCGTCCGACGAGGCTGGCGTCGCGCCCACGTACCGCGCGACGACCACGGATCCGGGCAAGTCCCGCGACGCGTTCTGCGCGACCGCCGCCATCAACGCGGACTTGCCCGTGCCGCCCTCACCATGCAGCACCAGCGGCCGCCGAACCCCACCACGCAAGTACGCACTCACCTGAGCCAGCTCAGACTTGCGGCCGGTGAAGAATGCCAGCAGTTCCTGCGCGAACCCCCGATGCGCCCGTCCCTCACCGTCGAGGAACTGGTCCTCCGAGCCCGGCTCCGCCGCCCGGGGCAGCAGGTTGTCGAGCTCGGAGCCGATCGCCGCCTCAAGTGCCACGGCTACGCGCTGTGCAAACCGGGACAGGTACGCCTCGTCAATGGCGGGACGGTCCCCAGCCCACTCCACCGTTTCCGTCAGCACTCCGTCCCGGCCGGGCCGGTTGCGATCGTGGCCGAGCGGGTCTGGCGGGGCGACGAGCCGCTCCCTCAGCCGTTCCTTGGTGGCATCCAAGGGCGACTGGTCAGGATCCACCCACTCGCGCACGGACGCGTCCGGTGCACACTCGGCCGGGTCTGGGTAACCATCGATTTCCCGTACGAAGCAGACCACCTGATCCGGGCGCTCGACCTCCAGAGCGCCCACCGCGATCTCCTGCTCCGTTGCCGAAGCGAGGTAAACGCGTCGGCGCTGCTCCGCCAATTCCAGCGCGGCCACCGCCCCGGCGAGCACCTCATGCAGGCGAGCTTCGGTCCCTTTCCAGCCAGTTCGCGCACCCTTCTGGGCGTCCCGGTCGGTGAACTCGCCCGTACGCGGACGTAGACGGTACTGCGGCGGGTCCGAGTTGTCGTCACGCGCGTACCACGTTTCCAACAGCGCGCGGTCGCCACCGCTGAGCCTGACGCAGATGCGGTCCCACTCATCTAGTGGGATCTGCGGCGGGACAGGCATCCAGCCCCGACGGTTGCCCACTAGTAGCAGGAAGTTCGGCCGAGGCGTTGCCTTGCGGCAGCGCCTGATCTCCTCGAGGCAGACGTTCATCGTCTGGTGCTCGACTGAAGCCTCCTCGCTCACACCCCAGCGCAGGTCTACCTCTTGGAACCTGGCACCACGTTCGGCGCAGAACGTATCCAGCCGCGGCCAAACCCGCTTCCGAAGCAGGTCTCGCTCCGCCGCGAAATCTGTGAACGTCGAACTTACGAACACACGGAATGTGCGGACCCGCTTGGAAGCTGGTTGTCACCAGTCGGCGACAGGCGCCTCCCAGATGACACTGGAGCATGCAAAACCTCGCCAATCCGGGCCACGGAACTCGCGGGTGCGTTATCCGCCGCCTTGGCGCGAGACGCAGCAGCCCGCAGTACCCGTCCGGGAGGGTCTGGGTAGCGATGCCGTACCCGGTCTTGGCGGGCTTTGGCGCCGGGTACGTGGGATGATCCTTTCGTGAATGCCATTGCGCGCCCAGGCCTTGGCGAGCCGAGTGAGGTCCGGTTCGGCAACGGCAATCGGGCCGTGTTGCGTGAGCAGCATGGCGCGGACCCTCGTGAGTTGCTGGCCGCGCTCGATCTGGAATCCGGCGGACGCGGGTCTGCGGTGATCCTTGTCTGTGGTGGTGCCGACGATCTGAAAGATGCTTCGCTCGTCCGCGCGGTGGCAATGCTCGGGCCCGCCGTTTCCTCGGCGGCGGAGGTGGCCGGCGCGGCTGTGCTGGACGGTGGCACTTCATCGGGGGTCATGGAGGTCACTGGTGCCGCGCGTGCCAAGCGGCCGCGTGCGATGCCGGTGCTGGTGGGCGTGGCACCCGCGGGCTTGGTTACCTATCCAGGCGGCCCCGGGGGTGATCGGGTACCGCTCGAGCAGAACCATTCCCATTTCGTTCTCGCCGACAGTGACGAATGGGGCGGCGAGACGGGCTTGCTGATGGCGGTGGCGGCAGCACGTGCCGGAAACGGCCGGGTGGCCGTCGTGCTGGCTGGCGGCGGCGAGGTAGCTAAGACTGAGGTTGTGGAGTCAGTGCGCCGTGGATGGCCGGTTTTCGTCATCCAGGGAACCGGCGGCCTGGCTGACTCCATCCTCGAGCTCTGGCGGACCCACCGCACGCCACACCGGCGTCCGGCCGCACGTTTGCTGCCGGGCGTGCTCAAGGACCGCATGCCTCCGCTGCCGTCCTCCATTGCTGACGCTGATCTCCGGGAGATCGTGAGCGGAGGCGACATCCGGGCGGTCACCGGCACTGAGCCGGTACAGTTCGCCCGCCGGATTGCCTGGGAGCTGCAGGACGAGCCTGCCCTCAAGTCTGCGTGGCAGCAATTCGCGACCTACGACCATCTCGCCACCCGGCTGCGTGCTACCTTCACACGCCTCCAGGCGTGGATCCTCCTGCTCGGGGTCGTGGCTACTCTTCTCGCGTTGATCTATGCCCAGGTGGGCGGCCAGGCACTGCACTGGGCAGTCGTTGCCAGTCCCATCCTGGCCGCAGTCCTGATCGCCGTCAGCCGGCCGCCGTGCGGTCGGCCAGCGCTGGGTGATGCTGCGTGCCGCCGCCGAGGCGATCAAGGCAGAAATCTACCGTTACCGCACATTGGCGGCGGTCGATACTAACCGGCTGGCCGGACGAGAGCATGCCTCCCGCCAGCAGGAGCTAGCGGCGCATCTCGATGCTATTGACACCCGGCTGATGCAGACCCAGGCAAGCAGCGGCCCGCTGACTCCCTATAACGGGCCGCTCCCGCCTGAAATGTACGGCGCAGGACGTGACGATGACGGGCTGAGTCCGCTGGACGCTGAGCGATACCTCCAGATCCGGGTCGCCGACCAGCTCGCCTACTATCACGGCCGCGTCCGCAGCCTCGATCGCGGCCGGAACGTCTTGCAGCTGCTCGCTATCGCCGCCGGCGCCACCGGAGCGATCCTCGCGGCCGCCGGACTGGAGGTCTGGATAGGGCTCACCAGCGGGGCATCGGCCGCTGCTCTGGCTTACCTGGGCTACCTGCAAATCGACAACACCGTCGTCACCTACAACCAGGCCGCGGCCAAGCTGGCTGGCCTGGAACGCGAATGGCGTACGCGCAGCCCGGCTCAGCGGAACTCCGCAGCCCTCAGGGATCTCGTGACCCGCGGCGAAGCAGTGCTCACAACAGAGCTGGCCGGCTGGGTCCAGCAGATGAGCGACACGCTGGAAGACCTAAAGAACCGGCAAGCCGAGGCCGCTGACCGCGTTCAGCCCGCGGGCGCCGGCGGCCCGGTGCCTGCGACGGCTCCGGCCGACCCGTCCATCAACCCGCCGCAGGGCTCACCACGGCCTGATAAGGAGGACAATAAACGAGGATGATGATTGGCCAGCGCACTCATCGCCGTTATGCACGCCCGTTGCGCGCCACTGGTCGGCTGTCGAAGGCGCACCGAACGGAGAATTCTGTCGCGTCAGTCCATGCAAATTCTTGCCTATGCTCCGGGGGGAACAAATCAGCCTGCAGTCTTTCGCAATGCCGCGTGTGGTGCAGTTGTCCGCAGTGGAGGAAGCTCACAGCGTTCTGCTGCCGCCGCTGGGCTGGCACACGGACCCATTCCCGCTGACGCGAGGTCGGAGACAGAATCTACCGTGCTACTGACTACAGGGCGATTGGTATGGCAGCTGGGGAATTATTCTCATGCCATTGCTGAGTCGTGAGATCTCCCGCTGTAGCACAAATTCCGTTGATAGAGTAATTGACGCTCAGGTTCTATAGCCGGATTGGTTGGGCCTGACCGAAGCCCCGGGGCGATGTTCACGATCCGGCGCCCATGGGCACTCAACGTCGCCGGCCACGCCCTCGATACAGGTCATCACATGATGGAAGAGGCGCCCGGAGAACTATCCGCAATCCTCATCGACTTCCTGTCCAAGTAGACGGGTTAACACCGCCTCAGAACTGCGTACGGCCCGAGGTCCGGCTTCCGGCGGCCGGGGAATACCCAAAATCTCACTGGCCGGGGTATTCGGGCGAGCCATGTCAGCGTCAAGCACCACCTTGTGGTGGTTACGAGACGTGATCGGCCTGCGGCACTCGTATGTACGTAGAACCGCCGATCTGTGTGCTGGCTTAGCCTGGCCAGATCGCCGATGTGGTGCGCCCGAACGGGCATTCTGCGCGCCCACGAAGACGGTAGGGCAAGATCGCTGGTTTCAGCCCGCCCCGGCTCGCGCCGCCACCAGGACAGCGAACCGGAGCTTGTGCTTTTCCCGGCCACGGAACGCGCACTCGGGCAGGGACCGGGCGGTGCATATCTTGTTATCACCGCAGACCTCTCCCGGTATCCCAGCGAGGGAAGAGTCAGGAGTCCGTGCGCCCGCCTTCGGCCGCCGGCGGGGGAAGCAGCTGGCCGATGAGGATGCCCTTCAGCCATTGTTCGTACCGCCCGGGGGGCCAGCCTCGGTCACCGACGAGCAGCCGGTAGACCTCGGGGGACATGAGTGCGTGAATGATGTCCGCAGCGTCGCGCTCGCGCAGCTTCGGCCGCAGGGCGCCCGCGCGAGCCAGGGCACGCGCGATCCGCGCCTGACCCCGTTGCCTCTGTCGCGTCTGCTCGGCGAGCAGCGCAGCAGCGTCAGGATCGGAGCCCGCCGCGCTCACCAGGATCCGGTGAACGGGCTCAGCCCTCGACATGATGCCGCGGGTAATGCCAGCGACACCCGACAGCTGGCTCTGGGGATCCCGGTCCGCAAGAAGCGCACGGACCTGGGGCCGGTCCTCCAACGCGACGGCCCCGTCGTCACCAGCTATTGAGACGTCGAGCAGTGCCTTGAGGATCCCGAGTTTCGAGGAGAACAGCCGGTACACCGTCGCAGGCGGGACATCCGACAGGTCGCTGATGGCCTCGATCGTCGCTCCGGCGTAGCCGCGCTCGAGGAAAAGGGCCCGCGCGGCCTCGACGACCGCGGCGCGGGCCAGGCGGGTCCGTGCCTGGCCGCCCTGGCCGTCGGACGAGCGGCGGCGCTTGGCATCGGTAGCCATACTTGTGAGACTACTACTCCCAAACTGGGAGTGCTACTCTTGAACTGAGAGTGCCACTCACATGAGGCACGCAGATGGCGAGCGACTCTTCCGGAGGCGGTGATGCGCAAGTCAACAGCAGCTGTCGTCAGCGTGGCTTGGGGCGTGGCAGTCGGGGGAACCTTCGCCTGCTTGCTTCCGTATCTGCTGAACGAATGGCACTTTCACCGGCCCCTGCCTTACTGGGCGGTCGCGCAGGCGGCGGGAGGGTTGCTCATCTGCGCAGGCCTCGTCCCACTCGTGCAGTCGTTTATCGAGTTCACCAAGGCTGACGGGACTCCCGTGCCGCTGGCGTCGCCGCCACGCCTCGTGGTGAGCGGGTTCTACCGCTACGTGCGCAACCCCATATACGTCGGCTTCCTGGCCATCCTGACAGGCGAGGTGCTCCTGTTCGGCTCGCCAGGCCTCCTGGAGTACACCGCAGTGGCCTGGTGCATTGGCGCAGCCGCCGTCCGCTTCTATGAGGAACCCACCCTGGCCCGCAAATTCGGGGCCGAGTACCGGGATTACCGGCGTGCCGTGCGCGCCTGGGTTCCCCGGCTGCATCCATGGACGCCCGGTGCGCCGGCCGGACCCGGCGGCGGCACGTAACGGGGTCGAAGCTCGCTCATCGATCGCCAGCGAAAGGAGGAGTCACATGGCCCGCATCAAAGGAGTCTCGTCCGCCCAGGCCGGGCTGTACCTGAAGATCGCCTACCACTTCACCCGGCGCAGCATCGGCAAGCTCACCGGGCGACTGACGGAGCAGATGATCGAGCCGCTTGAGATGTACGCCCACGTGCCCGTGCTCTTCAAGGGCTACGCCAAGCTCGAACAGGCAACCGCCAAGCTGCGCCGTCTCGACAAGAGGCTCCACGCCCTCGCCGAGCTGAAGGCGGCCACCCTCACCCACTGCGAATACTGCATCGACATGGGCTCCGCCATCTCCCGCCAGTGGGGCTTGACCGACGCAGAGATCCTGGCCCTCCCCAGCTATCAGACCAGCCCGCTGTTCTCGGACCTGGACAAACTCGTCCTCGACTACGCCGTCAGCATGACCCGCACCCCGGTCGCAGTCCCCGACGAACTGTTCGACAGGCTTCGCCACCATCTCGACGACGGCCAGATCGTGGAACTGACCCACCACGTCGCATTGGAGAACATGCGCGGCCGCTTCAACCTGGCCCTCGGCATCGGCCCGGCCGGTTTCAGCGACGGCATGGTGTGCGCCGTCCCCGCGGTGCATCGGTGAGGGGCCACCGCCCACAGCCCCGCCTCCCAGGCCGCAGTGGGGTTTGCCTTTGAGGAAGCGGCGCTTCGCGGTGCGCCCCTGGTGGCCGTGTGCGCCCGGGCGGACGTGTCTGGAGGCTTCGGGGGCACGCGCCGGATCGAGGAAGATTTCGAGCAGTCGATCGCCCTTGGCGAGAAGGAGCATCCCTGGGTGGCCGTCCAGCGGCAGGTCACCGCCGACCCGGCGCGCGCCGCGCTGCTGGCGGCCGCCTGCGATGCGCAGATGCTCGTCGTCGGCTCCCGCGGCCTGGGCGGCGTCCGGGGGATGACGCTCGGCTCGGTCAGCCAGGCAGTGCTCTGCCACGCGCCCTGCCCGGTCGGCATCGTCCACCCGCGCTGACGAGATGCGCGCGGGCTCGGCGGCAAGGAACCGTGCGGTGTGGGACAGCCCCCACACATGGCGTTTTCGGGGCGATGGTCCCGCCACCTGAGGGGCGTTGTGCTCCTGCCCACCTGCTTGTGCCCGGGGTTTTGATGTAGCCGACAGTCTGGCGGCACGGATGCGGCGGAAGGCGGTCGGCAGCTCTGCGGCCACCTGCCTGGTCGTCCCGGCGTCAGCGCACTTGAGCACGATTTGCGACCGCATCGCCAAAGGCTGAGGTCTTCCTTTCGCTGCGGCAGGAATTGGTCACCCGTGGCCGTTCTCATTCATCGTCGTCGCACACCTAGGCCGAGCCTTTCGTCCCGCTAAAGCGGGCCTTTCTGCCGTGCCCACCTGCGGTGCGGGGTGCATAACGTTAAAGGGGAGGTATCGATCATCTTCTTTCGCGACGGTTTATGAATCTTCTCCGGCTCTGAGGGGAGGAAGTCATGGTCACCTTCAACCATCGCCGCGGAGTGCGGATGGTGATCTGGGCGAATCTGGTGGCGGCGTTGATCACCACGGCAGCAGTGCTGACCGCCGCTGGGTGTGGCAAGTCGGCCACGTCTGCCAGGCCCAGCGGGTCACCATCGGCCACCGCAGCGGCAATGACCGTCAAGGCCTATTTCCACAAAGGCACGGCAAGCGATCCGCAACAGGTCATCGCGGTGCTCCGGACAGTGCCGCACAGCAGCGCCGTAGCCACGGCGGCGGTGAACCAGTTGCTCGCCGGTCCTACCGCCGCGGAACGGGGTGCGGGGTACTGGTCCTACTTCTCCGGGCAGACGGCGCAGATGCTGCGCGGCGTAAGCATGGAGAACGGTGTCGCCCACGCGGATTTCCGTGATTTCAGTGGAGTCATACCCAATGCGAGCTCGAGCTTTGGCAGCGCGGCGCTGCTGGCGGAGCTTGACGCCACGCTGAAGCAGTTCCCGACCGTCCGGTCCACGGTGTACTCGTTCAACGGTGACGTCTCCGCGTTCTATCTCTGGCTGCAATTGCCGCCACCGGGTGGGCAGCCACCGCCGGACACTGCCAGCGCGATCGCGGCGGCACGCGGCTACCTGCAGCAGGTCGCCGGCATGCAAGGCCTGGCCGCCGGTGCCACCCGCCTGGCCAGCGCGGGCGTGATCGAAGTCGACCTGCGCTCGGACTCGGGGACCGGCCCGGTCACCACGGTGACGCTGCAGCAGGGGACCTCGTCCTGGGTGCCGGTCGGCGCGCGCACACCGGCGATCCGGGCGGATGAACCGATGCCGGGCCGGGCAATCACCTCGCCCGTCACCCTTGCCGGGCAGTCCTCGACCTTCGAAGGACAGTTGTCCGCCCGCGTCTTGCAGGCCGGCGGCGGGACCGTGACGATTCTCGGCCACACCAACTCCATCGTGGGCGGCTCGACCGGGATGGCACCGTTCCGCGGGCAGGTCACCTTCAAACAGCCGTCCGCAGGCATGGGCACGGTCTGGGTGGTCATGACGTACCAGTCGGCCAAGACAGGCGCCACGGCCGGAGCCACCGCCATGCAGGTGAGGTTCACCGGCAACGCCGCTGCGCCGCGGATCGGCAGCGTTCGGGTGACCTCCGGACAGCCGGTCAAAGATGGATGGCTCACGCTCCCAGCCGGCGCTGGAACGGCGACAATTGCCGTGCACACGACCGGCGCCGACTACGTGCGGCTGTACCTGACACCGACCGGTACGGGCACCGCGCCGCTCGCCAAGCTGATTAGTGGGGGTGCACCGGTGAACGGAATGTTCACCTTCGCCTGGCATTACCAGGACAAGCCGTTGCTTGATCACCTGAGCGTCGTGGCGACCGGTGGAGGCGGCCGGGTCGAGCAGGTTCCGTTCAACGTCACCCATCCCTGACCACCACGAACGCCTTCCGGGACTGATGGCGGTCACCCGCGGCGGGCACTAGCAGCCCCCAAATTCCGGCATTTCTGGTCACCAATCTGCCGGATCAGCGATCAACAGCCGGGTGAGCAGCCGGCCGGTTAGAGCACGTCCTCCTCGGCCTGCTCATGCGGCTCGATTTGCTCCGCGAACAGCTGGCGAACCCGCCGGCGATATCGTGAACGACGCCAGCCGCCACCGACGGCTGGTATGCGTTGCTGACCAACACCAGCCCCGCCAGCACCAGCACAGCCGACGTCCTGATCCGCTACAAAGGGCAGCCGCACGCCGGACGCCGCTACAGCGACTTCAAGGGCCCCCTCGCAGTCGCCCCGATGTTCCTGCACACCAACCGGCGCATCGCCGCCCTGATCACCGTGATCTGCCTGGCCCTGCTCGTCTTCTGCCTCATCGAACGCCAGGTCCGCCAGGCCCTGGCCCCGGCCACCGATCTGGCCGGCTTCTACGCCTTCGACAACCGCGCCTTACGTCCCACCGGACGCCTGATCTTCACCGCACTCAGCCGCATCCAGCTGCGGGCCACCCACAACGGCCAGCCACCCCAAATCCTCATCCCCGGCCCGATCCAGAAACGACTACTCACACTCCTCAAGATCGATCCAACCCGACCCCGATGGCTGACGGAGTGAAACCCCATGTGCGAAAGACATCTAGCCGAGCGCGAGCGTGCCGGGTTCGACCGGGTCCGGATCAATGTCACCGCGGCCGCCGACCAGTTCGTCGCCGGGGAAGCCAGCGCGGTCGTGCACTGGATCGGGCACGGCATCCCCACACCCACGGCGACGGTTCCGCGAGTATCAGGACGAGGGCTCGGCGCTGCGCCGGCGCTCGTGCAGAACGTGGAGACACTCGCGAACCTCGCGCTCATCGCCCGCTACGGCACATTGTGGTTCCGGTCGGCTGGCACGCCGCCCGAAGCCGGGTCGATGCTGATCACCATTCTGGGCGCGGTGCGCGAGCCATGGGTGCACGGGCGCTGATTGGCCGGGGACCTTCGGCGGGGCCTGCGGGACCTTCGTGGCATACCGTTTTTGTATCCCGCCGTAAAGGATTTGCGCTGTTGGAGGGGTTTCTCCTGCGCGCAGCCGCCCAGGGGGCGGCCAGCTGCGCAGACCGGTGGCTAGCCGCTATGTGGGGGAGCCGTGGCCTATCACATCGAGACCGAGTCGCTGACCAAGTATTACGGCCGTCAGCGGGGCGTGGAGGAGCTGACTCTGGCGGTGGGCCCGGGCGAGGTCTTCGGCTTCCTTGGGCCGAACGGCGCGGGAAAGACGACGACGATCCGGCTGCTGATGGATCTGATCCGGCCGACCCGCGGGAGCGTCCGGGTACTCGGATATGACCTACGGCGGGACGCGGTGGCCGCGCGGCGGCGGATCGGCTATCTGCCCGGGGATCTCGAGCTGTACCCGGATATGAGCGGCGGCGAGCTGCTCGCGTTCCTCGCGAGTCTGCGCCCCAGCGTGGACCTGGGATACGCGGCGCGGCTCGCGGAGCGGCTGGATCTCGACCTGGCCCGGCATGTTCACGATCTGTCGAAGGGCAACAAGCAGAAACTCGGCGTGGTGCAGGCGTTCATGCACCGGCCCGACCTGCTGATCCTGGACGAGCCGTCGAGCGGCCTGGATCCGCTGGTCCAGCGGGAGTTCCACGCGCTGGTCCGGGAGGCCGCTACGCAGGGCTGTACCGTGTTCTTCTCCTCCCATGTGCTCGCCGAGGTCGAGCGGATCGCCGACCGGGTGGGTATCGTGCTGTCCGGCCACCTGGCGGTCGTGGACAGGATCGCCGTGCTCAAGGCCCGCGCACTGCGTGTACTCGATCTGGAGTTCGCCACGCCGCAGCCGCCTGAGCCGTTCGGGCGGGTCGCGGGGGTCCGTGCCGTCTCGGCCCATGACACGGTGGTGCGCTGCGAGGTGGTCGGCCCGGTGGGCGATCTGATGCGGCTGGCCGCCGGGCAGGGGCTGGTCAACGTGACCAGCCACGAACCCGACCTGGAGCAGATCTTCGTCTCGTATGCCGGGGGAGGCGCGTCGCGTGCTGCTTAGCCTGGTCCGTAAGACATTGCGGGATCACCGCAAGTCCATTCTCGGCTGGGGGCTCGGCGTGGCGGTCCTGGCCGTTCTGCAGCTCGCGGTGTACCCGAGCGTGCATTCGCAGGGCGCGCGGATGCGGGACCTGATCAGCTCCTATCCCAGCGCGTTCAAGGCGATGTTCAACGTGCAGGGCGATTTCACCAGCGGGCCCGGCTACCTGTCCGCGGAGACGTTCAGCCTGCTGGTGCCGCTGATGCTGATCGGGCTCGGCATCGCCCTCGGCGCTGGCGCGATCGCCGGCGAGGAGGAGCGGGGCACCCTGGACCTGCTCATGGCCAATCCGGTCAGCCGGGTCCGCGTGCTCATCGCCAAGGCGCTGGGGTCGCTTGCGGCCCTGACGGCGGCCGCGCTGGTGCTCTACGTGACCGTGGTCATCGCTGTGGCCGTGCTGGACATGGGGGTCGGCGCGGGGCGGCTGGCCCTCGCGACGTTCGCCGCGCTGCTCCTCGGCTGCGCCTCCGGCGCGGTCACGCTGCTCACCGGCGCCGCCACCGGACACCGCGGCGTGGCAATCGGGGTCGGTGCTGGGTTCGCTGTCGTGTCGTACTTCGTCGACTCGCTGGCGGAGATCACCAAGGTCCTCAAGCCCTGGCGGGTGCTGTCGGTATTCCATCAGGCCTCGCCCACCAGCGCGCTGCGTGGCGAGCTCGGGACAACCGGCCTCGTGGCCACCGCACTGGTGACGGTGGTGGCCTGCGCCGCCGCCGCGTTCCTGTTCACCCGCCGCGACCTGTCCGCGTGACCGATGAAACCGGCGGCGGCCGGTTCATATTGGATCGCTGTCCTTGCAGTCACCGCACGGGCAACCCCGCAGCCGACCTGGCTGACGGGCTAGCTCAGGCTCGGCATGCGTGCTCGCGCTATTGCCGGCAGATCTGCGAGTGCTGACGCGATGCTCTGCGCGCCGATGGGGGCGGGGCGTGTCACCAAGTACCCCCGAATCCGGCCGCTGCTTCAGTGACGTCAATATGTACTCGGCCACTTGGCGCGCCAGATCGTCCGAGCACACGGCCTCCACGATGATCTCAACATCAGGCGGAGTGTCGGCGGTCCTGCTGGTCGACATGCACCTGTTCACGTCCACGTGAAGCTGAACCTTCAGCACGGTCACCGCATCGCCCTCGGTGGCCGATATTCGACGATGGCCAGGCGGAAGTGCCGCGGCTGCCACAGGCCCCATGTCGCCACCACGACCGCTGTCTCGCACCATGGCTCCGCTCCCCTCCCGCTCGATCGGCGGACCTGGCAGCGCCCACCTCGCAGCGTCGGGACAGACAACCGAGCCCGCGCCGTGGGCGCTATCCACACCATCTACGTGAGCGCCGGTGTGTGCAGCCCGGGCGCGGACGCTGTGTCGGTCGTGTGGAGCTTTCCCCCGACCGGGCGGTTCGCGCGGTCAGCCCGTGACGGCGACGGCCGGCCCTCAAGTGGGCGACCGTTGCGGCAGCCGTTCGGGATCAAAATCAGCCACCGGCAGATACAGACCGGCGCACGCGGTTGCCGCGGCAACGCGTGCAGGGGCATTGTGCCCTGGTGGCGGCCACGCCGGGCGAGCCATCGTCGGAGCAAAGGGGGAAGCAATGCTTGACTTCGATGGGGCGACCAAGCGGTTCGGTCCGCTGACGGCCCTCGACGGATGCACGTTCGCCGCCCGGCCCGCCGGCTGGCTGGCTGGCTGGGGTTCTCGGTCCCAACGGCGCCGGGAACACAACGCCATGCGTGTGGTGTTCGGGCTGGTCGAGCTGGACCTCGGCATGGTGCGGTGGCGGGGCGCAGCTATCGCACCAGCTTATGTACCCTCGGCCAGCTATGCGGCCGTACGAGCAAGGACGTGAGCCGCAGCGTGGACGGCTGGCTCGGGCGGCTCGGCCTCGCCGACCCGGGGCCCGGCTGCGGGTCGACCGCGATGGTGACCTGGCCGCGGTGGTGGCCGCCGTCCGCGACAGCACCGACATCGTCTCGTTTGCGTACCAGCCGCCGACGCTGTCGGAACTGTTCCGCCAGGCGGTGGTGGCATGAACGGCTGGCAGCAGGGCTGGCTCGTCGCGGTCCGGGAAATGCGCGAACGGAGCCGGTCGCGCCTTCCGCGCATCGGTCCTTATCATGATCCTCGTCGTGCCCGGCCTGATCATCGTGCCCGCCAGGCTCAAAACCAGCGGGGGTACCAAGGACGTCGGCCTCACCGGTGCCATCCAGAACGAGCTGCCCCCCACCATCCAGGACCAGAGCGACGCTGCCGGTACCACGGCGCGCCTGCACCGCTACGACAGCCGGCGGCGATCGGGATCCCGGGATCTTCCCTGGCCCTGGCGGCGGCCGCGCCCCGCGCCCAGCTCGGCTTCACGCGCCGAGTCCTGGCATTCACCCTGCCGACCGGGATTACCGCCGCGGCCACCACGCTGGCCAGCTACATGATCGCCAGGGCGGCGCCAGGCACCACCCCTGGTCCAGTCCCGCACCGCCGCCATGCTGGCGCTGTTTGCCATCGGGCGGCGGCTTGCGCATCCTCGCTTCGGGATGCCAGGGCGCCCAGGCTGGGTTGACGGCCGCGCTGGCGCGGTAATTTCGTCCCCTTGGCGGCAGCCAGCGGCGCGTGGAGGGATGCCCACGTGCCGTTTCGGTGAGCCCGCGGCCACTACCAGGAACAGGGCTGGGAGGCCGTCGGGCCACGTCCCACATCCTGGTGCTCAAAGCCTTACCTTCATTTCTGTAACGCCTGGCCGCGCCGCGACGGCCGGTGGCAGAGCAAGGCTCTTACCGCAGGACCGCGCCCAGTTCCTTCGGTGCCCCATGAACTCCAACCTCGCACGGCGCGGCTACCCAGCCCTCGCGCCCGCCCGCGTCCCGCCTACGGTCTCAGGTGCTTCGCCGGAGTCAAATACCTGACGCTGCGGGGTGCGCGCTAGGCTAATCGCCTGACGGTCAGGTCCAACGGGTGGGTGTCCGCGCGCACAGTCAACGGGCAGTACACCTGCTGGCCGCGCAGGCCCTGCCTCCCGAAATCGGTCGGCGCCCGGCAAACGCGTTCTTCAATCTTTAGCCCAGGCAAATCCCGGACTGCCCATGATCGTCTTCGCCGGTACCGGCCCCGACCACCCTGACCCCGTGACCGCGCCGTTAACGGCCTCCGCGATGGAGTGATCAGGCATGGCTGACGCGGCCGCCTCTCCGCCACCGGCGCCGGTGGCGGAGACGCCGTCCGCCGGTCTGAGCAGTGCCGAGGTTGCCGAGCGGCGGGCGCGCGGGCTGGCCAACGTGGCCGGGGAGCGCACCAGCCGATCCGTTGCCGAGATCTTGCGCGGGAACATCCTGACCAGGTTCAACTTCATCCTGGGTGTCCTGCTGGCCGTGATCCTGGTCACCGGCCAGCCGCAGGACGCGCTGTTCGGCGTCGTGCTTGTCACCAACGCACTGATCGGCATCGGGCAGGAACTGCGCGCCAAGCTGGCGCTCGACCGGCTCGCTGTGCTCAGCGCCCCGCGTGTCCGCGCGATCCGCGACGGCACCCCGCAGGACATCGCGGTCGCGGAGCTTGTCGCCGGCGATCTGGTCGACTTGCGCGCTGGTGACCAGCTCGTGGCGGACGGGGTGGTACGCGCCAGCGTCAGCCTTCAGGCCGACGAGTCGCTGCTGACCGGCGAGTCCGAGCCGGTGGACAAGCGGGCCGGTGACCGCCTGCTGTCGGGCAGCTTCGTGGTCGCCGGGTCGGGCGGCTATCAGGCCACCGGGGTGGGCGCCGATGCGTACGCCCGCAAACTCGCCGCCGAAGCGCGGCGTTTCGCGCTGGTGCGCTCGGAACTGATGGACGGCATCAACCGGATCCTGCGCTACGTCACCTGGGCGATCGGGCCGGTAGCGGTGCTGCTGGTGATCAGCCAGCTGCATGGTCACGAGACGGCGCGGGAGGCGCTCACCGGGACGGTCGCCGCGCTAGTCGGCATGGTGCCCCAGGGCCTGGTGCTGCTGACCAGTGTCGCCTTCGGCGTCGCCGCGGTCACCCTCGCCCGCCGCCGGGTCCTGGTGCAGCAGCTTCCCGCGGTCGAGGGCCTGGCCCGGGTGGACGTGGTGTGCTTCGACAAGACCGGCACCCTCACCGACGGGACCATCGCGTTCGACGGCCTCGTCCGGCTCGACGACCAGGCGCCGGCCGAGGCGGCGCTCGGCGCGCTCGCAGGCGACGAGAACCGCAACGCGACGCTGGCAGCCATCGGGCAGGTCTTCCCTCCGCCGGACGGCTGGGAGCGCCAGGCAACCGTGCCGTTCTCGTCCGCGCGTAAGTGGAGCGCGGCCAGCTTCGCCGGACACGGCACCTGGGTGCTGGGGGCACCGGAGATGGTGCTGCCCAGCGGCCAGCAGGAGCATTTGTCGCAGGCCGCCGACCTGGCCGCCCGCGGCCGGCGGGTCCTTGTGCTGGCGCGCGCCGCGGGGCCGTTGGACGGCAAGTCGCTCCCGCCGGGCCTGCGGGCGGCGGCCTTCGTTCTGTTCGCTGAGCAGCTGAGGTCCGACGCCGCCGAGGCGATCGCGTACTTCGCGGCGCAGGGCGTGGCGCTGAAGGTGATCTCCGGGGACAGCCCGCTCACCGTCAGCGCCGTCGCGATGCGGGCCGGCATGCCTGATGCCGGTACACCGGTCGATGCGCGGGGCCTGCCGGACGACCCCGGCGCCCTCGGCTGCCTGCTGGAGCAGCGCTCCGTCTTCGGCCGGGTGACCCCGCACCAGAAGCAGGCGATGGTCAAGGCTCTGCGTGCCCGCGGCCACACGGTGGCGATGACCGGTGACGGCGTCAACGACGTGCTGGCGCTCAAGCTCGCCGATATCGGCATCGCCATGGGCTCGGGCGCGCCGGCGACCAAGGCGGTCGCCGAACTGGTGCTGCTCGACGGCCGGTTCGCCACCCTGCCCGGCGTCGTCGCCGAGGGCAGGCGGGTGACGGCCAACATCGAACGCGTCGCCAACCTGTTCATCACCAAGACGGTCTGGGCGACGCTTCTTGCTGTAGCCGCGGGCGTCACGCTGCTTGCGTACCCTTTCCTGCCACGCCACCTCACGATCATCGACACCCTGGCCATCGGCGTTCCGTCCTTCTTTCTCGCGCTCGCGCCGAACACCCGGCGCTACGTACCGGGATTCGCCGACCGCGTACTGCGCTTCGCGATCCCAGCCGGCAGCATCGTCGCCGCGGCCACATTCGCCGCATATGCCCTGGCCCGGGCACGCGGTCTCCCGCTGGTGCAGCAGCGCACGGCGGCGACCCTGGTCACCCTCATCCTTAGCCTGTGCGTCCTGGTCCTGCTCGCTGTTCCGCTGACCTGGCGCCGGATTATGCTGGTCGGCACCGCGGCGGCCGGCTTCGTGCTGCTGTTCCCGGTACCCGCGGTGCGCGGCTTCTACGCGCTGCAACTGCCCCACGGCGGGCTCGGGACCACGCTGGTCGTCGCAGCACTAGGGGCCGCTGCGCTCGTCGGCTTCTGGGTCCTCTCCGGCCGGATTGGCCGCCAGCCTGCCGGCGCCGCCCGCGAGTGAGGACCGGGTGTGCCCGGGCGTCGCGCGCTCCGGGCTCTGGACAAGGGGCAGGTCAAGCGCGCATATGTGACCCAAGGCCTTCCCTCTGTAAGACCGTCAGCTTCCACGCGTGGAATTCGGATACCGAATCGCGCAGCTGAGTGACTAGCGCATCGCGATGCCTGAGATCCCATCTTGGCGCATTCTCCTGGCACAGGTCATGCCCCGCAGTGCGGCCGGACGCAGCAGGACGCTGACGGCGTGCCCGCGCAGAACGCGATGACATTGCCGATCGGCAGCGTCAAGATCGAGCCTAGGCCCCCGGTGCTGTGGCCGCTCCGCTATGTTGATCTTGAGCGCGCCGCTAGTGCGGCGTGCTTGCGTTGCGCTTCCTGCGCTCGGCTTCCTGGCATTGCTCGAGTGTCAGCCATTCAGGCGTTACGGCCGTCGTGTCGAGCGGTGCCCGGCGGCGGCCGTCATCAGCATGCTGGCCTTCGCTGGCGATGAGTGTCAGGTATGCCCAGAACTTCCCGATCATTGTCAGCCCCCGTGCGATCGTGTGCGCCTCGGCGACGAGCGTCAGCGCGCTGGCCTTCCCTTGGGTTATGAGGCCGTCGAGCGCCAGGCGATACATGGCTGGCAGGTCTTTCGCGAGCACCCGGGCGGCGGTGATCGCGAGCGGGTGCCTGCGCCGGGTCGCGGGAGCACTCCAGCAGCCACGAGGGCGAGCACAACAAGGCGGCAGTCGCGAGCGCGACGGTCAGGCCTCTTTGATCACGACCGGCCGCCGGAGCCTGCCCCACTGTCCGCAGGGTCCGTCGTAGACGCCAGGCAGCGCGGCGCCGCATGCGGTGCAGCGGCCGCCACCGGTGAGCCGGTAGCGGCGGATGACGTACCAGTCGCGCACGATCACGGCCTGCGCGGACGATGGGCAGCAGGTGGTGCCGCCATCGGTGCCGCGCACGTTGCCGGTGTACACGTAGCGCAGGCCGTTGCCCCGCCCGATGCGCCGCGCCCGGGTCAGCGCCGCAGCCGCGGCGGGCGGGACGTCGCGCATCTTGTAGTCGGGGTGAAACGCGGTGAAATGCAGCGGCACGTCGCAGCCAAGCTGCCCGGCGATCCACCGGGTCAGCGCGTCGATCTCGGCGTCGCTGTCGTGCGCGCGCCCAGCGCCACCGCGGTGCCGGCGAGCTCGGCGGGGGACGCGGCGGCAGCGAGGGTGTCGACCTGCCGGGACTTGCTGATGTCCCAGTTCTGGCAGAACTTGCAGGCCAGATTGCACCCGGCGGTGCCGAACGACAGCACCGGCGAGCCGGGCAGGAAATGGTTCAGCGGCTTTTTCTCCACCGGATCCACGCAAAACCCGCTGGACCGGCCGTAGGAGGTGAGCACCATCTGATTGCCCACACGGGCCCGGACAAAACACAGCCCCCCGCTGGCCCTCGTGCAGCCGGCACGCCCGCGGGCACACATCGCACTGCACCCGGCCACCACCCAGCCGGTGCCAGAACCCGGCCGGCACCGCGTGCGGGTCGGCCAGCGAAACATCTCCCGGCATCCCCACCTGCCTCCCAGCCCCGGCCGCGCGTGGGCAAACCGCGCGCCCAGCAGGCCGACGGCGCCACCTCCCGCCGCTGCCCCCCAGATACATCATCGGCGATACGCCCGGCCACGCGACCCGCGGGGCACCAGTGAACGCCGCCTGCGATGCCTCGCGGCACTTGGACCACAGTCAATGCCCTTGGGCGCTGCGCTTTGGGTGCAAGAGGCCGCTGGTTCAAAATCCCCCGCCCGCTGCCAAGAACGAGCAGGCCACAGGCCTGATCGCCAGCGCCGGCGGTCCGGCCTTGATCGGTTCGGCAGCAGGATGGCAGCAGTGCAGCGCGGCACCCCGCCCGACCGCGTGCCGTGGTTCGGCAGCAAACGACAGCCCCGCGGCCGGATGGCCCACGCTGTTTGAATATGACCGACGCCGTTCGACGGCACGCTGATCGCGCCTCGGCATGGAGCGGGGCTTTGCTAACGTCCATGTCGGCAGCCATGAGCGTGCCGGAGCAGGTTGAACGGTGCCAGCCTGTGCTGGGGCCAAGGGGTCGCGGGCGACCGACGCCAAGAGGGCTCCCCGCTGGATTCAAGCCGCCGCCTGAGGTCTACTGGATTCGCCATCGCGTCAGCTCAGAGCCACCTTTCCTGTTGACGCACCCGGGAAATAGCTCATCGAAACCACCACCGGCACGCCGTCAGGCGCAGTCGTGCTGAGCCCTTCCCGGCTGGGGAACCACGGCCAGAGCTTCGGCGTCTGGCTGCGCCACCGGTAACCGTCCACCGATAGGGATGCCCCGGATCGACCCCCGGCCGATCCGGGCATCCCCTCCCGGGCGATCGTGACGTGCCAGCGCGCTCGACGATCCCCGGCGTCAACGCCCAGACGCCCCTACGCGGAGTTCCCGTGCCACCACGACATGGCAGCTCGGGCGGACCATTACCTCTCCCGGCGTCGGGCAATGCCCTGTCTCTCGGTCCCAGAGCCAATAGAGTTGGTCTATGCCATTGTTCGGCGTCACGGTGAGAGAGCACGCCTACACCGGGCGGTTCCATCACGACGTCGTGCAGGCCGAGTCCTGCGAAGAGGCGCTGCGTCTGGCCGCCGAGCAGGCCGCCGCGCCCCGGCCGCGGCGTGGTCCCATACTGCGGCAAGACGTCGCCGCCGCGGTGACGGAGCAGGCCTATACCGGGCGGTTGTATACCGATGTCGTGCAGGCCGATTCCTGGGAAGAGGCGCCGCAACTGGCCGCCGGGCAGGCCACCGCGCCCCCACCGCCGCCTGGTCCCAGGCCGCAGCGAGGATTCGACGTCGCGGTGAGGGAGCAGGCCGATGCCGGGCGGGTGTATACCGATGTCGTGCAGGCCGAGTCCTGGGAAGAGGCGCTGCACGTGGCCGCCGGGCAGGCCGCCGCGCCCCGGCCGCCGCCTGGTCCCAAGCCGCAGCCGGACGCCGCAGATCGCCCGAGGTGCGCCGATGTCTGGGTCTACTCCCTGCTGCACTGCGAACTGGTGGCGGGACACGATCCTCCGCACCTGGCGCTCGGACGCGGCTACTGGCGTCCGGTGAGGTGGCTGAGGGATGATCGCGGCGTGGCCCAGGCACTACCGGAGCCAGCCACCGGCCCTCCCATGGTTCCCTCGATCACGCAGCCACCGCCTGCTCCGGAAGGGGAGTGTCCCCGAGCGCCGCTCACCGGCGGCGGCTAACTAAGTGCCAGGCGCACCACGTACGGCAGGCCAGCCTCTACTGCCAGCCTCTACTGCCAGCCGGTTGACGGTCGGCCAGGCAGTGCCACGAGCTCTTTCCTGCTCCCGGCCGTGACCGGCCGCACGGCCGGAACGTGGCCGGCCATGCCGCTCACCCCGGCCCTAGAGATGATCTTCCTGGAGCCGCGGCGGGGAACCTGGCGGCCGGGCTATCAACGGCGGTTCACCTCGCTGGGCCTGGTGCCGATGAGCCGCAAGCTGGCCGTCGGCCGCCCGGTTCGCGGCGCATCCGCCTGGCTGGCGATGACCTCATCGCGGTCACGGTGGAGTCCCCGCCAGAGGCGATCTGCGAAGCCACTGCGGCGGCGGACGTCGCGGCCCGCGCGAGGGAGTTGGGGGCCGTCTTGGTCATGGTTACCCGTGCGCGGGACCCAGCCGAGCTGACCGTTCCGGGCCGCGACCAGCTCATCCATTCCGGCCAGCTCATCTGCGGTCGGGTAGCTGCGTCTCACGAGTGACCCTGTGCACCCGCCCCGGGGACGGCGCGCCGGTCCGGGCGCAGAAGGCCGCACCCGTGGGGAACGGCACCCGCCGCGAGTTCCGCCGGCGTCAGCAGAGCCGCCAGGCGCGGGTGCCGGCAGCAACCAGCGCCCCCGGGCCTGAGCTACACCGCAGGACTGGACAGCGGTCCACCGGATGATCGACGTGCACTCGGAAGAGCGGCGCGGACCGCGAACGCTGCGTCAGGCAGATACTGAAGAAGTCCTCGCCCTGTGCCGCGAGACGGACGCTCGGCAGGCTGATCGCGCGGTTATGCCGTGCACCAGGGTGGCCTGGCTGAGGCGGCCAGCGGGTGCCGGCGGTGGGCGTGTCGCCGCAGCATGCCGGTGGCCTGCTGCGGGCCGTGCGGCTCGCTTGGCTTCATACCAGCCCGGGGCTAGGGTGCGGGCTTTTCCAGAGCCGTCAGCAGCGCCTTCATCCAGGGGCCGAGGTCGGCCGGGGTTCTCGCGGAGATGAGGTTGCCATCGATCACGGTGGCCTGGTCCACCCAGTCGGCGCCCGCGTTCACCATGTCGTCGCGGATGGCTGCGACGCTGGTTGCCCGCCGGCCTTTAAGGATCTTCGCCGAGATCGGCACCCAGCCGGCATGGCAGATGAAGGCGATCGGCTTACCGGCCGCATCAAAGTCCCGCACCAGCGCAAGCACCGCGCCGGAGCGCCGCAGCTTGTCCGGGGCATAGCCGCCCGGGATGACCAGGGCGTCGAAATCGCCTGCGGCGACCCGGTCGGCGGTGGTGTCGACGGGCACTGGGCCGTGGCCCTTCTTGCCCGTCACGGGCCGGTCATCCAGGCCTGCCACCGTCACCGCCACTCCCTCTTCGCCCAGGCGGTAGAGCGGGTAGAGCAGCTCCATGTCCTCGAACTGGTCAGCGGCCAGGAGGAGCACCTTGCGTCCGGCGAGCGCCATGAAGCCGACCCTACGCCCACCCGCACGGGCCGCCGCGCCGCGCCGCCTCAGGCAGCGGAACCCCGCTGTACTGGCTGCGGGGCAACGTCGCGGACACTCCGGCTGGCCGGTGGCGGCGGCGGCGCCGAGGCGGCCTCCGGCCGCTCGGCATGACCGTGCCAGGCTGTCCGAGCTGGTCCTGGCCGTCGCGGTCCACGGATATCACTCGCTGCCGGTCACCCTGCCGTCTCAACGGTTTGGGTTTGACCTCGTAAAGCTGACCGTCCTGGACCATCATCGTCACGGCAGCAGACATCTTTCCGGCAGCCGCACCCACCACCATCACGAAGCATGCGGTTACGGGCGACCCCGGCCAACGCCATTTCGGCGCGGAAAACTCGCTTGATGGGGTTTATCACCTTGTGATCTTCGCTGCCAGGGAGATTGGCAGCAGCGAAGGTGATGGCAGCAGCGATGGCGATGGCAGCAGCGATGGCGATGGCGATGGCAGCGGCGATGGCAATGTCGGTGACGGTGATGGTGATGGTGATGGTGATGGTGGCGGTGAGGGTGACGGCCGAAGCGAAGGTGACAACGGTGGCGACGGTGACAGCGAGGGTGGAGGCTGCAGCGTCGTGGGCGGTGGCCGTGGGCTGGCTGATGCGATCTGGACCGGCTGCGGCGACGGCGCCGGGAGGACCGCCGGCGGTGCCAGCGGGGCCGGCCGGGTCCGGTAGATGACACGCGGCGGCGGGCGGCTGATGATCACTGACGGTGTCAGCTGCACCACGGGGTGCTGGTAGTAGCGGTGGTATGCGCTGATCCCGAGTACCGATACCGCGATGAACAGGGTGGCGGCCAGCAGCCGCCCAGGGTGCGCCGCGAACTCGGCCTGCACGAACTGCCAGTAACTGCTCTTCATGCGCTCCCCGATGATCTTTGCCCGCAGCTGCGATAAGTGACCTGCCCTCCCGGTCTCCCGTTGTTCCACCCGGGCCGGTCATGCCCGCGCGGTTACCTAAATAATCCTCAGTGCGTGCGCGTGGTGCTCGCCAACCTCGCCAGCGGATATCCAGCCAGCGGCCGGCACAACGGTCGGCGACTTCGAATCGGCGCTACGTCGGCGTTCAAGGGAGCTGACCCCTTTGTCGCGGGGGCCAGACGGGGTGTCAGTCGTGTGGCCGGTGCCGTGGGCTTCGCCGGAGGTAGGCGGCCGGCAATGCCGGGCCTGCTGCGCCGGGCCGGCGCCTTAATTGCCGGAGAGGGGCTCGGCGAGCGCCGCCACCGCCGAGCGGGTCCACTCCAGGCTGGCACGGTGCATGGCGATGCCGTGCTCTAGCGCCAGCTCCGCGTGCCGCCGCGACGACTGCGCTCCCGAGGCGAGGTACTGTTCCATGCCGGAAACGAAGCTGTCGAGGGCGTCGGCAAGGTCCTCCAGGAAGGCAAGCACCGCTTCACGTGCCAACTGGTTTTCCATCAGCGCGAAGCGCATCAGGTGCAGGCCGAGGTCGGCCGCAACGGTGGCCGGAACAACTGGCTGGCGGAGCCAGTCCAGGTGGGCGGCGCGACCGGCTTCTGTCACGTGGTAAAGGCGCAGCGTGCGGCGCCCGCTGGATACTTTCTTCTCCGCGCGCAGCAGGCCGCGGCCGTCCAGCCGGCGAAGGGCCGGGTACAGCGCGCCAGGGCTGGGCTGGTACACGCTTGCGGGCGATGCATTGAACATCTTCTTCAGCCCGTACCCGGAGCGCGGCTCGCCGGCGATGACGCCGAGCAGCACCTGCTCGAAATCGGTCAGCGGACGCCCGGCCGCATCGGATGATGCCATGCTCCCTTCCAATGGGTCGTTTCGACCTATAGCCTATAGGCGGCAGACGAGCCGTGACGGAATGCAGAGCGTGAAAGCGCGCCGGAGCGGGATGCCGGCAGAGCAGCCGACAGAGGCGGTTCGGTACGGATTAGGCAGGCGGCTGACCAGGTGCAGGCCGACAGCGACGCCATGCCGCAGGCCTCCGTGTACCCGGCTGAGGTCCGCCTCACCAGGGAGCCCCCGAATGGACGCTAGTGTCTGGATCCTCAACCTCGTCATCCTGGCCATCGTGCTCACTGCCGACCTCGGCCGCCGCAAGATCACCCCGATGCGGCTGCTGCGCCCGGTCATCGCCGCGGCCATCATCATCCCGTTTTTCTTCAAGGGCGCCGCTTCCTCCGGACACGGCCTGCTCCTTGAGATCGCCGGACTGGCGGCAGGGGTGGCCCTCGGCGTCCTCGCCGGGACGCTGGTCCGGGTTGCCCTCGACAGCCAGACGGGCCGCCCCGTCTCCTGGGCTGGCCTGCCGTATGCCGCCGTCTGGGTCGCCGTCACAGCTGGCCGGATCTACTTCACCTATGGTGCCAGCCATGTCTTTGGCGCCCAGCTGGGCAGCTGGATGGTGGCTAACCAGATCACCGTCGGCGCCCTGACCGACAGTCTCATCTTCGTGTCCATAGCGATGCTGCTCGGCCGCACCGGCATCCTGGCCGCCAAAGCCCGCGCCGCCACCACCCGGGCAGCACGCGCCGGGGTACCCGCCGCCGCGGACAGGCGTGACCGCGAGGTCAGCGCCGGGTGAAGCCGCCGCCAGGACCGCCAAACGAACGCCAGGGGGCGATAGCTCCGGGTGAGCGCACAGACCGAAGGAGGCGACGCCGATGATGTACCTGATCACGAAGCTCGTCCGGAAACTGAAGCGCCGCAGGCCAAGCTGAGTGCCCGAGGACGCCAGGACGAGGCCTCTGAGCGCGCCGCGGTTCGGATACGCCGGCTAGCGAACCGCACAGATTCGGCAGGGAGTCAACCCAGCCGGGGCGCCGCTACGCGCGCGTTCAGCTTCGCACCGCCTACGACATGCTGGCCGGCATGGGCGGCCGACGCCTTCGCCGAACGGGCCCGGATCGAGCTGAATGCCACCGGAGTGCCGTTGAAGGTGATCGCTGTGACAAGGCACCCGCGAGACATCAGCGGGGATTACCCTGGAGCCATGGCGGACTATGTCCCGCCGCTCCGGGACATCAGGTTCGTCCTCGAGCAGCTTGTGGACCTTCCCGGCTTGTCCAAGCTCGAAGCCTACGGCCACGCTGACCCGGACACGGTGTTCGGGGTGATCGAGGAGAGCGGCCGGTTCATGGCCGGTGTGCTCGGCCCGCTCAACCGGGTCGGCGATACCGCTGGCAGCATCTTTGACGGCGATGGCGAGGTAACGACCCCGCCCGGGTTCAAGGAGGCGTACCGGCAGTACGTCGATGCCGGCTGGGGGGCGGTGTCCTTTTCGCCCGAGTTTGGCGGCGGCGGGTTCCCATGGCTGGTCACGATCGTGATGCAGGAAATGATGGCCTCGGCCAACATGGCATTCTCTCTTTGCCCGCTACTGACCCAGGGCGCCATCGACATGCTCACCCATCACGGCAGCCCGGGGCAGCAGTCCACCTTCCTGGAGAAGATGGTGAGTGGCGAGTGGGCCGGCACCATGAACCTGACCGAGCCGCAGGCCGGTTCCGACCTCGGGGCGGTGCGCACCAGGGCGGTGCCGGCCGGCGATGGCAGCTGGCGCATCACCGGCCAGAAGATCTTCATCACCTTCGGTGAGCACGACCTGGCCGGCAACATCATCCATCTTGTCCTGGCCAGGGTTCCCGACGCGCCCCCCGGCACGAAGGGCATCTCGTGCTTCATCGTGCCCAAGTACCTCGTCAACGCGGATGGGTCGCTCGGCGCCCGCAACGACGTGCGCTGCGTGTCGATCGAGCACAAGCTCGGCATCCACGCCAGCCCCACGTGCGTCATGTCGTACGGAGATGCCGGTGGGGCGACCGGTTATCTGATCGGCGAGGCCAACCACGGCATGCGGTACATGTTCACCATGATGAACAACGCCCGGCTTTCTGTCGGTGTCCAGGGCCTTGCTATTGCCGAGCGTGCCTACCAGGACGCCCTCAGCTACGCCCAGCAGCGCGAGCAGGGCCGGGCCATCGGCACCCCGGCGGGCGAGCCGTCGCTCATCGTCGAGCACCCTGACGTGCGGCGCATGCTGCTGACCATGAAGGCCTACATCGAGGCCATGCGCGCCCTGCTTTACAGCAATGCGGCGTCGATCGACCTGGCCCGCCACCACCCGGACCCGGCGGAGCGGGCGGCTCGGCGGGAACTGGCGGACCTGCTGACGCCCATCTCGAACGCGTGGTGCACCGACCTCGGCTTCGAGCTGACCTCGGTCGGCCTGCAAGTCCACGGCGGCATGGGCTACGTCGAGGAGACCGGCGTGGCCCAGCATCTGCGTGACAGCCGCATCGCCCCGATCTACGAGGGCACCAACGGCATCCAGTCCATCGACCTGGTCATCCGCAAGCTGCCCATGCGGGGCGGGGGCGTGGTAGCAGACCTCCTCGCCCAGATGGAGGCGCTCGACCCGGAGCTGGCCGCCGCCGGCCCGGAGCTCGCCGGAATGCGGGTGGCGCTGGCCGATGGGGTGAGCGTGCTGCGGCAAGCCACCGGCTGGGTCATGTCAGACGGCTTGGCCGGGTCCAACGATGCCCTGGCCGGGGCGACGCCCTACCTGCGGCTGCTCGGCCTGGTCGTCGGCGGCTGGTTGCTGGCCCGGTCGGCGCTTGCCGCGTCGCGGCTGCTGCGCACCGCGGGCCGGGCCGACGCGGCCTTCCTCCAAGACAAGATCGGCACCGCCCGTTTCTACGCCGGGCAACTGCTCCCTCAAGCCGCCGGCCTGCTCCCCTCGGTCACCGCCGGCGCCGGACCGCTCTTCGAGGTCGATCTCAGCACAGCGACCCCCGGGTAGCCGTCGCCCCGTCAGGTGAGGTCGTCGGCGGACGCGTCGATCCGCTCTATGACCTGGGCGGATATCTGCTCGAGCAGGGTGACCTGGTCGCGGGTGAGACCGTCGAAGAACAACTGCCGGACGGTGCGGACGTGCCCGGGTGCGGCGGCGGCGATTGGCGCTCCGGCCGGCTTCGGTGAGCACGACGTAGGCTCCGCGGCCGTCGTCGGCGCAGCCCTGCCGCGTGATGAGGCCGCGGCGCTGCATCCGGATTGGGAGTACGCGGCACTGGCCCTGTCCGGCGCCGTCGCGGTGGACGGCTTGCCGCTGCCCGCGGGGCCGCTGCTCTATCTCGGTTCGGGCCGGTCCGACCTGCCGCTACGCGCCGACGAACCCGGGCGCGTCCTGCTCATTGGCGGCGAGCCGTTCGACGAGCAGATCGTCATGTGGTGGAACTTCGTCGGCCGCGACCACGATGAGATCGTCGAGGCCCGCGATGAGTGGATGAACGGCGAGCGGCTCGGCATCGTCCGTGGCTACGCGGCGACCCGGCCGGCCGCCCATGCCCACCACCCGGCTCAAACCCCGCGGCCGACACCGGTAGACCGCAGTCTCGGGTCCGCCGCAAGATCAACTGTGCCGCGGGGCCGAGGCCGCCATCGAAGGAGTGCAGGGTCGGCCGCGGCGGACGGCTTCCCAGGTTCAGTCCGGGAGCGAGGAACCAGCACTGGCGCCCCGTCTGTGTCATAACGCGGATTTTAGGACGTTTTGCGTAACGTCTTATCCGGTTCACAGCAGCTGGCGTGGACTCTCGCAGATCGATCGAAGGACCAGGAGAAGCAATGAAGGGCTCACGCAAGGGCCGCAAGGAACGGACCGGCACGATGGGGTGGACGCCCGTTTCCGGCAGCGCGTGGAGTACGCCGCATCCGGGTCAAGCCGGAAGGCCGGGGCCGGGTTGGCCACCAGCGTCGCCAGGCGGCAGCGCTGACGCCGGGTGGGGTAGCGCAGGAGGCCCGGGTGGCATGCCGCCACCGGCGTGGCGACGTGGCCGCAGCCTGACGGCAGCGGCGGTCGCCGCGGTCGCCGCGGTGTCCGTGGCGACCGGGTTCGGGATGGGCCACCAGGTATGGCCGACCGGATCATCGGTGCGGACCGCATCCCTGGGCGGCACCGCCTTGCCAAATAACACCGGATCGGGAAACGCCCAGAATCCGGGCAGCTCATCGTCCGGGCAGGGGCCCTTCGGCTCGGGCGACGGCTCCGGCTCGCCCTTCGGGCAGTCGCCGTTCGGGTCCGGTGGATCGTCAGGCTCGCCGTCCGGGCAGTCGCCGTTTGGGCAGTCGCCGTTTGGGCAGTCGCCGTTCGGGCAGTCGCCGTTCGGGCAGTCGCCGTTCGGTTCGGGCGGCTCGTCCGGCGGTTCGCCAAGCGGCAGCGGGGCCGAAGGCGACGGAGGCCCATCGGACGTGGGATCGATCGCCGCCAGGGTGGCTCCCGCGCTGGTGGACATCAACTCCACCTTCAGTTACCAGAGCGCCCAAGGAGCCGGGACCGGCGTCGTCCTCAGCTCGACCGGTGAGATCCTCACCAACAACCACGTGATCGACGGTGCTACCAAGATCAGCGTGACCGACGTGGGCAACGGAAAGACCTACGACGCCACCGTGGTCGGCTACGACGCCAGCCACGACATCGCCGTCCTCCAGCTCCACGGCGCCTCCGGGCTGCAGACGGCCGAGCTCGGCGATTCCGCCAAAGCGGCAGTCGGCGACCCGGTGGTGGCGATCGGCAACGCCGGTGGGACCGGCGGCACCCCCACCAGCGCGGGCGGCTCCATCACCGCGCTCGGCCAGTCGATCACCGCCAACGACGAACTCGGCGGCACCAGCGAGCAGCTTTCCGGGCTGATCCAGGTCAACGCGAACGTCCAAGCCGGCGACTCCGGCGGCTCGCTCGTCAACAGCGCCGGTCAGGTGATCGGGATCGATACCGCAGGCTCCGCGGGGTCGTCCTCGCAATCATCGGGGAACCAGGGCTTCGCCATCCCGATCAACCAGGCGCTCACCATCGCCCAGCAGATCGAGTCGGGCCAAGGATCGGCCACGGCACACGTCGGCTCCACCGCCTTTCTCGGTGTGCAGATCTCATCCTCGGGTGGGCAAACCGGTTCCGGCAGCTCCTACGGCGGAGGTTCGGTGAGCCCCGGTCGACCGGGTACCCCGGGCGCGGCCGTCAGCGGTGTCATCAACGGTGGCGCCGCCCAGCGGGCCGGCCTCGCCGCCGGGGATGTGATCACCTCCCTCAACGGCCAGACCGTCAGCTCCGCCGGGGACCTGGGCAGGCTCATGGTCGGCGAACGCCCCGGAAACCAGGTCACGCTTGGCTGGACCGACACCTCCGGGCAGTCCCACACCGCCAGCATCGACCTCGGCGCGGGCCCACCCGCCTGACCGCCGACCGGGCGTGCCTCGTCCTGGCGGTCAAATCGCCAGGACGAGGCACCACCATGGTCTTGTCCGCCACGTACGCCCGTCCCTTGCCGTCCTTATCGTCACGAAGTGGCTCGGCAAGCCGGCGAGCGCCCGGGGCGCGCTAGCTGCCGTCGATCTTCCGCAGTGAATCAGCTGATCTTTCCCGCGACGATCACACCCACCTGCAACGGTTCCGTATAGAGCAACTCGACGATCGCGGAATGGTTCTTCAGCATCTGCCGCTGGTTGACGTAGCCCTTATCGGTGATCTCCCCGGCATCCAGATCCGCCGGATGCGCTATCACGACGAGACGCTCGACCCGCGCTGCCGCGCCAACGTTGCCGTTGTGGTCGGCCAGCGCATCGGCGAGCGTCCTGTGCAGGACTTCGTGGACGATCAGTTCGCCCTCGGCACTGATGTCCTCGCCGAGCAGCGCACGCGCCTCGGCCGCGTTCAGCCATGCCAGCGCGCACAGGTAATCACGGTGCTCGCCAGCGATCACCGCGTCGGACAGGACCCGGATGTTGGACAGGAGCGCGGTACGCACGGCGCCGACGCGGACGAACGTTCCGGTGCCAAGCTTGAAGTCCTCGGCGATCCGGCCGCGGAACACCAGCCCGGCGTTCAGATCGCCGGGGTCGGCGAGCGAAACCGCGTCCCCCGAGCAGTAGAAACCTTCCTCGTCGAATGCCTCGGCGGTCAGGTCCGGTCGGCCGAAGTAGCCCGGGGTGACGATCGGGCCCTGCACCCGGAGCTCGTAGGCGCCTTCGGCGGGGACGAGCTTCACCTCGGTGCCGGGCAGCGGCGCACCGATGTTCCTGGCGTCGGTGTAGTGGAAGTTCGCCGTCGTCACCGCCGGCGCGGTCTCGGTTGTACCCCACGAGCCAGTGACCGGGATCTCGCGGCCGCTCGCCTTAGCCGCGAGTTCGCCGAGCCGGTCGCGCAGGCCAGACGGTAGCGCGGCCGCGGCGTTGAAGAGCAGCCGGAGCCTGGAGAAGAACCTGCCCGCGAACTCCGGGTCCGCCTCGAGCGCAGGGACGAGTTGCGCGTAACCGGAGGGGACATTGAAATACAACGTGGGCGCGACCTCCATGAGATTGGCCCTCATCTGCGGCAACTGGTCGGGGGTGGGACGTCCGACGTCGATGTAGAGCGTCCCGCCGGCGGTGAGAACCATGCCCAGGTTGTGGTTGCCACCGAAGGTATGGCTCCACGGCAGCCAGTCGACGACCACCGGCCGTTCGGCGGCAAGAAACGGCCACGCCTGGCGCATCATCTGCTGGTCGGCCGACCACATCCGGTGCGTGTTCAGCACGCCCTTCGGGGTGCCCGTCGAGCCGGACGTGAACAAGATCTTCGCGATCATGTCAGTGCTCAGCGCGGCGTAGGCGTCGGCGACCGGCCGACCCGGTGTCGTTGCCGTGAGCCCGGCCAGCCGGCTGGCACTTTCGCGGCTGCCTTTGCTGACGATGGCCGGCACGTGGCCCAGCGCGTCCAGGGCCGGCCCGAAGCTGTCCGCATCCTCGGTGAATACCGCACCGGGATGGATCAGCTCGGCGATGACCCGGATGCGGGCGTGGTCACGGCTCTGCAGCGAGTAGGCCACGCTGATCGGGGCCACCGGAACGCCGGCGGTCATCGCGCCGAGCATCACAAGCAGGTGGTCGACGCTGTTGCCGGACAGCACCATCAGCGGCCGGCCCGGGCCCAGGCCCCGGTCAAGCAGAGCCTGGCCGATCGCCTCTGCGGCGGCGGCCGCCGCGCCGTAGCTGTAGGTGCGCCACGACCCGTCGGCACTCCGCTCGGCGACGAGCGGATAGTCCGGGTCGGCCGCCGCCCACGCCCGCATGCTGTGCACGACGGTGGGCGGATAGTCCAGCAGCGGGTCGGTCGAGCGCAGCAGCACGCAGCCGTCCGGCCGCTCCCACCCGTCGATGCTCGGTGGCGCGAACAGCGGTACGTCAGGTTCGGCAGCAGTCATGACCCTCTCCCGCCTTCACCCACGGTCAGCGGAACGATCATGACAATCATTCGACTAACCATGGACATTTTGTTACATATTCGTAGCATTTATTTCGCAATTGCACAAACTCAGGGCGCGCCCTTGCCGACGTCGGCAGGCAGCCACTACCGCGCGCCCGCGGGCGGGCCGTGCGTCGCGGCTGGCGGCGACGGTCTGCGCCGTGGCTGGAGATACGGGAGAATCGGGAAGCTGGGTCCGGTCCGTGACCCGGTCCGTTCCATCGTACGGAAGGTGCCATGCCGAGCAAAAGGCCGCTAGCGGCAGACGCGACGCCGCAGGCGGCAGCACACGCGACGCCGCAGGCGGCAGCACACGCGACGCCGCAGGCGGCAGCACACGCGACGCCGCAGGCGGCAGCACACGCGACGCCGCAGGCGGCAGCACACGCGACGCCGCAGGCGGCAGCACACGCGACGCCGCAGGCGGCGGTAGATGTGACGCCGGCGGCCATGCCCACGTCGGCGCCGACGCTGTCACGGCGCGACGCCGCGGGCGCGCCGAGCGCACGCGGACTGCTGTTTACCCTGCTCGGCGAGTTCGTGCTGACCGGCGGCGGTACCGCCTGGACGTCGGCGGTGATCGCCGCGTTCGCGCGGCTCGGCATCGAGGAAAAGACGACCCGGCAGGCGCTGATGCGCACGGCAGCGGCGGGCTGGCTCCGCGCCGAGAAGTCCGGCCGCCGTACTCGCTGGCATCTCACCGATGCCGCTCGCCGGCTGCTGACCGACGGCGCAGAACGGATCTACTCCTTCACCGGGCCGATCGACAACTGGGACGGGCGCTGGCTGCTTGTCGCGGCGCGCATTCCGGACAGTGACCGCAGCGCGCGACATGCCGTACGCAACCGGCTGAGCTGGGCGGGTTTCGGCTCCCTGGGTCCGGGCCTGTGGATCAGCACGCACCCCGAGCGGGAAGCCGAGGTAACCCAGGTCCTGCGCGAGGCCGGCATCTCCGACGATGCTCAGCTGTTCGTCGCGACCAGGTCCGGCCTGGGCGACGTGCGTGCCATGGTGAGCGCCGCGTGGGACCTTGCCGCGATCGAACGGGAGTACGTGCAGTTCATCTACGAGTTCAGCAGCCGCGACCGGGGCGACGTGCTGGCGCGGCAGGTCGAGCTGGTGCACGCCTGGCGCCGGTTCCCTGCCATTGACCCGGCGCTGCCCCGCGAGCTGCTGCCGGCCCGGTGGAGTGGCCTGAAAGCGGCCCGGCTCTTCGCCAACCGGCACGAGAGCTGGTCCGCCGAGGCGCGGATCGAATGGAAACGTCTCAACCCCGCCGGGTGAGCTGTGCTGCTCTGGTTGCCCCGGGCGGCCGACCCCCCGGGGATCCCCCCGAGGCCCGCTGGTGGTTCGCGCCGCAGCCGTGTTGCCCCGGCCCCCCGGGATCCCCCGCAGACCCGCTGGTGGTCCGCGCCGCGCAGCCGTTAAGGATCATTAATGTCCTGCCCCCGCTGATCGCTGGTGACGGTGAGATCGATACCGAACGACTGCCGCGGGGTCCCGCAGCTTCAGACTGCGAGGCCGGCTGGGCGATAGTGGCCGCGGCGAACCCGAAGCCCGTCGAAGGCGACGGCCACGACAATGTCCGCGAGGTCGGCGCCGCTGGTACTGCCGCGAGGCTGGTACCACTCGATGAGAGAGTTGATCATGCCGAACAGCAGGCGCGCGGCAATGGCCGGGTCGATGCCGGACAGCAGATCACCGTCTGCGGCGGCCTCGGTGACCAGTTCGGTCACGACGTGGTCGAAGGCGCGGCGGCGCGCGAGCGCATCCCGCTCCACCTCGGTGTTGCCGCGTACCCGCAGCAGCAGCGTGACGAAAGGGAGCTGTTCCACCAGCACCATGACGCTGGCCCGTACCAGGTGCTCGAGGCGTTCGACCGCGCGGCCGCCGGAAGAGCCGAGCTCGCTGGCCGCCGCGAACAGGCCGTCGAGCGCCCTGTCGACAGCCAGGCGCAGCAGCTCTTCCTTGCCGGGCACGTGGTGATAGATGGCGGACTTGGTGACACCGAGCTTGCGGGCGAGGTCGTCCATGCTGGTGCCGTCGTAGCCGCGTTCGTTGAACAGTTCCACCGCGACCTGAAGCACGGATTCGAGGTCGTAGCCTGGCCGGCCGCGCCTGGCGGACCGGGCTGAGCGCGGCGCGGTCATGGCACGAGTATCGCTGGGCACGTCACGCGTGTCCTGCCGGTCGATCAGGCGACGCATCGCCCCGGGCGAACGTCCCAACCCCCGCACGAAACAGCGGAACGGCGCTCTCGCGGCTTTCTTCAGCCATGTCGGCACGCTAACATGGAATTACTGACCATTCGGTCAGTAATTCAGCTGAAAACGACTTCCGAGGGGGTCAGCCTGCATGGCCACGCTGCGCAGTTACGTCTCAGGCCGGTGGCACACGCCGGAGGGCGAAGGCAGGCCGCTGCACGACGCGGCGACCGGGGAGGAGGTCGCACGGATCTCCGCCGCCGGCATCGACATGGCCGCCGCCCTCGATCACGGCCGGTCGGTCGGCGGCCCCGCCTTGCGCGGGCTCACCTTCCACCAGCGGGCCGCGCTGCTGAAGTCGCTGACGACGTACCTGCGCGAGCACCGCGACGAGCTGTACGCACTGTCCACGAGGACCGGTGCGACCCTCGGGGACTCCAAGTTCGATGTGGACGGCGGCCTCGGCGTTCTGTCCGCCTACGCAAGCAAGGGCAGCAGGGAGCTGCCGAACGACGTCGTCTATATCGACGGCAACGTCGAGCCGCTGGGCAGGGGCGGGACCTTCGTCGGCCAGCACATCTGCACGCCACTGCACGGCGTGGCGGTCCAGATCAACGCGTTCAACTTCCCGGTGTGGGGCCCGCTGGAGAAGTTCGCGCCCGCCTTCCTCGCCGGCGTACCAAGCTTGGTGAAGCCGGCCAGCCAGACTGCTTACCTCACCGCACGCCTCGTCGAGCTGATCGTGGCATCCGGGCTGCTGCCCGAGGGCTGCGTGCAGCTGATCTGCGGCAGCGCCGGCGATCTGCTCGACCATGTGACCAGCCAGGATCTTGTCTGGTTCACCGGCTCCGCCGCGACCGCGCGCACGCTGCGTGCGCACCCGGCGATCGTGCGCAACTCGGTGCGGTTCAACGCCGAGGCCGACTCGCTGAACATGTCCATCCTGGGCCCGGACGCCAGGCCGGGTACGGCGGAGTTCGACCTGTACGTCAAGCAGCTGGTCAGCGAGATGACGGTGAAGGCGGGGCAGAAGTGCACCGCCATCCGGCGCGCGTTCGTGCCGGCCGAGCTGATGGACGACGTTGCCCGGGCGGCGGGCGAGCGCCTGGCGAGGGTGACCGTCGGCAATCCGGCCAACCCCGACGTGCGGATGGGACCGCTGGCCAGCCTCGAGCAGCGGGAGGAGGTCAGGCGGTCACTGAAGGCGCTGCTCAGTGCCGGGCGGGTCGTCTATGGCGACCCCGAGCGAGTCGAGGTCACCGGCGCGGATGCCGAACGGGGCGCGTTCGTCTCGCCGGTCCTGCTGCGCGGCGACGATCCCGACCGGGCGGAGCCGCACGAGGTGGAGGCGTTCGGGCCGGTGTCGACCTTGCTGCCCTACACCTCGACCGGGCAGGTGATCGAGCTCGCCGCACGCGGCGACGGCAGCCTCGCTGGGTCGGTGGTGACCGGTGACGCTAGTTTCGCCCGCGACATCGTGCTCGGTGTCGCGCCCTGGCACGGCAGGCTGCTGGTCCTTGACGCCGAGGACGCCAGCGAGTCGACCGGGCACGGCTCACCCCTGCCGGCGCTCGTGCACGGCGGGCCCGGCCGCGCCGGTGGCGGCGAGGAGCTTGGCGGTATCCGGAGCGTGCTGCGCCACATGCAGCGCACGGCCGTGCAAGGCAGCCCGACGGTGCTCGGCGCGGTCACCGGGCGCTGGGTGCCCGGCGGCCGCCGAGGGGATGAGTCCGTGCACCCGTTCCGCAAGTCGCTGGCCGAGCTGAAGGTGGGCGATACGGTGACCGGCGGGCCGCGCACGGTCACCCGGGCAGACGTGGATCACTTCGCCGAGTTCACCGGTGACACCTTCTACGCGCATACCGACGAGGCCGCGGCGGCGGCGAACCCGCTGTTCGGTGGGATCGTCGCGCACGGCTACCTGGTCCTGTCGCTGGCGGCCGGGCTGTTCGTGTCGCCCGAGCCCGGACCGGTGCTGGCCAACTACGGCCTGGAGAACCTGCGCTTCCTTACCCCGGTCAAGCCGGGCGACGAGCTCACGGTGACGCTGACCGCCAAGGAGATCGCGCCACGGGAGAGCGCCGACTACGGCGAGGTTCGCTGGGACGTCGACGTGACCAACCAGAACCACAAGTCGGTGGCCAGGTACGACTTGCTGACCATGGTGTCGAAGGAGCCGAGGTAATGACCGCGGCACCGTCCAGCCAGGACGTCCGGGACCTGGAGCGGCACTTCCAGCGGGTCATCGAGCAGGGCCACCGGATCGAGCCGCGGGACTGGATGCCCGACGGTTACCGCGAGACGCTGATCCGGCAGATCGCGCAGCACGCGCACTCGGAGATCATCGGGATGCAGCCTGAGGGCAACTGGATCACCCGCGCGCCGTCGCTGCGCCGTAAGGCGATCCTGCTGGCGAAGGTCCAGGACGAGGCGGGGCACGGGCTGTACCTGTATTCCGCGGCGGAAACCCTCGGTGCGGACCGGGCCGAGCTGACCGAGTGGCTGATCAACGGCAAGCAGAAGTACTCGTCCATTTTCAACTACCCCACGCTGAGCTTCGCCGACATCGGTGTCATCGGGTGGCTGGTGGACGGCTCGGCCATCTGCAACCAGGTCCCGCTGTGCCGCAGTTCGTACGGGGCGTATGCCCGCGCGATGATCCGCATCTGCAAGGAGGAGACCTTCCACCAGCGGCAGGGCTACGAGCTGCTGATGACGATGATGCGTGGCACCGACGCCCAGCGGGCGATGGTGCAGGACGCGGTGGACCGGTGGTGGTGGCCATCGCTGATGATGTTCGGCCCGCCCGACGACGCCTCCCCCAACACCGCGACCTCGATGGCCTGGAAGATCAAGCTGCACACCAACGACGACCTGCGGCAGCGGTTTGTCGACATGGCCGTGCCACAGGCTACGGCGCTCGGCCTGACGCTGCCCGACCCGGAGCTGAAGTGGAACCCCGACCGCGGGCACTACGACTTCGGACCGGTCGACTGGGACGAGTTCAAGCGCGTCGTCGGTGGCAACGGGCCATGTAACGCCCAGCGCATCGCCCAGCGCCGCAAGGCGCACGACGACGGAGCCTGGGTGCGTGCTGCCGCGGCAGCACACGCGGCCAAGCAATCCGCACGAAAGGCGGTTGCCGCATGAGTGAGCTTTACGAGGTGTTCGTCCGCAGCAGGCGGGGGCTGAACCACGTGCACGTCGGGTCGCTGCACGCCAGCGACGCGGAAATGGCGCTGCGCAACGCCCGTGATCTCTATACCCGCCGCAATGAGGGCGTGAGCATCTGGGTGGTCAGATCCTCCGATATCACCGCGTCCAGCCCGGACGAGAAGGACCCGTTCTTCGCACCGTCCGGGGACAAGGTGTACCGGCACCCCACCTTCTACGAGATCCCCAGCGATATCCCGAACATGTGAGTGACCGATGCCCATAGACAAGGCCGCAGAAACCAACGCCGACCGCCGCCTATGCCGATGCCGATGCCACCGGAGATTCACGGTGGGCGTTCGGCACCGGGTTCGAGGACCCGTTGGCGGGCGTCGACACGTCCGTTCCCTGCGATGTGGATCGCGACGATCTGGCCGTCTACTGCCTGATGCTGGGCGACGATGCGCTCGTCATGTCGCACCGGCTGCAGCAATGGTGCACTAACGCGCCTGAGCTCGAGGACGAGATGGCGCTCGCCAACGTCGGGCTGGACCTGCTCGGCCAGGCCCGGCTGCTCCTCACCAGGGCGGGAAAGGCCGACGGCAGCGGCCGCGGGGAGGACGACTACGCGTTTTTCCGTGCCGAGCCCGAGTTCCGCAACGTGCGGCTGGCCGAGGCCGAACGCGGCGACTTCGGCCATCTGATCGCGCAACTCCTGGTGTTCGCCACCTGGCGGCTCGCGCTGCTGCGGCGCCTGGTGACCTCCCGCGACCCGGTGCTGGCCGCGATCGCGGCCAAGGGGGTCAATGAAGTCACCTACCACCGGGACTACGCGGCTCAGTGGGCCGTCCGCCTTGGTGATGGCACCGCCGTGTCGCACCAGCGGATGCAGGCCGGGCTGGCCGCGGTGTGGCCGATGGTCGACGAGCTGTTCGTTCCACACGAGGTGGAGCGGCGCCTGGCGCAGGCGGGCGTCGGCGTCGACCCAGCGGAGCTGCGCGAAGAGTTCGACGACGTGCTTTCGCAGGTGCTCCCGGCCGCCACCCTCCAGCGGCCCGATGTGTCCCCGCTGGCCGGGGTATCCGGCCGGACGGGCCGGCACGGCGTGCACACGGAGGCGATGGGCTACCTGCTCGCGGAACTGCAGAGCGTGGCCCGCGCACACCCGGAGGCCAGATGGTGACCTTGCTGGCCGGGGCGACGGCCGTGGCGCGGACCGTCACCGACCCCGAACTGCCGATGCTGACGCTGGCCGATCTCGGCGTGCTGCGTGCGGTGTCCGAAGAGGACGGAAAGGTGATCGTGTCGATCACGCCGACCTATACCGGATGCCCCGCCATGGACACCATGCGCGACGACCTCGTGCACGCACTCCAGCGCGCTGGTTACCACGACGTCGAGGTACGCACCGTGCTGCAGCCGCCGTGGAGCAGCGACTGGATCAGCGAGGACGGTAAGCGCAAGCTCGCTGAGGCTGGCATCGCCCCACCCGGCGAAGCCCCGCAGCGCCCGCCCGGCCCGGTTCGGATCACCCTCGCCCCGCCCGCGCGACGGGTGCGGTGCCCGCGCTGCGGTTCGCCTGACACCTCGGAGGTGTCGCGGTTCGGCGCCACCGCCTGCAAGGCACTGCACCGCTGCCGCGCCTGCGACGAACCGTTCGAGCACATCAAGGAGATCTGAGCTGACCGCGAACACGAGATCAGGACGGCGTCAGGAATTCCATACCCTGACCGTGGCCGCGGTCGCTCGGCTTTGCGCGGATGCCGTGGCGGTTACCTTCCAGGTTCCCCCCGCTCTCGCGGACGCCTACGCATTTCGCGCGGGTCAGTCGCTGACCCTGCGGCGCACGATCGACGGCAGGGAAGATCGCCGCTCGTACTCCATCTGCGCAGCCGAAGGTGCCGCCCCGCGGATCGGCATCCGGGTGATCCCGGGCGGGCTGTTCTCCACCTGGCTGGCGCGGCAGGTACGCCCCGGCGACGAGATCGAGGTTGGGACGCCCACCGGCAGCTTCACCCCGGATGTCGGGACCGCGGGACATCACGTGCTCATCGGGGCAGGATCCGGAGTCACTCCGCTGCTTTCCATCGCGGCCACCGTCCTGCGGAATCCGGGCGCAACGGCCACCGTCCTCTATGGGAACCGGCGCACCGACACCGTGATGTTCGCCGAGGAACTCGCGGACCTGAAGAACCGCTACCCGGCTCGGCTGAGCCTGGTGCACGTGCTGTCCAGGGAGCCGCAGGAGGCGGAGCTATTCAACGGCCGGCTCGACGCAGGGAAGCTGAGCGCCCTGCTCCCGCTGCTTCCGGATATCCGCCGCGTCGACCACTGGTGGCTGTGCGGGCCGTTCGGCATGGTCACCGGCGCGCGGGCCTTGCTGACGGAGGCCGGCGTCCCCGCCGAGCGGATCCACCAGGAGCTGTTCTACGTAGATGATCTTCCACCAGCCCCGTTCCGCCACGTAGACGCCCCGGTTGACGGTGCGACCAGCGAAGTGACGATTGTTCTCGACGGCCGCTCCACGACGGTCGGCGTGCCGCGCGACGTATCGATCCTCGACGGCGCGCAGCGCTCGCGGCCGGACCTGCCGTTCGCCTGTAAGGGCGGGGTGTGCGGCACCTGCCGGGCCAAGGTGACCGAAGGCGAGGTCGCCATGCGGCGCAACTTCGCGCTAGAGAAGTCCGAACTGGACGCCGGCTTCGTGCTCACGTGCCAAGCGATCCCGCTGTCGGAGAAGGTCACCGTCGATTACGACGCCTGACCGCTTGCCGGAGTCTCCCGCCGCAGCCCCATCCCCGCCGACGCTTACCCGTCGCCTTGCTATCGTCCTGTCACAGTCAGTGATAATACGCCGGAAATGAGCGTGAGAGCGTGCTCGGGGAGACTGGACCACCGTGCGCCCTTCATGATCGCGGTATTTTTTCCGCGAATACTTCCCAAAAAGTACCGCGATCATGAAGCTCGACTTTCGCGATCAGGCTGCAGAACTCCGACGTCCAGATCGCGGACGGCTTCCACCTGGCGGCCCTGAACGACGACGAGTACGAGCCGGTGATGCTCTTCCTCAACCACTCCTGCGAGCCGAACGTCGGCTTCGCCGGCAACATCGTGCTGGTGGCCATGCGCCCGGCGCGCCTTTTCGCGACGGGGACTGGGCGCCGCCCATCACGTGCGGTGGCTGCCCTGGCAGATTCCTTTTGCTTCGCTCAGGTGGCGCATGGCCCGTTCCATCTGCGCGGAGGTGGGCGCGGCCGGCAACGGACCGGTGTTGCCGGCCTTGAAGGACTCCAGCATGAGGGCGACCAGGCGCCGCCACGCGTGTGGTGCGGCGTCCTTGGTGGCGGTCACCAGGGCGGCATTGGCGATCATGAGCAGGACGAGGTCCTCCGGCACGAAGTCGCTGCGCAGCGTGCCCTGGTCCTGAGCGCAGCGGGCCAGGTCGGTGAAGGCGCGCAGCGCCCTGCCGCGCAGCGCTTCCGCGGCCGCGCTGTTGGGCAGGGTCAGCGTGAGCAGGTCGGTGACGCCCCGGTCGGCCGCCTGCATGGCGCAGGCCCACTCGACGAAGCCGGCGAACCCGGCCCAGGCGTCGGCGCTGCCGCGGGCCTGCTCGGCCGCCTCGGCGAAGGCGGCCAGCTTGGCCTCGAAGGTGGCGGCGATGAGGGCCTCGCGGGTGGGGAACCGCCGGTACAAGGTGGCGATGCCGACACCGGCGCGGCCGGCGATGTCCTCCAGGGGCACATCCAGCCCCCGTTCGGCGAAGGCCGCACGTGCCGCGTCCAGAATCCGCCCGCGATTGCGCCGGGCATCGGCGCGGAGCTCTCGGCACCCGGCGGTGGCCTCGCTGGCTGGCACGCCCTCACCCTACCTCGATGGAGTATTTCCGCCGGTTAGCCCGGCGCGGACCCGGAGGGGCGGCGGCCTGGCCACCTGGCCAGCCGCACCACACCTGGCCGCCGCGAACTGGCGGCGTGGCGCATCCGGCGAAACCCGCCTGCTCGGCGGCCCGATGAGTTCGGGGCCCGCCACGGCGTCCGGCCGGCCAGGAAGACGCCGGGCCGGCGGCCTCGCTCCTCCGGCTGTCGTTTTGGTAACGGACCGAAGAGCGCTCTCAGGAATAGGTTAACATTTCCGGAGGTTAGCCTCCGTATGCGAGCCATGCCTCCCACGCGGAAGCCACCGCCAGGCTTCGCACTCACGACGCGTTCTCAGCTCACAGTCATCTCAGCTCACTCGACCGGAGGATCAGATATGCGCAACACGGCCCTGCTCGGCGCCAGGCTGGTGCTCGGCGGCTACCTCGCCGTCCACGGCGCCCAGAAGCTCTTCGGCGCGTTCGGCGGCCACGGGCTCGATGCCACCGGCGCCGCCTTCGAATCCATCGGCCTGACCCCGGGCAAGCCGATGGCCGCCCTCGCCGGAGCGTCCGAACTCGCAGGTGGCGTGCTTACCGCAGCCGGGATCGCCGACCCGGCCGGCCCGCTGGCAATCGCGGGGGCGATGACCGTCGCCGCTGCCACCCACCGTGCCAACGGCCCACTCGCGGCCAAGGGCGGCTTCGAATTGCCGCTCACCAACCTGGTGGCCGCCGCCGCACTCGCCGCCGCCGGGCCCGGCCGGCTTCGCCTCGGCCCGTCCCTCCCCCGGCCGCTGACCGTCATCGCCGCCGTCACCGGCGGGGCGCTCGCCGCGGCCTCACTGGCGAAACTGCTGAGGCCGCGCCCGGCCACGGAGCAGCCGACCGCGGAGAAGGACGACAGCACGTCACCTGTGCCAGAGCCCTCGCCCACGGCGTGAAGTGCGCGGGCGTGGCCCCCGGCGGGCGGGCAGGTCAGCGCCGTTACTCGCGGCAGCCTCCTCGCCGTCACCAGCCAGGATCATGATCGCATCGGCAGATGACGCGTCTTTGACCGAAACTGTCCAAGACCTTCGGTCAAGGAAAAGGAACTGGGCAGCGACCCCGGCCGCGCAGATGGCGGACAGCTCTTATACCGAACGGCTGCCGCGTGGCGCGCCGCGATCTTGGCAACCGCTTCCCGGGGCGGGGCACACTAGGGTTCTGAGCAACGACGGACTCGCCCGAGGGGCCAGTGCCGTGCTGCTCGGCGGTTCGGGACCCGGCGACCGCGACGAGACGTTGGGGCGGAACAAGCCGTTCAAGGATCTCGCCTGGGGCCCGGCCAGCCGCGGCGTAGCGGTACTGCGCTTCGACAAAGTGACCCACGCCCATCCGGAGGAGGTCCCGAAGGCTGACGGCTTCACCGTGGCCGACGAGTACGTGCCGCACGCGGTCGCGGCCGTCCACCTGCTCCGCCACCACCCGGCCGCAGACACCGGCCGGGTGTTCGTGCTCGGTCACAGCCTGGGCGGCACCGTCGCCCCGCGCGTAGCGGCGGCCGAGCCGTCGATTGCCGGGCTGGTCATCCTGGCCGGCGGAACCCAGCCGCTGCACTGGGCCACCGTCCGGCAGGTCCGCTACCTCGCCTCGCTGGACCCCGAGACGGCCGCCGCCGCCCAGCCCGCCATCGACGCGATGAGCAGGCAGGCGAGGATGGTCGACAGCCCCGGCCTGTCCCGGTCGACGCCCGCCAGCGAACTGCCCTTCGGCGTGCCTGCCCCGTACTGGCTGGACCTGCGCGGCTACGACCCGGTCGCGGTCGCCGAAGCCCTGGGCAAACCGATCCTCATCCTCCAGGGCGGCCGTGACTACCAGGCGACCGTCGCCGACGACCTCGCGGGCTGGAAGGCCGGCCTCGCCCACCGCCCGGACGTGACGATCCGCGTCTACGACGCTGACAACCACCTGTTCTTCCCCGGCAGCGGCCCGTCGTCGCCAGCGGAGTACGAACCGGCGCAGCACATGGACCCGGCGGTCGTCGCCGACATCGCGAGCTGGCTGACATCCGCCCTCCCAGCGCCCGGGGCACCCTGATCTTCCTCGCGCCAGCCCGGGATAACCAGGGCACCCGATGGATCCTCAGTGACCGTCCGGATAGTCATGAGGATCCGCGACGCCGGTCACGGGTTCGCCTCGCAGGTATCTGCGGACGTTCTCAGCCGCCTGCCGCGCGGCGAATTGAAGGACACCAGGGACTATCCCGGAGTTGTGCGGCGAGCCGATCACATTGGGCAGCTCCAGGAACGGGTAGTCCAGGCGGAAGTCGCCACCCTGAAACGGCTCGTGCCACCATGCGTCGATACCGCCCGAGAACTCGGGGTTCGCCCGGAGATGCTCATACAGGGCACGCTCGTCAACGATGGCACCCCGGGCCACGTTCACGAGAATGGCGGCCGGTTTCATCAGGCGCAGCTCGCGGCGGCCGATGATGCCCCTGGTCGCCCTGGTGAGCGGCAACGTGACAACCAGCGCATCGGCGGCGGCGAGCACCTGGCCGAGGTCGGCCAGCGTTCCGCAGAATTCGACAGGTTCCCCGGTATACCCGGAGCTGTTGACTGCGTGAATGCGCGCCCCGAAGCCGCGCATCAGGCGGGCGGTGGCCTTGCCGATACCGCCGAAGCCGAGGATGCCGCACACGGCGCCGTCGAGGGTGAGCGATCGGCTCCGCTGGTCGAACCGGCCGCTGGCAAGCGCGGCGTGGCGCTGCGGCAACCTCTTCGCGAGAGCGAGCACCATCGCCATGACGTGCTCGGCCATGGGCTTGGCGTAGGCGCCCACGTTGCCCGCCAGCATGACCCGCTCCGGGATCTCCGCGAAATCGACGTGGTCGACGCCGGCCGACAATAGCTGGATGAACCCGAGCGCCGTGGCCGTATGCAGCGCGCCCGCCGGCAGTTCGCGGGCCAGATTCCACCCCAGCATGGCCTCTGCCCGGCCGAGCGCGGCCATCCGGTCGTCGTCAGGGAGTAGGTGCAGGAAGGAGATGCGGGCGGCGTCGCCGAGGACGCCGGTGTTGATCGCCTGGAACTCGTCATCCACTGGATAGCTGACCGCCACCAGCGGCTCGCCGACCATGCGACCTCCTCTATCGTGATCCATCCGCGCCCGGGCAACTTGGCGCACGTGCACAGCATGCTGCCATGAAGCCGACACTGAAGCGCCACGAAGCCGGCGACCGAACGAGCCAGCCGGCGGGACCTGCCCGGCAGCACACCGGGCTGGCCGCACGGCAGTGGCCGAGCCTGGGCCTGGGTCCGTCGCTCTGCGGCCACTGGGCGATCGCGGACCGCTTGCGCCTGCGGCGGTCGCGGGTGTCATCAGACCGGATCGGCTGCCGTCAGAGGTAATGAGGCGCGGAGGTAATGAATGGCGCGCCAACGTTCCGATTCATCGAGACGGCAAGCTGCTCACGGCTTATGTGGAGGCCGAGCGGCGTCACAAGAAGGTAGACCGGCATCGCAAGCTCCGGTAAGCGACCTGCAGCACGCATAGCCCCGCGTCCGGCGCCACGTACCCGAAGACGGAACCGGTGCTGCGGCTCGAAGTCAGGGCGGCATTGGCGATCATGAGCAGGACGAGGAAGCCGTACTGGTTCCAAACATGACGCGCATAGCGTGACCACCCTGGGTAAGTACAACGACGGAGGGGTCAGCGTCGAGTGCGCGACATGTGATCACGTGAGCTCACTCGAGCTTCCGTCCGGGTACGAACTAGTGACCGGCGAAACCCGGTTGTGATCTCCTGACCCAGTCCACGCGTCCCTTTCCTTGGGGATCTGGATAAGAGATGAAGACTTTGCGGAACGAGCCGTACCAGCCGTGGAGACGGGCATGGCCACGCGGAAGCCTTCTCGGCGGCCTGGCTGACGCTGAGCAGCGGGCCCTGTTAGAGCTCGGGGTCCTGCGAGAGTACGAACCTGGATCGCAGCTCCTGCGGGAAGCCGATCGTACGACCTACGTGCTGCTACTGCTCGATGGATTTGTCAAGATCACTGTGCACACGGAAGACGGCAGGCTTGCGCTGCTTGCGATCCGGGTGGGTGGGGACGTCATTGGTGAACTGGCCGCTCTGGACGGTGCCGAGCGGGTGGCGTCAGCAACCGCAGCCGGTGTAGTCCTCGCCAGGGCCGTGAGTCAGCGCGATTTCCGCACTTTCCTTGAAAAACATCCGTCGGTGTCGGTGGCGGTCGCTGGCGCGGTGGCGGCCAAACTGCGGTCGGCGACCCGCCGCAGGGTCGAATTCGGTGCACTTGAGGTCCGGGCGCGGCTGGCCAGGGTACTGATGGAGCTGCTCGCCAGTTATGGGGAAAGCACGGCCGCCGGATGTGTGATCGGTGTGTCTCTGACGCAGCCGGAACTGGCAGCGCTTATCGGCGCCTCGGAGCCAGCCGTGCACAAGGCGCTGGCTGAGTTTCGGTCGGAAGGGGTCGTGGCGACTGGATACCGGAAGCTGACCATCAAGGATGTTGGCAGGCTGCGCGAGCTCGCCGGATGGGGCGGCTGAGCGAATCGGCAGGAAAACGGCCGAATCCCGTACTGCGATGGGGATTTCGCCGCGCCTGCAGAGCAACACTTTGAGCAGTCAAGCAGGTCGGCATGCGCCGGCGTAGCACTCAACGGGGAGGAGCAAGGACGTGGAGATGAGTGGGCACGGCGTCCGGCGGCTGTGTGTCGCCGTCGATCTCGAACGGTACAGCCGCAGGGACAACCCCGGGCAGCAGGCTGCCCAGGCCGGCATGGTGCGGGTGCTCCGTGAGGCTGGAGAGCGCGCTGCGCTTGAACGAGCGCACTGGGCAACGCAGCAGCAGGGTGACGGTGAGCTCGCGTTGCTGCCGCCGGGAGTTGACGAGGCGCGAGTGATCGCATTGCTCGTGCGGGAACTTCGCGCAGGGCTCTTTCAGTACAACCGCCACGCGAACGCATCCGCGCGCCTTCGTATGCGGGTGGCTATCCATCAAGGCATCACGTACGTGGCAGAGAACGGATTTGCCGGCGACGCAGTCAACGTGGTGTGTCGACTGCGCGATGCACCTCCGGCCAAGACCGCGCTCGAGCGCTACCGAAAGGCCGATCTCGTGCTCATCGTGTCGCAGACGATCTATGAGGACGTGATCGCTCACGACGTATATGATCTCCGCTCAGAGGAATTCAGCCGGGTCCATGTGGAGCTGCAGGACAAGGGCTTCAACGCGCCGGCCTGGATATATGTGTCCGACCGGACCGAGGCTACCGCCGGTGCGTCAGCGGAGGCCGAACCGGGATCGGCATCAGCGCCGACGGCGCATGGCCCCCAGTCGTCGCGGGCGTCCCAGGGCGACCAAGCGGTCGGGCACCAATCCGAAGAGGCTGACCAGATCGGGCGGCCGGCGCTGACGAGTGTCACGGGTGATGAGAACGTGATTTATACCGGCCCGATCCATTCAAGAGAATTCGTCGGCCGCGATCGCCGGACCGGCGGCCAATCATGAGCGGCCAAGTGCCAAAAACAGGCGAGCCCGCCAAGCCGTCACCGGGCGGCGGGAAAACAACCGCGGACATGGTGAGTCCAAGCCCGCCCGCGAGTGATCACGGGCCGGACCAGGGCACCTCTGAGCAGCCATCACAGCCGCTTGCTCAGGACAAGCCCGATACTCAGCCCCAGCAGCAGGCGAAATCGCAGCGGCCCGATGCCAGGATGCAAGACGCCGTCAAACGCGAGGTTGTCGCCGAGTACGGGGAGGACCGCAACCGCATCCTCGTCGCTGGTGACGGCGTGGTCGTCTACGCATACAGCAACATCAAGACCGAGTCCTTCGCCGGGCGCGACAGCACGGGTTCCGACCCCGGCGGTGATCTGTTCGTGGCCAAGGTCCGCTCCGACCACATGAAAAAACTCACCGACGTCTATGCGGCGCCTCGCTGCGAGGAGCCGGCTAGAAAGCTGCTCGGGTCCGGTGGGCTGATCGGCGTGCGGGGACCAGATGGCAGTGGCCGTACCACCCTCGCCATCCAGTTGCTGCGCGAGCTTGCCAAGGATCAGGTGTGGCAGATACGGCCGCACACATCAATTGCAGAACTATCCGAGGCCAAGCTCGAAGAGGATCGCGGTTACATGCTGTCGATGAGCCCGCGGGACACGGCTGCCGAATTCGACCTGGCGCGGCTGCGATCGATATGTGAAGAGCGGAAATGTTACCTCGTGCTGATCGGTGCTACGGAACGCAGCGAATTCTCCGCCGATGTTCCCGTCTTCGATGTCGCGCCCCCCGAAACTGACCGCATCACCTTACTGCGCAGACACGTAAAACGTCAGCTGGCACCCGAAACAGATTCGTCGATGGAGACTGTCCTCGCGCGGCCGGAGGTGGCGAGCTGGTGCCTGGGCACGCACCGGCTCGCCGAGATAGATACCGTGGCAAGTATCGTCCGCGATGTGGTAGGTAAGCGCATCAGTATTGACGCGCTCGGCATCCACTTGAACCTGGCCGACAGCGGCCGGATAAGAGCATGGTTCGAGAACCCCGAGCAGGGGGCGATCAGGCCGCTTACAATCACCCTAAGTTTCTTTGGTGGGCTCCCACTCCAGACGGTGCTCGAATTGGAAAATCGCCTTACCATCCTATTGCGAACAGAGGCAGGCGAAACGCAGGCCCGGGATCTGTTTGCCGACTCAAGCCGCGTGCGCCTGAGCAAGGCGAGCGTGCATGTCGGCTTTGCCGACCACGACGACATCTACGGCACAGTGCGTACCCAGATTGTGGAATTCGCGAACCGGACATGGGAGGCCAGCCTCGCCCAACTGCTGCGGACAGATTACCCGCAGGTGCGGTCGGTGATTGTCACCTGGCTGCGCGAATGCGCCGAGCACCCGGACGCACATGTCCAGCGCCGGGCCGCTTTGATGCTTGGCACTTTCGCCGAGGACAACCTACCTATGTTGCTGCGTGACGTGATAGGCCCGTGGTCCCTGTTGCCTGAGCAGGAGGCATGGCCTCTTGTGGTCTGGGCGCTGACGGTACCGCTAGCCAAGTCGGAGACGGCGCCACGGGTTTCACGCATGCTCGAACAATGGGCGGACTCAGGTAACAGAAATCTTGCCTCGATGGCCGCCATGGTTTACGGTCTCGCGGTCGCGTCGGCTAATCCCAGTGCCGCGGTCAGGGGCCTTGCGCACATAGCGCGCCGACAAGAATCACCGGAAGATGACTGGGCTACCAGCGCCGCGGCCGGGGTCGTTGCCATGTACATGAGCAACCTCGATGGACTTACCCAGGAGGTGCTCGGCGCGCTGAGGAAATGGACATCCTCAAAGAAGAAGACGGAGCGGGAGTTGGCCTTACTCGCCTTTACAGTGATCGCCGACACGATCGACTACGTTGCAGGCAACGATACCGATGCACGGGGCGATGGAACGCCCGGCCGCCACGGGAAACAGGCCTGGCCCAGTCTCCTGTTCGTCGCGAAGCGGGCCGGTGAGCGGGCCGATGTCATTGCGCTCTGGCGCATCGCACTCAGCAACACTGAGTGGTCACGAGCGGCGCTGGGGGCATTGCGGCGCTGGTTCAACTGCGCAAATGATCGGCCTTACCTCGTGAAGCCACTGACTCAATTCGTGCCGGAGCTCGCCACGACTCCCGAGGAAGCCGATCGGCTGGCCTACCACCTGCGATCCTGGGCCAAGAAAAACCCGAAAGGAGCAGCGGCACAAGTATATCGCGCCCTGCACGAGCCAGTCACGACTCAATAAGGACCATAGATGAGGCCAATTGACCCGGTGCGGGGTCCGGAACTTATCCCACGCACCGGCAAACTTCCAAGGAACCTGCTGCCAGAGCCTTATGAAGTCATGGTGCTGCGATCTCCAGCAAACAAGATGGTGCAGCTTGAGCGTGGCTGCCCGCCGACGATGGGACAGCGCTTCGTCGGAGGTTTTACTGAGGCCTACTACGTGGACACCGGAAGCCAAACGCGGACCTTCTCCATCAATCTCCCCACCGCCGACGTCGGGATCGACCTTGCCGGTGAGGTGGACGTGGAACTGATGGTGGATGACTGCTGTGAGGTGGTCAGGGAACGACGCGGTGACCTTGCTGAGCAACTCGGCAACTGGTGCTACGAGCAGGCATCGCGCATAACATCGGAATTCAGCATAGGTGCCGAGGCAGAGCCTGGCCTGGCGGCGATCAGCCGTAAGGTAGCAGACGCTCTTCGGGTTTCGAACCGGCGGCCAGAGCTGTTCGGCCTGAGTATCAGGGAACTGCGGGTCCGCCTCCGGTTCGTCAATGAGAGCACCGTCATGGAGGCCGGCGCCACGGCGTTGTCAGCGGTGCTTGCTGCCAAGACAATGCAGCGCACCAAAGATCTATACGAACGGATCTTTGGGCCTGAGTTCGCCCGAGTCTATGCGGCACTTCAGGGACATGAGGAGCTCATACCACAGTTTGTGGAAAGGTTCCAGGCGGAGCAGCAGCTCGATGGCAAGCGCAAATGGGATCTATTCACCGCGATGCTGAACGATTCTGCGATCGAGCTGCATATTCGCGAGAGGTTTACAAAAGAGCTCGGGAATTCGCTGCTAAGCCGCGGCGACAAAACCGATCAGGACTTTGCTCGGCTGCTCCTGGAACGAACGAGTGACTTTGAGCTGACCGCGAAGTCAGATCAAGGAAATGATGGGGACGAGCTGGAATGACATGAGGCTGAGCATATGACAATGCTGAGCGAGATCGTCCACGGTCTAGCCCAAATCTGGTACGGGTGGATGGGGTGGCTGCCGGGGCCGTTGCGGGTTGTCTCCTTCGTTGTCGCGGGGTGCCTGGCGATCAGGTTGGGCCTGCGGTACGGCATCCCACTGGCAGCGGGCCCGTGTGCCGCGCTGGCGAGTCTCGCTCTGCTCGCGGTGGCATGGCTCGCTGTGGCGCCCGAATACGCGATGACCTCCGCCACGCTTCAGCGCCGGCACCGAGGGCTTCACGGTGCCTTTGGCTACGGCGAGGCGATCGCCGGCCTGCTCGAGATCGCCGAACGGGGCGCAAGAGGACTGTTCCGCTGGCTGGCAAAGAGCCGGCAGTTGTCGGCCTGGATGCCGGTGTGGGTGGTGGTTGCCGTCATAGTCCTGATGAATGTCGCTGCCTACCAGTCGCGCAGCCCGGTCCCAGTAAAATGTAGGTGATCTTGAAATGCCTGGCGGCGGGCAGCACGACCTCGTAACTCGAATACGGCTCCCGGCGCCCGGTGCAACGTAGTATTCGGGGATTAGCTGATTCAGGGCGTGGACTGCGTCACTGAGGTTTGACGTGACGGCGTGGGAGGTGGACGCACAGCACGGTCTCGCCGGGCCGCGAGTCGATTGTGATCTGGCCATGGTGGCGCTCGACGATGATGCGTCGTGCATTATCAAGACCGAGGCCGATGCCTTTACCGACGTCCTTGGTCGTGTAGAACGCGTCGAACGCGCGGGCCTGTACGTCGGGGGGCATCCCAGGGCCGGTGTCGCCGATTTCGACGACGACATCCGCAGAGTTGGCCCGCGTCCAGATGTGGAGCGTTCCGTTTTCGTCCATGGCGTCGATGGCGTTGTCGATGATGTTCGTCCATACCTGGTTGAGCTCGGCTGGGTTCGCCTCGATGAGCGGCACGTCGGTTCCGTAATCGCGACGAACAGTCACGCGGCGCAGCTTGTGCCCGAGCATCACGAGGGTACTTTCGATACCTTCTGTGACGTCGATGAGTTGCAGTGAGGCTCGGTCGAGCTGTGAATACGACTTCATGGCCGCGACCAGTGCAGAAACGCGCCCGGTCGAGTCCTTCACCTCGGACAGCAGCGTCGCTGTCGAGAGGGTGCTTGCCACCCATTCGATGCCGGGTTCGAGCGTGGCATCGTCGAGTATCTCGGCGGCGCGTTCGCACCAGGCAATGTCGGCACCTGCCGCCGCCAATGCGGGAGCGATGCGCCAGGCGGCGTTGACCCCGTGCTCGTCGAGCCAGTCCGAGAGCGCTTCCTCGCGATCGGCGTTCGCCAGGGGATCGACGCTCACCGATGAGACGTCGATCTCACGTCGTAGCGCGTCAATTGCGACGAACTGCTCGGCTCGCATTGATCGCTCGGCGAGGTGGACGAGCGACGACAGCAGCGTGTCGCACGTATCTTGCAGTGCCTCGACCGCGCGCACGGAGGCAGACGCCGGGTTGTTGATCTCGTGCGCAAGGCCGGCCGCGAGCGTGCCGAGCGCGACGAGCGCTTCACGCTGACGCGACATCGCTTCCATGTTGCGTACCGTCTGGAAGAAGCCTTCAATCAGGTGAACGCCGAACGGGAACCAGGCGCGCGCCCGTTCCCCCAGCGCCTCGGCGGAGATTCGGAGCATCCGGCCCGGGCCGGCGCCGCGGCCAGTGCTCAGGTACCCCGCCTTGTCGGCCCAGGCGCGGAATCCGCCCGCCCATACCCCTGGCCGGTCCATCACGCTGACAACGGATTCCTCATGTCCGCCGCGGCGTAGCAGCTCGACCCGCCCGTCGAGCAGTACCCACCAGAAGTCGGCGGCGTCGCCCTCGCGGAAGAGCACATCGCCTTCATCGAAGAGCACTTCATCGCCGACCGCGATCAATTCGAGGAGCTGCTCCTCGCTCAGCCCGTCGAACAGGAAGATGGCGCGCAGATCGTCCGTGCGCATCAGATCGTGGCCAGGTAACGATGCACGAGGTTCACCGACATTGCGCCTTCGCCGACCGCGGACGCGACGCGCTTCATCGAGTCGAGCCGCACGTCACCGGCGGCGAATACGCCCGGCACGCTGGTCTCCAGCACGAACGGAGCCCGGGTGAGGGGCCAGCGCGGGCCGTCTTTGCGGGTCAGCAGATCCTGGCCGGTAATGACAAAGCCTTTAGCGTCGCGTGCTACGTCCGGGCCGAGCCAGTCCGTGTGCGGCGACGCGCCGATGAAGACGAAGAGCCAGTTCGTCGGCACTTCCTCTTTGGTACCGGCCGCGCGGTCGGCAATCGTGATGGCCTGCAGGTGGTCATCGCCGCGCCCGGCAACGACCTCAGACTGGAGCCGCACCTCGATGTTCTCCGCGGCGTGGATGCGCTCAACAAGGTATTGCGACATCGAATTCTCCAGCGCGCCCGATCGCACGAGGAGTACGACCTGTCGCGCGAAGCGGGCAATGTTCAAGACCGCCTGGCCCGCCGAGTTGGCAGCGCCGACGACGTACACGTCATCGTCGGCACACGATTGCGCTTCGCTGGCGGTTGCGCCGTAATACACGCCGCGACCACTGAGCCCCTCCAGCCCGGGCGTTTCGAGCAGCCGGTACGACACCCCTGTTGCCACGAGCACGGCTCGCGCCTCGATCGCGTATTCGCCGCCCAGGCGAACGGCCCGCACCGGTCCGCGCGTCTCGAAGCCCAGGACATCGCGGGCGAGCACCATTTCCGCGCCGAAGCGCCGGGCCTGCGCAACGGCTCGATGTGTGAGGTCCGCGCCGGAAAGACCTCTCGGGAACCCGAGGTAGTTCTCGATGGCCGCACTTTGACCCGCTTGTCCGCCAGGGGCCTCGCGCTCGATCACGATGGTCTGCAAGCCCTCCGACGCTCCGTAGACCGCCGCGGCGAGTCCCGCCGGGCCCCCGCCGACGATGCACAGGTCGTACAGCGGTTGCTCAGCGCTGGTCCGCAGCCCGAGCGCGGCGGCGAGATCCAGGGTCGACGGCGCCCGCAACGTCTCGCCTTCCGGAACCAGGACGAGCGGAAGATCGGCCATGCCCGCGCCCGCGAGATCCTGCAGTCTGTGCGCTTCGTCGTCACGCTCAAGGTCGAGCCAGCGATAGGGCACATGATTGCGCGCGAGGAACGTCTTGATCTCGTGGCTGCGTTCCGACCAGCGGTGTCCGACGACACGCAGCCCGCTGGTGTCGTCGAGGTGACCTTCCCGCCAGTCGCTCAGCAGGTCGTCGAAGACGGGATACAACCGCTCCTCGGGTGGATCCCACGGCTTGAGCAAGTAGTAATCGAGCCCGATATCGTTGATTGCCTTGATCGCCACATCCGTGTCGGCGTACGCCGTGAGCAGCACGAGCTTGGCGCCCGGCGCATGCAGGCGCGACTGTTCGAGAAACTCGACGCCGGTCATCTCCGGCATCCGCTGGTCGGACGCGACCAACGCGACAGGCCGGCCGCGCAAGGCGAACTCGCCCAGCACAGTGAGCGCTTCGGCGCCCGACGTCGCCCGGACGATCTGGTACTCGGCGCCATACTGCCGACGCAAGTCGCGGGCAATCGCCTGCGAGACCGCAGGATCGTCGTCGACCGTAAGAATTGTCGGCTTTGCCACGTCGTGCGCCCCTCGGATTCCCCTGTCCGGTTGAGGCTACACGCTGGACAGATGGTCGCGAGCGCCGCACGGCAGCCGTTCGGGATCAATTACCCGCCGCCGCCGCGCGAGGTCAGCCAGCCCCGCAGGGCCCCTACGGCCCCGTCAAGGCCGGGCGCTCACCGACGCCGCGGTCGCCGCGCTCGGGAAGCTTGATGTGGCTGTCAACAACGTGGACGACGTGGCTCGCGATCAGATGTCGTGGCGCGACATCACCGAACAGAGCTGATTCCGAACGGCTGCCGTGGGCGTGTCACGGGCGTCGACAGCCGCGCCATGCTTCGGCGGAACGGCCGGGCTCATGTCAGCGCTTGGCCAAGACGGCGTGAATCGGCAGCCCGGGGTGCGTAGAGCACATCGGCGCCCGCTTGCTCGAACGCCTGTAAGCCGGGCGATCGTGTCGCCCAGGTCGGGATTGCCGCGAATGTGGTTCTCCGCCCGCGCCGTCACCATGAACCCGAAGCCGAGACCTCGTGCGGTTTCCACCGCGGCGGCGATCCGCTCGGTGGCGTGGGGCAGATCGTAGATGCGGCCGCCGGGGTCGTAGTCCTCGACGGAGGCGCCGACCACGCCGGCCGCCGCGGCGCGTTCGATGGCAAGGGCGGCGCTGGGATCCCGGAATGATCGGTGACAGCCAGGGGTTGCCGCTTTCATGACGACCGTGGGATTGATCGGCAGCGGACGTATCGGCAGCACGGTAGCCAGGCTCAGTATGGCGGCCGGGCACCTCGTGGTGCTGAGCAACTCCCGCGGTCCGGAAACGCTCAAGGACCTCGTCGACGAACTCGGGCCGCTCGCCCGGGCCGCGACCGGCGCGCAGGCGGCCGCCGCAGGCGAGATCGTCGTGGTCACGATCCCGTTGAAGGCCTACCGCAGCGTGCCCGCCGGCCCGCTCGCCGGCAAGGTGGTCATCGACACCAACAACTACTATCCGCAACGCGACGGGCAGATCTCCGACCTTGACAACGGGTCGCTCACCAGCAGCGAGCTGCTACAACGGCACCTGCCGGCGTCCGCGGTCGTGAAGGTTTTCAACAACATCTTCTTCAGGCACCTGGAGTCACTGAGCCGTCCATCCGGGGCGGCCGACCGCACGTTCCTGCCCATCGCGGGCGACGACCCGGATGCGAAGGTCGCGGTGACCGCGTTCCTCGACTCGATCGGCTATGGCGCCGTCGACGCCGGGCCGCTCGCCGAAGGGTGGCGCCAGCAGCCCGGCATGCCCGTCTACGCCGCCCCCTACGGATCGTTCGACGACGAAACCGGCACGCCCGCCGGCGCCGACAGCGTGCGCGCCGCGCTGGCCGCCGCCCGCAGGTAGGCGCACACCGGGCCGGCAGGGCGGCCGTTCGGGAGTGGCACGCACGTGAGTTAGGGCTTCCCGCCCGGCCGAAATCCTTGACATTCGATCTTTTGTCATGATTCGGTTTTCTCTGCCCGGACTTCGTGGAGGTTCCTCATGCGGCTTCGTCTCGCCGGACTCGCCGTCAGCGCTGGCCTGCTCGCCCTCGGTGCGACGAGTGCGTTCACTCCCGCAGCCACTCAGACACACGCGGCGACTCATTCCGCCGCCGGTATCGCGCCCGCAGTGCGGCACCTGGGCAGCAAGCACTGGCAGAGTCCTCCCACGACGGCCGACTGCGTGGCCACTGCTGGCATCCCCTGCTACGCGCCATTCCAGCTGCAGCAGGCCTATGACCTGAACTCGCTGTACGCGCGTGGGCTCACCGGGCGAGGCCGCACCATTGTCATAGTCGATTCGTTCGGCTCACCGACGGTGAGGGCCGATCTGGCGAAGTTCGACGCGGACTTCGGCCTGCCCGCCCCACCACGGTTCAACATCATTCAGCCGGCCGCCCGGTGCCACCGTTCGACCCTACCGACGCGACCGTGGCCGGATGGGGCGAGGAGACAAGCCTCGACGTCCAGTGGGCGCACAGCATCGCGCCGGGCGCCAACCTGCTGCTCGTCGAGACGCCGGTGGCCGAGACTGAGGGTGTTCAGGGCTTCCCAGAAATTGTGATGGCCGAGAACTACGTGATCAACCATGACCTCGGTGACGTGATCACGCAGAGCTTCGGCGCGACCGAGAACACCTTCCCGAGCGTTCGGTCGCTACTGCGGCTGCGCAGCGCCGTCCGCAACGCCTACGTTCACCACGTGACCGTGCTCGGCTCGTCCGGTGACAGCGGACCGACCGACTTCATGCTCGATCTGACGGATCTTTACACGCACCGGGTCAACTCCTGGCCGTCCGCCGACCCGCTGGTGACCTCGGTCGGTGGCACCCAGCTTCACCTCGACGCGCAGGGCAACCGCACCGCTCCCGGACAACGTGTGGAACGACCAGGCACTGTTCAACGGCGCGGCGGCCGGCGGTGGCGGCCGGTCACAGGTCTTCCCGCGGCCGGCGTACCAGAACAGCGTCAAGGGGATCGTGCACGGCAGACGGGGAACGCCGGACATCAGCATGAGCGCGGCGGTCGACGGTGGCGTCCTGGTGTACATCGGGTTCACCGGTGGTGATGGGATCACACCCGGTTACTACATCTTCGGCGGCACCAGCGAATCCAGCCCAGAGTTCGCCGGTGTCGTCGCCATCGCCGACCAGTACGCGCACCGGCGGCTGGGGCTGCTCAACCCGAAGCTGTACGAGCTGGCCGGGCACCACGCGCCGGGTATCGTGGATATCACCCACGGTAACAACACGGTGACGTTCACCCAGAACGGGCAGACCTACACCGTACCGGGCTTCCAGGCCGTCACCGGCTACGACCTCGCAAGCGGCCTCGGCACCGTCGACGCCGCCAAGCTGGTGCGCGAACTCGGGCGGTAGCCCGGCGAGTCGCACCCTGCGGGGCATTTCCGAGAAACTGACGCAGGCAATTATCCCGATGGGATCGGCGCGCGGGTCGTGCGGCACGGGCGGCGCCGAAGCTCCCGAAGTTTGTGCGCCCAGTCGTGGTGGGATGCGCCACGGCTCCCAGCTGAGCATCACGTGGTGATCCGCCAGAGTCGAGATGCCAAACGTATCGCCCGGCCAGACCGAAGGATCGCCGAACTGGGCCGACACCTGGACGGGCGCGGAGAGCCAGCCGTGCGTGATTGAGAAGGCCCGGAGGTATCGCGCGTAGCCTTGCGGGTTGCTGTCCGACAGCCAGCCGACAGCCCCGCAGGTAGCCGAGCCGTGCCCGGTCAGCTGGTGCCGAAGGCCCGTGCCCCGGCCGACGCGGCGGCCGGGGCATGGGAGGGTGTCAGCCTGCCAGCGCGGGCAGCAGCGCAGCCGCGTTCGGTGTGCCCAGGCCAGTCACGGGGTCCCAGCCCGCCGTGGCCGGGTAACCCTGGATACTCGGGTCGGCCTGGTTGTTGCCGGTGGTCACGTCGTAGAAGTAGGTGTTGTAGCTGGGTCCGGAGGCAAGGGCGTACAGCTCCGGGTTGATGAGGCCGAGGCCGTGACCGGCGATCTGGTCAGCGATGGCGACCAGGCCGGCCCACTGCGGGCTGCCGCGCCGAGTTAACTTTCGACATTGTCAAACCTCTTTCCATCGTCGTCGACGGACACGCTGCGTAACGTTCCGTGGAATGGTGACCAACTCGGCACGGTGCAGGCCGTGATATCGCCTGACGAAATGCGACGCGAACCGGCGCAGCCGGGGGATGAGCAGACCGGGCTCCTCAGGCGCATATGGCGCGGCAGCGTCGGATCGTGTGCGGCAGGCACCCCCGCGTGGGCCTCCGGCGCGGCGCAGCCGGGCGGGCGACATCAGCCAGCCGACCTTTCCCGTCGGCCGCTCGCCGAATTGATGGACCCGGATGCCGTCAGGGCGCAGGTGGCCCGTGCGCAGGTGGCCGTGCGCGGGTGGCCCATGCGCCGGTGTGGCAAGACACGGTGCATATAGGCGAAACGCCGGCCCGCTCCCGGGCGTTACGGTGCGGACTTGGCGGTTAGTCTCGGGCGTCGGTGAGCAGCGGCATGATAGGGCCAGGCGGCCACGATGCTGCCCACGTCGGAGTCCCCCCTGCCGGGCCACGCTGGCGGGTGGGCGCGGAGAGGAGCTGATCGCAGGTGAGCGTCCTGGGCACCCGGGTGCTGCGGACCGAGGATCCGCGATTTCTGACCAGTGGCGGCGTCTACACCGCCGATCTGGCGGATGACCGGCTGGCTGGCGCATGTCACGTGTACTTCGTCCGCTCGCCCGTCGCGCACGGGAGGGTGCGCGGCGTCGACGTCCGCGCCGCGCTGGCGGCGCCGGGCGTGGTGGCCGCGTTCACCGGTGCCGACCTGGCCGAGCTTGCGGCGGTCCCGCCGATGATGGGGATGCTCAATCAGCGGATGGGGCAGCCCCTGCTGGCCACCGACACGGTCCGTTACGTGGGTGAGCCGGTGGCTGTCGTGGTCACCGAGCAGCCCCACCAGGGCGAGGACGCGGCAGAGATGGTGGTGGTCGACTACGATCCGCTGCCAGCCGTCGTCGACGCGGAGGCCGCCGCGAGCGGCGGCGTGCTGCTGTTCCCCGACGCCGGCACCAACGTCGCGGCGGTGTTCGGCGACCCGGCCGCGCTGAAGGCCGACCTGTTCGACGGCTGCGAGGCGGTTGTCTCCGCCGCGATCGTCAATCAGCGGGTCGCGCCAGCGCCGTTGGAGACCCGGGCCGCGGCGGCCGTATGGGGCGACGACGGCCGGCTCACCACGTGGATACCTAATCAGGGCGCTCAGACGACGCGCAGGTCAGTCGCCGCGATGCTGGGGATCGAGCCCGGCCAGATCCGGGTGATCACCCCGGACGTGGGCGGCGCGTTCGGCGCCAAGTTCGGGGCGGACCCGGAACACGCGGTCGTGGCCTGGGTGGCCCGGCAGATCGGCCGGCCCGTCCGGTGGGCCGAGAACCGGCGCGACAACCTGCTCGCGATGCCGCATGGCCGGGGGCAGTGGCAGAAGATCACGATTGGCGGCAGCCGGGACGGCAGGGTGCTCGCCTACCGCCTGGAGATCGTGCAGGACGCCGGGGCGTACCCGAGGATCGGCGCGATACTGCCGTTCCTGACCATGATGATGACGCCCGGCCCCTACGCGTTCGCGCGGGCGGAAGCGGTCGCGAAGACCGTCGTCACCACGACCACCCCGGTCGGCGCCTACCGCGGCGCCGGGAGGCCCGAGGCCACCGCGGCCGTCGAGCGGGCGATCGACCTGTTCGCCGCGGAGATCGGCATGGACCCGGCCGAGGTGCGGCGGCGCAACCTGCTGCCGCGCTTCACCGAGCCGCACCGGACCGCCTTCGGGGCGCTTTACGACAGCGGCGACTACCCGGCGGCGCTCGACAAAGTACTGGCCGCCTCGGGATATGACCAGCTCAGGCAAGAGCAGGCCGAGCGCCGTGCCCGTGGCGACGTGACCGCGCTCGGGATCGGCCTTGCCTGCTACGTCGAGATCACCGGCGGGGGTGACGGCGAGGCGCAAAAGCCCAGCGAGAACGCCACCGTGGAGATCCATCCCGACGGCACCGCGACGATCCTCACCGGGACCTCGCCGCACGGCCAGGGGCACGCGACCGCCTGGGCGATGCTGGCCAGCGACGAGCTCGGCATCGGTGTGGACAAGATCACCTCGCGGTGGGGTGACACCGACCTGATCCCCGAGGGCGGCGGCACCGGCGGATCCCGCAGCCTGCAGCAGGGCGGCGCCGCGGTGCGGCAGGCATCGCGGGAACTGATCGAGATAGCACGGCAGCGGGCCGCCACCGAGCTTGAGGCCAGCCCGGCCGACCTGGTCTTCGACGTCGCGCGCAGCGCGTTCGCCGTAGCCGGCGACCCGGACGTGTCCGTGCCGCTGCCGCGCCTGGCCGAACGCGATCGGCTGCTTGTGCGCACCGTGTTCTCCGCACCGGGCCCCACCTTTCCGTTCGGCGCGCACGTGGCCGTGGTGGACCTCGACACGCAGACCTGCAAGGTGACGCTGCGCCGGGTGGTGACCGTCGACGACGCCGGCGTCGTGCTCAACCCACTGCTGGCCGAGGGCCAGCGGCACGGCGGCATCGCCCAGGGCGCGGCGCAGGCACTGCTCGAGGAGATCGTCTACGACGAGGATGGAAACCCGCTGACGGCGAGCTTCGCCGACTATTCGTTCCTGTCCACGACCGAGGTGCCAAGCTTCGAGCTTGCCGACATGGCCACCCCGACCAGCTACAACCCGCTGGGCGCCAAGGGCATCGGCGAGGCCGGCACGATCGGCGCGACGCCCGCGGTGCAGAACGCGGTCATCGACGCCGTCGCCCACCTCGGCGTCCGGCACATCGACATGCCAACGACGCCGCACCGGGTCTGGCAGGCGCTGCAAGCAGCCAGCTCAGACAACGCATGATCCAGGCCCTTTGCGGCCTGTCATCAGGCAATCAGCTCATCGGCGCAGATTCCTGTTTCAAAGTGTCGAAATGACCTCATTTGTTTTCGCGGAACCTTTTTGCGTGAATTGTCAGGGACATCTCGGCGTTTACCGCTGCGCCTGATGGTGCATAATCCTTGGAGTTCGGGGGTTCGGGGTCGCCATGGTCGCCATGGCGTGCCCGGCCGGCCAGGGGCGGATTCTGGCCAGGCGGTCCTCAGGTCGATAGCAGAAATACATCGGACCGTTCGGCCAGCTATGAAAGCAGGCCAGCAATGCTCGCTCGCACCGCACACTCGAGGTTCCCGCGCGTGGGACTGCGCACTGAAGGTCCTTCCGGGGCGAGAATCCTGCTCCGGATCGCCGCTGCCGTCGGCATTGCCGCATGCACATCGGCGGCCGTCGCTGTCACGGCGGATGCGGCCCAGCCCGGGGCAACTGGAACGTCCGCAGCCACCCCGGCATCCCCGCGATCGATCGTCGTGACGACCCTCGGAAGCTCCGGGCCAGGTTCGCTCCGGGCGGCGATCAGCAGCGCCGATGTGAGTTCGCCTGGACAGTCCACGGTTATCGGCTTCGCTGTCCACGGAACCATCACCCTCGCCAGTAACCTGCCTGCGATCTCCAGGGATGTCACGATCGATGCAACGTCGGCACCGACGTACATCAGTGGTGGACCGCCGGTGGTAGCAATTGACTGCAACGCGCACGCCGGCCTGCTATTTGCGGCAGGCTCGGCTGGTTCGCAGCTTCTGGGCGTTGCCGTGGACAACGCCAGCGGCAGCGGCGTAACCCTGAACGCCAGCTCGATCACCCTCGATGACAACTACATCGGCCTGGGCTTGACCGGGGCGGCATCCGGCAACCACGGCGACGGCGTGTACGTTTCAGCGAGCTCGTCGAGGAACTTGATCGGGTTGAACAGCTCGGGCGCTTCCGGTGTTGTCGCGAACGTGATCTCCGGGAATACGGGAAGCGGCATCGTGCTGTCCGGTTCGTCCGGAAATACCGTGGTATCCAATCGCATCGGAACGAATGCGGCTGGCACGTCGGCGATTGCCAATGGCGGTGACGGTATATCTATCACCAGAAGGTCCAACGGCAATGAGATCGGCGGAACTGATTTCGTCGACACCGCTACGGGCCAGGCGAACGATCCGACCGGAGACAAGGGCACGGTGACTCCGGTCTTCGTGGTGCCCCCGCTGGGCAATCTGATATCAGGAAATTCCCGGAACGGTGTGCTGATCGATACCGGCTCCCGGGGCAACGTCCTGAACGGGAACTTTGTCGGCACGACGGCTGATGGCGACGGTGCGATCGGCAATGGCGGCAATGGAGTGTGGATCAACAGGGCGAACGATAATTCGCTGGCAGGCTGCAAGTTCACCACCAATCCGTTCGTCTACTACAACGTTGTCAGCGGCAACGGCAGGAATGGCCTGCGCATCACCAGCTCACGCCGAACGCTTGTCCAGGGGGATTTCTTTGGCGTCGGCGCCGACAACACCGCAACCGTCAGCAATCAGCGGAACGGCATTCTGGTCGACGGATCCTCGGCGAATACCAAGGTGGGCGGGGTTATTCCGCTTGGGAACGTGTCATCCGGCAACGGTCTCAACGGCATAGCGGTGAAAGGCACCGCGAGCGGATTCGTCAGCTTCAACACCTTTGGGGGCTTGCTGGCCTTCAAGGGCGCCGCTCCCAACGGCAATGACGGCCTGCTTATCACGTCGACGGGAGGCGGCAACCTGTCTCGGACGAGCGTGTTTTCCGGGAATGCGAAGAACGGTATTGAGCTAGCGGGCGATGCTTCCGGGGTGACGATCGACCCCAATATCGTCGGCCTGACGACCAGCGGCGGCGCCGCGCTGCCCAATGGCGGCGATGGTGTTCTTATCGACGATAACGCGCACGACAACGCAATTGGCGGCACGCTGCGTTCAGTGATTCCGCAGGATACATTTTCAGGTAATGTGGGATATGGGCTCGCGATAGTCGGCAAGGCTCATGACAACCGGGTCTTCGGCAGTTTCATCGGCACCAGGCTCCGTGGCCTGAGAGCTCTGGGCAACCAAAAGGGCGGGATCCTGATAGGCGGCAGGGCGCGCGGCAACACCATCGGCGACGCGGGCCCGAAGCGGTCTAATCTGATTAGTGCCAACACAGGCAACGGAGTGACACTGCGGGCGGGCACGTACGGCAACCTGGTGATCAATAACTATATCGGCCTTGATAGAATCGGACGGTATTTGCCGAATACTGACCGCGCGGTCGTGAATAGGGGCCGTGCCAATATTATCCTGGGCAACCGTTACCTGCCGCGAAGTTAGCGCTGTCGGCGTCCATATCGGCGGGCCTGCCGGTGGTACCCCATCCGAACTTAGCTGCCGGGAACCGGCCGAGGCCATGAGCGGGCCATTGGTGGTTCGATGCACCCGCTGATCTTCGCCCGGCCAGGGCGGGGCCGTCATCCCGTCCTGGCCACGCGCGCGGCCTGCCCGGATTCGAGCAGTGACTGCCGCAGGAGCCAGCCAGCGTACCGGGAAAGCCGCGAGAGGCGTAATGTGCTCATTGGGGTATGCGGTCCGTGAGGGAGGTCTGCCAGGGCCTTGTGGGTGGGAAAACGCCGCCTGCGGCGGCTTGAGAACGCTGTCCTGGAAGCCAGGGCAGATCAGGCTGAGCTGCAGCGGCGGGTAGTGCTGTTCGAGAAGATCGCCGAGGCCGCCGGCGCGACGCTGCGGGACGCTGCGCCATCTGTTCCCGTACCGCCGTCGCTGCTGGCGGCGGCAGATGATCTTCGCCAGGAGGGTACCCCCGTGCGCCTTGCCGTCGACGGCCGTGAGGTCATCGCCGTGGTCGGCGGCCAGGGCGGTGACCCCGGTGAGTGGTGGGCGGCGATCCGCCGGCTGGCATCAGGAGCATCGTGATCCGCCTGGAGCGCGTGACCCTGCCGGAGGGGCTCAGGGCCCTCCTCCACCGGGATCAAGACGGCGACGTGGTCATCTACATATCGGACGCGCTCGACGCCAAGCGCCAGCGGGTGGCCGTGGTGGAGGCGATCCGTGCCTCGCGCCGCGCTGGGTGGCGGGCCGGGCTGGCCCCGGTGGGGGTCGCGTTGCTCGTGGCGCTCCGGGCATGGCTTGGACGATCCATCCAGATGCTCAGTGCCCGGCCCACGGCATGGGTGCCAGCAGCGACCGCATTAGCGGTGGGTGCCTCAGCTGCCGGGATCTTCTTCGCGGCCGCGCCGCACCGGCACAGCGCGTCCGCGCCTGCGGTGCCGCCCGCAATCAGCACGGTCATGCCGCATCAACCGGGGAGCCAGCAGCGCGCGCACGCCGGGCACCGGGGCCAGGCGCAGCCGGTGGCCGCGGTGCCGTCCGCATCGCTTGGGCCGCCAGCCGGGCCGCCATCCGGCCCGCCAGCGGGGCCGCCGCAGCCTGCCCCGACGTCGCCTGGTCCAAGTCCTGCCCCGACGCCGCCTGTGCCGATTACCGCCCCGCCGCCCAGTTCTCCGCCGTCACCGCCGCCCAGTCCTGTCCCATCGCCCTCACAGCCGCCGCCCCCATCGGGAGGCCGCACGGGGGTGTGCGTCATCGTCCTGGGCATCCGTGTGTGCGTGCCAGCGCTGTCACTGGCGGGTTGACCACCCGGCGGGTGCGCGCCCCCGGCGGACGCGGTCAAGGCGCGAACGCCGGCCGCGCGCCCGCGCCCGCCGCTCAGCCGCGACGACAAGGCGGGCCCGGTAGGACGGCTGGGAGGCCGCTGAACAACACCTGCCCGGCTCGCGTGCCCCCGCATCCCGGCTGGCGGCGTTGTCACCCTCGCCGTTACAAACCGCTGGTAGCGGCCTCGGGCTCCGCCTTGCCAGCCGGGCGCGGATGACCCGCTCGCTGATCGGACACCGTTGTTCAGCGGCCTCCTAGCTGATCAGGCCTGGCGGCGCACCGGCTCGCGGCGATCGCCGGTCTGCTCGCGCCAGTTGCGGGCGAGCGCGATCAGTCCGCGCACCACGTCAGGGGGCAGTCCTGGCGTTTCCGCGATGTGCTGCAGCGTCGGGTCGTCGTACTGGGGCGGGCTCGCGTTGGCCGCCACGATGCCCGGCTCGCCACCAGCCAGGATCCGGCGGCATGACCCGGGGGTCCAGCCGAGATGGTTCTCGACCGCTCCGAGGGTGCTGGCGGACACGCCCCTGCCGTTCTCGATCTTTCCGAGCGTGCGGTCGGTGACGCCGGTCGCGGCGGCAAGCGCACGGCGGTCCCGCATGCCGAGCGCGATGCGCCTCGCTACCACGTAGTCACCGAGCCGTTTCCAGTCCTCACCTGCCATGTCCACATCCTGACGGAAGAGGTTAGAAGAATCTATCGTACTGTCCGGAGACAGGGTGACATCTATCTGACTATACCGTAACGTTTCTTCCGATTTTTTCGCTTGTATGCCACTTTTTATGTCCTGTGACGGCTTATATCTTGACATCGTGTCAGAAATCTTCCTACAGTGTGCACATGTGAGCAGTCGCACCAGATCCCGGAAGACGGGCCGCAGGGCTGTCGGCGGGGGCGCCCTGCGGCCGCCATCCCTGACGGGCAGGAGCCCTGTGCGCAATGTCAACATGACCGCAGACGAGCCGGACCCCGCGGCGCGTCCCACGCACGCGGCCGATACCGGGCCAACCGGCCCCGCGCCCGGTTCGGTCACCGCCGAAGCCGAATCGGCTGCCGACCAGGCGGTCACGGCGCTCTACGCAACGCACTACCGCCCGCTGGTCCGGCTGGCCACTCTGCTGGTTGGCGACGCAGATACCGCGGCGGAAGTGGCGGAGGACGCCTTCGTTGCCATGCACGGTGCCTGGCGCTGGCTGCGGGACCGCGACAAGGCCCTGTCCTACCTGCGTCAGTCCGTGGTGAAAGGGTCGCGGTCGGCGCTGCGGCACGCAGCGGTGGCCGATCCGAAGACACCCGAGCGCGCGGTGGCCATGCCCGGAGCCGGCCAGGAAGCGATCACACGCGAACGCTCGATGGTGATCTCAGCCCTGCGCGCCCTCCCACCGAGACAGCGGGAAGCGGTCGTGCTCAGGTTCTACCTGGATCTCTCCGAAGAGCAGGCCGCATCCGCGATGGGGATCGGCCCGGGTGCGGTGCGGAACCACACGGCCCGGGCCATGGCGGCCCTGCCGGGCGTCCTGAAGCTTTGAGACGTGAGAATTCGGCCCAGTGCCCAGGCAGGTGGGGCACGACAGTTCCCGTTCAGCCCAGTCCAGCGCCGCAGCGAATGCCGGCTGCGTCCTCCTGAGCAGCCTGCGCACGTATTCCCTGTTGTCCCGCGCCTGTTAAGAAGCGCTCACTGGCCATCGTCCTCTCCTGGCTAAGTGCCACATCTGCGCCGGCTCAGGCTGCCGCGACCACCATCCGGATGGGTGGAGAGGAAACGGCTCGGCCGTCTGGGAGGAGTTCCCCGGCATCGTCGAACAAGACGACACCGTTGCATAGCAGACTCCAGCCTTGCTCGGGATGGCTGGCCACAGCCCGTGCGGCGCTGCGGTCCGGCGCCAGCGCATCCGGGCAACGAGGCTGATGCCGGCAGATCTTGTCCGTCAGCGGGCGGGCTGACCTCGATGGCGGCGCGAACTTGTCTGTCATGGCTCCCCCTAAGGCGGGTGCGGATGCCGCCCGGGCGGTGCCGCCAGCGGGTATCTCGCCGGCGGCCGTGCCCAACAGGTGGCAGCAACGTTCTCAGCGTGCCGCCAGAGCGGACGGGAGACATCCGCCATCTGGACGATGTTGGGGGCGGGCGCACGCTGCGCCGGCCGCCCGCCTGGACGCCGAGGTGGCGCGCGAAGACGTCGGGCGGACGGCGCGCCTGCTGTGGCCCGCTGGCCGCGAGGGGTGGCCGGCAGCCGGGCCCGGCCCGCAGGCGCCGCCCGCTACCTGATGGCCCGGCCACCCCACGTGCCGGTCCAGCGGGTAGAACTGACACATGCCGCCCGACCACGCTGTAGCCGGGGTCTCATGAGTACGGCTCGCTCCGCGCCGGATGGCCAGAAAGCCGCCGGGGGCGGCGGCAGCGGAGGATCTCGAGTCGGCCTGGTGCTGGGCGCGGGCGGTGTCGCCGGTGGCGCGTTTCACGCCGGTGTGCTGGCCGCCGTCGAGGAGGCCACGGGCTGGGATCCCCGCCGCGCCACCGTGGTGGTCGGCACGTCGGCCGGGTCCATCACCGGCACCTCGCTGCGGGCCGGGCTTTCCGCGGCTGACATGCTTGCCCGTGCCGAGGGCCGGCCGATGTCGGCCGCGGGGGCCCGGCTGCTGGCAATGGTCGGGCCGCCGCGCACGCCGCCCGCCTTGCGCCCGGGCGGGCGCGTCCGCCGACCCGCGGACATCGCCGCCAGGCTGGCGCGCGCCGTCGCCCGCCCGCTCGAGGCCAGGCCACTGGCACTGCTCGCCGGGCTCATGCCCGAGGGGGCAGCCGACACCGAACTGATCTCGGCAGGAATCGCCGGGCTGGCGCTGGGCTCGTGGCCGAACGACCCGCTGTGGGTGTGTGCCGTCCGGGAGCGAGACGGGCGCCTGGTGGTGTTCGGGCGCGACAGCCGGCCGCCGCTCCCCGATGCCGTCGCGGCGTCGTGCGCCATCCCGGGGTTCTACCGGCCGGTCAGCATCGAAGGGGAGCTCTTCGTGGACGGCGGCGCACATTCGCCGACCAATGCGGACGTGCTGGCCGACGCCGGCCTGGACCTCATCGTGGTGAGTTCGCCCATGTCGATGGTCGGGCGCGGCATCCGGCTGGCCATCGACCAGCCGGCCCGCCGATGGTCGCGGCTGGTTCTGGAAGGCGAGGCGCGGCGGCTCCGCCGGCGGGGCGTGCACGTGATCGCGTTCCAGCCGACGGCGGAGGACGCGGCGGTCATCGGACCCAATCCCATGGATCCTGGGCGCCGCGCTACGGTGGCGCGCCAGGCGAGGGAGTCGACGCTGCGTCGCCTGGCGCGCGCCGACTCCCGCGACCGCTTGCGGGCCATCTGGACCTGACCCGGGCTCTGCCACGACGCGCCGGGGAGCCCGGCTCAGGGCTCTGGCCAGCCATCTGGCGCCCCATCAGGGCCGGCCGGGGCTTTCGCGGCCAGGTCACCGAGGCGGACGGCGCCAGGAACCACCACACGTGTGTTCATCCCGCGTAGCCGCAGCTGGCGACCGAGACCAGAGTTCACAAAGCGCATGGCGTCGGCGCCGAAGCGCTCGACGAACTTCGCGCAGCCAAGGTGCGGGGCGGAGCTGACCTGCAGCACGGCTTGGCCGACAGCGAGCAGGCTGCCGGCCGGCAGGTTCTCGACGCTGAGGTCGAGGTCGAGGTAGAGCTGGTCACCGGCGAGTGGCATCCGGTCAGTGCCGCCGGCGACGAGCTCGGCGGCCCGGGCATTCATCACGGTCACCTGCATCTGCGGCATCGCCGATCCGTCCGGCGTGCGGCTGCTGCCACGGGTGAGCCAGTTGTCCCCGACGAGCCCGGCGACCTGATCGAGCATCGCCTCGCTTGGCAAAACCCGCTCGCCTGTCGCGGGGCGGCGAACCACCAGAAGGAGCCGGCCGCAGTCCCGCGGGGAATCGCGGATGTGGTCGAGCCCCGCCGCCAGACGCTCACGTGAGAGATGCTCCACGGCTCGATTCTCGCGGGCCAGCGCTGTCTTGGCGAACAGATATATCCCCGGTCCGGACGACCATCGGCCAGAATCCGGCGCCGGCAGCGCGGCCGTGCGCCCGCGTGCCCGTGCGCCCGCGTGCCCGTGCGCCCGTGCGCCCGCGTGCCCCGAGCCTGCCCGGCTGAAAGGCCGGCTAATACTGGCGGCCCCGTTTCCCGTCACCGAGGGCCTGCGCCCTGCGTGCGCGCTGTGCCTTCCGGCCGGCCCTGCCCCGCCCGGCAGCCGACCAGCTCTCCGTGGCGTTGCTGGTCAGCCCCCACCGCGCGCCCAGCATGGCGACCGAACCAAGCCCGGCAAGGAACGCGACGAACGCCACGACGGTCACGACGTGCAGGCCCCGATGGTGCCGGGTGTACATCTCAAGCACGATGGCACCGATGGCGTGCGCCAGGGAGACCAGCATGAGCTGCCGCAAGATCCGCTGACGGCGGCGCCGCAGATGGTAGAGGGTCTCGTCGTGGTCGGACCAGATCATCATCTATCGCCGGTCTAAGCCGCGCGGATGAGCCATACGGGCACTATGCCAGGCGCAGCGGCCAGCACGCTCCTGCCGCAGCAACCAATCGGGAAATGGGGGCCCCGGCGGTCCCATGCACACGGCCGCGGGCGCGGCTCGCCACCACTGCCAGCGGGGAAGGGCCACATCCCGAACGGCTGCCGCGGCCGGTCACCCGCGGGCAGGTGCTCCGCTGCTTCCCCGATACCGAACGGCAAGCTCATCGATGACCGGAGCGTGGCGCCTTGAGGGCGTTCTGCGCCCGTCTGATCCGTCCGCGGGATGCGGCGAGCGGACATTCGCTGTTTGGTCAGGCCTGTCCGGCGTGGCTGGCTGGTTGGCCGTCGAGGGTCTTTTCGAACCAGTGGTCGGCGTAGCGTTCGTCGTTGAACGCGGCCACCTCGCGGTAACCGGCGCCGCGGTACAGCCCGATCGCCTCGTCGAGCGCGCGGTTGGTTTCCAGCCGGACGGTGCGGGCCCCGGCCGCCGCCGCCCGCGCCTCCAGGTCGGCCAGGAGCCGGCTGCCCAGCCCGAGGCCGCGGACAGCTTGGGCAACCCACATTCGCTTGATCTCGGCCGGCGCGCCGGGGTGGAACTTCAGCGCACCGCACCCCACCGGGTCGCCATGCAGTATGGCGACCAGCAGCAGGCCAGCCGGGAGGGTCAGCTCGTCGTCGTCGGCGGAGATGCTCCCGGCAGGGTCGAAACCGCCCTCGAAACGGCGCGACAGCTCGCTGAAGTACGCCTCGAAGCAGAACCGGGCGTGCGCGTGCCGCGGATCGCAGCCGACGACCTCGACCGCCGATGCCAGCAGCAGCCGCTGGACCTCGGTCATCGCCGCGACGAGACGGGTGCGCTGCCGCGCGCTGAGCGGTGTGAGGATCGACGTGGCCAGCTCGTCGGAGCGCCGGTCGAGCACCGCCCGCTCGGCCATCCCGGCGCCGGTGAGGCGCACCGTGCGCACCCGCCCGTCGGTCTGGCTCGGTTCGACCACGGCAAGCCCGTCAGCCTCAAGCGACCGCAGCAGCCGGCTCAGATAGCCAGAGTCCAGGTCAAGCCGCGACCGCAGCACCCGGACATCTGCGCCGTCCGGGCCGATCTCCCACAGCACGCGTGCCTGCCCAAGGCGCCGGCCGCTGGACAGGTACGCGTCATTGAGCGCGCCGATCCGCTGCGTGACGGTCCGGTTGAACCGCCGGACCTGCCCGACCATGGCCTCATCCATTCTCTGACTATAGTCAGAGAATTGATGATCTACCACTTCCCCGCGCAGCGCTGCCAGCCGCCATCACGGCGACGGCGCCGCGCCGCATCGCGATCAGAGCGGCGTATTCCGGGCAGCGTGCCTGGTTCCGCAGATCGTGGTGCCGGTAAACGCGGGCGCGATAACCGTCAACGGGAGCGCACCATGCCGATCTCGGTCAGCTTCGGATCAGACGGCAGCGGCTGGCGCTCTGCGGTCGGCCTGAATCCGCACCGTTCGTACAGCAGGCGGGCACTGTTGGTCTCGGTCACCCACAGGTGCACGCGAGGTATTCCCTTTGCCCACGCCCAGCTGGTGACGGCCTCGACGAGCAACGCGCCGACCCCATGCCCGCGCGCCCGCGGGCGCACCCATAGCGAAACCAGCTCAATCGCGCCCGGTTCGGCCTCGAACCCGCCGACGATTCCAACCGGCGCGGCGTCGAGTTCCGGCGCGTGGGCGAGGAAGTTGCCGCCGCCAGTGATTCTGCGCTGCCAGTCAGCTTCGGCGAAGGTGACCTCCCGCTCGTACGTCGACGCGAACGCCTGCGGTGCGTCCCGCAACGCCTCGAGACGCACATCGCGCATGGCCCGCCAGCCATCCGCGTTCACCTCGCGCACCACTACCATGCGACATGGTCTCGCCGGCACGGCAGTACGCGCGAATGGTTATCGTCGCCCGCTCAGCCAGGCGTTCAACGTCCTGCCCCGGCGGCGAGCCGCACGGAGCCGCGGCGCGCCACACGGCAGCCGTTCGGTATCAGGTTTTCTCTTCACCACCGCGGGCCGGAGTCCGGCAGCGCTTGCCTGGGATCACAATTGGTTGGAAGCTGAGAGTTGACGTCTGGCTCCGGGGGGGGCTTATGTCTGGCCGTACGTATCCGCTGCGCTTCGCTCTGGGCGTGTTCACGCTGACCGCCACGATCGCGGGGTGTGCCTCGGCGTTACCGCCGAAGACCGCATCACCGCCGTCGCCTTCGCCGTCGATCAGCCTCGATCACTCTCGCTGCGCCATTGCGGACGATCTGATGCAGCGCGGGCTGCTGGCACTGGCGGAGGCGCAGTACGAGTCGTTGCTGGCACCGGCTGTGCGGGGTGGCCCGGCCCAATGCGCTCTGCCCGGGCTTGAGCAAGTCGCGCAGGCACGCGACAAGGCCGCGCACTTAGCCGCGCTAGGTGACCGCGCATCGGCGGAAGGTCAGCCAGCGCCCGCTCGGTCGTACTACGAGGCTGCCCTCGGTGAGGATCAGGGCAACGGGGCGGCGGCGAGCGGACTGCGGACGTTGGATGAGCAGCAGCCCAACAGCGTCCAGCAAACTCGCGACCGCTGGCACCAGTTTGTCACCGACACGCTGGTGCCTGTCGGCCAGCTACTCCTGTGGGTCCTGGCCGTTGGAGTCGCAGGCTACGTCCTGGTCCTGCTGACCCGCGTCGGCGCGCGGCTGCCCATTCCGGAACTGCCCGCCGGACACCTGCAGGTGAAGGTGTCCGGCATAGTGCTCCTCTCGCTCGGCGCACTGACAGCGATAGCAGCGGCCGTGACCGGGCTGACCAGGTGGCTGCCTGGCCCTGCCGGGCGGGCATGGCCCTGGCTCCTGACCGCCGCCGGGGTTCTCCTCGTGCTCGGATGCCTGTTGCTCGCGTGGTGGCTGCGCTCAGGCATCGGCCTGCAACTCGGGGTCCACGACAAGGCTGGCAACCCCGATCAGGCAGCGACCGCGTACCTGGCCGGCCGTTTGCAAGAGCTGGGCGGCAGGTCGCCGCGCGGGTTCGAACTGCCGCAGCAGACCGACGTCACGGCCCTGAGCGGCCAGGCCATGTCAGCCCTGCCTGGCGGCACCATGCTTGCCGCGGTGGTGAGCCTCCTGCGGGCGGGCATACCGGTCGCACCATGGCAGGCCACCGTCACCCTGATCGACGACGATCAGTTATTAGTGATCATGCGTCGCAACGGGCGGCCGACAGTAACCGTACCGGCCGATCGGGCATCGCTATTTTTCGCCGACTCGGGATCCACGTCGGATCCGTCGAACGGCGCGGCATACGCGAAGACCATTGACCGATGCGGGATGCTGACGTGCGCGGCGGCGATCGTGCTGGTTGAGATGGCGAACAAACATCGGAAGCTCAGGCTGGGGCTGACCGGCGCGACGCGATGGGAAAGCGTGGCTGGGCAGGCCCTGGCTACCCACCCGGACAGGGACCAACGCCGGAGTCAGGCGATGCTCGCCCGCGCCATCGACGTCGATCCAGAGAACCTGACCGCCGAGGTTGCCCAGGCGTATGTGGACGGCCGGCAGGCCACGGATCGCGACAGCCGCCGCGAATTCGCGGAGCGGATCCGCGAGATAGCCGTGAAAATGAAAAAGAGGCTGGCCGGGCCCGGCTATGAGGCGCTGCGCCTGCGGGTTCTCTTCAGCGCCGCCGCCGGCTCGTTCAACGTGTACCTCGACGGCCACTGCGCCGCTGATTGGCGGCAAGCACGGTGCTGGACGGCCGAACTCATCGAAAAGCTACCCGAGATCAAGGAAACCAGGAGGTTCATGGGTTTACGGGGCAGGGGTCCACATGATCCGCTGAAGGATCTACTCGACTACCTAAGGCCCGCGGCCGGCATGCTCTGGGAGGGCGTGGAAAAAGCGCGGCTGGGCAACCCCCCAATGGAATATCCCATCGACCTGGAGCACGCTCGAGCCATCAGAGAAAAGGCGCAGAAGTGGCAGCCACCGGACCAGCCGAACGCCGAGCTCTCGTACCAGAAAGCATGTTTGGCAGTCTGGAAACATGATTACGAAACTGCGCTTCGTGATCTGAAGGTCGCGGCTGCCGACAACGGGCTGCGACTGTGGGCACGGCGCGACCCGTCCTTCAAGCAGCTACGCACCAGCTCCCATGCGGAAGAGTTCAGCCGCCTCGTCGGTGACCCGCCGCCGAAATCCTTCGTGGCCCTTGAGCCTTTGGCCAGCCATGCCGACCGGCTACGCGAGATTGGCATTCACACCGCAAGTGATCTGCTCCGGATGACGGCTACGGAGGCGGCGCAGGGACGTTTCGCCAAGGACGTCGGAGTACCGCCGCTCGTTGTCGGACGCTGGCGGCAGATCGCGCGGTTGAGCGATCTCAAGCCGGACGGCCCGAATCTTGGCGAACTCGACCTGCTCCTGGCGGTCGATGTCGACTCCCCCGCGATACTGTGTGACCTTTGTGCCGACGCCGAAGAGCGCAGACGACTGCGGAACCGTCTGGATAACGCTGCGGCCGACCGCCAAGTGGCGGTAAGCGATGGTCAGCTCAGCCGCTGGATCCTGTTGGCACTGATCTTCGCGGCGACGCTTGGACCAGCCCAGCACGGGCAATGACGATCCGGCGACGGGCATCGTGTCGTCGGGCGATACGGGCCGGGCAGGTGGCGTTCGGGAACGTCGCGCAGTTCGGCGAGCGAAACCACTCGAGCCCGCGCGCTGAGCCGAGGCCACTCCGTGAGCGAGGCCGCGCGGCGAGCGAGGCCCCGCGGCGAGCGAGGCCGCACGCTGCGGGTCGGCGCAGCGCGCGGCCCGGCCCGGCCGGAGAAGAAAGCCCCGGCACAGTGGGGGAGGCGATGTCGGGCTGTGTCAGCGGGGGCGGCTAGTCACCCGAGTAGGGCGGGAGCTTGGGGCCGACTGCGGCGAATACCGCGGTGGTGGCGAGCAGCGCGGTGGTGTTCAGTAGGGCGGCGACCTTCAGCCGGCGCGGTCGGCTAGGCGAGTACCGGCCAGGCGGCCGCCGCACGCGAGCGCCCGAGCTCGCTACCGCCATTGCAGCACCGTGTCACCCAGGGCTGGAACGGCGCTGAAACGGCGCTGACATGCGCGAGCCGCCCACCCGCGCGAGCTTGAAACGCGAGGCTGGCCAGCTCGTGTCCACGATCTGGTCGACCCGGCCGCGCTCCAATGGCCGGGACCTCAGGCACCGGCGGTTTTCCGCTGCTGTAGGTGCCGCCCTGCCCGGCGCGGTCGCGGGCGTTACGAAGCCAGTGACCGGCCCACTGGCCGCCAAAGGGGACATTCGCCTCTGTTAGGGATGACTCGGCGAGCGCAAGATCAAGGTCTTGCCGCGATGGGCAAGGTCATCGATGCACGCGTCTGTTCCCACCGGCCCAGCATCGATTCCGCTACCGCGACTGTCTCGGCAGCCTGTCATGGGCGCCCCTGCCCCGGGGAGGAGAACGAAATGGCGCATGTTGCGACCATCCCGGCACGTCGCGCTGAGCAGGATCCGGACGCGCCATGTGTTCAAGATTCCCGCACGCGGCTGACCTCCGCGCAGTTCGCGGCGCAGGTCGACCGACTGGCGGGTGGCTTCGCGTCGCTCGGCATCGGCCCAGCCGACGTCGTCGCTACGATGCTGCCGAACTGCGCCGAGATGGTGCTCATCCTGTTCGCCGGCTGGCGGCTCGGCGCCGCGGTCACTCCGGTCAACCCCGTCCTCACTCCGGAGGAAGCGCACTACCAGTTGGCCGACTCCGCTGCCAAGGTCGTCGTGGCCGACGCGGCGGCTGCGCAGAAGCTGGCCGGCGGTCACACCAGGCTCATCCCCCTCGACGACATCGCGGCGCTCGACGGGCCGCCGCCCCCGCCGAGGGCAGCGGCGGACGACCTTGCCCTGCTGGTATACACGAGCGGAACGACCGGACGGCCAAAGGGCGTGATGCTCGACCACGCCAACCTGTCCGCCATGACCGACCAGACAATCGAGGCGCTGGACCTTGGACCGGACACGCGGGCGCTGCTGGTCCTCCCCCTGTTCCACGTGAATGGGATCATGGTGAGCGTTGTATCGCCGCTCGCGGCGGGCGGCTCCACCGTGATTCTGCCCCGCTTCGACCCGAAGACGTTCTGGGATGGGGCCGAGCGGTACTGCCCTACGTACTTCTCCGCCGTGCCGACGATCTACCTCGTGCTCAATTCGCTCCCGCCGGACGTGAAACCCGATCTTTCGTCGCTGCGGTTCGCGGTGTGCGGCGCCGCCCCGATGCCGGCGCACGCCATCGGAGAGTTCGAGGAGCGGTACGGTGTCCCGCTCATCGAGGGATACGGCCTGTCGGAGGCGACGGTCGCCTCGGCGATCAACCCGCTGCACGGCGTCCGCAAGCCCGGCACGGTCGGATTGGCTCTCCCGGGTCAGGAGATCGCCGTCGCCGGTGACGACGGGCCGCTCCTGGCCGGTGGCGAGGTGGGCGAGGTTGTCATCCGGGGGCCGAACGTGATGCGCGGCTACCTCGGTCGCGCCGAGGAGACCGCCGTTGCGCTGCGGGCCGGCTGGCTGCACACCGGCGACGTCGGCTACCTCGACCCGGACGGTTACCTTGTGCTCGTCGACCGCAAGAAGGACATGATCATCTGGGGTGGCGAGAACATCTACCCCAAGGAGATCGAAGACGTGCTGCTCCGGCATCCAGCGCTGCAGGAGGCCGCCGTCGTGGGCCGGCCCGACCCGGTGTACGGCGAGGAGCCGGTCGCCTATGTGTCGCTTCGGCCGGGAGCGCATGCGGCCGCGGACGAGCTGATCGAGCACTGCCGCGGCGAGCTGGCCCGCTTCAAGACGCCGCGCGAGGTGTACGTGTGGGACACGCTGCCGAAGAACTCAATCGGCAAGATCGTGAAAGCCCCCTTGCGGGAGGACGCGGCCATAGGAGAGCCGCGCGGCCAGCCGGCGCCTGACATGTCGGGTGACAGTGGCCGGTGACAGTGGCCGGTGACGCCACCTACGGGCCGACGCCCTGAAACCAGGCCGAGAACCTGCGGCATTCGGACGAGGCGCTGGTACCAACCCGTTCGGCCGGTCACGAGCGCCGGTTTGTGCCAGCATCGGAGGGTGCCGAGCCTCTCATCTGCTCAAGTAGCACAGGTCCGTGAATGGCTTGTGGAGAACGACTTCCGGACGGTAGAACCGGAGCGGAACCTGCCTGCCGACGACGCCCCGGAGCAGTGGTCTTTTGGTAGCTGTAACGTCCAACTTACTTGTGAGCGGGGCCGTCGACGGGTGAGGATTAGCGACGAGGACACCTGTTGGCAAGATCTAGACGACCTAGCGTGCCGAGTCGCCTGGCGGGACGAAACGATCGATCCAACTGGCGACCGCATTACGGCACCACCTCGATAGAGAAGGCCGCATCCTCAGCCGCACACAAGGAAACCGTTTATACCGAAGGTGGACGCCCTGGGCCCATTGGGTCAAGGTGTTTCTGCAAATGCTCGTCGGCGTTGGTGCTGTTGCCGATATTGGCTGGCGTGTCTACCAGCACTCGGCCCTGCGCCACAGCGCCGCCGTTCCATCGCCGCCGAACGCCCACGTCACTATCACGGTGATCGCTTCCGCGCTGGCCATTGCCGCTGGCATCGAGCTTGCGTACACGCTCTTCACCCCAGGCCCCGACGAGGCACTAGACCCGCTCATGCTGGGTTTGTCCTCTGGGATCTTGTTGCTCGTCACAATGCCTACGGACTCGAGTCTTTCAGTCGCTACTCAGTTCTCCGGTGTACTCCTGGGGGTGGTAGCGCTAGGGGTGCTGTTTCTAATTCGACGTCATCTAATCGGCAGCGATGAAAAATAGGCCGTTCTCCCTGCGGTTGCGGGCCGGTCAGGTGAACAGACCGAGCGGCAGCTCAGCCGGTCTACCCGTACGAGCCGACGGTGCTCGCCTCGCTCGGCGCCGGCTGTTCGACGCAGCGCTGCGCCAATTCGCGCTGAAACTCGGCGAACGCGGGCAGGGTCGCGAGCGGGTTCTCCGTCCCATGATGTGCGACATGGACAAAGGTGACGCCATCGGCGAGCCGGTACGTCGCGTACCGGAAGTCATCTGGCGCGACTTCGGCGAGTGACGCGAACACTTGTTCGACCAAGCGCGCGTTCTCATCGGCCGCTTCGGGCCGGGTCCGGTAGCGGACGACGACGGTCTTGCTCATATGCGGTGCTCCATCCATGTCCGGAATCTGCCAGCCTCTCGGTGACGCAGCCAACCCTACCAGCACACTTGCTTTTTGCAAGTTAAATTGCGGTTTTTAAGTATGTTATCGTAATCGCAACATGTCCCCGCACGCCGCGCCGGCGCGCAGCTACGCCCAGCTGTGCGGCATCGCCACCGCCCTCGACCTGATCGGTGACCGCTGGACGCTGCTCGTCCTGCGGGATCTGCTGCTCGGGCCGCTGCGGTTCGGCGATCTCGCCGAGGGCTTGCCTGGCATCGGGACGAACACGCTGGCGGCGCGGCTCAAGCATCTTGAGGCGTCGGACGTCGTCCGCCGGCGGCTGCTGCCGCTGCCGGACCGCGGCACGATTTACGAGCTCACCGAGTATGGCCGAGAGCTCGAGCCGATTCTGTTGGCACTCGGCCGATGGGGGACGAAGAGCATGGGGCGCCTGCCCGCCGACGTCGCGTCCCGCTCGCGGTGGCTTGTCGCCGCCCTGCTCGCGTTCCACGACGAAAGTCAGCGGATCGCCAGTCCGACAACATGGGAGCTGCGGCTGAGCGACGGCGCGTTCACGGTCCGGGCGGAGGGCACGAGCCTGTCCGTCACCGCCGGCGCGCCAGGCGACGCCGACCTCGTCATCACGGCCAGGGACGAACACCTGCACCGGCTCCTTACCCGCCAGCTCACCCCGGCCGAGGCGGTCGCGACCGGCGCGGTCGCTCTCGATGGCGACGCGTCGGCGCTGCCGCGTCTGGTCGAGCTGTTCGCCTTCCCCGCCCTCGGCTCGACTGCCGCGCCCTGAAGACGGGCCGTGCTAATGCCCATGCGGGCTCCGGTCCGGCGGGCTGACCCGGCTCAGCCCCTGGGCAGTACCTCACCGCAGAACGCCGCCATGTGCTGAGGATCAATCTGGCCGCTGTCCATGCCCGCAGAGCGTTGCGGCATCCCGCCGCGCATCTAGCCGAACGACTCCGCGCCGGAGCGGGCCGGGCATGCCGGAGCGGCGCTCTGCGGCCCGGATCGCGCGCTACCGGGCTGCAACGGTGCGGGAAACGAGGTGGCTACCGACGGGTCACAGATTGGGGTCATGGCCGCAACAGCGGGGGCCCGGCTTCCGGGGCGCGGCTTGTCGTGGGTGCGGACGCAGCCCGGCGCTGCCCCCAAAGGGCGGATGGCCGGCCCGCTGGGGGCACTATCAGGCGCCCAACGGGCCATCGATCACGACTCAGGCAATGGCAGCGTCCCGGACAGTGCCGGGCTTCATGATCGCGGTAACTTTCCGGCAAATACCGCGGCAAAGTTACCGCGATCATGGAACCGCCGTGAGCGGGGTGATGGTACCCGCTGACCGCCGTGCGACAGCGCCCCCAGCGGATCGGCGGGCCAGCGGGCCAGCGGGCCAGCGGGCCAGCGGGCCAGCGGGCCAGCGGGCCAGCGGGCCAGCGGGCCAGCGGGCCAGCGGGCGGGCGGGCCAGCGGGCCAGCTTGATCGGCACCGCCAGGCGATGCGGGGGCCCGGCCCCTTTTGCGGCCGCGAGCACCAGGAAGCTCAGCAGGCTGACCGTCACCAGGGCGAATCGCTTCAAATGCCTGTGCTTTCCTCCATCCGCGAGACCCCCGGTGCGATCGCGCCCGCGGAGCGGGGGCTGATCGCCGGCCTGCCCGGCCGGCGATCTCAGCCCACATCCGGATGAAACCTCCCCCTGCGAATTCCCACCCCCCGGCCGGGCGGCGAGCAGCCGCGCCGCGGCTGCTCGCCGACGTGTCCGACCAGGCCGCAAGCAGCCGCGAACATGCCCAGCCGAGGGCATTCACGGATGATCCTCTCGTCGCGGGCAGCGGGTAGCAACAGGTGCGGGTGATCTCGTTGCCTGCGGACGTTCAGCCCGCGCACAGCCCCCGTGCCTTCGCCGCCGCGATGTCTTTCGCGACACTCCCGTGCCTGTACAGGCCCATGTCAGCAGGCATGTACCCCCAGCGGCCACCGGCGTAGGCGAACGCCTCAGTGCCGCTCGCCAGGCCGGGCCTGGCGCCCGCGAGCCTGAACGCGACGACCGCGGTGTCCTGGTCGACCATCACGTTCTTGATGTGGTACGCGAGCCCGGCGCTCGCGCCGGCGCAGCCCTCGTGCACCGCCACCCACACGCGCTGCGGGATCGCGCGCTGAACGGCCGGGTTGAGCAGTGCCCACGACGCGGCGAACTCACCGGCCGAGTAGAGCGCGAAGTACTGCGACGCCGCCGACCGCGCGCCCGCCGCCGTCGCGGGCTGCGCTGGCGACGCGGCGGCCGGTGTGGTAGCCGCCGCGGTCGGCGATGTCCCCCCGCCGCCGCATCCCGCTAGCGCGACGGATCCGGCGAGGAGGACGCCGACCGCGGCGATCTCGAATTTCATGGTGCGCGCTGATCCTTTCGGTGGGGTTTCAGCCGGGCCGCATAGCCATCTCACTTGGCATCCCACCCCAAGATCCCGCTTTGCGCCATCAAGCCCACGTCATGGACCTTACGGATATTTCTCTGGCGGGCCGTCAGGCGCCGGCGATGAGGTAACGGAAAACATTGGCCTGCCGGTAGGTGCCATCCGGCCGGCGGCTGCCAGCGTATGCCGCCGCGAGCGCGTCCCTCGTGGCCTGCTCACCAGCGTGCTCGACCGCGAGCCGGGCCGGCCCGGAGGTCAGCTGGGCCCGCACTGCGGCGTCCAGGTCGGGAAAGACGAACGCCATCGGCGCGTCGTCGGCGTGGCGCGGGGTCAGCCCTGCCGCCTCGGCCAGCGCCTCGAGCCTGCCCGGCTGGCTCAGCGCGAACGGGCCCTCGGCGCCTGGCGGGGGCGGCGGCAGCAGGCCGCCGATGGCGGCGAGGATCACGCGGGTCTCGCACCGCTCGGGTGCGCCCCAGGTGACGATGCCGACGGGCGCGCCCGGCCTGGCGACCCGCCGCAGTTCCCGTGTGGCGGCGACCGGATCGGCCGCGTACTGGACGGAGTTGAACGCGGTGACGGCGCCGAATGTGGCGTCCGCGAATGGCAGCGCCTCGAGGTCACCCTGGCGGATGTCCGCGCCAGGGACCCGTTCGCGTGCGATGTCGAGCAGCGCCGCGGACGCGTCGTACCCGGTCACGGTCGCCCCGCGCTTGGCTGCCAGCTGCAGAGCCAGCCCCGAACCGCAGCCGGCGTCGAGCAGTTTCATGCCCGGGCCGACCGCGATCGCGTCGAAGACCGCCTCATAGAACGGCGTGCTGAACGGCTCGTTGAGCTCCGACCACTCACGCGCGGCCGCTCCCCACAACGTGCCCTGCACCTGTGCTGAACCCATGATCTGCCTCCTTGGCGTCGCTTGCGTACCGGCATCGTGGGCGCCAGGGCCGCGGCGGCACATCGGGGACAACACGTAGCCCGCCGGCCGGCCCGGCTACGTGGTTTGCCCGATGCGCTGACCCGTTCGTGAGAGCGGCCGGCTAGCGCGCCGGGCCCGCGACCGCCACGAGCCCCGTGCGCGACCTGGTGCCTGTCTTCCGCAGCAGGCTCTCGACGTGCTTCTCGACCGTGCGGGGTGAGACGCGCAGCGCGGCCGCGATCTCCTTGTTCGTCAGCCCTTCCGCGACCAGGCCGAGAACCTCACCCTCGCGGGCGGTGATGCCGAGCCCCGCCAAGCGGCCCGGCCGTGGCCCGACGATCAGCTCGCGGCAGCGGCTGGCCAGCGGATCAATTCCCCGGGCGGTGAAGCATTCGGCCGCGGCCTCCAGCCACCGTTCTGGCTGACCCCAGCCTTCGGCCAGCCCGCGTTCCGCGGCCCACATGTGCGCCAGGTCACCCCACACCGGGTAATGGACGAGGTCGGCGTCCGCCGCCCTGGCCGCCTCGCCAGCCAGCCGCTTGTCGCCTCTGTGACCGGCGAAGATCGCGTCGGCGTAGCCGAGCAGGCCGCGGTTGCGCCGGCTGACGGTCATGCCGAGCCTGCGTGCCTCCGCGACCGCGGCCGCCGCGCGCGGGTCGCCGGTGGTCGCAAGCAGCAGCGGCCACAGGCCCCGGTAGTGCGCGGGCCCTTGCTGCGGCAGCGTGCGCAGGAGGGAGACGCCACGGCTGAGGGCCGCGACTGCACCGGCCCGGTCGTCGTCGAGGACCGCCAGCATCGCCCGGCCGCCACCCCAGGCGCTGCCCTCGATCTCTGGGTCGCCTGGCGCCGCGGCGGCGGCGAGCGCGAGGAATCGCTCCATCTCCTCGGGTTCGCGTCTCAGCGCGTAGATCTCGCCGAGGAAGACGAGCGCGATCGCCCGGAACTGCGCCAAACCAAGGCGCTCGCTGATGGCCAGGGCGGCTCGCGCGTGTTCGGCCGCGTGATCGAGCTCGAACCGGAACACGAAGGCGGCGGTGAGCTGGATGTCGAGGACCGCGCCCGTGCTCAGGGCGCCGAGCTCGTCCGCGGTGCGCCGGGCCTCGGCCAGCCGTCCGGTCCCGGCGTGGTCGAACATCTCGATCGTGCCGAGCTCGTGCAGAGCCCGCAGCCGCCAGATCGCGAGACCGGCGGCAACGGCGCAGGCCAGCGCCCGCTCGAACGTGTCGCGCGCCGCGTCAAGATCGCGGATACGCTGCGTCCTGCCAACCAGTTCGAATGCGTGGCAGCGGACATCGTGACTCGCCGCACCGGACGCGAGCACGGCCTCCGCGCCGCGGCAGGCCCCGTCCACGTCATTGCCCGCGAATGCTACCTCGGCCTCGAGCACCGCCACCCGGGCGCTGAGGGCCGCGTCGGGATCGGCCGCGAGCAGGCCCTTGGCGGCGTCGAGATGCATGGTGGCTACCGGCCAGCGGGTCGCGGTCACGGCGGCGTGCGCCACCCGCAGGTGCACCTCGGCCCGCGCTGTCACCGCGGCGTCGCCCTCCCCGAGCGCGGCGATGAGCTGATCGCCGACGGCGAGCGCCTCGTCCACCCGTCCCGCCAGCGACAGCGCCTCGACGAGCATCGCTTGCGCGCCGCGCCGCTGATCGAGGTCGTCGTGCAGCGGCGCGGCCCGGCGGAGCGTGTCGGCGGCTGTGGCCAGTGCTCCCCGCTCCAGCGCCGCCCCGCCGGAGGCAGCCAGCAGCGCACCGGCCCGCTCCCTGTCACCGCACTGCGCGGCGAGATCGGCGGCGACATCGCGCCACTGGCCGGCCAGCCCGGGGTGAGCTGCGTCGAGGGCACGAAGCGCGCCACCAGCGAGCGCGGCGCGCCGGGGCGGCAGCAAACCTGAGATGACCGCGTCCCTGGTCAGAGCGTGACGGAAGCGGAACGCGTCGCCATCGACCCGCAGCAGCAGGCAGGCCACGCCACGTTCGAGCGCGACGGCCACGACGTCAGCGCTCAGCCCCGTCGCTGCGGGCAGCAGCCGCCAGTCGAAGTGGCGGCCGAGCACGGCCGCGGCGTAGAGCACGGCCCGCTCGTCGTCGCCGAGATCGGCCAGGCGCACACCCACCGCGTCCGCGAAGGAGCTCGGCAGCCCGGGTGACGCCAGCACCTCCTCGACGAGGAGCGGCACCCCATCGGCCGTGCGGCGCACCTCGGCGATCAGGTCCGGGCCCGCGTCGGGCAGGCAGGCGCGCACCATGTCACCGATCTGCCCGTCGTCAAGCCGGCCGAGTAGCAGGTGGGTCGCCGCGCGCCGGCCATGCAGGCGGCGGATCAGGTCGAGCGCAGCCGACGGCGGCTCACTGCGGCTCGTGCCGACGCACAGGACCGGCTCGCCGGACAGGTTGTCGCTGAGGTACTCGACGACCGCGAGCGTGTCGGGGTCGGCCCAATGCAGATCCTCGAGCACCACCATCAGCGTGCCGGGACGGGCCAGGGCACGCAGGAGCCTGAGCACCGCCTCACCCCGCACCGCGGGCGAGTCATCGGCCTGGCTATGGCCGCTCAAGCCCGGCACGACGCCCCGCAGCGCCGGGAGCCACGGCCCGAGATCCTCGTCGTCGGGAAAGGCGCGATCCCGCATCGCCTGCAGCAGCGCCTCGGTCAGCGGCCGGTACGGCGTGCTCGCGCTCGTGGGAACAGCCCGGCCGGTGACCACTGCGATCCGCTGCCCCCGCGCCGTGGCGGCCAGCTCACGAACAAGGCGTGACTTGCCGATGCCCGGCTCACCGGTGAGAAAGACCGCGCCTCCGGCCCGGCCGGCCGCGCCGTCGAGTGCCGCCTGAAGTACGCCGAGCTCGGCCGCCCGGCCGACCACGACGGGGCAGAGCACATCTGGCATGGATACAGTCTGTCCCGGTCCGTCGGGCCACGGCAGGCCCGCCTGTCAGCTGCGATGTCCGGCGGTCCACCGCGCAGCCGTTCAGGAGAATCCGTTGTCACCGCCGCGGCCGCGTGGCACCCGGCCGTACGCGGAAAATCAGGCCTATCCCGAACGGCTGCGCGGCCCGCGCCACCCAGGCAGGGCGATTCGGCTGCGCTCCTTTGCCGGCGGGGCCCGGTGTATCTACGCGGCCTGTGCCTGCTCTGTAAGGCAGGGGGAGAAAGACCCAGCTGAGCGCCGGTGCGCCTCGGTGCCTCCGACCACCGGCAGGGTTCCTGCCGGGCTGCCCAAGCATCATACGAAAGGCCGCCGATCATGCCGCGAGACCACGAACTGACTCCGCACGCCACCTGTCCGGATCCCGCAGGCACCTGGCCGGATCCTGCAGGCACCTGGCCGGGCCCGGGGAGGGACCGATGAGCCTCACCGGCACCCACCACGTGTTCGCCAGCATTGACGAGCAGGGCACCAACCGGGCGCTCCAGGCCTTCTTCGGCGCCCGCCCGCACTATCTCCACTACGGGTCGGTGCCGTTCGTCACGGCCAGCTCGACGACCGTCACCCAGGTGCCGACCATCGCGTTCCCCGGCGTCGCTGGCGGCATCCCGTACGCCATCGACCTGACCGTCCCCGTCGTCGACCTCTTCCCGCCCGATGGCGCGCTGCCACCGCCGCTGGTACTCGGGCCCGACCAGCTGAGCATCGCCACCAAGGTCACCCTCACCCTCGGCTGCACCGCCGGCCAGGGCGACAAGGACCGCGGCAGGGTCACACCGGTGCGGACCACGCTCGACGTGGTCGCCATCGCCAACGCGGTCAGCCACTACTTCAGCCCGGGCGTCGGCTACGTGACATTCCACGTGGACCAGGTCCTGGTTCTCGACGTGGCGCCACCGTCGCTGCAGGCGGTCCTCGACTGCCTGCTCGAAATGATCCTCAACGCGCTTCTTTCCGGCGTGCAACTGCCCTTCAACATCATCGACGCCGATTTCGTCAAGCTCATCCTGGAGGCGGGCCCGACGATCGCCGACGACCAAATCAAGATCTGGGGAGATGTTTCCTGATGGCCGCCGACATCACCGCCGCCGTAGACGAAACCGCTGCCAACACGCTGCTGCACGCGGCCGAGGCCGCCATCGGGACCGTCTCCAAGAGCGGCAGCGGGTCGCTCGGCCCGCTGGGGGCCGGATGGAGCGCCGCCGCGTCGTTCACCGGGGGGACCGTGTCGCTGGCCGCCCCCGACACCGTGTCCATCGACAACCTCGAGATCGACTACAGCCTCAGCCTGTCGCTGAGCATCGATCTGAGCTTCCTCGACTTCTGTCTCCCGCAGGTGTGCATAGGGACTCCGTGGGGCGACATCTGCACGCCGAAGATCTGCATCGACTTCCCGACCATCGGGGTCACCATTCCTTTCTCCAGCTCGGCGACGCTCTCCGCGGACTTCGGGATCAATGTTCACCTGACCAGCGGGACCTGGTTCGTCGACGTCGTCATCCAATCCGTCCGCAAGCTGGATCTGGGCGCAGCCGCCACGCTGCTGCTTAGCGCCATCGGGGCGGCCGTTTCCGCCGCGCTGCTCGGCATACCGTTCATCGGCCCGTTCCTGGCCATCGCCGTGGCTATCATCACGGCCGCCTTCGGCGTCGCCGAAGTGACCGGGCTGCTCGGGCAGATCCTCTCGCTGTTCGTCTCCGGCCTGACCTTCAACGTGTACAAGCATGCGCAGCTCTTCCCTGTGCTGCCGGCCTCTGGCCCGTTCGACCCGGCGGTGGACGTGACGCTCGCGGCCGTAACCGCCGACGTGCAAGCAACAGACAAGAACGAGCTCGTCCTGTCCGTCGACATCTGACCCGCCGCGTCACCGCAAGGAAGGCCCGACAATGAACACACTGGACAGCAGGTTCATCCGCCTGGGTGACTGCTTCGCCCACCGGTTCTCGACACCTGGGACGTTCGCCTACGCCCTGTCGCCCATTCCCGCTTCCCTCGCCGCCCACGACGGCGAGCCGCCCGCCCAGGCCGTGATCGTCACCGCCGGGTCCGGGAAGGACCAGGGCCAGCACCACGTCACCGTGCGCATGGCCGACGCGGCCCTGACCGCCTCGCCGGCCGAACTGCGCGTCACGGCCGGCGACCTCGTGGTGTGGTCCGCGGACAAGTCCGTGACCTTCGGGTTCCGGGTGCGGGGGAGGATCGAAGACGAGGTCATCGACTCGGCATCCATGCGCACCGAGTCGGTCTTCACCCACGCCTTTGGCCTGCCCGGCAGCTACGAGTGGGCCGACGCCAACGGCAGCAGCCTGCGCGGGCGTGTCCACGTCGCCATACCCGACACCGCGCGAGGCCACGAGGCATGGCTGGGCCGGCTGCAAGAAGGCACGCTCGTCCACGTGCGGGGCGAACGGGCCGAGCCCGAGAGAGTCGACATCGTCGTCGGCCAGACAGTGGTGTGGGCGGTCGAGGACGCCCCCGGGGTGAGCATCACCGACACCAGCCTGATCACCGCCGGGACAGGTTCGGCGTAGGCCGCCTGCCAGCGCGACCACGACGCCCGCCTGGGCCTGTCGCGCCGCGAGTACGTGCGCCGTCGCCTGGCCCAGGACGCGGCGATGCCAGGCTCCGCGGTCAGCGTCCGGGACCTGGCACGGTTCGCTGACGTCTCAGACGCAGGCAATCTCGGTGACGACCGTCCCGCTAGCGGCAGACCGATATTTCTGTGGCAATCGAAACAGCGCTGCTCGTGAACAGCCAGCCAATCCTGTACCTGATTCCGCGCGATCAAACTCAGGCCGGGCACACTGGTGGCTAGCGAGTTGCCCCGGTGACCGGTCTGCGGTGCTGGGACGCGCCCAGAAGGAGACTGCGGAATCGACTCCCCTGCGCAGGCAAGCACGCGCGCGTCTGCCCGGCAATACTCCGGGCAGCACGGCGCAGGCGCCGTTTCCTGCTGGCAGTAAGAATTCCCTATCCTCGCGGCCCTGGCTGCGCCCGCCCGCGGCGGCTCATGCGCTTGTCACCAGGATGCCCAGGCTCCCCAGCGCTGAGGGCGCGAGCTTCCGGTGCCTCGTTCAGCGCGGTTCGCAGATGACCAACGGGATGTCGCGCTCGGTACGGCGCTGGTAACCGCCGTATCCCTTGTAGGCCGCCACCACCCGGGGCCACAACTCGGCCCTCTCCTCCGGCGACGCCCGCCGGGCCCGCATAGGCCGCCGTCGGCCGGCCATAGTCAGCTCGATGTCGGGATGGGTCACCAGGTTGCGGAACCAGTCAGGGTCACGGTCATCTCCGCCTTTGGAGGCCACCAGCACGACCCGGTCGCCGTCGACGACCGGCGCGGTGAGCATGGTCGAGCGTGGCCGGCCCGACTTGCGCCCCACGGTGTGCAATTCGACGGCGGGCATCCCGAAGGCCGAGCCCAGTACCCGGCCGCTGCTCAGGTGAACGATGGCCCGGTGGGTCCGGCTCATAGCTTTGAAGCCGATGTCGGCCAGGGACTGTTGCAGACTCATGGCGCGACCCTACCCAGCCGGGCGGGCAGGACCCGTTCCCGCGGCTTGCGGAAGACGGCAGATGAGCGTGCTTCACACGGCCGGTCGCGGGCCCGGGAAATCGGTAGCGTCACATCCTGTGGTCTGGTTTCGTGGCTGGCGTGGCTGGGTTTGACGATCCCGCGTTTTTCGGCGACCGCTGGGAAGGCGTCTACGACGAGGTGCCGATAGGCGGACTCGACCCGGCGGCCACCGTGGAGTTTCTCGCCGGGCTGGCCGGCGACGGGCGGGTGCTGGAGCTGGCCATCGGGACCGGCCGCGTCGCGCTCCCGCTGGCTGGCCGGGGGATCGCGGTTGAAGGCGTCGACGCCTCGGCGTCGACGCCTCGGCGTCGATGGTGGAACGCCTCCGGGCGATGCCGGGCGGTGAGTCGATCCCGGTCACCATCGGCGACATGGCCGGCGTGCCGGCGAGCGGGCCGTTCCGGCTGGTGTACCTGGTGTTCAACACCTTGTTCAGCCTGCTCAGCCAGGCCCGGCCGACCGTCTGCTTCCGTAACGTCGCGCAGGATGCGGCCCACCGGGGCTCGCGAGAGGATGGCCGGTGTGCGAGAGCGGGTGCGCAGCCTAGCCCGGCTGGCGGGTGAGATCCGGGCACGGCCATGCTCGCGGGCCGTGCGCCTGGTCGCGGTGGACGGCCGGGCCGGCGCAGGGAAGTCGACGGTGGCCCGGGCGCTCGCCGCGGCCTGCGGCGACGTGCCGGTGCTCAAGGTGGACGGTTTCCTGTTCTGGGGTGACATCGCCGGCTGGTGGCCCCGGCTGGAACGCGAGGCGCTGCGGCCCCTGCTGGCCGGTTCCCCGGCCAGGTTCCGCGTCCGTGACTGGGCGAATGATCCCCTGGGCCAGGGTCTGGACGGCTGGGCCGAGGTCGTCGCGGCTGACGTGGTGATCGTCGAAGGGGTGACATCGTCCCGGCAGGCCATCGCCCGCGATCTGGTCATGTCCTTGTGGGTAGAAACTCCCGGCGGCGAGCGGTTGCGGCGCGGGATCGCCCGCGACGGCGAGCAGCGACGGTCACTTTGGATCGAGTGGATGGCCCTGGAAGAAGAGTTCTTCGGCCGCGACGGCGCAATGGCGCGCGCGGACTACGTCGTCTCCGGGCAGCCCTCGCACCCATACGACCGGGCTACCGAAGTCGTCATCCTCGACGCACAGTAAGTGTGCGTGAGGTCCCAGGGCGGGTTGCGGATGTTCCCATTTCGGGCTTTTCCCTGATTATGGCGCATCACCTGCTATCTGGGCCTAATGTGCCATCGATCACAATTCAGGCAAGGCCGGCGGCCGGGCAGCGCCGGGCTTCGTGATCGCGGTAACTTTGCCGCGTATGCTTCCGAAAAGTTACCGCGATCATGAAACAATGAAACCGCCGCAGCAGGTACAAGTTCCCGTAGAGCATCCTGCGCGCACGCGCGCACTTGGAATTACCAGGGCCACTGACAATGTGGGGGGAACAGCGATGTCTTCGATACGATCATGGGTGCTCGCCATCACGGCGATGGGATTATCGACCGGGTTAGCAGCGTGCGGCTCCGCGGGATCGTCAACGCCGACCAGCGCAACACCGATCATGAGCGCCGCCCAAACCGCATTACCGTCGGCGACGAGCGTGGCGCCGTCACCACTTGTCACCAGGACAACCGCGCCGCGAGCACCAGCCACAACCGCACGAGCCGCGCCCGCACCGCCGCCCCGGACGACCGCACCACCACCAGCCACAACAAGCGGCTGCTACCCGCTCAGCAACGAAGGCACGTGCTACCGGCCCGGTGAATTCTGCCGCGACTCAGACCACGGGATGGCCGGACGGACCGCAGACGGCGAATCGATCATCTGCGAGGACAACGACGGTTGGCGCTGGGAGCCAGCCTGACGCAGCGCACCGCGATGCCACGCGATGCCACGCGATGCCCGGGACAAGCCGGCGGAACAGACGCTGGGGTCCCACGGGTGGCCCGCACGCGGAAGGGGGACGCTCCAGCCGGTCACGCGATGCGGGTCATCCGAAGCTGGTGGCACCGCCGTCCAGGACAAGCGGGTGGGCGTTGACGTAGCTGGCCTCGTTCGACAGCAGCCACACGGTCGCGTAGGCAACCTCCCATGCGGTCGCCTGACGGCCGAACGGGAGGCGGCGGGCCGTGCGGGCGGGATTGAGACGGGAGGCCTCCCGCCCGAGCGGGGTATCGACCAGGCTCGGCACCACCAGGTTGACCCGGATGCGGCCCGCCATGCCCTCCCGTGCGACCTGGCGGCAGATGCCAAGCAGCGCGGCCTTGGACGAGTCGTAGGACGGCACACCGGTCGCGGCCCGCAGGCTGGCCGCCGAGCTGATGAACACGATCGCGGAACCGGGGGCGAGGATGGGCAGCGCGGCGGCGGAGACCAGGAAGTGAGCCCGGGTGTTGACGGCGAAGGTGTCGTCCCACTGCCCGGCAGTGGTGCCCGCCATCCCCCGGCCCAGGGCGATGCCGACGTTCAGGACCAGGCCGTCCAGGCCGCCTACCGCCGCCACGGACTCCCCGATCACCGTGTCGCACGCCGCGGGATCAGCCACATCGGCCACCACGACCGCCGCGTCGGCGCCCTCAGCCCGTACCAGGTCGGCGGTCACCTTGGCGGCGGGCCGGTCACGGTCGGCGCACACCACCGATGCGCCTTCCCTGGCGGCCAGGACGGCGATCGCCCTGCCGTTGCCCAGCGGCGGGTCGGGCTCGGGCGAAGGCCGTGTCCCGGCACCCACCACCAGCACCCGCCGGCCTGCGCCGGCCCCGCCCGGGTGCCGAGCCGGTCGCCTCAGGCGGAAGGTACACATCGTCAGCCGGGTCTGTCACGGCCCCTCCTCACCTCGCAGTGCCTCGCCGCGACCCGCCCCATCACCTGGCCTGGCCGGGTGAGCTGTTCCAGTTCGCCTGGCCTGGCGGGAGGGGCACGTCGAAGGCGCCAAGCAGGAACGACGGCCCACAGGCACGACCATAGTGTCCGCGGACTCCCGGCGCTGCCCCGGTGCGGTGGCGTGCCCCGCGTCACCGCACCGGACGCCTTACCCGGACGGCCCGGGCCCGGTTCCAGGGCGCATGCGGCGCACCCGTGCATCTCCCGGTCATCATGGTCAGGCCCGCGTCGGCAGCATTTGGTTCGTCCCGGGCGCGCCGCCTCCGGCGGCGAGTTGCAGCGCCGTAAGGGATCTGCCAGCCCCGGGCGGCGACCCCCGGAAGCCCCGCAGACCGCCGTGGCCGGGTCAGGGTGACCGGGCGTGCCACGTCAGCGGCAGCGGCTGTTTGCCCCCGGGGGGCGACCCCCCGGGATCCCCCCGCAGGCTGCCGGGCGTGCCACGTCAGCGGCAGTCGTTAAGGAGAAATATCCCGAACGGCTGCCGCAGCGTGACGCGCCGCCCGCCAGCCGCCACCGGGCCGGGCGAAAAGCAACCCGATCTCGCGGCCCGCGGCGGATAGTGCGGCGGATAGTGCGGAGTGCGCTGGAACTCGATGCGGCCCGCGCCGGGCCCGCTGGTGAAACTCCTGCCTCCGCGGTCGGCCGCAGAGGCAGGAGCTCCGGCATTCCCCCAGAACCACGCCTATGGCGCGCCGGTGTGGCTCTGGGACACCTATGGCCCGTTGGCGTCGCTAAGGCCGCGGACCAGGTGACAGCTCAGAAGCGGCCGGCGGACGACGTCAGTTCACCCGTGCCGGCGTCCTCATCCGTGTCCTGAATGCGGCCCAGAACCAAGCGGCGGCCGCCGATGGCGTGTCGTTGCGCTGCCCCGGTCGTGGTTGTCCCACGAACGGGACTCCGGCAGTCAGGCGGCGCGCCTGGCGGCGCCGGCAGCAGACCGCGCTGGCCGTGCGGCACGCGGGGCTGAGCGGGCGGACGGCCGCCCGCCCCGCCGCGCCCGTTGCGGGACGGCCGAGGCGGACACTTCGGCTACGAGCCGCCGGACCCACCGCATACGGTCGCCGGCCGCCTCGGGGTGGTCGCCGAACTCCTGGGCCATCCTGCTGGCGCAGCCGGCGATGCCGAACTGCCGCACAGTGCGGCTGATCGCCTCCGCCACCGCCTCGGCGGTCGGGGCGTCCGATCGCTGCAGCCCTGACGCGAACAGTGCCTCGCATCGCGCGTCGTTCACGTTCAACCGGGTCATGGCAGACCTCCGTGCCTTCCCCTAGCCGGGGCCATCCTCGCCTCGGCGTCACCTGAGCATGCGTCGAGCGGCGTCCTGCAAGCCAGTGATCGCATCATGAGTTGCCCCATGAAGTGTTCATGTCGGCGTGATGAGCCTGCACCAGCGCGGGCTACCGCTGGGCCGGCGGCCGCTGGGCCGGCGGCCGCTGGGCCGGCGGCCGAGAAACCGCAGGCCGTGACACGAGGCGAACCGACTGCACCCGCCTAGAGCCTGCTTGAGGGCCCTCGGTCGTGGGATGGCACACTGAGCGAGGCCCCTCAAGCAGGCTCCTATGATGGGCCGCGTGCCCGGAAGAACGCGCAGGCCGACGGCTTGGCATCGGGAACTCCTGGTGCTGCGCCCGCTGCTGCCTGCCGCCATCCGCCCGGTGGCGGTCGCGCTCCTTGCCGTCTGCGTTGCGGTGACGGCCCTCCTCGGAGCGCGGTTCACACACCACACGCGGGCGGGCTGGCTGGACACGGCGGTGGACGGGCGGGTCCAGGCCAGCCTCGGCGGGCATCGGGTGATACTGAACCTCCTGGCCGGGCTCGGTGACCCGGTCCCGCTGACCGCGATGACCGCGGCGCTAGTCCTGGCCTGCCTCACGATGCGGAGATGGCGCGGCGCCGTGCTGGTGGCCGTCGCCGTACCTGGGGCTGCTGCCCTCACCGAACGGCTGCTCAAGCCGTTCATCGGCCGGACGTTGCTGGGCGACTTGAGCTATCCAAGCGGACATGCCACCGGCGTGTTCGCATTTGCGGCCGCGTTCGCGGTCGTGCTCGCGGGCCCGCTCCGCCCGCGGCTACCCGCGGCCGTGCGCGTGCTGCTCGCGCTCACCGCGTTCCTGGCCGCCGGGGCCGTGGCGGTCTCCCTCGTGGCCTTGCGCGCCCACTACTTCACCGACACCGTGGGGGGCGCCGCGGTCGGCACCGTGGTGGTTCTGCTGACCGCGCTCATCCTCGACCGGCTCGGTCCAGTCGATGCAATGGCGGCACCAATCGCGGCCGCGCCCGCCGGCGGCCACCCTCGCCGGGCGGAAACCGCTACCGACGCGGAACGTCCACATTCGGCCTGACCGGGCGAGCGGCACGTAGAATCGGAGTTCGTGTCACAGGCCAGCTACCCGAACTTCGCAGGCAAGCACGGCGAGGAAGCGATCTTCACTCCTGCCGACTTCGCCGCCTACCTGCGGCGCGTCGGCGCCCTCGAGGCCTACGAAGCTCCTGCGGGTGCGGTCCTTTGCTATCAGCGATCCCTTTACAACCACGTGCTGAGGATCGAAGGACTGAAGCCTCCAGAGCGCCGGGGCGCCCTGCACGGGATTCTGCGCCTGCCGAGCACCGCCGGCCGAGTCGGGCTGCTCGGCCAGTTCGGGATCGGAGCACCTGCGGCGGCTGCGGCACTCGAGGAGCTCGCCGCGATGGGCACGTCGGCCTTCGTCTCCGTCGGTACGGCGGGAAGCCTGCAAAGTGATCTGGATGTGGGCGATCTGGTCTTGTGCGAGGCTGCCATCCGGGACGAGGGCGTCTCCCACCACTACCTGCCTCCGGCGAAGCTGGCCACCGCGACGGCCGTCATGAGCGCCGCCCTGGGGACAGCGATGAGACATGCAGGCGTTCCGTTCCGGGCCGGCACCTCCTGGACGATCGACACTCCCTATCGGGAAACCGTCGCCGAGGCTCGCCACTACCAGGCGGAGGGAGTGCTGTGCGTGGAGATGGAAGCGGCTGCGCTGTTCGCGGTGGCCGAGGTCAGAGGCCTGCAAGTTGCCTCGGCCTTCGTCATCAGCGACTCCCTGGCCGATCTTGTCTGGAATCCTCAGTTCCACGGACCGGAGGTCGAAGCCGGCCTCGTCACGCTGTATGACGCCGCGCTGACCGCGCTGCAGGCGCAGCCGGCCGGGGCCGGCACGTCGTGAACCAGGCACGGCCGACGATGACGTGGTGCTCGATCTCCTGACGCGCGGGCGCACGACCCAGGGCCCCCGACAGGTGCGGTTACCTCGTCTGGTAGCTCTGGTATCTGGCGGCCCAGCGGGCAGAGGCGGAGGCACTATGGGAGATTCCGGCCAGGATTGGACCGAACCTGGCGTCTATGCCGTGGCCCCCGGGGTGCACCGCATTCCGCTGCCGCTGCCTACCGACGGCCTGCGCGCGGTCAACGTCTACGCCCTCGCGGATGGTGACGCGCTTACTCTCATCGACTCGGGGTGGGCGCTTGCCGAGGCGCGTGAGCAGTTGCGCGGCGCGCTGAGCAGCCTCGGGGCCGGCCTGGCTGATGTGCGCCGGTTCCTGGTCACTCACGCGCACCGTGACCACTACACCCAGGCGGTGGCGCTGCGCCGCGAGTTCGGCGGGCGCATCTACCTCGGCGAGGGCGAGGCGGCCACCCTGCGGGCGATCATGAATCCCGACCGCAGGCCGCTCGCGAGCCAGCTCGAACAGCTCGTCGAGTACGGGGCCGGGCCCGTCAGGGACGCGCTGATTGCCGCCTTCGGTGGGCGTCGCCCGGCCACCGGGGAATGGGAGGCACCTGACGAGTGGATCGGCCCGTCCACCGATGTCACGCTCACCGACCGTCCGCTGCGTGCGCTGGCCACCCCTGGGCATACGCAGGGCCACGTGGTGTTCATCGACGAGCCTGGGGGGTTGATGTTCGCCGGCGACCACGTGCTGCCGCACATCACACCGTCGATCGGATTCGAGCCGGTTACGGGTTCGCTGCCGCTGCGCGACTATCTGGACTCGCTGCGGCTGGTGCGCGCGCTGCCCGACCTGCGGCTGCTGCCGGCCCACGGACCGGTCGCCGACAGCGTGCACCACCGGGTCGACGAACTCCTCGCCCACCACGATGCCCGGCTTGACGCGACCGCCACGGCGATAGCCCGCGGCGCGGGTACCGCATACGAGACCGCTCTGGCGCTCACCTGGACCCGCCGCAAGCGCACGCTCGACGAGCTTGACCCGTTCAACCAGATGCTCGCGGTCCTGGAGACCGTGGCCCATCTCGACCTGCTGGCGCTGCAGGGCCGGGTTCGCAAGGAGCGGGTCGACGGCGTGATCGGATACGCATCGGCGTAGCCGCGACGGCAGGGCCGACGGCAGGGCCGACGGCAGGGCCGCGCGCATCGCGGCAGCAAGCGATGTGGTCATTGCCGATTGCGTCGGTGACGGCCTCGGTCACGGTCGCGTAATCGAGGCCAAGCCGGTGGGCGAGACGGGCGACCTGGCGGGCCACGTGCGCTGGTGGCATGGCGGCAATGAGCGGTGCGGCGCACCGCAGCGCGTTGATCTGCCCCTCGGCGTATTGCAGCCACCGGCTCCAGCGATCGACCTCGGCGTCGATGACCAGATCGGCGAGCGGCCTGGTGCGCTCCGCGAACATCCGGGCGAGTGCCCCAGCCCCGTGGTCACGAAAGATCTTGGCGGGATCTTGCCCGGGCGGCAGCACCGCGGCGATGACGGCACCGGTGAACACAGTGAGCGGCTGGTAGGCGCGGATGGAGGCGCGGCGGCCGGCTCGGTCACCGTCGAACGCGACGAGCACGCCGGTCGTGCGCAGGTCGGCGGTGGCAGCGAGCGCGGCGACGTGGGCGCTGGTCAGCGCCGTGCCGCACGGCGCAATCCCGGCGTAACGGCCCCGGCCGCCCGCATTGACGGCGATCACGTCGAACGGGCCCTCCACGAGGACCGGCCGCGCTCCGCGTGCGAGCGCGCCGCGCCCCTCCCACAGCCCAAACAGCACCTCACCCTTGCGGTACAGCGCGGTGCCGGGACTGTTCAGGTACTTGGGCACGCCGATGGCCGCCCGGCGGGGCGCGCGGCCGATGAACGCGACGATGTTCCCGTCGCTGTCGCGGACGGGGAGCATGGCACGATCGCGGAAGGTGTCGATGAGCCTGCCGCGCCGGGACGGGTGGGCCACCCCGGCGGCCTCGATGGCGGCGTCGCGGTAGCCGAGTGCGCGCAGGTGACGGGTCAGCGCGTCCCACGCGGCGGGTGCGTATCCGGCCTGCCAGCGCCGCTGTGTGGCGGTGCGGAAACCGCGGCTTTCCAGGTAACAGGGAACCCAGCTGCCCGCCATTCGGCCGCGGAAGAACCTCGCCGCGGCCTGGTGTACCCGGGCGAGTTCACCGCGGGCCGGCGCTGCTGTTCGAAGAGATGTTTCGCCCATATCAGCGATCCTGTGCTCCCATTGTCACCCCGATCCGCCAAGATGGAAACGGTCAGGCTCGAGCACTTGCCGTGCGCGAGTTTGGGTGCCGTGGCTGTCGCCGGTGGGCAGTGGCCGGTGCGAAACCGCCCGGCGGCACGGAGCGAGGGCACGGGGCGGCGGCACGGGGCGGCGGCACGGGGGCGAGGGCACGGGGCGGCGGCACGGGGCGAGGGCACGGGGCGGCGGCACGGGGCGAGGGGCACGGAGCGGCAGCACGGAGCGAGGGCACGGAGCGGCAGCACGGAGCGAGGGCACGGAGCGGCAGCACGGAGCGAGGGCACGGGGCGGCGGCACGGAGCGGCGGCACGGAGCGGCGGCACGGGGCGGCGGCACGGAGCGAGGGCACGGGGCGGCGGCACGGAGCGAGGGCACGGGGCGGCGGCACGGAGCGGCGGCACGGGGCGGCGGCACGGGGCGGCGGCGGGCACGGGGTGCGAGGGCACGGGGCGGCGGCACGATGCGAGGGCACGGGGCGACGTATCGAGAATCAGCGATCTATGGCACGGGACCCTGCGGGCGAGCGCGCACCCGCTGATATCGCGCCGGTCCCTGGCCGCGCGCAGCGCCGCAGCGAAACCCATTCCGCATGACACCAATCGCGTTGACGGTCCTTGACGAGCAGTCACGAGGCGTGACGGACGTTAGGGAGCGCCCGGCACAGTTCCACGGTAGCCGGGTGCAGGCGCAAAATGGTTGCCCATTGCTTCTGTGGCGAAAAGCGGCGTCGGCTGCGGATGCTCTCTTTCGCCCTTTTTCATGATCGTGGCGCATCACCCGCGCATCCGGTGCCGAACGGGCCATGGATCATGATCCAGGCGACGGCCGCGGCCCGGGCAACGCCGGGTTTCATGATCGCGGTAACTTCTCGGCGATATGTGCGGAAAAGTTACCGCGATCATGAAAGCCGCTGTGAGTCAAAGGCGATAGTACATATTGGCAGCCGTGGGATATAGAGAGTCATCCACCATGATCATGGAACGCGCGCAGGAGACCGGGTGGACGGGTGGTCGGTGGGACGGGTGATGCAGGCGGGGCATTGTGCCCGCTGCCGGCGGGCGGGCCGTGTCTGGCGCGGGCGCTACCGCAAGGCGATCAGGCGCGCCATGTGGCAGCCGTCAGGGCTCTGCCAGCCCGGGGGACGAACCCCAACCCCCGATCGGCGCGCCACGCGCAGCCGTTGGGAAAAATGGTTGCCGACAGCCGTTGTGGCGGGAAGCGGCGGCACGGGCCCAACCGCTCGCGCCGGCTGCAGTACAGCGCGCGGAAACGATGTCGCATGGGCAGGGGCAGTCGGGGAGGATGGTGTCTGTGAGTGAGATTCGAACCGTGCACACCGCCGATCTGGACGCTGGCACCCTCTGTCCGCCGAGCTCAGCTGCGACTGGCGCGACGGCGACCTCTGGTAGCCCCAGCACACCCGCGTGATCATTGATACGAAATCATGACCGGCTTCGGGGTCTTCGCCATTGTCTCAAGCGGGGTCAGCGTCGGCTTGTCCTTCGCATAGAAGTTCTTCCAGCCGAAGAAGACGCCCGGCGGGGCGGCTTGGGTGACGGCGTCCCACGTCGCCTGCTTCATGGACGGCGTGCCCTGTCCGTCCATGTGGACGACGATCGCGAGATCGTCATGACTGGTGTCCAGGTCCTGCTCGCGGCCGATCATCGACAGCTTGAACTGGTGCAGCACCAGCAGTTTCTGCGGCAGATGGCGCCGTGCGGTGAGACCGGCCAGCCAGTTGACCACGCTGTTGATCTCACTGATGTCGACACCGCCGATCTGCCGCAAGGGCACCTGCCCCCGCTGGAGCTTCCACTCCGGGTCCAGGGCCAGCCCGACGTCGGGCAGCCTCAGCAGCGGCTCGTACAGCTTGGCCTGGGCGAGCAGGCTGGCCCGCCCGGGTTGGAGGTCCAACACGACGTACATCCCGGCGGCGGCCGCCCGGCTGACCCACGGGCGCAGCGAGGCCACGCTCGATTCGCCGGAGTAGCTGCCGTCCTTGCCTGGAGATCCCAGCGCCACGGTAGCGATGATCTCCAGGGTGGGGACCACAGGTACCTTGCTCAGCGGCTGGTACGACGTGGCCACCCTCCTCACCCTCGCGATGCTGGCGGGCAGGTCCTGCTGGCCGAGCGCGCCGAGGGCGGGAGCACCGGGGTGGCCGTAGAGAGCGACCAGCCGGTGTCCGGGGAAGACGACCTGGCCGCCGCCAGGCAATTGCACGCCGGTCGCCGCGACCGCGACGCGGGCCGCCAGCCGGGCGGCCGACCCAAAGGCTGCCCCGATGGCGAGCACGTGCTGCGGCCGCGCCGCCGCGAGGGCCGTGATCGCGGCGGGATCAGCCCGCGGGTCGTCGCCGCGGACGGGCACCACCGTCGCGCCCGCCGCCGCCGCGGTCGTCACCGCCGCCATGGTGGCGGCGTCGGAGGCACGCGCGCGCACGAGCAGGGCGACGTGGCCGAGTGGTGTGGGCGCGCTCGTCGCGGGCAGCTTGGCCGGGTCTGTGACCACGTGGATCCCCCGCAGCTGCGACGACAGCGCATTCACCGCCACGCCCACAGCCAGCACGGCGCGGGGATGCAGGTCGTTGATCTCCGCACGCAGCGCCGCGTCCGCCGCCGTAGCGGTGCCGCGCGCTTGCGTGGATATCGTCCCGGCCGCCGCATGCGCCGCCGCATACGCCTCCGGGTGCGCCACCGCAGCCACCGGGTGCGCCGCCGCAGCCGCCGCGGCGACTGCGGCCGCGCTGCCCGCCGCCGGGCCGACCTGGGCCGCGGTGAGCAGCAGGGGCGCGTGTGCCCGCAGGGCTCGCCCGCGGGCAGCCGCCAGGTCGGATGGACGGTTCGTGTTGGCGACCACCACAACGGGGGCCGAGGCGAACAATTGCTGTGCCACTTCCGCCGCAACCACATCGGCTGCGGTGCTGGTCAGCACCGATGCCGCCGACGCCGGAGGCCGGACATGGGCGGTGAGGCGGACGTCCGCCCCGGTTGAATGCGCGGCCGCGCCCGAACATCCGCTGATGCCGCCCACCACAGCGGACAGCGCCATCAGCAGTCCGGCGCGGCGCCGCGTCACGAAATGGGCGCCGTCGCTGTGCGGGCTCATCGCGCGGATCCGTGCTGCACGATCACAGCTCCATTCATCACCAGCGGTCCCCACCACCGCGTAGCGGGGACCTGCACCTCCACTTACGACACCACCTAAGACGGCACGCGGTCGCATCCGGTTAGCCTCGATCGGCACACGCAGAATGCCGGATCGGCCGCCCGCCGTCAGGAAGCATCCAACACCTACGATGCGGATCCCCGCATGAGGTTCCCTTTTCAGATGGGCGCGACGATCGTCAGGCCGGGCCCCGTGTCTTCGGCCAGGTACGGTTTGTATCAATCATTGAGCACAGTCCTCCTACGTCAATGAAGGGCCTGCTGCGGAGTGCCTGCTCCAGCGTGTCGCGAGAGCTCGATCCCCGACGCAAGCCTCGGGATGGAGGTTGCCCGTGGATACCTATACGGATTTCAAGGTTCTTCTCGACGATCCGGCTGACGTGCCTGGGCTCGGGTACGGCGACTACGCTTCGGCACTTGCCGAGATGGTCGTGCACAGCCGGGCCGAGTTCGCCGTCGGCATCTTCGGGAGCTGGGGTTCGGGCAAGACCACGCTGATGCGGGCGATCGAGAGGCACTTGGCCAGCCTGGACGACGTGGTGACCGTATGGTTCACCGCGTGGCGGTACGAGCGGGAGCCACATCTGATCGTGCCGCTGCTCGATGTGCTCCGCGAAGCGCTCGACGAACTGGCCAGCGAGCGGGCCGCGATGTCAGGGCCCGCGCGAACCGCCGCAGCGGCGATCGGGCGCGCTGGACGCGCGTTCCTGGCCGGCCTGACCGTGTCGGCCAGGGTGGCGGGCGTGCAGGCGCAGTTGGAGCCGGGCAAGATGCTCGCCGCGCTGAAGGCGGAGAACGACAACGGTACTGAGTCGCTGTCGTTCTACCAGGCGGGGTTCGTAATGCTCCGTGATGCGATTCGGGAGTTTTCGGCCGGCGGCACCCGGCGGGTGGCTGTTTTTGTCGACGACCTCGACAGGTGCCTGCCGTCGAATGCCCTCGACGTCCTCGAGTCAATGAAGCTGTTCTTCGACGTCGAAGGTTGCGTGTTTATCGTAGGGCTCGACCAGGCGATTGCGGAACGAGCGGTGGCGGTAAAGTACGGAACGCTCGACGGCGCGAGTCCGCAGGCCGCGGTCAGCGGGATCGATTACGTAAAAAAGATCTTTCAGGTGCCCTTCGCGCTGCCCCGGATCAGCACTGACCAGTTGCAGGATTACCTTACCGTCGTGGCGGACAACGCTGACCTCGGCGACGCGCAGCTCATGGACTTCGACCTGAACCTGCGGCGTCACCTCGAGTTCCTGCCGGGCGAGGATTCCGTCAATCCGCGCGAGGTCAAACGGCTCATCAACAGCTACATCCTGCAGTTGAAGATGCTCAGCGCGCGGCTTGGCCCGCAACTCGATCCGAACGTCGTGCTCGCGCTGCAGTGCATGAGCTTCCGACCAGACTGGCGCGAACTCTATGAGCACCTCGCCGCGGACCCTCAACTGTTCCAGATCACGCTGCGAGAGATGGCCGATCCCGCGCCGGACGCCGTGTGGCTGTCCGGCAAGAAACTCGCCCTCCCGCCACGTTTCCTGCAGTACCTCGGCAGCCACGCCAGGCCCATACTCGACTGCGCTGACCTGCAATCGTACGTGTCGGCCGCCGAATCCACCCACTCCAGCGACCCGTCCCTGCTCGAGGCGCAGACGATGGTGAACCGGGTCCGGAAGGCCAGCCACGAACTCACCTCCGGTGAGCTGTCCGTAGCCGAGGCGGCCAAGACTGTCCCGGGTGATGTCCAGCGCCTGCTTGATCTGACCGTCAGGCGTTCCTCGTACGCGCCGCAGCTAGAGGGCGCGGTCAAACAGCTCGACACGGTCGTGCGCGAACTAACCGGCGCCGACCCAGCCGCGCCGGACCAGGCCGATTTCGTGAAGCGGTGGGCCGCCAAGGCGGCTCCGCTGCTCGACACGCTGGACGCCCAGCTCCGTGACCTGCGCAGGCAGACGCATGTGGGGGCGACATCTGAAGCGTAGCCAGCCCATGCTCGCCATCAGTGCTGCTCGTGGCTCAGGTCGACGATGCAGAAGCGGTTGCCGTCAGGATCTGACAGCACAACGAAGTCCGGGTCGTCCGGATAGCTGTCCCAGTCGACCCGTTCGGCGCCAAGCGACATGAGGCGCGCGGCCTCGGCCGCTTGCCCCGCCGCATCGGCCACGTGCAGGTCCAGGTGCAGGCGCGGGTGCTCCTCCGGTGGCGTGTCACTACGCTGAAGCGCGAGCTTGGTTCCGGCGCCACCTGGCGGCGTGAGTATCGTCGCCCAGCCGCCGAATCCATCCTCGCGCAGTTCGTAGCCCAGCGCCTGGCGCCAGAATTGGGCGGCCCGCCGCACATCGGTGACGCCCAGCACGACCACCCCGATTTCTAGCACGCGCCGATTCTGGCAAGTCCGCGCTTGATCCCGCAACGGCCCCGATCGGCAAGCGCCGAACGCCGGATCACGCATGAGCGGACGGTGATACCACCGTGAGATCGTGGTTGCAGGCGGGAACGGGAATGAGCGGGCGGGAAGGATACCTTTGCGTGGTGAGGTGCTGAGCCGGCGGGCGCTCAACCGCGCTCTCCTGGACCGGCAGATGTTGCTTGGCCGTGCATCCGTGCCCGCGGAGGGCGCACGGGCCGAGCGGGTGATCGGGTTGGTCGAGCATCTTGTCGGCCTCCAGGCCCAGGCGCCGTTCCCGCCCTATTACGGCCTGTGGTCGCGCCTGGAGGGCTTCCACCCGGGTGAGCTGGCCGAGCTGATCGTCGAGCGCAGGGTGGTCCGCATCGCGCTGATGCGCGGTACCCTCCACCTCGTCTCGGCCCGCGACTGCCTGCTGCTGCGCCCACTGCTTCAGCCCGTCTTCGAGCGCCAGCTGAATACCGTGTTCGGCAAGCAGCTGACGGGTGTCGACACCGGGGCGCTCGCGGCTGCCGGGCGCGCGCTGGTGGATGCGAAACCGAGGACATTCAGTGAGCTTGGGGCATCGCTGGCGGAGCGATGGACCGGCCACGCCCCGTCCGCTCTCGCCCAGGGCGTGCGCGCCCTGGTTCCGCTTGTCCAGGTCCCGCCGCGCGCCGTCTGGGGCCGCGCCGGGCAAGCCCGGCACACCTCCGCGCAGTCCTGGCTGGGGTCTGCCCGCCTCGGTGGCCTGTCACTGGACAGCGTTCTCACGCGTTATCTCGCCGCGTTCGGCCCGGCCAGCGTCAAGGACGTCCAGGCCTGGTCCGGGCTGACCGGGCTTCGCGAGGTCATGGAGCGGCTCCGGCCGGGCCTGCGCCGCTTCCGCAGCGAGCAGGGAACCGAGCTGTTCGACCTGCCCGAGGCCGCGCGGCCCCACCCCGATCACCCAGCGCCGGTGCGCCTCGTCGCCGAGTTCGACAACCTGGTCCTCTCGCACGCCGACCGCACCCGCGTCATCACCGACGACAACCGCAGGCGGCTGTTCACCAAGAACGGCATTTTCCCCGGAACCGTGCTGATCGACGGGTTCGCCGTCGGCATCTGGCGGATCACCCGATCTCGCGGCTCCGCGGCGCTGATCATTGAGCTGTTCGAGCTCGCCAGCAACCGCGATCGTGACGCCATCACGAGCGAAGGTGAGCGCCTGCTGGCCTTCGCCGCGCCCGACGCCGAGGCTCACGACATCCGCTTCGCGCCGATCGCCTGACCGCGGCCGCGGCCCGCAGGCCAACTCGGCGAAGACAACTGGCAGCAGCGGTCGTGACGTCACGCCATTGGGGCGGATGGCGGCATGCAGCCAGCCCCGGAAGCCGGCCTCGCTGCCGACAAGTTCGGCCGAGACGACGGGCGGCCCCGCATCCGCATGACTCCGGTCTACCATCAGCCGCCGCAGGTCCAAACCCGAGCTTCCAGACGGCCGGATCTAATCCCGAACGGCGGCGCGGGCTGACACCGCATTGTCACCGGCCACGGCCGTTCGGGCCGGCCGACGGGCCGGCTGCTACCGCGGCATTGGGCTGCAATGCGCCGGACCTTGCTCAGCTCCCGACGCCGAGGGTGGCGAGCACGACAACCACGAGCGTGCTGACGGCAAACGCGCCGTGGCCAGCGACAACCGCGATCGGGAAGTGGCTCTCCGCCGGATGCTCCGCTTCCTTGCGTGCCGTGGTGGTAGCCGCGCTGCTCGTCATGCCCGGCGCGGAGCCGAGTCCCAGCGAGGCGCCGCGCCGCGGGACGGCACCCCGGGCCGTGTCCTGCCGTGGACCGGCGTCCTCGGTGGTGTCAGGCGCGCTCGCGCGGGCAGCGCCCCCGGCTTGCTCGGTGTCACCACCCCAGCGGAAGAACATCGTGAGGCCGAGCACGATGACGAGCAGGAGGGCGATCAACGCGGTCCACGCCAGGCCCGTTATGTCGGTGAGCAGGTAGGCGGTCCAGGTGATGAGCCCCGACGCCGCGAGCAGGAAGTGCCCTAAGATCAGCGTTGCGGGGAAGTTCGTGGCGCCGGTCTTCTGCTGCCGCATGCCGCCGCGTATCAGCCAGGTGACGAGCAGGTAGCTGCCGCCAAGCGCGGTAATGACCCAGGCGATCAGCGCGGCCATGTCCATGTCGGTTCTCCCTGCCTGTTTCAAGATCATGTGAAGGGTGCAGTGCTGCCTGGGCTCGTCCGCGCCGTCGCGTCGACGCCGCCGGAGTGCGCTTATCGTGCTGGCCGCCGCCCCGATCATCATGCAACGTATGGGAGATCCCAGGGGACCAAACGACGCCCTATCCGCGCGACCTCTTAGGCCGGCCACAGCTTCGGCGGCAGCTACGATCCGCCTCGACGGGCGGTGACCAGCCAGGCGGCGGCGCGAACCCAGATTCCGTCGGGGCGCTGGCGGGCAGCGTACTGTTCGGCGGCGGTCGCAAGCACTCGCCCGATCAGTGCCTCGTCCCGGACCTCGGCTGCGAAGCGGTGGAGGGTGCGCATGCCGCGGACGTAGCTCATCACGTCAGTGACGTCGGATCCCATCCAGGCCGGCTCGGTGACCGCGTCGATCTGGATGTCCACGCAGCCCGCGCCGGACAGCAGTTCCGCGACCTGGTGCGGGTCGGCGAAGAGGTCGCCTGCTGGGCCGGGCAGCCGCGTGTGGGCCGAGATAGCGCGCAGTGGGATCGCGAACATCTCGTTGCGCGTGTCGTCCTGCCAGCACAAGAAGGCCAGGCGGCCGCGCGGCCGCAGCGCGGCGGCGATGTTCGTGAACGCCGCGGCCGGGTCGTCGAAGAACATGACGCCGAAGCTGCTGATCATCACGTGGTAGAAGTCCCTGCGCAGCGGGTAGACCTGGGCGTCGCCCTGCACAAAGTGGGCGTTCGCCACGCCGGCCTCGGCGGCGAGCCGCCGCGCCACCGCCAGCATCGGCCCGGACAGGTCCAGCCCGAGCGCGCTGCCGCCCGAACGCGCCGCACCCGGGCCGTGCGCGCCGGCGTCCGGCCGTGCCGCGGCCGGGCCGGACGCCGCCCGTGCCGCCGCGATCGTTGTCGCGCCGCACCCGCAGCCAACGTCAAGCACCCGCTCCCCCGGCGAGATGCCCGCGGCGCCGAACAGGTGCGGGATGAGCCGCCGGTGTGCGGCCAGGTGCTGCTCGCGGTGAGCGATCCAGTAACGGCCGCTCTCGCCGTTCCACCGCTGCGCCTGCGCCGCGTTGGCCGGTCCGCTCTTGTCGGCCACCTCGGTCACCGCCCTCACCAGCCCGCTGGACGTCATGCTGCCACAGCCGGGCCGGCCCCGGCAGACGGCGACAGCCGGTCAGGTTCCAGCGCAGCGCAGTGCGCAGCGGATGACCGCGGCGGGATCGCCGTGGTGGTAGACCCTCTCGGCTGGTTCGATGCCGTCCAGGAATTCCTGGTAGCGCACGGCGTGGGCCAGGTGTGCGAGCGGCTGCGCGATCCTCAGCGCATTGACCGGCCCGCTGGTGTCCGCCCCCGGCCCGACTTGCGGCCGTGCGGGGACCGCGCCCGGCGGCTTCAGCGAGGTTCGCCGTCCCCGGGCGCACCAATGCGTTGCAGTTGCGCGAGGTCGTCTTCGCCCAGGCGGTCCAGGAGGCTGATCGCGGTGCGGTTGGCCCGGAGCTGCGCCTCGCTGGTGGCCCCGAACAGCACGCTTGTGACGGCCGGGTTGGTGAGCGGGAAGGCAAGCGCCAGCGCGGCCGCGGTCGTGCCCAGCCGGCCGGCCAGTCTGGTGAGTTCGCCGGCCGCCGCGACGGCAGGGGCGACCCGGGGTTCGCTCAGTGTGCCCGCGGCACGGCCCGTCGCGGGATCCGACCGGTACTTGCCGGTGAGCACGCCGCCGGCCAGGCAGTACGAGGCGATGACGCCGGCGCCTGATACCTCGAGTGCCCGTGTCATGGCAGGGTCCTCCACCGGCGGCCGCTGCACCAGGCTGTAGGGCAACTGGGCCGCGCAGGGCGCCGCGATCGCGAGGCTGGCTGCTATCTCGCCCGCCTGCCCGGAAAGATCTGCCGGCCAGTTCACCACGCCCCAGGTGCGGGCCTTCCCCGAGGCGACGAGCCCGCCCATGTCGGCGACAAGGTCGGCGAGGCGCATGCCCGCTGGCGGCGGGTTCGCATAGATCAGGTCGACGTAGTCGAACCCCATGCGCGCAAGGGACGCATCCAGCTCCGCCGCGGCCGTCTGCTCCGGCCAGAACTCCCACCACAGCTTGTTGGCGACCACCGCTTCGTCGCGCCGCACGCCCGCGCCGCGGAACAACTCACCGAACACCACCTCGGAGTATCCCGTCGGGATGGGCGCCTTGCCGGTCTCATCGTTGTAGCGGGCGTCGTCGAAGAAGTTGATGCCCTCGCCGCGGGCCGCACGCATGATGGCGACCCCGGTGTCCCTCGGCAGCCGCTCGTAGGTGCGCCACGAGCCGAGCGACAGAGCTGACACCTCGATCCCCGACGAGCCGAGCGGCCGGGGACTCAGACAACCGGTGGGCACCATGGCCGTCATCCTATGGAGAACACCTCCGGCCGGGTCCCGCTATCAGCGCCTTCACCCGGGCTGATCCCCAGGTGCCTGGCGGTCGAGTGCCAGCGGCGGCATCCGGCGGCCCGGCACCGCCGGCCAGGCACCGCGGACAAGGCACCGCGGACATGGCGCCGCGTGGTGGATTTTCCGGCGGGGCTGCCCCACGCTGATGCGATGGGCTTCTACGGCGATCAGATCCTGCCCCGTCTCGAGGACCGCGTGATGCGGGGCGAGCAGTACGCCCGGTTGCGCGCCCGGGTCACGGCGGCGCTGGCGGGCGAGGTCCTCGAAGTCGGGTTCGGGTCGGGCCTGAACGTCCCCTACTACCCGCCCGGCGTGAAGCGCGTGCGAGCGGTCGATCCCGCCACCGTGGGGCGCAAGCTGGCGGCCACAAGAGTGGCGGCATGCGCGGCGCCGGTCGAGTACATCGGCGTCGACGCGCGGGCGCTGCCTCTCGAAGACGCGAGCGTCGACCACGTGGTGAGCACCTGGACACTGTGCACGATCCCCGACGTGGACCTCGCGCTCGCCGAGGTCCGCCGGGTACTGCGTACCGGTGGCGCGCTGCACTTCGTGGAGCACGGCCTGTCACCCGATGCGCAGGTTGCCCGCGCCCAAGACCGGTTCACCCCGTTCCAGCGCCGCCTGGCCGGAGGCTGCCACCTCAACCGGCCCATCGACCGGCTGGTGACGGACGCGGGGCTGGAGCTGACCCGGCTGGACAACTACTACCTGAAGGGCGCCCGCGCGTGGGCGTACACGTTCGAAGGCGTCGCGACCAAGCCGCGCGAGCCGTAACGTGCCGGGCGGCCCCGCCCGGGGCCGCCCGGTCCTGCGGTCACGCCGCGGGGCGGATGGACGCCAGGGCCTTGTCGATCGGCGTCGGGGCGAGCCCGAAGGTCTGCTCGGTGTAGCTGGAGTCCACGGTGAACGGGCGGGTCCACTGGTAGTTGGTGATGCGCAGCTCTTTCATCATCGGGGAGAACAGGCCGCCGGCCCACAGCACCGGGTAGGGCACGGAGGTCAGCTTGGGCGCCGGCGCGCCGGCCAGCGTGGTGAAGCGGGCGGCGATCTCGCGCACGGTCAGCGGCGGGTTGGTGGGCACCAGCCATGCCTGCCCCCACGCCTGGCCGGTGGTGGCGGCCGTGACCAAGGTGGTGGCCACGTCGGCGATCGAGGTCCAGCTGTGCGGGATGTCGAGGGCGGCCGGCACGTAGGCGCGCTTGCCCGCGAGCAGCGGCTTGGCCAGGGCGACGCTGAACAGGGAGTTGGCCTCGATGTAGTCGCTGGCGCGCACCTCGGTGGCCCTGATCCGGCCGGCCTGGTGCGCGGCCAGGGCGTCGCGCCACATCTGGGCCCGCAGCGCCAGCTTGGGCTGGGTCGCGGCGAGCGGCGTCGCCGCGGTGATGGGCCCGTCGACCGGCCCGTAGCCGTACAGGTTGCTCGCGGTGGCAAGCACCGCGCCGCTGCGCTGCGCGCCGGTCAGCAGCGCGGCAGCCAGCGGCGGCCAGTCGGTGAACCACTGGTGGTACAGCGGGCTCGCGCAGTTGTAGAGCGCGGCCGCGCCGTCGGCCAGGGCGGCGAGCCGGTCGGCGTCGGTAGCGTCGGCGGCTACCCGCTCGATGGCCGGATGCTGCGGGCCGCCGCCGCGCCTGGTCAGCACGCGGACCCGCTCGCCGCGCTCGGCCAGCAGCGTCGCGGTTGCGGTGCCGACCGGGCCGGCGCCGACGATCACATGAAGCGACATTGTGACTCCTTCTCTTGTCCGAGAGCAGTGCTCTCTGTTCAGCTCAACTATCCCGTGAGCGCACATCACTGTCAAGAGCGCTGCTCTCTGATGTGTGCAATACTTCGGTTATGGCACCACGCGCTGCTTCGATCCGGGCCCGGGTACGGGCGGAGATGACCGAGGAGATCAAGGCCGCGGCCCGCCGGCATCTCGCCGCGGACGGGGCCAACCTGTCATTGCGGGCGGTATCCAGGGATCTCGGGATGGTCTCGTCCGCGATCTACCGCTACTTCGCCAGCCGCGACGACCTGCTCACCGCGCTGATCATCGACGCGTACAACTCGATCGGTGCGGCCGCCGAGGCCGCCGACGCGGCCGTGGCCGACCGGGGCGACCTGACCGGCCGCTGGCTGGCGGTGGCACACGGGCTGCGGGCCTGGGCCCTGGCCCACGCACCTGAGTACGCGCTGATCTACGGCAGCCCGGTGCCCGGTTACGCGGCGCCCGCCGACACCATCGGCCCGGCGACCCGGTCGGCCCTCGTCCTCGGCCGGATCCTTGCCGACGCGCACGCCGCCGGGCTGGTCACGGGCGACACCGACGCCCCGCTCCCCGCGGACCTGCGGGCCGAGCTGAAACAGGTGGCAGAAGCGGTGGGCGCGAGCGTTGGCGAGCCGGCCATGGCGCGCGCGATGATCGCCTGGACGCAGCTGTTCGGCGCCCTGAGCTTCGAGCTATTCGGCCAGCTCAACAACGTCATCGACGCGCGCGAGGCGTGGTTTGACCACCAGGCCCGCGCGATGGCCGACTTCATCGGCGTGCGCTCGGCGCGCGCGTGATCGCCGTTCGCGCCGCGGGTTTGGTTCGCATGGCCTGCCTCAGGACGTGCGCGGGACGATGTCGATGGCGACGGAGTTGCCCCCGCCGGCGACCAGCACGTTGATCAGCGGGGTCAGCCGCCCGCATCCGGTGAAGGGCGGCCGGTGGTATTCGCCGACGAGGCGGCCACCCCGCTCCAGGTCGAAGCCGGGTTTGGATCGCAGCGGCACCACCGCGTGGGTGACCGTGCGGCACGAATCGCCGCTGAGCAGCGTCCGGCCGCCCGCCTGGACCGCGGCGATCACCGCGTCCACCGACACCGCCGCGAACATCAGGCCGTCGCGGTCGACCCGGCCGATCACCGGGGACTCGGCCGCGATCTGGACGGTGGCGCTGAAGAGGCTGGTGCCACCGATCTTGCGGCTGATGGTGGCCGGGCGGAGGTCCAGGTCCCCGGTGAAGAGGCCGGAGTCCCGGTCCGCCTGGATCGTCAGCGATCCGCTCAGCGGTACCCGCAGGGAATCTCTGCGGACGGTGAGAAATCCCCGCACCGTGTACGCGATCTCGTGCATGCGCATCCTGTCCGCCGCAGCTTGTCGTGCTCAGGGCCTTGCAGCAGACAATACGCGGGTGCCGCGCCGCCCACGCGGCGGCCGGATCATGTTTCTTCTTCGCGGCGGGGCAGGACACCTCACCCGGGGCCACCGGCCCCGAGGGAGCGTAGGCTCGGTCGTGAGGAGGCCGCCATGGGGTTCGAGCACATCCTGGTCGAGCGGTCAGGCGAGTTCGCCACCGTCACGATGAACCGGCCGCAACGGCGCAACGCCCTGTCGCTGGAGCATATGCGCGAGCTGATCACAGCGTTCCGTGAGATCGGGGACAGCGACGCCCTTGGCATCGTCCTGGCCGGCAACGGGCCGGTGTTCTGCGCCGGGCACGACTTCGCCGACGTCGCCGACGCCGACCTGCCAGCGGTCCGCTCGTTGCTGGTGACCTGCACCGAACTGATGACGCTGATCCAGCAGGTGCCCCAGCCGGTGGTGGCGCGGGTGCACGGGCTCGCCACCGCGGCGGGCTGCCAACTGGTCGCCACCGCCGATCTCGCCGTGGCGAGCGAGGACGCCGGCTTCGCCGCGCCAGGCGGCAGAGGTGGGTGGTTCTGCCATACGCCGATGGTGGCGATCGCCAGGAACGTCGGCAGGAAACGGGCCGTGGAGATCGCCCTGTCGGGTGAGGTCATCGACGCGCGGACCGCGCTCGACTGGGGGCTGGTCAACAGGGTGGTGCCCGCCGGGCAGCTCGACTCCGCAGTGCAGGACCTCCTCGAGCGTGTCACGCGGGGGTCCGCGGTGAGCAAGGGCATCGGCAAGCAGGCGCTCTACGCTCAGATCGACCTCGACCAGCCGAAGGCGTACGCCTACGCCGTCGAGGTGATGGCCGCGACCAGCCAGCTTCCTGACGCGCGTGAGGGGATGCGCGCGTTTCTCGACAAGCGCAAGCCGACGTGGCGCCACGGTCGGGTGTGAAAGCCGCCGGCGCCTGCTGAGGCTACCCCGAGGGGCGGCTCGGGCGGCGGCTCGGGCGGAGGGTGGCCGGCGGGTTACCCGGCGATCCGGTATTCCTCGAGGAGCCGGCGTCCCACGATCATCTTCTGGATCTCTGCGGTGCCTTCGCCGATGAGCAGCATGGGGGCTTCGCGGTACAGGCGCTCGATTTCGTATTCTTTGGAGAAGCCGTAGCCGCCGTGGATGCGGAAGGAGTCCTCGACGACTTCTTTGCAGTATTCGGAGGCGAGGTATTTGGCCATGCCGGCTTCGAGGTCGTTGCGGTGGCCGGCGTCTTTTTTGCGGGCGGCCATGACCATCATCTGGTGGGCGGCCTCGACTTTGGTGGCCATCTCGGCGAGCTTGAACTGGATGGCCTGGTGCTGGGCGATCGGCTTGCCGAAGGTGTGCCGCTGCTGGGCGTAGGTGATGGCGAGCTCGAAGGCGCGGTGGGCGACGCCGCAGCCGCGGGCGGCCACGTTGACCCGGCCGACCTCGACGCCGTCCATCATCTGGTAGAAGCCCTGGCCGGTGGCGCCGCCGAGGACCCGGCTGGCGGGGATGCGCACGTTCTGGAGGATCAGCTCGGTGGTGTCGACGCCCTTGTAGCCCATCTTCTCGATTTTCCCGGGCACGGTCAGGCCGGCCACCGTGGGGTTGGCGCCGAAACCGGGTTCCTTCTCGATCAGGAAGGTGGTCATGTTCCGGTGCCGGGCGTGGTGGCCCTCGCTGGTCCGGCAGAGCACCGCGACCAGGTTGGAGGTGGCGCCGTTGGTCAGCCACATTTTCTGGCCGTTGATCACGTAGTCGCCGCCGTCGCGGACCGCGGTGGTGCGGATCGCCGCGACGTCTGAGCCCAGGCCGGGCTCGGACATGGAGAAGGCGCCGCGGATCTCGCCGGCCGCCATCGGGGGCAGGAAGCAGGCCTTCTGCTCCGCGGTGCCGTGCTGGGCGATGATGTGGGCGACGATGAAGTGGGTGTTGATGATGCCCGACACCGACATCCAGCCGCGGGCGATCTCCTCCACGGCCAGCGCGTAGGTGAGCAGCGACTCGCCGAGGCCGCCGTATTCCTGCGGGATCGTCAGCCCGAACAGGCCGAGCTTCTTCATCCCCTCGACGATCTGGGCGGGATATTCGTCCCGGTGTTCCAGCCCGGTGGCGGCCGGGAGGATCTCCTTGTCGACAAAGTCGCGTACCGTGGCGAGGATGTCACGCTGGATTTCGGTCAGGCCCCCGGTCTGTGCGAGGCGTCCCATGGCGCGGCTCCGTTTCTGCTTGTGCCCGGTGTCCGGGACGGGGTCAGGTGGCCGGGCCGGGGCGGCCGGGCTGCTCGCCGCCGTGGTCCTTGAGGTAGGTCCCGGTGGGCACCAGCACCTTGCGGCGGAAGACGCATACCAGCGTGCCGTCCTGTTTGTGGCCCCGGGTCTCGACCTGCACGATGCCCCGGTCGTTTTTCGACCGGGACGGCCATTTGCCGAGCACCGTGGTCGAGCCGTAGATGGTGTCGCCGTGGAAGGTCGGCGCCACGTGCCTGAGCGACTCGACCTCGAGGTTGGCGATGGCCTTGCCGGAGACGTCGGGCACCGACATGCCGAGCAGCAGCGAGTAGATGTAGTTGCCCACCACCACGTTGCGGCCGAAGCCGGTGGCCTGCTGCGCGTAGTTCGCGTCCAGGTGGAGCGGGTGGTGGTTCATGGTCAGCAGGCAGAACAGGTGGTCGTCGTACTCGGTGACCGTCTTACCCGGCCAGTGCTGGTAGACCGCCCCGACCTCGAACTCCTCGTAGGTACGCCCGAACTGCATCGCCGATGTCCTTCGCTGTGCTGTCACGGTGAGACCCTGCCGGGGCGGCGCGCCCGGCTCAGGGCTGCGGCGGCTCGAACTTCGAGGTGCGCTGCAGGCCCGCCGCGCGGCCCTTGCCCGCGATCACCAGGGCCATCTTGCGTGAGGCCTCGTCGATCATCTCGTCGCCGAGCATGGCCGATCCCTTGGCCCCGCCGGCCGCCGAGGTGCACCAGTCGTAGGCGTCCAGGATCAGTTCCGCGTGGTCGTAGTCCTCCTGCGACGGCGAGAAGATCTCGTTGGCCGCGGCGACCTGGTCCGGGTGCAGCACCCATTTGCCGTCGTAGCCGAGGGCAGCGGCCCGCGAAGCGACCGCGCGGTAGCCGTCGTGGTTGCGGACCTGCAGGTAGGGCCCGTCGATGGCCTGCAGATCGTAGGTGCGGGCGGCCATCAGGATACGCATCAGGATGTAGTGGTAGGCGTCCGCCGGGTAGCCGGGGGGCTGCTCACCGACCACCAGCGACTTCATGTTGATCGAGGCCATGAAATCGGCCGGGCCGAAGATGATGGTCTCGATCCGCGGTGAGGAGCCCGCGATCGCGTCGACGTTGACCAGGCCCCTGGCGTTCTCGATCTGGGCTTCGATACCGATCCGGCCGACCGGCAGGCCCATCGTCTTCTCGATCTGGGTCAGCAGCATGTCCAGCGCCCGGACCTGGCCGGCGTCCTGCACCTTCGGCAGCATGACGCAGTCCAGGTGCGGGCCCGCCCCCTCGACCACCGTGATCACGTCCCGGTAGGTCCACTGGGTGGTCCAGTCGTTGACCCGCACCACACGGATCTTGCCGCCCCAGTCGCCGTTGTTCAGCGCGTCGACGACACTGTGCCGGGCGCTCTCCTTGACCAGCGGCGCGCACGCGTCCTCCAGATCCAGGAACACCTGGTCCGCGGGCAGCCCCTGGGCCTTCTCCAGGAAACGCGGGTTGCTGCCCGGGACAGCCAGGCAGGAGCGGCGGGGGCGCAGGCCGTGGGCCGTGGCCATCGGGGCGGTGATCATATCGGGTCGTTCCATCCTTCGAAGGTACGGTGCGGGCGGATCGCCGTGGGCGGCCGGGTGGCGAGATCGGCGGCGGCAGGGCTGTGGCGCCGGCGCTTTCAGCTGATCCCGGTCCGCTGGGTGGTCCCGGGCAGGCTGCGCGGCTCCTGCCACGGCTGGAGCTGGTGGGCGAGCCGGATCTCGTCCACGATACGGCCGATGATGGTGGTGATGGCGAAGTCCTTGGGGGTGAAGACAGCGGCCACCCCCTGGGCGCGCAGGGATTCCGCGTCCGCCGCCGGGATGATCCCGCCGGCCACCACCGGGAGGTCCCCGGCCCCGGCGCGGCGCAGCCCGCGCAGCACCTCGGGCACCAGCTCGGCGTGCGCACCGGACAGGACCGACAGCCCCACGCAGTGCACATCCTCGGCGACCGCGGCCGCCACGATCTGCCCGGGGGTCAGCCGGATGCCCTGGTAGATCACCTCGAACCCGGCGTCGCGGGCCCGCACCGCGATCAGCTCGGCGCCGTTGGAGTGCCCGTCCAGGCCGGGCTTGCCCACCAGCAGGCGGAGCCGGCCCACCCCCAGCTCCCCGGCCGTCGCGGCCACCGCCTGCCGGACGGCGGCAAGCTCACCGCCCGGCTCGGCCGCCACCGCCACCGGGGCGCCGCCGACCCCGGTGGGCGCCCGGTACTCGCCGAACACCTCCCGCAGCGCGAAGGACCACTCACCGGTGGTGACACCCGCCCGGGCGCAGGCCAGGGTCGCCGGCATCAGGTTGACACGCTCCTGCGCGGCGTCAGCCTTGAGCCGGCCGAGCGCGGCGGCCACCGCGGTCTCGTCCCGCCGCTCACGCCACCGCACCAGGTGCGCCACGACCGCCTGCTCGGCGGCCGGGTCGACGTGCTGGACCGCGGCGCCCAGGTCCGCGGTGAGCGGGTCCGGCTCGGTGGCCGCGAAGCAGTTGACCCCCACGACCTTGTCCTGGCCCGACTCGATCCGGGCGCGCCGCGCCGCGTGCGAGGCGACGAGCTCGGCCTTGAGGTAGCCGGACTCCACCGCCGGTATCACCCCGCCCATCCCGAGCACCCTGGCGATCTCCGCCTCCGCGGCGGCCTGCAGCCCGGCGGTCTCCGCCTCCACCACCCCGGAGCCGGTGAACAGGTCGCCGTACTCGAGCAGATCCGACTCGAACGCCAGCACCTGCTGGATGCGCAGGCCCCACTGCTGGTCCCAGGGCCGCGGCAGGCCCAGCGCCTCGTTCCAGGCGGGCAGCTGCACCGCGCGGGCCCGGGCGTCCCTGGACAAGGTGACAGCCAGCAGCTCCAGCACGATCCGCTGGACGTTGTTCTCCGGCTGCGCCTCGGTCAGGCCAAGCGAGTTGACCTGCACGCCGTAGCGGAAACGGCGGAGGGCGGGATCGGTGATCCCGTACCGCTCGCGGGTGACCTTGTCCCACAGCCGGGCGAACGCCCGCATCTTGCACATCTCCTCGACGAAACGCACACCCGCGTTGACGAAGAAAGAGATCCGCCCGACCACCTCCCCCATCCGCCCGGGCGGAACCTGCCCGCCGTCGCGGACCGCGTCCAGGATGGCGATCGCGGTGCACATCGCGAACGCGATCTCCTGCACCGGGGTCGCCCCCGCCTCCTGAAGGTGGTAGCTGCACACGTTGACCGGATTCCACCGGGGGATGTGCGCGACCGTGTAGGCGATCATGTCGGTGGTCAGCCGCACCGACGGGCCGGGCGGGAAGATGTGCGTCCCGCGGGACAGATACTCCTTGATGATGTCGTTCTGGGTGGTGCCGGTGAGCTGGGCGATGTCGGCGCCCTGCTCCTCCGCGGCCACCTGGTAAAGCGCGAGCAGCCACATCGCCGTGGCATTGATCGTCATCGACGTATTGGTCGTCTCCAGCGGGATGCCGCCGAACAGCGCCCGCATGTCACCCAGATGCCCCACCGGCACACCGACCCGGCCGACCTCACCGCGCGCGAGGCTGTGGTCGGCGTCATACCCGGTCTGGGTGGGCAGGTCGAACGCGACCGACAGGCCCGTCTGGCCCTTGGCGAGGTTACGGCGGTACAGGGCGTTGGACTCGGCCGCGGACGTGTGCCCGGCATAGGTCCGCATCAGCCACGGACGGTCCCGGTCCCGCCGGCGCTGCAGCTCGTGGGACTCGGTCATCTCGGCTCTCGCCTTCACTTACAGGTTCCTGAAGCGGTTGATCTGCGGCAGGTGCTTCTCGCGCAGCTCGCCGTCACGCACCCCCAGGCCCTCCTGCGGTGCCAGGCACAGCACCCCCACCTTGCCGTGGTGCAGGTTCCGGTGAACGTCCAGCGCCGCCTGGCCGGTCTGGGCCAGCGGGTAAACCTTCGACATGGTCGGATGGATCATGCCCTTGGAGATCAGGCGGTTGGCCTGCCACGCCTCGCGGTAGTTGGCGAAATGCGAGCCGATGATGCGCTTGAGGCTCATCCACAGGTAACGGTTGTCGTACTCGTGCAGATACCCAGAAGTGGAGGCACAGGTCACAACGGTGCCGCCGCGGCGGGTCACATACACCGACGCGCCGAAGGTCTCCCGGCCCGGATGCTCGAAAACGATGTCCACGTCCTCGCCGCCGGTCAGCTCACGGATCCTGGCCCCGAACCGCTTCCACTCCTTCGGGTCCTGGTGATACTCGTCCTTCCAGAACCGGTAGCCCTCAGCCCGGCGGTCGATGATCAGCTCAGCCCCCATCGACCGGCACAGGCCCGCCTTCTGCTCACTGGACACCACACACACCGGGATGGCCCCACCCGCCAGCGCATACTGGGTGGCATACGCGCCGAGACCGCCGCTCGCCCCCCAGATCAGGACATTGTCACCCTGCTTCATCCCGGCCCCGTTACGCGAGACAAGCTGCCGGTAGGCCGTCGAGTTCACCAGGCCCGGCGTCGCGGCCTCCTCCCAGGTCAAATGCCCCGGCTTGGGCATCAGCTGGTTGGTCTTGACCAAAGCAAGCTCCGCCAGGCCGCCGAAATTGGTCTCGAAACCCCAGATCCGCTGCTCCGGATCGAGCATCGTGTCGTTGTGGCCGTCGGAGCTTTCCAGCTCCACCGACAGGCAATGCGCCACGACCTCCTCACCCGGCTTCCACACATTCACCCCCGGGCCGGTCCGCAGCACCACCCCCGCCAGATCCGAGCCAACCACCTGATACGGCAGATCATGCCGCGCGGTCAGCGCCGACAGCTTCCCGTAACGGCGCAAAAACGCGAAAGTGGAGACCGGCGCGAAAATCGAGCTCCACACCGTGTTGTAGTTGACCGCGCTCGCCATCACCGCGACCAGCGCCTCACCCAGGCCCAGCTCGGGGACCGGCACCTCCTCCACATGCAAGGACTTGCGCGGGTCCCGGTCACGGTCATCGATACCGTCGAACATGTGCTCATCCTCGCGGTGCAGCGTAACCGCCCGGTACGCCCCCGGGATGGGCAGCGCGGCGAAATCCGCGGTGGTGGCGCCGGGGTCGAGGATCGCGGCGAGAATCTCCTTCAAGACTGCCTCCGTAAGCGTGCCTGCGTAGCGCCGCAGGGGGAGCCGGGTGCGGAGACCGGCTTGGGTTCAGGTCGAGATGGTGCTGCCACAGCGCTGGCGCACTGCGGCCGCCGATGGTGCGCAGCGGTGCTTCGCCCCGGGTACGCGACGACGGCGCAGCGCCCGCGGCCGAGGGACCGCAGCGCCGCGACTGACGGGCCACTGACTGACAACACCGACCGACTAAATGGCGGGTAAATACTAGCTAGTAACAACGTACTTGCACTCTGTGCCACCCGTAAAGACACGCCAGGGGCACGGTTCGGTGCCCGCGTGTCCTTTTCGCGCACCGCTAGCGGCGCAGCCAGCAGTTCCCCGGCTGTGCCCAGGCGCCCGCTTGCTAGTCCAGGACGCGGAACGCGAGGCGACGACCGCGTTTTTGGCCCACGGCCAGCGCGAACCACAGGCGGAGCACGCCGTCGACGACCTCGTGCTGGCCGTCGCCGAGGTAGACCGGGCGCAGGCCGACAGCCTGGACGAGCCTCTCGACGGTCGCGCGGTCTGCCTGCGGCGCCGAGAAGAACATGTCCGCCACCCCGCCCTCGAACTGTGGTTGGGCGAGATTCTCCACGCCGAGTGAGTTGAAGACGCGTGCGTAGCGGGCGTCGGGGACCTTGGCGGTTACCGCGCCGTGGTTGTTGGCGGGGCCCGGGCCACCGATCCGGTTGGCGCAGTCGAGGACGAGAGCGCCGGCCAGTCGCCCGGCGTGCTGGTCGAGCAGGTCATCGACCGCCGGTCCTGGCACGGCCAGCGCCACGACCCCGGCACCGTCCAGGCTGGCCGCAACGTCGGCGACGCGCGCCGTCGTGTCCTGCGCGACGGTGTCGTCGGCCGGGGACCTGGAGCCAAAGACCACGTCGTGCCCGGCGCGGGCGAACGCCCGCCCGATTGTGCCACCGATGCTGCCCGTGCCGACGACAGCGATCCGCATACCGCCGCCGGTCACCGTCTCCGCCATTGCCGTCTCCCTCACTCCAGGCGTGTGATGCTCTATAACAATGCTTGAATTCAAGCATTTCTCCCGAGCGAGAGTTCGTTCTACAGTTCAGCGGTGAGCGGAATCAGGCGGTCATCCGATGGGCCGCAGGCCTGCTCGGCCGCGGACTCGGTCGACCGGCTCCTCGGCGACTGGGCGCGCGAGCGGCCGGACCTGGATTTCGCACCGGTCGGGATCGTCACGCGGCTCGCGCGCGTGCGCTCGCACCTGGAGACTGAGCTCGAGCGGGTGTTCGATCGCTACGACCTGTCCCCCGCCGATTTCGTGGTCATCGTCTCGCTGCGCCGCGCCGGCGCCCCCTACCGGCTGCCGCAAGCCGGGCTGATGTCTCGGCTGGCACTGACCTCGGGAACAGTCAGCGTCCGGGTCGACCGGCTCGTCAAACGCGGGGTCGTCGTGCGCGAGCCGAGCCCGGGGGACCGGCGCGGCCAGCTGGTCCGGCTCACCGACAAGGGCCTGCGCCTGTTCGACGAGATCGCCCCGGTCCATCTCGCCAACGAGGAACGGCTGCTGTCCGCGCTCACCCCGGACGAGCGCAGCACGCTTACCGATCTGCTGCGCCGGCTGCTGCTGTCGTTCGAGCCGGGAAATCCGGGCGCGGTGCGGTCCCTGGGCCTTCAGCTGGAGCCGGCCCATGTTGCCCGCAGGCGCCGCGCCGCGGTGGGGCTCTCCGACCCCCCCGGCCTGCTCGTCGCCGATCATCCTCCCGAGGGCAGCCCGGCGGCGGCGGCGGGACTGACCCGCGGCGATCTCATCACCGCCATCGACGGACGGCCCGTGCTCAGCGACACCGCACTCAGCGACGCGATCAGCGCCGGCGCGGGCGCCCGGCTCGCCGTCACCGTGCTGCGCGGCGAGCAACGGCACCAGCTCATCCTCGCGGTCCCCAGCGGCACCGGTGGTTAGCCCGCTGGAAGCGGGCGCGCCGCTGGTCAGGGCATGAAGCCCATCGACTCGAGCACCTGCCTGCCGAGCTGCTGATCGCCGGTGACGCCGATATCACCGGGCACGTCGGAACGCCCGCCGACCAGCGCCGCGAAGGTCGCCACGGGAATCTCCAGGCTCACGGTCGCGTCGCGGCTGTCGGCGGCGAGCCGTCCCCGGCCGCCGGTCACCTCGACCGCGACCGGGTCCAGGCCGCCGATGCGGAAGACAACTTTGGAGCCTTCAGGCGCGGCAGCCCGCTTGCCGACCAGGTAGGGCAGGAAGCGCGTGAAATAGGCCAGCGCCTCCTCGACGGCCGGGCCCTCCGAGTTTCCCGGCTGGCCGACCGCACGGCGGATGTCCTGCTCGTGGCTCCAGCTGTCCATCAGCCGCAAGGTGAGCAGGTCCGCGAGCGTGCCCGGCCCGGCAGGGGTCATCGTCTTCGCGGCGAGTTCCTGCTCGGTCAGCCGGCGCAACTGAACCAGCCGCTCCGCGGTCACCTCGCGGAACTCCCCGAGCACCTCGGCGCCGGACTTCACCCGGCGCAGGTCCACACCGACCTCGTTCGCGCGGCCAAGCTCGTTCTTCACATGCGGCAACGGACCTGGCTCGTGCTGGGGGGCGGGCCGGCCGAGGGCGCGCGTCTCGAAGTCCACCAGGTGGGACAGCTGGTCCTTGACCGTCCACCCCGGACAGCCGGTCGGCAGCTCCCATTGGCTGTCCGTCAAGCCGGAACACAGCCGATCGATAGATCCCCACACGCTGGCCAGGTTCTCGATCGAGGTACACACGGCGCTCTCCTCCTGACCCGGGAATCTGCCACGATCTGGCCGCCCAGGCTCGTTCCGCCAGCCGCCCGGCCGCTGGCTAGCCCAGTGTCGCAGGGCCGATGGCAACCCGGTACCTGTGATCTGTGACGACTACGGCCATGGCCGGCTCACGCCGTGTCAACTTCCTCGTGGGGCCGCCGCGCCAGGACGGCACCGGGGTGCGTATGCCGAGGTGCCGCAGGCCGGGAACCTCCCGTGGACCGGCAGCCTGATCAGCATAATGACGGCGATCCTGCACGGGTGAGGTCCCACCGGCGTCGTTCGGGATGAGCTTGGGGGTGGCCGGCGCCGGGGAGACAGGGGGGATGCCGATCCGGCGTGACGGCATCGTCGTGGGCGCCTGCGGCGTTGGCGGGGTTGGCGGCAAGCAGGATGAAGAATATGCACGTGCCGGAATCGCCGCGTTTCTCGCGCAGTCTTAGCGTGCGGAGAGCTTGGTGAAGGATCAGGAGGCGGCTGTGCTCCGGGTGTGGCTGATCCGGCACGGCGAGAGCGAGTCCAACGCGGGGCTGCCCTCAGGTGAGCCCGGATCGATCCCGCTGACCGCCCTCGGGCACCTGCAGGCCGGACAGATCGCCCGGGCGTTCACCGGTGTCCCTGCGCTGATCGTCACATCGCCGTACCTGCGTGCGCGGCAGACCGCGCAGCCGACGGTCAGCCGCTTCCCCGGCGCCGCCTGCCAGGTGTGGCCCGTCCACGAGTTCACCTACCTCGGTGACCTGCACGGGCGCGCCACCACCACGGCGGAGCGCAAGCCCTACGCCGAGGCGTACTGGAACCGGGCCGATCCCCACCACGTCAACGACGGAGCCGAGTCATTCTCCGGCCTGCTCGACCGCGCCAGGGACTGCCTGAACCGGCTCAGGGCGGAAAGGCCAGGACCGGTCGCGGTGTTCACCCACGGGCTCTTCATGCGGGCCGTCGCGTGGTCACTCGGGACGGGGATCACCGCGCCGGACCGTGCGGACATGCAGAGTTTCCGCAGGTTCGCCAACGTCCAGCCGGTCCCCAATGCAGCCGTCCTCGAACTGCGCCGCACCGCCAGCCACGACGGCGCGGCATCCTGGGCGGCTCCGCGGTTCACCTGCCGGTCCGCGCTCGGAGCAGGCAGAACTCCGTCGCCACATCGGTGGTATTAAACCCCTTGGCGGTCTTGTTATCCCAGACGCGTTTTTGCGCCGACCGGATGTCCACCGCTCCCCCACCGCTGCTCCATCTGGCGTTCTTCGTGAACGCGCACCCGTTTCCCCAATCAAGCGCGACGCCTCGAATGGATCCGGGCAAACTGGGAAACAGCCACCCTCCGGCATCACACCACAATCGCCGAAGGCGATTGCTCATGCCCGCCGCGACCATCGGGCGGCCGGTTCTGGTGAACCGGGAACAGCACGGTACACGCGTAAAGCTGTGGACCGCTACGTGCACAAGAACGCCGCGACTGTGGAGAACCGGCCGCCGCACCGCCGGCCGGTGTGGATGGCGAAACACGACACCCGCTGAACCCAGGATCGATGACCTGTGGACACCCGCGCAGCCCCTGTGGGCAGGCTGGCCGGAGAGAATTTCCCCGTGGGCCTCAGTGCGGGAGCGGTTCGTCGGCGAGGTAGGGCGGCCGGGCTCGCCAGCCCGCGTCGCGGTGGCCGTGCGGGGGGGGATCGGCTCCCGGGGGCGGCGCCGCATTTATCGAGACTCTCGCCGGCCAGGTGCTGGGCTAACCGCTGCCGCTCGCCGTGGATTGGATGCGGAGAAACCGCGACTTAGGGGACCTCCGACTCTGGTATGGCGCTGCGCGCGGAATGACACTCGATAAGGTTTGACCATCCAGCCATCGGGCGCATATGAGGTAATTTCAGCGCTTGAGCCCCATAGCGCTCAAGAGCCGGGTCAGGCCACAACTTCTCGTATGTAGGGGGATCAATGCGTTACCGTGCCGTGCTTGTCGCCTTATTAGGGCTGGCGACCCTGCTGCTGCCGGTCGTGCCCAGCGCACAGGCCGCGACGAACACCATCCAATTCGGCTTGATTTACTACGACTCGCCGGGCCCCGACACCGGCAGCAACGCCAGCCTGAACGCCGAGTATGTCACGATCAAAAATGTCGGCACCACAACCCGGAACCTGACACACTGGACGCTCCGGGACGGCCAGCGGCATATCTACACGTTCGGCACCTTCTATCTCGGCGCCGGCAAGCGCGTGCGCATTCACACCGGAAAAGGCACCAATACCTCAGCGAACCGGTACTGGGGCCGCGGTTGGTACGTGTGGAACAACACCGGTGACCGGGCCTCCCTGCGCAACGCCGCCGGGACCCAGCGCGACTCCTGTTCCTGGAACAGGCGCGGCCCAGGCTACAAGTACTGCTGAGCGGGCCACGCAGCCCGGGCAGGGCGCCGCACCAACCAGATGCGGTGCCCCATGGCAGGCGTCAGCCAGGCGGCAGCATCACTCCGTTTGGTGATCGCGGTAACTTACCTGCGGTATGTGCGGCGAAGTTACCGCGATCATGAAGGGCGGGGCTACGCGGAGCGCTGCTTGAGCCAGCTCAGGACCTCGTCGGCGACATCGCGCCAGCCGTGGTCGATCGCGAGTGAGTGACCGCGGTCGGGGAATTCCCTGAAGTCGGTGATCGCCGGCGACTTGTGGTACAGCTTGCGGGTCGACCTGGTGATGGCCGCTGGGACCGTGTGGTCCTTGCCCCCGGCGATCAGCAGCAGGGGTCCCCGGGTCTTGTTGCCCGTGTCGACCTTGGCGGGCGACCGCAGCGAGAGGTTCGCCGAGGCGGCCTCGAACAGCGGCTTACCCGGCGAGGGAACCGTCCAGCGCTCGTACAGTTCGGCGGACTCCTTCGCGGGCAGCGCGTTGCCGAAGCCGTAGCGGAACTGCTCCGGCGTCAGTGACACCGCCCGGTTCCTGTTCCCCAGATTGCGCAGCACGACCGAGGCGACCCGCAGCGCCGACGGCGGCAGGAAGATCACGCCCTTGATCGGCGCCGCGTCGATCGCCACGCCCGCGGCGGCAAGATCCTCCCCGAGCAGTCGCTGCACGATCAGGCCGCCGAAAGAGTGGCCGATCACAATCGGCGGGACATCCAGCTTGCGGATGATCTGGGCGTAGTGCTCGACGACATCGTCGATACCCTTCCCCGCGACCTGGTCGGGCTGCCGCCGGGCTTCCTCCACGGTGGCCGAGTCGCCCGGCCAGCCTGGCGCCGACGGCGCGTAACCCGCTGCACGGAACAGTTCCACCCACGGACGCCACGAGTCCGCATGCAGCCACAGACCGTGAACGAAGACAACAGGGCTGTTTTCTGGCTTCATATTATGCCCTCTCATCCGCGGTGCCGATGTCCGGTATTGGGCAGGTGGCACTCAAATGCCAGTCCTACCCAGCCCGCATCGGGCGTAAAGAGCCCCCTTACAAACCATTAGTCCAGCCCCCAGGCCGTCCACGTGCTCATGGGGCCGTCTGGGCGTATCGCGAGCAGAACCCGCTGCTCAGCCACCAGCGCGGCGAGGTGCTCGGCGCCGCTGGGGACCGGGGCCCCATGCTTTTCGCGGATGGCCCTGAAATGGTCAAGTTCCTCCGCCACGTCCTCGCGGATGTCCACCCGCCCGGAAGTCAGCACGCAGCGGAAGCCGGTGGAGTCGTCGACGGCCAGGCTGGCCCGGGGGTCGCGTTTGAATATCGCGTACTTCGCCCGGGTCCGGGTAGTCGACACGTAGAACAGCTCGCCGTCCCAGTGGAACCAGTTGGGCGTGAGGTGGGGACGGCCATCAGCGCGGACGCCAGCGACGATCACATTGCGGGGTTCGGCGAGGAAGGCGTTCAGCTTGTCGGTCGGCGGCATGCGGCAACGGTACCGGTATTCGAACCGGCCAGCCCTGCCGCGGTCGTTGGCCCGCGGGGGGCGCGATAGCGCTGGCCGGGCTGAAGCTGCCTCGGCTGGTCAGGCCGCCGACGAATATCAGCAGGGCGACCGCGGTGCCGATAACGGCCGACGTCCACCAGGCAAGTTGTGGCCGGTCGAGGAACATTACGACTGGGCTCGGTGAAGCTAGGCCGCGAGGACGACTGGATCACCGGCCCCGAACCAGGCCCGCCGACACAACCGATCCTAGACTCCGAGGCAGCCTTGATGACTTCACGCGACCGTCTTCAGGATGCTCGGATCGCGCGGCAGTTCCGCCTGCGCGAGCGTCGACCCGACAGAACCTTCAGGCGGCGGGCCCGGGGTGCCTGTGCGCCCGCGCGACAGACCGCTAGCTGACCAGCTTGCCGGGGAACTGGTTTGTCACGGGCTCGCCGTCGCGCCAGGTGATGACGCCGTTGACGAGCACCAGGTCCACTCCGGTGGCCTGCCGCACAGGTGCGTCGTAGGTGGCGTGGGCGGTCATCCCGCCCGGGCCGATGACGGCGATGTCGGCGGCCATGCCGGGTGCCAGGCGCCCGCGGTCGCGCAGGCCGTAGGTGTCGGCGGCCGTCGTGGCCAGGTGGCGGGCGAGGCGCTGGTATCCGGTTTGCGGCCCGTCTGCGAGGTAGCCCTCCGCGAGCTGTGCGAAGGCGCCGTATCCGCGCGGGTGGGGGCGCTGGCCCAGGTAGATGCCGTCCGACCCGGCGCAGTGCCGGTCATGGCCGGTGAGCCAGGCCAGGTCGTCGTCGCCGAGCGTGGGCCTGTCGAGGTGCGCACCCACCTTGAGTTCCGCGCGGGCCAGCAGGTCCAGGACCCATTCGCCGGCCTGCCGCGAGTCCCGCGCGGCCGCCTCGGCGATGGTGTGCCCGGCGAACCGGGCCGCCTCCTCGGGCAGGCAGCCGAGCGTGAGGAGGTCCAGATACTCGTCGGTGAACTTCTCGTCCGCGAGCAGCGCCGACCGCTGGCGGCGGTTGGTGATCGCGCTCAGGGTCTGGTCCGGACCCTGAGCCTGCAGGTCGAAGGGAAGCAGGAGCATCGGCAGGATCGTGCTGGACTTGCGGTAGGGGTACATGTCGTAGGTGATGCCGACGCCCGCCGCGTCGGCCGTGCGGAACGCTGCCTCGATGCCCGCAGGTGTGCCCCACAGGTGGCTCGCGTGCACCCGGATCCCGGCCGCGCGCCCGACCGCCACGAGTTCGTCCAGGCCCACCTGGACGTCGGTGCCGTAGGCACGCAGGTGCGAAACATAAGGGCGGCCGGCGGCGGCGAGCGGGCGGGACATGTCGGCAAGCTCGTCGATGTCCCCGAACCGGCTGGGCAGGTAGTCGAAACCGCTGGACAGCCCGACCGCGCCGTCGGCGAGTGCGTTCTCCACCTGGCGCCGCGCCGCGGCCCGTTCGCCGGGATCGAGCAGCCGCGGTTCCATGCCCGCGATGTTGTGCCTGATCGTGCCCTGTGACGCCAGCACGGCGACGTTCTGGCTCAGCGTCCCTGCGAGCGCGTCGCGGTAGTCGGCCACGCTGAAATCACGGACGGGTTCCAGTATCCCGTTGACCACCGCGAAGTAGCGGTTCAGGTAACGGGCGGTGTCGGCGGTCGCGCCGATCCACGACTGCCCGTCCTGGCCGATGACCAGGGTGGTGACGCCCTGGGCGAGCGCGCCGTCGACACGCCCACCGGCCAGCAGCGACCCCTCTGCGTGCACGTGCGCGTCGATGAAGCCGGGGCAGCCGACGCTGCCAGGTGCCAGGTCGATCACGTCGCAGCCGGGCGGGACCGTGATGGCGGCGTCGATCGACGCGATCACTGGCCCGTCGATCAGGACGTCGGCGCGGCGGGCCGTGGCGCCGATTCCGTCGGCGACAAGGCCGCCGCGAAGCAGGATCGTCGAGGTCACCGGCTGAGGTCCCACCTTCCCTGGTCGCAGGCCCTGCGCCGCGTACAACCAGAAACCTACCCGCGGCCACGCCAAGCGCCGGCGAGTCCTGCTGCACCTACCGCCGCGGTGGCGGACGGGCAGCATTTTCCCTAACGACTCCGGGCCTGTCACTCAGATTAGTGGCCGCCAGCAGTCTGTGCGGGGCGCGTCGCGGCGCCAGGAAGACGCCCTTTACAGACCACTGGCCCGCGTGGGCTCCGCGGCCCGCTGGGCGGCCGCGGTGCGGGGGCTCGCCGCTGCGCGCAGCCGTTCGGGATCATTCTTGTCCACCCTGCCTGGGCGGCGCGCTGCTGCGGCCGACTGCGACGGCGGCCCGTAGGCTATCGGCGGATCGCGGCTCAGCGGATGCTCGAGCGCCCGGCTCGCGAGCCTGAAGGCCCGACTGCCGCCGCCTCGGGCGAGGCGCGTGCGGGTGTGGGTACCAGGCAGGCTGGCGCGTCAGACGCGGCCCAGGTCGGCCGTCCGCGCGACACCAGCCCGCCGCAGACGGTGGACGCCACGGGGGGTGAGGTCCACCGGAGGCATGGTCGTGATGGCCCAGGCCATCGCGTCCTCCTCCTCGAGGCCGAGCACGGGCCGTTCCGCCTCGGCGGCGAGCCGGCCCGTCGCCGACGCGATCGCCCGCGCGGATATGCCCAGCGAGCTGGCAATCGCGGCGATCGACGTCCACACCTTGGCCGCGCCGCCGAGGTAGGCGGCTGCCAGGTAGAGGACGACGGCCAGCGCGATCGCCAGCACGGCCAGGACAACCCAGTAATGCCGGAGCACCTTGCGGACGATCCTCGTCGAACGGCGCAGGGCCGCCTCTCCCGCCGCCACATAGCCTTCCGGGCTGAGCAGCCCGGCGGTCGGGCGCGCACCGACCAGGAGCAGCACCCAAACGTCGCCTTGCCGCAGTAAGTAGGCGCACATTTTCTCGGCGAATTCTTCTCTGCCGCCCGTCTTCAAGTACGTCCGCGTCGATGTGCTCAACGTCACCGAGGCAAGCTCGCTCCAGCGCCCCACCGATTTGCTCACGATGGCCGCCGCGTGCAGCGGAAATTGTGCGGACAAGGTGGCCAGCCATTCCTGGATTCTGGCGACACGGCCGCGCCGCAACTGCGTGTCCAGCGCGTCTGCGCGCGCCGCCGAGTCCGCTGGGGGATTCGCCGTGTCGCGCAGCGAGCGGCCGAGCTCATAGGCAAGCTCGGTCTCTGGCTCGGCAGCCGCCATCGCTTCGAGCAGGGCCAGGTTGAGGGCCACCAGCTTGTCCTTGAAATCCGGCGTCTGCGGATCTAAGCGCGAGACGTCGGTCGGCACGCCTGAGTCCTTGCATTCCGGCATCTCCGCCAAGGTCTTGAGCAGGTGGCTGAGACGGCCGAGTTCGAGCTGCTTGCGCTCCGTTGGTGACAACTCGTGCACGGTCGGCAATTGTCCCTGGAGCGCTGGTGTGTCCGGGACATCCCCGTAGAGCACCGCCATCGTCCAGCCCGCGTACAGAGCAAGCTGCGGCGCCGTCAGCGGCGCGACGCCGGCATGCGGGGACGTCATGCGCCCGGGCCTTTCAGTGGCGCCGTCGAGGACGTCGCCGCCGGTGCGAAGGCCGCCAGGCGAACCGGCAGCATGGCGCTGAGCGCGGGCGGCGCCTCCGGCCCAGGCGGTTGGCATTGGTCTGTCATGCAAGATCCCTCCGGGGGGCGCCGCCGGATGAGCCACACGCGGTGGCGGCTCACCCCCATCTGGCCGGCTCCTGAAGTTCTATATAGCACGTAATGGTCCTGGCCGGGCGCCGGCACCGGATTGTTGCCTCGCGCGGGCCCTCGCGCGGGCGCTCGCCCGGGCGCGGCCGGGCGGTCGGGTCCTGGCGGTGGCGGGCCGGGTCACCAGCCGTCCCGAGCTCATCTCACCCCCGCCACGGCCGGGCTGGCTCGGGCAGGGACGGGGGTATCAGGAAGTGCGGCGGGCTGGTGAGGTCGAGCGCGTCGAGCGGGTCGATCGCTGCCGCGTCGCGCCTGGTGAGCGGCGGGAGGTTCCACTTTCGCTCGATGAGCTTGAGTACGGACGTGTGGTCGTAGACCTTTTCCGTCACGTAGCCGGGCTTCGCGTACGGTGACACGATGACCGCGGGAACCCGGAACCCCAGGCGGTCGTAGGTTTCCGGTCCCTCATCGGCCGCCCTGATCTGCTTAGCGATGCTCAGGTGACGCAGGGGCCGCAGCAGGAGAAAACGCTCCATGGGATCCCGGCCGGGCACGTCATCGGGCGCCGGGGCCTCGGGCGGCGGGACATGATCGTAGTAACCGCCGTGCTCGTCGTACAGCCAGATCAGCAGGGTCTTCTGCCAGCCTCTTCCGTTCATGACGGCATTGATGACCCTGGCCGCGAAGCCCTCGCCGACCTGGACGTCCTGCGGGTTCTCCTCCGAGGAGCTGCCGAAGTCCGGATCGACGATGCTGACCGATGGCAGCCTGCCGGTCCGTGCGTCGCGCCAGAACTGATTGATGGATCTCAGATGGTTGACCGAGCGCAGGAATCCCAGGGGGTACAGGTCGGCGGTAGCTTGCAGTTTGCTCTGTATGGCCGGGATCAGCTGCGGGAAAAGGCCGGCGATCAGGCCGCCGAGAGCCCGCAGGAAGTTCAGTCCCCACGCGTGCGACACCCGCCGCCAGCTGACCCGGATGGGGGACAGGTGGTGATAGTTCGCCCACGTGATGCCGTGGGCGGTGAGGAGGTCGAAAATGGTGCCCGCGGCGGGATAGTCGGCCATGGCGAAGGGCAGGTCGTCGATGAGCCCGTTGGCGGTGCCTGCGATGAGGAACCGCCTGTTCGGGAACGTCGGGCCGAGACAGGAAGAAAACCACCGTGTCGCCAGCGGGAAAGTCCGGGCAAGCCCGTAGTAGAACGGCAGATCTTCTTCGGTCCAGTAGCTCATCGCCACCGAGGCGTCCTGCCCGGGGAGGGTCTGCTCGATGCTCCGCACGAAGCCCCCGCACGAGCCCTCGTCCCACTGGATGTGGCACGCGTTCCAGCTCTGGGTGGGAATCCCTTCCCGCTGCGCGGTGCCGGCGAATCGCCGCATCCGGATCTGCGAGCCGTCTGCCGCGCGGTTCACCGATGACGGCAGGCCGTACTCATCGAGCGGTAAACCGTCGCCACGGCCGGCCAGCATCCCGAGGTAGTTGTCGTAGGAGTGGTTCTCCATCATCAGCACGACGATGTGCTCGATCTGTGGCAGGCCATCGGTGCCCACCGCCAGCCTCGGCTGCGACCGGTCACCCGCGGTCGACGCGCGTTTCCTTAGCCGTCGCCGAGCGGCCGCCCGCTCTACCCGGTTTAGCACGAGGACAGCTTGCCAGATCGGCAGCGGGATCAGGCGACGACCCCGCTCCTGCTGACCCGCCCGCTCCAGCCGGAACGATCACCGGCTACCCGCCGCCCGCGACATCGCCCGCCATCGGTCACGATGGACCTGCGTGCCGTCGGCGAGGGTGACCTTCACGTCATAACCCAGCGGTGAGACTCAGCGATACCAGGACAACACCGCCTATTTAGCCATGAAGTATTCGCGCTTGCGGTAACTAAAGAATCGCTCGCTTGGATGCCATCCATGCAGATTCGCCCGGTATTACCCGGTAACGCATTGTTCGCGTGGGACCTTTGCCCTGGATCTGCGCCGAATTACTTGGACTTCGTGCTCTAGCGCGCAGCGGCGGCTCGCACGAGATTCAAGTTGGAGGACGTCTCCACATTAACGGGGGGAACATCATGACAGACACCACCAGCGCCGAGTACCTCGCGGCAGCCAAGCTGTCACAGCTCGCCTACGAGGCCACGCTGACCGGCGCTCACGACGCCGTCCAGCTTTCCGCGACCGCCGCCACCGCTTACGCTGCACTCACCTCATGAACGCCGCCCAGCTCACCGCCCGGACCGGCGTCACCTTCGCGCACACCTGCCCCGCCTGCAAGCTCACCGTCCGGTGCGGCACCGCCCGCTGCACGGTCCCGCAGGTCCGCGACTGCGAGCACTGCGCCACCCTCACCACCACGCAATGGGCCCGCGCCGTACGTACCGCCAACGACTTCTGAAAGCTGCTCATGATCCCCGGAAAGGGGTCTTGAGGAACGGTCAGCAGGATCGTCCAAAACACGGGGGAATCATGAATCGCATCGCCATCGCCCTGGCCGGCACTGCCGCCGTCGCCGGGGTTCTCCGGCTGCCTCCACTGCAGCGCAGCCGCTGGTTTGTCGGCTCCGTCCAATGAACCACATAGGCATAGCAGCCCTGGCCATGGGGGTGGTGGGGGCGCTCAGTGCGTGCGGCACCACGGTCATCAGGGAGACAGCAGCACAGCCCACCCCAAAGATCACTGTGACGCAGACCGCCACGCCGGCCCCTGCGCCCACGTACACCGTCAGGTACGTGCCGGTGCCCGCCCGCCCGCAGCCGTATGTGCCGGTCACCAGCTATGCGCAGGACATCACCAACGCCGGGATCGTGGCCCCCGTGGGCTGGATCAACGCCACAGGCGCAACATTGTGCGCCGACTGGGCCAGCGGGATGTCGTGGGCCGAGACGGATGCCGCCGTCCTGACACCGGGCGGGGTCTACGCCTACCACCTCGGGCTGTATGACTCCATCACGTCCGCCGACCTGTGCCCGGGAAGCTGACTCATGAAGCTCATCCCAGCCTCACGCTCGCCGCGATCATCGGTGTTGCCGCAGCAGGCACAGCCCGGGCGGCCATGCCAGCGGCATCGGCATCACCTGCGTCGTCGCCGCGGACGCCGCAACGCACGGCCTGGAAATCTCCTGCCACTGCGGGCCGCATCTGCACGCCCACGTCGGCGCGGCCACGCCCAACCTGCGCCACCTGGAATGGTTCCACGACCACGTCCGGCTCGAGTCGATGTTCTTCGATGGCGCACTCGACCCAGCCGGTGGGACCGTCCGCCCCGACCCGGCCGCGCCCGGAATCCGGCTTATCCTGTGCCAGCCCGACGCCGAGCACTACCGCGTCAAGTGAGCAACGGCCGGTGCCATCCCAGCGATGGGCCATCGCCAGGGCAATAGCACGGCTGTCAATATGTACCATCGCCTTTGACCCACGGCGGGCTTTCATGATCGCGCGGTAACTTTTCCGCACATATCGCCGACTTGCGTTTTAACCCTGGACCGGTGGTTCAGGCGGCTTTCTTGATCACCGGGTAGCGCTGGGCGGGGCGGCTGCGGGATCCTTTGGGCCGCCCGGGGCCGGTGCCGTAGGGTTTTCGGGGGTTTGCCACCGGGGGCAGTGCGGCGCGGATGCGCGGAAAGTCGCGGCGGACCCGGCCGGGGGTGAGGTGGGCGGGGTCGCGGGGGTGTTCCCAGGGCAGCCGCAGGTCGGCGGCCAGGGGGCGGGTGAGGACGAGCTGGGCGTAGGCGGACAAGATGATCGCGGTCCACCGGTCCGCCTGTTCGGGGTGGCGCAGCGCGGGGGTGACCCAGCCGAGGGTGGTCTTTTCAAACCGGATGGTGTGCTCGATGTCGAACCGGTGCACGTAGGCCCGCCAGCAGATATCGGGGTCCGGGGTCATCTGGGCGGGGCCGGACCACCACAGCCACAGGGTCGTGGCGGCTTTGGTGGTGGGCTTGGGCAGGCGGGTCACATCGACCCGGATCACATAGCCGCGCACGATCGGCGCTGGGGCGGTGCCGGCCCAGCGGCCGTGGCGGCGGATGAGCGGGTGCAGCCCGGCCCAGGCGCGGACGGTGACGGTGCCGTAGACCCGGTCACCGGTGGCAAGCCGCGCATCCGGGGCCCCCCAGGTGGCGGGGTCCTTGAGGCGGAACGGCGCGCCGTGGCGGCGGGGCCGGCCGTTGGTGCCGGGAAGCCGCGGCGGCGGGTCGCGGAAGAACACCCGGTTCTTGCGCAGCCGCACCAGCAGCTGCGCCCGCTGCCCGGCCAGCTGATACGACAGGGTGGCCGGGTCATAGGACGAGCCGGCGTCGAAGACGAACAACGGCACATCATCGCCGGCACCCAGCCGGGCCAGCACGCCACGGACCTGCGCCACCGTGGCCGCTGCCACATCCTCGCGCGGGCCGATCCGGCGGGCATCCACCGGCCAGGTCCACGAGTCACGGGCGAAGTTCAGCTGGCTGACCTTCTGATAACACCAGCCCGGCACCACCGGCTTGCCCCCGGCCCGCCGGGACGGGTGATAGCACAAGCCCCGGCCCGGGGAGGTGCCCGCCGCACACCGCGGCCAGACCGTGCCATCCACCGCGAATATCAGCGGCCACCCGGCCGGGCGGCGCGTGGCCAGAAGATCCGAAAGCCCCCCCGCGCCGATCTGGCCGTGCGCCAGCGCCGCGTACTCGCTGCCGTGCCCCCGGCGCAGCACCGGCTCCAGCGACAACCGCGGCAGCGACGTCACCGGCCCGCCCGCGCACAGCACCGCGTCCGTCAGCTCGAACAGCGTATCCGCCCACGGCCCCAGGCACCCGTACCACCCGGCCCGGAACCCCGCCAGATCCCCCCACGCCGCCACATCCCCCGGCACACCCGGCGTTAACCACGCCATACTGGACACCACGGCCACCGCACTCACCTCCGCGTCTCTTGATCGAACACGAAGATGATCATTCGGTGGCCGCCCAATGTCACGGCGACACGCCGCAGACGATCAGCAACCAGCCGTAACAGGGTTAAAACGCAAGCGCCGAGAAGTTACCGCGATCATGAAGCCCGGCGCTGCCCGCCCGCGCCAATGCCCCGAACGAAGCCGGAAATGATCCGGCCACCGGAGATGACGTCGAGCATCGCGACTTCCTCGGCCACCCGCAGCGGATGGTCACGCAGGGGCAGCGCGTTGCCGAGCAGGGGCAGCGCGTTGCCGAGCAGCGCGATCTTGCAGGACGTCTGCGGGACCAGCACGGCGGCGGCGACGTTCGGGGACGGCATCAGGCCGTAGGGCGTCTGGTGGTGCTCGTTGACGCACAGCCCGTCGAATCCCGCCCGGTCGTAGCAGACGAGTTCGTCCAGGTACCGCTGGTACAGGGCATGCCCATGCCGCGGATCGAACAGCGCGTTGCTCAGCGTCACCCAGCTTGTGTCGGCGCTGTCGAGGTGTTCGCGCGGCAGATCCGTGTGGGGCATCAGGTGGAAGCCGAAGATCTTCACGCGGCCCGCCCCGCTGACAGGAACTCCGCGACCAGGGCGGCGAACTCTTCCGGCTGCTCGGCGGGCGGCAGATGCCCGGCGTCGTCGACGGTCCGCAGCCGCGCTCCGGGCAGCGCCTCCGTACACCGGTGGGCGTAGCCGGCCGCAGCAGCCGATCGTGCGCGCCCCAGACCACGAGCACCGGTGCCACGATGCGATGCAGGCGGCCGGGCAGTTTCGGGTCGTGCAGATAGTCGTGCAGATAGGGGTTCCAGCCCAGATGTGCGCAAGCCATCCGGTTGCGGAGATACCGCTGGAATCGTTCGGGATCGTCCTGGATCTTCGCGGCCTGCCCGGCCGCGGCCGCGCGCAGGTCCGGCCGGTGGTAGGTCAGTTCGGCGACCTCCACGAGGCTCATCGTGAAGATGTCCGGGGTGGGGACCTCCGCCCGCACGCCGGCCGCGCCTGCGCCCACGAGGACCAGCGCGCTGACCCGCTCGCCGGCGAGCACGGCGATCTGGGCGGCGAGCCAGCCGCCCAGGGAGACTCCCACGAGGGGGACGCGATCCAGGCCCAGGTGGTCGAGCAGGTCAAGGTAGGCGAACGCCATGTCAAGGACCGAGTCGGCCGATGGGTCGTCGTCGCTGCGGTTGAACCCGGGGTGGTCCGGCCGCAGGACGGTGAACTCCCGCGCGACGAGGCTGAGCGCGGGATCCCAGGTACCGAGATCACCCTCACCGTGGAGGTAGACCAGGGGCGCACCCGCGCCGGACTGCGCCAGGTGGACGCGGCGGCCGCGGACGTCGAGGATCCGCTCTGCCATCTCGCCCGGGGCCACCTCGCCCGGGGCCACCTCGCCCGGGGCCACCTCGCCCCGGGGCGGCGGGCGTTGCCGGGCTTGTCGTTGTCATCTGGCTCCAGCGGCATGATCTCCTTCTCGATGAAGGAACGGACGGTGTCGCGGATCTGCCGCTCCTCATCGCTGAGCGAGAAGTCAACCATCGGCGGATGTCCTTACCTGTTGCAGCCCGCTGACCTGCAATTCTAGACATACGTTCTAGAACGATACTCTAGGAATATCTTGAGCCCGGATACGATCTGGGAGGCTGTCAAGCGAGGGCGGGGCGGCACAATCCCGGCGCCGACTCCACGTGAGGCGGCACCGGCCCAGGGAACGGATCATTCGATGGCACGCAAACCCGCTGGCAACGCCTGGCAGTGGAGCCGCACTGCCGAGACCCGCAGGGTCTTGCTGACGGCCGCCCGCGAGGTCTTCGTCGAACGCGGATTCGCCGAAGCGAGCGTGTCGGAGGTCGTCGAGCGCGCGGGTTCGAGCGTCGGCAGCCTGTACCACCATTTCGGCGGCAAGACAGAGCTGTTCATGGCGCTGTGGCAGGACCACCAGACCGCGCACGAGCAGCGCGCCGCGAGCGCGGTGGCTAAGGCGCGGGCCGCGGGTGAGGAGGATCCGCTGACGCTGTTCATCGCCGGCGCACGAGCCTTCCTCGAATGCTCGTGGGAGCGGCGCGACCTGGCGCGCCTGTTCATGGATGGCGACGGGCCGCCGGGTTTCGAAGTGCTGCGGCGCACCCGCGGTCACGAGTGGGTCCGGCAGAACGCCGTCCTGCTCGGCGCGAGCGCCGACCCCGTCGACCGGCTGACGGTATCGGTGCTCACCACGATCATCGGCGAGACGGGCCGCGAGATCGCCACCTGCACGGGCAAGAAGGAGGCCGACACGATCGCGGATGCGGCTATCCGCCTGATCCTCCGGCTCGACCCGTTGCGGGCCGACGACGAGCCACCGCATTGAACGTCGCGCTTCGGGCCGTGGATGTGGCGTCAAAATCGAGAACTCGTCTCGAACCGTGAGATTGCTCTTGTCGGCGCACCCTGACGGACGAAGAGCCATTGCAGTGACCTGCGGCGATGCTGTCGTGCCTGCCGCCGTCGATAGCGCGATCCCGGCATCTGAGACGCGCAATGGATTCTGCAACAGCCCGCCGAGGCCCCGCATATGACGACACCGCACTGATCGAACGCGGTGAGGGTTCGCGTTGATCGTTGGCCCGTTGGGGGCGCTATCCCACGGCTGTCAATATGTACCATCGCCTTTGACCCCACGGCGGCTTTCATGATCGCGGTAACTTTTCCGCACATATCGCCGAGAAGTTACCGCGATCATGAAGCTAGACTTTCGCGGTCAGAAGCCCGGCGTTGCCTGGCCGTGGCCCTCGCCCGAATCATGAGCTGGTTGCCGGGATGGGCGCGGCGCGCGCGGCAGCCGTTCGGGATAGGCCTGTTGCCACCCGCCGAGCTGCCACTCCACGCCACGCCGCGCGGCGCAGCCCCTCCGGGATGGGCGTGGCGCGCGGCAGCCGTTCGGGATAGGTCACTTGCCACCCTTCGAGCCGGACCGCCGCGCCGCCGGTACACCGGTTCGGCGCCCGGTCGTCAGGCCGGCCGGATACGCGCCGACCCACGGTCGATGACCACGGCGCCATCGTCCTTGATCGTCTGGAATAGAGCCGCCTCGCCATCTGACCACATCACGATCGTCAGGGCCTCGCCCGGATAGACCGGGCCGGTGAACCGGCCCGACGTGGCGCCGAACCGCGCCGGGTCGGACCCGGCGAGCGTGTGCAGAAGCGCGCGGCCGGTGACGCCGTAGGTGCACAGGCCGTGCAGGATCGGCCGGGGAAGCCCGCGCGGGCGCGGACTCCTACCCGCGGCACGGTTGGGCGCGGCGGCCGCGCGCTAGGCAGTGCAGACGATGAATTGGAGGGTCTGCGGCGAATCGATGACCCGCCCGTCCGGCAGGATCTCGCCATGGTCGTCGAACACCACCACGCCGTTGCACAGCAGGCTCCATCCCTGCTCGGGATGAGCCGTGACGACGCGCGCGGCGTCCCGGTCGGGAGCCCAGGCGAGAGGGCACCTGGGCAGGTGCTTGCACATGACGACTCCTGGTGAAGGTGGGCGGATCCGCGGCGCCGTATGTGACATTCGGGGCCCATTAGCGGCGTCCGCCCGGTTTCGTTATCTAAACCTTGCCTACATAAGAAAAGAGGCGCGCCGGCCCCTGCTGATACCGATGAGATCCCTCGTTTCTGCGAGCAGCCGACTTTGCGTTGCCGCATCCTCTGCTCGCGCCGTGCCCGGGTCATGCTCGCGCCGTGCCCCGGCTGTACTCGCGCCGTGCCCGGGCCGTACTCGCGCCGTGCCCGGGCCGTACTCGCGCCGTGCCCGGGCCGTGCGCCGACAGCGTGCGGCAACGGCTGGTGCCCGGACCGAGTAGGGTCCAGGCATGAGGGACACGGCGCGACAGGAGCGGGAAGACGCGTTCCGCGCGGATGCGGCTCGCCTGGTCCAGGCGATGCGCCACCATCTGCCTACCAGGGACGTGCCACCCGAGGTCACGGCCGTGCTCGAGCCCGTGCGGCAACTGGCCACCCTGCTTGACGCCGGCGCGCCCGACTGACCATCTGCAGGAAGCCGCGCTCGCGGTGGTGGACGCCTACGATTGGCCACGCCCGGAAGCCATCAGCGGCAGCGAGGGCCCGGTCATCGACGCGGCGATTCTCGCCGCAGCGGAAAGGCTCCGCGACGCGATGGATGCAATGGACGAAATGGACGACGACGAATGACACGCCAACGGTGCGGTTGCTGACCTGACCGCGTCTGCGCCGGGTCGTCGGCTCAGGTCCGGCGGCCTTCAGCGCTGCGGCTTCCTGTCATTCTGGCGCGGCCGGGCAGAGGCGGCAGGGCAGAGGGCAGCAGCAACGGCCGCCCACTGACCCCACGTGCGGCAGACGCCGGGGCGCACGTGCGCCCATCCGGGCCGGCATGCAGTAGCCCGGATCGCAGCGTATGAGAGCATGGCCGCCATGGGCGCGAAACGGTTCCCTGGTGCCCGCGGGAGCAGCTAATGGATCTTGCGACGGACTACATGGGCCTGGCGCTGCGCAATCCTCTGGTCGCGTCCGCCTCGCCGCTCGGGCGGACGGTGGATGGGGTCAGGAAGCTCGCTGACGCTGGGGTCGGGGCCATCGTGCTGCCATCGCTGTTCGAGGAGCAGGTGCGCGGGGAGGCCGAACGTGACGCCGCCGGCGCCGGGGCCGGTGGCTCAGCGGCCGGCCGGGCCGCAGATCCCGGCGCTACACAACCCAGCCGCTACCTGAGCCTGGTCGAGCACGCCGCGGCCGCGGTGGACGTGCCGGTGATCGCGAGCTTGAACGGCGTCACCACGGGGGGATGGACAGACTACGCGAGCGCCCTCCAGGACGCGGGTGCCGCCGCGATCGAGCTGAACATCTACTACCTGCCCGGCGACCCGCTCATCCCGGGCCGCGACGTGGAGCAGCGGCATGTCGAGATTCTGACCACGGTCAAGGCCGTGGTCACGGTTCCCGTTGCGGTCAAGCTGGGTCCCTACTTCAGTTCCACCGGGGAGATCGCGCTCCGCCTCGACCGCGTCGGGGCGGACGGCCTGGTCCTGTTCAACCGGTTCATGCAGCCGGGCATCGACCCCGAGGCGCTCACCGTGACCACCGGGCTGCAACTGTCCAGCCGGGCCGAGTCTCATCTCCCCCGCGCCTGGATCGCCCTCCTGCACGGCCGAACCGGCGCGGCGCTCGCCGCGAGCTCAGGCGTCGAGGATGCCTCAGACGTCGCCAGCTACCTGCTGGCCGGCGCCGACGTGGTGATGACGACCTCCGCGCTGCTGCGGCACGGCCCCGGCTACGCCGCTGTCCTGCTCGACGGGCTCGCGGCGTGGATGAAGCGCAAAGACTTCGCCTCCGCCAGCGACGTGCGCGGTCTGCTTGCCGCGCCCGAGGGCACAGACCATGCCGCATACGGGCGCGCTGGCTACCTCAGCGCGATCGAGGCCGCGACCGGCACCTTCGGTTCCTGACAGCACGCCGCACGCCGCGGTAGCCCGTTCCTGACAGCACGCCGCACGCCGGCCAGTGCCGCCACGTTTTCTCCTGAACGGCTGCGCGGGCGGCGGGCGGCTTGCACGGCCATCCGGCATACGGGACGCTGATGGCGCGATCCGCCTGGCCACGCGGTGGCGGAGATGGCCACACACACGGCCCGCGAGGAAGGCCCTGCCATGACCCGTGATCAGTTACCTGCCGCCGCACCTGACGGCAGTGCGCCAGCGCCGTTCGACACCAGCGTGGCGCACGTCGCCCGGGTGTACGACTACTGGCTGGGCGGCAAGGACAATTTCCCCGCCGACCGGGAAGCCGGCGAGCAGGCAATGGCGGCCTACCCGGACATCGTTCTTTCTGTGCGGGCAAACCGTGCGTTTCTCGCGCGTACAGTGCGCTACCTCGCCGAGGAAGCCGGGATACGCCAGTTCCTCGACATCGGCACCGGCATTCCGACCGCGAACAACACGCACGAGGTCGCCCAGCGTGTGGCGCCCGGGTGCAAGGTCGTCTACGTGGACAAGGATCCGGTCGTGCTCGCCCACGCCCGCGCGCTGCTGACGAGCGGCCCGCAGAGGGTCACGACATACGTCGACTCGGACCTGCGCGACACGGGGGCGATCCTCGCCGAGGTCGCGCGGATGCTGGATTTCTCCCGCCCGGTCGCGGTCATGCTGATGGCGATGCTCCAGCACATCCCGGCCGAGGACGACCCGTACGGGATCGTGGCGAGCCTGCTCGAGGCCACGCCTGGGGGCAGCTATCTCACCATCTCCCACCCGGCCGCGGATATCGAGGTCGAGGCCATGGCCGAGATGGCGCAGCGCCTCAACCGGCTGATGGCGGAGAAGGTCACCTTCCGCGGACGCGCCGAGGTGGCGAGATTCTTCGACGGCCTGGACCTGGTGGACCCTGGGCTGGTGCGGGTCCAGCAGTGGCGGCCAGCGACAGCGGCCGAGGCAAGCAGCCCGGCAGCGCTGTGGGGTGGCATCGGCCGCAAGCACTGACGACCGCCCGCGCCCTCGTGATCGTTTCCGCATACGGGCGCAGACTGGCTGGCCGGCGCTCCGGTGGCTGGAGGACGCCGGAGGGACGGGGTCAGAGGTCGTCCTCCTGGCGCCCTGGGGCATCAGGGCTGAAGAAATCGTCGTCCTTCTCAATCGCCGCGACGTCGGCGGCCGCTGCCTCCTTGATCCTCTCCGAGTGCGCCGACCGCAGCCCTGGCGAATGCCGCATGCGAAGGCCAACGATGATCACCACGATCAAGGCGATCAGCGCGATGACGATGAACAGCACGATCCCGTTGCTTATGGTGACTTCCGACGCGACGGGCGCGGGAGCCCGGGGCGCGGCGGTTAACGGTCGCGCAAGCGCACCCGGGGCAGACCCGGTGAACAGGCTGGACATCATCGTGCTGCCTCCAGAGCTCAGGACCGCAACGGCGCCACGGGCGCCAACGTGCCTATACCCGCAGGTAAGAACGGGCAGACTCAGATCATCATTTGAGGCGGCAATGTATCAAGTGGCGAGCGGCGCCGGATCAAGCGGCGCGGGGCGCCGGATCAAGTTCCCCCGGCTCCGCAGCTGCTGACCACCGATCCGGCTGGACGATTACCTGATGTGAGCACCGCATGCTGATCCTTGTGGACCTGGGCACACGGCCGTCGCCCCGCGGGCCGCTTGACGCACGTTCCCACCGATAGCCCCACGCGGCAGCCGTAGTAAGGCTCTGCCAGCCCGGGGGGCACAGCGCCCGCCCGGGGACACCCGGACCCCGATGGCCCGGAACCCCCCGCGCGCCCGCACCCACGTCCGGCGCGCCACGCGGCAGCCGTTAAGACTCTGCCAGCCCGGAGGGCGACCCCCCCAGAACCCCCCGCGCGCCCGCACCCACGTCCGGCGCGCCACGCGGCAGCCGTTAAGACTCTGCCAGCCCGGGGGGCGACCCCCCAGAACCCCCCGCGCGCCCGCACCCACGTTCGGCGCGCCACGCGGCAGCCGTTAAGGATCAGTTTGCGTTGCCTGCGGCAGGGGGTGGTTCACCGGCGGGCCGGTGTCAGGAGATGCCGCACGCGCGGTAGATCGCCGGTCCGGGGGCCGCGCGCGGGCGCCGGATGCTACGGCCGCGCCGCGGGTTCGCGGTCCACCGCTTGTGGCTGCGCCGGCGGCACGGTGGCACGCCACATCTCCCCGACGATCACCTGGATCGCGCCCGCGGTCGGGATGGCAAGCAGCGCCGCCACGAAGCCGCCGAACAGGCCGCCGATCCAGCTGCCGATCGACGCCCCGACCAGGATGGACATCAGCACAAGCAACGGGCTGATCTTGACCGTCTTGCTCATGACGACCGGGTTGAGCACGTGGTTCTCGATCTGGGTGTAGACGAGGAAGACGATCAGGGTCACGATGCCGGCCGTGAGCGAGTGAGCCGCGGCGAACAGCACGGTGGGGATGCCGGCGAGCGCGCCGCCGATCATCGGGAGGAAGTCGACGAGCGCCACCCACAGGGCCCACAGGAATGGGAACGGGACGCCGACGACGAGCAAGGTGACGAATACCACGATCCCGGCGATGAGCGAGGTGAGGAAGTTCCCGAGCATGTAGCCGGTGACCGAGCGGTTGACCCGCCCGGCCACCCGGGTGACGGTCGCCGCCCGCCGCTCGGACATGAGGCCGAGCAGCCCTACCCGCAGCTTCGGGCCCTCGAGCAGCAGGAGCAGCACCAGAATGAAGATTGTGACGAGCGCGATGAGCAGCGAGAAGGCGCCCTTGCCGAGGGCGAGGGCAGGCTTGCCGAGGCTCTGGCCGAAGCTCGCGATCTTCGCGGCGTTGTTCTGCACCCAGGTCTGGACGTGATACCTGCGCATCAGGTGGCCGATCCAGCCCTTGCCGCTCTCGGCCTGGTTGACGTACGAGGGCAGCCGGTTGGCGAGATGGGTGATCCCGTTGATGAGCGGGTAACCGAACGCGACGGCCAGGCCGGCGAAGACCAGCACGGCCCAGATGGTGACGACGGCGACGGCGAGGCCACGGCGTCGCACCTTCCAGTGCTGAAGGGCCACCACGAGCGGGTTCAGGAGCAGGGCGATGAAGCCTGCGACCGCGATGAGCAGGAATACGTCACGCAGCCGGTAGAACAGCTTCCCTGCCAGGTAGACCCCGACCACCACGGCCACCGTGGCCAGGATCGCGCGCAGCGGGACGCCCCGCGACTCCGCTGCGCTCCACAGCCGGGCCCGCCGGGTGTCCGGGGCTGGCAAATCGTCAGGCACCGGTCAAGCATGGCAGGTTCGTCCCGATCGTGGGGGCGCCGAAGGCGGTGGGGTGTCACGTCCTGCCCGCCCACGAGTTGGCCGAACGGTCCCGCGCCGGGCGAGACTGGGGTGTGGCCCAATGGGTACTGCACGTCGACCTCGACCAGTTCGTCGCGGCTGTCGAAGTGCTGCGCCATCCTGAGCTGCGCGGGCGGCCCGTGGTCGTCGGGGGCGACGGCGATACGACCAAGCGCGCCGTGGTCAGCACCGCCTCCTACGAAGCCCGCGCCTACGGGGTGCGGTCCGGCCTGCCGCTGCGCACCGCGGTGCGGCGCTGCCCGGACGCGGTGTTCCTGCCGGTTGACCACAAGGCGTACGACGCAGCGTCCGCCGAGGTGATGGCGACGTTGCGGGGGTTCGACGCGACAGTCGAGGTACTCGGCTGGGACGAGGCGTTCCTGGCCATTGACACCGACGATCCGGAAGCCACCGCCCGCCAGATCCAGGAACGGGTCCGCGCCGCGACCCGCCTCGACTGCACGGTCGGGATCGGCCAGAACAAGCTGCAGGCGAAGCTGGCTACCGGCTTCGGCAAGCCCGCCGGCGTCTTCAGGCTCACCGACGACACGTGGACCGGGGTCATGGGTGACCGGCCGACAGACGCGATCTGGGGGATCGGGACGAAGACCTCGCAGCGGCTCGCCAATCTGGGCATCAATACCGTCAACGACCTCGCGGCCACCGATCCGCAGGCTCTCGTCCCGCATTTCGGCCCGACGATCGGGCCGTGGCTCGCCGGTCTCGGCCGTGGCAGGAGCCGCTCACCGGTGGACGGCGCGCCGCGCCGCGCCCGCTCCCGCAGCCGGGAGACCACCTTCCAGCAGGACATCGGCGACTGGGAGCACGTGCGCGCCGAGGTCGCCCGGCTGGCCATACTCGTCGCAGGCGACCCTGTCAGCGAGCAGCGGCTCGTCCGCCGCGTCGTGGTGAAGGTGCGCTACGTGCCGTTCTCCACGTACGAATTCGGCTACACGCTCGAGGCGCCGACCTGCGACGCCGCAGCGATCGAGCAGGGAGCCCTCGCGGCCCTCGACCGGTCCACGAAGCGGCGCCCCGTGCGGTTGCTAGGGGTCCGCACCGAGTTCGCCGACTGACCGCCCGACCGACCGACCGACCCGCCCGCCCGACCGGCCCGCCCGACCGGCCCGACCGGCCCGCACCGACCGGCCCGCCCGGAGGCGATCGCACGATAGGGAAGGTGACAAGAACTGATCCTGAACGGCTGCGCTCCCCGGCACCATCCTGCAGCAGCCGCGTGATCCGTAGCGCTTCGGCCTGGCCAGACGTCCCCGCGTGACCGATCCCCTTACACTGCCCACCCGCCCTATGGGGGCTTTGCCCTACTGCTGATTCTTGCGGGTTGTCAAGGGGTGCGGGAGGGCGAACGCGGTCCTGTGGGTAACTCCGTGACTGCCTGTGGACAGCGCAGGCTGTGCCAAACGTGCTGGGAGGGGCCGTAGTGTTGAAGCGAGCGAGGCGCCGATCGGGGGACTATGAAACCCATCTCGTGGGCCGCCGCCGGTTGCGTCGCCGGGTGGGCGGTGCTCCGGCTGGGTGGCGCCGATCGCCTTCGCCGCCTCGAGGCTCCCGTGGCCCCGTTGCTGTCGTTCACTCCGTACGCCGCCGCCGCCGCGCCCCTGGCGTCGCTGCTCGCGCGGCGCAAGGCAGCGGCAGGCGTCGCCGCGCTCGCCGGGGCGGCGCTGACCGCGGTGGTGCTTCCGCGTGCGGTGCGGCGGCGGCAGCCGGAGGCACACGGGCCTGTCCTGCGCGTGCTCACCGCGAACCTGCTGGCCGGGCGCGCGTCGGCGGAGACTGTCGTCGATCTCGTGCGGCGGGCCGGTGCCGACGTGCTGTTCCTGCAGGAACTCACCGACGACGCGCTGACGCGGTTCAAGCAGGCAGGGCTGGACGGCCTGCTCCCGTACAAGGTGACGGACGTCCGGGCCGACCGTACGCACGGCGGTGGCATATACGCGCGTTTCCCGCTGGCCGAAGGGCTGGCGCTCACGCCCATCCCCGTGGCGCAGCCCACCGCACGGCTTGAACTGCCGACCGGGCAGCGCGTGGAGCTTGTCTGTGTCCACCCGCACCCGCCGACCCCGCTGTCATCGCGGCGCAAGGTCGCCCGGTGGCGGGAGGAACTGGCGGTCCTGCCGCCGCCCGCCGATCCCCCCCGCGTGCTTGCCGGGGACTTCAACGCCACCCTCGATCATGCGCAGTTCCGCCGACTGCTGCGCCTCGGCCACGTCGATGCCGCCGCCCAGGTGGGTAATGGACTGGTCCCCACGTGGGGTCCCGGGGACAGACTCGCGCTGCTGACGATCGATCACGTCATCGTCGATCCACGTTGTGCCGTGCTCACGACCTCGGTGCACGTCGTGCCGGGCAGCGATCACCGTGCCGTCTACGCGGAATTCCGGCTGCCGCGCTGAGGATTCCTGGCTGTGCCAGTTTCAGGGCCGTGCCAGTTTCAGGGCGGTGCCAGGCAGCACAGCGGTTCAGGATCAATTCCTGGAAGGCCTGTTCGCCGCCTTCAACATGCTGCGAAAGCATTCCCGCGATGCCCGCCGGCGCGTCGCCAGACGTCGCCGCCGAGATCCTCGGCGACGCCAGACCCCAGCCACCGCCCCAAGGAGAACGAAGCTGATGACCAGCGGATCCGCCCTGGAAATCGTCACCCAACACCAAGGCCCGCACAGGGCGTTGGGCGGTAACGTGCCCTGGCCGCGGCGTGAAACAGGTCTAATAGGGGTATGTGGGCGCGCCCAGCACCGCCGGCCTTAGATCGAGCCGCTGTCCTCGGATACGAGGGCGGTGCCGATCCCAGGCGGGCCCGCGGCTCAGGCGGCCGTGGGCGATGGCGCGCCGGCATCGCGGCGACGTCCGTGCGAGCCGGCGCGCCCCGACTGCACGGGCCGGACATGCTGATGGCGGGACGATAGCTGTGGAAGATCTCAAGTACAAGATGATCATGGCGCTCAACGCCGCCGACCTGGGTAACCCGATCTGCGAGCAGGCGGCGGAAATCTGCGCCGAGATTGCCGACCAGCACTGCGCGCAACTGCACGTCACTACGGCCGCGCCCGTCATCGCGGTCGCCGGCGCCGCGATCTCCACGGACGAGGGAGCCTGATGACTGGCATGACCGGCATGGCCGGGCGGCTACTGCCCACGGTGGAGGTACGCCGCCGCGACGAGCGGTTCAAAACCAGGCTGTCGTGGCTGGACTCGAAGCACTCGTTCTCGTTCTCGCGGCATTACGACCCGCTCAACACACATCACGGCATGCTGCTCGTCAACAACGACGACATCGTCAAGCCCGGGACCGGTTTCGAGACGCACCCGCATCAGGACATGGAGATCGTCACCTGGGTTCTGCAGGGCTCCCTGGTCCACCAGGACTCCACCGGCCACACCGGCATCATCTACCCGGGCCTGGCGCAGCGGATGAGCGCGGGCACCGGGATCCTGCACTCCGAGAAGAACGACTCTTGGCGCCTCCAGGGCGGCTCGGCGCGGCACACCGAGGCGGTGCATTTCGTGCAGATGTGGGTGGTGCCCGACGAGGACGGCATCACCCCCGGTTACGAGCAGCTCGAAATCGACGACGAGTTGCTGCATCGCGGCCTGGTACCTGTCGCGTCCGGCATGGACAAGCACGACGGCGCCTCCGCCATCCGGATCAAGAACAAGTACGCCGCGCTGTACGCGGCCCGCCTGGACGCCGGTGGCACGGTCGAACTGCCCGAGGCACCGTTCCTGCACCTGTTCGTCACGCGGGGCAACGTCACGCTCGAGGGCGCCGGAGCGCTGGGCGCGGGAGACGCCGTGCGGTTCACCGCGACCGGCGGGCAGCGGGTCAATGCCACCGATCCGGCCGAGATCCTCGTGTGGGAAATGCACGCCACCGTTTCCGGCGGGTGAGGACCGGGTGGGGACCCCGGGTGAGGACCCGGGTGAGGACCCCATCCAGGTGCCCATTCTGGCTGGTGAGCACCCGCACCCCGGTACCGACGGCGGCCGGCTGACCCGGCATGGGAAGCTGTCTGCAAAGTAAGGAGTGCGTAGCCATGACCGTGCCGATGCCGCCCGGCCCAGCAAGCCCGCCGGCCGAATCCCAGCCGGTGCTCGGCCCGCCAAGCGAAGCGGCGATCTTCCTGGTCGTGACGGTCGATCCTGGTGCCGAGACCGCCGTACGCGATCTCCTTGCCGACATCGCCGGTTTGCGGCGCGCGGTGGGCTTCCGCGTCCCCACTGGCGAGCTGGGCTGCGTGGTGGGCGTGGGGTCAGCAGCCTGGGACCGGCTCTTCAGCGGGCCACGCCCGGCCGAACTGCACCCGTTCCGTGAACTGATTGGTGAAAGGCACCATGCGGTCTCGACGCCAGGAGATCTGCTCTTCCACATCCGCGCCAGGCAGACGGACCTGTGCTTCGAGCTCGCGGCGCAGATCATGGGCCGGCTGGCCGGATCGGTCACGGTGGCGGACGAGGTGTACGGCTTCAGGTACTTCGACGAACGCGACCTGCTCGGCTTCGTCGACGGCACGGAAAACCCGGTCGGCCAGGCTGCCCGTGCCGCGGCCTTCATCGGCGCCGGGGACCCGGGCTTCGCCGGCGGGAGCTACGTCATCGTGCAGAAATACGTGCACGACATGCGGGCGTGGAACGCGCTGCCGGTCGAGGCGCAGGAGATGGTGATCGGCCGCACCAAGCTGTCCGACATCGAGCTTCCTGACGACGTCAAGCCGGCCAACTCCCACGTGGCCGCGAACACCATCACCGAGCCTGACGGGACGGAGCGGCAGATCGTGCGGGAGAACATGCCGTTCGGGACGATCGGGCGGGGTGAGTTCGGCACCTATTTCATCGGCTACTCCGCCACGCCGAGTGTCACCGAGCGGATGCTCGAGAACATGTTCATCGGCAACCCGCCGGGTAACACCGACCGGGTGCTCGACTTTTCCACCGCCGTCACCGGAACGCTCTTTTTCGTACCGACCGCTAATTTCCTCGACAACCTGCCGGATCCCCCAGGGGCCGTAACCTCCGCCGCACCCGGCGCGGCGGCCGGACCGGCAGGTGACGGTGCCAGTTCGCAGCACACATCCACCGCACCCGATGTCTTGCCCGACGGTTCCCTGGGTATCGGCAGCCTGAAAAGGAGCATCCCGTCATGAACAACCTGCACCGCGAACTCGCGCCCATCTCCGCCGCCGCCTGGGCCGACATCGATGAGGAGGCCAGGCGTACCTTCAAGCGCCATGTGGCGGGGCGCCGGGTCGTCGATGTGCTGGGCCCTGGCGGCCGGGCCCTGGCGGCAGCGAGCACCGGCCACGTGCGTGACATCGACCCGCCCGCCGAGGGCGTCATCGCCCGGGCGCGGCAGTCGCGGCCGATCATCGAGTTGCAGGTGCCGTTCACCATCGACCGCCAAGCCGTCGACGACGTCGAGCGCGGGGCAAAGGACTCGGACTGGCAGCCGGTGAAGGACGCCGCGAGGACCATCGCCTTCGCCGAGGACAGGACGATCTTCGAAGGGTACGCGGCGGCCGGGATCGTGGGCATCAGGAACAGTTCCTCCAACCCGGCCCTGGCCTTGCCCGGCGACGCGCTCGCCTATCCGAACATCATCAGCCAGGCGCTGACGTCCCTGCGGCTCGCCGGTGTCAACGGCCCATACTCGGTGCTGCTCAGCGCCGACGCCTACACCCTGGTCACGGAGACCTCCGATCACGGTTTCCCCATTGACGAGCACCTGGCGCGGGTCGTGGACGGTGAGATCATCTGGGCACCCGCCATCGACGGGGCCTTCGTACTTTCCACCCGCGGCGGCGACTACGAGCTGCACATCGGCGAGGACCTGTCGATCGGCTATCTGTCCCACGACGCCACCAGCATCGAGCTGTACTTCCAGGAGTCGCTGACCTTCTTCATGTGGACCAGCGAGGCCGCCGTAGCGCTCACCGCATAGCCGTCAGGCCGGTGTCAGCCGCCAATCCGCTGAAAGCCGAACACATTTAACGGCTGCCGCGTGGGCAGTCAGGCCGGGGGTGCGTCCGCCGGTGGGGTGGACCGCAGATGCACCCCTACAAGACCCGCCCTCCCTTGGGGGCGTTGCCCTACTGCTGATCTTGGCAGGTTGTCAAGAGGCATGGGAGGGGTGAACCGCGTTCTGTGGATGACTGGTCTGGGGTGGGCGCTTGGTGGACGCAGCTCTGTGGATAACTCGCCACACTGCCCTAGGGCCACTTCCCCTGGCCCGGGCGTCACGCTGCGGCAGCCGTTAGGGATATGGATTGTGCGACCGCGGTCAGGCCATCTCGTCGCGGGCTGCGGCGAACGCGGCCACCGCCGCTTCGAGGTCGTCGCGCGTGTGCGCGGCCGACACCTGCGTCCTGATCCGGGCCTTGCCGATCGGGACGACCGGGTAGCTGAACCCGATCACGTAGATGCCCTTGGCCAGGAGCAGGTCGGCCATCCGGGTCGCACGCGCCGCGTCACCGATCATCACCGGGACAATCGGGTGGTCCCCCGGCAGGATGTCGAATCCGAGCCCGGTCATCCGCTCGCGGAACCACCGGGTGTTCTCGCGCAGCCGGGCCGGCAGCTCGTCGCCGGCCTCCAGCAGGTCGAGGACCTTGAGCGACGCGCCCACCACCGCGGGAGCGACCGAGTTCGAGAAGAGGTATGGCCTCGAACGCTGGCGGAGCAGGTCGACGATCTCCTGACGGCCGCTGGTGTAGCCGCCGCTCGCCCCGCCCAGGGCCTTGCCCAGCGTTCCTGTCACGAGATCCACGCGACCGGTGACGCCGTGCAGCTCCGGTGTGCCGCGGCCACGCGGGCCGACGAACCCGACCGCGTGCGAGTCGTCGACCATGACCATCGCCTCGTAGCGGTCAGCGAGATCACATATCTCGTCGAGCGGTGCGACGTAGCCGTCCATCGAGAAAACGCCGTCGGTGGCGATGAGCCTGCGCCTGGCGTCGCGGCTGGCCTGAAGCTGCGCTTCCAGGTCGGCCATATCGCGGTTGCGGTAACGCAGCCGCCGTGCCTTGCTCAGCCTGACGCCGTCGATGATGGACGCGTGGTTCAGTTCGTCGCTGATGACGGCGTCCTGCTCGCCGAGGAGCGTCTCGAACAGGCCACCGTTGGCATCGAAGCACGACGAATACAAGATCGTGTCCTCGGTGCCGAGGAAGCTGGAGATGCGCTGCTCAAGCTGCTTGTGCACGTCCTGGGTACCGCAGATGAACCGGACGCTGGCCAGGCCGTAGCCCCAGCGGTCCAGGGCCTGTTTGGCGGCTTCGACGATGCGCGGATCGTCGGCCAGACCCAGGTAGTTGTTGGCGCAGAAGTTGAGGACCTCGGCACCGTCGCCGACCCGGATGGTGGGCCGCTGCGGGCTGATAATGACACGCTCGGCCTTGAACAGGCCGTCCGCGCGGATCTTGTCAAGCTCGGCGCGGATCTCCTGCCGGACGCTCGCAAACACTGGCCGGCCCTTTCGTGATCGTCGGTGCTACCGGTGAGCCCAGGTGAGGACCACCTTGCCGCACTGCGCGCTGCGCACGGTGGCGAAGGCCGGCTCGAAATCGGCGGCTTCGAACTTGTGTGTGATGACCGGGGAGATGTCGACGCCCGACTGGATCAGGACCGACATTTCGTACCAGGTCTCGAACATCTGGCGCCCGTAGATCCCCTTGATAGTGATCATGTTCGTCACGAGGTGGGCCCAGTCGATGCCGAACTCCTCCGTCGGCAGGCCGAGCATGGCGATCTTGCCGCCGTGGGTCATGTTGGCCAGCATCTCCCGCAGCGCGGCCGGCTTGCCTGACATCTCCAGCCCGACGTCGAAGCCCTCGCGCATGCCGAGCCGCCGCATGGTGTCCCGCAGCGTGGTCTCCGTGACGTCCGCGGCGAGGGTCACCCCGATCTTCCTGGCGAGATCCAGCCGGTATTCGGACACGTCGGTGGTCACGATGTACCGGGCACCCGCGTGCCTGGCCACGATCGCCGCCATCAGGCCGATTGGGCCCGAACCCGTGATGAGGACGTCCTCGCCGAGAATCGGGAACGTCAGCGCGGTGTGCACGGCGTTGCCGAAGGGGTCGAAGATGGCCGCCACGTCGAGGTCGATATCCGGAGCGTGCCGCCAGACGTTCGTCGCGGGAAGCGCGATGAACTCGGCAAACGCGCCAGGATGGTTGACCCCGATCCCTTTCGTGCGCGCGCACTGGACCCGCCGGCCTGCCATGCAGTTCCTGCACCGGCCGCAGACAAGGTGGCCCTCACCGCTCACGAGATCGCCCAGGCGCAGGTCGTGCACGTCCGCCCCGGCGTCCACGATCTCGCCGACGAATTCATGGCCGATGACGAGCGGCACGGGCACGTTGGCCCGCGCCCAGCCGTCCCACTCGTAGATGTGCAGGTCGGTGCCGCAAACACCGGTTTTGAGCACCCTGATGAGGACGTCGTCCCTGCCGACCGAGGGGGTTGGCACGTCCTCGATCCACAGCCCGGGCTCGGAGCGCGCTTTGACCAGAGCCTTCATCCGCCGCCCGCTCCCCGGGATAACCCGCCTGACATCTGCCGTGACCGCCGCCACAAGCCCGTCATGGGGGACGAACCACGGTGTCCGGCCAGCACGACCCTACCGCAGCGCAGCGGCCTGCCAGCCGCGCGATGTTGGCGGGCCCGGCGCTGGGGGCGGGGTCATCGGGGGGTCCGGGGGGGGTCGGGGTCGGCGGGGTCGGAGGAGACGGAGGCGGCGGAGGCGGGGCGGAGGCGGCGGAGGCGGCGGAGGCGGCGGAGGCGGCGGGGTCGCCGGACGCGATACCCAGTGGACAGCGGCGGGGTTGTGCGTTTTGCTCGGCAGCCGTGGGCAACAAGCGTCAGCCGGATGACCGAGACGGCGGTGCGGGGCTGACCGGTGCGGGGCTGACCGGTGCGAGGCTGACCGGTGCGAGGCTGACCGGTGCGAACCCGGCTGGCGCGGGGCCGACCGGTGCGGACCTGAGCGGTGCGGACCCGGCTGGTGCGGGCCCGACCGGTGCGGACCTGAGCGGTGCGGACCCGGCTGGCGCGGGCCCGACCGGTGCGGACCTGAGCGGTGCGAACCCGGCTGGTGCGGGGCCGACCGGTGCGGGGCTCGCGCGGGCATTTCACGCGGAGGTGGTGGGCCCACTGCTCCAGCGCGAGCTGCCAGGGTTGCGGTACGCGGCGGCGCGGCTCGGCTCGGGCTCGGACGTGCTCGGGCTCGATGACCAAATGAGCCGTGATCACGACTGGGGATGCCGGCTGACTGTGCTGGTCGACGAAACCGACCGGGTGGTCATCGGACGGATTGGCGAACTGCTCCAGCGCGACCTGCCGGACAGCTACCGAGGGTGGCCCGTCAGGTTCGCCACGACATGGGACGCCGATGTCACCCATCGCGTCGAGGTCGCCACTGTCGGGCGGTTCGCGGCCTCCCGGTTGGGTGTCAACCCGGTGCATGGACTGTCCGTGCTCGATTGGCTCACGATGACCGGGCAGGGCATGCTCGAGGTAACGGCCGGGCCGGTATTCGCCGATCAGACCAGCGAACTCGGACCCGTCAGGGCGCTGCTCCGCTGGTATCCGCCCGACATCGACCGCTACATACTCGCGGCTGGCTGGCAGCGGATCTCACAGGACATGCCACTATTGGGCCGCACCGGCCAGCTCGGCGACGAACTCGGCTCACGGCTGCTTTCCGCCTCACTCGCACGCGACCTGATGCGGCAGGCGTTTCTGCTGGACCGCCGGTGGCACCCGTACGGCAAATGGTTCGGCGCCATGTTCGCCGCACTGCCGAGCGCGCCTCCGCTGGCTGGTCTCATTACCACTTTGGCATGCGCGGAGCACTGGAGGCAGCGCGAAGACGCGCTCGCCGCCGCCATCGAGACGATGCTGAGCCTCCAGCGCGCACGGGGTATGCGCACGCCGGCGCGAGGGGTGATCTCCTTCTTCGACCGGCCCTACCGCGGCGTTGACTCAGCGATGCACGAGAGCCTGCTGGCCGAGATCACCGACCCGGAGGTGGCACGGCTGCCGCCGGGGGTCGGCTGCGTCGAGCAATGGGCCGACAACACCGACGTGCTCGCCGAGCCGAGCCGCCGGGCGGCGCTCACTGCCGCCTACCGGGCCTGGATCTCCCCGCCCGGGTGATCTCGCCGCCTCCGCCTTGGCCGGCCCAGAGCCGAGGAACCAGAAGTTGGTCCAGGCTGCGCGCACTGAACACCGGAGACGGAGACCGCAGAGCCGTTAGGGGGCGGGCGGCGCGCCTGCTAACGGGCCTGCATCTCCCCGCCCGAGTGACCTCGCCGCGAGCGGCGGACTTGACCCGCGGATCTTCCACCGGTCCGCGACGACCTAGCCACCCTACGTGACCACATTCATGTCGGGGACAGCCTGCGCGCCGATGTGGAAGGTGTGCTGGCTTCCAAGGCGCATACCATTTCATGATCGCGGTAACTTATCGGAAGATAGCGCGGCAAAGTTACCGCGATCATGACCCGGGCGGGTTTCTCGAATACGTGCCCGGCGCGCTCGCTTATGAACGGCGCCGGTGCAGGAGCACGTGCCTGGGCGTGTCGCCGAGATCCAGCAGGAAGGGCGCCAGGGCGTCCGGCTGGAAATCCACTGAGCCGAGTTCGCTGACCGGCACCCACCGGAACCTGTGACCAGGCTCCGTGCCGGCCTCCAGATCGTCTTCGGCCAGGTAATCGGGCCAGCTCAGCTGATAGTAGAAGCCAATTTCGTGCTGCTGCTCGCCGTCGAAGAAGATGTTCTCCACCACGAGGGCGAGGTGCCCGGCGGGCAGGTCATGCCCGAGTTCCTCGGCGAGTTCCCGGGCAAGCGCCGTCTCGACGGGTTCGCCGAGGCGGACCCTGCCGCCGGGGAGGAACCAGTAGCCGAGACCGTCGACGGTGCACACAAGAACCTTCCCCGCCCGGGTGATGATGGCCGCCGCCCTGAGATTGAAGGTGCCGCTCGTACCTTTCCACGTGATGTCCGTTCCCACCGTCACGCCCACTCCCCTGCCCGGCTGCTCACGCGGAGGATTATCCGACGGCTCACGCGGAGGATCCCGCCACCGCGGACGGCGCCGCTGCGGGCGGCGGGACCCGGGTCTCCCAGGCGCGGATCTGGGTGGGCAGGAGCGGGTCGCTGCGCGCTGACCGGGGCGGGGGCGCCGAGGCCATCGGCTCTGGTGCCCTTCCTGAGGCCGCCGAACATCAGCCCGAGGGCGATCACGACGAGGAACAGCACCAGGATCCGACGAGGAACTGCACCAGGATCCAGAGCAGGCACCCGGTGCGCCGGGTCCGCGCCCGCCACCGCCTGTTTCGCCGCTCACCACTCTCTATGCGTAACCGTCCGCGCATTTCTCCTCCCGCCAACGGCTCTTCCCGGTCCGCTCCGATACATGCGCGCATCCGCCGGCACACAGGACCGGCGAATCGCCCGGTGCTAACGGGGTACAGCCCTAGTGGGGCGCAGAAGAATATGCAGAACATGCTGAGCCGCCTCCTCCGCTCGCTCGGATTCCAGCAGATCAACGTCGTATTCGGCGGACCGGGTGCCAGCGCGAGGCGGTCAGTGAGGGCTCAGCCGGCCAGCATGATCCCGATGAACAGGGTGGCGAGCGCGCCAAGGCAGGCCCCCCATCATTCCGCAGGCATCGTCTCCATGGGCCCGATCTCGCGCCGGCTCGTGAAGCCGCCGCCGGCGAGCCGTGCCGCGATGAACACCGGGATGAACGTCAGCACCACGACGAAGAACACGACGACGTTGACCTCGGGCAGCTGCTGGCCGAGGCGGATGGCGCCGAAGATCCACAGCGGCAGCGTGTTCTGCGCCCCCGCCGTGAACGTGGTCACGATGACCTCGTCGAAGGAAAGCGCGAAGGCGAGCAGCGCGCCGGAGACCACCGCGGTGGACAGCAGCGGAAGCGTCACCCGGCGCAGGGTCTGCCAGCCGTTCGCACCGAGGTCCATCGACGCCTCGGTCAGTGACCCCGACGTCCGGCGCAGGCGGGCAAGCACGTTGTTGTAGACGACCACGATGCAGAAGGTCGCGTGACCGATCACGATCGTCCACAGTGAGAAGCCGATCCCCGCGTTGTGGAAGAAGGCGTTCAGCGCCATCCCCGTGATGATCCCGGGCAGCGCGAGCGGCAGCACGAGGAGAAACGAGACCGCCTCCCTGCCGAAGAAACGGAACTTGTGCACGCCGAACGCGGCGAGGCTGCCGAGCGCCAGGGCGATCACCGTGGCAACGAGGCCGACCTTGACGGAAAGCAGCAGGGCCGACCGGACCTGCGGGTCGGCCCAGGTCCGGCCGAACCATTTCAGGGTCAGGCCGGTGATCGGCCAGCTCTGGATGTTCGAGGGGTTGAAGGCGTACAGCAGGATCGTGATGATCGGCACGAACAGGAACAGCAGCACGGCGACTACCCACACCGCGAGCGCCCTGCGGGTCCACGGTCCGGTCATCGCTGGCTGCCTTCCTCTATCAGGACCCGCCCACCCTTGGGGGCGTTGCCCTACTGACGATCTTGGCAGGTTGTCAAGGGGGTGCGGGAGGGGTGAACGGGGTTCTGTGGATAGCTGGAGCCGAACGGATGGGTCCTGGGGATAACTCCGGAGCTACGGCGTTCTAGAGGGCTTCGAATGCGCCGAAGCGCTTGGCGATGGCGAGGTAGATGGCCATGACGACGATCGGCACGAGCGCGAACGCCGCCGCGAACGGGAGGTTCCCCGCGACCCCCACATTGGTGTAGACCACGTTCCCGATGAACGTCGAGCCTGTCCCGCCAACAAGCAGCGGGGTGATGTAGTCGCCCAGGGTGAGCGCGAAGGTGAAGATCGAGCCGGCCACGAGCCCGGGCAGCGCGAGCGGCAGGATGACCCGCCGCAGCGTCTGCCTGCCCGGCGCGCCGAGGTCGGCCGACGCCTCCAGGTAGGACTCGGGGATCCGCTCCATCGCCACGAACACGGGCGTGATCATGAAGGGCAGCCAGATGTAGGAGAACACGATCCACATCGCCCAGTTGGTGTAGGCAAGCTGGACCCCGGGCAGATGCAGCTTCTGCAGCGTCCAGTTCAGGGCGCCCCGGTGGGACAGGATCAGCAGCCAGGCGTAGACGCGCGCCAGATAGCTCGTCCACAGTGGCAGCAGGATGGCGGCGAGCAGCGCGGTGCGCAGGCGCGGCCCGGCGACGCGCGCCATGAAGAAGGCGAAGGGGAAGGCGACGATCGCGTCGGTGACCGTTACGGCGAGGGCCATGCCGATCGTGCGCGCGATGATGTCGCGGTATGCGGCGTTGCCGAGGAACGTGCGGAAGTTGGTGAGGCTCCACGCATGGGTGATCGCGTTGGTGAACGGGTTGATCTGCCAGAACGCGGTGATCAGCAGGACGACCAGCGACGCGACATAGACGACCAGGAACCACGCGAGCGGAAGCGTGAGCACGGCGGTCGCCCGGGCCCAGGGACGCCGCCACAGCAGCGCCGCCACCCGGGCCCCGGGCCCTTCCGCCTGGCGGGAGGTGACCGCCCTGGTCGTCACCCGCGAATCATCCTGTTACCTCGGTGGTCCACGCCTGCTGCCACTGCGCGTAGGGCACACAGTCGCTCTGGCCGTTGCCGCAGTTCGCGATCGGCGTCTTCCAGAACTTGATGGAGTCGAAGTACGACGCGGGCGCGTTGGCGTGATACTGCGCGCACGCACCCTTCTGCAGCTTGTCCATGATCGGGCAGGCCAGGGTGTTCGCGGGTGTCTCACCGAACGAGATCGCCTGCTCGGCCTGCACCTGTGGGGTGCTCACCCACTTCATCCAGAGGTAGGCGCAGTTCGGGTGGGGCGCGTGCGTCGCGAGCATCCAGGTGTCGGCCCAGCCGGTCGCGCCTTCCGCGGGAATCTCGTCGGCGACTGGAGCGCCGGACGCCTGCAAGGTGTTGGTCTGGTACGGCCAGGCCGCCCCGACCGAGGCGTCACCGTTCTTGAACATGGAGATCTCCTGCGATGCGAGATCCCAGTACTTCTTGATCAGCGGGCGCTGTTGCTTGAGCAGGGCCACCGCGGCGCTGAACTGCGGCTGGGTCAGCTCGTAGGGGTCGGTAATCTTCAAATTCGGCTGGGTCTTCGACAGGTAGAGCGCGGCGTCGGCGATCTGGATCGGGTTGTCCGGCACGGTCACCTGGCCCTTGTATTTAGGGTTGTAGATGACGTTCCAGCTCGGCGGCGCGCTCGGGAAGGTCTTCTTGCTGTACAGCAGCACGTTCGGGCCCCACTGGAGTGACACACCGTAGTGGACGCCGGCGATCGTGTTGAAGGCCGGCGCTTTCAGCTGCGGGATGAAGTTCGACCAGTCCGGGACGAGGTGCACGTTGACCGGCCGTACGTCACCGCCGTAGATGAGCCGCAGGTCGGCGTCACCCGAGGCGGAGACAAGGTCGTACTGACCGCCGCCACCGCCGGCCATCAAGGTGACCATCTCGTCGCTCGAACCGGCGTACTTGGCGTTGACCTGGCAGCCGGTCTGCTGCTCGAACGGTTTCACCCACTGCGGCTGCGCGTACCCCTCCCAGGCGATCAGGTTGAGCTGGCCCTCGGGCTTGCCGATCGAACTGGCCGTCTTCATCCCCGCCGTCGGCGGCTGCCCAGCGGCCGCGCCGGTCGAGGACGGCGACGACGTGCTCGACCCGCCGCAGCTCGTGAGCAGCAAGCCCGCCACGCAGCCGACCGCTGCGGCCACGACGGTGCCCGTCCTGCCGTGCCTGCGCATCATGTTCCCACCCCACTATCGGTGCCGTCCGGCCCGGTATCGTTTGGCTGAATCAGGTAGGCGTGCCCGGGATCCCAGGACAGCCGCACCCGGTCCCCCTCGGTGACCGCCGGGTCGGACGCGTCACCTGTGTTCTGCTTGACCACGACCAGTTCGCCGCCGTCGTCCAGAGCCACCACGTACCGGGTGATCACGCCGACGTAGACGACGTCATGCACCCGGCCGCCGACCGCGGCCGAGCCCGCAGGCGCCGGGGCGTGTTCGCTGGCCAGCCGGATCTTCTCCGGCCGGATGGCTTGCCGCTTCCCGTCGACCTCGATGACGTTCGACACGCCGATGAACCCGGCCACGAATTCGGTCGCAGGGTGCTCGTAGACCTCGACGGGCGTGCCGATCTGCTCGACGCGCCCGGCATTGATGACCGCGATCCGGTCGCTCATGGTGAGGGCCTCTTCCTGGTCGTGTGTCACGTACAGGAAGGTGATCCCGACCTCACGCTGCATGTGCTTGAGGAAGACCTGCATCTCCTGGCGCAGCTTGAGGTCAAGTGCGCCGAGCGGCTCGTCGAGGAGCAGCACGGCCGGCTCGTTGACGATCGCCCTGGCGAGCGCGACGCGCTGGCGCTGCCCACCGGACAGCTGGGCGGGCTTACGGTGGCCGACGCCGGCGAGGCGAACCATCCCGAGCGCCTCTGCCACTTTCCTGCGCCGCTCGGCGCGCGGCACACGCCGTACCGCGAGGCCGTATCCCACGTTCTCGGTGACGTTCATGTGCGGAAACAGCGCGTAGTCCTGGAAGACCGTGTTGACGTCACGGTGATACGGGGGACGGGTGGTCACGTCGGTTCCCGCGAGAAGCACCTGGCCGGCGTCGGGCCGCTCGAATCCGGCGATCATCCGCAGCAGGGTCGTCTTGCCCGAACCCGACGGCCCCAGCAGCGTGAAGAACTCCCCAGACTCGACCTCGAGGTCGACGCCCGCCACCGCGGCGACACCGGGGTATTCCTTGCGGACTCCGGCGAGCCGCACTGCGGCTGTCCCTGGCGACCCTGGAGAACGGGCGTGGGGTGATGAGGGACCAGCGGGCGTACCGGCCCGGTCCGTAATCACGCCCTAAGCACCCCCAAAATTCATGAATCCGCAGAATATCTGCGGCTTGACAACCGATGCAAGCGTCCTGATCGCGCTGGCCTCCGTCCCCCGAACAGGGCCCCGACGCCGGACCGATGCGGGCCGCATCCGCGCAGCGTTCAGGCTCTGTTGCCCCGGGGGGACGACCCCCCGGGATCCCCCCGCATCCGCGCAGCGTTCAGGCTCTGTTGCCCGGGGGGACGACCCCCCCGGGATCCCCCCGCATCCGCGCAGCGTTCAGAATGATTTAGATCTCACCGCCCATTCAGGTCCGCAGGCTCCACACGGTCACCACATGGGCTGCACGCGCCCTGCGCCCCATCGCGCTGTGCTGAGAGTGGCACAGATGGGAGGGCGGAGGTGAGCGTGGCCGATCTGCTGATGCTGGCTCCGTGGCTGATCTTCATAGCCAGCCTTGCGCTGATCGGCTACCGGCTGTCGCACCGCCGCGGCACATTCCACCGCCACCGCCGCCGCGTCCGATGACGGGCGCGCCAGCCTGGGCGTGGGCGGCCACCGGATTCGTCATCTGCGCCCTGCTCACCATCGACCTGCTTATGACCAGGCGCCCGCTCCGGATGTCGCGGGCAGTGCTTTTGACCGCTGTCTGGGTGGGTGCCGGAATCGTCTTCGGGCTGGTGCTCACGCTGTGGCGGGGCGGCCACAGCGGTCAGGAGTACTTCGCCGCGTATCTCGTCGAGGAGGCGCTGAGCGTCGACAACCTCTTCGTGTTCGCGGTGATCTTCCGCGCGTTCGCCGTGCCCGCCGCCTACCAGCACCGCGTGCTGTTTTTCGGGGTGGCCGGGGCGATCGTGCTGCGGGGCGCCTTCATTGGCGCGGGAGCGGCCCTGATTCACCAGCTGAGCTGGGCCTTCTACGTCTTCGGCGTATTCCTGCTCGTCGCCGCGTTCCGGATGGTCCGCGGCGGCGTGCACGTCCGCCCGGAGCGTGGGATCGTGTTGCGCGGCCTGCGCAAGATCGTGCCGGTGACCGAGGACTACGACGGCATGCGGTTCCTCACGCGGCGCGATGGAAGGCTTGCCGTGACGCCGCTGCTCGTGGTGCTCGTCGCGATCGACATGGCGGACGTGGTCTTCGCGATCGATTCGATCCCGGCGGTATTCGGGGTGACGACCGACGTGTTCATCGTCTTCACCTCCAACGCGTTCGCCATCCTCGGCCTGCGCGCGCTGTACTTCGTCCTGGCAGAAGCGATGGATCGCTTCACCTACCTCAGCCAGGGCCTGGCGGTGCTGCTCGTCTTCATCGGCATAAAGATGATCTTGGCACCGGTGATTCATCTGCCGACCCTGGTGAGCCTTGGCGCGGTCATCGTGATCGTCGCGAGTGCGATCCTCCTGAGCATCTGGAAGGGACGCCGCGCAGCGGCCTCCGGCTCTGACTCCGGCGCCGCCGGTGGCCCCGGTGCCGGCCTCCGATCCGGCCCGGTGCCGCCGCCGACTCGGTCACCCGACTCTGCCACCGGCGGCGCCAGGACGGCACCGGCTGCGAACCTGAGGAGGTCTTCGACATGATCGACCTGTCGCAGTTCGACGTCTCCTCGCCGGTGTCGTACCTGGTCGCCGTGCTGGTCCCGGCGCTTGACGCGATCTTTCCGGTGCTGCCGAGCGAGACCGCGGGAGGCCGTGCCGACGCCGCGCCCGCACGAAGCACTGGTGCGCAGCGTCGTGACAGGCGTGTGTGGCCCCGATACAAAGGCCAGGTGCTCGTCGCGTCGCTCAACCGACCAGCGCTGGGAATACGTAAGCCGGACCCGGTGCCGGCACGCGCAGGTGCGGGCCGGCTGGCCGTGGGGCGTCGGGCCGAATGCGGTCAGCGGTCCCGGGCGGTACAGGCCGGGCAGTACCGCGTCTCGGGGATGAGCGCGAGCTTGGCCGCGGGGATGGCGCCTTCGCACTGCTCGCAGCGGCCGAAGCGGCCGGCCGCCAGCCGGGTGAGCGCCTCTTCGATATCGGCCAGGGCCCGGCGCGCGGCGACCGTGCGCCGCAGGATGTCCCGCAGTCCCACATCGCCGGCTGCGCCACCCGCGCGTTCGGCGCCAATTGCGGCCGCGCCGTCATGGTAGGCGAGAGACAGCTCCGTTATCTGCCTCAGCCGTTCCTGCCAGCGCGACTCGAGCAGGACCCGCCAATGGGGCAGCGGCCGGGCTCCGGGGCTCGTCCCCAGCACAGGACCCGGCTGAGCCTGGCTGGCCGGAGCGGATCCAGCGGCAAGCGGTCTGCGGGCCCCCGCTGCCGTCGGCCGGGATCCGATCACGTGCGCGGACATCTGGATGGGCCTCCTTCGAGACTTCGCGGGCCGACGGCCGGGCACGGCGGCCGGCGCGCCCGCGAGTGGACGCCGGGCCGGTGCGCTGGGCGCCCCCGGGTGCCCCGCGGTCGGCAGATCACTCGCCCGTACGGCGGCCACTCCTCGGGTCAACCTGGAAGCCGGCCGAGGGTGCGGATCCCGCGGCGGACGATGCGCCACTGCCATGAACGTCCTCCTCACCGGATGCTCGGCCACCGAACGGCTTCGCCGGCTGCTACCGAGGAAAGCCGCCATCCATGCAGGCCCAGTGCCACTCATGTGATGACGGGATGGAGAAAAGCCCGACCGAGCCCGGGCCCGATCCCGCCGCTCGGCCGGGCACCGTCCATGATCGCGGTGAACCCAACCGCATATGCGACACAAGATCCACCATGATCATAATGTTGCAGGCCGGCGACGGGCTGAAGTGCTGCGCAACCACCGGCTTAAGACCGGTGCGGCGTTGGGTGGCTGGGGAAGCGCGGCAGCCGTTCGGGATAGATAACGGACACCTGCCGACGCCGGTCCGCAGGCTGGTCAGCGGTCGGCGCGGGGCAGGGTGACGGTGACCTCGGTGCCGTGCGGCGGGGTGCTCGTCACCTCGGCGGCGCCGTTGTGGGCGCGGACGAGTTCGGCCACCACGGCCAGGCCGATGCCGCTCCCGGCCACGCCCGCCGCCTGCCTGCCGCGCCAGAACCGGTCGAAGATGCGCGGCAGTTCGTCCTCGGCGATGCCGCAGCCGGTGTCGGACACGCTCAGCCGCGCCTGGCCGCCGGACGGCCCGGAGGACCCGGACGGCCCGGAAGGCTCGGACGGCCCGGAAGGCCCCACCGTCAGGGTCACCCGGCCGCCGGACGGGGTGAATTTCAGCGCGTTACCGAGCAGGTTCGTGATGACCTGATGCATCCGCCCGGCATCGGCCAGAACGGTCACCGGAGTCAGCCGCCGCTCCAACGTGACCTCGGCGGCGTCGAACCTGCCGCCCAGGCTGTCCGCCGCGGCGGCCGCGATCTCCGCCAGGTCGCATGGGCCGAGCGACAGCTGGAGAGCGGCCGCTTCCGCCGCGGCCAGGGTGTGCAGGTCATCGACCATCCGGGCCAGGCGGAGCACCTCGTCGCGCAGCGAAGACAACTGGTCGGGCGTGGGCTCGACCACCTTGTCGAGCAGCGCCTCGTGGCCGGCCTGCAGCACCGCCACCGGCGTCCGGAGCTCGTGGGCGACGTCGGCGACCACGTCGCGCCTGAGCTGCTCCTGCCGGGCCAGGGTCTCCGCCATCAGGTCGAACGTGACCGCCAGGTCGCGCAGCTCGTCCGGGGCGCGGATCTCCCCCACCCGTGCGCCGCGGTCGCCGCGGCCCATGGCCTTGGCCACCTCGATCAGCCGCAGCACCGGGCGGGTGATCCGCCTGGATACGCCCAGCCCCACGAGCAGCGCGAGCAGGGCCGCGAGCCCGGCCGCCCCGGCGATCGCCCGCCACAGCGCCGCGCGGAAGGCGTTGTCCGCGGCCGTGAGCCCGGCACCGGTCAGGCGCAGCGCCACCGTGCCCACGCGCCGGCCGTGCACCACGATCGGGGCCCGCTGGATCGGGGCGGTCGCGCGGGCGAATCCCGGCGACCGCGCGACGACGGTGCCAGCCTCGTCGAGAACCGTGACGTCGGCCCCGATCCGGCCGCCCACGTCCAGCACCGGTTCCAGGTCGGCGCCGGCCCAGGTGCCGGCCTGGTTCCAGGCCGCCCCCGCGGCCGCCGTCATCGCCTGCGTCAGCTCCGCGCGCTGCTCGCCGGCCAGATGCGAGATGTCAGCGGCGGCGAACACGGCGGTCGCCGCGGCGAGCAGCGCGACCGCGGACAGGGCGACCGCGACGAACGCCAGGGTCAGCCGCAGGCGGAGCGGGCCCGTGCCGCCTTGCCCGGCCATCCCCTAGCCATCCCTGGACAGGCCGAGCCGGTAGCCGCCGCCGAGCACGGTCTGGATGATCTCGGGTGCCCGCTGGTCTTCCTCGATCTTGTGGCGCAGGTTCTTCACGTGCGAGTCGACGGTGCGCTCGTAGCCCTCGAACTCGTAGCCACGCACGCGGTTGATCAGCTCGAACCTGGAATACACGCGGCCGGGCGACGCGGCGAGCGCCAGCAGGATGCCCCACTCGGTCGGGGTCAGCTCCACCGTCGTCCCGCGCACCTGCACCAGCCGCCGTGGCTCGTCGATGACAAGCACCCCGCCGCCGTAGCGGGTGACCCGCTGATCCGCGGCCGGCGCGCCGCGGCGCAGGATCGCCTGCACGCGCAGGACAAGCTCGCGCGGGCTGAACGGTTTGGTGACGTAGTCGTCGGCGCCCAGTTCCAGGCCCCTGATCCGGTCCTCCTCGCTGCTGCGCGCGGTGAGCATCAGGATCGGCGTGGTCCCGGCGGCCCGCAGTTCGCTGGCCACTGCCTCGCCCGCGATGTCCGGGAGACCCAGGTCGAGGACCACCAGATCCGGGCCGGCCGACTGGGCCAGGCGGATCGCCTCGGCGCCCGAACCAGTCGAGAGCACCGCGAACCCGGCCCGCTCCAGATAGGAGCGCACCAGGTCGCGGAGTTTCCGCTCGTCCTCGACCAACAGCACCGTCGCTGCCATGCCGCATGCTCCTGTCCGGTGTCCCTGACAACGATGATGCCCCAGCGCCGGGCTGGACCGCGCCGGACCCGGGTCGGCGGGACCGGCGGTATCTCCCCGCGCACGGTGCACCGGCACCTCGGCACATCTACCGGAAGCTGAACGTCCCCGGCCGTCTCACCGCTGTCCTGCGCGCCAAGGCGCTTGGGCTGGTGCCAGGCCCGCCCCGCGTGATGTGGGTCAGCGGCCCGGCCGATCCGGGGACCCCGAACGCGGCCTGATCGCCGCGGCCGCCGCGCGCCGCGTGGCGCGAGCAGCCCCGTCCAAGCCCTGGTCTCCCCCCTCCAGGAGACCAGGGCGTGGCGCGGGCGCATGCAGGTCGCGCTTGTCGATGCCTTGTATTCGGCGCCGTCGGCCATGCGGATCGGACTGTTCTTTAAATCCCTGAATCTTTTCTGGGCGCCGCTGACCTGGGTCTCTCCCGATCCGCAGTCGGCGCGGCAGTCGGTGCGCGGCCGGGACACTCCCTACGGTGCGGTGGCGATGTAGTCGAGGGTGGTGGTGTAGGTGCCGGGCGGGGCGTTAGGGATGTTGATCTCGTAGTCGTTGCTGATGAGGTCCCCGTCGGTCGCGGAGGATCCGTCGTGGTGGTGGACGAGCACGGGGGTGGCGGCGGAGAGGGGCTGGTAGGTGGCCTGGGGAGTCTGGCCGCTGTCGCGTACCTCCAGGTTGGCGATGGGGATGGTGATGCCGGGTGCGGCGGTGAGGTCCGACTCCGCCTGGACGGTGACGTCGTAGCCGCTGCTGCAGTCGGTGCAGGTGACGGTCATGTCCACGGCGTCGAGTTGCTCCGGGGTGTCGTCCGGGACGCCGCTGAGGGAGAAACCGCTGGACAGGCCCGTCAGGGCGATGGAGGGGGTGAGCGGGCTCGCGACCGGGCAACCCGGGCCGGTGGTGCCGGGTGGGCAAGCGGAGTGGCTGGTGGCGGCGGTCGCCTTGCCGCCGACGGCCGCAACCGCCTTCGGCGGCTGCGGAGGGAGGGTTCGGACCAGTACCGGCACTATCCGCTGCGTCGTGGTGTTGTCACCGAGCTGCCCGTAGGTGTTGTCGCCCCAGCAGAACGAGTTGGCGCGGCGGTCGAGCGCGCAGGTGTGCAGCAAGCCGCTGCTGATCTGGGTGAGCGCCACGCCCGCCAGCGCTCCCGCCAGGTAGACGGCGGTCGGCGCCCGGCCCGAGGTGGTGGTGTCGTTACCGGTCTCGCCGAACGCGTTGTCGCCCCAGCAGTAGGCGAGCCCGGCGCTGTCCAGTCCGCACGTGTGGTAGCCGGCCGCGCTTAGCTGAGCTAGCCTGGCGCCGGCCAGAACGCCCGCGGTGTCCAACGCGACCGGCAGGCTGTCCTGCGCGCGGCGGTTGTCCCCGAGCTCGCCATAGGTATCGTCGCCCCAGCAGTAGGCCTTCCCGGTGCTGTCGAGCGCGCAGGTGTGGTAGTAGCCGGTCGCTATCTGGGTCAGGATCTTGCCGGCCAGGACCCCGGTCATGCGGACGGCGACCGGGGAGTCGCGCTGCCTGGTGGTGCCGTCGCCGAGCTGGCCATAGGTGTTGTCGCCCCAGCAAAAGGCGGCGCCGGCGCTGTCCACCGCGCAGGTGTGGCGGTAGTCGGTGCTGATCTGGGTCAGGGTCTTGCCGGCCAGGACCCCGGTCATGCGGACGGCGACCGGGGAGTCGCGCTGCCTGGTGGTGCCGTCGCCGAGCTGGCCGTAGGTGTCGTCGCCCCAGCAAAAGGCGGCGCCGGCGCTGTCCAGCGCGCACGTGTGCCGGTACGCGCTGACGATCTGGGTGAGGGTCTCGCCCGCCAGCACCCCGTTGGTGTCCACGGCCACCGGCCTGCGGCGGTCAATAGTCGTGCGGTCACCGACCTCGCCGTTCACGTTGGAGCCCCAGCAGTAAGCCAGCCCGGCGCTGTCGAGCGCGCACGTGTCCGCGTCGCCCGTGGTGATCTGAGTCACAGTCTGGCCCGTGAGCACGCCGCTGGCGACGACGGCCACGGGCGTGTTCCGCCCGGTCGTGCTGCCGTCGCCGAGCTGGGCCCTGTCATTGCGGCCCCAGCAGTACGCCCGCCCAGCCCGCACACCGCAGGAGGACGCGCTTCCCGCGGCGATCTCGGCAGCCCGCCCCGCGGCTGCCGGCGACCCGGCCGCTGGCGACTTGGGTGGGGGTGACGTCGTGGCCGGCTTCGGGGTCGCGGATGACCCGGTGGCGGGTGACTTGGTGGCGGGTGACTTGGTGGCGGGTGACTTGGTGGCGGCCGATGCGGCTGTGGCCCACGCCGTCGCTGGAGAGCCGCCGCCCGGCAGGGCGGCACCCGCGGGGCCGGCGCTCGATGAGCCCGCTGGTGGCGGCATGGCCGACCGCGCCGCTGCGGCCGGGATGAGCTCAGCCGGAACGGGCCCGACGCCATTGAGTTCCGCGATCACAATGATCGCCACACCCAGTGCGGCCGTCAGGCGGTACCACCCGGATGGGGCCCGCCTCGCCCGACCAGCCAAAGTTGCTCCCCTTCAGGGCCGTCGTCGATCCCGGCAGTCCAGGTGCCGAGGCAGGTGATTCTGTTCGACCCCGGGCAGTCCGGTCGGCCAACGGCAGCTAACGCCATAACGGCCGTCAATGCCGCCAACGGCGGATTTACGAATTATCGGAGAACCCGTCACGCCGTGGCGCAACCGCCCTGCGGGCACCGCGACGGCGCGGCGGCGTCGCCTGCGAGCATTTTCTGGAATCGGTCAATATGGCCCAATGCATAGGACTCCCCCAGGACGTGACATATGGGCTAGACACCTTTTCGGAATGACGCCCACTTATCACAACCTAGATTCCCCGTGTGACCTTATAATCACTCGCGCGATCCGCGATATCGTCTCGGGCGCGTGTTGCGGCTGCGGCCTGGTGGGCGCCGATCGCCTCGGCCGAGGCTCTGGAGGAAGCAGAGATAGAGGTCACACTCGCAGACCATCGCGAGCGGGCGGCCGCAGGCCGCCCCCAGTGCGGTCTCGCATGAGGAGGCGATGACCGAACTGCTCCGCCGCGGCCAGTGAAGATCGAGTGCTCGCCTGCGGCGAGAGCGTCAGCACGTCGCTACCTGGAAGATCAAGACGGGATGCGCGGCATGGATCCCCCCTGGTTGACCGCCCTGACGGGCACGCAACGGGCACGTAACGGGCACGATGCAATGACAAGCCGCACTGGACACGGTCGTCGGCAGATCCTGTCGCACAGGCCGATGCTTATCATATCTGATATACTGGTCGCATGGAGGAGCAACGCGAGGAAGAGGAATTCGCGCCGGGCAGCGGTCAGGGCAACTCGGACACCCCCGGACTCGAGCGGCCCGAGTTGCTCCGGGTTCTCCGATCAGCGGCCAAGCTCCAGGAGGTCCTTCCCGATGCCGTGCTGGTGGGCGGCTCCGCTGCGGCCCTGTGGGCCAACCACCGGTCTTCCTATGATCACGACCATGTGGTCAAGGATCTGGCCGAGCGGTTCGACACGGTTCTAGAGGCGATCGAATCAACCGACGGGTGGGTCACCAATCGGGTGACTCCCGGAAAGATCATTCTGGGAGAACTTGGGGATATCGAGTCCGGCGTGCGCCAGCTCATCCGGAAGGAGCCGCTGGAAGTAGCGGAAGTCACGCTGCCGTCACGGCAAACAGTCCGTGTGCCGACTCCAGACGAGACCCTGCGGATCAAGGGTTATCTGGTTGTCCGGCGCAATCAGGTACGGGACTATCTCGATGTCGCCGCTCTGTCCGACCGATACGGAATCTCTCATGCCGCCGAGGTGCTAGGGCACATCGACGAGTATTACTCCGACCAGCGCGGTTCTGAGGCGGAGGGCGTCGCAACCCAACTCGCCCGGCAACTGGCCGACCCCCGGCCAGCGGATGCCCGGACCATCAAGCAGCTTCGGCGCTACAAGGGACTCGATGCCCGCTGGACCTACTGGAAGAACGTAGCCGATGTTTGCCGGTCTGTGGCAGTGGAGATGGTGCAATGACTACCGCCCTCAAGTTCCGCAATGTTGCTGCGTCCCCGAACGACCCAGTGGAGAGCTGGCCGTTCGAGGGGATCCTCGCGGCCGTGGAGCGGGGCACCCTTCCCGACTGGCGCCGACTGCTGAAGGCCATCCAATCCGATCCATGGGGTCCCGTGGCTCAGCAGACCCTTGAGGCAATCCGCCTCTCCCGTCCTTACGGCACGGCTGAACTTCTGGAGGCGGCGGTCGGGCGTGCCCGAGAACTGGCTGTCGAGTCAGAGCGCAGACAGGTGGCCACGGAGGTAAGCGGGCTGGTTGAGTGTTCCGGCCTATCTCAGCGGGACTTTGCTGAACGGATCGGCACTTCGGGATCTCGCCTGTCGACGTATATGTCAGGAAAGGTCGTACCATCGGCGGCGCTCATGGTGCGGATGCGTCGGGTTGCGCGGCATGCCAGGCAGCCCGCCGATGGATCCGACGCTCAGGGGACAGGCGCGTCCGAGACCGCGTGACCTGGTATTTCGCGGTGGAGCGGGCGACGGGAACCGGCCCGCACAGCCAGCTTGGAAGCTCTTGATACTGCGGCGGTGACCAGCGGATGCGCAGGTGAGGCGCTGTGCTTCTGCCCCCGTGAGTGGCCATGAATCCCCCTGGCCGACCGTCCTGCCGGGCACGCAACGGGCACGGTGCGATGAGATGCTGGTCAGCGACGGCGTGCGTACGCTGAGTTCATGAGCGCGCAGCGTGACGAGTTGCTCCGGTTTCGAGGAGTTGCCCGAGGAGAGGTACCTGTGGTGCTCGATGATGTCCGCCGCCGCCTTCGCGCAGGCGACGGGAAAATCGAACCCACATGGCCAGCTTGAAGGTTCCGGATACTGCGGCGTGACCCAGGCAGGACAGTGAGCACGGGACGGCACTGTGTCGGCGTCGTAGTCTAGCGTGGGACTGCACGATGGTTCCGTGGCAGGGACGAAGGAGCGGCCCGATGACCGCGCATCCGGTCGATGAGAGCGACCCCGACGACCCGGTCGAGATACTGCGGACACTTCCTGAGGAGCACCATCCGCAGTTCCGGGCCGAGTACGCCGCTGCCGTGGACCGCGCGCGACGCCCTGAGCAGTTCCGCCAGCTCCACGAGCTACTGCACCTGTGGCGGCTACGTGCGGCTGGGTATTCAAGCCCCGGCTACGAGACGCGGCTGGCTGCGGCCCGCGAGGCAAGCGCCGCGGACAGCGCCCCAGCAGAGCAGGTGATTCCCGGCTGGCCTGACAGCCGTCAGCGCCGGTGAGTTATCGGGTTGAGTTCGGTGGCGGCGCCCAGGTCCAGTTCCACACCTTGCCGGAGGATGCACGCAAGGCGCTGATTGCACGAGCCGTCGATCTGGCCGACCGTCCATGGGATGACGTTGTGGTACGGCCACCTGGCGATGACACGAGGTTCCGCGAGACAGTCTTCGGCTCGGGCAACGGCTTCTTAGGCTTCTACGTGGACGAGGACGCCCAGCTTGTCCGGATCTTCGACATCGTGTGGGTTGGTTAGCAGCGCCTGGTGCCGGGGCAAGTCCCGCGCTCCTGGGCGGCGGTCCTGGCCCCGCTGCAGGCACACGCCGATGCTGCTGGGAAGATCAGCTGGATGGTGAGCGTGGACTCCACGATCAGCCGTGCGCACCGGCACGCGCGGCGGGTGCCCGCCGTGACGGTGACGGGCAGAAGGAACCGCCCGGCGGAGTGGCGAGCGAGCCGGACGATCACGGCCTGGGCCGTTCGCGCGGCGGGTCGGGCCCTGCATGGCCAGCTTGGAAGATCGGTGCTGCGGTGGCCTGGCGGACCAGGACGACGGCGGCAGCCCGCTTGGGCCGTCGTGCGGGGGTCCGCCGTCGACCGGATTCTTCAGCCCGATCACGGCCAGGCCCCGTTACGGCCCCGGCCGGGTCGTCCGGAATGAGATGCTGGCAGGAACCGGTGCCGGGGTGACAGTGACCACGAACAGAGCGCACTACGCGACCGTTTCTCCAGATCGCGGCGGCGAGTCACTCGACCAGCAAGCGCGGCGCAAGGGTGCACGCCCGATCCAGTCGGCTGATGATCTCGCTCAGGACGGCGTCTTCGACGCCGACGAGGAGTTGGACGCGTTTCTCGCTCACGTCGCCGCGATGCGTCACGCAGACCTTGCTTGATCATCTATCGGCCGCGTAGTCCTCGACACCGACATCTCTCGCCGACTCTCAAGCATCGGCTTCCGTTACCTGTCTCGACACGCCTCATCGGTAAGCAACCATGCGTTACATTTGTGACGGTCGGGGAGTTAACGTACGGGTGGAGTCAGGTTACCGTCTCCAGCCCATAAGCCCTGACGCCCGCGCCCCCAGACGACGGTTCCTCTGATAGGCAATGGCCGCTGAGGCAGAGTCCTTTCATGATCGCGGTAACTTTTTTGAAAATGCTTCGAAAAAGTTACCGCGATCATGAAATGGGCGGTTCAGCCAAGAGGGATCTCGTCGTCGATACCACCGTCCTGGCGGCCAACCGGTCGCGGACCTCACCGGGTGTGTCCGCATGTACGCGGCCAGCAACGCGAGCACGGTCGTTCCGCGCTTGGCATCATGCCCGGCCAGGTCGCAGTGGAGCCGCCTGCGGGGTTCTGGGGTAGGGAACTGGCTCGGGTACAGGCGTGCCGGCGGCGCGGCGGTGGCAGCGGTTAGCCTGGAGGCATCCCGCACTCAGGAGGCGCACCGGGCGATGGCGGAGACCATAGGTGACCGGCTGCAGCGCATCCGCCGTGACGCAGGGCTCACCCAGGAGCAGCTAGCGGCCGGCTCTGGCGTGTCCAAGGACCTCATCGCCATGCTGGAGCAGAACCGGCGGCTGTCGGCCCGGATCACCACGCTCGCCAAGCTCGCGAACGCCCTGGACATCGAGATGAGCGAACTGCTGGACAAGCGTCCGCGCCTGGACGGCGGCGTGGACTCCTCGGTGCTGGCAATACGGGATGTGCTGCTGTCACCATCTCTCCTGCCAGGCTTCGACGCCGACGACTGGGGCGAACCGACGCCGCTGGCCGAGCTTCACGACGCAGTCGCGGCCGGCTGGGGGCATTACTGGCGCGGCCGATTCGGCGAGCTTGCCGCCGCCCTGCCCGGCTTGATCGCCGAAACCCGGCACGCGCGCGTAGGTTTCGGCGCGGTTGCCAGCGGAGCGCTGGCCCAGTCCTACCAGCTCGCTGCCTGCCTGCTGACCCAGATGGGCAAGGATGAGCTTGCCGCCATCAGTGCAGAACGCGCCATCCAGGCCGCCGCCGCTGGCGATGACGAGCTGCAATGGGCGACCTTGCACGGCACCTACTCGTGGATCATGCTGCATCAAGCTCGGTTCGGACCGGCCGAGGCACACGCGCTGCGGATGGCTGAGCGAATCGAGCCAACCATTTCCAAGGCCACGCCCGAGCACCTCACCGTCTGGGGTGGGCTGATGCTCACGGCGATGGCGCCGGCTGCGGCGGCTGGCCGTGGTGGCGCCGCGCGGGAACACATCAGCATCGCGCAGGCCGCGGCGGCGCGGCTGGATCATGAGCGGCTGGACTACAACGTTAACTTCGGTCCCACCCAGGTCGCCATGCAATCGACGCATGCGCACGCGATGCTCGGCGAGCCAGCCAAGGCCCTCAAAGCCGCCGGGGGCGTGCACCGCGAAGACCTTAAACCGATCTCCTACGGGTCGCATCTCATCGACGTCGCGCAGGCGCAAGCCGATGCGCGGCGGCGGCGGGACGCCGTCGATACTTTGATGCAGGCACGGAAGATGTCGCCCATGTGGTTCCGCCACCAGGGCTTGGCACGCTCCGTCGTGGCCGAGCTTGTAGAGGCCAAGCGGCAGCTCAGTCCCTCGTTGCGGGGTCTGGCGCGCGAGTTGCGGGTCGAGCGGTAGTACGTAGCGCACCAATCCGCGGGAATTTTCTCCCGCAACTAGTACACGCCGTCGCTTCTTGTCTTGGCCCGCGAGAGATTGAGTGCTGCGCATGACGCTTGTCACCTGTTGATTGAACTGGGCTGACTGAACCGGCGGCAAGCGCAACCCACCAGCCAAGCGCGAACGGTGCAGCGTATGTCCAGTTCTTCCGGTCCTCCGCACTATGCGGCCGTGCCACCAGCAGGCGCGACGTGCCATGGCAACCGGTGCCGCTCGGTCGCGGTTGTGCGGTTAATTGTGCCCCGCCCGCAGATCAGCGGGCACGTGCGGGTGGGGCTGGGGGTGGCTGATCATCTGGCTGGCGGGCCCCTGCCGGTGGATGGCCATCCGCCGCTCGCCGGGTGGGATATGTGCGACCTGCATTGGCCCAAATTCCGCGAGGCGTGCGAACGCGGCGGCCACCCTGTCGTGGACAGCACGGGCGATCTGCGGAGCCTTCAGGACGCGTTTCCGCGGTGGAATGTGTGGTCGAGCGACTCGGGACGGCTGTACGCGGCGCGTTACCTCACCGGGCCGGACGGGCCGCACGCCACCACCGTGGACGCCTACCTCGTGGCGCAACTGCGCGCCGAAATGCGCGCCGCCGAAGCAACCGAACTCCACCACGTCTGAAGGAAGCGATCATGGGACGCGCTGTCTGGTGCGACGTCAAGGACAACGGCCATCCGCTCGACGAGCGGGCCGCCATCATGGTCACCGGCCAGGTCGGCACCCTGTTCTTCTGCAAAGGCCACTGCATACCCGCCTTCGTCACCGCGTTCCACACCGCGCAGAAGGAGGGCAAATCCGGCATCTACCTCCCCGCGCTGGGCGGCGACTTCCAGATCACCAGCGACGCCACCCAGCCACCGCCGCCCGCACCGGCCAGTGCGCAGACCGCGCCGTGACCGACGACAGCCTCGTGGCAATGGTCGTCGGGATGCCGGAACCTGGCCGGAGCGTCAGTCGGCCTGGTCGTCAGGCCCGCCGTTGCCGCCGTCGCTGCGCCCCGCCTCGTAGGCGGCCCTGAGCCTGCGACGCTGGTGACGACGGTAGAACAGGAAGGCGAGCACCAGCACGATGAGCGCGCCGATCCCGGCACCGACCTGGACAACGGGGAAGATGATCACCGTCGCTGTCGCCACACTGCGGTGACCGTCGGAGACGACCGCGGTCCTGAGGTGGCACACGCAGAAGGCCGGAGGGTGCGTCCACTTGGTCGCGATGGTAATGGTTGAGCCGCGCAGCACGACGGCGGGCGGAAACATAATCGTCGCGCCGCCGGCCGTGGCCTCCAGACGGTCATGGGCGCTCAGAAGGTCGTGGTGGACGTCGCCGGTCTCCCGCAACGTCGCGGTGATCGGGATGGCACCGCCAGCCGAGAACCCGGGCGCCTTGAGCCGGGTGACGCTCACGTCGTCGATCATCGGGCCGGGCACCGTGATGAGGGTCGGCACGCCGATTCCTGCCGCGATGTGAATGTTCCCTTTCCCTGCGCGGGGCGGCGCCATGAAAATGATCGCGACATTATGGTCGCCCGGCTCCGGCTGGCTTGGCACGCGGATGCGGATCTGAACGTACCGCCTGGTGGCCGGGCTGACGTCGAAATGATCCGGCACGACCGTCACCCAGTCCGCCGCGGAATAGGGAGCGTACGGCTCCAGTAGGCTCGACCCGTCCGCACGCTGGCTTACGGCTTCCAGCCGGGTACGCAAAACCAGCGGGACGGTCCCCCTATTCTCGATCTCCAGTCGCTGTATCTTGTTTATCTTGTCGGCCGCCACGGTCAAACGCGGCGGGCTGACAAGGAAGCCGATGCCCTTACTCTGCGGAACCGGCCCAGGCACAGAAGGTGCCGGGGCCGCGGATGCGGGAATGGCTGCGACGGCGAGAGCGCTCAGAACGCTGGCGAGCAACAAAACGCACGCCACCGGGGGGAGGCCACCTCCGCAGCGGAAGTGACCTCCCCGAGGATGGCCCGGACGGTTACACACATCCCCTCAATTCTGCTTATCGCGCAGCGTCCGTAGCGTCACGGCGCGTTGGTCGCGGCTACATAGTCAAGCGTGACCGAGTAGATGGCGGCGGGCACGTTGGGGATCGGCGTGGTCGGGCCGAACCTGTAGTCGTTGATGAGCCCGTCACCCGGCGAGGCCGCCGACGGTGTGGTTTGGTTGTAGACGAGGGTTCCTAGGCCGGTGCTCAGCGTTAGCGGTGCGTACGTGCCCGCGGTGCCCGTGAGATCCTCCCGGACCTCCAGGTCGGTCACCGGGATACCCGTTCCAGTGCCAGTGTTTCCGACCGTCATGTCGTCATTCGCGGGCGTCACCGTCACGTTGTAGCCGGTTGCGTTGTTGGTCAAGACGTCCATGGTTACCGCGCCGATAGTTTCCGGCGAGTCACCCGGAACAGCGGTCCCCACCGAGAAGGGCCCGCTCGTAATGGTCAGCTGCATGGCCGTGCCGACGGTCACACTGCCGTCAATGTTCCCATTGGGAGAACCGGCCAACGGGTTGGCTGCACCTGGCGGGGGCGTCGCCGCCGGCCTCGCGGGCGCGGCTGGAGCGGCAGGCATCGTTGGCGTTGCCGCTGGCGCGATGGGTGCTGCCGGTGCCGCGTGAGCGGCGGGTGCCACAGGCGCCGCTGGGGCTGCCGGAGCGGCGGGTGCCGCTGGCATGCCGCTGGCACGGGGCTGCCGGCCGCGGGCGCGGCGGGCGCGGCCGGCGCGGCGGGCGCTCCGATGGCCGAGGATCCTCCGGGCGCGGTGGATCCACCTGCCGGAGCAGGCGCGGCGGGTGCGGATGCGGTGTTCGACGTGCCGTTGGCGTTGGTCCCGTGCCGACGTGGGTCGAGGCCAGGGCCGAGCCCATGGGCAGGGCCGCGACGGCGAGGCCGAGCGCGGCGGCGCCGAGGCCGGTCAGGACGGGCCTGCGATGTCTCCCCAACGCCGCAGGCGATTGATCTGAAGATCTTCCCATCGGTCCCCCCGATGTTGGTCGCGCTCACAGCAGATACTGCAAGATCGCGAACTCACTGTCAACGATTAGTAACTGTCCAGTCCCAATGAGTGATAAACGGCGACCGCTTGCGCGTCTGGCGCGCAAATCGACCGTTTGGGGCCCTTTTTGAGCCGAACTTCTTCAACTACGGACAGTGACAATCTGACGGGTGACGATCCGAGCCGTGCCGGGCAGGGCCGATGGTGATCCAGCAGTGACGATGATCGAGCAGCGCAACCGAGGACAGTCCGGCGGGTTGCGGCAACGGTGGGGTGATGGCGTGAGGTCGCCAGGTGGCACGTCGCGCGACTTGGCACCACGCCCGGGCTTGGCACCTCTCGCGAAGGTCGCGTCCGCAAGGGTCTGCGCCTCATGCGACGTGGCGCCTCGTGCCCGCACCGGGGTTCCGGGCGGGCCAATTTGTGCACAAGCAACGACCCCCGACGATCGCCCCTATGGCAGGTGACCTTCGGCCCCCAGCGCGAAGGATCCCGTCGGCCATTGTGGTGGTAGAGGGTGGTCGAAATGTCGGCTTTTTTGCATAACCGGGGGTCTTACTGCCGCGATTCGCGGCACTCAGGGTCGCGGCGCTCAAGGCCAGGGCGCTCAAGACTGGGAAAGGCCGGCACCGCAGGAGTGTGCCTGGCCATGGGGGTACTCGGGCTCAGCGCCGTGCCCGCGGCAGCGCGCCAGTCCAGCCCGGCCGCCGCGCAGGCGGTCGCGGCCAATCAGGCCGCCAAGTCCGCCGTCGCGCTGGCGATCAACTCGGCCGGCGCCGGTTACGGCTTCTTCCGTGGCCAGGGCGACGCCGTGTTCATGCGCACCTTCGACGGGGCCACCTGGTCCGGCCAGACCAGCATTGGCGGCAAGATCATCGGGGCACCGGCCGCCGCGATCGCGGGCACCTCGACCGTGGTGGTCGCCGGGCGCGGCACCAACAGCGCGCTGTATGTGCGGACGATGAGCCAGGGTAAGTGGGGCAGTTGGCAATGGTGGGGCGGCGTCCTTTCCTCCTCACCCGCGATCACGGCCGCGAGCGACGGCCGCGTCGACGCGTTCGTCCGTGGCACCGATGGCGCGCTCTGGACAAGGACGATGTCGTCGACCGGTGCACTAACGTCATGGACGAGGATCGCCAGCCTGCTCAGCACGGGACCCGCCGCGGTGACCTCCGGGCCCGGCAGCATCACCGTCTTTGCCGCGGAAACCGATCATCAGGTCTGGTACATCAGCCTGTCGGGCGGCACCTGGTCGGCGTGGAAGTCCCTCGGCGGCCAAACCTACAACGCACCGGCCGCGGCCTGGATCCCGCAGAGCAACGGGGCATACGTATTCGCCCGGGGCACGAACAACGCGCTCTATGAGAACATTCTCGGGGGCGGGGGTGCATCCGGGTGGCGCAACCTCGGCGGCATACTCATCGACAGCCCGGCCGCCGTCGGGGCACCCGGCGGCGGCCTGAACGTGGCGGTCAGGGGAAACAACAACGCCGTGTACAGCAAGCTGCTGCGCAGCGGTAGCTGGTCGGGATTCAACCGGGCCTGGGCGCCAGCAGCCCCGGCGGCTCCGGCAAGCTCTCTGCTTGGCCAGGACTGGACGCGTATCCCCACGACATCAAAGGTCGTGGCGCTGACCTTTGACGCGGGCGCGAACGCGGCCGGCGTGGCGTCCATCGAGTCCACCTTGCGGACGAAGAACGTGCAGGCCACGTTCTTCCTGACCGGCACCTGGGCGCGCTCCTTCCCGGCGCAGGCCAATCTGATCGCGGCGGGCGGATTCGCGGTCGGCAACCACTCGATGACGCATCCGGACTTCACCACGCTGACCGATGCCCAGATCACGGCGCAGGTGCGCAACGCGCAGCAGGCCATACTCACTACCAACGGCGCCGATCCGCGGCCGCTGTTCCGGTTCCCGTTCGGCGCCGTGAACAGCCATGTGCTCGGCGATGTGAACAAGCTCGGCTACGTGCCCGTTCGCTGGACCGTGGACTCGCTCGGCTGGGAAGGCACCTCCGGCGGGCAGTCGGTGCAGACGGTGATCAACCGGGTCCTCGGCGCGGTCCAGCCGGGCGAGATCGTGCTCATGCACCTCGGCTCCAATCCCGACGACAACACGACGCTCGACGCCAACGCCCTGCCGAAGATCATCGACGGCATCCGGGCCCGCGGCTACACGTTCGTGACGCTGCACGCCCTGACGGGCTGACCGGGGCACAGCCGCGATCGCTGGCCACGCCTGCCTTGGCCAGCCGGACCGGGCGGCGCCCGCTTGGCACCCCGGGGGCGGCGCCGGCCGAAGGCCCTGGCTGGCAGCCCATCCGCCGTCAGCCAGGGCCCCCCGCGCGTCCGGCACCCAGAAACCGGCGGCGCAGCAAGCCGACGGTGGATGAGCACATTCTCAGGTAATACGATTGATTTAATCGAGAAACTTCTGGCAAGATCCTCGTCGTGGGCCACAGCCATCCTCGTCACCATCGCCTGCACGTCGATCTACGGCGGCAGGCCAGCGCGCTCTGTCCGGTCCCGATGACCACAGCCATTTCCGGCCATCGGCCGGCGACGACAGAGCAGGCGAGGAGAACGCGGCATGAACACGAAGGTCCAGGTCACGCTGAGCCCGCAGGAGCTCGCCGAGACGGCGCGCACGCTCGCGGCCCGGCCGCACGAGTGGGTGTCACGGGTGCGGCTGAACGCGGACGGCCGCTGGTACGAGCGGATCCAGGCCGGCGACGGCTATGACGTCTGGCTGATCAGCTGGCTGCCCGGCCAGTCAACCGGCTTCCACGACCACGGCGGCTCGGCCGGCGCCTTCGCGCTCGCGTGGGGCGTCCTGGAAGAGCACAGGGAAGGAACCTCGGTTGTCATCGGGGGCGGGCAGGCACGCGAGTTCGGGCCCGATATCGTGCATGACGTGCGGAACACCTCTGCGGCACCCGCGGTCAGCGTGCACGCGTACTCTCCGCCGCTGGCCGCCATGACCCGCTACGAGGGCAGCGGCTCCATCGACGGCACGAGCCTCGTCGCGGTCGGCACGGAAAGGGCGCGGGATTGGTGACCGGGCCGCCACCGGGCGCGTGCACGATTGACGAAATCCTCGCGGCGGCGCGTGCACGGCTGCGGCGGCTGACACCGCGGCAGGCGTTCGGCGAACTGGCCGACGGCGCGACGCTCGTCGACATCCGCCCGGCGGCGCAGCGCGCCGCCGAAGGCGGCGTGCCCGGCGCGATCGTGGTCGAACGCAACGTCCTGGAGTGGAGGTTCGACCCCGCGTCCGACGCCAGGCTGGCATCGGTCACCGGGTACGGCGACCGCGTCATCGTCATCTGCTCGGAGGGTTACACCTCCAGCCTGGCCGCCGCCGCGCTGCAGGATCTCGGCCTCAGCAAGGCGACCGACGTCGCGGGCGGATTCCAGGCCTGGGCCGCCTGCGGCCTGCCCATCATCGCGCCGACCAGGCCCCGCAGATTGGCAACGGCGGACCTACGTCAAGATCAATAGAAGCGGGGGCGCGACAGTCGGCCTCATGACGCCGCTTTTCAGGTGGCACTGGCCCGAATGCAGGGAATGAGCCGGGTTCGTGGTCAGGGCGCAGCAGGCAGGTCGGCCAGGGTAGCCAGGGTGGCGCGGTGGCGGTCCGGGGTGCCGAACGCGATCGACCCGCTCTTCGCCCGCTTCAGGTACAGGTGAGCGGGATGCTCCCAGGTGAAGCCGATACCGCCGTGCATCTGGACGCACTCCTGCGCCACCGCCGTCGCCGCCTCGCCGCAGATGACTCGGCGAGCGCGGCCGCGACCAGCGTGTCCGGGTCACCGGTGGCGAGGCACGCCGCCGCGTACCTGGCGGCCGCGCGCGCCTGGGTGACCGACACCCACAGGTCGGCGAGCCGGTGCTTGATCGCCTGGAACGAGCCGACCGGGCGCCCGAATTGCCGCCGCTCCCCCACGTAGCGCGACCGTCATCTCCACACAACGCTCGGCCAGGCCGAGCTGTTCGGACGCGAGCACGCCCGCGCCCGCCGTGAGCGCGGCTGACACCGCACGCTCCGCCGCCTCCCCCGAGGCGACCCGCCGCGCGGGCACCTCGTGCAGCGACAGGTCACAAAGCTGCCTGGTCATGTCGAGCGACACCAACGGAACCCGGGTCACCCCGGCCGCGCCGGCGTCCACCGCATACAGCCCGAACGGGCACGCCGTCGGCGGGCACGAGCAGCACGTCGGCGGGCAGCGCGTCCGCGATCCCCGCGACGGTCCCGCTCAGCCTGGCCACACCGGAATCGGCGTCCCCCGGCTGCGGCCTGCGCGAGCCGGGCCGTGCGCGGCGACCGGCGCGCCCGGCATGGCGGCGAACGGCACGGCAAGGGCAGCGGTGACGCCGCCAGTGGCCAGTTTGGCGAGCAGCTCGGTGTCACCGGCCGCGAGCAGCGCGGCGGTCGCGACCACGGCGCTGCCCAGGAAGGGAACCGGCGCGACGTATCTGCCGAGCTCCTCGGCCGTGACGCAGGCCTCGCGGTAGGACGCCCCTGCGCCGCCATGCTCCGCCGGGATGAGCAGGCCGGCGCAGCCGAGCTCGGCGGCGAGAGCGCGCCAGAGCCCGGCGTCGTACGGTCTCACCGCTCTCGGTTCTCGCGAGCACCGCCTGCCATCCGCAGCGATCTTCGAGCAGTGCCCGGACCGACGCCCGCAGATCGCTTTCCCCTCGCTGTACAGGAGGTCGGGCAGGTGTCTCGTGCCTGCGGGCGCCGTGGCGGCACCGGCCGCCGCGGCAGCGGCGGCCGGTGCCGCGCCGCCAGGGATCTCCGCACCGCCAGAAACCTCGGTACCAGCGGGCGCCGCGGCGCCGCCAGGCGCCGGGGCGCGGTCACTTGCCGTGTCGACGGCACCGCTTCGATCAGGATTGTTCACCGCGGCAGGTCCTTCCATGGCACGTCCTTGTCCATCCGGATCTCGGCCGGCAGGCCGAGCACCCGCTCGGCGATGATGTTCCGCAACACCTCGGAAGTACCGCCCTCGATCGAGTTGCCGCGCGCCCGCAGGTACCTGAACCCGGGACCGCGGCCGAAGAAGTTCGCGGACTCCGCCCTGTGCATGGTCCAGTCGTCGTACAAGCAGCCCGTCCGCGCCGGCAGAGCTCGACCTCAAATCCCGAAATCTCCTGGTTCAGCCGGGCGAACACCAGCTTGGCCGCCGACCCTTCCGGACCCGGGTGACCGGCGGCGAGTTGCTGGCGCAGCCGTTCGGAAGCAAGCCTTGCCACCTCCGCGTCCGCCCACAGCCGCAGCAGGCGGTCGTGCAGCCCCGGCGTACGGAGGTCCGGCCGCTCGCGCCACGTCCGCGCGGTGGACGCGATCATCCCGCCCTCCCTGGGCAGCGCCCTGCCGCCGATCGAGACCCGCTCGTTCATCAGGGTGGCCATGGCCACCCGCCAGCCGTCGCCGACCGCCCCGATCCGGTCTGAGTCGGGGATCCGCACGTCGCTGAGGAACACCTCGTTGAACTCCGCCTCGCCGGTGAGCTGGCGCAGCGGCCGCACCTCGACCCCCGGTGCCGTCATGTCGCAGGCGAAGTAGGTGAGCCCGCGGTGCTTGGGCTGGTCCGGGGTCGCTCCTGGTGACCAGGATCGCCCAGCGCGCCCGGTGCGCCTGCGAGGTCCACACCTTCTGGCCGGTCACCACCCAGTCGTCGCCGTCGCGGACCGCGCGGGTGGCCAAGCCCGGCCAGGTCGGAGCCCGCGCCCGGCTCGCTGAACAGCTGGCACCAGACCTCCTCGCCCGTCCAGAGCGGGCGCAGCCAGCGCGCTGCGCTGGTCATCCGAGCCGAACGCGAGGATCGTCGGCGCCGCCATGCCCGAGCCCGATGCCGATGCAGTTCTGGATGGTTGGCGGGCGCGCCCGCCGCGGCGAACTCGGCATCGGCGACCGCCTGCAGCGCCCGTGGCGCGCCCATGCCGCCGAGCCCTGGCGGGTAATGGACCCAGGCCAACCCCGCGTCGAAGCGCGCACGCAGGAAATCGCCAGCGCGGCACGGTCGCGGGATCGCAGGCGGCGAGGAACTCCCTCGACCCGGCGCCGGATCTCGTCCGCCGTGCTCGCCGTCGGCGGCGATCGCTCCTTCGGCAGTGCCATGCGGCGCTTCCCGTTCGGCCGTGCCCGATCAGCCGTGGCCGTGACCCGCTGGCGGGTGGGCACGGTGCCGCGGGGCCGTCTTCCCGCGGACAACGGCGGTGCCGTGCCCGTCGGCGGCCGCTGCGTTTCGTCCGCCATGTGCGCCTTCCCTTCCAGATCACCATGCCGGGAAGGTGGCAGCGACGGCAAGGGGCGGGCACGCGGCCACCTGTCAGCGACCGTGCCGCGCCTGTCAGCGAACGGCCAGCGCCCGTTAGCGAACCAGCCTTGTGGCAGCCTCGTCAGATCGTCAGGTGTCGGATGAGCACCCTGGCTACCGGAGTGCCCATGGCTGGCGCCACCCGCTCGCCCAGGATTGTGCGCGTGTCGTCCAGACCGTCGGGCTTTTCCGCCAGCTTTTCGCTCGGCCGTGCGGCTGTCCGGTGGCGGCCAGCGCCGCATCCCTGGCACCCACGATCGTGAAGCGGCCGAGGGCGAAAGCCGCGATGAAGACGATGACGACGCCGAGGCCGGAGAAGAAGCCGATCTCCTCGACCGTGCGCATGAGCGCGTTGCCCGTCGCCAGCGCCGGCCTGCGGGAGGTGGGTCGCCGGCCACGCGCTGAAGGTCCTGCCCACCACGAACCAGGCACCGCCGAGTGCGGCCAGCCAGGCCCCGAACGCGGCAACGGCGCGATTCGCGCTCGCCAGCACGATCAGGCCACCAAGCACGGTCGCGAGGCCGGGCAGGATCTCCAGCCACAACCGTCCGGAGGTGTAAGCCCAAGCGCGGTCGGGAGTGTACGCATAGTGGAAGTACGGCCCGACGAACGGACGAGCCCGCCCCAAATCCGAGCAGCAGCAGCAGGACGCCACTGAGAACGCCGCGACTCCGCGGAACTCGCAGCATCCCAGCCATAATCACCACTCCTTTGATATCGAATTGTGATCGGTGCCTACTACCCTGGGTAATCCGGGGCTACGCACGCAGTACGCGCAAGGCGCGCGAACTGGGTGCTTTCCCGCAGCTCACGCGGCTATAGCTGGGCTGAGAACGGATGCAGCCCGGCCCCTGTGCGGGGCCAGAGCGCCCGGTGAGATTGGTGTTCTCAGAATCTTCTGTGGCCAATTCCTGGCCATTTAGCCGACCTGCGCAGCATGGCCCGCGCACACCCGCCCGTGGGCGCTAAGTCAGCGCCCACATCGCCGAGGCACGCGCGGCGGGCGAGGCCGCCGACGACGTGGCCGCGCGCAACCTGTTAACCCGCTCGGATCCAGAGGACGTCGCCGCCGCGGCAGGCGCGCGCCCGCCAGTCGCCGATCCGGCCCGCGTCGGCACCATGGAGATCGTCACGGTCATCCTGCTGCTGATCGGTGGCATCGTGATCCCCGTCATCGGCTGGGTCGCCGGGGTCGTGCTGCTGTGGGCCTCACCCCGCCTGGCTGATAGGCGGCCAACGTGGGCCTAGCGTCCGAACTCGTTTTCGAGCTGCTCCAGCGGGACTGAGCCGCCAGGCTCGTCCCAAGCAGCATCCGCTTCCTCGGCGTCCTCAGCGGCGTGCAGTGCCCCGATCATGGACTCAGGCACAATCGCAGCGAGGCGCTGGCCATGCTCGGTGATGTGGACGACCTTGCCGCCGGCCGCCTCGCGCGCCGCCTTCGCAAAAGCGGGCGCGTCCTCAATTGGAAGCTCGCTCATGCGCCCGTCTCCGTCCTGTGGCGCACGGCATACCGAGGTGGTACGCGGACGTACGCAGTGATACTGAACGTACCCACGCCTAGCCCGTGTCGGGTGTCGGGAACTTATAGCCACTTGCCGTCTCTTGCTCACCGACGCCCGCCAGAGTCCGGCCGGGATGCGCGGGCGCATCTTCGCAGACCTATTCGGAGCGGTCCTCGATCTCCCAGGCGTGGTCGAGGGCGTGCCAGGCGATGCGGCGGGCCGCGTACCTGACGGGCCAGCCCTTCTCGACCAGGGGCGCACCGTCTGAGGGCGCGGTCAGCACGGCGGCGATGTCGCCGCGGATGCGCCGCGATAGCCGCCGCTGTCACCAATCGCGGGCTCACGGAGCCTGAGCCCCAGCTTGCGCACGTACGCCGTCTCAGCGCCGAGGACGTGGGCGGCGATCTTGTCGCGGTCACGGCCGCCGCCGCGCGGGCCCTTGCGCAACTGCGCGGGCGCGGCGGCGAGGACCCCGTCGAAATATGCCCACGATGCCTGGACCAGCGCCGTCGCGCGCCCGCCTGCTCCTTGGTCAGCCGCTTGGAGTCGGCCGCGGCAAAGATGGCGGGCGCACCGAAATCGGTCGTCGCATTCCCCGGCAGCCGCTCCACCACGTCGAACGCGTCGCCCGCGGTCGAAGGGAAGCCGGCGCCGTCCAGCTTCGCCAGCTCGACCACGGCCGCGTACCTCGGGACGTACGCCGCGAGCGCCTCGAGCGCGCCTTCGTCGCTCTTCGCGCTGCGGCACCAGCCCGGCCAGTCGGAGCGCGCTGGCGAAGACACGCTTCTTCCCCAGTTCGAGAAAGACCTCGGTTGCGGCCATGGCGCGATCCTCTCACCCGCGCAGCCCCGCAGCCTCTCACCCCCGCAGGCCCCGCGGCCTCTCACCCACGCAGCCTCTCACCCGCCGGAAACGCCGCCGGCGCTTGCGTTGCGCCGGGTGAATGCTGCTCAGCCGTGGTCGAGCGCGGCGCCCAAGCGGTCGCAGATCTCGGTCAGCACCGCGCCCGACGTGGCGAAGTTGAGCCGCACGAAGCCGTCCCCGATAGCCCGGCCCGCCTGCATCTGCTGGATAACGCGCTCGCCGTGCCCCGGCTCGCGCGGCAAGATGACGTCACCAGCGTGCTGGCCCGCGGACACGATCCCGCGGAACCGTACGAATTGGGTCCCGGAACTCAGCCTGACCTGCGCCCGGTCGAGGAAGAACTCCGCGGGATCACGTGGCAGGCCCAGATCACGGCAGTCCAGCCAGGCCAGGTAGGTCGCGTCCGGTGGGACGTACCCGATGCCGAGCGGCCGCAGGGCCTTGTCGATGATCCAGCGGTTCTCGTCCAGCCGGTCGAGCACGGCCGACAGCCATGGGCCGCCGTCGCGCCACGCGGCGAGGGTCGCGGTCACCCCTGGCACGTTCGGGGCGCCGAAGACCAGCGGCGGCAGCGCGCCGAAGGCCTTGCGGACCGCGAGCGATCCGACGTGCGTCACCGCACACCTGATGCCGGCCAGGTTGAACGCCTTGGTGGCCGAGGTGAGCGTGACGGTGCGCGCCGCGGTCTCGGCCGAGATCGAGGCGAACGGTATGTGCACGTGCTGCGGGTAGGTCAGGTCCGCGTGCACCTCGTCGGAGATGACGAGCAGGTCATGCTCGGCCGCGACTTCCGCGACCGATTCGAGTTCATGCCTGGTGAACGAGCGGCCTGTCGGGTTGTGCGGGTTGACCAGGATCAGCGCCCGCGCGCCGCTCGCGGCGGCGTCGCGCGCGAACCGGTCCGGGTCGAATTCCCAGCCATGGGAAGAGCGCTCGATCGGGACCTCGACGAGGCGGCGGTTCATGGCCGCGAGCGTCTCCAGGAACGGCGCATACGCGGGAAGGTGCATCGCGACGGCGTCGCCCGGCCCGGTCGCGACGTACAGCACCGCCTGCAGCGCCTGGATGATGTCGGCGAACTCACGCACCTCGCCCGGGTTCAGTGACCAGCTGATACCGCTGGGCCATCCGCTCAGCGAAGGCCTCGCGCAGCGGCACGGCGTCGTTCAGCCACTCGGGGTAACCCAGATCACCGTCCGCGACCAGGGCGCCGAGCGCCTCGCGGACCACCGGAGGGGTACGGAAGTCCATGTCGGCGACCCACGCGGCCAGCCCGTCCGGCCCGGCTGACCGCCATTTGAGGCCCGCCTTGCTGCGCAGCCAGCGCAGGTCGACGTCAAGCTCGCCCGGGTCGCTGGTCATCCGCACCCCTCCCTCGGCCCTGGCCGCAGCTCACGGCGCCGCGAATCCCCGCACTCTTCTCACTGTAGAGGCCCCGCGGACGAGGCATCCGTGCTCGCGCCATTAGGGTCGTACGCATGGAAGAGCGCGTACTTGGGCGGACCGGCCGCAAGATCGGGGTGATCGGGCTCGGCGCATGGCAGCTTGGCGCCGACTGGGGTGAAGTAAGCGACGAGAGCGCGCACGCCACGCTGCTCGCCGCCGTCGACGCGGGTGTGACCTTCATCGACACCGCCGACGTGTACGGCGACGGCCGGAGCGAGCGTGCAGTCGGGCGACTGCTCGCGCAGCGGCCGGACGCGGGCCTGACCGTGGCGACGAAGATGGGCCGCCGGGTGGAACTGGACCCCGCGCTCTACACGCTGGACAACTTCCGCGCCTGGACCGACCGCTCACGCGCCAACCTGGGCGTGGACACTCTCGACCTGGTGCAACTGCACTGCCCGCCGCCGGCGGTCTACTCATCCGACGCGGTGTACGACGCCCTCGACACGCTCGTGGCCGACCGGGCGATCGCCGCCTACGGCGTGAGCGTGGAGACCTGCGCGGAGGCGCTGACGGCGATCGCGCGGCCCGGGGTGGCGAGCGTGCAGATCATCCTGAACGCTTTCAGGCACAAACCCCTGGAGGAGGTCCTGCCGAAAGCGCAGCGCGCAGGTGTCGGCATCATCGCCAGGGTGCCGCTGGCCAGCGGCCTGCTTTCCGGCAAGTACGACGAGACGACACAGTTCAGCGAAAACGACCACCGCAACTTCAACCGCAGGGGCGAGGCCTTCGACGTCGGCGAGACGTTCGCCGGTGTGGACTTCGCGACCGGGCTTGACGCCGTCAAGCGGCTCGCACCGCTGGTGCCGGCCGGCGCCACCATGGCGCAGTTCGCGCTGCGCTGGATCATCGATCAGCCCGGCGTCAGCGTCGTGATCCCCGGCGCGCGCAACCCCGCGCAGGCACAGGCCAACGCGGCCGCCGCCGGTCTCGCGCCGCTGACCGCGCAAATCCATGACAGCATCCGCGCGATCTACGACGAACTGATCCGGCCGCAGGTGCACGACCGCTGGTGACCTCGCGCCGGTGACCTCGCCTGCCAGCACAGCGATGGCCCGCTGATGTCGGCGGGGGAAACACCAGCGGGCCATCGGTTCGCCCGATCGGCGCGTGGGCGTCACGCGACGTTGGCGTTGGCACGCTGATCGGGCGCCTGGACAGGTGCACCGGTGCCAGGAACGCGGGCCGCGACAAGGACGGTCCAGGCGAGCAGGGCGAGCACGGTCACCGACTCGATGATCAGCGACTCCACCACGAACGATGCCGAGATCGACTCGTGGAAGCCGAACAGCCCCACCCAGAGACTGATGAGGAGGGCGCCGAGTGTCGAGGCCGTGAACCCGGCGGCGAGCAATCCGGCGAGCGGGCGCGGCCACGCGAGCAGTGCGGCGGCGAACACGAAAGCGGCGAGCGCGTCAAGCAGGAAAAGCGGCCCATTGGTCGGGATCTGGCGATACCCCTCCTGCCAGAGGTGGAGATGGATATACCCGATCCAGATCAGCAGCCCCGAACAGCCCACGCGCAGGAGGAGCGCAATTGCCGGGGCCGTGCCGCGCTGTGGTGCCGCCGCGCGGCGCGGCGAGGCGAGCCGCCGCAGGAATGCGATGGATTCCGTCATTCTCGTTTCCTTTCACACCGCGAAACTGGTTTATCGCGGCGTCTGGGTCCGAAACAGCGGCGGCTAGATATTGCCGTCGCCGTCGCTCGGGCCGCCGTTGTTGTCGCCGTCCTGATCGCCGCCGCTGCCGGGCATGGGGTTGGCCGGTGGCGGTGGCGGAGGCGGTGGTGCCTGCGTGGTCACGGGGGGTGCAGGCGGAGTCGATGGGTGCGTCGTCGCAGGCCGAGGCGTCCGGTGCTTCGATGGGGACGGGCTGGGGGTGGGTGTAACCGTCGTCGCCGCCGCGACTGGTTTCGCTTTGGTCCCGCCGGAGTGCTTAGCCGCGGCGGTGCCGCAGCCCGCGGCGAGCAGTGCCACGAGTGCGAGTCCGGCCGCCGATCGGGTGAGGGTCAACAACATGTCCTAATCCTTCGCGTTCTGATCTCTTTTGCTGGTGCGGCGGCCGCCGTGCACACCTCTGACACGTGCCGCTGACGGGTACGGTTCGGCGCTGCCGCCGGGTCGCGGGTAAGAGTTGTCACACCGCCGGGCGGGAATAACGCCCTCGCGCAGCCCGCCAGCGCCGCCAAATGTGCCTGGCCGCGGGCAATTGACGCCACAAACCCGCGCGGCGCCGACTGGAATTCAGTCGCCGCGTTCGCCTCGGGTCGGCGGCAGGCTGACAGTGCCAGTCCGTGGGACGACGCCCCGGAACCCCGCATTCGCCGAAGCGGCGCGTCACCCCGCGCGGCCGTTATCGAGCCGCTCGGCATCCGTGACCGGGTCAGGCTCCAGGCGGAGGCGGACCGCATCGGCGTCTGGCCGGACAGCCAGGTCAGCCGCGACGAGCCGGAGCAAAGCCGGTGATGAGGCCACCAGCCGGCGCTGATGTACCCGAGACACCAGGACCCGCGGCAGCCGGGTCCGCGGTGGGCGCGCCCGCCGTAGCCGGGCCTGCCGCGTCGCGGCTGGTCGAGACGCGGGACGTGATACGCACGTTCGGCCGTGACCCGGCGGCTTCGCACGCACTTCGCGGCGTCTCCTTCGAGGTCGTCGCGGGCCAGCTTGTCGTGCTTCGCGGCCGTTCAGGCAGCAGCGCGTGGCAATCGCGAGAGCACTCGTGAGCGGCACTGAGCTGCTGATCGCCGACGAACCGACCGGGCAGCTCGACGCGGAGACCGGCAGACAGATCATGAAGCTGCTGTGCGCGGTGGTGCGCTCCGAGGGCGTGACGGCCCTGGTCGCCGCACACCGGGCCCGCGAGGCGATGCGCGGCCCGGCTTCCGGGGCGCGGCTCCCGCGGCCCGGCTCCCGGGGCGCGGCTTGCCGTGGATGCGGACGCAGCCCGGCGCTGCCCCATAGGGCGAATGACTGGCCCGCTGGGGGCACTCTCAGGCGCCCAACGGGCCATCGATCACGATTCAGGCCATGGCAGCGTCCCGGACCGCGCCGGGCTTTCATGATCGCGGTAACTTTCCGGCGCATACCGCGGCAAAATTACCGCGATCATGGAACCACCGTGAGCGGGGCGATGGTACCCGCTGACCGCCGTGCGACAGCGTCCCCAACGGGCCAACCATGCCGCCGGGACGCCACAAACCGGGCGCGCCAGGCGCCGCGCAGGGCATGGCACGCGTGGGCGAAGGCTGCTGCGGTGCCTGCGTGCAGGGCTACCGCGGCAGTGCCCGCGTCGCGGGTCGAGGTCGTCCATCTGATGGCCCCGTCCGGGGCGAAGACCTCGGTGAAGGAGTTGTCCCTGTTCGCGACGGGCAGGACCGGTCCGCGCCAGATGCCGGCGAACACGAACACGAATCCGGCCGGCATGGACCGGAGCGGGCTCGGCTGCAACGTGATCGACGCGGGAGCCCCTTCCGTGCTCCACCACGTGCTCACCACACCGCGCAGCGCGAAGGAGTACCTGGCGCCGCGCTGCGTGCACATTCTCGCGCTGCCTCTGAGGTTGGAGCATCCGGAGACGTCGTCGCAGCGGCCCGGGCCGTATCTGCTGACGTTCAGCCCGCCCTGCAGGTGCGCGTAGAGCACGTAGTTTCCGCAGTCGGAGGCGTGCACCGTGCCGTAGCCGTCCCACATCGTGGCCGGAGTGAACCGGTCGCCGATGTGGAACACCCACGGCGGTGCCAGGAAATTCACGACAGCGCCCGCGACTACAAGCACCGGCACGAGTCGCAGTAAGCGCAGCCACCGCCAGCCGCCCGCCCCGCGCGCGCCGGGCGGGCGGCCCGCACGGTCTGGGCCGCCTGGGTGGCCTGAGCGGCCTGGGCGCTTGCGATCGCGTGGCGGGCCGGACCGGCGCTGCCAGGGCGGCAGCCTGACCGCGGCGCGCGGCCGCGGCGCCCGGTTCTCGCGGTCCGGGGCCGTGGCCGGGGTGCCCGGCATCAGGGCTGGTCCGCGTCACGCAGCAAATGGTGGAGCACGCGCTCATCGTCGGGCGACAGGCCCGTCACGAACCTGGCGAGCACGGCGGCGTGGTCACGCCCATCCCGCAGCAGTGCGTGCATCGCCTGCGCCGTGTGGCTGGCCTCGTCCTGTGCCGGGCTGTACGCGTTGCCCCGGCCGGCGGGCTGACGGGTCACCAGGCCCTTGCGGTGCATGCGGTGCAGGATGGTCGTGATGGTGGTGTAGGCGAGGTCACCGCCGAGTTCGGCGTGCACCTCGGCAGGGACGAGCGGCCGCCCTGCCGCCCAGAGGGTGGCGAGCACCTCGGCTTCCAGTTCGCCGGACGGGCGCCGGCCTGCCCGGTTGGTCCCCGGATCGGGTGCCGCGGTCATCTGGTCTCCTCCCTCTCCGCACAAGGTTGCCAGAACCAGCCGCCGAGTGGCAGGGAACGTGGCCCTGGCAGGGAACGGAGCCCTGGCACACTGTGGGGGCCGTGAGCCGGACAGAAGAGCAATCCAACGTCCACAAGTTGTAGTAGCTTAAGCTCACGGGGGATGCCCAGCGAACGGCAGAGCGTGGCACGCGCGCCCTGGCCGGCCGTTATCCTGCCGCGTCACCACAAACAACATCGTGTCCGCCCCACCGATCCAGCGGAAGGCCCGCAGATGACGCCTGTTTTGACCTATCCCGAGGCCATCGTCGTCGGCCTCGTCCAGGGAGTGTCCGAGCTCTTCCCCGTCTCCAGCCTCGGCCACAGCGTCCTGATCCCCGCGCTCATCGGCGGCCAGTGGGCCCGCGACCTGAACGTCTCCGCGTCCAAGTCCCCCTACCTCGCCTTCGTCGTCGGGCTGCACGTCGCGACCGCGCTCGCGATGATCGTCTATTTCTGGCGGGACTGGGTCCGGATCGCCGGCGGGTTCCTCAGCTCGATCAGGGACCGGCAGGTGCAGACCGCTGACCAGCGGCTCGCCTGGATGATCATCTTGGCCACGATTCCCGTCGGCATCGCGGGCCTGGCGCTCCAGCAACTGTTCACAACCGTATTCAGCAAACCCATCCTCACCGCGATCTTCCTCATGATCAACGGGCTCATCCTTTACGCGGGCGAGCGGCTTCGCCGACGCGCCGCGGCGCGGCCCGATCAGGTAGCCGCGGAGCGCGAGGTGGCGCAGGAGCACGAGGTGGCGCAGGAGCACGAGGTGGCGCAGGAGCGCGAGATGGCCACCGTCGGGGCCGGTCACCAGCCTGCCGTGCATACTGCCGGCCAGCGCGCGGCGCGGCAGCAGGAGGCAGCCGCGGCCAACCGCGCCGACCGGCGGCTCGCGCGCATCGGATTCGGCCGCGCCGTCGGGATCGGCTCACTCCAGATCCTCGCGCTGCTGCCCGGAATCAGCCGCGACGGCATCGTGATGGTCGGGGGGATGTTCCGCGGCCTGTCCCGCCAGGACGCGGCGCGATTCTCGTTCCTGCTGTCCGCGCCGGTGATTCTCGCCGCGGGCGCGATCAAGATCCCGGACCTGACGGGCCCGCTCGGCCATGGCATTCACGGCCAGATCCTGGTCGGCAGCCTGCTCGCGTTCGCCGGCGCCTACCTCGCGGTGCGTTTCCTCGTCCGCTACCTGTCGGACCCGGCCAAGACGCTCACCCCGTTCGCCGTCTACTGCGTACTCGCGGGCCTGGTCAGCCTCACCATTCTCACCCTCCGCTAGGCCCGCTCCACTGAGGGTCAGCCAGCCGCGCGCCTGGTCAGGTGCCGGGTCGGCGCTGTGCCCATTTCCTCTGGACAATGCGAGGATCGGTCAAAGGGATCCCCCCTGGGGAGGGGGCGGATGGGGACCGCTGACCATGGTCAGGCCTCGCCTCAGGCGCAGCTGCGGCTCGTCGGGACATTCGGGGTGCACCACGGCGCGCCGGTCACGGTCCCGGACCTGGGCAGCAGGAAGGCGCGTGCGCTGCTCAAGCTGCTCGCCGTCGAACGGGCACACACGGTTCCCGTCGACAGGATCGTCGAGCCGCCGCAGCGGATATCGCGCGCACGCGGGATGGCACGTCACCGTGCTCGGCGCGGTGGCCAGGCTGCAAGGTCACTACGACGAGGCCATCGGCATCGGCCGCCGCGCCGTGGCTCTCAGCGAGGCGGCGCCGCACGTCTGGACTGCGGCGGCCGCCGGCGCGGCGCTTGGCGTCACGCTGCTCGAAGCGGGCTGGGTGGACGAAGCCCTCGCGGTGCTCGAACACGCCAGGATCGCCGCCAGCAGGACGGTGCGGAGGCCATCCTGCTGCGCTGCCTGGCGCCGCTCGCCCAGGCGACCGGCTCACCCGAGATCCTGGCGGAAGCCACCACGCTGCTCCGCGGGATCAGCGCGCCCCCAGGCTCAGCGTTCGTGACCGGTGATGCCTGCTACCTCGCCGTCGCCCGCGCCTGGCTGGCGGCAGGGGAACCCGCGCGGGCGCGGTCGGCGCTCGTGCCCCTGCTGAAGGCCGCGGCGCGCATTCCCTGGGTCGCCCCGCTCGCCGACGCGTCGCTCGTGGACGGCCTCGCGGCCGCGGCGCTCGGCGAACAGGCCGAGGCCACGGCGTCGCTGCGGCGCGCGGCGGAGCTTGGCGGGCGCTATGGCCTGCCCCGCATCGAAGGCGAGGCCAGGGCCGCACTCGGCTGACGCACCGCGGGTCGTTACGCCCGGCCGGCCACCGGAGGTGCCAACCGGCGCGCGAGGCCGGTTGCAGGGCGACTGCAACGCGGCTGCAACGCGCGGCGGCAACATCGCGGTAGCCGGAAAGACCGGCCAGAAGCTGGGAGGCAACCATGGCTATCGACGAGGGCAAGCTCAACGAGTTCCTCGGGCGCTTCGTATCCGATCTCGGCGCGACAGCGGCGGCGGGCAACATCGTCGTCGGGCACCGGCTCGGGCTCTACCACGCGCTCGCGGAAGGACCGGCCACCGGGGAGGAGCTCGCCGCGCGCACGGAGACCAACACGCGGTACATAGCGGAGTGGCTCCGCGGCCAGGCCGCGGGCGGTTACGTGGAGTACGACGCCGACACCGACACCTACTCCATGACCGAGGAGCAGGTGTTCGCGCTCGCCAATCCGGACGGCGGCGTCTACGCGCCCGGCGCGTTCGTGCTGGCGCTCGGCGCGCTGAAGGCCAACGACCGCATCACCGCCGCGTTCAAGTCGGGCGACGGCGTCGGCTGGCACGAGCATGACGACGACGTATTCGTGGGCTGCGAGCAGTTCTTCCGGCCGGGCTACATCGCCAACCTGGTGCCGGCCTGGCTTCCCGCGCTCGACGGTGTCGTGGACAAGCTGCGGGCCGGTGGCAAGGGCGCCGACATCGGCTGCGGGATCGGGGCATCGACGGTGCTGCTCGGGCAGGAGTACCCGGAGTCGAGGTTCGCCGGATCGGACTACCACGAGCGCTCGATCGAGCTTGCCCGCAAGCGGGCCGCTGACGCGGGCGTCGCTGACCGGGTGCAGTTCGAGGTCGCCGCCGCGGCGGTGTTCTCCGGGTCCGACTACGACCTCGTCACGACGTTCGACTGCCTGCACGACATGGGCGATCCACTGTCGGCGGCCAGGCGCATCCGCGCGGCACTTGCCGCGGACGGCACGTGGATGGTGGTCGAGCCGGCCGCAACCGACACCGTCAACGGCAACCTCAACCCGGTCGGGCGCATCTACTACAACTTCTCGACGCAGCTGTGCGTGCCGAACGCGCTGTCGCAGACGGGCGGCTACGCCCTCGGCGCGCAGGCCGGTGAGGCAGCCATCCGGCGGGTCGTGACCGACGCGGGCTTCACCCGGTTCCGCCGGGCGACCGAGACGCCGTTCAACATCGTCTACGAGGTCCGGCCCTAGCATTCGGCCACAACGCGGAGGGATCATCCGATGCGAGCACGGGAGCCTGACCGGCAGGGCACGATCACGCGTGCCGGGGTCACGGTCGCTTACGACGTCTACGGCGAAGGGAACAGGCCGACGGTTCTGCTGCTGCCGAAGTGGTCGATCGTGGACTCCGGGCGCTGGAAGTTCCAGGTGCCCGTGCTCGCCCGCCGGCATCGCGTCATCACCATCGACGGCCGCGGCAACGGCCGCTCCGACCGCCCGGTGGACCCGGCAGCGTACGCCGACGACGAGTTCGTGGCCGATGCCATCGCCGTCCTCGACGCCACCGGCACCGACCGCGCGGTCATCGCGGGGATGTCGCGCGGCGGGGCGCGGGCCGCGGCGCTTGCCGCGCGGTATCCCGAACGCGTGCTCGGTGCCGCGATGATCGGTCCGTCGATCCGCTGGCTCACCCCCGACGCCCCGGAGCGGAGGATCTATTCGTTCACCGACGAACTCGAGACCGACGAAGGCTGGGCGCTGTACAACCAGCACGCGTGGCGGCTCGATTACCGTAAGTTCCTCGCGTTCTTCTGGAACACAACCTTCCCAGAAGCGCACTCCACCAAGGCCACCGAAGACGCGACGGCCTGGGCCTTGCAGACCGACGCGGACGTCCTGATCGCGACCCAGACCGCACCGCCTCTGGTGCACTCCCGCGCGGAGATGGTCGCGCTGATCGAGGCAATCCGCTGCCCGGTCCTGCTCGTGCACGGAACCGGCGACGCCCTCATCCCCGCACACCGCAGCGAGGCGATAGCGGACCTGACCGGTGGCGACCTGCTGCTGATCGAGGGCGGCGGTCACGCCCCTCAGCTACGTGATCCGGTCGTGGTCAGCCGCGCGCTGCTGGAGTTCGTCGACCGGGTCAGCCCGCCGGAGGAGCGGGCCGCCCGCCGGGCGACCTGGACCCGGGCGACTAGCTGCCCGTGGCCAGCGACGGTGCGGCCCGGGCGGCCGCCCTCATCGCGGAGTTGCTCTGACCGGCAGCACCGGCGGTGACAGCTCCGCCGCCGGTTGCGTGGACGGTGTGACAGCAGGCAGACTGTGGGCCTTGGCGATGAGGCTCGCCACAACCGCGGACCCCTGATCCCGCTGATGGCCTCTACCACGTGGCCGGTTCACTCCCGGCGGCTGGAAGGAGGCAATCCTTGCCTGACCCTGTGCCGGAGCCGCCCGGCAATCATCCGGCTCGGCGCGCGCCATGGCCCGCGCCGGCTGACCCTCCACCGCCCAGGGCAGCACTGACCGGGGAAACCCGGTCCGGGGCAGCACTGTCCGGGGCAGCGCCTCTTAGCGCGGCGCCTGTTGGGGCGGCGCCGCGTGGGGCGGCGCCGTGAGCGCGGCCCTGCCGATCCCGGTGATCCAGGTGATCCAGGTCGTCACCATCGCGGGCGCCGCGCCCGGCGTGTCCGGCATCATCGCCAAGGTGGAGGCGCGGCTCCAGGGCCGCCGCGGGCCGCGGCTTCTCCAGCCGTACTACGACCTCGCGAAGCTGTGCCGCAAGGAGGCGCTCGCACCAGAGGGCGCGAGCTGGTTCTTCCTCGCCGCACCTCTCGTGGCGGTGACCTGTTACCTGACCGTCCCGCTGCTCATCCCGGTGCTGACCAGCTTCCCGCTGCCGTTCGGCTACATGGGCGACATCCTCGGTGGCGGGTTCATCCTGTCGCTCGCGAGCTTCGTGGTGGCGGTCGCGGCCCTGGAGACAGGCAGCCCCTACGCGCAGCTCGGGTCGAGCCGGGCCAAGACCTTTTCTGCCATCACCGAGCCCGTGGTGCTCTTCGTGGTGTTCACGGTGGCGCTCGTGACCGGCACCGACCTGCCGTACGCGCTCGCCGCGACGGTCCGCTCTTCGGCCGGCCAGATCATCCGGCAGGCGCACCTGCTCGCGGCCGCCGCGCTCTTCATGGTCATCCTGCATGAGACCGGCCGCATCCCGGTCGAGACGCACACGGGGACCAACGAGTTCGGCATGATCGAGGAAGCGCGGCCGTTCGAGCACTCCGGCCCCTACTTCGCGCTGCTCAATTGGGGATCGGCGATGAAGCAGCTGATCCTGTTCACCATCCTCGCCAACGTGTTCGTGGCCCCGTGGGGGCTCGCGGCGACCCCGCAGCCCGCCGGAGTGGCGCTTGCGATCGTCTCGCTGCTCGCCAAGGCGGCGGGGATCGGGGTGGTCGTGGCCGTCATCGACAACTCGTTCGCCAAGCTGCGTCTCTTCAAGATCACCGAATTCGTGGCCGGCGCCTTCCTGCTCGCCGTGCTCGGCGTGTTCACCCTCTACCTGGGAGGTGGCTGATGCGCGCCGTCCATCTGGGCGCGCCGGGCCTGGCGCACGCGGGCGCGGCAGGCGCGGCGCCAGCGCTCGCGCACGGAGCGCCGAGTGTGTTCACTGGCGGCTCGAACGTCGTCGCCGTCGTCGTGCTGCTGGCCGAGTTCGGCATGTTCAGGCAGGCGCTGCTGCGTGACCAGGTCCGGCTCTACGCGGCACAGTCGGCCGCGGTCGCCGCGCTCGCCGTCATCGTGGCGGCGGCGCGGCACCTGCCCGAGCTTTACGTGCTCGCGGCGCTGTCGGTGGCGCTGAAGGTCGTGGCGGTGCCCGTGGTACTGCGCAGGCTGCTGCGCGGCACCCAGGACGAGATCGCGGGAAGCGGCGCGCTGAGCCTGGCGAGCACCGTGCTCGTGGCCATCGCGGTGGCCGCGTTCGGCTTCTTCGCGGTCGGCACGCTCGGCATCAACAGCCCGGCGCTGCCCAGGGCCGCGCTCGGCCTCGCGGTCGCGGTCGTGCTCGTCGCGTTCGTGCTGATGATCGTGCGCCGTGACGTGGTCTCACAGTCGGTCGGGTTCTTCTCGCTGGAGAACGGCGTCTCGGTCGCCGCACTCGTGGTGGCCGCGCAGATGCCGCTGATCCTCGCGGTCGCGTTCCTGTTCGACCTGCTGGTGGCGGTCGTGGTCTTCGGCGTGCTGATCCGGGTCCATCACGGCCGCGCGGAGTCACTGTCCACCGCCGGCCTGACCAGCCTGCGAGGGTGAGCCGTGAGCGTGGGAAGCACAGCCATCTGGTTCCTGCTCATCGCGCCGGCCGTCGTGGGACTTGCGGTGGCGCTGCCCGCGCTGCCGATCCGTGCCTGCCAGGCCCTGACGGCGGTGGCCGGCGCCGCGAGCTTCGCGGCGGTCATCGCATTGGTACCGACGGCGGCGCACCGTGACGTGACGGTCGGGCACTACGTGCGAGCGGACGCCGTCTCGGTGGTATTCCTGCTGGCCACGGGATTCCTCTACGCGGCCGTGGCCGCCTACTCGGTCGGCTACCTGCGGCAGGACGCCCGCGCGCCCGGCTTCACCCGCTACGCCCGCCGCTTCTACGCCGGGCTGAACCTGTTCGCCTGGGCGATGCTCGCCGCCCCGCTGATGAACAGCCTCGCGCTGCTGTGGATCGCGATCGAGGTGACAACGGTCATCTCGGCGCTGCTCGTCGCGATCGCCGGGACCGACCAGGCGGTCGAGGCCGCGTGGAAGTACGTGCTCATCGCGTCGGCCGGCCTCGGTATCGCGCTCCTCGCCACGATCTTCATGTACGCGGCGGGCGCCCACGCGGAAGGGCCGTCCTACGACCTGACGCTGGCGCCGCTGCTGCGGGCGGCCGGCCATCTTCCGCACGCCGCGGTCCGGCTCGCGTTCGTCCTCGCGGTCCTCGGCTTCGGCACCAAGGTGGGCCTGTTCCCCGTGCACACCTGGCTGCCTGACGCACACTCGGAGGCGCCGACGCCGGTCTCCGCGCTGCTTTCCGGCTCGCTGCTCGCGGTGAGCTTCTACGCGATCCTGCGGTACTACCAGGTCAGCGTGGCCGTCCTCGGGCCGGGTTTCCCCCGGGCGGTGCTGCTGGCGTTCGGCGTGGCCTCGCTCCTGCTCGCCGCGCTCTACCTGCTCGACCAGCACGACCTCAAGCGGCTGCTCGCCTACTCCAGCGTCGAGCACATGGGAATCCTGACGATCGGCGTGAGCTTCGGCGCCCCTGTGGCGATGGCCGGCGTGCTGCTGCACGTGCTCGCGCACGCCGCGGCGAAAGGAAACGCCTTCATGGGTGCGGGCGTGCTCGTCCGCAAGTACGGCACCAAACAGGTACCCGAGATCCGCGGCGGCATCGACCTGCTCCCCTGGAGCGGCCCACTGCTGCTTGTCGCGGTGCTCGCGCTATCCGCGATGCCGCCATTCGGGATCTTCCGCAGCGAGTTCGAGATCGTGGCCGGCGGCTTCGGCGCGTCGCGGAACACGGCCGCCGCGGTGCTCGTGATCCTGGTCACTGTCGCGTTCGCCGGCCTGTCCATAGCGACGAACCGGATGCTGCTCACGCCGGGGCCGGCGACGGCGGCCATCGCGCGGGGCGAGCCGAGCGCCTGGATGGTGGTTCCCGTCCTGGCCGGGATCGCGGCTCTGCTCGTGCTCGGGGTGGACCCGCCGGGTCACCTGACCGCGCTGCTCGCCCGCGGCGCCGCAGAACTCGGGGGCCTGGCATGACGGCGACGGGGGCGGGAGCGGGAGCACTGCACCTGACCACCGCGGCATCGCTTGGCAGCGCGCTCGCCGCCAGGGTCGCGGCCGGAGAGCGGTTCGCCGGCCTCTACGCCACCGCGCTGTCCGGCTCCACGCTGTCCGGCTCCACGCTGTCCGGCTCCGTGGCGGTCGGCGGGCCCGCGGACGGTGGCGTGCTGCTCTCCGCGCTGCTTGTCGGCGGAAGCGGCGTGGAGACCGTTGACGCGCTGCTTCCACCCGGCGCGCGGAGCTACCCGGCCGTGACGCCGCTGGTCGGCGCGGCGTTCTGGTACGAGCGGGTAGTGCACGACCTGTTCGGCATCGTGCCCGATGGCCACCCCCGCCTCGAGCCGCTCGTCCTGCCGATCACCGGCGAGGATGCGCAGCGCCCGCGGCCTGGGGCTGCGGTCGCGCCCGAGGGTCCACCGCCGGGGGGTCCGGGGGGTCGTCCCCCCGGGCAGGCAGGGCCGGGGGGTCGGGGCCCAGGGCAAGCAGGCTACGAGCACATCCTGCCGCGGCACGTAACGGGCAAGGGCATGTTCACCATCCCGCACGGCCCGGTGCGCTCCGGCGTGGTCGAGTCCATCGAGTACCTGGTCGAAACGCCGGGTGAGGACATACCGCACCTGAACATGCGGATCTTCTACAAGCACCGCGGCATCGAGAAACGGTTCGAAGGCCTGGGCCCGGCCGATGGCGCGCTCCTGGCGGAGCGGGTCGAGGGGATCGCCTCGGTCGCGCACGCGCTCGCCTACTGCCACGCGATCGAGCGGCTCGCCGGCTGCGAGGTGCCGTGGCCCGCCCGGCTCGTCCGGGTCCTGCACGCCGAACTCGAACGGATCGCGAACCATCTGGACGTGGCGGTCCGGCTGGCGGACGCGGCGGGACTCGCGGTCGCCACGGCGCGGTTCGGCTGGCACAAAGAACGGGTGCTGCGCCTGGTGAGTCGCCTGTCCGGCAGTCGTTATGGCCGAGGGGTGGTCATTCCCGGCGGGATCAGCAGGCCGCCGCTGGCCGGCCCGGCGGACATCTTCGCCGAGATCGACCCGCTGGAGCGGGACATCTCGTCCGACACCGCCGCGCTGATGGGCACCGCATCCTTCCTCGACCGGCTGCGGCGCACCGGCCCGCTGGGCGAGGACCGGGCGCGCGAGCACGGCGCTGTCGGGCCGGTCGGTAAGGCGTCCGGCTACGCGGACGACGCACGGTTCACCCGGCCGTACGACGCCTACCCCGCGCTCGGCATCTTGCCTGCCGAGCCCCAATCAGCCGGCGACGCGCTTGCGCGGCTGCGGGTGCGGGTGGCGGAGGTCGGCATGTCATTCCACCTCATCAGGCAGGCGGCCGACGAACTCGCTGACGCTGGCGGCAGCGTCGCGGCGCCGTGCGAGCCTGCCGACGGCCGGGCCGTTGGCTGGGCCGAAGCGCCGCAGGGCGAGGTCATCTACGACGTGCGTGTCAGTGACGGGCGGATCACGCGCTGCTGGCCCCGTTCGGCGTCGTTCCACAATCTGGTTCTGATGCACGAGGTCTTCACCGGCGACATCCTCACCGACTTTCCGTTCATCGAGGCGAGCTTCGGCCTGTCCGTCGCCGGCGCCGCACTGTAGAGCCGCACTTGCAGATGGGAGCCGCCTGAAATGTGGGTGCTACGCGGGCTACGCAGCGGCGTGGTGACGACGCGCTGGCCTGACCGCCCCGACCCTTATTCCGAACGGCTGCGCGGCCCGGCCCAGGTCCTCGACCCGTCCCCACGCGGTGCCGCCGGCCTGGCGCGGGTGTGCCCGACCGGTGCGATTTACTCGGGCGGCGGTGCGGTTGGCGGGATCCGGCTGGATCAGGGCAGGTGCATCCAGTGCGGCCGGTGCGTGGCGCTCCATCCAGACGTGTTCGGCTGGTCGGAGGGCGCGGCCTCCGCTGCGCTCACCCGCCCCGGGCTGGTCGTCCCGCGGATCGCGGAGACCGGCGAGGCCCTGGCCCGGATACGCGCGGACCTGCGGCAGCGGGCCCGCGCATTCGGCCGGTCCGTGCATCTAAGGCATGTGGACGCCGGGTCAGACGGGGCCGACGAGTGGGAGGTGCTCGCGCTGCTCAATCCGGTCTACGACGTGCACAGGCTCGGGATCTTCTTCACCGCGAGCCCGCGGCACGCGGATGTGCTGCTTGTCACGGGCGCGGGTGCGCGGGGCATGGCGGCGCCGCTGCGCCGTACCTACGAGGCGATGCCCGAGCCGAAGCTCGTGATTGCCGCTGGGACCGATGCCGTCAGTGGCGGCATGCTCGCCACGTCCTACGCCACGCTGGGCGGGGCCGGTAACGGCGCGGCCGGTTACGGCAGGGCCGGGCCCAGTGAGAGCGTGCCCGGCGGGGCCGGGCCCGGCGGGAGCGTGCCCGGGCCCGGCGGGGCCGTGCCCGGCGGGGCCGGGCACGGAGGCATCGGCGATGTCGTGCCTGTGGATGTGTGGGTGCCTGGTTCGCCGCCGAGCCCGTTCAGCCTGCTGTACGCGCTGCTGCTCGCGCTCGGCCGGGTGACCGGCGCCGACGAAGCAGCGGGCGAGGGTGCGGAGACGCCGCGGTGAGCGCGGCACTCGCGGCCGGGCTTGCGCTGCTTTGCGTCGCCGCCATCGCTGGTGTCGTACCCGGCATCGTCGGCGCACTCGCCCCGCAGTCATCTTCCACCCCACAGCCCTCTCCCGCCCCTAGATCCTTTCCTCTCCAGGGCTCCTCCCGCTACGGCCCGAGGCGGTGGTTGGCCCGTCGGGGGCGCTATAGCGCCCCCGACGGGCCAACCACGGTCGGCTTGATCATGAGCGCGGCGCCTTATCTGCTCGCGGCGGCGGGATCGGCGTGCCTGGCGGTGGCGGGCGCGGGAGCGCTGGCCGGACACACCGCAGTGCTTGGACTTGACCACGTGCTGGGCTCGGGCCCAGCCGTGCCCGGCCCCGCGGTGGGTCACGTTGGTCTTGCGGCGGACCCGCTGTCCGGGCTGTTCCTGCTGATCGCGTTCGGCGCGGCGGTGCCCGTGTCCCTGATCGCGGCCGGCCGGGCGGCACGCCAGCCCGAGTGCGCAGACGGTCCGGGCGATGACGTCACAGGCACAGACATCCTGGCGGACGTCACGGGCACAGACGTCCCGGGCACAGACGTCCCCGGCGTGGCCGGTCCTGCCGCAGACGTCCCCGGCGCGGGAGACCCAGCGATCAGGCGCGGGAGGCTGGGCGCGGGGTGCGCGCTGACGCTCCTGTCTGTCGCGGTGGTCATCACCGCGCAGGACGCATTCGTCCTGCTGTTCGCCTGGGAGTCACTGACGATCGCGTTCTATCTGCTCGCCGGGTTCGACCGCCGCAGGCCCGGCCGCCCGGGCGGCGCGCTCGTGACACTGGTGTTCGGCAAGATCAGCGGTGTCTCGCTGCTGGCAGGCCTGCTGCTGCTCGCGGTGCGATCGGGTTCGCTCGACCTGGCCAGCTTCACGCATGTCACACCAGGCGCGGCACGGACAACCGCGTACGCGCTGCTCGTGCTCGGATTCGCGGTCAAGGTCGGCCTCGTCCCCGTGCAGATCTGGATGCCCCAAGGCTACGCCGCCGCACCCGGCCAGGCCCGCGCGATCATGGCGGGCGTGGCGGTGAACGCGGGCTTTTACGGGCTGTGGCGCACCTTCGCACTGCTCGGGCCGCCGCCGGGCTGGCTGACCGGGATCCTGCTCATGCTGGCGGGGCTGACCGCCATGCTCGGCATCGCCCACGCCGCGGTGCAGACAAGCCTGCCGCGCGTGATCGCCTATTCCAGCGTGGAGAACACGGGCCTCATCCTGACCGGCTTCTGCGTGGCCCTGACCGGCGCTACAGTATCCGACCAGCGTCTCGTCGCGGCCGGATTGCTCGCCGCGACGCTGCAGCTGACCGCGCACACGATCGCGAAATCGCTGCTGTTCACGACCGGTTCCAGCATCGAGGCCGCGGCGGGCACCACCGACCTGGACGCGCTACGGGGCGCTGCGCGACGCGCCCCCTGGAACGGCACCGGGTTCGCCGTCGGCGCGCTTACCCTCGCCGGGCTGCCGCTTACGGCCGGGTTCGTGTCGGAGTGGTTCCTGCTCGAATCGCTCATGCAGCAGTTCCGGGTGCCCGGCCTCGGGTTCAGGCTCGTGCTCGCGGTGGCCGGTGCGGCGGTCGCGCTCACCGTGGGTTTCGCCGGCGTGACGTTCGTGCGGCTGGTCGGCCTTGTCGTGCTCGGCCCACCGATGCACGCGACCGGCAGGTCGAGCCGCGGCGGCTCACCCGACGACGGCTGGCTCGGCAGGGCCGGGATCACCGTGCTCGCGGCCGGATGCCTCGCTCCCGCGGCTCTCACCCCGCTGGAGATCCGGCTGCTCGGATCGGGCCTCGTGCCGCTGGTGCCCGCGCGGATAACCACCGGGGCGCTGACCTCACCATGGGTGGTCGGCCCGGTGTTCAGGGGGTTCTCGATCCTGTCACCGTCGTGGCTGTGGATCGTCATGCCCACTCTGCTTTCCGTGGTGGCGGCGATCAGCTGGCTGGCCGCAGGTCCCCGGATGCTGCGGGTACGGCGGGTGCCCGCGTGGCGCTCAGGGACATCGGGCGCCCCCGGCACGGACCAGTACACCGCGTTCGGCTACGCCAACCCGACGCGAAGGGTCCTCGCGGGCATTCTGCTCACCCGGGCGGAGCTGCACAGGCTCGAAGAGCCCGCCGACACCGGCGGTGAGCCGGGCGCACCGGCCGTCCCGCATCTCAGGTACACATCTGACGTCGTGGAAATGGTCGAGGAAACCGTGTACCGGCCCGTGCTGCGCCCCGTACTTTTCATAGTGCGGGCCGTCAAACGCCTTCAATCCGGCCGTCTCGACGCTTATCTTGCGTACATGCTGGTCGCCCTGGTCGCGCTTATCGCGGTGGTGACCGCGCTGGGCTGAGCTCGCCGGACTTCGCGTTTCGCAGCCCGCCCGAGTGCGACGCAGGGCGAAGCAGCGGGTCGGAACCAGCCAGGTCCAGGAAGGGGGGCGATGTCCGCAAACAGGCCGTTTCGCCGCCTGCTCGTCGGGTGGGACGCGTCGAGGGACGCCGCCGCGGCGTTGCAGGCCGCTGTGGCGATCGCCGGCGAGGGCCATGTGGTCGCGCTCGCGGTACTGCCGCCCGCGGGGCACGCCGAGACAGCATCCGAACGCGCGGCGAACGAGAAAGCGGCCGGGGAGAGGGTCCGCGCGCCCTTCGATCGGCTGCACGCGGAGCTTGCCGCACCGGCGGGCGCGCGGGTCAGCCTGCAATTGGCGCAGGACAGGCACGTGGCGCGCGTCCTCTGCGGCTACGCGGCCGAGCACGGCTTCGACCTGCTCGTTCTGGGCCGTCACGGCGAAGGTGGCGTCGCGGGCGGCAAACTCGGCCGCGTCGCCGACGCTGCCGTGCGCTCCGCGACCATCCCGGTGCTGCTGATGTCCGCACCATGGGCGCGGGCGGCGTAGCGCTCGCCATCCGGGCGCGGCAGGCGCCCGCGATGCTCACCCGATAAGGGTGACGTCTATGCCTGATGATCCATCCAGACTTGGCAGCCACGAATGGATGTCCCGCAAGGGGCGTACCGGTCCATGGAGGGCTGTGAGATGCAGTACCCGCTGCTCAGTGCGTTCTTGACGATGATGTGGTTCTTCCTCTGGATTCTCTGGCTCTTTCTGCTGTTCTGGATCATCTTCGACATCTTCCGCAGCCGGGACCTCAGCGGATGGGCAAAGGCCCTCTGGCTGATCTTCATTATCGTGCTGCCATTCCTCGGCGTCCTGGTGTACCTGATCGTGCGCGGCAGCAGCATGCATGAACGGCAGGCCCGCGATGCCCAGGCCCAGGACGAGGCCTTCAAAGCTTACGTAAAGGACGCGGCAGGAGGCGGCAGCGCAGACGAGCTCGCCAAGCTCGCCGACCTCCGCGACCGTGGTGTCATCAGCGACGCCGAGTTCCAGGCGGGAAAGGCCAAGATCCTCGCCTGACACCCTCTGGCCTGGTGCCTCAGACAGCCCTGCACGCAGCCGGGACACGGCCGTGACGTCGTCGGCCGTGCCCCGGCTCGGCTGTCGCCAAAGGAGGCATGACAGGCCGTTCGGCCCTTCAGGACGTGGCGGAACCATGCTCTGGTTGACGTGACGAACAGGGAGGCCGAGCAGAATGGGGACGCCAAGCACGACCGTGAGGCCCAACCGTCGCCGCGACCTGGGCAACATGTTCGCCGTCCGTGCGGCGGTCACCGCTCCGTCGCTGCACAACACCCAGCCGTGGTATCTGGTCAGCAGGGACGATGGGATCAGGCTGTACGCGGACTACTCCCGTCATCTGGCACGCACCGATCCGGACGGACGCGAGCTCGTCATCAGTTGCGGCGCAGCACTTTTCAACCTGTACCTGGCGATGCGGCACCTGGGGTTCGCGGCCGACATCCGGATGCTGCCCGATCCGCGCCAGCCCAGCCTGCTCGCCGTGGTCCATTGGGGAAGGTTCCACCGGCCGGACCGGTACGAGGAATCGCTGTTCCACGCGATGGCGCAGCGGCACACGCACTACGGGGCCTTCACCGGCAGGCATCTGCCACCCATGCTGGTCGGGGAGCTTTCCGCCGCCGCCCACGCGGAGCACGCGAACCTGGTGGTCGTCGGTGACGAGGCCAAGCGCGACCTGCTCGCCCAACTGATCCGCGGCGCGGAGAACGCCATGTGCAAGGACCCCGCCGCCGCCGACGAACTCGCCGGATGGGTCGCCACCGCCCGCGGCGGGCGGCGCGACGGCGTACCCCCACGTGCCCGCCAGCCCGACGCCATCGCATTCGCAGACCGCAGTTTCGTCCTCGGGAACGGGCAGGTACCCGCTTGCGATGCGGGTCCCGCGGCGGCGGCCCACGCCTTCGGCACTGCCGTGCTGCTGACCACCCGCGGCGACAGGCGGCTCGACTGGCTGCTCGCCGGGCGCGCGCTCCAGCGGATACTTCTCCACGCGGCGGCCTGCGACGTCAGCGCGGCATTCCACACCCAGCCGCTCGAACTGCCCGGCCCGCGCAACAGGATCCGGATGGAGATCGCGTGCGGTGCGTACCCGCAGGTGGTTCTGCGTCTCGGCTACGCCGACCACGCGCGGCTCACACCACGCAGACCGGTCACCGACGTGCTCGTACCGCGCGCACCGAGAACCCGGCGACCCACCGCGGTCCCGGTTTCCTGACCGCGGTAACAATGAACGAACCCAGGACACCCGCTGGTCCTTGAATCGCGGTAGCCAGGCCCGCGACGGATCCGCGACATCACAACGCGATCATGCGGCGCATACCCATGCTCGGTTTCATGATCGCGGTGACTTTTCCGCAGATGCGTCCCAAAACTTACCGCGATCATGAAAGTGCACGTGGCACACCCGCGCGGCGAACCGTCAGGTGAGGTCCACGTGGGCGCGCTTGGTACTGGTGAGGAACGAGTGGCAGGAGGCGCGGTCGAGGAACAGCTTCGGGCCGCTGGGTCCCTGGGGTCGCGGACCGCGATCACGTCAGCACGCGCCGCGACCGCCCGCTGGCTGGCTGGCGCGAAGCCGAAGCCGGGGGACTCGGGCTGGCATTGGTCGCAGCCCGCGTGAGCCGTTGGGGATATGGCAACGCCTGGCCTGGCCGGGCGGTGTGGGCCGAGATCTGCTGGCCCGTACCGTGCGGACCCCCCTTACAGACCGCTAGCGGCCGACGGGGCACCCTCGGCCGGCCTGCCGCCCGGCGGGATCGGCCAGGGCGGGCGCCGGGGCCGCGTCGGGTCGGCGAGCGCGGCCATCAGCTCGGCGAGCGCGGTCAGCCGGTGCGCGCTCACCACCGCGTCGCAGTACGGCCAGGCCGCCGCCATCCCCCCGACCTCCGGGCGGTACCTGGAGCTCTGGGTCCGCGGGTTCGCCCACACGATGCGGTGGGCGACTCGCGACAGCCGCGCCATCTGCTCGCCGAGCAGCGCGGGATCGCCCGTCTCCCAGCCGTCAGAAATGATCAGCACAACGGCGCCCCTGGCCATGCCGCGGCAGCCGTACAGGTCGTTGAACTCCTTGAGCGCAGCGCCGATGCGGGTGCCGCCCGACCAGTCCGGCGCCGCCTGGCCCGCGCGCTCCAGCGCCGCGCCTGGCCGCGCCGAGGCGAGCTCGTTCGTCAGCCTGGTCAGCCGGGTGGCGAAGGTGAACACCTCGGCCCTGGCCCCGCCGGTGGCGCAGTAGAGCAACTGGATCATGGCCCTGGCGTACGCCTCCATGGACCCGGAGATGTCACACAGCACCACCAGCCGCCGGGGCCGGGTGCGGGGCGCGCCACGGGCCAGCCGGAACGGCTCGCCGCCCGTGCGCCGCGCCCGCCGCAGCGTGGTGCGCAGGTCGGTGCGCAGCCGGCCGGCGTCCGCCGGTACCTGCGGGTCCGCCTCGGCGGCGTGGCCAGCGCCAGGTCACGCATGAGCCGGGAGAGCACCGGCAGCTCGTCCGGCGACAGGTCCGCGAAGTCACGGCTGGCGAGGCGCTCGGCGGCGCTCGAAATGGCCGGGACCGGCATGGGCGCCTGCGGCTCCTGCGCCTCCCCTGGGCGGTCGGCAGGAGAATTCACCTGAACGGCTGCGCTGCCCGCACGGCCCTCGCCGGTGCGGGCACCGGGCACTGCGCCGGATTTCGGGTCTCCGCGTTGTTCGGCCGGGTCCACCAGCCCGCCGAACACGGCAGCGAAGACCCTGTTGTACATCTCGATCTGGTCCGGGTCGGAGATCAGCGTCGCCAGGCCGCACCAGTAGAGCTCCCTGATGGTCGCTGGGCGCATGATCGTGACAGCGCGGGCGAACCGCTCGGAGCGGTCCGGCCCCACAGGCAGGCCCGCCGAGTGCAGCGCCGCGCCGAAACCAGCCGCGATCGTCGGGAGGTCGCGTGCGAGGCCGTTGGGACCGTGGGCCGCGTCACTGGCCGCGCCGTGCCGGGGCTCGGCGCCCGGCCGTGGCCCGGTGCCCGGCCGTGGCCCGGTCATGCTCGGTCGCGGCTGGTCATGTCCGGCCGGGTTCTCCGACGACCGTGGCGAGACCGGCCCGCCGAACGACCTCGCTGTCCTCCGAGTACTTCAGCACCGCGCTCATGGTCTGCTCCGCGGTTGCCGCCGTAAGCTCGTCGACGCCGATGACCCGCAGCGCCGTGGCCCAGCTGATGGCCTCCGCGACGCCCGGCGGCTTGGTGAGGTCCAGGCCGCGCAAGCTGCGCACCGACTCGGCGACCTGGTTCGCGAGGTGCCCCGCCGCGGCGGGAACCCGGCGGCGGATGATCGCGGCCACCCGCCCCGTGTCCGGATAGCTGATCCAGTGGTAGAGGCACCTGCGCTTGAGCGCGTCGTGCAGATCGCGGGTCCGGTTGGAGGTCAGGATCGTGATCGGCGGCAGCGCCGCCTTGCGGGTGCCGAGCTCGGGGATGGTGACCGCCGACTCGGCGAGCAGCTCGAACAGGAACGCCTCGAACTCGTCGTCCGCGCGGTCCACCTCGTCGATCAGCAGCACAGCCGGCCGCGGCCCCGGATGGTCGAGAGCCGCGAGCAACGGCCGTGCGAGCAGATAATCCTCGCTGAACAGGTCCGCGTCATGAAGCGTGCCACCGGTCGCCTCCGCGAGCCTGATGCTGAGCAACTGGCGGGGATAGTTCCACTCGTAGAGCGCCTCGGCCGCGGCAATCCCCTCGTAGCACTGGAGCCGAACCAGCGGCGTGTCGATCACGGACGCGAGCGCCTTGGCGGCTTCGGTCTTTCCCACCCCGGGTTCGCCTTCGAGCAGAATCGGCTGTCCCATGCGCACAGCAAGGAACAACGCTGTCGCGAGCGGTTCGTCAGCCAGGTATCCGGCGTGGTCGAGGCCTGACGACAGCGCGCGGACGTCGGGGATGCGCTGCGACATGTCGCTTACGCTCGCTGCCGTGTCGCTGACAGGTTCGGTCGTGTCGCTCGCGTGATCGGTCATGTCACCCATGTACTCGGGAACGTCGCTCGGGCGCTGTAACGTCCATGGTCGGTGGCGAAGGCGCCACGGCTGCCTGGCCCGCAGAAATACCGGACCCCGCCCGCTGCTCGGGCGGGGCATCGAGGCTCTCGATCACCGCGCCAATGGTATGTCACCATGCTGCCCCGGCGATCGCCCCCGGGCGTGGCCGACCCACTGCGCCACTACGTCGGCACACCCGAGGCGATGCTGCTCATGCGCACCCAGGGCGGTGCCGTCCGCTCCCGCAGACGGCGACGGCGCGCCAATCACCCCGGTCAGGTGAAGCGCTCTCACCGCGTCCGCAAGACGATTCCAGTTGGCCTCTAACCGTGCACCGGGCAGTTCGGACCGGGGTGCAGGAGGAACCTTGAACCTGCTTCGCGTGCTTGCCGCCCGGGCGGCCCCGCCCGCGCCGGTCCGCACCGGCCCACCCGCGCCGGCCCTGGCCGGCCTGCGCTGGCTGACGAAGGCCGGCCTGCGCGCCGCGCGGCAAGAGCCAGCCCGCTGTGAGCAGCCGTGACGTCGCCGCCCGATCCCTTCGCGCTCCTGCGGACCCGTGGCTATGTGGCGCTGCTGGTCCTTGCCGCGATCATCGGCGTGCCGGTCTCGGCTGTCGCCTACGGCTTCCTCAAGCTGGTCGATGTCCTGCAGACATGGGTCTTCACGGACCTGCCCAAGGAACTTGGCTTCCACGGCGAGCCGCCCTGGTGGCCTATTCCGCCTCTTGTGCTGGCCGGCGTGCTGGTCGCGCTGGCCATCCGCTACCTGCCGGGCACCGGGGGGCATTCGCCGGCCGATGGCTTCAAGGCGGGCGGCGGCGCGCCCACACCCATCGAACTGCCCGGCGTCGTGATCGCCGCGCTGGCGACCCTGAGCCTCGGCGTTGTGCTCGGACCCGAGGCGCCACTGATCGCACTCGGCGGCGGGCTCGGCGTGCTGGCGATCCGCCTCGCCAAACGCGACGCACCGCCCAGGACGGCCGCGGTGGTGGGCGCGGCGGGGAGCTTCGCCGCCATCAGCACGCTGTTCGGATCGCCCATTCTTGGGGCGTTCTTGCTGATGGAGGCCTCCGGGCTGAGCGGCGCGACCATGGAACTCGTCTTGCTGCCCGGCCTGCTCGCGGCGGGCGTGGGCTCGCTCGTCTTCCTCGGCCTGAACTCCTGGACCGGCTGGGGAACGTTCTCGCTGGCGATTCCCAACCTCCCCAAATTCACCCGGCCCGATTCCGCGGAATTCGGCTGGGCGCTGGTGATCGGCGTGGCGGCTGCCTTCCTCGCCGTCGGGATCCACCGGCTCGCAGTGTTCCTGCGGCCCCACGTCGAGCGGCGGATGTTGCTGATCATGCCGGTGGTGGGCCTGCTCATCGCCGGGCTCGCGATCACGTTCGGGCAGGTCACGGGGAAGGGCTCGTCGGAGGTGCTGTTCTCCGGCCAATCGGCGGTCGGCCCGCTCATCACCAACGCCTCCAGCTACAGCGTCGGTGCGCTGTTGCTGCTGATCGTCTGCAAGGGGCTCGCCTACGGCGGGTCGCTGAGCAGTTTCCGCGGCGGGCCGGTCTTCCCTTCGCTGTTCCTCGGCGCGGCGGGCGGGATCGCGCTGTCCCACCTGCCCGGCCTGCCCGTCGTGGCGGGCGTGGCGATGGGCATCGGGGCGATGTGCGCCGCGATGCTCAAGCTGCCCCTGACCTCGGTTCTGCTCGCCACGCTGCTGCTGCTGTCTGACGGCGTCGCGGTCATGCCGCTCGTGATCGTCGCGGTCGTGGTGGCGTATGTGGTCTCGTTCCGGCTGTCGCCTGTGCCGGCGGCCGCGCCGGCACCGGCGACCGAGCACCCTGCCACGGCCCAGCCGGTGCCGTCGAGGGACGCAGACGCGGCCGGAGGGACGGGCAGCCCAGGCAGGTAGCCGCGGCGTCCGCTCTCACCCGCTGCGGGTGAGACGGTGGTCAAGGGTGGTCCAGCCGCGGGTGGCTGATCCGGGGCCCGGTTTGCGCGCGAGCCCGCGCGCGTCTGCCTGGCGGATCCGTGTGAGTGATTCGCGGCCAGGGTGGTCTCGTGGGACGATCGAGACCTTGTCGTACAAAGCGCGCCCGGGCACAAGCTCGTCCTGTCGGTCGTTGAACGTATGAGGCTGGAGGTGCGGGCGAACCGGGCGCTCGGGAGGCGGTGTGGCGGTGAGGCGCGGGCGCGGCAAGCGGCTGCCCGGGCGGTGGGATCCGTGGCTGAGCCTGTGGCATGCGCTGTGCGCGGCGCCGCTGATCGCGGTCGTGGTCGTGTTCTGCGTCGGGCACGCATCGAAGCAGCCCCTGTTCCTCGAACCCCTGCTCGCGGTGCCTCCCGCGCTGGCCGGAATCGGCACGACGAAGGCCAGGCGGCCGTTGCTCTACGGCGGCGTGAGCCTGCTCGCCGCGATCGCGGTGGCCACCCGCACATACGGCGCGACGCTGTCGCTGCCCATCGCGACGGTGGTGGCGGTCGTCGCGGTGACCGCGGTCAGCGCCGCTGGCGCGGTGCTCAGTTCGCGCAGGAACCAGAAGCTCGCCGAGGTCACGACGGTGGCAGAGGTCGCTCAGCGGGCACTGCTCCGGCCGCTGCCCAGCCGGGTGGGGCCGCTGGAGCTTGGCGTGGTCTACCTCGCGGCCACCGCCGAGGCCCGCGTCGGCGGCGATCTTTACGAGGTCGCGAGGACGCCGTACGGAATCCGGCTGATCATGGGTGATGTCCGGGGCAAAGGGCTCGGTGCGGTGGAAGTCGCCGCCGACATCCTGGGCGTCTTCCGTGAGGCGGCGCACGATGTCTACACGCTCGCCGAGGTCGCCCGCAGGCTCGACGCCAGCCTCGCCCGTCGCGAGGCGACGCCGGAGGAGTTCGTCACGGCCGTGCTCGTCGAGATCGATCATGACGTCACCAGCGTGACGATCTACAACTGCGGTCATCCGCCGCCCATCATCCTGCGGGCCGCCCCGGACGACGGGCACTGCAAGCTGATCATCGCTGAGGTGCCCATGCCCGCACCACCGCTCGGGCTCATGTCGCTCGGTGATTACTCCGGGGCGGGCCGCAAGCTGCCGTTCAGCTCGGGCGACGAACTGCTTCTGTACACCGACGGGGTCACCGAGGCACGGGACTCGCGGCGCGAGTTCTACCCGCTCACGCAGCGCCTGGTGGGCCTGACGGATCCGGCTGCCGCTGCGCACGGTGAGCCGTCAGATCTTCTCGAACGGCTGCGTGACGACGTGTTGCGCCATGTCGGTGCGCCACTCGACGACGACGCGGCGATCCTGCACGTACGGGCCATGAACGTACCGGCCTCGATCACGCAGGTGCCGGGCCGTCCGGCCGCAGCCCCAAGGACTGTGTCACCTTCGTAGATCGTTGACCGGGAAACCGGTGCCGCAGCGGGTACCCGCCGAAGACCAGCCCACCACCCAAGGCGCCGCCCCAGCCGCCACCACCACCGGACCCAGCACCGTCTGGCTCATGACAATCGTCGTGTTCAAGCACGGCTGACCGGCATCGCGCAGTCCCCGCCTGATCGAGCTTGGCTGTTGCGCATCCCAGTTAACGGTGTAAACTCATAAACGGCGTTAACGTCGTATATGGCGTTTACTAACACGTGGGAGAGTGGGCCAAATGGTCGATATCCAGGCGCTGAACACCCTGCTCGCGAGCATCTCGGTCATGCTGGCGGTCGTCGTCGGCGCAGCCATGAGCGCGATCGCGGCGATCTGGGCCGCCGAGCGCAGGCGGCAGGCACAGCAGGTGGCCGGTGGCCTGCGTGCCGTCGAGGAGCACCTCGCCGAGGCGGCCGGGAACCACGCCGCACACTAGGAGCCTGGCCGCCGCGCGGAGGCTCAGCCGCCGATCCAGACGGTCTTGATATTGCAGAACTCCCTGATCCCGTGCGCGGCCAGTTCCCGCCCGTAGCCCGAGTGCTTGATACCGCCGAACGGGAGGTCGGGATACGACGTGGTCATGCCGTTGATGAACACGGCGCCGGCGGACAGGTCGCGGATGAAGCGCTCCCGCTCGCCGTGGTCGGTGGTCCACGCGTTCGAGCCGAGCCCGAACGTCGTGGCGTTGGCCACCTCGATCGCGCGATTGATGTCCGGCACCCGCAGCAGCGCCGCCACCGGCCCGAACACCTCCTCGGTGTACATCCGCATCTGCGGCGTGACACCGGCGACGACGGTCGGGGGGTAGAACCAGCCGGGGCCGCCCAGGCTGTTGCCGCCGCACAGCACCTCCGCGCCCTTGCCGACCGCGTCGTCCACCAGTTCGGCGACGTCGTCGCGGCCCTGCTTGGTGGCGAGCGGCCCGACGTTGGTCGCCGGATCCATCGGATCACCGACGACCAGGTGGCGCATCCGCGTGACGAACCGCTCGGCGAACGCGTCATAGGCGGCGTCGTGGATGATGAAACGCTTCGCCGCGATGCACGACTGCCCGTTGTTCTGCACCCGCGCGGTGACCGCGACCTCCGCGGCCCGATCCAGATCGGCGGACGGCATGACGACATAGGGATCGCTGCCGCCGAGTTCCAGCACCGTTTTCTTGATCTCGCTGCCCGCGATCTGCGCCACCGACCGGCCGGCCGGCTCGCTCCCGGTCAACGTCGCCGCCGCGACACGGGGGTCCCGCAGTACCCCTTCCACCGCACCCGAGCCGATCAGCAAGGTCTGGAAGCATCCCGCCGGGAAGCCGCCACGCCGCAGCACGTCCTCGAGGTACAGAGCGGTCTGCGGCACGTTCGACGCGTGCTTGAGCAGCCCCACATTCCCTGCCATCAGGGCTGGTGCGGCGAACCTGACCACCTGCCAGAGCGGGAAGTTCCACGGCATCACCGCGAGCACGACGCCAATAGGCTGGTAGCGAGCGTAGGCTCGGCTGGCACCCACGGCGCGGGCGTCGGCGGGCTCGTCGGCGAGATACACCTCCGCGTGCTCGGCGTAGAACCGCATCGCCTTGGCGCACTTGGCGGTCTCGGCCCGGGCCTGCGCGAGTGGCTTGCCCATCTCGATGGTCATCAGCTTGCTCGCCTCGTCGAGCTCAGCATCGATCAGATCCGCGCTCAACCGCAGCCAGCGGCCCCGGTCGGCGAACGAGGTCAGCCGATAGTTGACGAATGTCTCGCTGGCGAGCGCGATCCGGGCGTCGACCTCGGCGTGGTCGAGTTCCTTGAACTCCTGCAGCGTCTCACCGGTGACCGGACTGACGGTCGCGATCGGCATGCCAGACCTCCATTCTGCGGCGGACCACCGCCCAGGTCCTGCCCGGGCGATCCGCACGTCACCTACCCATTTCACCAAGGCCACCGCGGCGAGCCCCGGCCGGGTCATCTGCCCGGTGACTATCATGCTCGCGCTGCGGGCGGTCATGCCCGCCCCGGCCGCGGCGTATGCGCCCGGGTCCGTGACCGCGTCGGCCCGGTGCCCGGATCTGGCCGGCGGCCCGCTGGCTGGCCTGGCGGAAGGCCATAAGCTGACTGCGTAACGGCGGTGCGGGGAGTCTTCGGCCAGGCTGGGTATTCGCCGCCTTGCGGCCAGAGCCCGCGCAGACAGGATGGCATCATATGAGCGAGCTGTTCAGCGGTGTCGCGGTGGCGCTCGTGACGGTCTTCGACGACCAGGGCGACGTCGATCCGGCCTCGACCGCGGCGCTCGCGGGCGATCTCGTGGCGCGCGGCATGCGGGCGGTGCTCGTGTGCGGTACAACCGGCGAGGCGGCCACGCTGAGCGACGGCGACCGCACGTCGCTCATCGAGGCCGTGCGAGCGGCGGTCCCCGACGCCGTACCCGTCATCGCGGGCACGGGGGCGCCGTCAGCATGGCAGGCGACCCGGCTGACCAGGGACGCCGTAGCGGCGGGCGCCGATGCCGTGCTCGCGTGGCCGCCTGCGGGCAGCAACGACCTGGGCGGTTACTACGCCGCGGTGGCCGCGGCCGCGGGCGGCCGCGCCGTACTCGCCTATCACGTCCCCTGGATATCGTCGCCTGGTGTGCCCGTCGCCGCGCTTCCGGCGCTGCCCGTCGCGGGCATCAAGGACTCGTCAGGCAGCCCGGACCGGCTGCTCGACGAGCTTGCGCACTATCAGGGCGCGACGTACGTCGGGTCGTCCGCCCTGCTCGCCATGGCCGGGCCGATGGGAGCCGCCGGGGCGATCCTGGCGCTCGCCAACGTCGAACCTGAGGACTGCTGCCGCGCCTTCGCCGGTGACGCCATGGCCCAGCTTGCGCTGGCCGACAGGCACCTGGAGGTCGGCGACGGCGGGCCGATGGCGCTGAAGCGCATCCTCGCCAAGACGCGGCCGATGTCCGCCGCTTCCCGCGCCGGTTGACCGGGGCATCGCCGGGCCGCCGCGGGTCAAGCGGGCATCGCGGGGCCGCCGTGCGCGCACACTCCTGACCCGCCACCGCGGACAGCGGCCCGGCGCGGCAAGCCGTGGGCGCGGGCGTGCCACTCTTCTTTTTCCAGGACCGTGCGGAGCGAGGACATGCCGCGCGCCGCATGACTTTTCACCGCGCCCTTGCTGATCCCCATCGCGCTGGCGATCTGCGCCTCGGACAGATCGGCGTAGTACCGCAGCACCAGTGCCTCACGCTGGCGGGGGGGCAGGGCCCGCAACGCGGCGATGACCGCCGACCGCTCGAGTAAGGCGATGGCGCTCTGCTCGGCGCTCGGCACGTCCGGCGATGGCTTCGGCGCGTTCCTTTCCACGACGCCGCGGTGCCGCAGCACCGACCGCGACCGGTTCACCACCGATTGCCGCAGATAAGAAAGCGCCTTGTCGGTATCACGCAGCCGCGCCCAGGCCCCGTACATCGCCACGTACGCGTCCTGCACGATCTCCTCCGCCGTGGCGGCATCGCGGAGAATGATCGCGGCCAGGCGCACAAGCGACTGGTAGTTCTCCCTGTACAGCACGCACACGGCGTCCTCAGGATCCTGGTCAGCGCCGATAAGCTCAGGCATCCCGGATCTCCTCCCGCAACGCCGCCAGCCAAGGTGGCGCGGACATCGTCGTTACGCAGGTAGGAGTTCGGGCAGGGGAGCATGCCAACAACTTTCGCGCAAGTGTTTCGCGGTTATACCCGGCCCGGTTCGCCCGGGCGCTCACCAGCCGGTCGCGCGCTTCACGATCGCGCTAGTTGCGGCGCCCGCCTGCGTCTGCTCGCCGAGGCCGGCACGACGGGACCCCCGGCGAAGGCGACGGCGGCTCTGCGCCGAACACGCTCATGACGAATCTTCGTCCCCGATGCTGTCGCTCCTTCGTGGTAAGTAGAGCCGCGGCCGCGGTTCCTGATACACGCCGGGGGCAAACTGCGCGGCCGGCCGCTGCGCGAGCCGCACTTCATGATCGCGGTAACTTCTCCGCGGTATGCGCGGAGAAGTTACCGCGATCACGGGCTGGGGGCGATGCCGAAGATTTGCCTGCAGATCGACAGCAGCTCGTCGACTCCGTGCACGCTCAGATGTGGCGAGCGCGTGTCCGGCAGGTCGTCGAACGCGGCAGCTGCCCCGATACCGGTGTTCACGGCGATGGCGAGCGCGTTCCCACGGCGCGCCATGGGAACCTCGAGTGCGGGATCGTCCCCGACGACAGCGACGTCGGTGAGCGGCACGCCGAGGCGTTCGACCGCGCTTCGCAGCGCGTGCAGCGAGGGCTTGCCGACGATCCGCACGCGGCAGCCCGTCACACTCGTGATCATCGCAGAGATGGCCCGCGAGGTGCCGAGGGCCCGGCCCTCTGCGCTGGCGAAGAACACCGACTGTGAGCAGCTGTAGAGCGCTGCGCCAGCCCAGACGCAGTGGCAGGCCGACTCGAGCGCGCGCAGGGTGAAGTCCGGATACCAGCCGACAAGCACGGCGTCAGCCTCCGGCGGGCCCGCCAGCGGGACCAGGTCGATGCCAGCGTCCCTGAGCGGGCCCGCGAGGCCCTCGTCACCGAGCACCATCGCACGGCGGTGACCGCGTCGCAGGAACACGCTGGCGGCGCTGGTCGCCGGCGTGACCACTGTGTCGTCGGCCACGGCGAACCCTATGTCGCGCAGCGTCCGCGCGTATTGACCCGGCGTCCGCGTCGTTCCGTTGGTGAGGATGACGAAGGGCACCCCCCGCCGGGTGAGCCACCGGGTGATTTCGAGTGCTCCGGGGAGTGGCCGAAGACTGTGGTTGCGCCTGTCCCCCAGCACCAGCGTGCCATCCAGGTCGAACACGAACCCGCGCGCGCCGCGCAGGCGCTCGCTGACGTCGGCGGGCATAGGCGTGACGGTGGGCGAGTGCGCCAGCGTTCGCACCTGCCGCCTACCTGACACGGGCCCTCTCCTCCGGTTCATGGGTTAGAAGTTCGAGCTCGAACCCGGGTTTTTCGATCGCGATGTGCGCCGCACCTGGCCGGTCCCGCAGCCCGCGGAGCAGGTCGAGCACGCCCTTGAGATCCGGGTTGTAGTGGCGCTTGGCCGGTCCGGCGGCAAGCATCGCATCGACCTGATCAGCAGGCATGGTCGCGCGGAGCAGGAACTCCTCGTCGCAGATGCCTGCCGTGAACTGCGTGCGAAGTTCCGCGGGCGGTGACGGCGGCGGTTCGGCCCGAAGCTGCGCAGCGCGGGGCCGCGAGAGAATCCGGTCGGCCACGTCCGGCTCAACGGGCGCGGTCGGCCGCCCGAACCTGCCGAGCACATACCTGATGGCCTGGTCGGAGACGTGGGCGTAGCGCTCGGTGCCGATCACGTTGGCCAGCGCCTGTGAACAGACGATCTGCGGGAACGGCGTGACCATGATCGGGTAACCGAGGTCCGCGCGTACGCGGCTCACTTCTGCCATGACCTCGTCCATGCGCTCGGCAAGCCCCAGCTCGGCGAGCTGGCGCCGCATGGTGGTCATCACACCGCCCGCGACCTGGTGGCGCAGGAAGGACGCGTCGTACTCCTGTGGCGTTCCCACGGGCAGCCCTTCCGCGTGGGCCAGGCGCGTGAAGTAGGCGGCCGCGGCGGCCAGGAGGCGATCGTCTATGTCGACCGAGTGCCCCAGGTCCCTCAGGTTCGCGACCACACGCTGCGCGTCAGGCAGCGACGTGCCGTTGGCCAGCGGCCCGCACGCGACCTGGAGCACCGCGGCGCCGAGGTCCGCGGCCGCCAGATAGGTGCGCGGCGATAGCCCGATCGTGCAATGCGAGTGCAGTTCGAGCGCCTTGCCATCGAGCCGCGTCAGGACGGCGGGTATCAGGGTGCGTGCCCGTTCCGGTGTCAGGAGCCCCGCAGGATCCTTGATGTAGACGCGGTCGATTTCCTTCGCCGCCGCCATCTGCGCTGCCAGGCCGCCGTAATAGGCGTCGTCGTGCACGTCACTGACCGTGTAGGTGAGCGCGGCGATGATCTCGCTCGCCCCCGCGGCTCGGATCATGCGGGCCGACGTGAGCAGGGCCTGCATGTCGTGCATCGGGTCGAGCACGACGAACCGGGACATCCCGGCGGCGACGAGCCGGTCGTAGGCGAGCTGCATCATGTCCAGGTGCAGGGGTTCCCAGGAGATGAAGCGCAGTCCCGAGCCGATGAACTGCAACGGGGTGTTCGGCATGGCGGCGTGGGTCAGCCGGATGCGTTCCCACGGGTTCTCCTTGTGCGTCCGCACGGCGACGCCCATGTGCGTGCTCGAGGTGAAGTCGATCGCGCGGAAGCCGACGCGGTCGAGCACCGGGGCGATCTGCAGGATCTGGGGGGTCGCGAGGCCGGTCGCACCCCACAGGCTCTGGTTGCCGTCGCGGACGGAGACGTCGAGGATCTCGATGTCAGCCATCGCCGCTCCCGGCCTGCGTCCCGAGGATACGGGCGAACCAGGCAGTATCCACGCCGCCTCGCACGAACTCGGCGTGGTCCACGAGCGCGGCGTGCATGGGCAGGTTCGTCGCCACCCCACTGATCTCGCAGCGGGCGAGCGCGCGGCGCAGCCGCGCCAGCGCGTCGGTGCGGTCGCTGCCGGCCGCGATCAGCTTGGCCAGCAGCGGGTCGTAGAACGGCGACACGTTCGTGCCGGCCTGCACGTGCGTGTCGACACGAATGCCGTCCCCGGCCGGGAACACCGCCTGGGAGATCGTGCCCGGGCTCGGCTGGAACCCCCGTGTCCAGTCCTCCGCGTAGAGCCGGCATTCGATCGCGTGGCCGCTCATTTTCACGTCGGCCTGCGCCAGGGCCAGCGGGTGGCCCTCCGCGATCGCGATCTGCTCGGCGACCAGATCGATGCCGCAGACCGCCTCGGTCACCGGGTGCTCTACCTGGATGCGGGCGTTCAGCTCGAGGAAGTAGAAGGCGTCACGCTCGCGATCGACAAGAAATTCCGCGGTGCCGGCGCCCTGATACCCCAGATGCATGCCGAGCGCGGTCGCCGCCTCGTGCGTCCTGGCCCGCAGGCTGTCACCGAGATCCGGCGCTGGTGCCTCTTCGACCAGCTTCTGGTAGCGCCGCTGGACCGAGCAGTCACGATCACCGAGATGGATCACGCGGTGGCCGTCCCCCAGGAGTTGGACCTCCACGTGGCGCCCGGACGGCAGAAAGCGCTCGAGGTACACCCGCGGATCGCCGAAGGAGGCGCTCGCCTCCGCCATGGCCCGGGCGATCGCGCGGTCGAGATCGGGCGGCCCGTCGACCCGCCGCAGGCCGCGGCCGCCGCCGCCGCCCACCGCCTTCACCAGCACCGGCCAGCCGATCTCCCCGGCCAGATCCCGCGCCTGCCCGGCGTCGCCGACCCGGCCGCCCGGTAGCACGGGCAGCCCGGCGGCCTGCGCGTGGCCGCGCGCCATGAGCTTGTCGCCGGCCGCCGCAAGCTGGTTATGGGTCGGGCCGATGAAGACGATCCCGGCGGCGGCCGCGGCCTGCGCGAGATCCCTGTTCTCGGAAAGAAAGCCGTAGCCCGGATGGATCGCGTCGGCCCTCGTCGCGGCCGCGGCGGCGAGCACGGAACCGACACTGAGGTAACTCTCGGCGGGCTTCGCCCCGCCGATGCAGACCGTCGTGTCAGCCATCCGGGCGGGGACGGAATCCAGGTCGGCCGCGGAGGCCCCGAGCACCGTCTCGATGCCCAGGCCGCGGCAGGTGCGGATGATACGCGCGGCGATTTCGCCGCGGTTGGCGATGAAGATCCGGCGGAGGGTCATGCCACCTCCGGTTCGATCCGCATGAGCACCGCGTCCTGCCCCGCGAACTGCGCGTCGGCCAGGCAGATCTGCGCGACGGTGCCGCGCAGGCCCGCGGTGACCGAGTTCATCAGTTTCATCGTCTCGATGATCCCGACCACCGTGTCCGGGCCGACCTGGCTGCCGACCTCGATGAATGCTGGTGCTCCCGGCCTGGGTGCCCGGTAGAAGGTGCCTGGCAGTGGCGCGGTCACGTCGGCCAGCCGTTCGCCACCGCTGATCGCCTGGCCCTGCGCCTCGCCGGCGGTGCTGGCTGTATCGTCCGTCTTCGGTGTGCCGCCTGTGCTCGCTGTGCCATCTGGGGTCGCAGCGGTATTTGGGGTCGCAGTGCCGTCCGTGCCCGCGGCGCTCGCGGTGCCCGGCACGGTGTGCACGATGTGCGGCTGCGACAGTTCCTGCGCCGCCTGCGTCCATTCACCGGCCGCGCCACGGCGGAGGGAGAGGCTGAAGCTCTCGGTGCGCAGGTGCAGCTCGTCGAATGGCAGCGCGTCGAGCAGGTGCAGGATGTCGCGGACGTCGTCGCTGGTCAGATACACAGCATGGCTCCGTTTAGCACGAGGGCGGTGCTCCACCCGAACAGCGCGTCCGGCCCGAGTGCCGCGAGCACCGCGTCCGCCGCGAGCACCGTATCCGGCCTGAACGCTGCGGGCACCGCGCCCGGCCCCGGCGGCGCGTCGCACCGCAGGACCGTGCCCGGCCCGAGTGCCGCGGGCGCCTCGTCTGCCGCGAGCACCGCGCCAGCCGCGTCAGCGGCGGCCACCGCGTTCAGGCCGGCCTGCTCTTGCTGAGCAGCTCGAACACATGGTCAAAGGCTTTCTGCTTGGGTACGGCGGCCGGCGTGGCGTCGCGGTTCGCCCAGACAGTCTCCGGGCGGCTCTGCAGCAGGAAGATGTTCTCGCCAGGCATGCCGGACGCACCAGGCGCACCACTTGCACCCGGCGCGCGATCGCGGGCTATCGCCCACTCGATGTCCTGCGGCGCCCCGTAGTGATCCTCGACGCGCCGCGCGATCCGCGCGAGCGCCCGGATCTCGTCGTCGCTGAGGCAGGGGACGTTCCGCAGCTCGGCGGGGACCTCCTCGTCGAGGACGCCCGCGCCACCCGGCGCCATCTGGTGCCGGCGGAGCTTGCCCGCCACGGCGCGCTTGACGATCTCGCCCGTCACCTTGCTGACCACATAGGTGTCGGGCGTGACGTGGCCGCTGACGACCGCGGAGCCGAGGCCCCAGCTAGCCTCGAGCGCGACCACCGAACGATCGCCGGTGGTCGGGCTGCGGGTGAACATCACCCCGGAGCAGCGCGGGTCGACCATGCGCTGCACCACCACCCCCATCGCCAGCGCTTCCTCCGGTATCCCACGACGCCGCCGGTAGCTCACCGATTCGACGCTGTACAGGCTGGCCCAGCACCTCCGCACGTGGTCGGCGACCGACTCGGGCCCACGCACCCACAGGTAGGTATCCTGCATGCCCGCGAAGCTGGCATCGCTGCCGTCCTCACCCGTGGCGCTCGACCGGACCGCGACCGGCGCACCGCCGGCGCCGACGACTCCTGCGCCGCCGTCAGCCCCGGCACCGCCGGGGCCCCCGGCACCCCAGGCACCGCCCGGCTCAGGATCCGTCGGGGGCATGGCGTGGTAGTGCTCGGCGATGGCCACCCGCACCTCGGCCGCGAGCGGCGTGTTCTCGATCCGCTGGCGGATCGCCGCGGCGACACGCACGATGCCCGCGTGGTCATCCGCGCGCAGCCGTTCAATATCCTTACGGATCGCGTTGGCGGCGGTGGGAGAGCGGACAGGTACGGCCGGAGCCGCCGAGGTCGCCGCGCCAGTGACCCCGGCGGCTCCAGTTGACCCGGCAGCCCCGGCTCCGATGTCTGCGACACCCGCGAGCGCGCGCTCGAAGGCGAGCGTGGTCACCACGTAGCCAGCGGGGACGGGGAAACCGGCCCGCGCGAGCTCGCCGAGGCTGGCCCCTTTCCCGCCCGCCGTCGGCCAATCCGCGATGCCGATGCCGGCGAGGCTGCGAACGAAGTCCGAGTCGGTCATGAACCCTGCCCTGTCGTCAACCAAGACCGTGTCAGGCCAGGATGCGCACGATGCCGCGGTCGCCGTCGACGCGCACCCGCTGGCCCGTCTTGATCCGCCTGGTCGCGTGGCCGGTGCCGACGACGGCGGGCATGCCGTATTCGCGGGCGATGATCGCGGCGTGCGACATCGTCCCGCCGATGTCGGAGACAGTCGCCTTGATCTTCCCGAACACCGGGCCCCAGCTCGGCGCGGTCACCGGGCAGACGAGGATCTCGCCGTCGCGGATCTCACCGATGTCGTTGACGTCCCTGAGCACGCGCGCGATGCCCTCGACGACGCCCGACGAGGCGGCGTAGCCGTGCACCTCGTTCTCGTCGATCGCGTCGGAAGCCTGCGACCAGGCCTCGAGTGTCTGCGCCGTCACTCCCCACAGCATCCTGACCGCCGGGTCGTTCAGCGCCTCTGGCATCGGCCCGAGGGCCGGCGGCGGCGACCAGTCCCGCAGGGCCTCCAGCATCTGTTTCCGCTCGGCGATGAGCGGCTGGAAGTGGCGTGCGCCCAGCGGCTTGCTGCCAGCCGCCCAGGCCAGCATCACGTCGGCGAGTGCCTGATCGATCTCCGTGTGGTGCAGATGGAAGATGTCCTCGGTGTCGGCGATGACGCCGTGGCGCCGCAGCAGGTCGCCGAACTCCCTGATCCGCTGGAAGAAGCGGGTGGTGAACCAGTGCTCGCAGTAGAACTTGTGGTCCTCCACATACGGGAAGACGAGCCGGCACAGCCCCAGCATCTGGTCGTAGGCTGCCCGTTCGTCCTCGCTCGTGAGCAGGGTGCGGTACTCGGCGGCGATGCGGTCCCGTTCGCGCCGGAGGTGCTCGGTGGGCCGGTCCGCCGGATGGCCCGCGCGCACGAGCGCGACGTAGCGGGGCAGCGCCGCGAACGGCACTGTCAGGTCATCGTCCCAGCTGCGGTGGTGGTGGTAGAAGCCGTCACCGGTGGAGACGTTGAACCACGGGTCGCGCGCCTTCGCCAGGCCCGCAAGCCACTGACTGCCCGCCTCGCCGCGCTCGCGAAGCGCCGCCAGGACCGCCGCCGGGTCGCAGCCCTCCGCGAAGAGATCGTCCACCCCGCAGTCCACGGCGAGCTTCGCGAGCCGCCTGAGCTCGTCGTCCGGCCTGTACATGATCACGTCGATGCCCGCGACCATCCGGGCGACCGTCTGATCGGCGATCTCGGGAAACGCCTTCTTGCAGAACTCGAAGAACACCACGTACGCGCCGTAGCCGAGCATCAGGAACTCGGTGTGGTGATGCCACATCTTGGAGTACAGGTCGATGCAGCGGTGGAAGTTCTCGCGCACGTAATGGTTCTGCGCGACGCCGGTGGATTTCGTGACGACACCGATGTCGTCGAACTCGGGCAGCTCAGGTACCTCGATCGCCTCGATGTCGCGGATCAGGCCCTCGATCCGCGCCTTCCAGCCCTGCTGCAGCCGGTCCCAGTTCTCGTAGTAGTAGCCCGCACGTTCGCCGAAGATCGCGGCACGGCGCTCGATCTCGGCCGGATCCGTGACGGGAATGGCGGTGATGTAGACACGCCCGTTGACGATCCGGTGCTCGATGCCGAGCGTGGTGGGGAAGACGAACACGCGTGCGGTGTTCGCGCCGATCGCCGTGTAGGGGATCTCAGCCGTGATGGTGTCGAAGACCGGCATCGGCTCGGGGAAATGCATCGAGTTGTAGAACCAGAACCGCTGATCGTCCGCGGGCTGGAAGCGCGTGAAGTACGGGTACATCGACCGCCAGCCCTCGGCGCCAGGCACGTCGGCGATCTCGGAAGGCAGCGGGAAGCTGGTGGTTTCGCCGTTTCCCTGCATATGGTGTCTCCTCGGGAGGGATGTCTGCCGCCGCACGGCTGGCGGCAGCGAGGCGGGTCAGCCGGGCGGGTAGTCGTGCTGTGTCCGTACGTAACTGACGAAGGCGCCGAGCGCCTCCGGGTTCGCCATCGCGTTGGGGTTGGCCGCTTCGCCCGGCGGCGCGCCCAGCAGGATCTTGCGGACCGGGACCTCCATCTTCTTGCCGGTCAGGGTCATCGGGATCTCGGGAACCTGGATGATCCGGTCCGGGACGTGCCGCGGCGTGTATTCCGTGCGAAGCCGGTCGCGGATCTTGCCTTCCAGGCCGGCGTCGAGCACGAGACCGTCGGCGAGCTTGACGAACAGCGGCATGAAGAACCCGCCGCTGGGCAGGTCGAGGTTGACGATCAGCGAGTCGTCGATTTCTCTTATCGACGCGAGCACCGCGTAGATCTCGGCGGTGCCGATGCGCACGCCATGGCGGTTCAAGGTGGCGTCCGAGCGGCCTAGCACGAAACAGCCGCCACGCTCGTTGACGCGGAAGAAGTCGCCCTGGCGCCAGATCCCGGCGAAGTCGGCGAAATAGGAGTCGCGGTAACGCCTCCCGTCCGAGTCGTTCCAGAAGCGGACCGGCATCGACGGCATGGGCTCGGTGATCACCATTTCGCCGACCTCGTCGACCACGGCCTCGCCGCGCTCGTTGAACGCGTGTGCCGCCACCCCCAGGTGCCGGGCCTGTATCTCGCCCGCGTAGACGGGCAACGTCGGCACGCCCCCGACGAAGCCGCTGCACACGTCGGTGCCGCCGCTGCCGCTCGCGAGCCACAGGTCGCGCTTGACGTTGCGGTAGAACCAGGCGCTGCACTCCGCGGACACCGGCGAGCCTGCCAGCATGATGGCACGCAGCTTTGGCAGCTCGTAGGTGTCCCCTGGCACGATCCCGGCCTTGGACAGCAGGTCGACGTACGTCGGGCTCGCGCCGAAGAAGCTGACGTCACAGTCCTGCGCGAGCTCCCACAGCACGTCCGGCCGCGGGTAGCCGGGGTTGCCGTCGTAAAGCACCGGGCCCACGCCGAGCAGCAGCGAGCTGACCAGGAAGTTCCACATCATCCAGCCGGTCGTGGTGAAGAAGAACATCCGGTCGCCCGCGCGCAGGTCCATGTGGAACTGCTGGAGCTTGAGCTGCTCGAGCAGGATCCCGCCGTGGCCGTGCACGATCGCCTTGGGAAGGCCCGTCGTGCCCGAGGAGAACAGGATCCAGAGCGGATGGCCGAAGGGGACCTGCTCGAACTCGAACTCCTCCACAGGCACCGGCGGATGATCGAGCACCGCGTCCCACGCGAGCGCGCCCGGCGCGGCGGGCTCGCTGTCGTCAGGATGCAGGTAGGGCAGGTAGATGACCTGCTCGAGACTGTAGAGGGCACCGATGATCTGGCGCATCTCCGCGCGCCGGTCGAACTCCCTGCCGCCGTAGCGGTAGCCGTCGACGCAGAAGAGCACCTTCGGCGCGAGCTGTGAGAACCGGTCGAGAACCCCGCGCCAGCCGAAATCCGGCGAGCAGCTCGCCCAGATCGCGCCGATGCTCGTGGTGGCGAGCATCGCGATCAGGGTCTGCGGGATGTTCGGCATGCAGGAGACGACGCGGTCGCCCGGCTCGACGCCCAGGCCGCGCAGCCGGGTCGCGAGAACGCGCACCTGGCCGCCGAGCGCCTCCCACGGCAGCCCCGTGGCTTTGACGGTCTCGCTGCAGAACAGCAGCGCGTCCGTACCCGGGCGCTCGCGCCGCAGGACATGCTGCGCGTAGTTCAGCCGCGCGCCTGGAAACCACTCGGCCCCGGGCATCGCGCGGCTGCCCAGCACGCGGGTATGGGGCGCGGAGGACTCGATTCCCGAGTAGTCCCAGATGGCCTGCCAGAAGCCCGCAAGATCGTCGACCGACCACCGCCACAGCGCGTCGTAGTCGGCGAAACGCAGGCCGCGCTCGGCGGACAGCCACGCCTGGAACGCGGTCAGGTTCGCACGGGCCACCCGGCCGGCGTCCGGTTCCCACAGCAGGTCGCCCTCGCGAATGTCGCCGGCCGCCCAGCCGACCCCACCGCCGGCGGACCCGGGGCGCTGCCGGGCGATCACAGCACGCTCATCCATCGGAGGTCGTCAGTATTTCTGCTGGATCCCAGCGGCTGCCGCGGATGCGGCAACCTTTAGCGCGGGGGGATCCCAGGCGGTCGCCCCCCGGGGCACTGACCACAGGCGTCACACTGCAGACGGTGGCATGACACGCGACGGCTAGGCAACGGCCGGTTGGTAGGTTTTCACCTAGTGAAACGGTGTCCCCGGTACTCGTGGCCCGGCGCTGTTCGTGCGGAGCGGAATTGATGCGCAACTACAAGGTGAAGCCCATCCAGGCTCTGTCCCGCGGGCTCGATGTCCTGGCGGCCCTGCAGGAGATGCGGGCGGCGAGCCTGCACGATCTCCACAAGGTGACGGGGATCCCGAAGAGCACGCTGACCCGTATCCTGCTCACGCTGTACGGCCAGGGCCTGGTCTGGCAGCGCCTGGCCGACGGCGCGTTCCTGCCCAGCCACACCCTGCACCAGCGGACCCGGCTCGACGACGGGGACTGGGTGGTCGAGATCGCCTCACCCGTGCTCGAGCAGCTCTGCGAGAAGGTGCGCTGGCCGTCGATTCTCTCCGTGCCGCGGCTCGACTACATGGAAGTGCTCGAAACCAACAGCCCGCGCGCCTACTTCGACGAGGTGCCCGCCCGGCCGATCAACTTCCGTGCCAACATGCTGCGGTCGGCGTCCGGGCGCGCGTATCTCGCCTTCTGCCCGCCGGCCGAACGCGAGGCCGTGCTCGCCCGCCTGCGGGAACGGGACGTGCCCGGACACGAACTCGCGCACGACGCCGACGCGGTGCACAGGCTCGTCGAGGCCACGAGGCGTCGCGGGTACAGCGTCCGCGCCGCCGACTTCGGCGGCGACTACGCCAAGACGCGCGAGCAGGTGGACGACGGCAGGAATTCGATCGCCATGCCCATCCGGGTGAACGGCCAGGTGCTCGGCTGCGTCAATCTGACGTGGCGGATGAAGGTGCTGACGGTGCGGCAGGTGGCCGAGCGCTACCTCGGGGACCTGCGGGCGGCGGTCCATACAGTCCAGAAGCGGGCGGCCGCGGCGGGTGTGGGCGCGGCTTCCGTGCGCCAGTCCCCGCGGGAATCCGGGCGGGAATCGGTGCGGGAGTCCGGGCGCGAATCGCCAGCCGGGCGGGAATACTGAGCGGGGATTGGAACTTGAGGCCGGCGTGAAGGCAATCACGTACGAGGTGACCGGCGGCTCCGACGTCCTCAAGCTTGTCGACCGGCCGGTCCCCGAGCCGGGCGCGGGCGAGGTCCGGGTCAAGATCGCGGTGTCCGGCGTCAACCCGACGGACTGGAAATCGCGTCTCGGGCGCACGGCAGGCGAACCGCTGCCGTTCCCCGAGGTCGTGCCGAACCAGGACGGCAGCGGGGTGATCGACGCGGTCGGGCCCGGTGCGGCCGACGCGCGCACGGGTGAGCGGGTGTGGCTGTGGGAGTCGGCATGGCAGCGCGCGGGCGGCACGGCTCAGCAGTACGTCGTTCTGCCGGCCCGCCAGGCGGTCCCGCTGCCCCGGCACGCCTCGTTCGACGTGGGCGCGAGCCTCGGCATCCCGGCCATGACCGCGCACAGATGCCTGACCGTGGGCGAGGCCAGGCCAGATCGCCTCGGCCCCGGCGCCCTGACCGGCCGTACCGTCCTGGTCGCCGGGGGCGCGGGCGCGGTCGGCCACGCTGCGATCCAGCTTGCCCACTGGTCGGGCGCCCGCGTCGTGACGACCGTCAGCGGCCAGGCGAAGGGGCAGCTCGCCAGCGTTGCGGGCGCACACCACGTGGTCAACTACCGCACGCAGGACGCGGCCGCCGAGATCCGCAAGATCGCCCCGGATGGCGTGGACATCATCACCGAGGTGTCTCCGGCCGCCAACGCCTCACTTGACCAGGGGATTCTCGCGCCCGGCGGAACCGTGGCCGTGTACGCCACCGACGGCGGCCGCGAGTTCACGGTGTCGGTGTCCAACCTGGTGCGCCCGAACGCCAGCTACCATTTCGTGCTCGTCTACACGATGCCCGACTGCGCCAAGCAGAACGCGGTCGCCGACATCGCCACGGCGGTCGACGCGGGCGCGCTGCCGGTCGGTGAAGCGGCCGGCCTCCCGCTGACCCGTTACCCCCTCGAACGAACCAGCGACGCGCACGACGCCGTCCAGCGCGGCGTGGTGGGCAAGGTGCTCATCGACGTCGGCTGAGATCCAGCGGATCCTGATACGCGAAGCGGCCGATTCCCATCCAGCAGCGAGCGGCCACTACCAGAGGCGGGGGGATCCCGGGGGGTGGTCCCCCCGGGGCTACGCAGTCTACGCCTATTACTACGGCTGACGCGGCGTTGCACCCCCACTGCTGGTGCGGCGCTGCACTGCCCGCTGCCGCGCCGCGACTCCCCAGCTCATGATCGATGGCCCGTGGGCGGTCCTTAGCACGACTGTCAACGTGTACCACTTACCCGGTTTCAAGATCAGCTTCGGCCGACGGATAACCCCATCAACGGGCCATCGATGGGGTCAGGGCCCCATCAATGGCCCATTGATGGGGCGAGCACAGCACCCGATGGCCCGTAGGGCACCAGATGTACTACCCAACGGGCCATCGATCTTGGCGGGTCGTCCAGCACTGCCCACAGCTGCCCACTCTGGCCCCAACGCCAGGCAAAAAATCTTGAAGTGATTCGATGGTACATATAGACAATCGTGCTATTTGGCGCACTTCGGGCCCTTGATCAGGTGTCAGGCGCGGAATCCCGCCCGCCGCGACCTGACCTTTCATGATCGCGGTAACTTTTCCGCAAATGCTTCCCAAAAGTTACCGCGATCATGAAACTGATCGTGGTGTGTGGCCGCATCTATTGCGGGTCGTGGTGTGTGGCCGCATCTATTGCGGGTCGTGGTGTGTGGCCGCATCTATTGCGGGTCGTGCACCATGATCATGGAAGAACTGCGGAGTGTCAGAGGCTGTCGCACAATTCGTGATCTTGAAAAGTCAAGCTCATTTTGTGCGGCGTGTTGCGTCGATGATCTCCACTCAGCAGGCTCAGAGGCCCAACAACTGGGTCCACGCTCCAGTCGGGCCTACTGCCGATGGCCTGGACAGGGTAACGCGACAGCCTCGTCACGGTCCCTGGGCGATAATTCTGGCGCTGTCGGCCATCTCACCCTCGCAGAGCGGTGGCAGCGGGCGTCCCCGGGCTATCCGGGCAGGTAGGCCGTTTGCAGCAGTTCGGGTGCCGCTTTCAGCTCGCTCGCCAGGCCCGAGAAGCGGATCCGCCCGCGATCCATGATGTACGCGCGCTCGGCGAGGCCAAGCGCGACGGTCGCGAACTGCTCGATCAGCAGCACCCCCACGCCCGACTCCGCGACGGTGCGGATCGTCGGGATGAGCCGTTGCACGATCAGCGGCGCGAGGCCGAGCGACAGCTCGTCGATGAGGACGAACCGCGGCTTCGAGACCAGCGCCTGGGCGAGCACGAGCATCTGCTGCTCGCCGCCGGACAGCGAGCGGGCCTGGACCTCGAGGCGCTTGTCGAGCTCGGGGAAGAGCTCGCGCGCGTACGCGCGCCCCGCCCGTGCCTCGGCCGCCGTGAGGGCGTAGGTGGCGACGCGCAGGTTGTCCTCGACCGTGAGATCCGACAGCAGGCGGCGGCCCTCGGGCACCACCGCGACGCCAGCGTGCCTGATGCGCTCGGGCCGGCGGCCGCACAGGTCGCGGCCGTCGAGGGTCACCGAACCGCCCGCCGGGCGGAGCACGCCGCCGACGGCGAGCACGAGGCTGGACTTGCCCGCGCCGTTGGGCCCGAGCAGCGCCGTTACCTCACCCGGTGGGATCTCCAGCGAGACGCCCTGCACGACGGGCCGCCCGCCACGGGCGACGGTCAGGTCGCGCAACGCGAGAACGCTGACACTCATGCCACGGCCTCCGTGCCGAGATACGCGCGCACCACATTTTCGTCGCGGAGCACCTGCGCGGTCGGCCCAGCGGCGATCAGCTTGCCGAAGTCGAGCACGGCGGTCTTCTCGCAGCACGCGGAGACCAGGCTCATGTCGTGGTCGACAAGAACCACGAGCGCACCCGTGTGCTCCGGGATGCCGCGGATCACGCGGCCGAGATGCTCGGTCTCCTCGTCGGGCAGGCCGGCGGCCGGCTCGTCGAGCAGCACCACGCGCGGCCTGCCCACCACCGCACGCGCGACTTCCACCAGGCGCCGGTCGCGCGCCCCCAGCGCCCCGACCTTCACGTCCGGGCCCACGTGGAGCCCGACGAACTCCAGCGCGCCGAGCACGTCCGCGCGCCTGGCCGCGCCGCTGCCCTGGCGCGAGTGCTCGTGCGCGAGCGAGACGTTGTCGGCCACCGACAGCTCTTCGATCGCCTGCTCGGTCTGGAACGTTCGCCGCAGCCCCCAGCGCGCGCGCTTGTAGTGCGGCATGGCGAGCAGGTCGTCGCCGAACGCCCGCACGCTCCCACGGGGCGCCCGCACAAAGCCGCTGAGCACGTTGAAGAACGTCGTCTTGCCCGCGCCGTTGGGCCCGATCAGCCCGCAGGTACCGGCGTCGAAGGTCACGCTCATGCCGTCCAGCGAGGTGACGCCGCCGAAGCGGACCGTCAGGTCAGCAACCTCTATCACCTTGTGCCACTCCCGGACGGCGCGAGCCTGCGCATCAGGCCGAGCAGCAGGCGCCCCAGGCGCGCAAGATCCTTGGGCACCTGATCCGCCAGCCCGGCCGGTGCGGTCGTCAGCACCTGCAGAACGCCGATGCCGAACAGGATCGTCAGCCAGTCGGCGGACACGCCCCAGTTGTGGAGCACGGCCGGAAGCAGTTGCAGCAGCAGCGCCGCCACGACCGCGCCCCACAGGCTGTAGACCCCGCCCATCAGCACCACGGCAAGGAGCGTGATCGAATCCTGGGTCGGGAACCCGATCGAGTACAGATTGCGCACCGCGCCCGCGAGCACGCCGCCTGCCACGCCCGTGACGAACGACGCGAGCGCGAACGCCCACAGCTTGTAGAGCCAGGTGTTGATTCCCGCGGCAAGCGCCGCCGCCTCGCTCTGCCTGATCGCCGCCCAGGCCCGGCCGGGCCGCGTCCGGATGTGCGCAAGCACCAGCAGGAACATCAGCGCCGCGACCACCGTGGCGTAGCGGAAGTAAGCGGGGTCGCTCGACGCGATGCCCGGACGGCGGATCGGCGAGATATGGACGGAGGCGCCGTTGTAGCCGAGGAAGCCGTGGCCGCCGTTCGGGAAGTTCGTGGTGGCGAGCACGACGGTGATCGCGCCCGCCAGCATCAGCGTGATCAGTGCCAGGTACAGCCCGCGCAGCCGTAGCGCAGGCAGCCCGATCAGTGTCCCGAGCACCATCGTGATCACGCCCGCCTCCAGCAGTACCACCGGATAGGGCTGCGAGGTGGCGAACAGGATCCTGGCGGCCACCCAGGCGCCGATCGCGAGCACCGCGACCTGGCCGAGCGAGACCAGGCCGACCCGGCCGACCAGCACCCCGAGCCCGAGCGCTACCACGGAGTACACCGCCACCTGCGTCATCGCGTCGACGTAGTAAAGACTCAGCAACTGCGGCAGCGCGAGCAGCACAAACAGCAGGAGCACGGCTATGACGGCCATACGGGCGAGCGTCCGGGCGTCCGGTGGGCTCCGCAGCGGCAAGCGCTGCCGCGCCGCGGCGGTGAGGCGCGCAGTGTCGACCACTAAGCCTCCTCCCGTGAGCGCGACATCACGCCGGGACGCGAGACCGCAAGCAGCGCCACCGCGGCGAGCACGAACGGGGTCATGTCGCGGTAGTTGCTGAGCGACTGGATGGGGGTCAGCAGGTCGTGGATGAGGCCGACCGCGATCGCGGCCACGAACGTGAGCGTGATCGACCGCAGCCGGGCGATCAGCGCCGCGGCCAGCGACGAGATCACCAGGAAGGTGAGCGTCGTCGCATCGAGCGCGACCAGGTCGGCGAGCAGCAGCCCGGCCAGGCCGGCGAGCATGCCGCAGCCGAGCCAGGCCGCCGCCTCCACCCGCCGGACCGGCACCCCGAGCGTCGCGGTGATCTCGCGGTCGTTGGCCATCGCCCGCATCGCCGTCCCGAGCTTTGTGAAGCGCAGGAACGCTCCGGTCACCACCGTGATCGCGATGCCGACCCCAAGCCCGATCACTTCCGTCCAGGTCACCTGGATCTGGCCGATCGTGAACCCGCCGTTGTCGGTCGGGAACGTGATCGAGCGGGACTGCCCGCCGTTGGCCGTCCACAGCAGGTCCATCAACCCGAACAGGACAAGCGTCAGCCCCAGGGTGGCCACCGCCTTGACGAGCGGGTCCCGCTTGGCCAGCGGCGGGCCGAACACCAGCCCGTACGCGAGCGTCACCAGCCCGCCGGCCAGCACGCACACCAGCCACCCGACCCAGCCGGGAACGCCAGCGTTGGCCAGGGACCACGCGATCAGAGCGCCCATGGCACCGACGGCGCCGAACGCCAGGTACACCACTCCGGTGGCCTGGTAGAGCACGACCATTCCCACTCCGGACAGGGCGTACACCCCGCCAAGCGCGAGGCCGCTCACGATGAACGGCTGAAAGTCCTGCCAGCTCGGCATTATCGGCCCACCACGGACGCTCCGGTCGCTTCCCTCGAGTACCTCATCCTCCGGCTGCGGGCGCCACGCCCGCGACGTTGCGGTACGCCGCGATCTGCGGGTCGACCGACGAGATCTGCGTGCAGCCCTGGGCTGTCACCATCTTGCCGTTGTTGGGCGTGACCGTGTAGTCCTCGTTGTTGGGGATGTGCGTCGGGTAGCTGCCGTACGTCCACTGCTGGCACAGCATCCCGGTGTCGTAGTTCTGCACCGCCTTGAACGCGGCGTTGACGCTCGCCACCGTGTACGGGCCGGTGATCGTCTGCAGCGCGTGCACCGCGATCTCAGCCTCGGTGAAGCCCATCTGGCTGAAGCTGCCGATGCCGCCGGAGACCGCCTTGCCGTACTGGCTGAGGATCGTCTTGTACTGGCTCATCGCTGCCGTGCTGGTCCCGTTCGTCGGGGTCAGCTCGGCGTTGACGAAGAGCTTGTTGTTCCACTTCGGGCCCAGCGACGTGGCGAGGAAATCGGTGTTGCACGGCGTCGAGCACCCCCACAGCTTGACCCGGTTCTCCAGGCCGAGCTTCTGCGCGGCCTGCAGGATCACCAGCGCCTCCGGCGGCGTGAAGTTGAGGACGACGGCACCGTTCGGCCCCGCGGCGTCGACCTCCTTGATCGCCACTGAGTTGGCGTCCGAGATCGGCACGTTCTCTGTCAGTTGCGTGATCGGCACGTGCGCGGCGCCCGCGAGTGCCGCGGGACCTGCGGCTATGTACCCGGTGCCCGGTACGTTCGACTGGTCGAACACGACCTTGGAGACGTGCTGCGAGAGCGCGTACTGCACGGCTCCGTCTGAGCTGTAACGCGGCCCCATGTTGACGGCGGCGCTGTTCGGGGTCGAATAGCATTCGGGCGCGATCCCCGAGTCGATGATGTAGAAGCCGAGCTTCTCCCAGTAGCTGTGGTCGATCGAGCATTCGATGATGCTCGTGTTGCCGATGATCCCGAGCACGTGATCAGTCTGGACGAGTTGCTTGGCCTCGGCCGCGATCTGGGCCGGGTTGGTCTGCTCGGTCTCGATGACGTACTTGATCGGGTGGCCGTTGATGCCGCCGTTGTCGTTGACGCAGTTGAAGTACGCGTTCGCCATGTTCGGGATATCGGTGAACGACGTCCCCGGCTGGTTGGTGGCGATAGTGCCGAGCACGATCGGCGTGCCGGCTGCCTTCTGGCCGGTACCTGCCCCGCATTTGAGCGCCGCGGGCTGCGCGCTCGCCGTCGTGCTCGTGCTCGTGCTCGGGCTACTGCTACTGCCACCACCGCTGCTGCCGCATGCGGCGAGCGCGGCCGAGGTCGCGAACGCACATGTGAGCGCGGTGATCAGGCTCTTACTTCTCACAGCCCCCTCCTCCTCAATCCCAAAAATCTGTAGTCAGACGAAAAGAGCGTCGTTGATGGGCAGCCCGTGCTCCTTGCAGTAGCTGAGGTAATGGTCGATGTACCAGAAGACATCGAACGTATCGGTAAGATTGTCGTCGTCGTCGTAGAATTCGAGTGACCCGTTCAGCCAGAAAACTGTCTTCATGCCGTTCGGGTCGTCGCTCACGAGCGTGTGGATGACTCCCGGGCTCTCGTGCACATAGCCGCCCGGCCGGGCGATCCAGTCATATTCGAGGTAGCGCCAGCTTCCTTCGAGCACGAACCCGGAGACGGGCCCGCGGTGGCGATGGCGCCCAAGCTTGCCGCCACCCTCGACCCAGAGAATGTTCGTGAACGAGTTGTTGCGCACGTCGAAAGCCAGGTGCCGGATATGGGCCTGCCGACGCAGGCGCGAGGGCGATGGTCATCGACCCAGTGGCGGACCGGCGCCACCTGGCGGCCCGGGTGGGGGCCGGCACGGTGAGGCGCTCCTGGAGACCGCCGTCGAGGTGCACGCCGACAAGCTCGAGTGATACGCAGGCGTTCGGCCGGCCGACCAGGCACGGGTAGCAGCGCCCGCAGGGCAGCAACGGCCAGACCGCCACCCGGTCACCGGACCCCAGACCCGGCGGGCACCCCTCGCCGATGTCCTCGATCACGGCGCAGAGCTCGTGGCCCTGGATCCGCGGGTAGCGCATCGCGGCGCCGGAAAGAGCCCGCACGTCACCCGAATACAAATGCAGATCCGACCCGCAGATGCCGACGACCTCGGGCCGCACAATGACCTGCCCCGGGCCGGCCGGACCCGGGGCAGGCACGTCGTCGAGCACCATCTCGCCAGGCGATCTGGTCACTGCGGCACGCATGTGCGGCACCTCTCTGGGGGGGCGCCCCGTCAAATTTCGGCCAAATTTACTTTCCGGCCGATGGCTATCGACGGGCGGACAAACCTAGGGTCACGGCATAGCCGTTCCCATTACCCTCCCTTCACCTGAGGGACATCTCAGGCAAGATGTGACTAGTGCGGAGAGTCCCACCGAAGGTCGCTGGGGACAATGACGGGTGACCCAAATAAGCGCCACTGCTTCCTGGGCCAGACCACAAACCGCGCCGGGCCACCCGCCGGGTGTGCCTGCCAGGTGTCACCGTGCGCAGCCGTTCGGGATCATCTTGGGTTCGCCTGACCGGCGACGGCGCTGCGACCTGCGCGGTCCCTGGCTAAGGCGAGCGCTGGCCGGCCCGCGGATCAGGCGGCAGGCCGGCCTGGCTCCGCAACAGGGCCGCCTTGTCGGTCCGCTCCCAGGTGAAATCGGGCTCGTCACGGCCGAAGTGACCGTAAGCGGCGGTCTGCTGGTAGATCGGCCGCCGCAGGTCGAGGCCCGCGACCAGGGCCGCGGGCCGGAGGTCGAAGTTCGCCGTGACGAGGTCGCGGATCTCCGCCGCCGCGATTTTCTCGGTGCCGAACGTCTCGACAAGCACGGACATGGGCCGTGCCACCCCGATCGCGTACGCGACCTGGACCTCCGCGCGGTCCGCGAGTCCCGCGGCAACGATGTTCTTGGCCACGTAACGCGCCTCGTACGCCGCGGAGCGATCAACCTTCGACGGATCCTTGCCGGAGAATGCGCCGCCGCCGTGCCTGGCGAACCCGCCGTAGGTGTCCACGATGATCTTCCGGCCGGTCAGCCCGGCGTCGCCGACCGGGCCACCGATAACGAACCGGCCGGTCGGATTGACGTAGAACTCACCCCGCAGTGATCCGGGGTCGTAAAGGCCCGCAGGGAGCACCTGCGTCACCACCTGCTCCCACAGCGCGTCGGGGAGCTTGCCCTCCACGCCGTCCTCGTGCTGCGTGGAAATGAGCACCTTCTCCACGCCTTCCGGCCGGCCCTGCCCGTCGTAGCGCACGGTCACCTGGGTCTTGCCATCCGGGCGGAGATACGGCAGCTCACCTTCCCTGCGCACCGCGGCGAGGCGCCTGGCCAGCCGGTGCGCGAGCACGATCGGCATAGGCATGAGCTCGGGCGTCTCGTTCGTCGCGTAGCCGAACATCATGCCCTGGTCGCCCGCGCCGGCCGTGTCGTAGGGGTCGGAGCTTCCGCTTGTTCGCCTGTCGTGCGACTCGTCGACGCCCCGGGCGATGTCGGGCGACTGCCGGCCGAGCGCCGTCACCACGCCAACGGCGTTGCCGTCGAAGCCGAACTCGCCTGTGTCATAGCCGATTCGGCAGATCGTGCGGCGGGCGATCCCGGCGAAGTCCACCACCGCCCTGGTCGTGAGCTCGCCCGCGAGCACGACGAGCCCGGTCGTCACGAGCGTCTCGACCGCCACCCGTGAGCCTGGGTCCTGCGCCAATACGGCATCGAGGACGGCGTCGGAGATCTGATCGGCCATCTTGTCCGGGTGGCCTTCTGTCACCGACTCCGACGTGAAGAGGAATCCATCGCCGTGCCTGGTCATTTGGGCGTCCCTGCCTGGTTGGGGGTGGGTGAGGAAACTGGCGCGACGGCCCTGGCCCGGCTCCGCGGCCGCTTCGCCGGGCGCTCGCCGGGTGCCGTGCCCGTGGCGGCGGGTGCGGCGCCCGGGTCGGCAGCTGCGGGGGCTGCGGGGGCTGCGGGGGCTGCGGGGCTCGCGGTGGGTGCGGGGCTTGCCGTGGGTACAGGGCTTGCGGTGGGTGCGGGGCTCGCGGTGGGTGCGCGGGCTCGCGGTGGGTGCGCCGATCTCGGCCCGCACCAGCGCGGCGCCCGCGACCATCGCGGCCAGCTTGGCTCGCGCCGCGTCGACGGGCAGATGACGCAGGCCGCAGTCGGGGTTGATCATCAGCCGGTCGGCGGGCACATAGTCGAGCGCCCGGCGGATCCGCGACGCCACAAGCTCGGGGGACTCGACGTCGGCCGTCTTGACGTCGATCACGCCGAGGCCGAGCGACCGGTCCCAGTCGTACTGCCGCAGCAACTGCAGGTCGTCGAGGCCCTTACGCGCGAATTCGAGGACAAGCTGGTCCACGCGGGCGCTGAGCACGGCCGGGAAGAGAAAATCGTAATGACCTTCCCATGACGGCCGCGCGTACCGGTTTCCATAGCAGACGTGCAGCGCCCACGTCGCGTCGACGCCTTCCGTCACGATATTGACCGCCTCGATCGCGAGCTCCACGTGCTCCCGGTAGCCCGCGAGGAACGGTTCGTCGATCTGCAGGAAGGTGGCGCCGGCCTTGGCCAGCTCGCGCGCGTCCGTGTTGAGCCGCCGCGCGAGCGCCCTGACGAGGCCGCCCGGATCGGAATAACCGCCGTCGCGGATCCGCCTGGACAGCGAGAACGGGCCGGTGAACGAGAACTTGATCGGACGGTCGGTCAGGCAACGGGTAAAGGCGAAGTCAGCGGCCAGGTTGAGGCTTGCCCCGGTGTCCCCCTCGGCCCCACTTCCCCTGCTGTCCCTCGCAGCCTCGCTGTCCGTGCTGTCTCTGCTGGCCTCGCTGTCCCTGCTGTCGCTACTGTCCTTACTGGTCCGGCTGGCCCCGCTGGTCCCGCTGGCCCCGCTGGCCCCGCTGGTCCCGCTGGGCTCGGGCAGTGAGGGTAGCGGCTCGGTGATCTCGGCGTCGTAGTAGTTGAAGTAGTAGCCCTTGGCGCGCTGAGGTATGAGCACGCCAGGGATCCGCGCGAGGAAGTAGTCGGTGTCGTTGTCGCGGCGCAGTTCCCCGTCCGAGACGATGTCGATCCCGGCAACCTCCTGATCCTTGATCGCGGCCTTGATGGCGACGTCGTGAATCTCGGCGAGATGCTGTGCGCTGATGCGGTGCTGGTAGTACTCGGTCTTGAGCCGCCCCAGCCATTCGGGCACGGAATACGAGCCGACGATCGTCGTAGGCAGAGTAGGCAGCGCCGGGAGCCACGCGGCGGACGGGGCACGGTCGCTTCCCATGACGGTCAGTCCCTGACCTGTGCGGTGAGCGTCTTGACGTTCGCCGTCGGCCGCTGGCTGAACGGGGTGAATCGGACGTCGAAACCGCGGCGGCTGCCGATGAGCTGCAGGAGCGGCCCATTCACCCAGTTCACGATCGATCCGTCGTACTTACCCGGGCCGTAGTACCCGGTACCGTACTGCCGCCGGTCGGTGAGGAAGAGGTCGTGGCACTGCAGCCGTCCGAACGGGTGCAGCAGCGGCAGCGTGTCGGCGAAGCTGCTCAGCGTCCCGTTGTTCACATGCATCCTGACGTCGCCTTCTGACTCGAGCAGGGGCCGGAGGATCTCTCCTGTCATGCCGGCGGAGATCCGGTAGGTGTCAAGCCCTTCGATGGGCACATACCTCTCCTGCAGGCGAAGGGCGCTCCATGCGTCCTGCCAGAAGGCAACCGCCTGGCCGGGATCGCTGAAATGCTCTGGCGCCGACTCGCTCAGCAGTTCCGGGCCCAGTCGGCACAACCTGTCGACGAGCCTGGTGAACTGCCCCGCCGTGGCGCCGAACCGGCGGGCAATCCGCTCCGCGTCGTCCTCGCTGACGTACGCGCGGACTTCGACCTGATACATCCGCCCCTGGATGCAGGCCACTTCGTCGGTGGGCAGGTTGTCGTAGACGTTGGAGATATAGACGAGGAAGGCCTTCCCGGCCAGGAACCCGAGCGTGACCGAGGGCCTGGTGGCGTCGAGCACCAGTGCGTTGACATGGTCACCGTGGTGAGCGACCGCCTGCCTGGCCCGCTCGAGCACATGGGCGGAGTAGTCGCCCATCAGATAGTGCAGCCGACGGTAGTAGTCCCTGCCGTGCCTGCGGTCGAGATCGACGAACGCATCCAGCCACGTGCGCGCCTGGCTGCCATTGCCGACCCCGAGTTCGACGACGTACAGCTCGTCAGGCAGGGCACGGCGCACGGCCAGGTCGTCCCAGATCCGGAAAAGCTCGAGGATCAGTTCCCTGGCCGCCTCGGTGTTGCGGGCATCGCTCTCACCGCCGGGCAGGGCCTGCTCGTATTCACGGCCGGTCGCCTGCTCCCAGAGCGAGAGGGCCTGCCAGTACAGCATGTTGAAACGCCAGATGCAGCTGTTACGGCCTGCCGTCCAGGGCTCAAGCGGCCGCCGCCCAGCGGAACTGCCCGCCAGGTGATCGGCAAGTGCCTGCTTGGCCAGCATCGCGAGGTCGACATCCCGGCAGCGGCGCAGGTCGACCGCGATCTCCAGGCTGCTGTCCGACGCGGGATCTGGCCACCACCCCGCCGCGACGGGCCAGGCCGGTCCCGGCGTCCCAGCCGGCCGCGGCGTCCCAGCCGGTCCCAGCGTCCCAGCCGGTCCCAGCGTCCCAGCCGGCCGCGAGGTCCCGTCCAGGGCTGCCCGGGCAGCGGCGTGCGCGACCTCGCCAGGCTGCGCCGACAGGTCAGCGTTTCTCGGCCCGCCAAAGTGCGCCGGCCCGTCTGACTGTGCGCGTCCATCAGCTTGTCCTGGCTCGTCGGATTGTCCGGGCCCAGCAGATTGTGCGGGGCGTCCGGCCAGCACGGGCCGGCAGACCGCCGCGTCACGGAAGCTGTTGCGGTACTGGATCCAGTCGCAGACCACGCGCAGCCGCGACAGATCAGCGGGTGACGAGCAGAGTGCCTCGATGATCGGGCCGAACACGGCCTGGGCTTCCGGGGATTCGCGCAGCTTCTTGACCGGGCGGACGTCAACGCGCATGCGATCTCCCATCGTCGGCGGCATCGGCGCCTGCTGCCGCTGCCGCTGCGTTCCCGACGGCTGGCATCGTCGCTGGCAGGGACGGCGCCGACGCGGTACCTGCGGCGGACGCGGTACGCGCGGACGTCGCGCCCGTCACGGAGGGCGCGCCGGTCACCGACGGTGCGCCTGCCACGGACGCCGGACCTGCCACGGACGGGGCACCTGCGACCGACACAGGACCCGCCGCGGGCGGGCTGCCTGCGGTACCCGCCGCCGGGGGCGCGCCTGCCGTGGGGGACGTGCCTGCCGCTGGGTGCGCGCCGCTCGGGGGCGCGGCGCCTGCGGGGTAAGCGTGGCCGTCCGCGGACGCGGCTTCAGCCGGGCCGTCCGGGCTGCCCGGCCGGCGGGGCACCCCCGCGCGCTCGAGGATGCCGGGGATACCGCGCTCGTAGCCGAACGCCATGACGTGGACGCCGGCCACTCCGTCCAGATCCCGCACCTGCTGGATGATCTCGGCCGCGACCAGCATCCCTTCGTCCGCGACGCGGTCGGCGGGGACACGGCGGAGCCTGCGGTCGATTTCATCGGGTATGTACACGCCTGGCACATTGCCGCGCATGTGGTCAAGAATGCGCAGTGAGCGGATCGGCCCGACCCCGGCGAGGATGTGGCAGCGCTCATGCAGCCCGAGGTCGCGGACCTCCGCCAGCCACCGGGCGAAAACCGGGATGTCGAAGACGAACTGGGTCTGGACGAATTGAGCACCCGCCGCGATCTTCTTGCCGAGCCGGTTCGCCCGGAACCGCTCGGGCGGGGCGAATGGATTCTCCACGGCACCGATGAACCAATCGGGCGGCGGATCGAGTTCGCGCCCGGACAGCAGCCGCCCGTCGTCACGCATGGTGCGGGCGGTCCACAGCAGCTGGACACTGTCCAGGTCGAACACCGGCTTGGCCTCCGCGTGGTCGCCGAACTTGGGATGATCACCCGTCAGCAACAGCACGTTCGGGATTCCCATCGCGGCAGCGGACAGCAGGTCGGACTGCAATGCGATGCGATTACGGTCGCGGCACGTGAGCTGCATGACCGGTTCCACGCCCACGCTGAGGGCGGCCAGGCTGCCCGCCCAGCTTGACAGCCGCACATGGGAACCCTGGTTGTCGGTGATGTTGACTGCGTCCACCCAGCCGCGCAGCAGTTCTGCCTTGCGCCGTACCGCATCCGCGTCCGCGCCCCGCGGCGGGCCGATCTCCGCGGTCACCGCGAAGCCGCCGGATTCCAGACGGCCGCGCAATTGCCCCACGGCTGCCGGGCTCATGGATCGCCCGCCCCGGCGGGCACGCGCTGCACGGGAGGCGGAGCGGCCAAGCCGTCGTCCTCAGTCCACAGGCCCTCGTCACGCCCCTGCCAGTAGTTGAGCCACGAACTCTCACCCCAGCGGCGATGGTCGATCGGCCGCTGCAGGCGGCAAAGGTCATCGGCCCGACCCTGGCTGTGTGCCCGCTCGTACGCCACGAGCCACACACAGCGCACATCCGGGTACACCTCACAGGACCCGTCCACGCCCACGCCGCCGCACGGTCCGTTGCGCAGTTCCTTCGGGCAGCTCATCGGGCAGGCGTAACCGGTCACGGGAAGGGCGCACTGGCCGCACATCCGGCACCCGAAGATCTCCTCCTTGACCTTCCTCTCCGCGCCGGTGAACAGCCGCCGGAGCAGGCGCGACGACTCGATGCGAGCGCTCAGCCACCGGTAGCGGGCACCCGGCGTCATCAGCCGCTGCAGGCGGTACATGACGCGCGCGCCCAGCCGCGGCCGCACCGGCCGGATCGCTTTCGCCGGACGCACCGGTTTGCCCGGGCGCGCCCGGTCCGCTGGGCCCACGGGGTTTGCTGGGCCCACGGGGTTTGCTAGGTGCACGGGGTTTGCTAGATACACAGGGTTCGCTGGGCGCACGGGGTTCGCTGGGCGCACGGGGTTCGCTGGGCCCATGGGGTTCGCTGGGCCCACGGGGGCTGCCGGGTGCCCGGGGTGAGCCTGGCCTAACGGGCCCAGCGGTCGCGCGGGGATATGCGCGGCAGCGGCCGGGGCGGGGAGGCCGGCCGGATCCGGCGCGGCCGCCCCGCCGCCTGCCGCATGCGCCGGGTCCACCGGGCCGGTCCGAGACCTCACCGGGCCATCTCCCCCCAACGTGGGCGATCAGGCGAAAACGATTGTCTTGTTCTGGTGGACGATGATCCGGTCATCCACATGCCAGGCCACCGCACGGGCGAGCACCGACCGCTCGACATGCCGCCCGAGCCGCCGCAGGTCGTCCGCGCCGCAGCGGTGATCCACACGGACGATGTCCTGCTCGATGATCGGGCCCGCGTCGAGCTCGGCGGTTACGTAGTGTGCGGTCGCGCCAATCAGCTTGACGCCGCGTTCGGCAGCCGCCTGATACGGATTGGCGCCCACGAACGCGGGGAGAAAACTGTGGTGAATGTTGATGATCGGCTGCGGAAATGCGGCGAGGAAGCGTGGCGACAGGATCTGCATGTACCTGGCGAGCACCACCAGGTCTACATCATCGCCAAGCAGCTCAAGCTGCTGCGCTTCGGCCGTGAGCTTTGTCTCGCCTGAAACCGGAACATGGTGAAATGGGATTCCCCAGTCCGCAACGATATCGGCCAGATCGCGGTGATTCGAGATCACCATCCGAAGATCGACGTTAAGTTCTCCAGAATGGATGAGCCACAGAAGTTCGAGCAGCGCGTGGTCGGCCTTGGAGACGAAGATCGCCGCTCTCTTGAGCTTCTCTGCGCGGCTGAGCTTCCAGCGCATGGAAAACTCGTCCGATAGTGCCGTAAATGCGCTGCCAAGATCATCGACGCGGCTGGCCAGCCCGGACAGGTGAAACTCGACCAAGATGAAGAAGGTTCCGCCGAACGGGTCGGTGGAATACTGCTGCGACTCGATAATGTTCGCGCCGCTCTCATAGAGGAAACGGGATACCGCGGCGACGATTCCCGGGCGGTCGGGACAGCTGATCAGCAGACGCCCGACGTCCCGGTACTTTTCGCTGGGCGCACACTTGGCGGACAGACCGTCCAGGCGCCGCCGAACTGCGCCGATACCCGCTGGCATAATCACCACTGTGCGGCAGGCACGCGGCCTGAATCATCAACAGCCTCCACAAGCTTGATCGCTGATCTCTTGTGATCGCCCACAAACCGGCCGCCGCGCTTCAGAAAATCGGCTGACGTCACAAATTCGCCTGCCCGCGGTTGTGACGAGCCACAGATACGGTCGCGGCCCAGCGGTCACCACACCGTTGGTAACCGCATGAATCCGCATGAAGTCTTGACAGGAAGATCCAATCTAATGGAATGTTGACCTTTAGAGATACGCCTTTTGGAGCCTGACCCCTCCCGACGTCGACAACCTGGTCGCCGCGGGACGATGCGTGGACGGCGACGTCGCCGCGCTTTCCAGCATCCGCGTCATGGGGCCGTGCATCGCGACGGGCGCGGCGGCGGCGCACGCGCCCGACATCGCCGGCGGGGGCAGCGTGCACGACGTGGACGTCGCCGCCCTGCAGGAGCGCCGCCAGGACAACCTCGAGTCCACCACCTGAACGTCACCATGTCATGGACGGACCCAGCGGCCACCCCCGAGTGCGGGCGGCAACCGCTGTTCTTTTCCATGATCGTGGCGCATCACCCGCGCCATCCGGCGCCAAACGGGCCATGGATCATGATCCGTTCGATGGCTGCGGCCAGGCAACGCCGGGCTTCATGATCGCGGTAACTTCTCGGCGGTATTTGCGGAAAGGTTACCGCGATCATGAATTCGCCCTGAGTCAAAGGCGCTGGTACATATTGACAGCCGTGGGATCCGGCGCCAAACGGGCCATCGATCACGATTCAGGCGATGACAGTGATCTGGGCAGCACCGCCCCGGATTCCTGCCCTGCGCGGCCAGGCCGCCGCGGCCAGCCCTCCCACATCAGGCCTCGCCGGCCCGCAGGGGTCCCCGCAGACGTCATTGCTGCGCTTTCCACAATCTACCCACCGGTAGCCCCGCCCCTCCAAGACCCGCCCTCCCTATGGGGGCGTTGCCCTACTGCTGATTTTTCCAGGCTGTCAAGGGGGGCGGGAGGGGTGCACCGGATTCTGTGGATAACCCGGGGCCGCACCGCACAAATGTGCCGCTGGGTCCCGCGGGGGTGTGATTCCCCCGCGGGACCCGTCTGTCGGCTACTTGATCGTGTAGGAGTACGGCAGGCCTGCCAGCTCATTGCCGGCGAACTGGCCGTACGGCGGGATGTTGTCCATCAGGTCGTCAACGTAGAGTGTGCCGCTCACCTTGGTGCCCGACGCGCCGGACGGGGTGATGGTCACGTTGATGACGGCCGTCTGGCCGGGGTTGATGATGATCGGCGAGACCGTCGCCGCCGGGTTGATGGCCGCCAGCATGATGTCGCCGGTGTCCGATGTCACCGCGGTGTCGAACTGCTTGGCCTGCACTGTCATGGCCGAGCTGACGGTGCCCGCCGGCGCGGGACCTGGGTAGGGCCCGCATTCGCTCGGCGTCGCGAACCAGATCCCGTCCTGGATGGTGCCGCCGGTCGGGCTGTAGCTGGCTGTTTCCGACGTCGCGCAGAGCGGCCCCGTGCCCGGGTTGTGGCTGGACAGGTCGGGGTCGCCCTGGTTCGGCCCGAAGTCGAACATCGCTGGCAGCGATGCCGTCTGCCCGACAGTGACGCTGGAGGCCTGCGTCGGCACGAACCAGAACGGCGGGTTGCCGACCAGGGGCAGGCCTAGGCCGCTGGTCTGGTCAAGGCCGGCCAGCGTGATGCTCGCGCTGGCGTTCAGGCGCGGGTCGACGAAGAAGCCCTCCGGCGCGGCACCGTTGTTGGTGATCTTCACTGGTACGGTCACCGGGGTGCCCGCCGCCAGCTTCGTGCCGAAGCTGTCCGGCAGCCCGGAGGCGCCGGCACTGACGTTGTTGAACTTGACGTTGCCGGTGAACGGCTGGGAGATCACGTCTCCCACCACCGGCTCGGTGAACGCAACGATCAGCGTCCAGGTGCCGGGCTTCGGGTTGAGCGTGTAGGCGGTCAGGGACAGGGTCTGGGTGCCGTTCGTGCTGTTCTGCCCAAAGCCGAGCGCGTTGCCGTCCGGGCTGATCAGATAGGCACCGACCGGATCGTTCGCATCGGTGGTGAGCGACACGTTCGCGGTGATGTTGTGTACGCCGCCGCCGACGTGGAACACGTAGTAGTCGACCTGGCCCTGACCGGGCGGACGGCCGTTGCCGCCGGTCAGCACGCCACTGAACGCGCCGCCGTGCGGCACGTCCACCGTGCTGCGCAGGGTCACCGGAATCGACGTCACGCCGCCGAGCCCAAGATTGGAGCGCAGCACGACCGACCCGGCCGCGTCTCCCGGCTTGGCCGGCGTGGTGGCGGAGACGGTGACGGTCCTGCTCTGGCCCGCGCCGAGCACGAGGGTGCTCGGGCTGACGGAGCCGAAGGGCGCGAACCGCTCGGTGGAGACCTGCCACGGGACGGTCCCGTTGGTCCCGCCGACCGCCTTGACGTCACCGAAGATCACGCCGGTCCACGTGCCAGCGGCCGGGAACCTGACGTCAACGTTGCCGAAGTTGCCCACGCCCTGCGGCAGGGAGTGCGCGGCGAACCTGCCGAGCGGGTCGATCAGGATCAGCCGCACCCTGGCGTTGTTGTTGGAGCCCGGGGGCGCCGGGTAGGCGATGGAGGCACTCGAGCCGGTCCTGGCCCGCCGGCACCTTGAAGTGGAAGGTGCCGTAGTTGTTCTGCAGTCCCTGGTAGTTGGCGAACTGGTTACTCGTCGCGTCGTTCAGGGTGACACTGCCCGACTGCACGTTATGGTCCGGCCCGAAGGTGCGGCCGTTCAGGTTCACGAGCTGGGCCTGCGCGCCGGTGTTGGTGACCTTCACGTTCCACTGCTCCGGCGTGCCCGGGGCACCGACCGCGTTGAGCTGGCCGGTGGACGCGAGCAGCGTGTCGCCGACCGCCTTCGGCGAACCCGCGCTGGTCCGGATGGACTCCGCGAGCTGCACCGCCTGGTAGGCGTTCACCAGTCCGGCACCCTGCTCCGCCGCGGGCTCACCGAGGTCGGTCGCGGTGCTGACCAGGATCTGCTTGACCAGCGCCGGGGTGGGGTTCGCGCCGCCGTGGGTGCTGCGGTAGGCCTGGATCACCAGCGCCGCCGCGCCGGCCGTCAGCGGCGAGGACTGGCTCGTGCCGCCGCTCTCCTCGATCGGGGAGGGCGCGCCGACGAAGTTGGTGCACTGCGTGAAGATAGCCGTGTCGGTGCTGCACGAGGCGAAACTCAGGTCGGCCGGCGCGACCAGGCTGACGGTGCCGCCGGTCTCGTCGAAACCGCCGGAGCTGAGCGAGCTGATGTTGTCGCTGAGCCAGCCGGTCGTGGCGAAGTAACGAGCGGCCGCGTAGTTGGTCTGGGCGTAGAACCGGAAGTCCGTCGACCCGCCGACCGCGATGACGTTGGGGTCGGTGGCCGGTGAGCCGATGGTGTTGGTGCTGCCGGCGTCGCCGGTTGACACCGTGACCGTGACACCGGCCGCGACCGCGGCGTCGTCGAACTGCTTGGTCGCGTCGAGCGAGGTGACGTCGGGGAACGGGTTGGACCCGAACGACTCGTTGATCACGTTGACGTGATCCACCGTGACCGCGTAGTTGATGGCCTGCAGGAAGTTGGACTCGGTGGTGTCCTCGAAGGTACCGAACACGTTGAGGCCGACCAGGCTCGCGCCGGGCGCCACGCCCTCGATGCGGATGTTGCACGCGGCCGGATCCGGCTGTGCGCTGAAGTTGTTCGCGTCGTAGACGTGGATGCCCTGGCCGGCGATCGAGTTGGCATCGAGGAACGCCTCGTCGCCGCCCGTGATCTGGCCAGGTCCATCGCCGGTGAAGTCCTGGTAGTCACCGCCGGTGGCGGGATCGAAGACCGACGTGTTGTCGGGCCGGATGAAGTTCACGTTGTTCGGGTCGAGGCCGTCCGCGATCCAGGCGACCTTCACGCCCTTACCCGTGATGCCGAGCGACCTGGCGGTCTTGGCGTTCGGGTTGTCCGAGTCGACGTGCATCAGCGCGAGGCCCTCGGGATCGAGCTGCACCTGGCCATTCGGGCCGCAGGCGCCGGGGATCACGTTGGGAGTCAGCGACGTCGTGCGCGCGGCGCGCGCTGTCCCGGCCGCCGCCTGCTGTGGCTGGGCCAGGTGGATGGTCACGTCGGGGATGACCTCGGCCACTGCCGGGTTGGCCTTCAGCCGCGCTTCCTCACCCGCGGAGACCGTCGCCGCGAGCGAGTTGATCAGCCGGTACGGCTTGACGTGGGTCGCGTGTACCTGGCGCAGCTCACTGATCATCGGCGCCTGGTTGGCCGCGATCATATTCGAGCGTGCCACGGCCGCCTGGCTGCCCACGTGCGCGGCGGCGAGCTGGCTTTTCATGATCACGATCACGTGCTTGTTCACGTTCTGCGACAGCTGCGCGGCAAGTGCCGTGGTCATCGGCTGCTGTGCCAAGCTCAGGGCGGCCGACGCGGTCGGCGCGGCCGGCGCGGCCGGCGCTGCCGCCGCGGTGCTGGCGAATGACTGGCCTGCCACAAGGGCGGGCACGCACGCCGCGGCTATTAATGCGGAAATGGTCCTGGTCCTTGGGCGCGCCAATGGCGCGCCGCCTGTGCGTACTCGCACGCTCGCCTCATCCCTGGGGGCGGCCTGGCGGGGGTTTGGGCCGCTCGGTGAACTTGGGCCGCTGCGCGTCGCCAGCTGTTACCGGTGCACGCAGCCATTGGACGACATACAGACGGGACGCTAGCAGGGTCCAAGGATTTTGAAATGTCGGCCACATGTAACACTTGGATAACAAGATCCTCCAAAATCCCTGGTCCCCGGCTGCGCGGGCTTCCTCGTCACCTATCTATGGCGCAGCGGGATGCGGCCGAGGTGGGTACACCGCGCAGCCGCTTCGGATCAATGGCGTGCTGCTGACCGGAGGCGGCCCCGTGGCCCTGATGGCAGGGCCGGCCGCTGGGCGCCGCCGCAATGGTGTCCCGCGATCGGCGGTCACTTCTTAGTGACTTCCACGATGCCGTTGTCCGCGTCGATCCGCACCCAGTCACCAGTCTCGATCACGTCGAGGGGGTCCTGGTCCAGGTCGGTAATTGACGGCACGCGGGTAACGACCGCACCGAGATGTTCTCGCAGTTGGACGGATTGCGGTTCCACATTCCGGATACGCGCAGCGCGATGTCCTCGGCTGGCATGCCGCTTTCCCGCCCTGGCTCCGCGGCCGTCACGTCAGCTCACGCCGGGCAGCACGTCGCTGCCGAGCAGGCGGATATGGTCGAGATCATCGATGTCGTAGATATGGAAATAGACGGTGTCCACGCCCACCGCGGAAAGCTCTTCGAGATGCCGCAGGACGTCACCAGGCACGCCGACGACCCCCAGGCGCAGCATCCGCGCCCCCGCCGCGCCGAGGGCCGCCGCCCGCCGCTCAGCCTCGCCCTGGGTCGAGCCGCAGCACACGGGGAAGGTGGTGGAAAGGCGCACCGTGGCCGGATCGCGGCCCAGTTCCGCGCAGATGCGGCGGAAGTTGGCGAACCGCTCCGCGATGCCGTCACGGAATCCGCTGTTGAACTCGCTGGCGAATCTGGCGGCAAGCTCGGGCGTCCGGCGCGGTCCCGCGCCGCCGATGATGATGGGCGGATGCGGCCGCCGCGCGGCCATCGCGGCCGCGCGCGCCTCCGGCACGCCCGCACCACCCGGCTCCGGCACATCGGGCCGCCGCGCGCCCGCCGCGAGGGGGAAGGTGCCGCAGTCCTCGAGCTGGTAGTGCTTGCCCTGGTAGCTGAAACGCTCGCCGCGCGGCGTGGACCACAGCCCGGTGAGGATGTTCAGCTGTTCCGCCAGGCGGTCGAACCGCTCACCGGTAGCGGGAAAGGGGATGCCGAACGAGCGGTGTTCCCGTTCGTACCAGGCAGCGCCGATGCCGAGTTCCACGCGCCCACCGCTCATCGCGTCGACCGTTGCGACGGTCACGGCCAGTGGGCCGGGCAGCCGGAAGGTCGATGCGGTCATCAACGTGCCGAGCCGGACGCGGCTGGTCTGGACAGCCAGCCCGGCGAGCGTCGCCCAGGAGTCCGTCGGTGCGTACGCCGGGTCGCCCGCGTCGATGCCGAGATAGTGGTCGGAGCGGAAGAACGCGTCGAAACCCGCGGCCTCGGTGGCCTTGGCCAGGGCAAGCACCTGGCCGTAGACGGCGCCGTGGCGTGGCTCCATCAGCACGCGCAACCTCATCGCAGTCTCTCTTTCTACCGGCTGCCGCGGACCGGACCGTGGTCAGTTACGCGGGCCGGGGCGCCGGTGTCGTGGCGGCCGACGCCGGTTCGCGCGCCGCCCGGGGCAGGGGGAAATGGCAGGCGACTTCGTGCGAATCATCGACAGCACCGCCAGCAGCGCCGGTTGCGCCGGCACCGCCACTGCTGCCAGCACTGCCGGCACCGGTACTGCCGATTGTCCGTAGCTGCGGCTCCTCGACGGCGCAGCGTTCGGCTGCGCGCGGGCACCTCGTGCGGAACCTGCAGCCGCTGGGCGGGTGGATGGGCGACGGCGGTTCCCCGCTGATGGTCTTGGCTGAACGCACACTTGGCGCGGCGGGATCGGGGCTCGGGATGGACGCGAGCAGCGCCAGCGTGTACGGGTGGAGGGGCTCACGGTAGATCGATTCCGCGGGTCCGACCTCGCAGAGCTTCCCGAGGTACATGACCGCGACCCGGTCGCTCACCTGCTTGACGAGGGCGAGGTCGTGGGCGATGAACAGGTAGGACAGGCCGAACTCAGCGCGCAGCCGCTCGAAGAGGTTGAGCACCTGCGCCTGGATCAGCACGTCCAGCGAGGAAACGGCCTCGTCGCAGATGATGAGCGCGGGTGACAGCGCGAGAGCCCTGGCGATCGCTACTCGCTGGCACTGACCGCCGGACAGCTCACGCGGCCTGCGGCCGCCGTGGACCCCCGGATCAAGGCCGACCAGGTCCAGCAGCTCGTTCACCCGGCGCCGGCGCCCGGCGCCGTCGCCGACCTGGTAGGCGATGAGCGGCTCCTCGACGAGCTGCGACACACGCCATTTCGGGTCGAGCGACCCGAACGGGTCCTGGAACACCATCTGCAGATGACGGCGCGCCTGCAGGAGCCGCCTGCCGCGCAGCGTGACAAGGTCGGCGCCGCGAAACACCACCGAACCCGATTTCGGCCTCGGTGCCTGGAGCAGCGACCTGGCGAGCGTCGACTTGCCCGAGCCGGTCTCCCCCACTATCCCGAGGGTCTCGCCCGGACGGACATCGAACGACACGTCGGAGACGGCCTGGACGACGCCGCCCTTGATCCCGCCGTAGTCGCGGACGACGAACTCCTGCACGATGTGACGCGCCTGGAGCAATACACCGGGCGAGGCGGCGCCCGTGAGTGTGACCGCATCGCCGCTGCCCGCGGTGCCTGGCGTCGCCGCGCTCACCCGCCGCCTCCGTCTGCGCAGGGATACCAGCACGCCCAGCGATGGCCGGGATCGTGCTCCGCCAGGGGCGGCGCGGCCTCACGGCACCGGTCGCGGGCCGAGGGACAGCGGGGCGCGAACGAGCAGCCCGGCGGAAGCGAGGAAACGTCCGGTGGCCGGCCTCTCGATCACCGGCAGCAGCGAGTGCGCGGGCCGTTCGAGCCGCGGGATCGCATTGAGCAGCACTTTCGTGTAGGGCATCCGGACGCGGCTGAACAGCTCGCGCGCGGGTGCCTGCTCCACGATGCGTCCCGCGTACATGACGATGACATCGTCGGCGTAGGAGGCGGCGAGGCCCAGGTCGTGACTGATCAGGAGCAGTGCCATGTCGAGCTCCTGCTGCACTTCGATCAGCAGCTCCATGATCTGCGCCTGCGTGGTGACATCGAGCGCGGTCGTCGCCTCGTCCGCGATGAGCAGCTTCGGATGGCAGGCGAGGGCGATCGCGATCATCACACGCTGGCGCATCCCGCCGGAAAGCTGATGGGGGAACTCGACGAAGCGGCGCTGCGGCAACGGGATGCGCACCCGCGTCAGCAATTCGACGGCCCGCTCGCGCGCCGCATCGCGATCCAGTGGCAGATGCGACCGTAACGCCTCGGTGATCTGGGTGCCGATCCGCATGGTGGGGTTCAGGGAGCGTGCGGGGTCCTGGAACACCATCGCCACGTCGGCGCCCCGGTGCCTGCGCATCTGTGTCTCCGTCAGCCCGAGCAGCTCGGTGCCCTGGAAGAGCACGGAGCCCGCGACGGTCGCGGTGGTGGGCAGCAACCCCATCACCGCACGGCAGCTGACGGTCTTCCCAGAACCGGATTCGCCGACGATGGCCAGCGTCGTGCCCGGCGACACGGTAAAGCTCACGCCATTCACCGCCGGCACCTCGCGGTGGCGGTGGCGGAAGCCGACCCGCAGATCGCGCACGTCGAGCAGGGGCGATCCCGGCGGGAAGGCGGGGATACCCGAGCCGCCATGCTGCGCCTCACCCAGGGCCCGGCCGCTCACCGCACCCCCCAGCGCGCCCGCAGCCCGTCGCCGAGCAGATTGAGCGAGACGACGGTGACGAACAGGAAGGCACTCGGGATCGCCGCGAGCTCGGGAGTGGCGGAAAGGGTTCCCTGGCCAAGCGCGATCATATTGCCCAGCTCGGGCCCGGGGCCGGGATACCGAGCCCGAGGAAGCTGAGCGCTCCCTCCAAGATGATGGCCACGCCCACCCCGAGCAGGCCGAACGTCACGAGCTGCGGCGTGATGTTCGGCGCGATATGACGCAGCAGCATGCGCCGTGTCCTCGTGCCGGAAAGCCGGGCGGCGAGCATGAAGGTCTGCTCGCGCAGCCGCAGCGTGGCCGCGCGGGCGATCCGGCCGAAGGCGGGCACGCTGAAGAACGACAGGGCCCAGATGACGTGCAGCTCGCTCGGCCCGAGCCCTTCGGCTATCGCCAGCGCGAGCACCAGCGAGGGGAAGGCGATCAGCACGTCGAGGACCCGCATGATGACCGCGTCGAGCATCCCGCCCCGGTACGCCGCGGTGGTCCCAAGCAGGCCGCCGACCACGATGCCGATCAGGTTGACGGCGACGCCGACCTCGATCGAGATCCTGCCGCCGTACAGGATGCGGGAGAAGATGTCGTTTCCGACCGGGTCGGTGCCGAGGAGATGACCTGGTGAGAACGGCGGCAGGCCGGAGTTGAGTATGCTCCCGCCGACCGGCGGCGGGACCGGGTAGACCAGCGGCCACAGGAAGCACGCGCCGACGATCAGGATGAGGATGGCGGCGGGAATAGTGATCTCGAGCGTCACCGCCCAGCCCCGCTTGCGCGGCGCTGGCTCGGCGACCGCCGCGGTGGCCACGTCGGACGGGTAGAGAGCCTCAGGAAGCGGCGCGACCATACCTGATCCTCGGATCGAGTCCGGCGTACAGCAGGTCAGTGGCCAGGTTGGCGATCACCACGACGAACGCGAAGACGAGCACGATTCCCTCGACGACCGGGATGTCGCGGTCGCCGATCGCCTGCAGGAGCGCCTGGCCGACGCCGGGCAGCGAGAAAATCGGCTCCACGATCACCACCGCGCCGATCAGCGTGCCGAGGTTGAGGCCGAGGATCGTCAGGAACCCGAAAAGTGAGTTCCGCAGCGCATGGCGGACGAGCACCTGCCACGGCGCGATCCCCTTCGCCCGTGCCGTCACCACGTAGTCCTCGCCCTGCATCTGCTCGATGATGTCCGCGCGCAGCAGGCGGGTGTAGACGCTGAACAGCGGGAACCCGATCGAGAGCGCGGGCAGCGTGAGCGACTTGATGTTGCCGGAGACGCTCTGGCTCAACGGGACGAAACCGATCGCTGGGAACGCCTGCAGGCGGACGGCGAAGACATAGACAAGGACGAGGGCGAGCACGTACGGCGCGGTGGAAAGCCCGGCCATGCTGACCACCAGGCTCAGCCGGTCGAAAATGCCGTTCGGCCTGCGTGCCGCGAGCACCGCGACCGCCACCGCGAGCACCGCGGAGACGACGAACGCGTAGAGCAGGAGCTCGAACGTGACCGGCAGGCGCTGGCTCAACGTGGCCGACACCGGCTGGCCGCTCCGCAGGGACACGCCGATGTGACCGGCAAGGACGCCGCCGATCCAGTGCCCGTAGCGGACCCAGAACGGCTCGTTGAGATGGAGCTTGATCTTCAGCGACCGGACCTCGGCGGGCGTCGCGTTAGCGCCGAGGATCTCCCGCGCGGCGTCACCCGGCAGCAGGTTCATCACGACGAACGTGACGAAGGTGACACCCCACAGGACCGGGATCGCCGCGAGCAGGCGCCTGCCGACGAGCCGGAGGCTCGGCGAACCGCGGACGGCGCGGGCCAGCGACGAACCCCGAGCCTGCATGCCGGTGGGTGCCTCACCCGCCTGCGCCACCATCAAGGCCACCTCCTGGGTTCGCGCGCATCTAGCCGGCCGAGACGTCCTCCCAGAGAATCATCGGGGTCACCACGACGGCCGGCAGCGCCGAGGTGAGACCGGGGCCAGTCACTCCGTGGACCGCTACGTTCGCCGGCGCGAAGGCGAAGTACATCGGCCCGTACGCCTGCTGGCTGATGTACTGAGCGGCCTGGTCGTAAAGGCTGCAACGGCTGGCCTGGTCGGTTGGCGCGGCGGCCTGGTTCAGCAGCCCGTCGAGATGGGTGTCGTGCACGCCGCTGATGGGGAAGCCGTCTCGAACCTGAAGCCGACGCCAACGCCGCCCTGCGGGTCCCAGGAGCCGACCGTCTGCACCATCGCCTGCCACTTTTCGACACGAACGCCTGAATCAGCGACGCGAGGTCGTAGGAGCTGATCGTCGTCTTGATGCCTGCCGCGGCCCACTCGGTCTGTAGTGCCTCGGTCGTCTCCTTCGCCACCAGGACGTTGATCGTGCCGAGGTTGATCGTCAGCCCGCCAAGCTGCTTCACCAGGGCCTTCGCCTTGGCCAGATCGTAGGTCCGGTACCCGGGGACAGTCGGCTCGTAGCAGATACCTCCCGGGCCGGTGAACGACTGAGTGGCCGGGTAGAGATTGTCGAAGATGTGCTGGCTGATCGGCGCGAAGTTGGTCGCGTAATAGATGGCCTCGCGCGCGAGGACGTTGTTGAACGGCGGGGCCAGCGTGTTGAGCTGCAGGTCGTAGGGCGACGTGGAGGGCGAAGTAAACACGGTGAAGTGCTGGCCGGCCTGCTTCAGCAGTGCGGGCGTCGACATGTCCTCGTAGACCTGCCCCCCGCCTGCGAGCATCGCCTCGTAGGCCGCTTCGTCTCCCCCGACCGCCTTGAAGGTGAGGTTGTTGAGGTAGGGACGGCCCTGCTGCCAGTAGCCCGGATTGCGCTTCAGCACGAGCACCGAACTTGGCGTGTTGCTCACGACCTCGAAGGGGCCCGCCCCCACCGGCGTCAGGGAGAACTGCTTCTCGCCCATCTTGTTGAACGCCGTCTCGGATGCGATCCAGTTCGGCGTCGAGTCGAAGATCGTGTTGATGAACGCACCGTAGGGTGCGCTCAGATTGATCTGGACCGTGAGCGGGCCCGTCGCCTGGACCGACGCCACCGGCCAGGTCGGCTTGCATGTGCAGGGCGACTTCAGGTCGCGCTGGATGTTCCAGACGACTACCTGCGAGGTGAGTGGGGAGCCGTCCGTGAACTTCACGCCAGAACGCAGGTCGATCGTGACGGTCTTGGCCCCGTTGGAGAAGCTGTATCCGGTCGCGAGGTCAGGGATGATCGTGCCGCCCGTCCCGAGCTCGAAGAGTTGCCCGAAGATCGAGTTCATGTAGCTCTGATTCGCGGCGCCGTTGGTGTTGGTCGCGGGATCCAGGCCAGCGGGCCAGGCGCCCTCGTAACCGGAGTCCTCGAGGACGGTCAGCGAGCCACCTGCGTGCGGCGCGGCCGCGCTTGAGCTTGAGCTTGAGCTTGGCGAACTGCTGCTTCCGCCACTCCCGCAGGCCGCGGCGCCAACCGCGAGAAGCATCGCGGCAATACCAAGGCTGACGGACCTCGTGGGCATGACCCGGAGTCTCACGGCATCCACCTACTCGATGATCAGGCAATCCAGTTGATGAGCTGAGAGGGATGTTGGCTGAGCTTGACGCGACAGGATTTGTCGGGATCGGCGGATCGGCGCGACGCGCTGTGACCTGTGCGAAATGTTCGTGCGGGACGTGCTTTGCCAGCAGCGATCGCCCACATATTCAGGTTCGCTGCCCGCGAGATCCCGGCCGGCCGATGGGTTCCACCGGTATCGGCCGAGACAACTACGTGACATTAATTAACCGGGCGTATCTTGATTTGTCTTGAATATTAGGGTCCGGCCGACGCGGGCGCAAGGCTTGATCCACTGCGGCGGCTGACGATATACGATCTTGTAACTGCGCTTTGGTGCATGAACGCTCGTTTTGTGCCGAACCCACAAGCGGCGGTCAGCGTGCCGCGCGGGCCCCGGTTACCGCCCAATTTCCGGAACGGCTGCGCCACCTGGCCCCAGCCCGACGTGCAGGCACCCAGGAACGCCGGGATCCCCGCGGCGCCGTCGACGGCGCGCCACGCGGCAGCCGTTAGGGATCATCCTGAACCGCACTTTGACGCCGGTGGCGCCGCGGCCAGGAAGGTGGGCGGGGCTAGCCCCAGACCTCCTCGGCGGTTTCCACGATGAGGCGGAGCTTGGCGAGTTGCTGATCCTGGGACAGGACGTTGCCCTCGACCGTGGAGGAGAAGCCGCACTGGGGGGACAGGCACAGCTGATCCAGCGGCACGTACCTGGCCGCTTCGTCGATCCGCCGTTTGAGGTTGCCGGAGGATTCGAGCTCACCGGACTTGGTGGTGACGAGGCCGAGGACGACCATCTTGCCTGCCGGGACGAACCTCAGCGGCTCGAAGCCGCCGGAGCGCTTGTCGTCATATTCGAGGAAGAAGCCGTCCACGTTCAGCTCGCTGAACAGGGCTTCCGCGACGAAGTCGTAGCCGCCTGCCGCGACCCACGACGAGCGGAAGTTGCCGCGGCACATGTGCGTGGTGACGGCCATGGTCGGTGGCTTGGTCACCAGGGCAGCGTTGATCTGCTTGATGTAGCGCAGATGCAGATGCTCGGCGTCGTCGCCGCGTTCTGCGATCATCGCGCGCTGCTCCGGGTCGTTCAGATAGGCCAGGGACGTGTCGTCGAACTGCAGATAGGTACAGCCGAGTTCGCCCAGCCGCCGCACCTGCTCGGCGTAGGCGCCGGCCAGATCGCTCCAGAACTCCTCGACGTCGGGATAGACGGCCGGGTCGATCGAGGCCGGGCCGCCGCGGTAGTGCACCATGTTCGGCGACGGGATCGTGAGCTTCGGCGTCGCCGTAGTGACCTGGCCCCGCAGGAACCGGAAGTCGTCGCCGAAGATCGTGTGCTCCAGCCGGACCTTGTCGTGCACACTCAGCGCGGCGGTCTCGAAGTCCAGGTCACCGGCCGCGTTGCGGAAGTGCACCTTGATGTGTTCCTGCGCCGGGCTGATCCCGCCGAGCTGGTAGATGAAGTCCATGTGCCAGGACGCGCGGCGGAATTCCCCGTCGGTGGCCGACTGAAGCCCTGCCTCCTCCTGCATCCGCACGACCTCGCGGATGGCCTCATCCTCGACGGCCCGGAGGTCGTCCGCCTTGATCCGCCCGGCGGCGAATTCGTCGCGCGCGCGGAGCAGTTTGGCCGGGCGCAGCAGGCTCCCCACATGATCGGCGCGGAACGGCGGGGTGCTTCGAGAGGTCATGATTCCTCCGGGGGGTTGGTCGTCCGGGCATCACGTGCATGATCGTGGCGGGTCTTATGTCCCATGTGCATGATCATCGTCGGTTGGGGGCCTCGCGAGCGGGAACGGTGACAGGCCACCGCCGTCGAGCACGAGCATCTGGCCGGTCATGTACCCGCCGCCGTCCGAGGCCAAATAGGTTACGGCGGCCGCGATGTCGTCCGGCATGCCCACCCTGCCGACCGGGATGGCCCGGGCACGGCGCGTGAGCTCCGCGTCCACGTCAAGCGCCGGATCCTCGCTGAGAATCGCCCGGCTGGTCCCGACGAGCCCGGGGCAGATGACGTTGACCGTGATGCCCCAGGGCGCCACGTCCGCGGCCAGCGAGCGGGTGAGCCCGATGACGGCGGCCTTCGACGCCGAGTACGCGGTGGAGCGCGGCGCCGCGACCACTCCCGCCATCGAGGAGATGTTGATGATCCGCCCGAAGCGCTGCGCGCGCATGACGGGGACGGCGAACCTGGACATCAGGTACGTGCCACGCAGGTTCACCCGGACCACGCTGTCCCAGACCTCGATCGGCACCTCCTCGATGTCGCGTCGATCCAGGCCCTGCGGCGCCGCCGCGTTGTTCACCAGGATGTCCAGCCGTCCGTGCCGCTCGACCGCCTCGTGCACCATCCGCTCCGCGTCGGCCTCGGCACTGATATCGCCGAGCACGTCGGACGCCACGCCGCCGAGCCAGGTGATCTCCTCGACCAGGCTCGTGACGCCCTTCCAATCGCCCTGATCGGCCGCGCCGGCCGCCTCCTGCCGGCGATTGAGCACGCCAGCGGGCTCCTTGTCCGAGACCACGACCGCGACGCCGGCGGCGGCGAGCGCACGCGCGATGCCGCGTCCCATTCCGTCCCGCTTACCACAGCCAGTGATCAGCGCCACTCTCGTCTGCGGCGCAGACGGCGTGGCCGCCCCGCGCGGGCTGGTCATCGGCGGACCGCCTCTGCCGCGGCGCTGACCTGGCTGGCCCCGGCCGGGGCCGGGGCTCCGGACGGGGCCGGTGCAGTGACCTGTGCCTGTGGTCCGGACGGGGCCGGTGCAGTGACCTGTGCCTGTGGTCCGGACGGGGCCGGGGCAGTGACCTGTGCCGGGGCGGCGGCCGTGGCGCCGGCCGCCGCCCCGGTGGCGCTCCCGCGGTACGGGCCGCCGCCCTCGACGGTGAGAACGTGCCCGGAGACCCAGCGGGCCCGGTCACTCGCCAGGAACAGCGCCGCGTAGGCCGCGTCCCAGCAGGTGCCTTCCGTCTGCAACGCGACGCCGCGGCGGCGCCGCGCACGCGCTTCAGGTGGCAGCCCGCGCGCCGCCATCGCGGTCCAGATCTCACCAAGCTGAATGCAGTTGACCCGGATGCCCCGTGGCCCGAGCAGCGAGGCGGCGCCCACGGTCAGGTTCTCGATCCCCGCCTTGGCGACGCCGTACACCGTCCCCGGGCCCTGGCGCTTCACCGCCACGGACGAGACGTTCACCACGGCACTGCCCTCACCCATGGCCTCGATGGCGCTGCGGGTCATCAGCCAGGCCGACGTCAGGTTCAGCGCCATCAGCTCGTCCCATCGCTGCGGTGTCACGTCGAACAGCATCGCGCGGTCACCGGCCGCAGCGTTGTTGATCAATGTGTCCACGCCGCCGAACCGCTGTGCGGTCTCGGCGACAGCGCGGCCGCAGTCGTCTTCGCGGGTCACATCACCAACGACGAGGAGCGCTTCGCCGCCGTGCCTTCGCACCTCGGCAACGGTGCGCTCGCCGGCCGCCTGATCCCTGTCCACAACGGTGACACGCGCACCCTGACGTGCGAAAAGATGACTGATCGCGTATCCGACACCACCTGCGGGGCCACTGAGACCGCCGCCGGTCACGATCGCGGTCCGGCCGGCCATCCACAGGTCGCCGGCCCCCGCATGCGGGTCGATCATGGCCGGGTCATCGGTTGTCCACAGAATGGAGTTCACCCCTCCCCCAGGTCTTGACAACCTGCCAAGATCAGCAGTGGGGCAACGCCCCCAAGGGCGGGCGGGTTTTGCAGGGGAAGGACTTGCGCGGGCGGGTTTTGCAGGGGAAGGACTTGCGCGGGCGGGTTTTGCAGGGGAAGGACTTGCGCGGGCGGGTTTTGCAGGGGAAGGACTTGCGCGGGCGGGTTTTGCAGGGGAAGGACTTGCGCGGGCGGGTTTTGCAGGGGAAGGACTTGCGCGGGCGGGTTTTGCAGGGGAAGGACTTGCGCGGGCGGGAGCGGGCCTTGCGCAGGCACCGGCTTGGCCGGTGCGGGCGCGGCCTGGATGCGAGGGCTCACGACGGCTCCTAGTTGCTGTCTGGCGGCTGCGGGTCGGTGAGTTCCCTCGGATACGTGAGGTCGATCACACCTCGGCGACGTCGAGGACCTGGCCGAGGATGCCGCGCATCAGGTCCTTGGGCACCAGGCAGTCGGCACACGCCTCGGGCGTCGCGGAGATCAGGACACCCATCCGGCCACCCTGCTGGTTGACCTCCATGCGGTACCCGTCAGCGGCCAGGGACGACTGGAGCGACCGCAGGCGTTCGGGATCAATCATCGTCATCCCTGCTGCCGCCCGAGCCCAGCCAGCGACGGCTCCGTACCGGCGCCCGGCGGGCTCTCGACCGGGCTCGCGATGCCGGACCAGAGGCCGAAGACCCGCACCACCATGGAGATCGCCGCGTTCCGCGCGCCGGCCACCAGCACGGGCACGTGGGGCAACATCCCCATGGGAACCGCTGCCACGCCGACCGATATCGGCCATTGCATCGCCTGGATGTGCTCGGACTACGCCCGGCTGATCACCGGAAGCGACTTCGTCATCGACGGCGGCGCGCGCGCCAAATACTGGGGCTATACGCCGCCCGCCGACAACGCCGGCCCGGCTCCCCTCGTCAGGCTCGACGTCACCGAGCTCGACGGGCCGGTGACTGACCATGGCTGAGCTTGTCCGCGCCGCCGTGCAGACGGGTCCCAGGCAGATCGAGCTGCGAGAGTTCCCCAGGCCGGTCACGGGCCCCGACGACGGGCTCTTGCGGATCGAGGCCTGCGGGATCTGCGGCAGCGATGTCGAGCACTACAAGGGCAACATCGGCCGCGCCGTGTTTCCCCTGATCCCGGGGCACGAGCCGCTCGGCATCGTCGAGGAGGTCGGCGAGCGTGCCGCCGCGCGCTGGGGCGTCGAGGTGGGCGACCGGGTGGCGCTGGAGATCCTGATTCCGTGCCGCAGTTGCGAGCTGTGCCTCACCGGCAGGTACATGTCCTGCCGCAACCGCGGCGGCAGCCACGGCTACACCCCGGTTGCGCGCGCGCCGAGCCTGTGGGGCGGCTTCGCCGAGTACGTCTACCTGCACCCCAATTCGATCCTGCACAAGGTAAGGCCGGACATCCCGGCCGACATCGCGGTGATGTTCAACCCCCTCGGCGCTGGCATCCGCTGGGCCTGCCACCTCGGCGGCACCGGCCTCGGCGACACCGTGCTCATCCTCGGCACCGGCCAGCGCGGGCTCGCATCGGTGATCGCGGCAAAAGCGGCAGGCGCGGGGACAATCATCGTGACCGGCCTGGGCAGGGACACCGCCAAGCTCGAACTGGCCCGTGAGTTCGGGGCCGACCACACGATCAACGTCGACGAGGAGAACACGGTCGCGCGCGTCGAGGAGATCACCGACGGCGCCATGGCCGACGTCGTGCTCGAGCTGACACCCATGGCCGCCCGGCCCGTTCTGGACGCACTGCACGCCGTGTGCCACGGCGGCCGGGTGGTGCTCGCCGGCCTCAAGGGCGGCAGGCCCATCGAGGTGAGCACCGATCTGATCATCAACAAGGCCATCACCGTCGTGGGCGCCTACGGAGTGGATGCCCGCGCTTACAGCGAAGCGATCCGGCTCATAGAAACAGGGCGCTTTCCGCTCGAGCGGCTGCACACGCACACGTTCGAGCTAGCCGACACCGCCCACGCCATCGAGACGCTGGCAGGCGAGATACCTGGAGAGGAAGCCATCCATGTCGCCATCCGGCCAGAAGCCGCCGCGCGACCGCGCACCTGACCGGCGGTCCGGCGACGGTGGGTCACCTCGGCCCCACCCACCGGTGGCGTGCGGTCGCGAGGCCCTCCCCCCGCGCAGCACATATCGCAGCGAGTCCTTAACGGCTGCGCGGCGAGCCAGTCAATCGGACACCCAGCCCACGCCATGGGGGTTCCAGGCGGCCGCCCCCCAGGCCAGCACAACCACAACGGCTGCACTGCGAGCCAGTCAATCGGACACCCAGCCCACGCCATGGGGGTTCCAGGCGGCCGCCCCCCAGGCCAGCACAACCACAACGGCTGCACGGCGAGCCAGTCAATCGGACACCCAGCCCACGCCATGGGGGTTCCAGGCGGCCGCCCCCCAGGCCAGCACAACCACAACGGCAGCCGCGGCGGTGCCTACGGGCGCAGCGCCGCCGGGTCTCGGGGTGGACCCATGCTGATCGACATGCACGCCCATGTGATTCCCGGCCAGTTTCCCGGTACGGGAGCCGGGTGCGACACCGAGGGCTGGCCGACCATGACGCCGGAGGGAACCGGCGGTGCCCGCGTGCTCTCTGTGCCCGGCACCGGGCTGCGGTTCACAGCCGCGAGTGTCTTCTTCGACGCCCAGGCGCGCCTGGCCGCGATGGACGCGAGCGGAACGGACGCCGAGGTCGTCTCGCCCATGCCGCCGCTGCTGAACTACGGGCTGCCGCCGAAGAACGGCCGCGACCTTGGCCGGTGGATCAACGAGTTCGTCGCGAGACTGTGCGAGGTCGATCCGAGCCGCTTCTTCGGCCTCGGCACGGTGCCGCTCCAGAACCCCGATCTGGCGGCTGAGGAACTCTCCGAGATCGCCAGGACCGGCCTGCGCGGCGTCGAAATCGGCTCAAATGTTGGCGGCGCCTCGCTCGGCGAGGACCGCTTCCTTGGTTTCTTCGCCGAGGCGCAGCGCCTGCGGATGCCCGTCTTCGTGCACGCTCTCAACCCGACGATGACCGGCAGGCTGCCCGCCGCCGCGCTCGGCACATTCGGTTTTGCCACCGAGATCGCGCTGGCGGCGGCTGCGATCGTCACCGGCGGAACCGCGGACAAGTGCCCGGGTTTGCGCCTGGCGTTCAGCCACGGGGCGGGTGGATTCCCGCTGATGCTGACCCGTGCGCAGTACTTCTGGGGCGGCACCTGGAACGAGGAGCCCGCGGCGCCAGCGGCTCAGCGGCCGGGCGCCCAGCGGCCCGGGGCCCGCGGTACGGAAACTGAGCGGCCGCCCTATTCACCGGCCGAGTACGCGCGCCGTTTCTACTACGACACGCTGGTCTTCGATCGCCGCGCCCTCCGCTATCTCATCGACATGATCGGGCCGCAGCGGCTCCTCATCGGCAGCGACTTTCCCGCGATGCCGCGCGAAGATCCGGCGGGAAGGACCGTGCGTTCCATGGGGCTCCCGCAGGCCCTGCTCGACGACATCACCTGGAACAACTGCTTCAGGTTCCTGGGCGTAGAACCGCCCGCGCCAGCGTCCGGCTAGGGCAGTGTCCCGTGGATCCTGGTCGTTCGCGGGCAACGCGGCAGCCGATCTGCGCCGACCCAGAGGCCCGGCCCCGCAGAGTCCCTGCACAACCGCGATCGGTGCGCCATGCGCCAGCCGTCCGACGCCCACGCGGGCGGGCACCGTGTCAAGCGGCGGTCACGGATGCCTTGTTCCCGGCCGTTTCCATGATCGTGGTGGATCTCATGCACATGCGAGGCTGTCGCGTAACCCTGTCCAGGCCATCGGCAATAGGCCCGAGTGGAGCGTGGATCCCAGTTTATGGGCCTCTGAGCCTGCTGAGTGGAGATCATCGACGCAACACGCCGCACAAAATGAGCTTGACTTTTCAAGATCACGAATTGTGCGACAGCCTCATGCGACACAAAATTCACCACGATCATGGACGACGTGCACGGGAATGGACAGGTGGGGCGGGAAGGCGTCGCGGAGACGGGTGACGGGTGGGGCGGATGATCCAGGCGGGACCGGGTGCCCATCGCCGGCGGGGCCCACGCGCCGGAACGCCCGCAGACCCAGTTCGGCGCGCCACGCGGCGGGCCGATCCCCCGGAGCCCCGTGGCGGCCCGCGATTTGGCGCGCCATGCGGCAGCCGTTCGGGATCTGCCTGGTCCTCTGCGTCCGGGCGGATCGCAGGCAGAGCCTGGTGGTTGATCGCAGCTCGGCGGCGGCCCGGGCTCAGCGGCAGGAGGCGAAATATGACGATCTTGTAGTCAGCCAGCGTATCGATTGACATGCTTTCCATCCGCTCATCGTCGGCTGGAACTCGCCCGATCCGGATTCCCAAAGCAGAAGGTCGTTCGCTACCCTCGTGGTCATGGCCGATATCCAGCCGTATTCCGACGAAGTGGTGTTCCCCGGCGACGAAGCTGGCTCGTCCACGGCGATGCGGCCCAGCGGGGTGAGCCAGCGGCCGCCGCGGCTGCTGCTCACGCTGCTCGGTGACTACTGGTGGCAGCGCACGGAGTCACTGCCCTCGGCGTCACTCGTGGCACTGCTGGCGGAATTCGGCGTGAGTGATTCGGCGGCACGTGCCGCGCTGAGCCGCCTGACCCGCAATCAGCTCCTCGTCACGTCCAAGAGCGGGCGGCGCACCGTCGTCAGGCTGAGCCAGCGCGCGGCCCAGATTCTCGATGAGGGCGGCCGCCACATCTTCTCGTTCGGGAGGATCACGCAGCCGTGGGACGGCAGGTGGAGCCTGGTCGCGTTCTCCATCCCCGAACACAACCGGTCCGCGAGGGACGCCCTGCGAAAGCAGCTCCGCTGGCTCGGTTTCGCGCCGTTGTACGACGGGCTGTGGGTGTCGCCGCGCGACCACGCGATCGAGGTGGTCGGGCAGCTTGCCGAGCTTGGCATCACGACAGCGACCGCCTTCCGCGCTACCACCGTCCCAGGCATCGGACCCGATGGGCTGCCGCAGCGGGCCTGGGATCTGGAGAACCTCCAGGCCAGATACCAGAATTTCATTGCCAATACCGAACGGCTGCGCGAGCGGACCCTCGCCGGACGGGTGTCACCGGTCGAGGCCCTCGTCGCGAGGACGCGCGTCATGGACGAGTGGCGCGCATTCCCTGGGCTGGACCCGGACCTGCCTGGTGAACTGCTCCCGGACGCATGGCCGCGGGCCGCCGCGCGCGAGCTGTTCACCGCCACCTACGATCTGCTCGGCCCGCTCGCATCGCACCGGATACGGCAGATCATCGCGAGATACAGCCCGGAGCTCGCGATGCGCGCGACCTACCACAGCTCCGAGCTCGAACCCGCACCGAGCGTGGACGACCAGCCGGTGCGGGCAGCGGGGGCGGCGCAGTCCTCCCGAACCACCGAGGCCACGGCGCTCGCATAGGTTCGCAGCCGTTCGTGTGGCGCTCGAAGAGACTGTGGCCGCGCGGAGCGTTCCGGCAAACGTCACACGTGACAACGATGCCGCGGGAATCTTTGGCCCCGGCAACGATGACCCCCGGCGGTGCAAAGGTCCATGATGGCAAGCAGATGCCGGCGGGGCGGCCGGATGCGCCCCGGGCCGACTGGCCTTCCGGCGCTTAAGGCGGCGACTACCGGCTGACGGCCGGGGCGCGGCCGGTGGGGAGAGTGAATGAAGACCAAGGCAGCGATTCTCCGCGACGTGCACACCGACTGGGAAGTCACCGAGCTCGACCTCGACCCGCCGAAGGCCGGGGAGGTGCTCCTGCGTATGGTCGCTGCGGGCCTCTGCCATTCCGACGAGCACCTGCGGACGGGCGACATCCCGCCTCGCTTCCCGATGGTGGGCGGTCATGAAGGCGCGGGGATCGTGGAGGAGGTTGGGCCCGGCGTCACCAGGCTCAAGCCGGGCGATCACGTCGTCTGCTCGTTCCTGCCGGTCTGCGGGCACTGCCGCTGGTGCGCCCGCGGCCAGAGCAACATCTGCGATCTGGGCATGTACCTGGCCGTCGGCTGCATGCAGGACGAGACCTTCAGGTTCCACTCTGGCGGCGAGGACGTCGGCGGAATGTGCATGCTCGGCACGTTCTCGCAGTGGTCGACGGTCTCCGAGCACTCCTGTGTCAAGGTAGCTGACGACCTGCCGCTCGAGACCGTCGTGCTCGTCGGCTGCGGCGTGCCGACCGGCTGGGGCACCGCCATCAACGCGGGCGGGGTGCGGCCAGGAGACACGGTCGCCATCTACGGCATCGGCGGCGTCGGGATCAACGCCGTGCAGGGCGCGGCCTTCGCAGGCGCCCGCAACGTCATAGCGATCGATCCGCTGGCCAGCAAGCTCGAGACGGCCAAGCGGCTCGGCGCGACGCACACCACGACAGATCCTGCCGAGGCGCAGCAGATGATCCTCGATCTCACGCTCGGCGTCGGGGCGGACCAGGCGCTCGTCACCGTGGGCGTCGTGACAGAAGAGGTGGTCGAAGCCGCTTTCGACGCGATACGCAAGGGCGGCGAGGTCGTGGTGACCGGGCTGGCGGACCCGGGCAAGAAGACCATCCACGTCTCCGGCGCCATCCTCACGTTGTTCGAGAAGCGGATCCGGGGCGCGCTGTTCGGCGGCGGCAACCCGTTCGAGGAGATCCCCCGGATGCTCGACATGTACCGCTCCGGTCACCTCAAGCTGGACGAGCTCATCACCAACCGGTACACGCTTGACCAGATCAACGAGGGTTACCAGGATCTGCTGGACGGCAAGAACATCCGCGGCGTCATCGTGCACGAGCACTGAACTGGCACGAACGCGTAAGCACGGGCACGTCGTCGCGGCCGCGGCCGCGACGACGTGCCCGTGTCCGGTGCGGCGAAGAATGTAGGGAACCGCTCCAGTTGAACACGCTGCTGGCTTTCTGAACACCGACATGAACACGGTGCGAGCTATCTATCTGAACAGCGCGCCTGTGACCAGGGCATGGAACCCGGCAGGTGAAGGTGGCGCTGGCCCGGGGTTTCAGGGTGTTGACTATCAGCGCGATCAGTGCTCCGCCACGGTTGCGGTCGCGCACGACCCGGAACGGCAGCAGCGGATTCAGCTTTCCAGCCTGGCGGGCCACGAACCCGCTGAGCAGGACGGCCGCGGCGATCGGTGATGCGATGACGTGGCCCGAGCGCCAGCCGAGGGAAGGGACCTCGCCCAGCCCGTAGACGAGGGCGACCATCCCTGCTGAGGCGAGCAGCGCGCCGCTCACGTCGATCCGCACCCCCGGGCGCCCTGTCACTGCGGGCAGCACTCGTGGGCCACCGATGATGGCGACCTGCGCGAGGGCGACGTTCACGCACAGGCACCAGCGCCAGCCGAGCTCGGTGGTGAGCACCCCGCCGAGGATGAGCCCGACGGCCATGCCGGCGGTGAGGGTGGCGGTGAAGATGCCCACCGCCCGCGCCCGCTTTTTTTCGCCGGTATAGACGGTCATGAGCAGCGACTTGGTCGACGAGACCAGTAGCGCGGCGAACGCCCCTTGGACAGCACGCGCCGCGATGCGCATGGCGCCGTCGGCCGACGCGCCGCCGACGGCCGAGGCGAGGGCGAAGCCGGCCACGCCGATCAGCAGCGTGCGCCGTGCGCCCAACCGGTCCGCGAGGCGTCCGCCCGGCAAGAGGAGCGCAGCGAACGCCAGCGTGTAGGCGGTGACGACCCACTGGCGGGTCGTTACCGTCATTCCCAGCGAATGCTGAACGGAGGGCAGCGCGACGAACATGACCGTGGTGTCGAGGACCGCCATCAGATGGGCCGAGGCGATCACCGCCAGCGGCCACCAGCGATGCGGCGATGTTCCCGCGGCTGCGCCTGCCGTGTCGGTCGTGAGCGCCATGGGCCGGTTCCCTCTCATAAGATGCGGCCAGCATCTAATTTCAGGTAACCATCCGAGCCGATAAGATGCAAGGTGGATCCTAAGGAACGAGCATGGTGGAATCCCGGGCTGGAACCCAGCGGGCAGCGCGACAGAGGGGTCCCGGTGGCACGAGCACACGCCGGCGGGGACCGGCCCTGGAAGCTGCCCTGCTCGATGCCGCGTGGGAAGAGCTGCAGGCGGTCGGGTACGCGAAGCTGACGATGGAAGGCGTCGCCGAGCGGGCAGGCACCAGCAGGCCCGTGCTCTCCCGCCGGTGGCGCAACAGGCCCGAACTAGTGATCGCCGCCATGCGCCGCCACCGCCCGATGCTCTCCGGCCAGGCGCCCGACACGGGCAGCCTGCGCGGCGATGTGCTCGCCGTGCTGCGCCGGGCCTCCGCCGGGATGACCGAGATCGGCCCGGAAACCATCTACGGCCTCATCGGCGACTACTTCGCCGACCCGACGCTGTTCTCCCACCTCCAGGATGAGTTCCTCAAGCCCCGCGGCCACGTCATGGCGACCATCCTCAAGCGCGCCGCCGAGCGCGGCGAGGTCCGCAGCGATATCAGCCCGAGGATCGCCACCCTGCCGATCGACCTGCTCCGCCACGAGCTCTTCCTCACCCGCACGCCACCGGGCGACCCCGTCATCGTGCAAATCGTCGACGACGTCTTCCTCCCCCTCGTCGGCGTGATTCCGCCACCGGCTAAGTGAACATCCGGTCTGGGCCGAGCGCGAGCGGCACACGGCCAGGCAACGGCGAGGCAGGCGGCGGTGACCCAGCCGGGCAGCGGTGCACCCCCATCGGCGTCAGCCGGGCGCCAGCGCCACACGCAGCCCAGATGCGCCGCGCGCCGGGAGTGGTGGCTATGCTCCCGGGCGCGGGCCGCCCGGCTCGGTTGTGCCGGACCACCACCACAGCAATGGGCGCAGCGGCCGGGCGGTGCGTTGGTCCAGGCAGCCCTGCCACACCCCGATGCTGTACGCCACATCGTCGAGCAACCGTGCGGCCACATAGCGGACAGGGTCCATGGGAGGCCGGCGCTCACGCCAGTCAAGGACAGGTGGCGCGAGCGCCAGGGCAGCGAGCGGAAGCCGCAGCCTCGGGACGGCCAGCGCCGCGGGCAGCGCAACCGGCCACCAGGTGCGCATGAGCGCACTGCCAAGCAACCGGCCTGCGGCGATGGTCCCGGCTCCGGCGAGTCTGCTCGCCAGCGGCCAGGGATTGTCTGCGAACGGGGCGAGCCGCCGGGCGAGCAGCCCGGTGGTCGCACCGGCGATGGCCGCGCCGGTGACAGGACGTCCCGCCACGACGGCGAGCCAGGCTGCCGCGCTCCATCCCGACATCGTGACCGCGGGCACTGTACCGGGATGGCGCAACTCCAGCGGCGCGGCCGAGGTGCCGTAGTCCCGGCGCCTGGCGAACCACTCACGCAGGTGCACCCGGTGCTGGTGCCCCACGGTCGCGGCTGGCTCGTAGCGTACGTGCCAGCCCGCCGCGGCCAGCCGCCAGACGAAGTCGACGTCCTCGCCCACCGGCATGTCCGCCGCGAAACCCGCGCCCGCGGCCGCCCTGCGGACGACGAGCGCCGCGCCTGGCACGTAGGGCACCCGGGCACCCGGCCGCACGATGCTCTCCCCAGGTCCCATGTCGAGCGCGGAGCGAGTCCCCTCGTACCTGGCCAGCCAGCCCTGCCCGGGCTCGTGGGACACGATGCGGGGAGCGACCGCGGCGACCGCCGGATCGCAGAAATGCGGGAGCAGAAGGTCCAGCCAGCCGGGCCGCGGAACACAGTCAGAATCGAGGAACGCCACCAGCGGCGTGCTCGCCGCCGCGAGGCCGGTGTTGCGCGCAGCGGCCGGGCCGCCGTTCACCATCCGGCGCAGGTACCGTACGCCGGCGGTCGCGGCGGCGGCCTCGACCGCGGCGGAATCCGCCGAACAGTCGTCCACCACGATCACCGGCACGTCGCCGATTCCCGCCAGGCACCGGGTCAGCTCGGCGACCCGGTCGCGGACGGGTATCACCACGGTGACGTCACGGCGGACCGGGCCTCTCGCGGGTATGGGATGTGCCATGCCGACGTCGAGGAGGCGGCGCGCGAGCACCTGCGCGGCGGGCCTGTCAGGCACCGGCGCGCCGTCCCACCACCCGCCCACCATGGCGGCAGCCGCCGGGCTGATCCGCAGCAGCCGGTAGGGCGAGCCGCCAAGGAGCACGGTGCCGCCGCGCGACGAGCTCAGTCCCTGGTCGGGCCGCAGCCGCAGCACGGCCGGCACAGGCGGCACAGGCAGCTCGGGCGGCACGGGCGGCACGGGCGGCACGGGCGGCACGGGCGGCACGGGCGGCTCGGCCGACATAGGCGGCACGGGCGGCAGCGGCTCACGCACCCGTCCCCCCTCCTCCCGGGCTGGCCGCGGCCCGGGGAGCCGCGATACCGAAGGCCAGGACATCAAGTGCGGCGTCGACGATCTGCACCAGATCGTCACCCGCTCCCGTCTCACGCCAGGTTTCGAAGGCCGCCCACATCACGGCCACCACGGCCTTGGCGCAGGCCCGGGCGTAGACACCGCCGTGAACTCCGGTGCACGCGATCACCGCCGCTCGCACCGTGTCCTCCCAGGCCCGGTACCGCAGCGCCGCGTGTGCCTGGAGGGACGGCACCGTGGCGATCAACTGGATACGCACGGCGAGAGAGGCACGTTCGGATGACTGATAGCTGCTCGTGACGCGGAACGCCCGACGCATGATGTCGAGCAGCGGCAGGCCGCCGGCGCGCCCGGCGTCGAGTTCCGCTGCCAGGACGCGAAGCCGTTCGTCGAGCGCTCCGAACACGATGTCCTTCTTGGACGGAAAGTATCTGAAGATGGTCCGCCGCCCGACACCTGAAGCCGCCGCGAGATCGTCCACCGTGGTCCGCTCGAAGCCCTGCTCGGCGAACAGCCGGAGCGACGTGTCCTCCAGTCGCTTGCGCGTCGCCTGCTTGCGCCGCGGCCAGCCGGGTGGCGCGGGTGCCTGCGCCGTTCCCAATGTGATCGCCACCTCGATCGCCGGTGCCACCGGCACGTGTCGCGGCCATCTCGGGCGCGACGGATCCGGCTGGTATGCCTGTCACCTGCGGGTACGCCGGCCCACGAGCCGATCAGAAGAACGCGGGGAAGGATGGCACTCAGTGCCACAATATGTAACCATATATCTCACCGCGCCGTCGCCTGCCAGACCCGCGACCGCGCAGTGAAGCTCTGAGGAGGCGGTCAACGGTGAGCAGCGACACCAGCCAGGCCATGATTCGTGCCGAGGACGCGGGCATGGCCGAGGGCACGGGCACGCCCGGCGGCAAGCGCATGGCCGAGGGCACGCGTACGCCCGGGGAGGCGGGCATGGCCGACGGCACAGCCCAGACCGAGGAACTCCTCATCGAGGAGATATCGATCGACGGCATGTGCGGCGTCTACTGACAGGCGCCGCCTGACCATGGCATTCGATCCCGGCCAGGCCTACGAGAAGCACCCGCAGGTGGCGATCCGGCGCGAGGAGTTCGGCGGGCTGGCCTACCACTACGGCAATCGCCGCCTCGTGTTCCTCAAGGCGCCGGCGCTCGTCGAGCTTGTCGAGACCCTGGCGGACTTCGCCAGCGCCCGCGACGCGCTGGCCGCCCACGTACCCGCAGGCGGCAAGGTGTCCTATGAGAGGGCACTGGCCGGCCTGCTGACCTCCGAGGTGATCCGTGTCCGCTGATTTCGCCGCCGTCACCGTTACCGACAGCGGTGCCGACAACAGTGCCGACAGCGGTGGCAGCGCCGCCGTGCGGCCCGCACTGACCGACCGCCTATCCCACGGCCTGGCCGCGCCGATCTGCCTGACCTGGGAGCTCACCTACGGCTGCAACCTCGCATGCGTCCACTGCCTGAGTTCGTCGGGCCGCCGTGATCCGCGAGAGCTGACGACCGGCGAGGCGCGCCGCGTCATCGACGAACTGCACGACCTCCAGGTGTTCTACGTCAACATCGGCGGCGGCGAGCCGATGATCCGCCCCGATTTCTTCGAGCTGATCGGATACGCCGTGCAACGCGGCGTGGGCGTGAAGTTCTCGACCAACGGCACGATGCTGACGCCAGCGGCCACGACGCGGCTGGCGGCAATGGACTACCTCGATGTTCAGGTCAGTATCGACGGTGCCGACCCTGCGACCAACGACGCGGTCCGCGGCAAGGGCTCCTACGCGGCCGCGCGGCGTGCGATGGACAATCTCGCGGCGGCGGGATTTGGCCCATTCAAGATCTCCATAGTGGTCACGCGGCACAACATCGGCCAGCTCGGCGCGTTCGAACGGCTGGCCGGCTCCTATGGCGCGCAGTTGCGGCTGACCAGGCTGCGGCCAGCCGGGCGCGGCGCCGATACCTGGGCGGAGCTTCATCCGACGCAGCAACAGCAGCGAGAACTGCATGCGTGGCTGCTCGACCGGCCGGACGTACTCACTGGCGACTCGTTCTTCCATCTGTCCGCTCTGGGTGCACCCCTGCCCGGGCTCAACCTGTGCGGTGCGGGGCGGGTCGTCTGCTTGATCGACCCGATCGGCGACGTGTACGCATGCCCATTCGTCCTGCACGAGCAGTTCCGCGCGGGATCGGTGCGCGGCGAAGGCGGTTTCACTGGGTTTACCAGGGTTTGGCGCGAATCGGAGTTGTTCACCAGTCTGCGTGAGCCTGGCTCCGCGGGCGCCTGTTCGTCCTGCGGCAGCTACGACGCCTGCCGCGGCGGCTGCATGGCGAGCAAGTTCTTCACCGGCCTGCCACTGGACGGCCCCGACCCCGAGTGCGTGCTTGGGCACGGCGAGACGGCGCTGCAGGCGCTGCGGCTTGAACCCGTGGTGGTGCCGCACCCCGGGCCGGGCCACTCGAAAACGAGGTCGGCCCACGCGGCGAGCCGCGAGCCCGTGTTCGTCACGCTCGGACGGCGCGGGTGAGGTTGCTGCGGCCCGTGCCGCTCGGACCCGCGACGGCGCCCAGCCGGCTGATGTTCGGGCCGCACGTGACGAACCTCGGCACCGACCGCGGTTTCTCCGGCCGGCACGTCGCGTACTACGCGCGGCGCGCGGCCGGCGGCGCCGGAATCATCGTCACAGAGACCGCGTCTGTCCACGAGTCCGACTGGCCATATGAGCGTGCACCGATTGCCGCGCACTGCCGCCCCGGCTGGGCAGAAATCGCGGCCGCCTGCGCGCCCTACGGGTCGGTCGTCCTCGCCTCCATCGGCCATTTCGGCGGGCAGGGCAGCTCCGCCTACAGCCAGCGGGAGTTGTGGGCGCCCTCCGGCGTCCCCGAGGTCAACACCCGCGAGATGCCCAAGGTCATGGAGACCGAAGACATCGCGGCGGTGATCGACGGCTTCGCAGGCGCCGCGCGCCTCGCGGTGGCCGCGGGTCTCGCGGGAGTCGAGGTCAACGCCGGTCAGCACAGCCTCGTCCGGCAGTTCCTTTCCGGCCTGACCAACACGCGCACCGACGGTTACGGCACCGACCGGCTGCGTTTCGCTCGTGAGGTGCTCGACACCGTCAGGCAGGCGGCCGGCGGCGCGATCCTGGGGCTGCGGCTGTCGTGCGACGAACTCGCCCCATGGGCGGGCATCACGCCCGAGCAGGCCGCGCCGATCGCGGCTACCTTCGCGCCCCTGGTCGACTACCTGGTCGTCGTGCGCGGCTCCATCTACTCAGCCGCCGCCACCAGGCCCGACTCGCATACCGCACCGGGATTCAACCTGGCGCTCGCGCACGGTATCCGCGCCGCCGTCGACGGCGCCGCCCCCGTCTTCGCGCAGGGATCGATCATCGATCCCGCCATGGCCGAGCAGGCGCTCGCCGATGGCAGCTGCGACGGCGTCGAAATGACCAGGGCCCAGATCGCGGACGCGGAACTCGGCCGCAAGATCGCCACAGGAGAGCCGCCGCGTCCGTGCATCCTGTGCAATCAGGCGTGCCAGGTCCTCGATATCCGCAACCCGGTCGTGAGCTGCGTCGCCGACCCGAGGTCTGGCCACGAGACACACGACGAGGTTGTGGGGGATGCGGGCGGCCGGGCCGGCTCACCCGGCGGCGCAGACACGAGCGGTGGCGCGGGCACGGATGGCGGCGCACACACGGACGGCGGCGCAGGCACAGAGGGCGGCGCACAGGCGGCCGGCGGTCCAGGCACGGACGGCGGCGCAGGCACAGACGATGGCGCACAGGCGGCCGGCGGTCCAGGCACGGACGGCGGCGCAGGCACAGAGGGCGGCGGTCCAGGCACGGACGGCGGCGCAGGCACAGACGATGGCGCACAGGCGGCCGGCGGTCCAGGCACGGACGGCGGCGCAGGCACAGACGATGGCGCACAGGCGGCCGGCGGTGACCTCATCCCTGCAGCCGATAAGACTGTCTTGCCTCGGGGGGACGACCCCCCGGGATCCCCCCGCAGACCAGCGGACGGCTCGGCCCACGCAGCCGTTAAGACTGTCTTGCCCCGGGGGGACGACCCCCCGGGATCCCCCCGCAGACCAGCGGACGGCTCGGCCCACGCAGCCGTTAAGACTGTCTTGCCCCGGAGGGACGACCCCCCGGGATCCCCCCGCAGACCAGCGGACGGCTCGGCCCACGCAGCCGTTAAGACTGTCTTGCCCCGGAGGGACGACCCCCCGGGATCCCCCCGCAGACCAGCGGACGGCTCGGCCCACGCAGCCGTTAAGGATCATTCCGGTGCCGGTTCGCGGTCCGCATCCCTGGCTGCGCAGCCAGGCGAGCCGGTGAGCGCCCGCCACCGCACCGTCGGCCAGGCCGGCGGCGTGCTTGTCATCGGCGGCGGCCCGGCCGGGCTCGAGGCGGCCCGCGTCGCCGCCACCCGCGGCCACCGTGTCAGGCTCGCCGAGGCGTCGGACCGGGTCGGCGGCGCCGTCGCCGCCGCGTCGGCCGCGCCCGGCAGGGCGAACCTGGCCGCGCTCACCGCGTGGCTTGACGGCGAATGCCGCCGCCTCGGCGTCGAGATCGACCTGGGGCACCGGGTCAGTCCCGGGGAAGCGGCCGCGCACCAGGGCCCGGTCGTCGTCGCGACCGGCGGCCGCGACGGTGAGCCCGCCTACGAGGTCGCCGCGGGCGGCCAGGTGGTATCCGCACGGGCTTTCCTCGCGCGGCTTGCCGCGGGCGGCGAGCCGCCAGCCGGTCCGGTCCTGGTGTGGGACCCGATCGGGGGCCCGATCGGCGTGTCGATCGCCGAACTGCTCGCTCCGCGGGGGCCCACCGCGCTCGCCTTTCCCGACCAGATCGCCGGGCAGCAGCTCGCGCTCTCCGGTGATCTCGTGGCAGCCAACGTGCGGCTGCAATCCGCGGGCGTCACGCTGGTGCGCCGCTGTGTGCTGCGCCGGGTCGGCGAGGGAACAGCCGAGGTGGAGGACGTGTTCTGCGGTGACGTGCGGGTCGTTCCCGCGGCGCTCGTGGTCGACGCCGGGCCGCGCCTGCCCGCCGCGTTCGGCGGCACCGACGGCGCCGATGCACCCGCGGGCGTGCTGGTCGGCGACGCGGTGGCGCCGCGAACGATCTACCAGGCAGTCCTCGAAGGCCGGCGAGCCGCGCTCGGGCTCGGGCGGGCGGAACGAACTCGAGCGGCCAGCGCAGCGCGATGACCCGGTCCCGCTATGAGTACCTGCTGCGGCCCCTGCGGCTCGGGCCGGTCGTCGTGCGCAACCGCATCGTGTTCTGCGCGCACCTCACCAACTACGCGCGCGATGGCAGGCCCAGCCCGCAGCACGCCGCCTACTACGCCGCACGCGCCAGGGGCGGCGCCGGGCTGATCATCACGGAAGAGCATTCGACCCATCCGACCGACTGGCCGTACGAGAAGCTGATCCACGGATTCGATCCCGGTGTCGTGCCTGGCTACCGGCGCATCACCGACGCCGTGCATCGGCACGGTACGCCGATATTCGCCCAGCTCAACCACAACGGCGGGCAGGCGAGCGGCATGTACTCCCGGCTGCCTGTGTGGGCGCCTTCGCCGGTGCCCGACCCGATGTTCCGCGAGGTGCCCAAGCCCGTCACGCACGCGGAGATCCGCGAGATCATCGAGGGCTACGCGACGGTCGCCCGCCACTGCCGGCAAGGCGGCTTCGACGGTGTGGAGCTCCAGTGCTCGCACTCCTCGATCGTCCGTGGCTTCCTGTCCGCGGCGACGAATCACCGCAGCGATTCCTACGGCGGGCCACTCGCGAACCGGGCCCGTTTCCTGCTGGAGGTTCTCGCCGCGGTACGGGCGGAGATCGGCACGGGCATGGCGCTTGGGGTGCGGCTGTGCGGCGACGAGCTCATGGCCGGTGGCATCACCCTGGACCAGGCGACAGAGGTCGCGAAGATGGCCGAGGACACCGGCCACGTCGACTACATCAACACCTCGATCGGTGTTGCCACCTCGAGCCTCTACATGATCGAGGCGTCGATGGCCGTCCCGCCAGGTTATGCCCTGTTCATCCCGTCCGCGCTGCGGAAGACCGTCCGGCTGCCTGTCGTCGGGGTCGGGCGGTTCAAGGACCCCGTCCAGGCTGACCGCGCGCTGGCGGAGGGGCATGCCGATCTCATCGGCGTCGTCCGCGGGCAGATCGCGGATCCCGATTTCGCCGCCAAGGCGCGCGCCGGCCGCGCCGAGGACATCCGGCTGTGCCTTTCGTGCAACCAGGAATGCGTGGGGCGCATGGGCCTGGGCCGCTGGCTCGGCTGCATCGAGAACCCGCGCGCGGGGCGCGAGGCCGTGCCGCTGCCCCGGCAGGCCGGCAGGCCGCGCCGGGTCATGGTCGCAGGCGGCGGGCCCGGCGGACTTCAGGCGGCCATCAGCGCGGCGCGGCGCGGCCATGACGTCACCGTGAACGAACGCGACGACGACCTGGGCGGGCAGGTGCGGATCGCCGCGCGGGTGCCCGGGCGGGCCGAGTTCGGTGACCTCATCAGGAATCAGATCGCGGAGTGCAGGCGAGCCGGGGTCGCGATCAGGACCGGCGTCACTGTCGATGTCGCCGCCGTGCGCGCCGAGCGGCCAGACGTGGTCATCGTGGCGACCGGCGCACGGCCGGACCGGCCTTACTGGGCGCACTGCCTGCCGGTGACGGCTCCCGCGATCTGCGACGTCAGGGATGTGCTTGACGGCTCCGCACATCCGCAGGGCCGCGTCCTCGTCGTGGACGATCTCGGGTTCCATCAGGCCACGGGCACCGCCGAGGCGCTCGCCGACCGCGGCTGCGAGGTCGAGCTCGTGACCAGCGGCATGGTGGCCGGGCAGGACCTCGGGATCACTCTGGACATGGAGACGTGGTGGCTGCGGGCCACCAGGAAAGGGATCGCGCAGACGACCGACACCATGATCGCAGGCGTCGTGCCAGGTGGGGTGACCACGCAGCACCTTGCCACCGGTGCGCCAGGGCAGCGGCTTGTCGACTGGGTGGTGCTCGCGGTGCAGCAGGCGCCTGCCGACGAGCTGTATTTCGACGTGAAGGAACTGGTCCTCGGGGAGCTCGGGCGCTCCGGTGGCGGTATCGAGGTGCACCGGGTCGGGGACTGCCTGGCGCCGCGCCGGGCCCACGCCGCGGTCATCGACGGCGACCGGGTAGGAGCCCTGCTGTGAGTGCCGCACCAGGCTCGCGCCGCGATGGATGTGGCGTCGCTGTTCCTATAGGCACAGCAACGCCACGTCCATGGCTGCCGGGGGCCCGCCCGGGTGGCAGTGGCGCGCGGATCCCATGTCGGGGTGGCGCGCGGCGCGGCGCGTGGCGCGGCGCGTGGCGCTCGCTGCACGTGTCATGATCGCGCTGATCCCGGTGCGCGACGGGATGCTGCCCCTGGGCGCCGACGAGACGGCGGCCGAGTGCGGTGGTGACGTGCTGCTCATCGGCTCGGGCACGGCCAGCGCGGCCGCGCAGCTTCGGGTGGCGGCGACGCGGATCCGCACCGCCGAGGTGGGGGGCTACGCCGTGGGCGGCTGGGCGCTTGCGCTGGCCCCGCTGCTGCACGGCGACAACGTCGTGGTGCTGCCTGGATCCGCGGACGGCCGCGATCTCGCGCCGCGCCTGGCCGCCGCGATGCGGCGCCCGCTGTGGGCGGGCGCCGTCGCCGTCACACCCGGCCGGGTAGCGGTGGCCAGGTATGGCGGCCAGGTGCTCGTCGAAGCTGACATCGACCGGCCAGCGGTTGTCACCCTGCTGCCCGGCGTGGCGGGCGTCGAGCCCATCCGGGCGGGCACCGAGCGATGCGCACCGGCCGGGATCGAGCTCACCGTGGCGGACCGGCACGACGCCGAGGTGATCGAACTCGTCGCGCCGACCGCGGAGACCATCGACCTGACCGAAGCGCCGCGCGTGTTCGCCGGAGGTGCCGGGCTCCGGCGCGGTGCCGAGTTCGGCCTGCTCACCAAGGTGGCGGCGCGGGCGGGTGCTTCACTCGGTGCGACCAGGGTCGCGGTCGACGTGGGCTGGGTACCCGCAAGCCGCCAGATCGGCACCACCGGGGTCACGGTGAGCCCGGAGCTTTACGTCGCCTTCGGCATCTCGGGTGCCGTGCAGCACATCGCGGGAATCGGCACCCCCGATCACGTGATCTCGGTGAATACCGATCCGAGCTGCCCCATGATGACGATCGCCGACCTCGCCATCGTGGCCGACGCACCGGCCGTGCTGCGTGAGCTCGCGGCGCTGCTCGGCATTCCCGCACCTGATATGGAAGCTGCCCATGCCTGAACGCTTCGATGCCGTGGTCGTCGGCGCCGGGCCGGCCGGCGCCGCCGCCGCCCTCGTCCTCGCCCGCGCAGGCAAGTCGGTATGCCTGCTCGAGCGGGGCCCGTTTCCCGGGTCCAAGAACATGTACGGCGGGGTGATCTACGGCCGGATCCTCGACACACTGATCCCTCAATGGTGGGAACAGGTGCCGATGCAGCGCTGGATCACCAGGCGCGAGACGCGGATCATGACCCAGACGCAGTCGCTCACCATCGGCTGTTCGAGCAAGGCCTGGGGCGAGCCGCCGTACAACGGCATGACCGCGCTGAGACCCGACTTCGATCGCTGGTTCGCCGACCAGGCCGTGGCCGCGGGCGCGGTGCTGGTGACGTCGACGGTGGCGACCGGCCTGATCCGGACGGGCGGACGGGTGACGGGCGTGCGCACCGACCGCCCGGGCGGGGATCTTGCCGCCGGCGTCGTCATCGCGTGTGATGGCGTGAATTCGCTCCTCGCCAAGGAGGCGGGCCTGTACCGGCACGCCGACCCGGACCACTTCACGCTGGGCGTCAAGGAGGTCCTCGCCCTGCCCGCGGCGGAGATCGAGCGGCGGTTCGGCATATCCGGCCGTGACGGCGTTGATATCGAGGTCCTCGGCGTCACCGGCGGAATACCTGGTGGCGGATTCGTCTACACCAACTTCGACACCATCGCCATCGGTGTCGTGGTCCAGGTCACCGGCCTCGCGAGAGCCAAGGTCCGGCCGGAGGATCTGATCGCCACGTTCAAGCGGCATCCCGAGATCGCACCGCTCGTGGCCGGCGCCGAACTCAAGGAGTATTCCGCGCACCTCATCCCGGAAGGCGGTTACAACTCGATGCCGCGGCTCGCCGGCGACGGCATCCTTGTCGCGGGAGACGCGGCGGCGATGACGCTGGCAACCGGCGTGTGGCTGGAAGGCGTCAACTTCGCTGTCGGCAGCGGCGCTGCCGCGGGCGAGGCCGCCGCCGAGGCGCTGGACCGCGGCGACGTGTCCGCGGCTGGTCTGCGCGGTTACCGGCGCAGGCTCAAGCAGATTTTCGTGCTGAAGAACCACAAGAAGCTGCGCCGTGTGCCTGGCCTGCTGCTCAGCGACCGTGTGCAGCATCGTTACGCCCCGATGCTCTGTGAAGTGGCCGAGGGAATGTTCACGGTCACCGACCCCGCGGCCAAACCCGGGCTGGTCAAGCTCGCCCGCACGGCGGCCAGGCGCAACGGCATCCGGCTGGCCGACCTGGCCAGGGACGGCTGGGCCACGGTGAGGAGCATCGGGTGAGCGAACTGTGGCCCGAGATCGGTTTCGAAGATCGCATGGCGACCGTCGAGTTCGATGTGGCGCAGCGGCCTCATATCGTCGTCGACAGCGACGTCTGCCGCAGTTGCACCACGCGTGCGTGCGTCACGGCCTGCCCGGCCAACCTGTTCGTGCCCACCGCGGACGGCGGGATCCTGTTCAACTACGAACAGTGCTTCGAGTGCGGTACCTGCTATCTCGTGTGCGACAGCGAGGGCGCGATTTCCTGGAGCTATCCAGAAGGCGGGCACGGGGTCGTCTTGAGGTACTCGTGACCGGGCCGGGAGCGGCCAGCGCGGAACTCCGCAGCGGACCCGCGATCGGCGTCGCGCTCAAGCTCGCGCCCCGGCGGGTCGACGTCGACCCGCTCAGCGGCGAGGTCACGCCCGACCGGGCTCCCGCGGGCCCGTCACCCTCGGGGCTTGCGGCCCTGGAGATCGCCCTGCGGCTGCGCGACGCGTGGAACGCGCAGGACGTGCGGGATCCGCAGGACGTGCGGGACGTGCGGGACGTGCGGGACCCCGCGCGGGACGTGCGGGACGTGCGGGGCCCCGCGCGGGACGTGCGGGACGTGCGGGTGACCGTCGCGACCGTGGGCACTGCCGCCGCGGAGCCGATGCTGCGTGACGCGATCGCCAGGGGCGCCGACAGCGCCATCAGGATCGAGCCGCCGCGTGGCCCCGTCGCGGGCATGCCGGGAACGTCCCCCGGGCCCGTCGCCGACGCGCCGGGCATGCCACGCGCGCTCGCCGCCGTGGCAGGCGTCCTGGCCGCGGTGCTCGCGGGCTGCGAGGTTGTCCTGTGCGGCGACGGCGGCCAGGACGGCGGCAGCGGTGCGCTCCCCGCGCTGCTCGCGGCGCACAGCAGCCGGGCGCAGGCACTCGGGCTCATGAGCGTCGAGGCAGCAGCCGAGCCTGGAACTGTGCGGGCCGAACGCCGGCTTGACCGCGGCTGGCGGGAACGGCTGCTCGTACGTGCCCCGATGGTGCTTTCGGTCGAAAGTGGCGTCGCCAGGCCCCGGCGTGCTCCGATGGCGGCGGTGCTCGCCGCGGCAGACGCCGCCATCAGCGTGCTCCCCTGGGCCGCGGCTGGCGGCGGGACAGCACACAAGGGCAGTGGCGGCGCGCTAGTGCACGAGGGCAGTGGCGGCGCGCTGGCGCCCGAGGGCAGTGGCGAGCCGGCGACCCCCATGACCGTGCTGCCGTACCGGCCCAGGGCACGGGTGCTCCGCCCGCCGGAGGGGCTATCGCCGTTTGCCCGCGTGCTGAGCCTGCTCGGCACCGACCGCCAGCGTGAGCCGCCGGAGCGCGTCGACGCCGAGCCCGCCGCGGCCGCGCAGCAGATCCTCGACAAGCTCCGTGGCTGGGGATACCTGTGACCGCGACGGCGCTGGCGCTCGCGGGCATGCGCTGGCCCGGCGTCGAGAAGGCAGCACGCCGGCTGCTCGTCGTGCCTGTCGGGTCGCTGGAACAGCACGGCCCGCATCTGCCGCTCGATACGGACACGCGGATCGCGGTCGAGGTGGCACAGCGCGGCTGCGCCGGCCGTACAGGCGTCGTGGTCGCCCCGGCGTTCGCCATCGGCGCCAGCGGTGAGCACGCGGGTTTCCCCGGCACCCTGTCGATCGGCGGCGACGCACTCGCTGCCTGCCTGATCGAACTCGGCCGGCATGCCAGCCTGCACTGGCCCGCGATGCTGCTCGTGAACGGGCACGGCGGAAACGCCGTGGCGATCGGCACAGCCGCGGCGAAACTCCGGCAGGAGGGCCGCACCTGCGGGGTGTGGCACGCTGGCCTGCCGGGCTGCGACGCACACGCGGGCCGCTTCGAGACGTCCGTCATGCTCGCGCTCGCCCCAGAAGCTGTGCGCATGGACGCCGCGGCACCGGGTGACCGCACGCCTGTCGACGAGCTCATGCCGGCGCTCGTCGCCCACGGGGTCCGCGCGGTGAGCCCGAACGGCGTACTCGGCGACCCGTCCGGCGCGTCGGCCGGTGAGGGCGAGCGCCTGCTCGCGCGGCTCACGGCGGGACTGAACGGGACACTTGATGTGCTGCTCGGCGGCATCACGGAGCGGAGGGGCACATGACGGAGCGTGCGACCGAACGCGTGGCGGTCGTGACGGGAGCGGCACGCGGGATCGGGGCGGAGGTAGCGCGCCGGCTCGCCCGCGATGGCTGGCCGCTCGTACTCGTGGACGCGTGCGCCCCGCAGCCCCCGGTGGACTATCCGATGCCCACGCCCGCGGATCTCATCACCGTGGCGCGGGACTGCACCGACGCCGGCTCGCCGGAGGCCCTCCCGGTGATCGCCGACGTCGGTGACGGGGTGGTGCGCGATGCGCTGCACGACGCACTCCGCAGGCGCGTCCCCGCGGTGACGGTCGCGGCGGCGGGGGCGATCCAAGGCCATCCGGCCTGGGCCGTGCCTGACGATGCCTTCGAGCTGCTGCTGAGGATCAACTTGTTCGGCGTCCGGCATCTGGCCGACGTTTGCGTGCCAGCGATGGTCGAGGCAGGAAACGGGCGATTCGTCGCCGTCGCCTCCGCGGCGGCGTTGCGGGCGATGCCGCGGCTAGCGGCGTACTCGGCCGCCAAGGCCGCGGTGGTCGGGTACGTGCGCGGGCTGGCCGCGGATCTCGCGGGCACCGGCGTGACCGCGAACGCGGTCTGCCCTGGCTCGACGCGCGGCGCGATGCTCGCCGCGAGCGCCGCCGTCTACGACCTGCCGGACCAGGAAAGCTTCGCGGCCCAGGCCTTGCTGCGGCGACTGCTTTCCCCCGGCGAGGTGGCCGCCGCCGTCGCGTGGCTGTGCGGCCCCGACGCGAGCGCGATCACCGGCGCTGTCATCCCGGTCGACGCCGGCCTCACCGCCTGAAAGGCTGCCCAGAGGTCGCGGTTTGCTCGCGCTTCTTTGCGAGCAATGTCACGTCCGGCCGCGGCTTTCATGATCGCGGTAAGTTTTCGGCGATATGCGCGGACAAGTTACCGCGATCACGAACAAACCGCGCTCCGCCGGGCCCGCGCGTGCCGCACCGGGAGGGGTCAGGAGCGGGAACGGGCCTCTTCGAGACCGCGGGCGACGAGCACGCGGGCGAGGTGCTCACGATAGGCGGAGCTCGCGCCCAGATCAGCGGGCGGCCTGGTCCCCTCCGCCGCGTGGGCGGCGGCGTCGCCCACCGAGGCACCGTCGGCAAGCGCCTGCTCGACCGCGGTTGCCCGCATCGGTGCGTGCGCCATGTTCACAAGCGCGACCGCGTCGCCCTGCACCGCCACACCAACGATCGCCCAGTCGATGGCGCGTTTGGTGAACTTCTGGAACGACCAGCCGGTCGCGGCGGGTTTGGGCACACGGATCTCGGTCAGCAGTTCACCAGCCTCCAGCGCCGTATCGAACAGGCCGAGGAAGAACTCGTCGGCACGGATCTGGCGCTCGCCGTCCGGCCCGCGCGTAACCAGCGTCGCGTTCAGCGCGAGGACGACCGCGGGCAGGTCGGATGCCGGGTCACCGTGCGCCAGGGAACCCCCGATGGTGCCGCGGTGCCGGATCTGCGGGTCACCGACCTGACCGGCGGCGTAGGCGAGCAGCGGCAGTTCGCGGGCGAGCACACCGGAGGTCTCGAGATCGTGGTGGCGGGTGAGGGCGCCGATGGCGACGTGGTCACCCTCGTCGCGGATATAGGACAGATCAGCCAGCCGGCCGATGTCCACGATCACCTCTGGGACTGCCAGGCGCAGCTTCATCAGCGGGAGCAGGGAGTGCCCTCCCGCGAGGAATTTCGCGTCCTCGCCGAACTGGCTGGCAAGTTCGAGGGCCTCGTCTACCGACCGGGCCCGCGTGTAGGTGAAAGCTGCGGGAATCAAGAAGCTGCCTCTCGCTCGACGCCGCGGCGATTGGCCAAATGGCCACCCACGACGGCCCCTAACTCGGTTCCGCGTCAGCCGCGGCAAGCACGGCCCTGACGATGTTGTGATAGCCGGTGCACCGGCACAGGTTGCCTTCCAGGCCGGACCTGACCTGCTCCTCGGTGGGATGCGGGTTCTCACGCAGGAGCGAGACGGTGGCCATCACCATGCCGGGGGTGCAGAACCCGCATTGCAGCCCGTGCTCAAGGTGAAAGGCGCGCTGCACGGGATGCATCTCACCCGGGCCGCCGGACAGACCCTCGACCGTGACCACCTCGCATCCGTCCGCCTGGGCGGCGAGCACCGTGCAGGACTTCACCGACTGCCCGTCGAGCAGCACAGTGCACGCACCGCACGATGTCGTATCGCAGCCGACGTTGGTCGCGGTGAGCCCGGCAACATCGCGCACGTAGTGCACGAGCAGGGTGCGGTCCTCTACCTCGGCGGCGACGTCGCTGCCATTGACCGTCATGGTGACCTTCACTGGGCAGCCCTCGCTTCGCTGATCGCCGTCCACACCCGCTCCGGTGTGGCCGGCATGGGGATATAACGGACGCCAAGATGGGCGACCGCGTCGATCACCGCGCTCTGGACTGCGGGGATCGAGCCGATCGTCCCTGCCTCCCCGATGCCCTTGACGCCGAGGGGGTTGATGTCCGTGCGCGTCGCCATGTCGACGAGCTCGAAGCTCGGCAGTTCCGCGGCCGTGATGGCAGCGTAGTCGGCGAGCGTGCTCGTCAGCGGATTGCCTTCCGCGTCGTAGACCACCTCTTCGAGCAGCGCCTGCGCTGCGCCCTGCGCGATGCCGCCGTGCCGCTGCCCCTCCGCGAGCACCGGGTTGACCAGCGGGCCCGCGTCGTCGACGGTGATGTGCCGCACCAGCCGTACCTTGCCTGTGTCCGTGTCGACGTCGACGACCGCGACATGAGCACCGAACGGGAAGGTCGGGCGTCCCGGCGTGAACTCGACATAGGCGGCCAGGCCATCCGGCCCGGCGCGGCCAGCAACCTGTGCCCAGCTCAGGCCCGTCGCCGGATCTCCCCGCACCTGCCACACCCCGAGCTCGGCGTCGAGCACCAGGTCGGCGTCGCTTGCTTCGAGCATGCCGGCCGCCACCTGCCGCGCCTGCTCCTTGACCTCGACCGCCGCCTGATGGACGGCCGCGCCGCCGAGCTGCAAGGACCTGGAGGCGTACGTGCCGACACCCTTCGGGATGAGATCGGTGTCGCCGTGCAGCACAGTGACCTTCGCCATCGGGATCGCGAGTTCGTCCTGCACGAGCATCGCCCAGGCCGTGGCGTGGCCTTGGCCGTGCGGCGAGCTGCCGGTGAACACCGTCGCCGTGCCGTCGTCGTGCACTACCAGCCGCGCGGTCTCGCCCGCCTCCGCGTCCGCGGCCGTGATCTCGACATAGCTCGACACCCCGATGCCGAGCTGCGCGGTGTCGCCGCGCTCGCGACGGCGCGCCTGCTCGGCCCGCAGCTCGTCGTAGCCCGCTGCCGCGAGCACCAGATCCAGGGCCTTCACGTACTCGCCGGTGTCATACACCGCGCCGCTCGCGGCCGTGTAGGGGAATTTGTCCGGGGGCACCAGGTTGCGCCGCCGCACCTCCGCAGGGTCCATGCCGATCTCCGCGGCGAACAGGTCGACCGCGCGCTCGACCGCAGCCGTCGCCTCCGGCCTCCCCGCGCCGCGGTATGCCGAGATCGGCGTCGCATTCGTCACCACGACCCGGAACCCTGCCTGGACGTTCGGGATGTCGTACGGCCCGCCCGCCATCAGGAGCGTGAGGGTGGCCAGGAACTGGCCGAGCCGCGGATACGCGCCGCCATCCTGGACGGTGTCCAGTCGGTAGGCGAGGATCCGCCCGTCGCGGGTCCCGCCAATCTTGATGGTCTGCCGCTGGCCGCGCCCGTGCGTCATGACCATGAGGTTCTCGGTGCGCGTCTCCACCCAGCGCAGCGGCCGGCCGAGCCGCCTGGCCGCCCACGCGACGGCGATCACGTCGCGGTCGATGCCGACCTTGGCGCCGAATCCGCCGCCCACGTCAGGCGCGATGACCCGGATGGCGGAGGCGTCGAGGCCGAGTGCCCCGGCCAGGATCACCCGCGTCAGCTGCGCGTTCTGCGTGCTCGCCCAGAAGGTCAGATGCCCATCTCCGGGGGATCCGGGGGGCCGTCCCCCCGGGCCAACACCTTCCCAAACGGCTGCCGCGGCGCGAACCTCGAGCGGAACTGGCGCCACCCGCTGGTTGACGATCGTCCGCTCGACCACGACGTCGCAGGCATCGAACGGTGCCTCGTCGAACTTGTCCCTGCCGCCTTCCCCGGCCATGTTGGAGCCGGCCTGCGGGAACAGCAGCGTCGTCCCGGCCAGGGCGTCCTCGTAGTCGATGATCGCCTGGAGCGGTTCGTAGTCCACGCTGACAAGCTCGGCCGCATCCTCGCCACGGTAGGCCTCGTCGGTGATGACGATCGCCACCGGCTCACCAGCGAACCGGACCCGGCCCGTGGCAAGGAGCGGCTCGGCCATCGGAGCTTCCGGCGGGGCGGGCAGGTCGTCGATGTCCTTGGCGGTCAGCACCGCGACGACGCCGGGCTCCTCGCGTGCCGCCGACACGTCGATCCCGGTGATCAGCGCGTGCGCGAGCGGGCTGCGCACGAACGTCACCCGCGCAGCCCCGGTCAGCTCGGGCAGACGCAGGTCATCGACGTAGACGCCGCCCGCGGTCAGCAGCCGCGGGTCTTCAGTCCGCACCACCCGGGTACCCACGATGCTCATGCGGCCTCCGCAATTTCTGGACGTTCACATCACACACCGGCCGACGCGATCACGCCCGCGCGGCCTCGCCCCCTAGGTCTAGCATGTGCATGCGATCCGCGAGAAGACACCGGATCAGGTCACAAGCTACCCGGCGCGCTTATTGTGGCCCGGTCACGAACGCGGCGGGCCTCGCTCTCACCCGTGCCGTCAGCGATCGCGACGTTATCCACAGACTCGCGTTCACCCCTCCCACAGCTCTTGACAGCCTGGAAAAATCAGCAGTAGGGCAACGCCCCCATAGGGCGGGTGGGTTTTGCAAGGGTGGCGCGGGCGGCTGGGCGGGGTTCGCGACAGGGTGCGGGCCAGCCCACCGCGGCGAACGGGTCAGCTCACCGCGGCGAAGAGGGGATCCAGCGCCGTGGCGTCGTCGTCGAAGGCCGTCAGCACCACGCCGTCGACCAGCGTCCGTGCCTCCCGCAGGAGGCGGGCCGCGAAGCTCAGGCCGGTGCCGCGCGCCGCGCCACGGCCCGCGCGTTCCATCGCACGCAGCGTCTCCGCCGGGATGCTCACCTCCGGTACCTCGTGGGCCAGGTAGTCGGCCTCCTCGAAACTGCGCAGCGGCGCGACCGACAGCAGGACAGGTACGTCGCCCGCCGCCAGGGCGGCCACCATGCGGCGCAGCGAATCAAGCTCGTAGACCGGCCGGGTGATGAGGAACTGCGCGCCCGCACGCACTTCGGCCCTGGCGCGGGCGACCTCGGCCGCCATGTCCTGTGCGCTCGGGTTGATCCGCGCACCGATGCAGAACGATGTCTTGGTGGTCAGCGCGAGCCCGTTGGAGTCACGGCCGGCGTTCAGGCCGGCCAGCAGCCCGATGAGCCCGAGCGAGTCGACTTCCCATACGCCGTCGACGGCGGGATAGTCGCCGCGCACCGGCGGGCTGCCGGTCTCACACACGACGCTCCTGATGCCGAGCGCGTGCGCGCCGAGCAGATCCGCCTGTAGCGTCATGATGGTCTTGTCCCACGTCGTGACGGTCACGATAGTCTCGACGCCGGCGTGATGCTGCAGGTGAAGGGCCATGCTGAGCGAATCGAGATGGGCACGGGCGTGCTCGGGCGCGGTTACCGCGAAGAGCCCGATACCCCTGTCCTGTAGCGCGGTCACGCTGTCCATGGCCTCGTCGATGACACCGCCGGCCGGTATCGAGATCTCTGAGGCGACGACGAAACTCCGGCTGGCCAGGCGGTCGGCGAGACCTCCCGTGCCCGCGAAGTCCTGCTGCGCCGCGGGCGGGTGAACCGGTGCGGGCCTGGCGACCGCGAGCGCAGCCGTTAGGGATAGATCATTGACGCGCGCGGCCGCGACGCCGATGTGCGTCGGGGTGGTGCCGCAGCAGCCCCCGACGAGGCTGACGCCGGCATCGGCGAAACGGCGCAGATAGCGGGCGAAATATGTGCCATCGATGTTGAACTCGAACCGGCCATGGCCGATCCGGCGCGGCTGGCCGGCGTTGGGCTGCGCGCTCACCGGGAGCGAGGCGTAGCGGAGGAGATCCTCCACCACCGCGAGCATGCGCTGAGGGCCGATCGTGCAGTTGGTGCCGAGCATCGCGATCGGCAGCCCGCTGAGCACGGACGCGACCTCGTGCGGGGTCTCGCCGCCGAGCGTCCGGCCGTCATCGGCGAACGTGGCCTGGGCGACGATGGGGATGCCGCAGCTGTCGCTGGCCACCGCGACCGCCTCGGCCAGTTCGTCAAGGTAGCCGAACGTCTCCAGGATGAGCAGGTCAACGCCTTCTGCGGCCAGGGCCTGCACCTGTTCCCTGATGACGTCCATCCGCTCGGCCGCTCCTACCCGGCGCCGTTGCAGCGCGGTCACGGCCGGAGAGACCGAACCCGCGACGAACACCTCGCGGTCGCTCTGCTCCAGTACGGCGCGGGCGATACGGACCGCGGCGCGATTGATCTCTTCGACCTTGTCCGGATAACCGTGGTCGGCCAGGCGCAGCCGGTTCGCCCCGAAGGTGTTGGTCTGGATGATGTCGACACCCGCGCTGAGATAGCTCTCGTGGATGGTGGCGACCAGCTTCGGGTCGGAGAGGTTGAGCTCGGGCAGTGCCCGGTCCAGAGCGTTGCCCGCGGCGTGCAGCATCGTGCCCATGGCGCCGTCGCAGACGAGGACTCGTCGCCCCAGGACGTCGGCGAATCCGGTCACGGCTCATCCCCCAATGCGTCGAGGATCTCCAGTGCCACCTGTGTCGTCAGGCGATCGCGGTAGTTGTCAAGGCGCAGGCCGGTGATCTCCTCGATCCGCTTGACCCGGTAGGCGACGGTGTTCGGATGGACGTGCAGGACGCGTGCGGCCCGTTGCGGGCTGTTGTTCTCGCGGAAGTAGCAGGCGAGCGTGGTCAGATACTCCGAGTTGCGCTCACGCTCGTGCCTGCTGAGCTTGCCGAGCACGTCCGCCGCGAAGGACCGCAGTTCGGACAGGTCGGGCACCTGGAGCAGCAGCCGGTGGATACCGAGGTCGCCGAAGGCGGTGACCGCGCCGAACCGGCCGAGGCGCCGCAGCGTCTCGATGGTGCGGTGGGCCTCTTCATAGGAGCGGGCGATCTCACGCGGATCGCGGCAGGTCCCGCCGATCCCGATGATCACCTTTGTGTCGGGGAACAGCTCGGCCAGCCGGGTAACGCAGGTGGCCCCGAGCTTGCGCGGCTCCATGCCACCCTGGTGGTTCCCTTCCACGGCGGCGGTGGCGCCGACGATCACCACCTCCGTCTCGCGCGCCGAGACGATCACCTGCGGCACGCGGGTCGTGAAGAAATGCTCCACGGCGTCCCGCACCCGCTGGCGGAGGGCGTCGGCCTCCTGCCCGGCGAGCCGCGAGGCGGGTACATCGAATGCGATCGCCATCACGACGTGCTCACGGTCCGCCTCGTAGCCGAGATGTGCGGCCCAGCGTGCCGCCTCTCCGTCGCCGCGGCCGCGCCCGAGCAGCAGTCCCTCGACGAGATCGTCGCGCACCCGGCGGGCTGCCGCGGCCACCACGTGCTCACGGCCGAGGATCACGCCGCAGATCGTGGCCGCGTGCTCGGTCACCAGGAGGCTCATGTCCTCCTCGAAGCTCTTCTCGAGCGGGTCGAGGGTGATCAGGTGGGCCGGCACCTCGTCGCCGACGAGAATGGGCGCGACGATGATCGCGGGCATGCCGCCGACACTCGGCAGCCGCAGCGCCCGGTGGCCCTGCCTGGATGCCCGCAAAACCTGGCCGAGCCGTGGGTGGACGACATGGTCCCGCACCGCATCCGCGGCTTTCTCCGCCGACACGCCCGGCGACGCCGCGGCCATCACGTCCATCACCTGGCTCACCACGGCCACGGTCGCCGCGGTCCGTTCCGCGAGCAGCCTGGTGACGCTGGCCAGGTCCGCGTCCTGCAGCGCAAGGCCGGACAGGTGGCGGTACACCGTCACGAGTTCGCGCAGGACCACGTTCTCCCGACCGATGTCGCGCTGACCCGCGCTGAGGAATCGGCCAGCGGCCTGCGACCCGTCCGCCATGATCATCAATCATATTACGAAGCCCAGCCCCTAGCTTTGTGGCAGACCACAAAAGAAGGGCATATCGGCATGTAGATCGCATGGAGGCTGCCGTAGCCCGCTGGCCGGTGCCGTTGTGTGGTTGTGGCCCGGCACAGGAATCCGCCGTGCTCGTTGGGGTGATCCGTGGTTGCCGGGCCTGCGGCGCCGTGGAACCGTCGAAGTTATTCCGCGTGTGCTCACGGACAGCCGATCGGAGGCCCAACATCTTCACCGAAGGAGCCGCGAACAACGCGCCCGCGCGGTGCCCTTGCTGTGGCGCGGCGCGTGGCGCCGTCGACGGCGAACCCATGCGGGCACGTCAGGCTCTTGAAGCCCTGAACCGGCAGGTTGCGCTCATCCGCCAGTTGGCCGAGGCCGAGGCGTCGTCGCACCAGTCAGATGAGATACGGCTGCTGCGCGAGACCATCGCCCGCCTGCGCGGCACGTCTGCTGTGCCTGCTCCAGCCACGCCGGCGGCTGGTGCCAGTCCCGTCGCCGACGCCAGTCAAACGGTTGGGGCCAGCCCCGACAACACTGATGGCCCGTTGGTGCTGCCCGGGCAACACCAACGGGCCATCGGCGTGCCAGCAGCCCAGTCGGCGGGCATCTCGGGCGGGTAAGAGGCAGGCGCGTTCTGGCCCGCAGGCGGCAGGCGCCGTGGCCCCGCGCGCGCCGGCACTCGCGCGCCGCGTGCACGCGGCCATCCAGTCAGGCTTGACAACGGCGTGCGCTCCGCGCAGATTGTCAGGCAACTTGAGAACCTGACGCATCGAGCCACCTGCTGGGCTCCGGGAAGGGGGCCTGGGTTGCTGGAATACCGGGACATCTACGTCGGCGGATGCCTGCTTCCCTCCGCGTCCCGCGACGCGGTCACGGTCGCCAACCCAGCCACCGAGGAGATAGTGGGCGCCGCACCCGCTGCGGTCCAGGAGGATGTGGACATCGCGGTGCTCGCGGCGCGGCGGGCCTTCGACAGCGGCCCCTGGCCCGGTTCGCACCACGTGGACCGTGCGGACGCGATGGACCGCTTGGCGCTGGCATTGGAGGACCGCGCCGAGGACATGGCCCGCCTGGTGACTGCCGAGATGGGCATGCCGATCACTTTCTCGCGGTTCCACAACGGGCAGATCCCCGTCACCATCCTCCGCTACTACGCCGCGCTTGCCCGCAGCCTGGAGCCGGAAGAGATCCGCGTCGCCGTCAATTTCGCGGGCCACACCGTGGTGCGGCACGAACCGGTCGGCGTCACGGCGGTGATAGCGCCGTGGAACTATCCGCTCGCCCTCACCTTCTCGCAGCTTGCGCCCGCGCTGGCGGCCGGCTGCACGGTGGTACTCAAGCCCGCGCCGGAAACGTCCCTGTCCGCGTACATCCTTGCCGAGGCATTCGAAGAGGCGGATTTCCCGCCAGGGGTGTTCAACCTGGTCACCGGTACGGGCGAGGTGACGGAGATGCTCGCCAGGCACCCCGGGATAGACAAGGTCGCCTTCGCGGGTGCGACCTCTGTCGGCCGGCGCATCGCTGCGGTGTGCGGTGAGACGCTCAAGTCCGTCAACCTCGAACTCGGCGGCAAGTCGGCGGCAATCGTGCTCGAGGACGCTGACCTGGGTGCTACCGCGACCGAACTCGGCTTCTTGTCCTTCGCCAATTCCGGTCAGGCATGTTTTGCCATGTCACGCGTGCTCGCTCCCATGTCCCGCTACGAGGAGGCGGTCGCCGGGCTGATAGAGCACGCCTCGGCCATGGTCCTTGGGGATCCGATGGCAGCGGAGACCACGATGGGGCCGCTGGTCAGCCCGTATCACCGGGCGAGCGTCGAATCGCACGTAGCGGAAGGCACAGCGGAAGGTGCCCGCATCGTGGCCGGGGGCAGGCGCCCCGCATCGCCGGTGCGCGGCTACTTCTACGAGCCGACGGTGTTCGCCGACGCGACCCGAGAGATGACCATCGCGCGTGACGAGATCTTCGGCCCGATCGTGACTGTGATCCCCTACCACGACGAGTCAGAGGCCGTAGCCATTGCCAACGACTCCGAATACGGGCTCGCCGGCAGCGTGTGGACTTCCGACCCCGAGCACGGCCTGGAGATAGCGCGCCGGATCCACGTCGGCACCTTCGGCGTGAACCTCTACGTGCCTGACCTCGGCTCGCCCTGGGGCGGCTGCAAGGCAAGCGGTCAGGGAAGCGCCTACGGGCCTGAGGGCCTCGACGCCTACCTCAAGGCCAAGTCCGTCTTCCTGCCCGCGTCAGCGGCTACCTGACCCGCACGCCACGTCGTGATCGCGGTGGGTGGCCCCGTTGTGCTGCTCGCCGGGATGAACAGGCCGGGATGAACAGCCCGTAGGGCGCCGGATAGCACGACTGTCAACGTGTACCATCTTGCCCTGTTTCAAGATCAGCTTCGACCGACGGACGACCCTATCAATGGCCCATTGATGGGGCGATCACAGCACCCGATGGCCCGTAGTGCGCCGGATCCGGTGCCCAACGGGCCGTGGATCATTGATCCGGGCGATGGCCGCGGCCCGGGCAGCGCCGGGCTTCATGATCGCGGTAACTTCTCGGCGGCATGTGCGGAAAAGTTACCGCGATCATGAAAGCCGCCGTGGGTCAAAGGCGATGGTACATATTGACCGCCGTGGGATCACAGCAGCAATCGCCCATCGCTGTCACCAGCTGTGCCCTTCACAGCCCAAAGTTGATCTTGAAGAGACTAGACGGTATGCGTTGACGGTCGTGCTCCTGCGCGACCTGCGGGCCATCGATCTTGGCTGGCGATGTGGTGCAACCGGCCGGGCTCCGTCTATTGATATGTTCCGATGGACGGCTGCGGCGCACCGCCGCGCTGGCAGCGGCGGCCTTGTTGATCTGGTACGCGAGTTACTTCATTAACGCGCCCAACTGGTTCTACATCGAGCCGGCGGAGGTCATGCTCCGCGCCTTCCTGGTCCCCGAGATAGCCGCCCTGGTTGTATCACCGGGCCCACGCCGCGGCATGCAGATCCTCACGTGGAAATACCACGCCCTCGTCGTGACGGCCGCAGCGGCCGTGGGCTCAACCGGGTGGCTGCCGGCGTCGGCACCAGGCCCCGTCCGAGAGGTAATCGTGATCATGGTGGTCGCCGTCACCGTGGCCGGGAGCGCGATGGCCTCCCCGCTGGGCAGGCGCATCATGGTCCTGCTGTCGATCCCGATCTACTACCTCGTCGTCAGCGTCGTCGTGCCGCCATTGATGGCTATTGGTCCTGGGGTCGTGACGACGACGTGGACAGGACCGCTCCGGATCACGCTGACATGCCTGCCGCTGGCGACGCGTGCCTGGCTATCACGGCCGCGCTCCGCTCCGGTCACCGTTCCACTCCGGCCGGCGGCCGGGCCGCATAGGGCACATGATCGTCAGCACCCGCGCCCGCCGGGCGGCATTGCCGTGGGTGGCGGCGTACGGACGCAACTCCGCTGGCAACAGCGACGATCATGAAACGCGAGGCGGGTCCGCTGGCCGGCTATCGAGCCATTCCACCTCGCCGCCGACGATACGCCGCGCGGAGATCTCGTACCTTTCGCGCAGCCGGGCGGCCACCTGGGCGGCTCGCACCGCAGGCCAGTCCGCGGGCAGATGCTCAAGCGGGAGCCTCGGATCGGCGCGCACGAGCACCAGCCATTCCGTCAGCATCAGCAGTTGCCTGGCCAGGTCGTCTGGGGCCCCTGGACATGGGTACAGGTGATCCCAACGCCCGAGAAACTGCCGATAGCGCCCTGCCAGGCCGTCGATGTCCCAGGTGGCGCGGATCATGTCCGCGATCTCGGCCGGCGGTAGCGCCCGCGCGCTGAATACGCGGACATGCGAGGTCAGCTTCAACTCGGCGAGAACCTGGGTGACGTCGACCTGCCCCGATGCCACCCATAGCCCCTTCTGGAGGATGCCGAAGCCCAGCCAGGACAGCCGTGCCCGCAGCAAGTGGCGATCCGCACGGCGAGTCTCAGGCAGCGAGAACCCCAGGAGGGTCCAGGACCCGTCCCACTCGGCTGCGATCGAGGCCCTGACGCGGCGGGCACCGTCCTCAAGGATCTCCTCCGCGCGTGGCGTGAGGGCCAGGTACACCCTCTTGCCCCTCCGTATCCGGCGGAGCAGGCCACGGGTGACCATGCGACTCAGCGCGGTCCGGGCCGCGTGCTGCGAGGTGCCCACGCGGCCGAGCACCGAGACGACACTGCCCGATAACACGGGGGCCTGCCGGCCGCGCAGGTAGTTACCGCAAAAGGTGAGCAGCAGAGCCTGGGTGCCGAAACCGGCGTCCAGGGCAGGAGCGGTGCAGGCGTCTCGCATATCGTCGGTGCCCGGGCCAGATTCCGCCGCTGGCGCAGCGTCCGCGGCTGCTCTATCCGCGCCGCCCTCGTGGCCAGTCGACGGCATAGGGCCAGCCGATGGCGCGGGGCCAGGCGACAGGGCGGCGGCAGTCGACTGGGTGAGTGCTGCCGATGACATCACATGCGCTGCCATCGCGGCGTCGCTGGAAGCGCGGCGGATCAGGACGAAGCCTGCCGGGGCGGCGGAGACTGCACCGGCGGGGGCGCCAGGCCAAGGACAGCGGCGGCGTTGTCCTTGAGAATGCCCGCCTTGACCTCGTCCCTGATTCCGATCTTGTCGAAGTCGGCCAGCCACCGTTGCGGGGTAATCATCGGAAAATCCGTTCCGAAAAGCACCTTGTGCTTGAGCAGTGTGTTCGCGTACTGGATGAGAATGGGGGGAAAATACTTCGGCGACCAGCCCGAAAGATCGATGTATACCTGGGGCTTGTGCAAGGCGACGGAGATCGCCTCTTCCTGCCACGGGAAGGATGGGTGAGCCATAATTATCGGCAGGTCAGGGAAGTCCACGGCCACGTCGTCGAGGAACAACGGGTTCGCGTACTTGAGCCGGACCCCGCCCCCGCCGCGCGTGCCGGCGCCCGCGCCCGTCTGGCCGGTATGGAAAAGCGCGGGCAAGCGCGCCTCGGCGATCACCTCGTAGAGCGGATACGCGGCCCTGTCGTTCGGGTAGAACACCTGTGCGCTGGGGTGAAACTTGAAGCCGCGTACACCGAATTCGTCGATCAGCCTGCGGGCCTGCCTGGCACCGGCCTTGCCGCGCGCCGGGTCGATGCTGGCGAACGGGATGACGGTGTCCGAGTTCTGCGCGGCGAGTTCGGCTACTTCCTCGTTGCCCGGCACGGGGTCGAGGCCCGTCACGCCCACAAGATCGAGGCTGAAAGTGACGGCCGCCATGTTGAGTTCGCGGTAGTAGGCGGCGAGTTCGGTCACCGTGTATGCCTTGACGTCTCCAGCACGGAAGTACGAGCCCATGGCAGCAAGGTCCTCGCGGCTCACCGCGCCGGGCCGGACCGTGCCGTGCACGTGCGTGTGAACGTCGATGGCCGTCACACGGTCAAGATCGATCATGACATCGGCCGATCAACTGCGGGCCGCTCCGACGCAGGCTCCTCAACGCTGCGCTCCTCAAGCTTGCGCTCCAGCCTGGGCCACCGGGTGGACCACTGCGCGGTGGGCCGTTGGGCCTGACCCTGCCCACGGTGCCAGCGGCTGCGCTTCCCGGTACCGGAGGACGACGCCCGGCTTGCGGTCAAGCCGAGCGGGCGGTGTGGCTGCATCGCTGCTCCTATCCCGGCATGGGCTTCGGGGCAAGAAGGGGCCCAGCAGTTAGGCGTGACATTAGGCGTGCTTGTGTCGCCCGTCAACAAAGTGACGACTGTGGATTATGCCAGTAGCTGACCGCGCGCGAGGAGCAGTCACGATGCGAGGCGGCGGCCCCGCGCACCGGGAAACGGTGTCCTCCGACGTAGGAGCCAGACTGCGAAGCGGCGGCCCCGCGCGCTGGGAAAGGTATCCCGCAGACGTGGGAGCCGGACAACGGACCGGCCGCACGGGGCCGCACCCGGAGGCCGCACCGGGAGGGACGCCCCGGGATCACGGGGACAGCAGTGGGCACTCACCGCTGAACCGTGAATCGGCCGATTCACGGTTCAGCTTGCCGGGCCCTCGCATCGCCGGCCTGCGGCTGCCGGGTCGTCAGGTACCGGCCTGCGGCTGCCCGGTTATCAGGCGCCGGTGGCCCTGCGCTGCGAAGCCGTGCGCCGCGCCGGCCACGGCCTGGCCCGCGGTGAACGAGATGACCGATGGCGCGAGAGCGGCCACGAACACGGCCATGGGCAGCGCCAGCCAGAGGACGACGACATGCGATCCGAGCCCCAGCATGATCGCCGTGCCGATGACGAATCCCACCACCGTGCCGGCCAGTGCGCGTATCGCGGTGATTCCCGTCCCGACCGCACTCGACCGCAGCACCGAGACGGCGCCGAGCACGACCAGAAGCCGTGTGACACGTCCGCGGCCTTGGCCACCGCGACGGCCGCGGCGAGGCCGACCGCGCCCCGCACCGAGTTACGCAGCCAGACCGACCGCGGGGTCAGGTGTGCCCAGACCAGCTGCCCGACCGCCCGGCGCCGCCGAGCGCCGCCAGCGGCGTGAACACGCCGGCGAAGAGCACGCAGAAACCGATCACGGCCATGGCCGCGACGGCGAGCACAGACTGGTTCGAGCAGAGCGTGCCGAGGACGACAAGGACGACTGCCACGGCGACGAGCGCCGTGTAGCCGCTGTTCATTTGCGCCGGACGACAACGGCCTCCCAGGGCCCAAGTGAGATATCGCCCGGCGGGCCCGGTGCGGGTCCGGTCGTGGACTGCGTGGACAGCAGGACCGGCCCGCCCGGGTCGAACGGCTCCGTGGTGTCGGCCGAGAGATTGGCTGCCACGGTCAGCGCGCCGACCCGGTAGATCCAAAGGTCGCGCGGCGAAGGAAGCTGCGTGTAGCTCGCGATCTGGCCACGGAATTCCGCGTGGCGAAGCGCCAGCAGCCGGCGGCAGAACCAGAGTGTCGACGACTGATCGGCGCGCTGGTCGGCGACATTGTGGGCCCCGTTGTCGCCGAGCGGGAGCCACGGCTTGACGCTGCCGGAGGTGAAACCGGCCGACGGCGAGGCGTTCCATTGCATGGGGGTCCTGGCCCGGTCCCTGCTGCCCTTTCCGCGATGACGCAGCGTCATCCGGTCCCTTTGCAGTTCGGGTGGGACGTTGACGTCGGTCATGGCGATCTCGTCGCCGTAGTACAGAACCGTCGTGCCCGGCAGGGTGGCGAGCACGAGCAGGGTAAGCCGGGCCTTGCGCTCGTCACCGCCGCACCACCGGGTCGGGAAACGACCGACGTCGTGGTTCGACGCCGTCCAAACCGGGCACTCACCGGCCGGGAGGTGCGCGAGAGTGCGTGCGACGACGCCGGCCATTTCGCGTGCGGTGAACCGGGTGAAGATAAACGGGAAGTTGAAGGTGAGCTGAAGTTCGTCGCCCTGCCCGTGGTAGGCGGCGAGGGCCGCGAAATCTCCGACCCAGGTTTCGCCAAGCAGCAGCCGCGGTGACGGATAGCTTTCCGCGATACGGCGCCAGTCCCTGTAAACGCCGTGGGTCTCCGGCCTGTTGGCGTTATAGACGGGTTTCAGGCCGAAGCGCCCCAGGAGCGGGTCATCCTTGGCAAGCGGCGGGTTGTCACGCAATTCGGCGTCCTTGTAAAGACCGTGAGCGACGTCGATGCGGAATCCGGCAACCCCCCGGTCAAGCCAGAATCTGAGAATTTTGCGGAACTCGTCGTGGACCGCGGGTTCCCACCAGTTCAGGTCGGGCTGGCTGTCCAGGAAATTGTGCAGGTAATACTGGCCGCTCGGCTTGTCCAGAGTCCAGGCACGGGCTCCGGTGGTGTCACGCCAATTGTTCGGCGGGCCGCCGTCCGGCGCCGGGTCGGCCCAGACATAGAAGCCGCGATGCGCAGAGTCTGGCCCGCTTGACGCGTCGACGAACCAGGGATGGGCGGAGCTCGTGTGGTTGGGCACCAGATCGAGCAGTACCCGCATGTCTCGTTTACCCGCCTCGGCGATGAGGCGGTCGAGGTCGTCCATTGTGCCGAGTTCCGGGTGGACGCCCAGGTAGTCACGGACGTCGTAGCCCCAGTCGTCGTCGGGTGAGGGCATGGTCGGCGACAGCCAGATACCGTCGACGCCCAGCCACGCCAAGTGGTCGAGCCCGGCTATGACGCCGCCCAGGTCACCGTAGCCGTCCTGGTCGGCGTCGAGCCACGACCTGACGTACAACTGGTAGAGCACGGCGCCGTGCCACCAGCGCTGTGTGGTGATGCTCTTGGCGCTCCTGGTGCTGCTGTCCACTACATCTCCCATCGGGCAGCGGGATCTTCCTGGTGCGGTGTCTTCGTGATGCTTGATCGTCATGGCGCTTGATCGTCATGGCGCGTGCCGGTCAAATATGCCCGACCCGTTGCCTTCGTGCCGTTGGCGGGCCGACACTTGGGACATGGGCCCGGCACTCGAGCTTGTGGCCGTGATCCTCTTTCCGACCGCGGCGGGGTTCGCGCTGCTCGGCAGTATCCGCGCGTTCCGCTGGCTCACCGAACGCCACCGCCGTGACCGCGTTGTCACCACCGAGCCGATCGAGCGGCTGAGCGCGAACCTCCGGCGTCTCCGGATGGAGCTTGAAACGGTGGAGAACACGATGGGGACGCCCGCCAAGGGCCTGCGCCTGCGGGCGCTGCGGGCGGCCTACCTCGATGCGCTGTGTTCGGCCTGCCAGCGGCTCGAAGTCAGCCCGCCGCCGGCTGCGCAGGCTTCGCAGGCCGAGATCTACCGGGTGGAGTCGGCACTGCGGGAGCGCGGGCTGGACGTCAGGCAGGCTGCACCGCACTGACCGCGGCGGCGCTGAGCGCGGCAGCGAGCGCTGCGGTGGCCGGCGCCGTGTCCCGCGTACCATCGACATGTGGTCCGCGTCCTCGCTGTATCCGATGAGGTCGATGACGGGCTCTGCGCGGACGTGAGCCCGGCCGGCGATGCCGAGCTGATTCTGGCCTGTGGGGATCTCCCTTTCGACTACCTCGGTTACCTGATGAATGCCCTTGACGTGCCGCTTGTCTTCGTGCCGGGCAACCACGACCCGGATTTGTCCGGTTACCGGATCTCCCGCGCCGGGCTCACGCTGCGGGCCGGGCATCCGGCGCGAGCACCGTGGCCCGACGGGGCGATCAGCGCCGATGGCATGATGATCGACGTGGCCGGTCTGCGGGTGGCGGGTCTTGGTGGCTGCCGCCGCTACAGTGGCGGGCCCAACCAGTACAGTGACCGCCAGCAGTCCCGGCGGGCCCGCGCCCTGAACCGCAGGGCCCGCTGGCGCCGTATGCGGGACCGCCGACGCATCGACATACTCCTCACCCATTCCCCGCCGCGAGGTGTCGGCGACGGCGACGACCCTGTGCACCAGGGATTCACCGCGCTGAACAGTCTCGTCGCGCGACTGCAGCCCGCGCTGTTGCTGCACGGGCACGTGGCGCGCTGCGACGTGGCCAATCCGGATCGGCGGATCGGGCCGACGGTGGTGCGCAACGTTGTCGGGCGACATCTGATCGACATAGAACCGGGCGCGGCCGCCCGCGTCCTGCAGACCGGGCGCTACGGTGCGCGCTGAGACAGGTTTCCCGCGGGCGGACGTCGAGAACGATTTCCAGCGGGCCCGCAGGCGCCAGACACTTGCCAGGCTCGCCCACTGGCTTCGCGGTGAGCCGGACGACGTCAACCTCATCCTCCCGTTCGACGAGGTCGTTGCCGCCCTCGGCATGAAGGGCGAGCGGTCCCTCGGCCTGAAGACCATCGCGCTGGACACGGTCGTCGGCACCGTCGATTCCCGGCGCGACTTCGACCGCCGCTTCCGGCCAACGTCGAGCCGTGTCCGTGAGCGCTGGGAGCGGCTTGCCCTGGCGCAGCGGCGCGGCGAGGCCATCCCGCCGATCGACGTGTACCGGGTCGGTGACCTGCACTTCGTCAAGGACGGCCACCACCGGGTTTCGATCGCGCTCGCGACCGGAGAGAAGACAATCGACGCCTATGTGACCGAAGTCGTAACCGCCGTGCCCGCCAAGGGCATCCGGCACCGGGGTGACCTGCTGATCAAGAGTTACGAGCGGATGTTCCGATCGAGGGTACCGCTGCCGCCGCAGGCATACGCCAGGCTCACGGTCAGCGACCCGTGGTCGTACGCGGAACTCGGGGAGGCCGTCGAGGCGTGGGGCTTCCGTTACATGCAGGACAAGCAGCGTTTCCTCGATCGCAGCGAGATCGCCCGCCGGTGGTTCGGGGAGGAATACACGCCGGTCGTGCGCATGCTCCGCGCCGCAGGCCTGCTCGGATCCTGCACCGACGCCGAGGCCTACATGCGGATCGCGCGCGAGCGGTACCGGCTGATCCGCACCCACGAGTGGAACGATGACGTGATCGAGCGGCTCCGCGCGAAACTCCAGTAGCAACTCGAGCAGCAGGGACGGCCGCGCCACCGTCAGGTGGCGGGCGCGTCCGCCGGAGCGCCCGTACCAGTGGCCTCGGTGCCGGCGGCGCCGCGGACCTTGCGGCCGGAACTGCTGGTGCTGCCACCGCCGGTGCTTGCGCTGCCGCCGTCACCGAGTGCAAGATCCTCACCCGTCGCCGGGTTGAACACGTGCATCGGCCGGACATCGACCCACAGCTCGGCCTCCTGGCCCTCGCGCACGCGCGTCGCTGGGTCGAGCCTCGCGGTCACCGTGTCAACGCTCGAACCGGTGTCCGCACGGCCCGAGTCCTTGGCAAGTTCCTCGAGCTCGGCAGCCTTCGCCGCTTGCTGGCGCTCCTGGGTGAAGTAGACGAACACGTCCGCGCCCAAGGACTCGAGGACGTCGATGGACGCGCGGAACGTGATGCCGTGCGGGCGGGCCTCCGGCGCGACGAGCGACGCGTCCTCGAAGTCTTCCGGGCGGATGCCGACGATCACGTCGCGGCCAGCGCCGCTGCTCTCGATCGCGCGCCGTACCTGGTCGCTCAGCGGGAGGTCGCCAAGCCCGGTGCGCAATTTGCCATCCTCGACGGTTGCCGCCATGAAGTTCATCGCGGGCGACCCGATGAAGCCGGCGACGAACAGGTTCTTCGGCCGGTCGTACAGCTCCTGCGGCGATGCCACCTGCTGCAGGATGCCGCTGCGCATCACCGCCACGCGGTCGCCGAGCGTCATCGCCTCGGTCTGGTCGTGTGTCACGTAGACCATGGTGGTGCCGAGCCGCCGCTGTATCCGCGAGACCTCGGTGCGCATCTGCACACGCAGCTTCGCGTCGAGGTTGGACAGCGGCTCGTCCATCAGGAAGGCGGCCGGGTCGCGGACGATCGCGCGCCCCATCGCGACCCGCTGCCGCTGGCCGCCGGACAGGTTCGCCGGCCTGCGATCGAGATGCTGGGTAAGGTCGAGGATCCGGGCCGCCTCGTTGACCTTCTCGTCGATGACGTTCTTCGGTGTCTTGGCGAGCTTCAGCGCGAAACCCATGTTCTCCCGCACTGTCATGTGCGGGTACAGCGCGTAGCTCTGGAACACCATCGCGATGTCCCGATCCTTAGGTGCCTTGTTGTTCACCACCTGCCCACCGATGCGCAGTTCACCCTCGGTGATGTCCTCCAGGCCAGCGATCATGTTGAGGGTCGTCGACTTCCCGCAGCCCGAGGGCCCGACCAGGATGACGAACTCGCCGTCGGAGATGTCGAGGGTGAAGCTGTCGACCGCGAGCGCCCCGTCGGGGAAGCGCTTGGTCACATTGTCCAAAGTGATGTCGGCCACTGTGTGCTCCTTATGCCCTGTCTAGCCCTTGACCGCGCCTGACGTCAGCCCGGCGACGATCCGGCGCTGGAAGAACAGCACGAAAATGATGATCGGAATGGTGATGACCACCGCCGCGGCCGAGATTGACCCGGTCGGCGCGGTGAACTGCGAGCTACCGGTGAAGAAGCCCATCGCGGCCGGCGCCGTGCGCGCGGCGATGGTCGACGTGAGGGAGATCGCCAGCAGGAACTCGTTCCAGCAGGCGAGGAACACCAGGATCGCGGTGGTGACCATTCCTGGTGCGGCCAGTGGCGCGATGACCTTGGTGAACGCCTGGAACGGGGTAGCGCCGTCCATCTTCGCCGCCTTCTCAAGCTCCCACGGGATCTCGCGGAAGAACGCCGAGAGGATGTAGATGCCGAGCGGCAGGCCGAAGGCGATGTACGGGATGATCAGCCCGGGCCAGGTGTTGAAGATGCCGAGCGCACGCTCGATGCTGAACAGCGGGGTCACCAGCGAGATGATCGGGAATATCGCGATGAGCAGCGACATGCCGATGAGCACGTTCTTTCCCGGGAAGGCCAGGCGAGCCACCGCGTAGGCGGCGAGCGACGCGAGCGTCACGGCGATGAACGTGGCGATGATGCCGATTCCGATCGAGTTGATCAGCGGGCGGATGAACGTCGAGGTGGTGAGGATCCCGCTGTAGTTCGCCCAGGTCCACTTCACCGGCCAGAAATCCGCGTTGGTGATCGTCGGCGGGATCCTTGAACGACAGGGAGACGATCCAGAGGACCGGGATCAGCGCCAGTATCACGGCGATCGTGTTGGCGGTGCCCCAGCCGACCTTTTGCCTGGCGGTCGTGGTAGCCATCAGTGCCTCACTTTCCCGGTGTCGTCGTGCCAGGTACGGCCGCGCCGAATCCCCAGATGAACAGGAACGCGATGATCGCGACGCAGATGAAGATCAGGACGGAGATCGCCGACCCGATGCCGAGGTTCAGCGCCGATGAAGAGGTTGTCGTAACCGAGGATCGAAACCGAGTAGGTGCCATTGCCACCCTGCGTCAGGATGAAGATGTTGTCGAAGATCCTGAACGCGTCGAGCGTCCGGAACAGCAACGCGACCAGGATCGCCGGTTTCATCAGCGGCAGGGTGATACGGAAGAAGCGCTGCCATGCGGTCGCGCCGTCCACCTTGGCCGCTTTCTGCAGGTCCTCAGGGACCAGCGACAGGCCCGCCATCAGCAGCAGCGCCATGAACGGCGTGGTCTTCCATACCTCCGCGAGGATGATGACCGCGATGGCCGTGCCCGTCTTCGTCAGCGGCGCGCCGTTGCCGAACAGCGCCGACAGGTAACCCTCGCTCGGCGTCCACGCATACTGCCAGCTGAATGCCGCGGCGACGGTCACGATGCCGTACGGCATGAGGATGGCGGTGCGTACGCTGCCGCGGCCGAAGAGCGTACGGTACATGAGCAGCGCGAGCAGCATGCCGAGCACCAGTTCGATCGCGACCGAGACGACGGTGATGAGCAATGTCACCCCCAGCGCGTGCCACCAGTAGTACGAGGTGAGCACCGCCCCGTAGTTGCTAAACCCGATGAAGTGGGCCAGGTTGGGGAAGCGCAGGTCGTAGCGCTGCAGCGACAGATAGACGGCGTAGATGATCGGGTACGCCGCCACCGCGATCATCACGATCACCGCCGGGGCGCAGAGCAGCCAGCCGAGCCTGCGCTCGGCCCGCGCACCCTCCGACAACTGCCGACGGTGCTTGCGCTCTGCGGCCCGGGTCTCCTCGGCGGCGACCGTCTGCGTGTTAGTGGTCATCGGCCCCTACCTTTCTCGCGGCCGCGGCCGGGACGGCCGCCCGGGAGGTCATGGAATCAGGCCCTTCGACTGGAGGGCGTCGTTGATCTGGCTGGCCATCGTCTTCTCCGTGCTCGCGGGATTGATCCCGGCCGGGGGCGACACGAGGTGGGAGACGACGATGGATATGTTCTGGTAGGCGGGAGTCTTCGGCCGCACGCTCGCGGTTTGCAGCGCCGCCAGGATGTCCGCGTGGAACGGGTAGTCGGGGAACAGCGCTGGATTGTTGTACAGGCTGGCGATCGTCGGCGGCAGGCCGCCCTTGGTCGCGGCGATCAACTGGTTGGCGCTGTCGCGTATGCACAGCGCGGCCTGGAAGGCGAGATTGGAGTGCTGGGTATACCGGCTGATCGCGAGGTCGATGCCGCCGATCGTCACGTGGGCAGGCTCGTTCGCGTTAACCCTCGGGTACAGCGTCCACTTGAAGTTCTTGAACAGATTCGGCTGATCGCCCTTCATCGAAGGGTAGACGTACGGGTAGTTCAGCTCGAACGCCGCCTTGCCCGCCTCCATACCGAGCCGGTTCTGGTCCTCCTTCTGCACCGACAGGGACTGATCCGCCGCCGGAGAGGTGGCGAGCCGCTTCATAATCGACAGCGCCCGGACCGCGGGCGCACCCAACGAGACGTGCTGCGCGTCTGGTGTGAGGATGCTCCCGCCCGCGCTGGCCACCAACGTGTTGAACCAGACGACGACACCCTCGTACTGCGCACCCTGGATCTCGATCAGGTGCGGCTTGCCCTCCTTCGCCAGCTGGATCGCATCGTTGATCATCTGGTCCCAGGTCGTGGGCGGGTTCGGCACCAGGTCGGAGCGGTACCACAGCAGCTGGGTGTTGCTGGTGTCGGGCGCCGCGTAGAGCTTGCCGTGCCAGATAGCGGTGTTCAGGGGCACCTTGAGCGTGCCGGCGGATGCCTGCTGCGCGTAGGTTCCGGTCCACGGCAGGATCCAGCCTGCCTCGGCGAACTCGGCCTCCCACGTCACATCCAGGGCAAGGATGTCCATCGAGGGGTCAGCGGCGGCGAGCCGCTGGACCATCTGCTCGCGCTGCCCGTCCGCGTCGGCGGGAAGCTTGTTGTACGAGATGATGTACTTGCCGCCGCTCTGGGCGCCGCAGGTATTAGCGGCATGCTGGATGGCGCCCGAGGGGTCATTGGGGTAGTAGAAGTTCAGCGTGGCTGGACCGCTGCTCGCGCTGCTGCTGCCGCACGCGGCCAGCGCCGACGCGGCGAGGAAGGCGCCGGCGAACATCGCGACCAGGCGGTGCGGACGGTGCGGCCCACGGGAACGGTAACCGGGCCGTCTGACGCCGGAACCGGCTCGGCGGACCGCTATGGCGCGGCCGCGACGCGGAGAAGTGACCTCGTGGGCGCCGTCACCCATCATCTTCCCTCCAGCGCAATATGTGCCGACCGGTTATCTGCTGCTCATCCGGCCAACTGTTGTCGGGTGGTCGTGAAGAACCGTTCTCGGGTGGTGGTGGCGAAAATGCCGCCGGGCGGCGCCTGCCCGGACTCCGGCCGCATGCGCTGGATAGGAAGCGCGGGTCGCCGAGGCTACGGCCGGCTGCCGCAACCCCGCGCAGCTCGAACGCCGCACGACCTCCAGCGCAAGCTCCTGGCGCATCGGCCGCACGGGCGCGCCGCTCAGCAGGGCGCACAGGCGCCGTGCGCCTTCCGCGCCGCTGCGTTCCAGCGGCTGGCGGACCGTGCTCAGACCGTGCAGCGCCGCGGCCTCGATGTCGTCGAAGCCGATCACGGAGAGCTGATCCGGCACGCGGAAACCCGACCGGTCGGCGGCGGCAAGCACGCCGATTGCCTGCGTGTCGGACGCCGCGAAGATCGCCGACGGCGGGCTCGGCAACGCGAGCAGACGGGCGGCGAGATCCGCCGCCACCGCCGCATGGTGCGGGCCGCACTTCACCAGGGCAGGGTCATATGCGATTCCCGCCGTGCGCAGCGCACGACGATATCCGTCATGGCGCCGCCTCGACGAGACGAAGGCCAGATCCAGATCCAGATCCACGCCCGCGCCGCCAGTGGCGCTGTCGCCGACAAAACCGATCCGCCGATGCCCGAGGGAGAGCAGGTACTCGGCTGCCAGCCTGCCCCCGAGAATGTCGTCGATCACCGTCCGCGGCACGCCTGGCGCCTCGGCGTCGACCATGACGAGCGGGACGCTGGCCTGCTCGAAGGAGATCAGGTGCCGCTCGGCGAGGCGGAGCGACACCACGACCACCCCGTCAGCGCGATGCCTCGCCACCAGGGCTTGCAGGTGCCTGTCCCGCTGCTGCGGCGTCTCGACGTTGCACACGACCGCGTCGTACCCACGCTCGTCGAACACCGCCAGCGCGCCCGCGAGCCTGATCACCGCCGACGGCCGGGTCACAAACGGCACGACGACGGCGACCGTGCGCGGCGTCCCGCGCGAAAGAGCGGCCGCCAGATGACTCGGCCGGTAGCCAAGGCGTCCCATGACCTCGAGCACTTTCCTGCGCGTCGCCTCCCGCACGTTCGCTCCCCCGTTGAGGACACGCGAAACCGTGCCAACGCCCACGCCGGCCTGTGCGGCCACATCAGCGATGGTCGCTCGGCGCGCAGCTCCCATACGGAACACCTCTTGACCCGGAATCGGCTAGTTAGTTGGAACCGATTCCACCTTGGGACCGGCTCATTTTCACTCCGTGGCGCGGTGCCGTCAAGAGTCCCGGCAATGGACCCGCGCCCCGCGCACCACTCCTGCGGGAGTGCTGCAAGAGGGGTCTGTTCGGCTCTGTGGTCCACGACAGCGCCCAGCCGGGCACCTCGCGGCGCTGCCCGTCGTCGCGCCCGGGAACCACGACGCGCTCCCCGGAACAAGCACGGCCTTGCGACGCACCACCTGGACGCCGTCCGCTCAACGGACCCCGCACAGACCGTCAGCCGACCGGCTTTCGACGTGGCGGCCTTCCCTCCTGAACGGCTGCGCGGATGCGCCTGAGCAGGCCGCATGGCGCACCGTCAGATGGCCCGGACGGCCGCGCGAAAGGGCACATGGGACAATGCTCAGCAGGTATCCCGCGCCGTAGGGGGCTCCGCATGACCGCTGCTGATGTGCTCGTCGACGCGTTCGGCAGAATCCGTGGCATCGTCCACGAGGTGGTCGACGGCAGGAACCCCAGCGAACTGGCTTTCCGCCCGGGCAGCCAGGCGAATTCGATCGCCTGGCTGGTCTGGCATCTGACGCGAATCCAGGACGACCATCTCGCGGACGTCGCCGGGACCAGCCAGGTCTGGATGTCGAAGGGCTGGGCGGAACGGTTTGGGTTGCCTTTCGACCCCTCGGCCACCGGATACGGGCATGGATCCGACGACGTCGCGGCGGTCCAGGTGGAATCCGGCGAACTGCTTACCGGCTACCACGACGCGGTCTACCAGGAGAGCATCCGCTTCGTGAAGGGCCTCGCCGACGCCGACCTCGGCCGCATCGTGGACACGTCGTGGGATCCGCCGGTGACGCTCGGCGCCCGGCTGGTCAGCGTGATTTCCGACGATCTGCAGCATGCCGGTCAGGCGGCCTACGTCCGCGGTCTCGCGCAGCGCGCGTAGGCGGCCACACTGCGGCCGCCTACGCGCCCGGTGGTTCGTGCGCGGGCGTAGCTGGGGTACGGGCGTGGTAGGTGCTGGTGCCCGGGCGTGTTCGGTGCCGAGGCGCAGCTGGTGCCCGGGCTCAGCGGGCGCACGGGCCTGTTTGGTGCCGGGGCGCAGCAGGTGCCCGGGCGTCGGTCGCGGGCGTTGGTGCCCGGGCGTTGGTCGCGGGCGTTGGTCGCGGGCGTTGGTCGCGGGCGTTGGTGCCCGGGCGTTGGTGCCCGGGCGTTGGTCGCGGGCGTTGGTCGCGGGCGTTGGTCGCGGGCGTTGGTGCCCGGGCGTTGGTGCCCGGGGCGTTGGTGCCCGGGCGTTGGTGCCCGGGCGTTGGTGCGCGGGCGTTGGTGCCCGGGCATGCGAGGTGCGTGAGCGGGCCAGATCGCGCGGGCGTGCCGTCCCGCGCTGTCGTTCGGCATGATCGTGGAGGATGAGGGCATGCCGATGGTGCCGGCCGTGCTGGCAGTGCGACCCATGAAATCGGGCGGGAGCCGGCGGAGGTGGCGTGAACGCTGACGCGCAGAAGATACGGGTCGAGGTCGAGGGCCGCACGCTCACGCTGACGAACCTGGACAAGGTGCTCTACCCCGAGACTGGGTTCACCAAGGGCCAGGTAATCGACTATTACCGGCGCATCGCCCCGGTACTGCTGCCGCATATCGCCGGGCGGCCGCTGACGCTCAAGCGGTACCCAAACGGCGTGCACCGCGCTTACTTCTACGAGAAGAACGCCCCGAGTCACCGGCCGCCGTGGGTGCCCACCGCGCGGATCGCCTCACCGGGCTCGACCAAGCCCCGGGAAACCGTGCAATATGTCGTGGCAGGGGACCTGCCGACCCTGATCTGGACGGCCAACCTCGCCGACCTGGAGATCCACACTCCGATGTGGCGGCTGCCGCACATTGGCGAACCCGACCTGCTTGTCTTCGACCTCGATCCCGGAGCGCCCGCGAACCTGGCCGACTGCTGCCGAGTTGCGCTCCTCCTGCGGCCGCTTCTCGAGCAGGTCGGACTGCAACCGCTGGCTAAGACGTCCGGCGGCAAGGGCCTGCAGCTGTACGCCGCGCTGGCCGGGATGACCTCTGACAGTGCCAGTGACCTTGCCCGCGCCCTCGCCGGCCACCTCGAGCAGGCCCATCCCGGCCTGGTGGTGTCACGGATGAGCAAGACGCTGCGCCCAGGCAAGGTATTCATCGACTGGAGCCAGAACAACGCGGCCAAGACCACCGTCGCGCCGTACTCGCTTCGTGCCACGGCCAGGCCTACCGTGTCCACCCCGGTCACCTGGGACGAAGTCGCACAGTGCCAGCGCCCGGACGACTTGATGTTCACCAGTGACACCGTCCTTGACCGGGTGGCCCGCGACGGCGACCTGCTCGCGCCACTGATTACGCCGGCCACCGGGCCGGCCTGACGCACCCGCGTGGTCGGCAAAGGGCCCGCCTCGCTCAGCCGGTCGCGCCAGCGGAACCTGGCACGCATCCCCATCCGCCGCCCGCAGCCGCGCCCGCGCCCCTGCCACCTTCAGGGCGGCGGGTGCCGTACGGACGACTTCAGCGATGCCTCGGCTTTCGCCCGGGCCCGCGCCAGGTGGCGCTGCGCCTCGCCGGCCAATCGGGCGGCAGCGTCACGGCTCCGCTCGGCATCCCGCAGCGAGCGGGCCGCCTCGGCCTCATGCGTCTGGGCCAGTTCGAGTCGCTGCTCGAGCTCCTCGATCCGCCGCGTCGCCGCCTGCCGCTGCGCCCGCAGGTCGGCGACCCGCCGTGCGGCGTCGTCCAGGGCGTCCGCGGCATCCTGTGCCGCCTCTTCCGCCTCGCGCATCTCCCGCGCGATGGTTTCTGCCTTCCGCTGCTCTAGGGCGGCCGCCTCGGCCTCGCGGCGCTCCCGCGCCGCTGCTTCGGCGTCGCCGCGTTCCCCGGCCCCGTCCTCGTATCGCACACGTGCCCCGGCTCCGGTCTCCCGCCCCTCGCGTGCTCCGGTCTCCCGCCGCTCTCGTGCCCTGGCCTCGGCAGCATGGTGGGGCGGCGCGTCATGGGCATGTCTCCGGGCGGGCTCCGGCCGTGCCGCCGGACTGGCCGCTTCCGGGACAGCCACGGCATCGGCCACGTCCACGCCGCCAAAGCCGGCGTAAACGAGCGCGGTAGTCAGCCGTCCGGATCGCACCGCGTCGGCGGCGGCCGGATCGGCGAGTGCCGCCTCCAGCGTCACCTCGACCTCGCGTTCGACCTGATCGCTGACCCCCCGCCCGGTCTCGGCCGCCAGCCGCTTTGCCTCCTGGGCGAGCGCATGGATCATCGGCCGTCGCCGCGCGGAAAGGCTGCGCAGCTCGTCGCCGGCCAGGGCCTGCTGTGCCTCCCGCAGTGACTCACCAAGTTCGAGCAGGTCGTCCACCTGGTCGGCGGCTTCGCGCACAAGGCGGTTCACCAGCGAGGCGCTCACCGTCGGGCGGCGCAGTCTCTTGATCGCCTCGGCGAAATCCTTCTCGCCCGCGGCGCGTGCCTGGCGTGCGCGCTCGTCCCTGCCCGCCGTGAACTCGGCTGGATCGAGCGTGTAAAGCTCGTCCGCTACCTGCGCAAGGTCCACCCCACCGTTCTACACGGCCAAACCGACCTCGAACACCGCGCGCGAGCAACCACGGCTGGCATGCGCACGCTGAGCAGCGGGCGTGCCGCAATCTTCATGATCCTTGCCCCTCGGGCGTCCTATCCGGTGCCCAACGGGCCATGAATCATGATCCGGGCGATGGCTGCGGCCCGGGCAACGCCGGGCTTTCATGATCGCGGTAACTTCTCGGCGGTATTCGCGGAAAAGTTACCGCGATCATGAAAGCCGCCGTGGGTCAAAGGCGCCGCGGGCGGCGCGCCAGGCGGCAGCCGTTAGGGATCTTGGTATGCGCCTACAGGGGCTCGGCGATCCATCGCCAGCCGCGCTGCTCATTGCATACCGGCCGCACCATGAAAGCACCCGCCGCGTCGGACAGTTCGGCAACGACCCGGATCAGCTGGCGGTGAAAGTCTTCCGGCGTGCGCGGATCATGGTGCGGGCTATGGGTGACAAGCGTAATGACCGCGGCTTCGTGGTCGGCCAGCCGTGCTGTGATGTTGCCGTTGTAGTCGATGCCGACACCGACGATCGACCTGGCCCGGATGATGTCGGTGCCGTCGTCCTTGGCCACCCACACGTCTGGCTCGTCCATTGCGCGCCTGCCTTCCTGATCAATATCGCATTGTCGCGCGGCCGGCACACGGAGCGAAGCGCACGCGCGGGCCCCATCGTGGCGGGTTCATGGTGAGCGGCGCCAGTTCGGCCGTGTGCTGGTGCACGCGAGGTGGCCAGGCGGGCAGGGCAGGCGGGCAGGGCAGGCGGGCAGGGCAGGCAGGTTCGCGCCGCACCGGAGGCGCGCTGGGCAAGCACGTCCCGCATCCCGGCTGGCTGAGCTTCGGGGATCCGGGGTCGTCCCCGGGCAGGCACAGCCCGTCCTCGACGCGGGATCCAGGCACGGCCTCCGGCCGCGGTCCTGCCCGGCCGCGGTCTCGCCCGGCCGCGGTCTCGCCCGGCCGCGGTCTCGCCCGGCCGCGGTCTCGCCCGCCCACAGGCCGGGCGGACCCGTCGCAGGGCACCCGGCCCCACCACTGGGTGCGGATGACCCGCCCACTATCCCACCCCCCTGTCCGCGCGGCCTTTAAGCTCGCTGGCGCCGATGACCGCGGCCGCGACAGTGGGGAAAATGTCGAGCCCTCGATTCAGGCCGGTGCTGTGGAGGACTGCGGCCACGGGAGGCGATGGCGCGGCAAGGCGCTGGACCCCACCGAACAGCCTGGCGCGGCGACCGGTCCCGACAAGCACGGCAAGTCCGCTCGAATCACAGCCGCTCACGTCAGAAAGGTCTACGACGAGCACGTTCGTGCGCGGCCCGAGAACACCGTGGAATTGCTCACGTAGGACAGGAGCACCGGCCAGGTCGAGATTGCCGCTGAGCGTCACGACGGTGTAGCCCTCTTCGGTGCGCACCGAGAATCTGGGCCGGGGGATGTCAGCGCCTGGGTCCATGACGGGCCTCCCATCGATCGAGGCGGCGGCAGGCCGCTCGGCACGGGAATGCGGTGAGCGCGCCGTCCTCTCCGCCTGGATGGCTGGTGGCGGCCTTGAGGGTACGCGTCAGCGCCCGTCGCGTTTGGCCTGCTCTTTCATGATGGCTCCTACGACCTCCACGACGTGGTGCTCACACACCGGATCACGGGAGCGGCGCCCGCTGAACCACTTCGTCTCGACGATGAAGTCTGCCTGATCACCGCAGAGACACTTGCTGGGGACTGTGGGGTCTACCGGCACGATGTCTGGGCGGTTCGAGGACATTCTTTGAGCGTATGCCCGTTACGTCACCTTGGCGGGCCGCGCCGACGAGGTGACTGTCACCAAATTGCTCCGCATGTAGGTGAATAGGGCTAATTATCCCCTTTTTACAGGCGAACAGGGCGTGGGGTGGCCATCCGGGCCACCCCACGCCCTGTGACAAGGATCACGCGGCCCGCGCGTCCCCGCGCGAACCGCGTGATCCCGGTGGCTCAGAGCGGCTGAACCTGCTCGGCCTGCGGGCCCTTGGGACCCTGGCCTGCGGTGAACTCCACCCGCTGGTTCTCCTGCAGGCTGCGGAAGCCGTTGGTCTGGATGGCGGAGTGGTGAACGAAGACGTCGGCTGTGCCGTCGTCAGGGGCGATGAAACCATAGCCCTTGTCAGCGTTGAACCACTTCACGGTGCCTTGAGGCATGTACCTTCTCCTACTGTAACGATCTTCGGGATCCACGGTGTGCGGACCCCGGGTTGCCGCGACCGTCTGCCTTTCGAAGGCTCACACCTCCGCAAGTGGGTAAACGCATACGAGACGCGCGCTGTCCGAATTTCGCAGGCGCTGTTACACGTACACGAACTTCGACTACAACCTCTTCTATCTAACACCATCGCCGTGGCACATGTTCCACCTCCGGTAAACGTCCCCTCCCGAGGCGACCTTGAGCACGGCTGCGGCGCCGCAGCGCGGCAGCGCCGTAGCGCACACTTGCCGCAGCGCAGGGGCGTGTCGCGATCACCTCAGCGCCCCGTCGCGCCGCCCGCAGCGGGCTGGCTCAGCGGACCAGCTCGGCGTACAGCTCCGCTGTCCGCACGGCGATCGCTGGCCAGCCGAATTCGGCCACCACCCGCTTGCGCCCCTTGCGACCCATCTCGGCCGCGCGCTCAGGGTCGCGCACGAGAGTATTGAGCGCGTCGGCAAGTGCCCGCGGATGGTCCGGCGGCACCAGCAGCCCGGTCTCGCCATCGGCGACCGCCTCGGGGATACCGCCCACGCGCGATGCGACGACAGCGGTGCCGCACGACATCGCCTCCAGGTTCACGATGCCGAGCGGCTCGTAGAGCGAGGGGCAGGCGAACACGGTCGCGTGCGTCAGCAGCTGTATCACCTCCCGATCCGGGATCCTCCCAGGCAGCCAGATCACCCCTGACCGCGTCGCCTGGAGGTCAGCGACCAGCTCCGCGACCTCGGCGGCAAGCTGGTCGGTATCGGGTTGGCCGGCGCATAGCACGAGCTGCGCGGCCGGGTCGAGTGTGGCGGCGGCCCTGAGCAGTACCGGCACGCCCTTCTGGCGGGTGATCCGGCCGACGAAGACAACCGCGGGCCTGCCAGGATCGACGCCATGTCGTTCGAGCACGTCGGTTCCCTGGTCCGGTCCGTACACATCCGTGTCGACCCCGTTCCGGATGACGTGTACCCGCTCGGCGGGCACGGCCGGGTAAGTGGCGAGCACGTCGGCCCGCATGCCATCGGAGACCGCGATCACGGCCGCCGCCGATTCGATTGCCACCCGCTCGCACCAGGAGGAGAGCGCGTAACCGCCGCCAAGCTGTTCCGCCTTCCATGGCCGCAGCGGCTCGAGCGAGTGGGTGGTGACGACGTGCGGCACGCCGTAGAGGATGGCCGCGAGGTGCCCCGCGAGGTTCGCGTACCAGGTGTGGGAGTGCACCAGTTCGGCGGCGCCGACCGCGGCGGCCATCGACAGGTCCGTGGAGATTGTCCGCAGTGCCTGGTTCGCATCGGCGAGGTGGTCCCACGGCACGTGGGCCACGGCCCCGCGCCTTTTCACACCCTGGCAGTGCACCGTCAGGTCGACGAGGCCGCGAAGCTCACGTGCCAGGTACTCGACGTGAACTCCAGCGCCGCCGTACACCTCGGGCGGGTACTCACGCGTCAGCATTGCCACCCGCAGCCGGCCGGCCGTCATGCCGTCACCACCTGGCTCTTGCCCACGACCGTGATGCCCCCGGCGGATACGGCGAAGCCGCGCGCCCTGTCACGATCCTTGTCGACACCGACGGCGACGCCCTCAGGAACGACGACGTTCTTGTCGAGGATCGCGTTCCTGATGACCGCGTGGCGGCCGATGACCGTGTGGTCGAGCACAATGGACCGCTCCACCGTCGCCCAGCTGTTGACGCGGACGCCGGGGGAGAGCACGGACTCACGCACGGAGCCGCCAGAGACGATGACGCCGTTGCTGACCAGGCTGTCGATCGCGCGCCCGACCCGGTCGCCAGAGTCGTGGACGAACTTCGCTGGCGGCTGCGGCGGAACGTGGGTGAAAATCGGCCAGAGTTCGTTGTACAGGTTGAAGACCGGGTGCGACGCGCACAGGTCCATGTGCGCGTCGAAATAGGAGTCGAGGGTGCCGACGTCGCGCCAGTAGCCGACGTCGCGCGAATTCGCCCCCGGCACCCTGTTCGTCATGAAGTCGTACACCTGAGCGCTGCGCTGTGCCACCAGCATCGGCATGATGTCGCCGCCCATGTCGTGCCTGCTCGTCCCGTCAACGGCATCCTTGCGGAGCGCCTCGATAAGCACATCGGTGGAGAACACATAGTTGCCCATCGACGCGAAGGCCTCATCAGGCGCGTCGGGATGCCCGGGTGGATCGGGCGGCTTTTCCAGGAAAGCCTCGACCGTGCGCCCGTCCCGTGCGGCCTGAATCACGCCGAACGCGGTCGCCTCGTCCCTGCGCACGCGGATCGCCGCGACGGTCACCCCGGCGCCGTGTTCGACGTGCTGGTCGATCATCTGCCTGGGGTCCATCCGGTAGACGTGGTCCGCACCGAAGACGATCACGAGTTCGGGCCGCTCGTCGTAGATCAGGTTCAGCGACTGGTAGATCGCGTCCGCCGACCCGGTGTACCAGTGCGGGCCGAGCCGCTGCTGAGCGGGCACCGGCGTCACGTAGTTGCCGAGCAGATTGCTCATCCGCCAGGTGGTGGTGATGTGCCTGTCGAGGCTGTGGCTCTTGTACTGGGTGAGCACGCAGATGCGCAGGCAGCCGGCGTTGACCAGGTTCGAGAGGGCGAAGTCGACCAGCCGGTACAAGCCGCCGAACGGCACGGCCGGCTTGGCCCTGTCCGCGGTGAGCGGTGCGAGCCGCTTGCCCTCCCCGCCGGCGAGCACGATCCCTAACACTCGCGGCTGGGCCATTTCACACCTCCTTGAGCACGGTGTCGATGATCTGCTGCGCCTCTTCCTGGATGCGGGCGAGATGACCGGCGCCCAGGAATGATTCCGCGTAGAGCTTGTAGACCTCCTCCGTTCCAGACGGTCTCGCCGCGAACCAGCCAGACCGGGTCACGACCTTCAGGCCGCCGAGCGGCTCGCCGTTTCCCGGTGCGGTGGTCAGCCGGGCGAGCACTGGCTCACCACCCAGTTCCGCCGCACTGACCTGGTCCGGTGACAGCCGTGCGAGCGCAGCCTTCTGCGCACGGCTGGCCGGGGCGTCGATGCGGGCGTACGCCGGGTCGCCCAGCCGGGCCGTGAGCTCACGGTAGTGCTCGCCCGGCGTGCTGCCGGTGATCGCGGTGATCTCGGACGCAAGGAGCGCCAGGATTATGCCGTCCTTGTCGGTCGTCCAGACCCGGCCATCGCGGCGCAGGAAGGAGGCCCCGGCGCTTTCCTCGCCGCCAAACGCGAGAGTGCCGTCCCGCAGGCCTGGCACGAACCACTTGAACCCGACAGGCACCTCGGTCAGCCGGCGCCCTGCCGTCTCCGCCACCCGGTCGATGATCGAGGAGCTGACCATTGTCTTGCCGACGGCGGCATCGGCCGGCCAGCCGTCCCGGTGCCGGTACAGATAGTCGATCGCGACCGCGAGGTAGTGGTTGGGGTCGATCAGGCCCGCGTCCGGCGTCACGATGCCGTGCCTGTCGGCGTCGGTGTCGTTGCCGGTCGCGATGGCGAATTCCGTCCTGCGGGCGATCAGGGAGGCCATCGCGTACGGCGACGAGCAGTCCATGCGGATCCGGCCGTCCCAGTCGAGCGTCATGAACCGGAACGTCGCGTCGACCACAGGATTGACAACGGTCAGGTCGAGCCCGAAGCGGTCAGCGATCTCCGCCCAGTAGGCGACGCTCGCCCCGCCGAGCGGGTCGGCGCCGATCCGCACCCGCGCGGCCCGCACGGCATCGGTGTCCACCACCGCCGGCAGTTCGGCTACGTATTCGCCGAGGAAGTCGAAGGAGCCGGTCGTGTCCGCACTCTTCGCCCGCGCGTAAGGGATCCTGCGGACCTCGGCCAGCCCGGTCCGGAGCAGTTCGTTCGCCCGGTCCTGAATCGCCGAGGTGATCTGCGCGCCAGCCGGGCCGCCGTCAGGCGGGTTGTACTTGAACCCCCCGTCTTCCGGCGGGTTGTGCGACGGCGTGACCACGATCCCGTCAGCCAGACCGCCGGCGCGGCCCTCGTTGTACGCGAGGATCGCGCGCGAGACCGCGGGCGTGGGGGTGTAGCCGTCCCTGCTGTCAACCAGTACCCGGACGTCGTTGGCGGCGAGTACCTCTAGTGCCGTGACGAAGGCCGGCTCGGAAAGCGCATGGGTGTCGCGGCCCATGTACAACGGGCCGCTGATGCCCGCCTGCGCGCGATACTCGCAGATCGCCTGAGCTGTGGCCGCGATGTGGTCGTCGTTGAACGTGAGCCGCAGCGCTGAGCCCCGGTGCCCTGACGTGCCGAACGCGACCCGCTGCTCGGGCGCGGACGAGTCGGGATGCTGCGCATAGTAGGCCGTTACCAGCCTGGCCACATCGACGAGGTCCGATTGTGCGGCAGGCTGGCCTGCCCGATCATCCACTCCCACCGACCAGCTCCCTTACCCTGTGTGGGCCGAACCCTGTATGGGCCGATCATCACGATCGGTCGGTCAGCCCCGACAACGCGGCCCTCGCACCAGTGTTACCCCAAACCGGCGGGTCCGCCACGATGTCGCCGCTGCTCACTGCGCCGACCCGATATCCTCGCTGACGGTCCGTAGCCAACGCCGCGGGAGGTTGCCGGCATCGAACGTCGTGGTCGCGTGAGCCCGCAGCCCCGGCTTCGCCATGCCCGCGCGGCGATCACCGTGTATTTCATTCTGCTCGGTACCGCGACCGCCACGTGGAGTTCACGGATTCCGGCCATCAAGCACGAACTCCAACTGAGCGATACCGCACTTGGCCTGGCGTTGTTCGCGATCCCCTGCGGATCGGTCGTTACCTTTCCGTTGACCGGGCGGCTCGCCGACCGGTTCGGCGGCGCCGAGCTGCTCCGGGTCACCGGCCCGCTCGTCGCGGTGCTGCTTGTCGGTCCCGGACTCGCCCGTGACCTGCCGTGGCTGGTCGTCGCCCTGTTCTGTTACGGGGCGTCGGCAGGGCTCCTGGACGTGACGATGAACGCCGCAGGCGCCCGGCTGGAACCTGCCTACGGCCGCCCCATCATGTCGTCCCTGCACGCCGGCTACAGCCTCGCCGGGCTCCTCGGCGCGGGGCTCGGCGGGCTCTTCGCCGCGGCCGGGATCGGCCCGCTCGCCACGTTCGTGGCCGCGGCGGTCCCGCTCGCCGCCGTCGGCGCCGTGGCGTCCCGGTGGGTGGTCACACCTGACGCGCCCTCGCCCGCCGCGGTTGGCCCGCGCGGCACCGGTACGGCACCGGCCGTGTCGCCGGTGACCAATGTGGCGCTGCTCATCTGGGTGTTCGGCCTGCTGGCGTTGTGCGGGCAGGTCGGCGAGGGGTCCGCGGGTGACTGGAGCGCCGTCTACCTGCACGACGATCTCGGCACACCGGCCGGTTTCGCGGCTCTTGGCCTGGTCGCTTTCTCGATCGCGATGACGGCCGGGCGGCTGGCCGGCGACGGGCTCGCCGCGCGGTTCGGCCCGGTGCGGCTGGTCCGGTTCAGTGCCCTGATGGCCGCCGCCGGCCTTGGCGCCGGCCTGCTGTCCCACAGCCCGGTCGGTGGCGTGGCCGGGTTCGCGCTGCTCGGCCTCGGACTTGCCCCTGTCTTCCCGCAGATCGTCGCCGCGGCGGGCCGGCTCGATCCTGCGCGTGCGGGGCGCAGCTTCGCCCGGATCGCCGGCGTCGGCTACACCGGGCTGCTCGGCGGGCCCGTCGTCATCGGGTTCGTGGCCGGCGGCGTCGGACTGCCTGTCGCACTGCTCATCCCCGCCGGACTCGCCCTCGTCGTGGCGGCCTTCGCCGGAACGCTCCGCGTCGGCGTCGCGGCAGGACGGGCCGCGGATCCGGGCAGCGCCACAGCAGCAGCGAAGGACTGTGAACCGCGTTGAGCTGGGCACGTGCCAGTCTTGCCGCGCGCAAGGTGGAGCCCGGTTCAGCCGGGAGGGCGACGCGCCACACGCCAGTCGTTAAGGACAATGAGCCTGAACGACTGCCGCGCGGCGCCGCCCGCGGCACAGCGGGGGGTTGCGGGGGGTCGCCCCCCGGGCGGGCAGAGCCTGAACGACTGCCGCGCGGCGCCGCCCGCGGCACAGCGGGGGGTTGCGGGGGGTCGCCCCCCGGGCCGTGATGGCGAAGCCGCCGTGCGGGCGGGCCCAGGATCGGCCGAGAAAGCGGCCCCGGGAGCGGAGCGGCAAGCCGGGAGTAGCGGCATCGCGGTAAGATGGGCGACCGTGTCGGTCCACACCGAGATACGGCCGGAGCACCTGGAGCAGCATCGCCGGGAGCTCACCGGATACTGCTATCGCATGCTCGGCTCGGGTTTCGATGCGGAAGACGCCGTGCAGGAGACCATCGTCAGGGCGTGGCGGGGCATCGACGGCTTCGAGCACCGGTCAGGCGTGAGCTCGTGGCTCTACCGGATCGCGACGAACGTGTGCATCGACATGCTGCGTGGCCGCAACCGCCGCGCCCGGCCGATGGACCTCGGGCCGTCCGCGACCGCGGACTCGTCCATCGGCCCGATGCTCTCCGAGCACGCTTGGCTTGAGCCAATCCCCGACGCGCACGTCCTGCCAGCCGACGGCGACCCAGCCGAGGTCGCCGCGCTGAAGGACACCGTCCGCCTGGCCTTCGTCGCCGCACTTCAGCACCTGCCAGCGCGGCAGCGAGCGGTGCTCATCCTGCGCGAGGTCCTGCGCTGGCAGGCCAGCGAGGTGGCCGAGCTCCTCGACACCAGCGTCGCGTCTGTCAACAGCGCGCTACAGCGCGCGCGTGCCACCCTGGCGGCCCGTGCCGGGGATTCGCCGCAAGCGGACGCGGTCGCGGCCGACCAGCGGGCACTCCTCGCCCGCTACGTCGACGCCTTCGAGCGCTACGACATCACCGCGCTCGTCGCCCTGCTCCACGACGACGCCGTCATGTCGATGCCGCCGTACGACTTCTGGCTGCGCGGGCCGGTCGAGATGGGCCGGTGGTTCCTTGGGCAAGGCTGCGGGTGCCGTGGCTCACGCCTGGTGGCGACCGCTGCCAACGGATCCGCCGCGTTCGGCTCATACCGGCCGGACGGGCAGGGCGGCCACGAGCCATTCGCCATCCAGGTCATCGAGATTTCCGGCGGCCGGATCACCGGGCATCACAACTTCCTCAACACCCGCCTGTTCGCCGCCTTCAGCCTGCCCGCCACCCTCTAGTGCCGCAAGTCCATCGGCAGGCCGCCGCCTCGCGCGGCGGGCGCCGATCCATGATCGCGGTGGATTTCGTGTCGCACGTGCAGGAGATCCACCACGATCATGGTCACCCAGCGCGCGACTGTGCGCGCGAGCTGCGGTAGACGTCGCCGAATTCCTCCAGCGTCCGTGTCGGCAACGGGACGTGCCCGCCGAGTACGCCCGCCCCGAGCGCGACGCGTGCGCAGTGCTCGACCACGCCCGCCTGGTGAAGTGCCTTCGCCGGGGTGGCCGCGACCGTGACCAGGCCGTGGCTGGCCAGCAGGGCGCTGCCCACATCCCGGAGCACCCGCACGGCGTTGACGCCGACCTCCGCGGACCCGCTTATCGCGTACTCGGCCACCGGCACCTCGCCACCGATGAACAAGACCGCCTCGTCGATCACTGGCGGCACTGGCCTGCGGGCGCAGGCGAACATCGTGGCGTGCGGCGGATGACTGTGCAGCACCGCGCCGATCTCGTCGAACGCGTGGTAGCACGCCAGGTGGAGCAGCATCTCGCTCGACGGTGGCCGCAGCCCGGTCACCTGTCTGCCATCGAGATCGAGCACCACCAGATCGCCGTCTGTCATCTGCTGGTAGGGCACCGATGACGGCGTGATCACGACGTTGCCGTCGTCGAGGCGGGCCGAGACATTGCCGCTCGTGCCCGCGGTGAGCCCGGACTCGAGCATGCCCCTGGACGCCGCAAGCACGGCGGCGTAAACCGCCTCACGCGATTCAGGCACTAGCCGAACACCTCCGGATTGGCACAGTGCGCTCGCCCGTCAGCGGCACCCCTTTGGCCAGGTGGCGGAGCCGGTCCTATTATCGGGCAGATGCGGCACGAGTCCTCGACCGTGGTGGCCGTGGTAGGTGAGGTGCACGACGTGCTCCTGGCCGAGGTGGGCCGGTCCCCCAGCCCAGTACCGGCTGGCGGGCTGGTAGGTGAGGTACCCGCGGTACCCGTGCGCGCTCAGACAGGAGAGCAGGTTGCGCGGCCCCTGGCCGAGCAGCGAGCGGCAGGCGGACGGGATGTTGTTGTTGGTGGTGGTGGTGGGCAGGCCGTTGAAGACCAGCCCGCCCGCAGATGCGCAGCGTCTCGGCCCTGAAGAAGGCGGTCGAGCAGCGCGTGATCGAGTGACGGGTGAGAGTGGCGGCTATGACAGCCGCTCCCTGCAAAGTGTACACTTTGCAGGGTGTCTGATCCGTATAGCCTGACTGAAGCGCGCGCCCACCTTGGAGAGCTGGTTGCGCGCGCCAGGCACACGCACCGTCCGGTCCAGATTACCGAACACGGTAAGCCCACCGTCGCCATCGTCAACATAGATGATCTGGCCGATCTGGAAGATCGCGCCGCACTGGCTGCGCATTACGCCGCCAAGCTGGCCGGCCGCGAGGGTATCCGCCTGGCCGACCTGGATGCAGCCCTAGACCGGATTGACGCCGACGACGGGCGATGAGCCTCACCGTCGTCGTGCAGGAGGCCGCGATCTGGGCGCTGGCCCGCATCCGCTCAGAAGACAAGGATGCTTTCGCCCAGATCAGGTTGGCGATGTCGGCGCTGGCAGATCAACCGCGCCCAGATGCAGCGGTCGCATGGGGAGACAGCGGGATCTACCGCCTGCATCTTGCGGGCATACGGATCTTGTATGAGGTTGATGATCGCGCATCGACTGTCTGCATAATCAACGTCGCGACCACAGCGTAACTTACCCGCCCACCCGACCGGGTCCGAGGCAGTCAGGCGGGGCTCTCAGATGCGCAGCCTGCGACGGTGGCGTCTTTGCTGGCCAGGCCGTTGGCGCGGTGCTGGGGAGTTCAGGATCGCCTTTGGCGAGCGGCGACCTGATCAGATCGTGCGCAGATCGCGATCTCCGAGTGGTCACCGGGCAGAACCGACCCGGTGCGGTTCACTCATGGCGGCGGAACGGCGCCACACTGAGCCAGCACCCAGGTCATGGTGGGGCAGGCCCTACTCTTTGCCCACGGGCGGGGGCCGAGCAGGGGTGAACCCGCACCCAGCAACGGGCCACCGCTGGGGCTGGATGCGAACCCCCCGGGATCCCCCGCAGACGCGTGGGCGGATGCGCCTGCGCAGGCGTTTAGGCTCAATCCCCCCCCGGGCGACCCCGGGATCCCCCGCAGGCCTACGGGCGGAACCGCGCGCGCAGCCGTTAAGAAGAATGATCCTTAACGGCTGCCGTGCGTCCTCGCTGGCCGTCAGCGACGTCTGGCGTGGTGGAACCGCCGGGCGCTGGGCGCGACGCGCTGCGCGGCCGGGAACGTCACATCAGCCCGAGGGTGGCGGCGAGGGTCCGGGCCGGCGGTCCCCCGGCCTCGATGGCGACGCTGAGGGCCGTGGGCACGTCGAGGTCGTTGCTCAGCAGGCGGCGTATCTCAGTCACGGCATCCTCGTTCGGCCGGGAGGTGCGGCCCGCCGCGCGGTACAGGTCCTCCAGCCGCTCGGCTGCGGCGCCGATCAGCGCGGGGGTGTAGTCCCAGCTGTCGGCCCAGCGCCGGTCCAGGATCATCAGCCGAACGGCTGCCGCGGGATGCCCGGCCAGAAGGTGCTGCAGCAGCACCAGGTTGCCAGCGGACTTCGCCATCTTGGCGCCGTCGATCGTGACGGTCCCGACATGCAGCCATGCCCTGGCATAGGGCCGCACCGCGGTGAAATCCTCTGCCATCGCGGCATGGTAGGCGTGATGCGGGAACCGCAGGTCCGCGCCACCGGCGTGGATGTCCACGCCTACGCCGAAGACGGACAGCGCCATCGCGGCACATTCCGCGTGCCAGCCCGGCCGGCCCTTGCCCCAGGGAGAGTCCCAGGCCGGGTGACCCGGTTCGCTCGCCTGCCACACGGCCACGTCGAGCGGATCGTCTTTCGCCACATCATCGGGCCGTCCCGCGTACTCCGTGAACAGCCGCACCGCCTCGGCCCGGTCCAGGCCCGCCCGGTCGGCCACCGGACGGCCACGGTAGTAGACGCTGCCGCCGCTGGTGTACGCGACGCCCGCCTCGAGCAGCCCGGATGCCAGCCGGGTCACCTGCTCGACGTACCGGTGTGCGTGCGGCTCGTGCTGCGGGGAACGCACCGACAGGGCGGCCATGTCACGGTCGAAATGGAACTGCTGTATGCCCGCGAACGTGTCATAGGGAGACTCCGCACGCCGTGCGGCCGCGTCAAGAACATCGTCCACATCGGTCACGTTTCGGCAGACCTCGGGTTCGACACCGAGAAAGCGCAGTATCCGCCCCAGTGCGTCAACCCAGACGAACGTGGCGGCATGGCCCAGGTGCGTCACGTCGTAAGGGGTGATCCCGCACGCGTAGATTCGGGCCCGGTCGAGCATCATTACCCGCTGGCCGGCGATCACCATGCCGGTCGCGCTCGCGGCGTGAGTTCTGGTCATAGCTCCAGTGTCGGTCACCGGGGGGTCGCAGCGCCCGGCGGCACGTCTGTGCCGATCCCCATCGCCCTCCGCGTCACTGACCCGGCGGGTCAGATGAACAGCAGTTGGGCGCCATCGGTCTTTTCGATGAAGTCGGCGCTGATGATGCCTTCCACGTCCTCGTGGAGGTCGCGCTCGTCCAGGTGCATCATGTCTGCCGCCCGTCGGAGGAGATCAGCGCCTTGGCCTCGGTGTCGATGTGCTCGACCATGAAGTCCGGCTCGATGCTGATCTTGCCTGCGGTCGCTCCGCAGGACCTCTCCCGGCTCAGACGCTAGGGGTGGTCACGCCGGACGTGGTTCGGGCTCGGATCCAGGGCGAGGCCCCGGTGTCAGGCGAGCGCCAGGAACAGCTTCTCCAGCTGCTCCTGGCTCATCCGCGCGTCCTCGCCGTCGGCGAGGCACTGCCGCATGCCGCTTGCCACGATCTTGAAGCCGGCCCGGTCAAGCGCCCTGGAGACCGCCGCGAGCTGAGTGACGACGTCCGTGCAGTCACGCCCGGCCTCGATCATCGCGATCACCCCGGCCAGCTGCCCCTGTGCCCGGCGCAGCCGGTTCAGCACGGCGCCCATCGACTCCTCGTCGACCGTCATCGGCGGTCCTCCCTTCGAGGTACGAACTCGATCTTACCCCAGGGGGTATAGCTCAGCTGGCTCATTCCCCTCCTCTGGAGTGGGTCAAGCGAGTGCGATGGCGACATCCGGCTCCTGCCGCAGGGTGTTGTGCACGGTGCAGTGCGCCGCGACGGCCAGCAGGGCCGCCTGACGCTCCGGCGGCACGCCGCCGGGCACAGCTATGCGCAGCCGGACGGCCCCCACCCGCGCGGGGCGGCCGGTGGCCATCGTGAACTCGGCCGTGACCTCAAGGCCCTCGCGGCGCAAGCCATGCCGTACCAGGTAGCGGCCGGCGTAGTAGGCGACACACGAGGCGAGCGAGGCGACCAGAAGTTCCGTCGGCGTGGCACCCGTGTCCGCGCCACCTGCGTCCACCGGCTGATCGACCAGCACTGCGTGCCCGCGTGTGGTGATCGCGTACGCTTCACCGGCGGCGTGCGCCACCGTGATCTGCCCCGCGGCCGAAGGGCTGGCCGCGCCGTGCTCGTCGCCTCGCTCAGCGGCTGCGGCCTGCGCGAGCAATGCGTCAGCGAGTCGGCGCGCCTCGGCCACGGTCAGTGCGGCCCACGTTCCGTCGCGGCCGTCCGTCGACTGGCCGATGTCCAGGCTGACGCGCCGGACTGGCCGCTGCACGTCACCGAGGGCGATCCACCCGGCCCGCACCACTCTTCCGCACGTCGTGCGGAAGGTCTGATCCTCGCATCCGCTCGCGTTACTGGAAGCCTGAGTCCCCATCGTGTGCCTCCTCATCCCATGACCTCCCGCAGTTCGCGGTGGGTCCGCTGTGCACAGCCGTTCGGGTTGATTTCGAGCTATACCCATAGGGGTATGTTAAGGACAACGCGAATGGGCACTCGCAGATTCCCCGCTGGCGCCGGTATGTTCGCGTTCCGCCCAGACGGCTCGGCATCGCCGCGTCGCTGCGGCTCGGCATCGCCGCGTCGCTGCGGCTCGGCATCGCGGTATCGCCGCGTCGCGGATCGGGCATCGGGCATCAGGGGCAGGCCACCGCCTAGCCCACGGCCTGGCAGTCCGGCGGTCCGGCGTGCGGACCTTCAGGCGCCCCCGGACGGTGCGGACGCTCTTTGCTGCGTGAGTTCCGCGCGCACCTCGTCCATGTCGAGCTCCCGTGCCTTGGCGATCAGATCCTCAAGCGCCGGCTCGGGCAGCGCGCCAGGCTGCGCGTACAGGACGACGCTGTCCCGGATCACCATCAGCGTCGGGATCGAGGAGATGCCGAACGCGCCGGCCAGCTCCGGCTGCGCCTCAGTGTCGACCTTGCCGAAGACCGCGTCCGCGTGGCGTCCGGACGCTCGCTCGAATACCGGGCCGAACATGCGGCACGGCCCGCACCAAGCTGCCCAGAAGTCGACAAGCACCAGCCCGTCACCCGTCATCGCGTCAAAATTCTCCGGTGTCAGCTCCACCGTCGCCATCGCGGACCTCCTCATCGCACCGAGCATCGCTTTGATACCCAGCGGGGTATTGAACGATGGTGGCGGCCTCAGCATTCCCTGGACCGCACACGGGCTGCGCAGGCTGACGCAGGCTGAGAAATGATCCGCGCCGGCCGGCCGCGCCGGCGATCCCGGTCCGGCCGGCGCTGCGTCGCCGTCAGTCAGTCCCGGATGGCACGGACCAGGGTGTCCACGGCCTCGCGGCCGACCTCCCCGGCACCGTCCGCGGCCGGGACACTGACGACGCGGCGAACCCGCTCGGCGTGCAGCACGGTGAGTCCCTCGAGGGAGCGCGTGATGTCCTCGGGCGTGTACAGCACAGCCGGATCCTGGGGGCCGCCAGCGCCCTCGGTCAGGTTGGTCACGTCGTGGCCCACCACAAGCAGCACACCTTTGTGGGTGAGCGCCCGCACCGCATTGCGCAGCACACCGTCGAGCTCTGCCGCGCGAAGTTGCAGGTAGGCGACGAGCACGAGCTCGAAAGCCTGTTCTTCTGGCTGATAGTCGCGCAGGTCGGCGTGCACCCAGTCGACGGCCGCACCGCGCGCCTCCGCGAGGCGCCTGCCCTTGTCCAGCCCCACGGCGGAAAAATCGACGGCGGTCACCTGCCAGCCGCGTGTGGCCAGCCACACCGCGTTGCGGCCCTCGCCGCAGCCGAGATCCAGCGCCCGGCCCGGCGGCAGATCCTGCAGCTCAGCCACGACAAACTGGTTCGGCTCGGCCGTCCACACCAGTTCGGTGCCTGCGTAACGCCGGTCCCATTCCTGACTATCCACCCCGGCCGCCTCTCCGCCGATCGCTCTCGTCCGACTATCCCGGTCCGGCCTATTCCCAGTCCGGCCTATTCCCAGTCCGGCCCAGCCCCGTCCAGCCCATCCCGCCCGGTGTCCCAGTTGGCCATCACGTCCGGGCGCCGCAGGCGACCATCGCGCCGACATCCCGCCCGCGCATCCCAGTTGGCCATCCCCTCCGGGCGTCCAGGCAGTGTCTTGCTGGCATCCCGCCCGCGCATCCCAGCCCACGAGCTCGGCCGTGCACCGCTGACGGCCTGTGCCGGTGCGGCGCCCAGCCGGCGGCTTGGCGTGCGGATCAGCCCGTCAGGGCATCAAGCGCAGCCGCCAGGCGGCCGGCGGCCTCGTCGGCTATGGCCTTGAGCCCGGGCTCGCCAGTGACACCCATCATCACCTGAGGGTCGAGCGCTTCAACGATCGTCGCATCACCGTCAGCGCGGACAACCACATTGCACGGCAGCAGCAACCCGATCCGCCGATCGGTGTCCAGGGCGCGGTGGGCCAGCGGTGGGTTGCAGGCGCCGAGGATCAGGTAGTCCTCCATTTCGGTACCGAGTTTTTCGCGCAGCGTCGCCCGGACGTCGATCTCGGTGAGCACGCCGAAGCCCTGCTCCTTCAGCGCGGCGCGGGCCCGTTCTGCCGTCTCCGCGAACGGCCGGTCAAGCCGGACTGTCATTCCGTAGTCCATGTCCGTCCTCTCTACCCGGTCCAGCGCGCCGGTTGAGCACGCAGGTTCACCGCGCCGGTTCCGCCATGGCCGGACCTGCGGTCGTGGCACTCGGCAGGCGCCTTGCCACGCAGGGCCGCATGGCGCCCCTCCGACGCCACCGGCGGCGACGGCCCGGCGCCGCCACTCGGCGACGGGCGCCCGGCGAGGACCGTGACGGCTACCCGACGAGTGCACCCGCGGCGCGCGAGCACGCACCAAAGGGAGCACCCGCAGGCGGGAAGTGTCTGGCTGTCCTGTCTGTGGCGCGCCGCCCGCCACTACCGCGGCCTGACCCGCCTCGCCCGATCCCTATCCACAATACGCCACGGGGTATATCACCGCTGCACCTGGCCGGGAAGTACTGGGAACACTCTGCGGACGTGACCGACTTGCTGGGAGAACACGGGACCGTACCGTCGCAGGATGTCCAGCCGCACGGCCATAACGACCCGGCCAGCCAGGTCCCGGTATGCCGGTCATGTCGCTGACTGCGACTGCCGCTGCGTTTGCTCGCGGCCGGCTAGCTGGATGACGCGCTGAACGTCAGCTAAACGCTGTCAGTTCAAACGAAACGGCCCATCGCCTCTCTCTTATTACAAGCGATGGCCGTGTGGCACATGTGCGATCTTCACCCTGCGGCGGCGTCAGCAACGCGGGGTTTCACGGGGCGGCGTCAGGAATGCGGGGTTTCCACCCCGCGGCAGCGCCGAACCCATTGCCCCGCCAACGGCGGTTTCATGATCGCGGTAAGTTTTGGGAAGCATACGCGGAAAAGTTACCGCGATCATGAAAGCCCGCACCGCGCGGGGCGCTTGTCATTGACTGAATCGTGATCGATGGCCCGTTGGGCGGTCTATAAGCGCGTCTATAGCGCCCCTATGGGCCAACAATCATGGCCGCACGCCATCCGGCCTGCCGCGGCCGCTCAGTGGGCGCCGTGGTGGTAGACGCCGAACGCGTTCCCCGCCGGGTCGCGGAAGGCTCCGGTCTCCATGTGATCATCGACCGGCGTCGGGCCGTAGACCCGGGAACCGCAGAGCGTCTCGGCCTTGGCGAGCGTCTGCTCCACGTCGGCAACGCTCGCGTACACCGTGGCCCACCTGGCCTGCTGACTGGAGCCCAGGCCGCCCCGGCTGCCGCGGTCGGCGCAAGTGTCGACCATCCGGTAGCCCGGAGAACCCGAGCCGCCGATCGTCCAGCCGAACAGGCCGGCGTAGAAGCGCCAGGTAACGCCTACCGGGTCGTCGGACCCGACGTCCCGTTCGGTGGCTTCGGTCTCAGCGGCCTCGGCCGCGAGAACGGCGCCGAGGCGGTCCACGAGTACACCCAGACCAAGGCCATCTGGGTCGAACTCACCGGCGGCACCCGCGACCCGTTCACACTCGGATAAATATCGGCCAGGCCGACAGGGCGGGTGAGCAGCGTGTCGGGCTGCGGGCGGGGTTTGCGCGGCAGGCAGTGGGACATTCTGGAGTCGTGGGCGCTGATTCACGGACTGCGGCCCTGGGCTTGCCGACCACGGGCAGCGTGGCCGCACCGCTGTGCCCCGGGGCGGAGGTGGTGCCGTTCCAGCCGCGGCCGGAACTTGAGACCCGATGGTTATGGTGCGGGGCGGCCGGGCAGGCCGCGGTGCGACTGGTGACGGGAGAAGGAGGCCAACAAATGCCGGGCCGCAGCGTCGCACCTCCTGCTGATAACTCGAATCATCGTCCTGGCCGACCGCGACCCAAGTCGTGCGGCGACGCACCGAAACCCGCGCACCCAGGCGTGGGCCTGTCAGCCGAGGAGCCGGCTGCTCCTCACTTGCAGCACGCGCGCAGCGAGGTCCGTGGCACGGCGGAGGACGTCATCCGCGGCATCGCCAGCCAGCAACCCGGCAAAGAACACTCCGGCGGCAGTGTCACCTGCGCCAGAGGTATTGACGATCTGGGTTGCGCGCACTTGGTCTCCAACAGCTGATGCAAAGCTACCCGCCCAGTGCGCCGCCATGCCTCGCGCTCCAAATGTCATGAGAGCAAAAGGAATATGATTGCGAACAGGATGGTCGCGGAATCCAAGGGGAGTCGCAAGATCAGGGTTCAGTTCCGGAAACAGCGCCCGGTACTCATCGCCGTTTCCGCATAAGGCGTAGAGTTTGCCGTTGCGGATGTATGAACGGATTCGGCCACGAAGCGCAGCACCGATGATACTGCGGTGACCTAACGATAGTCCTACTCGTGCCACTTCCTCCTGAATAACATTGTGGAGGAAGTCTCCTAGCTGGCCACCCATCAACTCGTAGGCATCGACGATAACGAGATCAGGTGAAAGCCGCCGAAGATCACATCCGGCAAAAATGGACGCGACACCTGGGTACATGAGCAACGTCTTCTCCGGTTGGCTGACGCCACTAAGCACAAATCCTACTGGATTGTGCCCACTCGCCGCCGAGTATATGTGCGTCGCGCCCATAGCGAAGACCGCTTCGGTAAAGAAGACCGAAAATGGATCAAGGGCCGAATCCAGACTGGCCAACGTAGAAACGAAAGCAGAGCGAGAACGCAACGATTCCGGCATGGCACTCAGCATGCCTAGGGTAGAGGATCCTGCCGCCAAAGAAAGGTCAGCGGAAAGCTGGATCACACCAAGCTCGCTGCCAGGCCCGACAGCTCGATTAGTAAGCGCTGAAATCAGCCTGCGCACCCAGATATAACTCTCCAGCCGACGCCATTCTCCGGCGCCTACTCCCATTAGCCTACAACATGAATTATAGCGATCATCAGCGAGTTTTGCGGAGATATCGACAAGGCTAGGCCCAAATGCCACAACCTCAGTCACGGGGCGTCCGCCGCTGTACCAGACAGTGGTGGCGGAATACTGCGATTCCCTTAAGGCCATCCTCGTATGCCACCCGAAGAGCTTCGCGAACGTCGTCCACCATCGCGTCGGCCGACAAATTAATTGTCTTGGCGACCGCGTCGTCGAGAAAACTCTGGAATGCAGCCTGGATCGCCAGATGAGCGTGCGGATTGATCTGTCCCGCAGTACGGAGGTAGGGAAACTCATCAAGTTCGGTGCCGTCAAGTGCAGCTATCTCCGCAGACCGCCACTGGGCCTCCCTCCGCGCCACGGCCGGCTCCCCCCAGGCCCGGACAAGTGACGCTCGTACGGCCGGCCGCAAGCGACCCTGGCCATCGGTGAGCGAGAAGTTCGGCTCAAGGCTCGTCGACGAGTCAACGATGGCGCTCGGGGTCTCAGCGGGCGGCATGGCGGTCGTTACCGCATGCCGAAGGCCAAACTCTGAGATATCGCTGAACAAGCGCCGCCAATCATCAGCAGCCACGGCACCCGTGGATCGGGACAGCTTGCGCTGGACCCATTTAAGGTCTGAATACCTGCTGCCCAGAAAGGCCGGGAACGCGCCTCGGGTTCGCGCCAGTCTTACTGACTCGGTCTTTGATTGGTACTCGACCAGCTCAGACAGATTTCCGGCGAGTTGTGTCGCGCAGGCGCTGTCGTAGGGCACTTCCATTGCAATAAGCATATCCGCGAAACCGGTCAGGCCGACCCCAATTCGGCGCTTCAGGTGCACGAGGGACAGTTGTAGGTTGCCGCCATTTCGGATGGTCTGTTCTACCGAGGCATCGAGCAGCCGCGTTACCACTCTGACAGCTGCGGCGAACTTGGCAGCGTCAAACGAGCCATCGCGGACCAGCCCGGCGAGATTGACATAGCCAAAGTGGCAAGCTTCACCGGGCGCCATCGCAACTTCTGCGCATGGCGCTGTGCTCACATAGGGCCATTGCGGTGTTGGATTATCCGCTTCGAGGCGATCCTTAAAGATTATTCCCGGCTCGCCGCAATAGTGTGCACATTCAGCGATCTCCGCAAGGAGTTCCCCGGCATCGATGCTGTCAACGATTCGTCCAGTATGGTCGAACAGGTGCCACGGCTTATCATCCTCTGCGGCACGAAACAGCTCGTCGTCGACGAACAGCGAGATATTGAACCGCCACTTCGCGAAATCAACGTCGCGCTTAGCGCGCATGAATTCGCGCACCTGCGGGTGGTCAGATCGAAGGGTGGCCATGCTCGCGACAGGACGCCGGTGTGCCGCTACGAGCCGCTGGTTGATGAGCTCAAGGATACTGTTCAGCCGGGGTAGCGCCTCCTGCGGCCGCGGGAGGTCCGAGAGATCGTAACCGGTTCCCATGGCCGTCTCGAGCGCCGCCCACGACTGGGCGGCGAACCCAGCCTCGTCCACTAACCCACGCGCCTGAGTAAGGGGCAGGACGGTGCACGATGCGGTCACGGCACCGTCGCGCCCCGCGTTGGCCAGCAACGCAGTGCCGAAAACGACGACACCGTCACGCAGGAGCGAATCAACGGTTGCGGCGAACTTCGGGTCGGGCTGACCGCTGAGGTCCTCGTCCATTTCTAGCAGGACCGACGCGGCACGATACACTGCGTCACCGATCGTCTCGCCATCATGGAGCACGCCGCGCCTCCGCATAAGACGCTCGGACGCGGAGATTCCCTGGTCCGCTAGGCTTTCCACGATCTACCTCCTCGCGAACAGCGCGGCTGCGTCCGGTGTGTACCCACGTAGCGGGCCGAATAGTCGTCGTCGGCTTCGTCGGCCCCAGGGTCCGCTCCGCCGTGGCATCGCCACTCCGAGGTAAATGGGGGTGCGAGGAGACCTCACGTTAAGGACGGTCAGGTTGCGCTGGGAAACCGAACTCACGACGATCATGCTTAGCTCCGATCGGGCCGAGATCGTCCGCGCAGTTGGCACCCTCGATCTCAACGACTGCTGGGCAGCCGCCGGAATCGTGCGCAACACGGTCTGGGATAATCTCCATCACTACGCCCGACCGACACCACTTAACGATATTGACATTGCCTATTTCGATACCATAGACTTAAGCCGCGAAACAGAAGACGAGATAGCTGCGCAGCTCCAGAGGAGCTTCAAAGATTATAACTTTTCCGTCAAAAACCAGGCGCGAATGCATATTCGCAATAAACACGCTCCATACATCTCAAGTGGCGACGCGATCAAAAGATGGACGGAGACCTGCACCGCCGTTGGCGTCGCATGGAAGTCTTCTCTTAAGATCCTCGCGCCATACGGCTTAGAGGATCTTTTTAATCTTCGCATCCGGCCCACGTCGCATGACCCGACAACTCTGGCCCTAGTTCGCCGACGCGTTAACGATAAGCACTGGCTCACAATATGGCCCCAGCTAACATTGGACCTCGAATAATCGAGTTGGAGGAGAATCTTAGATGGGTTTGCTCAGTTTCGCAGTCCTGGTCGGCGCCATCGTCTTCGGCTATATTAACCGCACGAACGGATACACCCTCGGGCTCACATTTGTGGTGGCGGGTTATGCGCTGACAAATTTCATTACCCGGCTGGCTATCCTCGATCGCAGTTTTGTAGGACCCACTCTTCTCGCTGGGACAAGATACCGTTTCAGCCAAATTCGAGTCTCGATCGCCTATCTTATCAGCATTCCTGTTGAAGGTCAGCAGCTGCTCGTCCGCGGCCATAGAATATCCACGCAGTACCAACCTGTTGGCGGAGTGTTCAAGACGCGCCTGAGCGAGCTGGAGCTATCGCGGATGTTCAATGCGAAACCAGACACTCGCTTCACGCCAGATGAGAAGAGCACCCGCGATCTCCGGCTCCGCGTACCTGGAAAAGATCTTCATCGTCTCCTGCGGTGGTTCAGGTCAAGGGAGGATCGAGAACTCTTTCCATGGCGCGAGTTCTACGAGGAGCTCGTGGCGCCAGGAATACTCGATGCGACTGTTTTCGCATACTTCGACTGCTCCTACATCGGGACCAAACATCTACCGATGAAATTCGACAGATTTTCACAGTGTCAGCAACTGATCATAGCCGAGCTATATGAACTACAGCCAACAACCCAACAACTCGAGGCCCTTCGAGAGCTTCGGGCGAAATACACGTCAGACCCCTCAAATGAGATCTACTTTGCCAGCAGGCAGGAGATCGACAGGGGTGGCGTTGTCGACAGACCGCGGGCTCAGTTCGATATTGCTCCAACTGCGGCGTGGCTGGTGAACCTGTAGCTTCGCCCGGGATTGCGTGCCCAACCGGCACCGCGGTGGTTGGGTTGTCGGGGACGCGGAGGTCGTTGGCCCGATGGTGCCGAACATCTCCTCACTGTGCGGCAGGGCGGCATAAGTGCTAGCGCCCGGCCTCGGCTGCCGTTGTTCGGCTGGCTAAGCGCAGCAAATGCGGCGGCAATGGTAGCTCGATCTTGTGAATTTCCGCCCAGCCGCACACTTTGCTGAGGCTGACTTCTGATTCGAAGTATTGTTGTGCCGTGCGGCCGTCGGCTACCTCTTCCTCGCCCTCCGCCAGCAGCCGGGCCGTGACAAGCTTGAACCCGTTTCTAATCGCATAGCTCAAGCGGCGGTGCCCGTCTATGACGTAAAAATAGGAGTTTGCGTAGCCAATTGAGATTGGGTCAATGGACGCTGATCCTGACGGACCAGCGCCGGCCACAGCATCAGGTTCCCAGCTCCCCCCGGGCTCCTGAATCTGCTGGGTGGGATAGATACGGCACGGATCCAGGAGCAGCAAGGGCGTGGACTGGGACAGCACCGCTTGCCCCAGAGCACCATCGTAAGCGGCTATAATTTTGTCAACCACCTCGTCGGGCGCGGCGCTTGTCGTGTCGCAAACCAGGTCGTAGTTACGGAGTCTTGCCTTGTCGGCGCCATATTTTGTGAGGAAGCGAACGCGCTCGCTCTCGCTCCGGAGCCTTAGCCTCTCCTGCGCCTCCGTGATAGACGAGTAGGCTTCGACCTCGTCAGGTGTGCGGGAATGCACGCGCCGAGCAGCAACCGCGGGATCGGTTATGAGGAAGACCTTGAATGCCTCGGTGAAAAAGAACCATGCGAGCCGGCTGTCGACGATCAATTTCTCGCCGGATTTGGCTATCTGGCTTTGCAGCTGATCGACGTGACTGTCGACCGTGTCATCAATCTCGGAATGGAGGTTGAGTTGCAAGGCAGACATGCCGCGCTGCTGTGCTATATCGCGATAGAGGTCCCCCACGCTCACGCGGCGAATGTTGAGCTTCTTGGCCAGTTCTTTGGAAACAGTACTCTTGCCGCTGCCGAGGTCGCCGCTAACAACGATGGATCGCTGGCTTACCATTTACGATAATCCCTAGGTTAGGCTCTCGGGCTCGGCGCCACATCCGTTAAACCATTGAGCATACTCCTTGCCGGATACAGGACGGCTGCCGCGGGCCCGGATACGGCAGGGCGGGCGCTCTGCGCGTCAGATCCCGTCGAACTGGCGGGCTACCCAGCGATGCAGGCGTTCGCACGCGCGGCTACCCGGAGCGGCCTCCCCAGGCCGGCCGGCGCGTGAACGGACGGTCAGGGGTGCAGCGCCCACCCGGGGACACCCCGGACCCCGAACGCCCGGAACCCCCCCGCACACAGGTCCTGGCACGCGCCGCGCAGCCGTTAAGAAGCGTGATCGTTACTACGGCTGCCGCGTGGAGTCACCGGGACGGCAGGCGGCCGGGCATCAGGGCAACGCCTGCGGCGCATGCAACGGGCCGCAGCCTGCGGTTTCGACCCGGGCTGCCCGGGCGGGAAGCAGCTCAGTCGCTGTCCGCGGCCGCCGCGGCCCGGGCAGTTACCGCGCCCTGGTCACGCTGACGGTCATCGGCCCGCATGGGGGCATCGCCTCGGCCAGCCGGGTTCCCGGCATCCCCGCCACGATCACAACCTCCGGCGGCAGCTTCACCATCGATACCACGGGCGCCGGGGGCCGGACACTGGCGGCGGCGGTGTCCTGGACGTGCCCGTGACCACCCTGGCGGCCGCTGGCGCGCAAAATATTACGTAGCAAGTACGTCTGAACCGGATTGGTTGTCAGCACCGGCGCCGGGGCCCGAGCCTTGTCACTGCTGAATCACCAGCGATGAGAAGGAGCGTGTCACCTACGTGGGTGCGCACCTGGCCGTAACCGCTTCCCGCCTTCGCCGCGGCGTCGTGGCCGCAACCGGCATCGCCGTGGCCGGTGCGCTCATCGCCTACGGTGGCGCCGCCAGCGCCGCACCCACACCGACGGCCAGCCAGGTCCAGCATCGGATCAGCAGGCTGATGTCGCAGCTCGACGCGGTCGCACAGCAGTACGACCAGTCGATGAGCGATGTGCGAACGGCCGATGCGAGGCTCGGCGTGCTCAACCGGGAGCTCGGCAAGGCTCAGGGCAAGTTCGAGAAGATGCGCGTGGCCGTCACGCAGATCGCCGCCGTCGCGTACGAACAGGGCGGCCTCAACTCGGCGAGCGAGCTGCTCACCAGTAACAACCCGCAGACTGTTCTCGACCAGGCATCGCTGCTGTCTCATCTGTCGGGCGACCGCCGCGCGCAGATGAGCGCGTTCGTCACCGCGGCCGGGGCACTGCGCCGCCAGCAGCATGCGCAGCAGCGGGTGACGTCGGCGATCACCCTGCTCAAGAAGGACAAGGCGGCTCTGCGCCAGCACCTCAAACGGCTGCTGGCCAAGAACCAGGCCGAGCTGAACAAGCTGACCGCACCGCCCGCGACCGGCTCGGCCGGCGGCGGCATCATCTACACCGGCCCGGCCACCGGTGCCGCGAGGACGGCGATTACTTTCGCCTTGGCCCAGGTCGGCAAGCCCTATATATGGGGTGGCACGGGCCCAGACGGCTACGACTGCTCCGGGCTGGTCCAGGCCGCCTGGGCGGCCGCTGGGGTGTCGATTCCGCGCACCACATACGACATGTGGTCTGCGCTGCCGCACGTCGCAACGGCCAGCGTCAGGCCAGGCGACCTGCTGGAATACGACGCCGAAGGTCACGTGGCCATGTACATCGGCAACGGCAAGATCGTCGACGCGCCGCAGACCGGCCAGAACGTCGAGGTCATCCCAATGAGCGAGTCGTGGTACGCGCAGAACTTCGACGGAGCGCTCCGGCCATAGCGAGGGCTTCCGCGAACGCAGCGGGATGCATACCTGCGCGCGGGTGATCTGTCCGAGCTCACCAGATGGCTGACCAGCCGCCCAGCACATGGCCGCCCAGCACATGGCCGCCCAGCACATGGCCGCCCGGCACCTGGCCCAGCGCGTTGCGCTCTCCGCACAGGCAGCGGTGATTTCTTCGAGGTGCGCCCGGGCAGTGCGATGAAGGAATGCCCACCAAATATCAGAACAAGTGGCCCAGCAAGTCGACATCACCCTCGGGCCAGGCTCGGTCCCCGACAGCCTTCACCATCAAGGCGGTGGGCGCCACCTCCCGGGCCAGCCCCAATGTGGTGTGATCGTCGATCTTCACCCAGGAGCAGCGGTTCCTGACGCGTGCCCACCCATTCGCGGCGTAGAGCCGGTCGTCGTCGGCGAAGAGGATGACGAAGTCCATCCCGCAGGCACGCGCGAAATCGGTCACCTCCGCCAGCAGCCTGCTCGCGAGGCCGCGCGACCGCTCACTCTCCCGCACGCAGACGTCGACGACGCCGAACGTACGCGCGACAAGGTCACCCACCCGGATGACTCGAAGCTCCACGCCCATCTGGGCCGCCACCACGGTGCCGCCCATCATCGCGAGGTAACGGAAATGGGGAGGAAGCTTGAAGTAGCTCCGGTCCGGATATCCGGGGAAGCAGGTCTGGAGGAGCGACTGCACTCGCTTGCTGCGATCCGCACCGATCTCAGCCTCGGCGACACGAATGACCGTGATCGCCCCGCTGCCGCCTCCTTCATCGCCCACGCCGCGGACTCTACCGCCCCGGCCGAGCCCGCAAGCCCGTCCCGGACCGGCCAGAGACATGCCCAACGGGCCCTGCGGAGGGCCCACTGCCCGCATCTGGACGGCCAGACCGGGGCAGCGCCGACAGGAGCGGAGTGGAATGATCGCGTATATGTCTTCGGCGCAGGAACGTGTCGCTCTCGTGACGGGCAGCTCACGGGGGCTGGGCGCGGCCATCGCACGACGCCTGGCCCAAGACGGCCTCGCCGTCGCGGTCAATGGCCTACATGGCGACGGGGAGGTACTCGAGGTCGCCCGCAGTATCCGTGACGATGGCGGGACTGCCGACGCCTTTTCCGCCGATGTCACCGACGAGCGGCAGGTCGGTGACCTGGTAGCCGCGATCGCCGGCCGCCTCGGCCCAATTGACGTCCTGGTCCTCAACGCCACCGGCCCGCAGCCGGACGCCGAGTTGACCGACGTGGCGTGGGCTGACCACCTCGCCCAGCTGAACTTCTTCGTCAAGAGCCCGGTGCTGCTCGGGCGCGCGGTGCAGGCCGGGATGCGGGCCAGGCGGTTCGGCCGCGTCATCAACGTCGACTCCGAGGTCGTCAATCGGCCGCCCCCGGGCAGGTCCGCCTATGCCACCGCCAAGAGCGCGCAGGTTGGTCTCACCCGCAGCTGGGCACGCGAACTCGCACCGTTCGGCATCACCGTGAACACGGTCGCACCCGGCTTCGTCCCCGTCGAGCGCCACGCGGACGTCCCCGATGACATCAGAACTGCCTATCTCGCCTCGGTACCGGCCGGGCGGATGGGAACTCCCGGCGACATCGCCCACGCGGTGAGCTTCCTCGCCTCAGAAGGAGCCGGATTCATTACGGGCCAGCGGATCGTCGTCGACGGCGGCCGGAGCCTCGGCACCTGACAACCGGCCGGGCCGCCCGGCCCGCGAGCGGGTGGGGTGACGGCAAGGCGGCGGCGCTGCCGCAGCCGGCGAGGCCCCGCCGGCCAAGCCGGCCTGAGCCGGTGGCAAGGGGCACACTTAGCCCATGCCCGACCGGCCGACATCCACCCGCCCGGCACGCAGTTACCCTGCGGCCGCCGTCATCCTGTCCGAGCTGGACCCCGTCATGCGCCGCCTCGTCACCGAGGCCGGTCCTCCCCGGGTGCGCCCGCCGACCGAGACCCATTTCGCGGCCCTGGTCCGCTCGGTTCTTTACCAGCAGCTGGCCGGGGCCGCGGCTGCCGCCATCCATGGGCGCCTGATCGCCGCGCTCGGCGGTGACGTGAGCCCGGAGCGGCTGCTGTCGTTGCCTGCCGACAGACTCCGTTCCGCTGGCCTGTCCGCCAATAAGACGGCGTCGCTGCAGGATCTGGCGACCAAGGTACTGGACGGGACCGTTGTGCTCGATCAGGCAGGACTGAGGGCCGAGAGCGACGCCGAGGTGGTCGCCCGGCTCTCGACCGTCCGGGGAATCGGGAAATGGACGGCCGAGATGTTCCTCATCTTCCAGCTACGGCGCCTGGACGTGTGGCCGACAGGCGATCTCGGGGTCAGGAAGGGGTTCGGGCTGGCCTGGGGGATCCCGACGCCGACGGCGAAAGAGCTCGAGCCGCTCGGCGACCCGTACCGGCCGTACCGTTCGGTCGTGGCCTGGTACTGCTGGCGGGCCGCCGAACTCTACGGTGGCGCAGCCGACAGCGCCCTCACCCGCTGAACCATCGCCGGTCGTCACAATCTTTGTTGACTACTTCCGCCCTGACCCTGCTGCGCGTCCGGTGCTGCGGCCCCCACCACGTCCTCGCGAAGGAGCGCGCCGGGCTCGTCCATGATCGCGGTAACTATGCTGGGGTGCGCGGCGGCGAGATGCTGATCAGCGATGGGCCGTTCGCAGAGACCAAAGAGCAGGTCGCCGGCTTCAACGTGCTCGAGTGCGCCGACCTGGACGAGGCGATCGAGGTCGCATCGCGGCACCCGACCGCCAAGATCGGGACGTTCGAGCTGCGGCCGTTCTGGGAGCTATGACGGACCTGGACACCGCCCGAGGAGATCCAATGACCGGGCACTACCGGTGGGGCACCACCCTGGCCGAACGGCGGCGCGCTGATCCGGGCATCGACGATCCGGCGCCACTGATCGGCGGGCCGAACCCGCAACGGTGACACGCCCACGGCAGCCGTTCGGAATAATGCTCCATAACGACTGCCGCGGGTGATTCCGCACACCTGATGTGCGATCCGGCTACGGTGTCAAGCGGGGGCCGGTGCTCACGTTCGCGGATGTCGAGCTGGACCAGGGCACCTACGAGGTCCGCAGGTCCGGTCATCTTGTCGACCTGTCACCAACCGAGTTCCGGGCTGCGCGGCGCAGAGGGCCGGGCCGGCCGCGGGACGGCGAGCTCACCGAGCTGACTAGCTGACAGTGCGCCGGCGGCGATCGGAGTTGCCCATGGGCACCCGGCCGGGCGCAGCCCTGGCGTCGGCCTCGCACGTCTCCCGTGTGCGAACACGTATTCGACACGTCGCTCGCGGCCCGGTCAGGTCGGCGTCATCGGGCCGCGTCGCAGGACGCCGGGAACTCACCCGCCGCCGCGTCCGCGGCCGGGGAGCTGCTGGCGGTCACCGGCCAGGCCCCACCGCACGCCGAGCCGCTCCTGCCGGCTGCCACCGCCGCAGCGGCGGCACCGGCGATGCGAGTAAGTGAACATGGCCCCGCGGCGCCGCCCAGTGCCGTTGCAGGCGGGACAGCGGCGGAACGGATGCAGCCGCAACGATATTAAGTACCCGGCGCCAACCAGGACGATCAGGACGATTACCCACCCCATAGTTCATACCCCCCATACCCCTGCTTTCAGGGTGAGGCCGGGCGGGGCAGATGTCCAGTCCTGGGAACCGCCCGGCCTGAGCTTGGGACCAGCCGACGCGTGGCGACTCTGCGCGATGCGCAACGACTCTCAATACCTCGCGATTCATCCCACACGGCCGTGGGCGGGGCGCTGATGGTACGGGGCTGATGGTACGGGAGTGACACATCCGATACTGCGGATGTGGGACCACCTCGTCGAGAGTCATTACCTGCCGCCTCCTGAATGGTGTTCTGCGCTGGGTGACATGGAGCAGCCGATGACCCGCCGGAGGCGCTGCCGCCCTCGCCTGCTCCGAACCCAGCGGCGTTGCCTGCTTCCGCGGAACGCGCCGAGGCTAGCGGCGCGGACTTCCCGATCCCGCCTCGCCGCCGAAAACCGCGACGCCGCTCCGGCTGAACCCTGGAAACCCCAGGAGCCGTTCAACCGTGCCATCGCGGCTTCGCCGCCGACGACCGACGCTACTGTCACGGCCACGCCACCACGCCCCTGCCAGGCATGAGAAGTTGAGGCTACGGCCTGGACGCGTCGTCGTGCCCTGCTCGCGCGCTGTCGGGGCCGCCAACGGAGATCGACCGGCCATGGGAGCGATCTCGTCGAAGGGCAGCTCGGACATGTCGTGGAGCACGAAGGCCAACCGCTCGTTCTCCTCCATCGGTCACATTCTCCCGTTGCCACCTGTCATAGAAGTGACCCCCCGAACACGATCGATGTGACAAGGAGACGCACCATGCAAGCTCGGATGAATCCGTAGCTGCCCCGAAGCCGGGCTGAGAGCACAGGACGGCGCAGCGGCCGATGAAACAAGGCCGGTCGGCTTCCCGCGCGACCGCCTTTCCCGGCGGCCCGCAACGACCTTGAGGCGAGGAGGAGCCCATGACATCATCCATCCTGGTTACAGGCGGCACGGGCACGCTCGGGCGGCTCGTCGTCCCGCGGCTGCGGGACGGCGGCTGCGTCGTGCGGGTGCTCAGCCGGCGCCGCCGCGAAGCGGGGGACGGCACCGAGCTCATGACCGGTGACCTGGCCACGGGCGAGGGGATCGAGCCGGCGGTGGCGGGGGTCAAGACGATCGTGCACTGCGCGGGCAGCTCCAAGGGCGATGAGGGAAAGGCCAGGAACCTGGTGCGGGCGGCGGTACGGGCGGGGACACCCCACCTGGTGTATATCTCAGTTGTCGGCGCCGACCGGATCCCGGTGGTCAGCGGCGTCGACCGCGCCATGTTCGGCTACTTCGGCTCCAAGCTGGCCGCGGAGCGGGTCGTGGCCGACTCGGGCCTGCCGTGGACGACGCTGCGCGCCACCCAGTTTCATGACCTGATCCTGATGACGGCGCGGCAGCTGGCGAAGCTGCCGGTGATGCCGGCCTCGGCCGGCTTCCGGTTCCAGCCGGTCGATGCCGGGGAGGTGGCGGCGCGGCTCGTGGAGCTCACCCTCGGCGATCCGGCCGGCCTGGTCCCTGACATGGGCGGGCCGCGGGCGTACGGCATGGCCGAGTTGTTCCGCGGGTACCTCCGGGCCAGTCACCGGCACCGGCTGATCGCGCCGGTCTGGCTGCCGGGCAAGGCCGCACGCGCGTTCCGGGCCGGCGCTAACCTGGCGCCTGACCACGCTGCGGGCCGCCGGACCTGGGAGGACTTCCTTGCCGAGCGAGTGGGATGAGCCGGTTAAGCCGCTCGGTGAGATGCCTGCTGGCAGAGATCCTTTGCCGCGAGACTCCCCGAATCCCGCGGGCCGTAGTTTCCCGGCACGATGCTCTCCAGTGCCCTACCGCCGTGCCTGCGGCCGCCCCGGCTGGTAGCGCGTAGCCCCTGGGCGCAGACTCGGCCTCGGCCTGCGCCCTGCGCTGCCCGGACCGGACGGGTGTCACCTGGCCAGGCGGGGCGTCGGCGTGCGGCAGCCGGGCGGGATCGTGGGCATGCGCAGGGCGATATGGGGCTTTCCCTGCTCTGGTTCGCGCGGCTCTCGGTGTCAGCGGCGGTGGGGTGGTAGATGTCGGGGGTCACATGCCGCATGATGGCACGCGAGCCAGGGCCCGTTCGATTTCTGGAACGTGTCCTCAAGGATGGTGTACATCGCGCGGCGAACCGCTCGGCGATCCTCGTCGTTACGGCTGCTGGAACCGAACGCGGTGATGTCGGTAAGAAAGATGGAACAGATCTGGCCTGTCAGAGCTAGTGAGGACGGTGCCCACGGCGCGCGGTCCTCGGTGAGCCGGTCATACACCTGCTGCTCAAGGACCGTGCGGACGCGCGGGTGCGCACTGATGAAGACGGAAAAGCCCTGGGTGGGAATGACCAATGCCCCGTACTACGCCCACTTACTGTGACCCACGGTCTTATCGGTGAACGCACCGAAAAGGCAGCGCGTTCACCGATAAGACCGCCCGGACCCGCTCGGCGATCAGCCGAGCTCCGCCCCCGTCCTGTGCATAGACCCTGGTCCATCCCGACTGTGCTGAATTGCACTGAAGATCTCCGTGCCCCAGTCACCGTTTTCTGACTGTCCAGCTCGTCGTCAAAGGCGCCAGCTTCGAAGATGTGCCAACCGGCCACTTCCCTCCACCATCGCGGACGGCCAGCGGCTGCGCGCCGGACTAGGAGATGCGGCGGCCGGAGGAGGGGCTCATGGTCTCTATGCGTATCCGCGCCGACTCTGCCTCTGGCACGCCGAGCCGTTCGAAGATGTCCAGCGCCTGCCTGAATACGATCCGCGCGGCATGGGGCCGCTGTGTGTTGAGCGTCGATTCTGCGATTCCTTCGAGGATTTTGGCCTCCTCGTATGGGTCGCCGATCTCCCTGGCCAGCCTGAGAGCGGTGTGGTAATGATCAAACGCCTCGCTGTGCTGGCCGGATCCGCGACGCACGTCGGCTATCCTGCGAAGTGCGATCACCTGCTGGGACAGATTCCCAATCTCCTCAGCGATCAATCTCGCCTTCTGGTGATGAATCAGCGCCTCATCATAGCACTCTGCGCTTTGGTAAATTGCGCCAATGTCATTGAGCACGTCGGCTTCATCCGGGAGATCGCCGATGTCACGGTATATGGCGAGTGCCCGCCGGCAAGCAGCAAGAGCTTCCTCGTAGCTGCCCTTGTAATGGTAGACGCCTCCGATGTTATGGTACAGAATCGCTTCGTTCTGCGCTCCGCCTATCTCGCTAAATATTTCCAGTGACTTCTGATAGCCTTCGAGCGCGTCTCTATGATAACCGCAATAAAGTTGCGTCCTTCCTAGATTGTTGAGGGTTTTCGCCTCGCCGCGCCTGTCGCCGACATCACGGTAGAGCGAAAGCGCTTCACGGAGGTGACCCATTGCGTCGGGATAGCGCCCAAGGTGCCAGCAAGCGATCCCGGAATGACTCAACGTATTGGCCACGCCACGCTGGTCCGCGGTGCCGTGGTACAGAATCCTTGCTTCGTGGAAATAGGCGAGGGCCTCACGGGAACGGGCCGCACGCTGGTGGGCCATGCCTATCTGGTCGAGGGCTTCGGCCTCGCCTCGCCGGTCGGCCAGCGACCGGTAGATCGCCGCGGCGTCCTCAGCCAGGGGAAGCGTCGCCTCGTGGCGACCGGTCTGCTGGCTCACCGCGCTGAGCTCCAGTGACGCCTGCGCGATCCTGGCCGGATCAGCGAGGTCACGGCAGGCCTGCAGGGCCAGGGTGTGGGCCGCGATTGCCTCATCCCAGTACGCCCTGGTCTCCACGAAGTCGGCCAGCACGTGGGTGAGATCGGCGCACTTCCGCTTCCATTCGTGCCTGCCCGCGTGTTGCGCGGCCTGCAGGATGTTGCGCCATTCCGATTCCAGCCAGCCTGCCGCGTCTTCCTGCGTGCCCAATGCCGGGCTCGCGGCTGGTAGATGGGTGACCGACACGGGCATCCGGCGTCGGAACGGATGAAGTACCCGGTCAGCCTCATCGGCTGTGTGCAGATAGTAGTCAAGGAGCCTGGCGACTGCCTGTCGCTGCTCAGGCTCGGGGTCATCACGCGCGGCGCGCACGGCCGCGTATCCGCGGATAAGGTCGTGGAAACGGAACTGACCGGCTGGGGCTCGTGCCAGCAGGTGATGATCGAGCAGAGTGACGAGGGCTTTTTCTGCCTCGGCGAGGGTGCAGCCGCCCAGGGCTGCGGCAGCCTGCAGGCTGACATAAGCGCAAGGGCTCACGCCCAGCCGCCGGAAGATCCGCTGGTGGTCGGGTTCCAGCGCACGGTAGGACAGGTCGAAGGCAGACATCACCTCCGGGCTTGCCGCGCCGGTGCCGCCGAGCTGAGCGGGAGACTGCGACAGTTCCTCGATCAGGTCGGCGAGCCCGGGCGGGTAGTCTTGCGCGAGCCTACTGGCGGTGAGCTGGATCGCGAGCGGCAAGCGCCCGCACAGTCCCACGGCCGTGACGACCTTGTCCTCGTCCTGGGCCCTGCCCTGCCCCGCGATCCGCCGGAACAGCGTGATCGCGTCATCGGTGGACAGTACGTCGAGGGTCAGCGTGCGGGCGCCCTGAAGGTCGGGAAGCCTGCGCCGGGTGGTGATCAAGATCAGGCACCGGCCCGCCACCGGCAGGAGCGGGCGGATCTGGTCATGCCTGGCAGCGTCGTCGAGAATCACGACGGCGCGGCGGCGGCTCAGCTGGGCTCGCCACAGCGCGGCGCGCTCGCCGATAGCGTCAGGTATCTGCGTGGCCGGCACGGTCAGCATCCGGAGCAGGCGGTGCAGTGCCTCGGCTGGGTCGAGCGAGGGGCTCCCCGTGGTCGTGGGTATGAAGGTTGAGGTAGAACACCCCGTCCGGGTACTGCTCGGAGACGATGCGGGCAGCGTGGACCGCCAGCGCGGTCTTTCCCACGCCGGGCATGCCCTCGATCACGCTGATCCGGGGGGCGTCGCCATGCTCCCCGGTGAGCAGCCCGAGTTCCTCGCTGCGGCCCACAAATTCCACCGTCTCGGGCGGAAGGGTGTCTGGCCGTGGCACACGGCCAGCACGTTGGCCGGCGGGCCTTACGGCAAGCTGGGGGTCGCGGCGCAGGATGCGCTGATGGAGTTCGGACAGCATTGGCCCAGGTTCGGTGCCCTGCTCATCGATAAGGCGGCTGCGGGTTTCCCGGTAGAGGCTAAGTGCGTCACCTGGCCTGCCGTTCCAGTACAGAGCCGTCATCTGGTGGGCGATGAATGTCTCATCCAGCGGGTACTGAGCCAGCAGATGGCGAAGCTCCCCGACCAGGTCGGCATGCCGGCCAAGCTCCAGCTCGCACTCGACGCGCTCCAGGATGGCCGCCCGGCGCTCCTCTTCGAGGCTGTCACGCATCCGCGCCACCCAGTCGCCGCGGATCCCTGCCAGCGCCTGGCCGCGCCAGAGCCCGTCCGCCTCGCGCAGCAGCGAGGCCGCATGATCGTAGTCGCCGCTGGCGGTCAGCGCGTCCGCTTGCCGGCGCAATCGGCGGAACTGATGCAAGTCGACCGCCTCAGGATCGACGTCGAGCACGTAGCCCCTCGCGCGCCCCACCAGCCGTACGCTATCGCCCAGAGCCTGCCGGAGTGACGCCCGAAGCCGGGTGATGTAGACCGAGAGACTCTCTCGGGCCTTTGGCGGAGGCCGGGTATCCCACAGCCTGTCAATGAGGGCCTCAACGGGCACTATCGTGCGCGGCGTCAACAGGAGGATGGCCAGGACACACCGCGCCCTGGCTGGCCCAAGATCACGTTGCTGCCCGGCCGACCAAAGCTCAATCGGCCCGAGCGCCCGGAATTCCATGATCGCCTTGCATTTTCTACCGCCTGTGGACAAGCTCGCAGCTGGTACCTGAAGGAGATGCGCGGAACATCAGCCGCGTTAATACCCGTTGTGGGCAGTTCTCACTCGAATCCTGAGAGAATTAACCGGGATGAGGAAATGATCACGCTCCTTCGGTTTGCAGATGATGCAATGAAATTTGCACCGCAGGTTCCATGATTCCGCTCGCCGGCCTGCAATGCCGTTATAAAGTTAGCATCCACGCGAGTGGTGTATGGGGTGCCTGCTCCAGGTGTGACTGAATTGTCTGGTGCTGGGCGTGTCGGCGTGAACTGATGCGGATCTTGGAAGCGCTCGGGCTCCGGCACGAGGACATCGCCGCCGCCGGACGCGAGGTCACGGTGTTTCCCGGATGAACGCCAACGGCGCCCGCTCCAGGTCCGCGCACATTCGCACGATCCCCGTGTTGGCGGAGCTGATCCGGCTGTATGCCGACTACCGCGGCGTGGGAACGCGCCGGGCAGCCAGACCCGCTGGCCGGCATCCCCGAGACACCCGCCCCTGCCGGGCAGCACGTCTGCTTGTGCTCAAATAGAAATAGATCGCGAGGTGATCATCTCATACACCACCTCCGTGGGCGCGGCCCCGTATAAAATAGCGTATTTGCCTAATGGCTGGGACTGGCGATGGCCGGTAGTGGTGAGTGCTAACCGGTGCTGTACAGGCTGGCGTGGCGTAACACGACTGGTGAGGTGTCCGTTTTTGCAGGGATCTGGGGAAGCTTCCGGTAGAAGAGGTGGTGCCTAGGCCCTTCTTCCCGGAGTTCCCATACCGTGTCTTTCTACCCTGTCGCATACTGCTTTCGCGTTCCCAGGTGATGTCGCCGGGCGGCTGCCGCCATCGGCGCCGGGCGGCGCGGTCGGCGCCGCGCCGCGTGGTCGGGGCCGGCGGAGAAGGCGACCGGGTTCCGGCGTGGTCATGCTCCCGCAGCGCCTGGATGACCCTGCAGCGGGCCACCACGCGGCGTTGCCTGGCGGCCGTGATGATCGGCGCGGTGTCGCCGCAACTTGCCCGGCTGCTTCAGCGCAATGGCGCGCGGCTGTGGCTTGCCCTTGGCCAGGTGATGCGCGAATGCCGTCCACCACGTCCCGTCTGCAGGGCGCCTACCCAGGTGACCAGCGGCTCGCGGACATCAACCGCATAGCACACCTGATGGTGGTGGCGCTCGGCCAGCGCGGAGCGGGCAGGTTAACCGGTGCATCCTCGGGAGATCTCGCGCACTGCGACCCGACACATCACGCTCGTATCCGCCTGGCACGGCACAGCCACCACCCGCCTGCCCGGCCAGGTCATCGCCGTCAGCCGCAACCGCACTCACCGCGATAGGTCAATGCTTGCCGTGCTACCCACCGAAACAGACGGCAGTGGTCAGTACGGCGCGAGCGGCACGGCTCCATGGCGTCACGGACGATATCAAGCACGGCTGGCAGGATGTCGCCCCGATCTATCCGAATGTCATACCCCGAGATGGCTTCTAGTGTAATTTCTCTCTCTTAGAGGATCTGCTTTCTACGTTACCGATGAGGGGATCTCCCTGATGAAGACTCATAGGTGGTTATCGCATGTCATCATGCGGACTAGCGGATCGGTGGACAGCGGTCCCCGTGAACCCTCGACTGGGGCGGTTCGCGCCTGGGCGACGCGCGGGATTCTCGTTCCAGCTCTCGTGTTGGGCAGTCTCGGCGTCGCAGCGTCAGCATCGCCGGGGCACGGCAGCACAGGCCATGTCCAGGCGAGTGCACATCAGCCAGCGGATAGCCTTGCTCTCTCGGCGGACGCTGACTCGATAATCTCCGGCCATAACAGATTGCCCTGGATGTATTGACCCAGGATCATGCCCTGGTGGTATGCACCCTGGATCTCGTGACGCGACATGGTCGCGTTTCGTTATGCTCCCCATCCCTGCTGAACTAGGGTCGGCATATCTAAACGTCATGATCTTCAGCGGCATGATGGCTGTCCCTTCCGCTGGTTAAAAGATGCCGGTAGCGTGCGGCGCTGCTCGCGACAACCCGCAGTCCTGTCGTGACACCGGTCGGGCGCTATCGGCCGCGCGGGAGTGGGACACACGCGTGGGCAGCCAGTGCCGCGAAATAGCCTGAAGCCTGCGTGGACATGATCAGTGACTGGCCCTTGTCCGAGTCGAGTGCCGTCCGGCTGGGAGCGTATTGGGCTCGAATACGTGATCGTGGCAGTGACCTACTTCTTCTCGTAGCCGCGTAGGGCCGTCAGACGGCGATCTGGTATTCGTGTGTGAGTCCGCCCGGGACTTGTTTCCGGCGGATCCGGTGCTCGGCGAGGTTGATCCGCTTCGGCGTTCCCGCGCTTGAGAACCGGACGCTGCTCGAGCTCCGAGCGCTGATCCGGCCCAACGAAGATCTCACCCTGTACCGCGCCGAGATGGCCGAGTGGCCCGGGCGCGGGGAGCTGCCCTATTGGCAGGAGTACCACCGCGACTGGGTGCGCGCCAACGATGCGTGCCGCCTGGACATCCTCGATCGGCTTGGTTCTTCGGGGCCGCTACCGTCGCGCGATCTTCCGGACACCTGCAAGGTGCCGTGGAAATCGACCGGGTGGACCAACAACCGCAACGTCACGCAACTGCTGGAGTTCATGGTGTTGCGAGGCGAGGTCGCCATCGCTGGACGCAGCGGCCGCGACCGGCTGTGGGACCTGGCAACGCGGGTCTACCCCGATGACCCGGTAGTCCCCGTCGACCAGGCGCTACGCATCCGCGACCAGCGACGGCTGCGCGCTCTGGGCATCGCCCGCGCCCGAGGGCCCGAATGTCCGGTTGAACCCGTGGACGTGAGCGAGGCCGGTGAGCCGGCGGTGGTCCAGGGGGTCAAGGGCACGTGGCGAGTTGATCCATCCCTGTTGGGCCAGCCGTTCTCGGGGCGTGCGGCATTGCTGTCACCCTTCGACCGGCTCGTCCACGACCGCAAGCGCACCGTCGAGCTCTTTGAGTTCAACTACCAGCTGGAGATGTATAAGCCCGCTGCCAAGCGCCGGTGGGGGTACTTCGCCCTACCGATCCTCTGCGCCGACCGGCTGGTGGGCAAGCTCGACGCCACCGCCGACCGCAAAGCCGGGGTACTGCGGATCGACGCGATCCACCAGGACGTCGCCTTCACCAAAACCATGACCGCAGCAATCGGTCGCGAGATCAAGGATCTGGCACACTGGCTCGAGCTGGATCTCACGATGCCCCGTTGAGTGCACACCGCAACCTCGTGCGTGGAAGTGGCCGAGGAATTCCTGCCATTCGTCGGTGGGTATCCGGTATTTCTCGGTGGGACGCAGGGACTCGACTCCGGCCATGGTGACGCCGCGCGCCTTGCGGCGGACAGCCGGCACTGGGATGGTTGGCGGGCACCTGATCCATGACAGGGATCTGCATGTCGAGGATGGCCTGGATCTTGGCGACGTGCGTGGCCTGAGCGGTTCTGAGATAAACATCCAGCCCAAGTCCCGTTTGGGAGCTTCCCCATTTTACGGAGCGTGATTGCCAACCCCGCAAGGGTAGGGCGGCTCTGCTCACGAGCCTGGTTGGCGGCGCGGATCAGCCATCGCAGGGCGTCGCCGATATGGCCCAGCCAGCTCGCCCACGGGTAGCGATCGGCGGCGTCCTCGCGGATCAAGTGTGTGAGCGGTCCCGAGCCGGTCTTGATCATCCGCCCGGAGCCCGGCTGGCCGCGCCCTGAGCGCACCCCGCTTGCGTGTGTGACCTGGGGTGCAACGTAGGCGTCAAGGCGAGTGCAATACGGACGTCCGGGCTGGTAGCGCACGCTTGTGCCGCAGTTCCCGGCAGCGGAAATCACCGGCTGCCAGCTGCCGAAGGGTGGCTATCAATGCGGGAGTGTTACGGGCCGTTCGGCCTGGACGCGGTGAAGGGACAGGCGGTCCGGTGTCAGCGGACTGTCCTGGTGGTGCACAGCCCGGTCATGATGATCGCTAGCATTCCGCTCGGCATTCTGGCTGGCCGGTGGGGCCGTAAGAGAGTGCTTTACCTTGCCACATGCGCGGGGGGGCTCCGTAATCCTTACCTGCGCGATCTGGGCGCTATCGACCCGGACTGCGCGATCGCGGGCATAACTCGCGAGCGCCCGGGCGGACTGCTGCGCCGAAGCGGGCCCGCCACCAGCATCTGGACCACGGTGAACCCACTGTTCGCGCTGCCTGCCACCGAGCGCTGGCGCGAAAGTATCAAGCTGCTGGCCAGGACGCGCGCGAGGGCGCTGCCCGGCCGGGCCGACCTAACCCGCGACTTCTGCGCGCCGCTTGCCGGGGACCTCGCCTGCTTGACGGCTGGAATGAGGCCGGGTGAATGCAGCGCCTGAACAAGGTCGGCACCCGCGCAAGTGCCCTGGTGCTCACCGGCCACGACGACATCGACGAAGCGCGCACTGATCCGCACTACCAGGGGAGGTCTCCGTGGGTCTGAACCAGGGCCGAATCCTTCCGGATTCTCGCTGGCGTATTCCTGGTCGCGGCTGGTCGCGCGGCCGCGACCACGGCCAGGAGCCGGGCGGGGAGTCATTCATGGTCCCGTCTTTCCGGGCCTGCCCGGTGGCGGCGGACGGAACTGAGACCGGCCCGGCCGCCGACCTGGGCGTGCTTCCTGCCGGGCGGTCCTTAGCGGGCGATGACTGGTTCGCCCTTGACAGCCTGTTAGTGAGCGCCGAGCGGTTCATCACACTGTTCCACAGCGAGAATCGCGCGGGGCCGCCCGACAGGCGGCTCCGGCACGTCCGCCGCGAGATCGAGACGGCGGGCACCTACCGGCACACTCCGGCTGAGCTGGCATTCGGCGCGCGTGTCGCCTGGCGGAACAGCTCGCGGTGTATCGGGCGACTGTACTGGCGGAGCCTGCAGGTGCGCGATCGCCGCGAGGTCACTGCGGCATCGGACATCGCCGCCGAGTCGATCGTGCACCTGCGTGAGGCAACGAATAGCGGCCGGATCCGGCCGGTGATCACCGTGTTCGCGCCGGACGCGCCGGGCCGGCCAGGTCCGCGGATCCTCAACTCGCAGCTGGTCCGGTATGCGGGTTACGAGACCGCCGACGGCGCCGTCATCGGTGACCCGGCGAACGCGGACGTCACCCGCCTTGCCCGCGACCTCGGCTGGCCAGGCGGCCGACCGTCCGGCCGGTTCGACATACTCCCGCTGCTCGTGCAGGAGGCCGGCGGGCCTGTCACGCTGCACGAGCTGCCCGCCGACGCAGTACTCGAGGTAATCATCAGGCATCCGGAGTTTGGCTGGTTCGCCGACCTCGGGCTGCGGTGGTATGCCGTGCCGGTGATCAGCGACATGTACCTGGACATCGGCGGCGTCTGTTACCCCGCCGCGCCATTCAACGGCTGGTACATGTGCACGGAGATCGGATCGCGCGACCTCGGCGACACTGGCCGCTACGACCAGCTGCCGATGATCGCCAGGCGTATGGGCCTGTCCACGGCCAGCGACCGGACCTTGTGGAAAGACAAGACAATGACCGAGCTCAACCTCGCGGTCCTGCATTCGTTCACCACCGCCGGGGTAACGATCACCGATCATCACACCGAGTCGGTTCGCTTTCTCCAGCATATGGAACGGGAAGAGCGGCAGGACCGGGTGTGCCCGGCAGACTGGACCTGGATCGTGCCGCCTGCCGCATCTTCCGCGACCCCGGTCTTCCACCGCTACTACCAGGATTTCGACCAGGCACCGAACTTCTACCGCCACCCGGCGCCCGCCAGGCCGAAGGCGGCCTGCTCCCGCGATGGCAAGCCAGGCACGACCGCAGACAGCTGAGCCACCGGCGATCACGAAAAGACACTTACGCGAGCCCTGGCAAATATGTATACGAAGGATAGCCATCGACACGAGCTCGTATGCGCAGCTTGGATCCGCGGCAATCGGCTCGGTAACTGAGTTTCTTTAACGAAAGACCCTCGCCGACGAGATACTAGCGCCCGTATTTCAAGAGCTCGATATGCGTCGCCATCAGCGGCCGATGCTCCGGCGATCGGTGTGCCCCTGCGCCGCTTCCGGGAGTGAGGCTGCTTCCTGGAGCAAGGCTGCTTCCTGGAGTGAGGCTGCTTCCTTGTGCTCCCATTCCTCGATACCGCGCAGGACACCCTCCGTGTAAGCCCGCAGGTGCGCCCGATAGACGTCGCTGTAGGTACGCAAATACGCCAGTTCAGCCTGCGCCGCCCGCCGTTCGCGGTCGGTCTGCGGCGGCGCCGCGACCTCCAGCGCGGAAACCGCCGCCTCGCGGGCACGGGCATGAGCGTCTTCCAGGAGCATTTCTGAGTGCTGCTGGGCCTCGCGCAGGATGTCATCGCGGCGCAGCCTGGCCTCCTCGGTTACCCTGCTGCTGTAAGCTTGCGCGTCGGCCACGTACCGGTCGGCGGTGACTTGCGCGGTTGACAGTATCCGTACCGCGTGTATGTGAGCGTCTTCCTTACCGAACAGCACCCCATGCGGATCACCGTCGGCCTTTCCGTTAATCCGCCGGCGCAGCCGCTGAACTTCCTGCCACAGAGACGCCCGCTCGTTCACCAGACGCACGAACTCTTCGTGCACCTCGTCCAGGAACTCCTGGACCGGCTCCTCCTCGTAGCCACGCCGCCCCAGCCGCGACATAGGAAACGTCACGGTCTGCAACTCCTCCGGAGTCAGCCTGCTCTGCTCGTCGAACCATGCTGTTGTCAAGGCTCGCTCCACCCGAAATCCTCGATATGTATCTGCTCCTGCGGCATGCCTGCTGAAGCCAGCCGAGCGACAGTTTCCTGGACCATCTCGGTCGGGCCGGCCAGGTAGGCATCGTGCCCTGACCAATCGCCGTGCCGGGCCACCACATCCGGGAGGCTGCCGGTCTCGCCGGCGAACTTAGAATCGGCTGACACGGCTGGCGTGACGGTCAGCCACGGGTGCTGGGCGGCCATCTTCTCCAGGCTGTCCAGGTCATACAGTCCGTCGGCAGTCCGCGCGCCGAAGAACAGGTGCACCCCCGGCGGCTGCTGCAGAGCCGCCACCTGATCGAGGATGGCTTTCAGCGGGGCCAGTCCGGTACTTCCCGCCACTAGCAAGAGGTCCCGACCGGAGGCGGGGTGACTCAGCGTGAGGGCCCCGACGGGAGGTCCCAGCCTGAGTTCGGTGTCAGCGATCGTGCTGCTGGTAAGCGCCATGCTCACCGCGCCGCCGTCGATCAGCCGGATATGGAACTCCAGGAGCCCGTTGCTACGCGGCGCGTTCGCCATGGAGTAGTAGCGCCACAGCTTCGGGCGGCTCGGGGACTCGATCGCCACGGACTGCCCCGGCAGGTAGTCCATTTGCGGCTCCGGCCGGACGAACAGCACAGAGATATCGAACGCCCTCCGCTCGCAGGCCACGACCGTGCCCCGCCACCAGGGCGGCCGCAGTTGTTGCTCGTCCGCGCGCGCCGCCGCGGTCATGACGGAGCCGATGAGTTCGTAGGCCGCCTTCCAGTCGGCCGCCAACTCCGGTGTCCAGGCCGGCCCCGAAAAATGTTCCAAGGTCGCTAGCAGACTGGCGCCCACGGCGTCGTAGTGCTCGGCGACAACGCCGAACTTCCGATGATCACGGCCCAATCCCTGGAGGAACGCAGTCAGATCATTAAAACTGCCTACCTGGGAAACGATCTTCGCCAGCGCGTCGACGAGGTGGCCCCGCTGCGCCGCCATCGAGACTGGGAATAGGTCCCGCACCTCAGGATGCTTGATGAACAGGTCGGAGTAGAAGAACAGCGGTAACTCGTCACCGTGCGTCGCGACATGGGCGAAGCTTTCCTGCAGCCGGACAACGTCCAACAGTCCCGCCTTTCTCCGCCGTCGCCACCAGTTGATCGATCTTGGCACGCTGGCCTCCGGCCTAAGAGATCCGATCAAACTGTTGACACTGGATCGTGCCGGTAATTGCACGACAAACACTGCTGCAAGTTTCAGGCGGAGACATCGGTCAGGTGACGGATTTTTGAAGCCGTGACCAGGACCAACGAGCCTGTGCGGGCCTGAGGGCGCCTGTGGCGCGCAGGGGCTGCGCCGCCCGGACGCAGTCCCGACTGGTTCACGAGGTCGGCCTTATTCCATCCCGATAGCCTTGCGGCACACGACGCGATCCGGTGCCAGATCGTGCTGCAGCGACAGGCTGGTGGCGTGTCAACGGCCAGGTTGATGTGGCTCTGCCCACTTTGCGTGATGGCATCGGTCGCCGAGCAGGACCCGCTTGCGCAGCAGGTCGGGCTTGGCTCTGAGTACATCTGCCTCTTGATCATCTTGATGCGGTTTGACCTGGCCCTCGACGGTGCCGCCGACGCGGATGGCCTCAGCGACCTGGCCGCCAGGGCCGGACGGCAGGCCGGGGTGCGGATGGTGATCCAGGCAGGCCGGGTAGGCCTGGCCCAGGCCGGCCAGTCGCCCGACGATGCGATCGTTATCGGTGAGGTGCCGCACGACTGGCTCTTCCCCCGAATGGCGGCGGTGATCCATCATGCGGGCGCGGGCACGACGGGAGCCGGGCTCCGCGCCGGAGTTCCTGCCGTGAGCGTGCCGGTGATCGGCGACCAGCCATCGGGCGAACCGGCGCAGCCATTCCCGCACCGTCGTATACGGCACTCCCAGCCGGGCCGCGATCTGGTTCCACGGCCCTCCCCGTACCGCCGCCAGCAGCCCCGCCCAGATCACCTCCACCCCGTACTGCCTGCGGCGCAGCATCGAATCGGGCAGCAGTACCCGCGACACCCCGCACCCCGCGCACAGCGCCCGCCGCGGCCGGACCCGCCCGGCCAGCCCGCCCGGCCCGACCAGATCCCGCTCCTGCCCGAACCCCCACCGGGCCAGCCGCCCCCCGCACCCCGGCTCAAGACACCGCAGCAGCCCCGACCCCAGCTGGACATCGACAACCCGCCACCTGACCTACCGTTGGCCGCTGCGCCTCCAAGCGCATCAAACGGCCCGTCCGGTCAGGCAGCTAACTTGAGCCGGGCGGGCCGTTCCCATTTCATCGTGCCCACCCTGTCGCCGGGCACCAGCACCCCGCAAGCCCCACCCGTCATGCCCACCCCACCTGACGCCTAACGCCCCACTCGTGCCCACACAGCGCGGCGGGTGACACTCCTTCGCCTGGACGAAGAGCTTCCCGCCCCCGCTCATGTTGACGTCGATGTCCTCCCAGCCCTCTGGGGAGGACTGGCGACCAGTGCGCACGCATGCTCACGGCGGGCCGAAATCAGCAGCTCCAGGCGACGATCAAGCTGCACTTCGCGTCCCGGGTGCCTGATCACCGAAGACGGATGGCCCAACGCCTGTGATGATGTCCACAGGGGGAGGACACCGACGAGGAAGGGACGGCAGGGATGGCCGTTGACATGCGCGGGCTGCTCGCCGATCTCACGGCGGAGACGCGGGTACTGGAGGCCATGCTCGCGCCCCTCGACGAGGCAGGCTGGGACCGGCCGACGCCCGCACCCCGCTGGGCGATCCGCGACCAGGTATCCCATCTCGCCTACTTCGACGAGGCCGCCGTGGCAGCCGCCACAGATCCGGCGCGGTTCCGTGCCGACGCCGCGGACCTCATGACGCAGGGGGCCGGTTTTCCTGACGAGATCGCTCGCCGCTACCGCCGGATGCCGCCCCCCGAACTGCTCCGGTGGTTCCGCGCAGCGCGCACCGGGTTCGTGTCGGTGTTCACCAACCTTGATGCCAAGGCCCGGCTGCCGTGGTACGGCCCCGACATGAGTGCAGCAAGCTCGGTGACCGCCCGGCTGATGGAGACATGGGCGCACGGACAGGACGTAGCCGACGCCCTCGGTGTGCGCCGGCCACCGGCGGCGCGGCTCCGGCATATCGCCCACCTCGGGGTGAGCACGTTCGGCTTCGCGTTCGCGCTCAACCGAAGGCCCGTGCCACAGCAGCGCGTTCGGGTGGAGCTCACCGCCCCAGACGGCAGCGTCTGGACATGGGGGCCAGAAGACGCGCCGGACCTGGTGGATGGCACCGCGTTTGATTTCTGCCTGGTGGTGACACAGCGGCGGAACATCGCCGACACCGCACTGCGGGTCACCGGGCCGCTGGCGGCGGAGTGGATGGGGATCGCGCAGGCGTTCGCGGGTGCCCCGGGACCCAGGCGGCCACCTGGGCTGTTCCCCCGCGGTGGCCCGGAGGGCCCGGCAAACGTCGGCCCCTCCGCGGCAGTGGACTCCAGAGCAGTGGACGCCGCCGCAGGCGCGGACGAAGCACCTGGCGCGGCCGGAAAACAGATCGCATGAGCGTGCGGCGTGCCGTCCGGATCGGCAATCGCCCGGGCTTGCACGGCACCCGGCCCGCTGCCGCGCCGGACGCCGGTAAGGACCACTACTGACCGCATCGCAGCAGGTCAGTCCCCCTTCTCGCGATCTGACACGGAGGCGTGCGTGCGTCGGGAGCGATGGTGAGCGATGGCGTCTAGTTTCAGGACATGCGAATGGCATGTCTCACGACATAGGAATACCCCGGCCGCCACGGCTGGCGGATGTCAAAGCCGCGTCTTGTCATCACCGCTGTCGTTGCCGAGGGCCGTACCCAGGGCGCATGACCAGGCTCTGATCCGCCAGACGCGGGTCAATAAGGACAGCGGCCCCTCCCTGCGGTCCTGGCTGCTTGATCGCCTCTTGCAGGAGCTTCAGGTCTCGCCACCGCGGGCGGTCCAGGCGTCCATCGAGGCGTTCTTCCACGAAGCAGAGCTGCTCTGATGCAGGACAAAGCTTCGTGGTGTGATCTCTACCGACGAGCGGTTGACGAAGTCCGTCCCGTGTCGGGGATGTACCACGACAACTACCTCGTCCAACGCGACGGCGCCAGCTATGTCGTCCGGGTCGGTCGGGAGTTGGGCGAGCCCGACGTTGAACCGCGTATGTACGCGGAGTCGTCGATTCTTGCCGCACTCGGACCCGTTGACATCGCGGCGCCCGAGCTCTTCCACGACTCCGGCGAAAACGAATTCATGATTACCTCGTAGTTACCGGGTCGGCGCGTGGCCGACCTCTATCCTCCCGGAACCTCTGCGCCGGATTCTCTCATAGAGTTCATCCGAACCACCATGAGTGAACTCTATCGAGTAGAGATGAAGGCACTAGGCGCGGTGCTGCGAGAAAGTCCGTGGCGGCGGGCTGAGGCCAACGACGCGTTCCTGCCAAGCCTCCTGAACTGGCTAACTAAAGTATACGAGTTCTCGAGTGTCGAAGAGAAAGAGTTCATGCGGGCCGTGGGGTTGCCGACTGATCCCTTCGATGTACGAAATTATTCGCTGGATAACTCTCGGCGGACCTTTCGGCTCTGCCACGGCGACCTGCAACGTGAAAATCTACTAGCCGCGCCTGGCGATCGGTACGCGGTGCTGGACTGGGAAATGGCTGTCTGGGGCGATCCGGTGTGGGATGTCGCCAGCCACATGCACCGTGCTGCGTATCCACCAGACCAGGCGCAGTCGGCGCTACAGCGACTCCTCGGCACCTGCCCAGACTGGACCGCTTCGGTCAGCGACTATCAAGCCTATGACGTCTACTTGACGGTCGAGCAATACAGATCCCTGATCCTCGACTGCGTGCGCAACCTTCGGATGGGTGGCGACTGGGATGAAATGACCCGCGCGCGCGAGGTTGCGACGTATTACCGCAAGCTGATTACGGCGGGGATCGATCAGCGTTCCCAGGCCGAAGTCCTAGGCCTCTTCGAGGGCTGTTGGGCATCCGTATGAGGGATAGGCACAGGCGAGAGCGGTGCACCCAAGACGGTTGCTGGCGAGCCTGCTTGGAGCCGCACACGTCCATTGGCGCGACGTAGATTCCGCGCTGACGGCGATGCACGAAGATAGCGCGCCGCTCACGGCGCTCCGCCGGGGAGCCTCCCGGATGGCTGTGACGTCGCGCCACCTCATCATCCGCGCCAGCTCTGCGAATTCCCGGCCTTCGCACAAAACCCAGTCCGGTCCGCCGACTGCGCCGCGGCGCGCTTACGGCGATCATGCTCGGCCGGGTCGAGCTCGCCCTCGATGCGTTCCCGCAGCGGCGCCGAGCCCCGCCAGTACAGGCTCCACAGCACCTTCCGCAGCCCGTCCTCATCGAACGGTGACAGCTTGGCAAAGAACTCTTCCCGGTTCATCCGCTTGGCAGGCATGCCATCAGATGCGAGGGCCGCTGGACACGCCCGGCGCGATCTCGGTCTCGTCTCCGCTGGAGATCTGCGAGCGGCTGACTGCGATATGCAGGTAATGCTGGCCGGCTCGGCCCCGGTGTTCTGTCCATCAGCGCGAAGGCCTTCGTAAAAGGATCAGGTGCCAGGACGCGGAGTATGGTCCAGCGGACAGTTTCCCCAGCAGCCGATGGCCAAGACCACTTCGCATGGCGCTTGACCTGCAATTTTACGTGGTGGCAGGTGTTGGGTTCGAACCAACGTAGGCTGAGCCGACGGTTTTACGGACCGCCTGCCCTGATATGGCTATAGGCCTTCGGACCTGCACATATTCGGCTGCCAGTGATCTTCGCAACCGTGCCTGTCCGCCGTATGTCCGTACGCGCGACAGCCTGGACGGCTACTGCCACGGACAGGCACGGACGGCGTCCGTTGTACGCGCCACTTTCGACTGAGCCGCGTGAACGGTTGCATAAACCCCCAGGTCAGGCGCTGCGGCGAATTTTGGAGCGGTACAGGGCCTGCAGACCTCTTCGGGGGCGAAGCTCTCGGCGGCTAGCAGGGCTTGGAGGGTGTGACCGGGCCTGCCGAATGCCTGCCAGGCTCGCGCGGTGTCGATGCAGAATCGTGCGCAGCGCTGCGGAGTGGGCAGGGTGGCACGGCGCTGAGGTTAGACGGGTGGCCACCGACCTCGCCAAAGCCGCGCAAGCGCTGCGGCGGTCACCGAGGGTGAGGGGTAAACGGCATGCCGTCCAGGCCCGCAGCGTCGGGACGCGAGCCGTCGGTGCGGACGCTGTGCCGGCTGGCCCTGATCTACCAGTGCGGTGTCGCCGACTTGATCGACGAGGAGAACTACACTGGCCCGCGCGACGCACACCACGCCGGGGATGAGCCGCGCTGCCCGGAGCGGCCGGGCTGGCGGTCCCGCGCCGCCGCAGGATGACGAACGATGGACACCGTAGGCGCCCCGGTGGCGCAAGAGCAGTTACAGCGGCGACAATGGCGGCGCATGCGTAGCTGTTGCGCGGAACTTCCGGGGCTGTCGCAGTGCGTGACTCGAAGGACCGGGGGGGTCCTGTGCTGGTCTTCACCCCGGCTGAGTGGGAGGCGTTCACCGCTGAGGTGAAGGTCGGCGAGTTTGACCTGGGCTGAGGTGTTCTGAGGCTGGGCCGTCCGGGCCGGAGGGGCATCGCCGTGCACACCGGCGCCTGCCCACGCGGTGAAGTGTGGTCCCAGTGCGTTGGCGCGAGTCCTCCGTGATCATGGTTTACCACCGAGGTCGATGACCTGGCCCGACGCGGCGAGGGACAGCGGCCGCTGTACGCGGCAGCCGCCAGGTGTCGATTCGCTGAACCGTTCCGCTGCGGCCAACGTTGTTGTAGCAGAAGGAACTGGCACGGCCAACCAAGGGGGGGATTCGCTGCTTCGTTCGACGCTCACTGCTGCAACCGCGGCGCTCGCGGCAGTCTTACTCGGAGCCGGACCGGCGCTCGCGGCCGGCTGGACCATCGCCCCATCCCCGCCGACCGGGCAGGACGCCTACATAAACGGCATCGCCGCCCGCACCGACGCCGATGCTTGGGCGGTCGGAAGCGTGGGCCAGCAATCGAGCAAAGTGCCCTCGCTTCCACTCATCGACCACTGGAACGGGACGGCCTGGTCGCAGGCGACCCCGCCGAGCTTCCCTGCCACCAACGGCGTCCACCTGGGCTGGGTGAGCTCGAGCAGCGCCGCCGACGCGTGGGCGGTCGGGACCACCAACCTCGTCAAGCACCCCGGTTACTCGAGCCCATTGACGGTCCACTGGAACGGCTCGACCTGGACGAACGTCCCAGACCCGCTGCCTCTCAACCCGGGCACCGCCCTAGTCGGCGTGGCCGATATCAGTTCCACGAACGCGTATGCAATCGGCAACGAAGGCTCGGCATACGGCCTGGTCGAGCAGTGGGACGGCACCGCATGGACGAGGCCTGCGGCCCAACCGCCGTTTCCCATGCCCAACGGGGTCACGTTCGCCCAGAACACGGTCAGCGCGATCTCCGCCACCTCGGCAAGCAACGTGTGGATCGTCGGGACCTACCTGCAAACCGTCTACAGCAACATATGGGACCCGTACTCAGCGCACTGGGACGGCACCGCGTGGAACCTCGTCACGATGCCGCAGGTCACCGGCGCCGTCTTCACATCGGCTGACGCGATAAGCCCGGCCGACGTGTGGGCGGCCGGCAACAGCCCGTCCGGCCCGCTCATCGCGCACTGGAACGGCACCGCGTGGACCATTACGCCCAGCCCCGCAGCCGGCACGCTCACCGGGATCACAGCCCGCTCGGCCTCCGATGTGTGGGCCGTGGGCTACACGACCGGGCCGCAGACCCTCACCCTGCACTGGGACGGCACCAACTGGACGACCGTGTCCAGCCCCAATGTGGGCAGCGCCAGCCAGCTGACGTCGGTATCTGCCAGCCCTGGTGCCGCGATTGTCTGGGCTGCCGGGTACAGCGGCGTCTCGGGCTCGTTCAACCCGCTCACCCTTCGGAACGGCTGACGGCCCGGGACCGGGCGCTGCGCACCTGATGACGCGCTTCCTCCTGGGCGGGGTCCTGCCCGGGAGGAAGCGTGGTTTCGCTGATGCCGCGCGAAGCGTGACAGGGCGCCGGAAGTGGGACCCGGCCCGGGCGACGCGTCGCCCGGTGATCAGCCGAGGTCGATGACCTGGCCCGACGCGGCGGGTGACAGCGGCCCGCCGTACGCGACCGCCGCTTCCCGTCGGCTCTGCTCGCGGTCGTTCCACGGCACCAGGTGGGTGAGCACGGGTTGGCCGACGCCGACTGCGGCGCACTCCCCTGCCTGCCGTGCGGTCAGATGGAGGTTCTCGGCCAGCCCGGGCCCGTCCAGGTAGGATGCCTCGCCGCGCAGGTCTGGGGCATAGAGGCGGATAAGGCCTAGCGGTTCAGTGAACCGCTGGCCCGGTTTCCGCCGCCCCTAGCCCCCTAGCCCAGCACCTGCCACCGCCTGCGGAAACGCCTGTGAGCTGGGCGTTCGCGGCCTTGCGGGCCCGCTCGCTGGTGTCCCGCTGCGGGTCATGTCGCTGTGAGCCCTGCGCAGCGCTGGTTACGGACGCCTGGCGGACGGGATCGGGCCAGAACCAGCGGTGCACCCAACCGCTTGATCCCGCGATTTCGGGTGGTCAAATCGCGCTGGGCGAGGACCGCAGCCACGCTGGGATGGCCGCCAATGATCCCGTTCTGGCTCGGCGCGGGCGGATGACGCACCAAACGCCAGGGCGGAGCTTGGCCGGCCGGAGCGGCAGGCTCTGTGTACGCCGTGCCTGGCGCATCCATCAGCTGGGGTTGCTTATACCCAGACGCGGGATTCGTTGCGGGCTTCCTTGGCGCGGAAGGCGTCCTCAAGGTTGATTCCGCATCGGTTGACGATCGACATGAGCAGGATCAGCGCATCGACGGCTTCATCGCCGACGTCGGCTGTGCGGCCATCCGGATCCTGGGGCTGTCCCTGGAGTTTGCAGATGGTGGCGGCCTGGGCGCATGACGGGTGGCGGGGCTACCGCAGACTCAAGCGAGCCAACGACGACGCCGAAGAGAAGCCATGACGACGCGGCGCGGCCGCCGACCGCGCGAGCGCCGCGGGCACCGACTCCCACGCGCAGATCGGCCCCAAGTTCCCCTCGTCACACGCAGGCCCGATCACACGCTGGGCAGTGCGCAGGCGCCAGCACAGCCAGGCGCCTTCGCGGCATACCACCGGGCGCAAGCAGGTCGAGAAATTAACTCCCGTGGCCGCTCACTGGCCTGCCGGTCGCGACGGCGGCGAGCCCTGGCTGTGGAACCAATTCCACCGCCGCTGGGACGCTCAAACGACGCGTCGTGGCGACCGTGCGGGTCTCCTCGAGCCCGTCGCCGGGTTCGGCTGCCGTCAGCGTTCATCCAGCGCGTGCCACGGTATATGCAGTGGTCTCGGCCGCCATTGCGCCGACGTAGTGCCCCAGCAGGCCAGTATCTGGCTGCGGCGGGCTGGCGGGCGTAGTGGTCACGAGCGCCGCCGCGGCCGCACCGAGTGCGACGCCTGAAGCGGCCCGGCGCGGATCGCCATCCGCCGCCTCCGGTTGCGGGAGCGGGCCCGGCCGATGCGGTCGGCGTGTATCACACCCCGCCCCGCACTGTCGCCCGGGCGCTGCTCAACGGTAATCTGGCCGAGTTCGGCGACACAAAGGAGTGCCCGATCTCGTTGATCAGCAGCGCGGTGACCTCGGCGAGGCAAGGAGCCGCGTTGAGCAAGGCCGTTATGGATCTACGTGGGCCACCGCGATCGCTGTGCAGGTGCGCATGTGGCCCGAAACGGCGCCGAGATGCACAATGGCGAAAGCCGGGGAACGTGTGAGCCGGCTGTGGCCGCCGGTCGTGATGGATGGCAGGGTTGACGACAGTGAAGGGGAGCTGTCGGTGCAGGTACGGCTGCTGGGGCCGGTTGATGTGGTGGTGCATGGCCATCCGCAGCCGGTTTACGGTTTGCGGCGGAAGGCGGTGCTTGCCTCCTTGGCGCTGCGCAGTGGGGAGATCGTCAGCACCGGCCGCCTGGTGGAGGCGGTGTGGGGAGACGCGGTGCCGCCGACCGCCCTGAACACGCTGCAAAGTCACGTGTCGTATCTGCGTAAGGTCTTGGGCAGCAAGACCGCGATCATCGCGCGGCCGCCCGGCTACATGCTCGACCTCGGCGATGACCCTACCGATGTGCACCTTGTTGAGCGGCTGTTACGGCAGGGCAGGCAGTCGGCCGATCCTGGGCAGGGCGCACGGTACCTGCGGGCCGCACTGGCGCTGTGGCGGGGGCAGCCGATGGCGGATCTGGTCGGCCTGGCGTGGCTGGAGGAGCAGGCGGAGCGGCTCGATCTGCTTCGCGCTGAGGTCGAACGGGCTTTGTTCGAGGCACAACTGGCGGCGGGGGAGCACGGGTACCTGGTTCCGGATCTGGAGCGGATGGCGGCCCGTCATCCGCTGGATGAGCAGGTCCACGGGCAGCTCATGCTGGCGTTATACCGCAACGGCCGACAGGCCGATGCGCTCGCGATGTACCACCGGTTACGGCGGAGGCTCGGCGAGGAACTAGGGATCGACCCCGGCCAACAGCTCCGCGATCTGGAAATGGCGATCCTGCGTCAGGATCCGGTTCTGGCTGCGGCCGCCCCGGCGAATGTGAAGACGTTACGCTCCGCAACCACGGCTGAGCCGGGCGCACGCGCGCCTGGGCCGGTAGTGGGGGCGCCGCGGGCGCCGTTGACGTCATTCATCGGCCGGGTCGCCGAGCGGGCTGCTCTGGCCGCTGCGCTCTCGGCGCACCGCCTGGTCACGGCCGTGGGGCCGGGCGGGGTCGGTAAGACGCGCCTCGCGTTGAGCGTTGCCGCCGAGGTGGCCGGGCGGTACGCCGACGATGCCTGGTACGTCGACCTCGTGCCGGTTACCGATCCATCGATGATCGCCCCAGCGATCGCGGCAGCAGTCGGTCTCAGCGAGCATCAGGGCCGCTCAGCGGAGGACATCGTCCTTGACTGGCTGGCTACACGGCATGCACTGCTCGTGCTGGACAACTGTGAGCACCTGCTGGGCGGCGTGGCAGCCCTGCTGGAGCGGCTGCTTGTCGGCAGCCCGAAGCTGTCGGTTCTGGTTACCAGCCGGGCTAGGCTGCTGGTGCCGTTTGAGTGGGTGTTCACCGTGCCGGGCCTGTCTATTGAGACAGGCGTCGGGGGGCCGGGTGACGCGGTGGAACTGTTCCGGGTGCGCGCCGCAGCGGGTGGGAGCACGCTCACGCCCGGCGACATGGAACGTGCCGTCGCCATCTGCCGTGAAATCGATGGTATGGCGCTGGCGATCGAGCTGACCGCGGCCCGCGTCGCCTCGCTCAGCCTGGACGGGATCGAAGCCGGGCTCACCGACCAGTTGCGGCTGCTGACCGGGGGGCAGCGCGCAGACGACCGGCATCGCTCGCTGCGGTCGGCCCTGGACTGGAGTTACGCGCTGCTTGACGAGGTTGGCCAGGCAGTCTTGCGGCGAGTCTCTGTTTTCGCCGCACCGTTCACCGTAAGCGCTGCGGTGGCGGTGCTCGGAAGCTGGCCGCCCATGGAGGGGGACGCCATTTCAGCTGTTCTGGCCGGGCTTGCCGACCAGAGCCTCCTCGTTCCCATCACGGGTCCTGCGGGGACCCGCTACCGGGCTTTGGAGATCATCCGGCAGTACGGTGCTGATCGGCTCGCCGATGCGGGGGAGTCAGTGGAGGCGCATTCCCGCCACCTGACCTGGTGTCTGGACACCGCTGCCGTCCTCGGCCCTGCTGCGGGTGATGATGCCGGTGCCTGGCGCTCGGCGTTCGATCAGATCGCCGACGAGCTGCGCAGCGCGCTTGGCTGGGCGGCCGTCCACGTGCAACATCGCCACGAGGCGTTTCGGCTGGCGATGAGCCTGGCTGAACTGTGCTTCGCCCGGGGCATGCCGGGGGAGTCGCAGGTGCGGTATGAGCAGGCGGCAGAACTGACGACGGGCAGGGCCGCGGCGGCCGCGCTGCATCACGCGGCGGGTGCCGCAGAGGTCCGGCATTTCGGCACCGAGGCGCTGCGGCTGCGCCGGGCGGCAGCCGACGCAGCCGTTCGCGCGGGCGATCGGGCGGCTGCGGCGATGGATCTCGCCCGCATGGCAGAGCTGATCAATCGTGGGCCGGGGCTCATGGCCACGCCAGCCGCCACTGACGAGGTGGCCACGCTCCTGGCGGAGGCAACACGGCTCGCGGTTGGCGACCCGGCCGCGCAGGCCCGGACGCTCACGGCCATGGCGTTCAGCCACGACGACGCCGATCCGGCCGCCGTCGACCTCATCGAGCGCGCCACGACGCTAGCCCGCCGGGCACGCGACCCGCTGACCGAGAGCGCAGCGCTGGATCATGTCACGTCCTTCCAGCTCGCCAAAGGGCAGCTTCATGCCGCTGCCGCCAGCGCTTTGCGGCGCACCGAGCTGCTGGCCCCGTTGCGGGCAACGGCCGCGGCGGGGATGGAGTTCTACGATGCCTTCAGCATGGCCGCGGAGTGCGCCATGGCCGCTGGCGATCTCCCGACTGCCAAAGAGATGGCCGAACGCGCGGGGGGCCTGCCCTCGCACCGGGAGGAGGGGCACCTGGCTACCGCGCGGCTCATCGTCGTGGCGGCGCTGGCGGGCGATTGGGATGAGGCGCTGGCCTTAGCCGATCGGTTCCGCGAGGGATGGGAGCGGGCCGGGCGGCCACGCGCGGGGAACCTCAGCCGCGGCGCCTATGCCGCGGCGACCGTGTACGGACTGCGCGGAGACGACGGCGCACGGGCCCGCTGGCTGGAGATCGTGGAGGCGCTGTCGACACCCGGACGGCCGCTGTCGCAGATCCACGTCGGCGAATTTTTCGACGCCCTGCTGCTGCTGCACCAGGGGCACCCGCAACGGGCGCTGCGGTTGCTTCGCACCCCGCCAGAGGAGTTCCGCACCTGGTACAGCGGGATGTGGCGGCCATGGTACGCCGCGCTATGGGCCGAAGCAGCCGTCCTCACCGGCCACCGGGACACCTCCGACCGTATCCACCGCGCACGCCAGATGACGATGGAGAATCCGATCGCCGCCGCCATCGTGGACCGTGCGGCGGCATTGGCCGGCGACCGCGCCAAGTTGGTTACTGCGGCTGGTGCGCTTGCGGCGGCTGGGTGCCGCTACCAGTGGGCCAGGACGCTCATTTTCGTCGGCGAGGCGCAGCGAGCGCGAGGTGAGTCCGTGCTCGCCGCGATGGGCGCCAGCCCCATGGCCTGGCCCTCAGCGGAGCGCCGCCACGGCCACCGGTTCGGGGCTGGTGGCGTGGCGGGGCCGGGTTGAACGCCACCAGTACAGGGCGGACCGGTTCGTGGCTGCGCCAGGGGCTCGCGTTCGGCATGTGAGCGCCCGTGACGCTACGCTTCGCCTACCTGGCAATGCTGCGAATGCTCGCTGGATAGCCCTGTTCGCCCGGTCAGACATGGCCAAAGACACCGAGATATTGATCTTGCGCCACCAGGTCGCCGTGCTCCAGCGCCACGTCAAACTACCAAGACCGACCTGGGCCGACCGGGCGATCCTGTCCGCGCTGACCCTGTGGGGCTCGATCACTGGATCTGGCCTGGGCGGCCAGCTGGGTTGGGATCATCGTTGAGTGATCTTTCGGTGGTCTACCTGCTCGTGCGCCGTCTGCTCGGCTGCCTGATGGTGCTGGCCCGGCGTGAGGTGTCCAGGGATGCCGAGGTCCTGGTGGTGCGCCACGAGGCGCTGTTGTCCCGAATGGAGGTGGAAGACCTTCGTCTCCTTGCCGTCGCAGCGGTGGGGTGAAGCTGGAGGCAGCCTGATCCGCGGGTCGGCGGAGATGGCGGGAGCAGCCTCGACAAAGTCGCGTCGTCCCGGCACTGCCGGATGGGGCGGGCGCGGTGAGCAAGACGGGAAGGTATACGTGAGAAACCGGTGTTGTTACGCCTCTTGAAGCTCGGCCAGCTCTAACCCGGTGGATTCGGGCTGGTTCGCGGTGCGTGCCCGCCAGGCCATGGCGGGAACTTCAGGCTGGGTCTCACCAGCTTGGGTCTGGAGGCCACGGTGAAGGACTGCGGCGTAGCCGTGGCGAGGCCGCAGGGGCAGAGCCGGGTGCCTAACCCGTTGATCGGACGGCAGTGAACGTGGGAACCATCCGTGTTCGTTCCACGCGCCCCCTTCGGCCAGAGGGGCTGGGGCGGGGATAGGCGCGACGCCTGCCGAAGGCGCGGGTGGGGCGGAGCCGCCGTAGTACTCCGGGCGCGGGAAAGCCGCGTGCATGGGGAAGGGCGGCAGCGTGTCAGTCAGGGAGGGAAAGTAATGTCCGAAGATGCGCCGGTGAATACCGGCGTCGTGTCCTGGCCGGATCCGTATTCGGCTGGTGTCGCGGTACGGAGTATGCAGACCAAACTGCACCTGTGGGCGGCCCGGGATGCGGGCCGCCGTTTCGGTGATCTGTTCAACCTCGTCTATGATCCGGCGTTCTTGGTGGTCGCGTGGGAACGCGTGGCTGCGAACAAGGGCGCCAGCACTCCGGGAATTGATAAGGCCACTGCGGCCGGTGTCGAGGCCCGGGATGGGGTGATCGGGCTGCTGGGCTGTATCCGGGAGGAGCTGAAGTCTGGCTCTTTCCGGCCGGTGGAAGTGCGGCGGGTTTTGATACCGAAGAGCAATGGGAAACTCCGGAAGCTCGGTATTCCTACCCTCGCTGACCGGGTGGTCCAGGCCAGCCTTAAGCTGGTGCTGGAGCCCATTTTCGAGGCGGATTTCAAGCCGTGCTCATATGGGTTCCGGCCGAACCGGCGCGCGCAGGACGCGATCTCTGAGATCCACAACCTTGCATCCAGGCCCCGCAATTACCAGTGGGTCCTGGAAGCCGACATCAAAGCCTGCTTCGATGAAATCTCGCATACGG
>CAWKNX010000010.1:0-760189 GCA_963851085.1 uncultured Actinomycetota bacterium | reverse complement strand
CCCGCAGCTCGGCGCGCCGCGCGGCAGCCGTTCGGTAGGACGCCGCGCGTCGGCCGTTAGGTAGGACCCAAGCGCGTGAAGTCGGCTCGGCGGGGGTACGGGCCTGCCGGGCAGCCTGGCGCAGTGGGCGGACCTGAACCGCGGGAACTGGGCAACTCGCCTGCCCCGGGCCGCTACAGTCGACCCATGTCCGAAGCTAAGCCGGACCCGAGCGGCAGTACTGGAGAGTTCCGCGCCTTCGTCGAGAAGGGCGGAGCCGACTCAGCGCGCCGCGGAGGCCTGCGCAACCCCGCCGTTATCGTCACCGTCGTGCTGGCGGTTCTCCTCGTGATCGCCGTGATCGCACTCGGAGTGGGCTGACTCGTCACCGCGAGCACGTCACAGGTCCCGCTCTACCTGCTCGTGACGATGGCGCCGTTCGCGGTCCGCGCGCCCGCCCATCGGCTCGGCGCTCGTCACCGCGGGCACGTCACCGCGAGCGTTCTGCCAGGCCCCAGGTAGCGGCGCTGGACAGGATGAGCACGAAGAGCGCGAATGTGATCACGTGGACGCTCGTGCACCACAGGCAGATCGCGTTCACCTTGAAGAGTTCGACGTAGATCAGGTAGATCACGAAGACGATTCCGACGATCACCGAGAGCACGCGGGCCTGATGGAGCACCCGCAGCGGCGAACGCCAGGCAAGCGGATTGTTGACCGCGACCATGAACACGAAAAAGGCAAGGCCCAGCACCGCGACCGGTATCCCGAAGACGATCGACTGCGGGCTGGAGGTGACCTTCTCGCAGTTGATGGTGCCCGTGTCGGGGCATGCGAGGGTGATCCCGGTCGAGTAGTGCGTGATCGTGAGGTAGATCGACACGCCGAGCCCGGCGAGCGACAGGATGAAAGTGGTCAGCCGGACCCACGCCGGCGGGCCGCCTGCCACGAGCAGCGCGTTCCGCCCCGGCCTGGCCGCGCTTCGTCGGTCGCAGCGTCCGTCGCCGCCCGCTTGGTCCCGTTTCCGTTCGCGGCCGGTCGGCCGGCGCCCGGCCGCGGTGTGCCGCGCGCGACATTGCCAGCGGAGCGGGAGGCGGCGCCCGGCGTGCCGTGTCTCGCGCCCTGCGCCTGGCCCTTCGCTTCTGGTTTGTCCCGGGCCGCCTGGCCTGGCCCTGGCCCTTGCTGCGGTGCCTGGGCCGGCCATCACAGGTTCCCGCCAGTGCGGTGATGGAGCTGCGCGGTACAGAACATTCACAGCTGTTCACCCTTACTCCTCCCTCCCACCGCCGTGATCTCGTTGGCGGTGCTGTCTATGGCCTTCGCGATCGGGGCTGGCGGGATTTAAGCGCGCGGCCCACCTCGGCCACCGAGGTCTTGCCCTGCAAGAAACTGCGGGTACCTGAAGCTCGCCCGGCTGATCAGGTACTTGTTGGCGAATGAGTCGGCCAACGCAAACGGCACATGGTTCTGCCCGCGACACGTACGGCGGCTGGTTCGGCCCCGCCTCACTGAGCGCGTTCTGCTGCGCGGTCTTTGTCCCGCTGCAGCGTGGCTTCTTGTCGGGGTTGGTCTTGCTGATGGCGTGAAGACGATGTACTTGCTCGTATACGCTGGACTTGTAGAAGGTCAGCGTGTTCGTGTCCGCGTAGAGCTCGGTCGACGCCGTGCTCTGAGTGGGTGACGTCGAGGTTGGAGAAGGTACCGAAGCGGCTGAGCGCGACTGCCATCGGCCAGCGCTCCGCTGCGCAGTACGGGCAGTACTCCGCACCGACGTAGACGATCTCGGGCAGGCCGTCTCGAGGTGAGGGCCTGGCTGTCCAGAAAGCGCCGAACGGAGGCGTCGCGACCGGTGCCCTTGCCGACCGAGGCAAGCGCGGCCGCCGGGACGTTCGTCACGTCGGAGACGATCGTAGAAAGCGCCGTCCCCTTCGGCAGCGCGCCCGTGCTCGCCGACGTGCCGCTCGAGGTGGTCTTGATGACGATCAGCGCCACCACGACGGCGACTGACCGCGACGACGCTGCCGATCACCAGCGAAACCCGGGTACGCACCTGGGCGCGATGTTCGGCCTCCCGCTGGATCGCGATCTTCTCCGGGTGGTCAAGCGCTGCTTGCTCCTGCTCGCCTTGCCCATCGCCTGTCTCGACCTGCTTCCTGCCATGCCAGTGTTGTGCACAGACCGTACCGGCCTGGTCGCGCGCGTGCCTACACGGCGTCATGACTGCGGCGCGGACACACGACCCCAGTAAGCCTGCCGGAGTCTACGTTAAACCGGGGTAAGGCCTGGTGCGTGCAGTCCCAATTATGGCTGCGTCATGGAGGACACGGTGGCGGGATCTCCCCGGATCCGCGGATCACCAGGCGGGTGGGGAGCTCGATTCGCCGCGCGGGTCCCTGCTCACCCGAAAGCCGCCGGAACAGCAGTTCCGCCGCGATGTGGCCCATTTGCGCCGGATCCTGCGCCACCACGGTGACGCCGGGGGAGAGCAGATCGGCAAGCTCGAAATCGTCAAAGCCCACGATCGCGACCGGTGCGCCGCGCTCCGCGAGTTCGCGGAGCACGATGACGCTGATCCGGTTGTTGCCGCACAGCAGTGCCGTCACCGGCCTGGGCTCGTCCAGCATCCGGCCGAGCGCCCGCTTGATGACCTCCGGCTGGGCGAGGGCCATCGCCACCCAGTGCTCGTCGATGGGCAGATTCGCGGCGGCCATGGCTTCTGAGTACCCGCTCAGCCGCTGCCCGGCCGTATAGATATGCGGCGCGTCGCCGATGTAGCCGATCCGCGTGTGGCCCGGCCGATGACATGGCGCACCCCGTCACGCGCTCCGCCAACGTTGTCGGTGAACACGACATCGGCGGCATCACTCCGGGCGGCCGGTCGACGAAGACGACGGCGATACCCGCGGCGACCTCGGGCAGCAGGCAGGTCATCGGTGGAAGCGGGGACGATGATCAGACCGTCGACACGGCGCGCGCAGAACGTCAGCGTGAGCTTGCGCTCGCGTTCGGGATCTTCGTCGCTGGAACCCATGAACAGCAGAGATCCGTTGCCGTGCGTAACATCCTCGACGGCACGCGCCAGGGTCGAGTAGAAGGGGTTGCCGACATCTTCGAGCACTAGCCCGATGGATGCCGTCTGGCCCTTGCGCAGCACGCGTGCACTGTCGTTGCGCCGGAAGCCGAGCGCTTCGATCGCGGCGCGTACTCGTTCCGCGGTGTCGGGCGTAACTCCGGCTCGCCGTTGACCACCCGGGAGACGGTCTTGAGACCGACACCGGCTTGGGCGGCAACGTCCTTCATCGTCGGACGGCAGCCCGCTCGTCACACGGGATCTGCTGGCTGGAGGGGTGAGTCCCCGGTCTCCCCCGGAAAGGCCGGCGCGTCGGACACGGCCTGAGACCCTCTCAGCTAGGTGTGAACTGGAGCATACCCATGCAGCGTCGTCGGCTCACGGACTTTATCGGCTGGTGCGGGCAACACAACACAACACAGCTAGGCGGCGGGGTTGGCGGCGACCGCTGCACGGCCGGACGAAGTGATGTGTGGCAAGATGCTCGAGCCGAACGCCTGCGGGGCTGCTCATCGCCATTGACAACGTCATCAGCAGCATATTAGCAGAGGCCGTCCTGCCACGCGGCGTGCTGAGTTCCGCGCAGAGCATCGCGCAGGGTGCCGAACTCAGTGGTAGGCAACGAACGCAACGCGCGCACTTGGCTTTCCCACGGCACCGGGGCGGGCACCGGGGTGCGGGCATCTGTAGCCGCGGAGCCCGGCCGCGGAGCCCGGCCGCGGAGCCCGGCCGCGAGCCCGGCCGCACGGAGCCCGGCCGCGGAGCCCGGCCCCGCGGGAGCCGGCCCGCGGAGCCCGGCCCCGCGGAGCCCGGCCCCGCGGGCAGCGGGTGGCCTCCCCGATCCCGGGCACAAGGCGCAGGCAATAGGTACTTTCAACACTGAGTTATCTATAAGCAGAAAGTAACTGGATATTTCGCGCCTTCCGCACGACGAACGGGTACCCAGATGGAGATCTGGGCCTGCACTAACGGGCGGAACCAGCACTGGACGCTGCCACAGCGCGCATCGGGCAGACGGGGGCCGACCGCGGCCTCGCAGGAGAGCAGGGGCCGCCACCTGCGATCATGGGGATCGCTGGCAAAATGTTGCGGGTGCAAGCTCATCAATCACCCCTCAGGGTCGGCTCGTTCGCCGCACTCGGTGACAGTTTCACCGAAGGACTCGATGACCGGGACTCCGCCGGGCGTTACCGCGGGTGGGCCGACCGGTTCGCTGCGCTGCTCGGCGAGCACAATCCGGGCGTGCGCTACGCCAACCTCGCGATCCGGGGCAGGCGGGTTGGCCAGGTGGCGGCGGAACAGGTTCCGCTCGCCATCGAGATGGCACCGGATCTGGTGAGCATCGCCGCTGGTGGCAATGACATCTTGCGGCCCGGAGCGGATCCTGACGTGCTCGCGGGGATCTTCGACGGTGCCGTGGCACGCCTGCGCGCGGCCGGTTGTGAGGTCGTCGTGTTCACCGGGTTCGACACGCAGCAATTCCCCGTGCTCCGGCTGCTGCGTGGGAAGATCGCTGCCTACAACGGGCACCTGCGCGCGATCGCGGAACAGCGGCAGTGCTACCTGGCGGATCTGTGGTCGATGGGCCCGCTGCGCGATCGCCGGGCGTGGAGCGTGGACAGGCTGCATCTGTCCCCGGATGGCCACAGCCGGGTGGCGCTGCTCGTGTCCGAGGCGCTCGGCGTGCCGGTGAGCGGGAACTGGCGAGACCGATGGCCGCCCTCCGTCGCCGCGGACTGGCTCACCATGCGCCGCGAGGACATCCACTGGGCGCGCCGGCATGCCGCACCGTGGGTCAGCAGACGTCTGCGCGGCGTGTCATCGGGCGACGGTCTGCAGCCAAAACGTCCCGTCCTGCTGCCGCTCCAGCCCTGAACGCCCGCGGTAGCGGCATCCCGCCCGTAACCCGCTAAAGGACCATGATCCCGAACGACTGCCGCGCGTGCCCGCTCCTGGCACTGCGGAGGGTTCCGTGGGGTGAAGCCCGGTATGGATCGGGGACTCCGATCTCGGCAGGCGGGGTCGGCACAAGTGCGGATGCCGAGCAGGTTCGCCTGCGCCGTATAGCTCACCCAGCTTGGTTTGGGACGGCGACGTCACCGCCGATGGCGAGCAGCAAGCCGACCAGCAATGGCTTGCTCCCAGGCCCCGCGAACTGCCCGGCACGGTCGCCAGAAATGTCTATGCGGTTGCCCGCACGGCCAGTGTCCGCCGTCCTTCCGTTGCCGTGGTCTTGGCGGCGCTGGTCGCCGCAGCTGCCAACATCGGCGGCACGAGCTGACGTTCGCGTGTAGCGTCTCCCGCACGTGCCACTTTCTTTGTGGGTCGCGGCCCGCCGGTCGCGGGGCCAGCGGGCGCTGGGCGCCGTCGATGCGGCCGGGTGCCGGGCGCAGGCGACGCCTCGGGCAGCAGGTGGCGGGCTAGGCGGCCGGGTCGGCCGCTCGCGGGCCGGAAGGGCAGGGGATCAGCCGATGTCACGGGTGTGGTGGCAGACGCCAGGCCGAGCGGTCGCTGCCGCGGCGACGGTTGCGATCGCGGTCACCGGCTGCGCTGCGAGCGCGAAAGTTCAGGCCGGCCCGAGTGCCGTGCCGTCACATCCTGCCGCGACTGCGCCAGAGACCATGCCGGCCCCGCGCCCGGCCCCACAGGCGGCCTCGACCGGTGATCCTGACGGAGTTCTCGTACCTGCCCCGCCCCCGCCCCCGCCCCCGCCCCGATGCCCGCCGCTCGTCCATTACGCGGCCGGGAACGCCGGCCGCTGTTTTGCACCGACGGCAAAGACGACCCCGCTGCGCTTCGTTACTTCATGACCCTGCACCTGAAGGTCATGAGCCTGGCCGCGAGTGCGTCGCAAGCACAGGCGGTCAGCGCGATTTGCGCCGACCTCCAGCACACTGCGGGCGGGACCGAGTATTCGGCCTACCTGCTCGCCGCGACCCGTGAGAACTGGTACTTCGTTGGCATCGCGAAGGTGCACGGAACGCTGTCCCGCCTCTGCCCGAAGACGTGATCCTTCCGGCCGCAGGCCGCGGCGATCGATCGCCGTCTCGCGCCTCGCTGGTCACGCCACCTAGCTACCAGCCGCCCCTGGCGGCGAACCGGCCCGCCACTGCCAGCCCGGGGGGACGCCCCCCCGGAACCCCCCGCTGCGCCTCGGCGGCGCACCCGCGGCAGTCGTTAAGACTGTGCCAGCCCGGGGGGACGCCCCCCCGGAACCCCCCCGCTGCGCCTCGGCGGCGCACCCGCGGCAGTCGTTAAGGACAATGATGCCGAACGGCTCACGCGGGGTTACCGCGGTCGGCAGCCTGCGGCGCGTCGGCGCGGTTGCCGTGACTGCTCTGCGGGCCGACGGTTTGGTACGCCAGTTCAGGGCGCGCTGGCCGGGCTACGCTGCGGTGCATGGATTTCGACCTTTCCACAGATAGCGCGGAGCTGACCGCGCACCTGGTGGACATCGCGTCCGTCAGTGGCGGCGAGGAGACGCTCGCCGGGGCGATCGAGGCGGCGTTGCGCGGCCTTACGCACCTGTCCGTGGACCGTGCCGGGAACACGGTCGTGGCAAGGACTCATCTTGGCCGCGCGGAACGGGTCGTCCTGGCGGGCCACATAGACACCGTGCCGATCGCGGACAACCTGCCGTCCCGGCGGGACGGGAGCCGGCTGTACGGGTGCGGTGCGACCGACATGAAGGCCGGCGTCGCCGTCGCCTTGCGCCTCGCCGCGACCTTGCCCGAACCAGAACGGGACGTGACGTTCGTGTTCTATGACTGCGAAGAGGTCGAGGCCGAGCGCAACGGCCTTCTCCAGGTGAGCCGCCGCCATCCGGACTGGCTGGCAGGCGACTTTGCCGTGCTGATGGAACCGACCGATGGTGTCGTGGAGGGCGGCTGTCAGGGCACGATGCATGCGGAGGTGCATGTGCCGGGTGAGCGCGCGCACAGCGCCCGATCGTGGATGGGCCGCAATGCGATCCACGAGGCGGCAACGGTGCTCGGCGTGCTTCGCGGCTACCAGCCGCGCCAGCCGCTGGTAGACGGTCTCACTTACCGTGAGGGCCTGAACGCCGTCTGCATCGACGGCGGGGTCGCCGGGAACGTGATCCCCGACTCGTGCGTGGTGACGGTCAATTATCGTTTCGCTCCGGACCGGACCCCGGACCAGGCCGAACAGCACGTACGCGAGACGTTTGCCGCATGGAAGGTGGAGATCACCGACGTCGCGGCCGGTGCCAGGCCCGGGCTGCATCAGCCGGCCGCGGCGGCATTCGTCACGGCGGTCGGGGGTACGCCGCGTGCAAAACTCGGCTGGACGGACGTCGCCAGGTTCTCTGCGCTCGGCGTGCCCGCCGTCAACTATGGGCCTGGTATCCCCGAGGTCGCGCACACACAGGGCGAGTATGTCGAGCTTGCCCAGATCCCCGAGTGTGAGGCCCGGATGCGGGCGTGGCTCACGTCGCCGTCCGCCTGACGTCGCGGCCCCGGACGGGCGAGCGGACGCGCGCCGTGGGTCTTGGATGTGCGAGAGGCCCGGCGCGGGGCCTGGATGTGCGAGAGGACGTGCGAGAGGCCGGCACCGGGCCTGGAGGTGCGAGAGGACGCGCGCCGTGGGCCTTGGATGTGCGAGAGGCCCGGCGCCGCGGGGCCGGGACACATAAAGAGGCCCGGCCCCACGAGGCCGGGCCTCTCGCAGCCTTCCGCCTTATTCGGCCGGACCCGCAACGAGCGTGAGCGTCGCGGTGTGGCTCTGGCCGCTGGCGTCCACCCACGTCAGCGAGACCTGGTTGCCAGGACGCTTGGACTGCATCGCGTTGGTTAGGGACTGCGCGGACGTCACCGTGGTGCCGTTGACGCCGGTGATGACGTCGCCGGTCGCCACGCCAGCGGACTGCGCCGGAGTGCCTGGGTAGACGTCGCAGACCAGTGCGCCGGAGTTGACCGGTGCCGTCGACCCGCCATCGAAGCCTCCGCCAGGCCCGAAGTTGCCGGGGCTGGATCCGCAGCCTGTGCTGATGTCCTGCACTCCGACACCCAGGAACCCGCGCGCACCGATCTGGATGGTCGAACTGCTATGCCCCGCGGCGATTTCCCGTGCGATGGACAGCGCGTGGTTGATCGGGATCGCGAATCCGATGTTTCCGCCCTGGCTGCTGTTCGACGACTGGCCGAAGCCGCCGTTACTCGCCGCCGCCGTGTCCATGCCGATCACCTGGCCAGAGGCGTTCACAAGCGGCCCACCGGAATCACCAGCCGCTATGTAGGCGTCGGTCTGGAGCATCCCGTGGAGGGTCTCGGTGTCCGCACTACCCTGGTCACCTGCGGTGATAGTCCTGTTCACGTTGGTGATCGCACCGTTGGTAGCGGTCGGCGGGCCGCCCTGGCCGCCCTGGTTGCCAAGGGCAACGACCTGGTCGCCAACGACGACCTTGGACGAGTCACCGATCGGCGCGGGCTTGAGGCCGGACGCTCCCTGCAACTGCAGGAGCGCGACGTCATCCGTCTTGTCCGTGCCCAGGATGCGGGCCGTGTAGGTGGTGCCCTTGCCGTCGATCTGCGCGGTCACCTTGGTCGCGCCGTTGACGACATGGTTGTTGGTGAGTATCAGGCCAGAGGAGTTGAGGACGATCCCCGTGCCCTCCGCCGTCTCGTTCGTGTAACTGAGCCTCGACGTGATGTCGGCCACGGAAGGCGACACGGCGTCGTCGATCCCCTGAACGTTAATCTTGTTGGTGCCCGTGTTCTGCAACGGTGCGCGCTGTGAGCCCGGCGTCGGGACCGCTTGGGCGCCGGGGCTTGAGGCCGACTGCTGTGAGCTGTTGTTGGCAATCCCAAACGCGGCGCCCGCTCCGATGCCAACACCCAGGATCGCGACTACGGCAAAGGCGAGGGCGCGCCGGCCACGGCGGTTTGGCGGCTGCGGCGGTGTACCCCACTGCCCAAAAGCAGACCCAGGTGGCGGCGGCCAGTTTCCCGCGCCTGACGGCTGCCACGACCCAGGATACGGGGGTGGTTGCTGGCTTCCGGCTCCGTAGCCGGGTGGCTGCTGGCTTCCGGCTCCGTAGCCGGGTGGCTGCTGGCTTCCGCCGCGTAGGAGGGTGGCTGCTGGCTTCCGGCTCCGTAGGAGGGTGGCTGCTGGCTTCCGGCTCCGTAGCCCGGCGGCTGCTGGCTTCCGGCTCCGTAGCCCGGCGGCTGCTCGCTCCCGGCCGCGTAGGAGGGCGGTCTGGTTGCTCACCCAGAAAGCGTCGGTCTGCTGGCTGCTCGCACCGTAGCCTGGCTGGTCGCGGTCGGTCCCGGGTACCTCATGCCCCTGGCTGTCGGCCCCGTAGGTGGGCGTGTCCTGGCTGGGCCCGTAGGCGGGCGTGTCCTGGCTGGGCCCATACGTCGGCGTGTTCTGGCTGGGCCCGTAGGCAGGCGTGTCCTGGCTGGGCCCGTAGACGGGCGTGTCCTGGCTGGGCTCATACGTCGGCGTGTTCTGGCTGGTTCCGTAGGCGGGGGGCTGCTGGCTTCCAGTCCCGTACGTCGGCGTGTCCTGGCTGCCCGGTCCGTACGCGGGTGGCTCGTGGCCTCCGGTCCAGTCGGCCGGCGCCTCGCCGGTGGTCCCGAACGCGCGAGTCTCCTCGTCGCCGCTGCGGGACGCCGGGTCCTGCTCCCTCTCGTGCTCGTGATCTTGCATCCCCATCACCTTCGGTCGGAACAGGTTGTGTTCCCGGACAGCACTTCTGTCATACAGCGCGCACCTAGCGTTGATGCTCGGCTTGGGCCGTACAGGTACCAGTAAGCCAGGTCATTGGTAAGAGAGGCGTAAGAGCTGTCGGGTGTTCCGTTGCGGGTTTCCTGCAGACATGCTGAAGGCGCCCAGTCGGGCAGTTCGGGTGGTGAACGCAGCTTGGCCGGCGCTGTCGCCCGCGGGTGTTGAACACCTGCATGGTCTGGCGCGGGCGGCGGCCGGGTCGCCCGGAATCGACCTGATCGCGTGAGCCTCGGTCGGCGGGCCCGGGCAGTTCGCCGCCCGTCCTTGTGGCCGCCGCAACTAGCGCCCAACGGGCCCATTGACCATGATCGTGGTGGGTTACCCGTCATATCCGGTGCCCAACGGGCCATGGATCATGATCCGGGCGATCTCCGCGGCCCGGGCAACGCCGGGCTTCATGATCGCGGTAACTTCTCTGCGGTATGTGCGGAAAAGGTACCGCGATCATGAAACCGCCGCGCGTATGCGTGCTTGTTCATCACGCGAATGGCGCATATAGCACATATGGCTCATATTGAGCGCCATTTTATGCGGTGCCATTTGGACCGGGCGTCTACGGCGGCGTGTGGAGGGTGGGCGCCTGGCGCGGGTGGGGGTCTGTGGTGCGGGGTGGGGGGCGTGCGCTTGCGGCGCGGGGTGGGGGGCGTGCGCCTGCGGCGCCGAATGTGGGGCAGGCGCCTGCGCCGTGCGGAGGGCGGGGCGCCTGCAGCGCGGGGTGGGGTCCGTGCGCCTGTGGTGCCGGATGTGGGCCGGGCGCCTGCGGCGCGGGGTGGGGGGCGTGCGCCTGTGGTGCCGGATGTGGGCCGGGCGCCTAGAGCGCCGGTATGGGCGGGCGTCTGCGGTGCCGTGCGGAGGGCGGGCGCCTGCGGCGACCTCGCTCGCACCCCTTATGTGTGGCCGGGGCGCAGGTGCCCGGGCTGCACGAGCCCGGATTCGTAGGCGTAGACCACGAGTTGCGCGCGATCTCTGGCGTGGAGTTTGACCATCGCCCGGCTCACGTGCGTCTTGGCCGTCGCTGGGCTGACGACGAGCAACTGTGCGATCTCCTCGTTCGAGAGCCCTTCCGCGACGAGGGCCATTACCTCACGCTCGCGCTCGGTCAGGCCGCTGAGGTCCGGCGCGGACCGTGACGGCCTGGCGCGCGCTGCGAACTCGGCGATCAGCCGACGGGTCACGCCGGGGGAGAGCAGGGCGTCCCCGCGCGCGACCGCCCGGATACCGGCGATCAGCTCAGCTGGCTCGGTGTCCTTGACGAGGAAACCGCTTGCGCCGATACTCAGCGCCTCGAAGACGTATTCGTCCAGGTCGAAGGTGGTGAGCATGACAACACGCACGGCGTTGAGCCGCTCGTCCGAGATGATCTGTTTCGCTGCCGCCAGCCCGTCACGCTTCGGCATGCGGATGTCCATCAGCACGACGTCAGGCACGAGCCGGGCGGCCATTGCCGCCGCCTGCTCCCCATCTGCCGCCTCACCGGCCACCTCGATGTCGTCCTGGGCGTCAAGGAGCGCGCGGAACCCGGCACGCACCAGGGCCTGGTCGTCCGCGAGCAGGACGCGGATCACCTGGTGCTCCCAGCCGGACGCGATCCCGCATCAGGGGAACCAGCGGAGTCACGGACATCACTCACACCATTGGCGTCACCGGCCCCGCCAGGCGGGCCGGCTCCATCTCCAATGCTGACCCCGCTGGACCCCCCGATATCACCTACAGCGCTGCTCTCGCTTTCCACATTGCCCCCACCTGCCGCGTCGTTCTCAGTTGCCACGTCGTCGATGCCGGCCTGGACGTTTGGACCGCGGCCGCTGCGCTCAATTGGCAGTCGTGCATGGACCAGGAAGCCCTTGCCGGGCAGTGGCCGTGCGATGAGCTCGCCACCGAGCAGGCGGGCCCGTTCGCGCAGGAATTGCACGACGTGCTTGCCCACAACATCTCACTGATCAGTGTCCAGGCCGGGGTGGCGTTGCATCTGATGGACGAGCGCCCAGAGGAGGCACACGAGCGGGCGAGGACCGCTCTCACCGCGATCAGATATGCGAGCAAGGAGGCGCTCGGCGAACTGCGCTCCGTGCTCGGCCTGCTGCGCACGTCGGCGGGCGAGCACGCACCACTGTCGCCGGTACCTGGGATGGCCCAGCTCGGCGACCTGACCTCGCGCGCGACCGCCGCAGGGCTGACCGTGCGGACAGAGATCACCGGCGAGCCGCGGCCGCTGCCCGCGGGGACCGACCTCGCCGCGTACCGGATCGTGCAGGAGGCGCTGACGAACGTGATCAGGCACGCTGGCGCGGCCAACGTCGCCGTGCGGGTCAGCTACGGTGACGCCAGCCTCGGCATCGACGTCGAAGATGACGGCTCGGCGCCCCACGGCAAAGCCGGCGTAGTGGCCGACGCCGCGAGGAACGGCGCGGGCAGCTCCGCGAGGAACGGCGCTGGCACTGGCGCTGGGGCCAGGACAGACGTGGGTCACGCGGCGGGCAACCGCGGCACGGCCGACTCGGGCCGCTGGGCTGACCGCGCCGGAACAGCAGACCACGCCGGAACAGCAGACCGTGGCGGCGCGGCTGACGGTGGCGGCGCGGCTGACGGTGGCGGAAATGGGATCGCCGGAATGCGCGAACGGGCCCGCCTGCTCGGTGGCGAGCTCATCGCACGGCCACTGCCCGGCAAGGGCTTCCTGGTCCATGCACGACTGCCAATTGAGCGCAGCGGCCGCGGTCCAGAACGTCCCGGCCGGCATCGACGACGTGGCAACTGAGAACGACGCGGCAGGTGGGGGCAATGTGGAAAGCGAGAGCAGCGCTGTAGGTGATATCGGGGGGTCCAGCGGGGTCAGCATTGGAGGTGGAGCCGGCCCGCCTGGCGGGGCCGGTGACGCCAATGGTGTGAGTGATGTCCATGACTCGCTGGTTCCCCTGATGCGGGATCGCGTCCGGCTGGGAGCACCAGGTGATCCGCGTCCTGCTCGCGGACGACCAGGCCCTGGTGCGTGCCGGGTTCCGCGCGCTCCTTGACGCCCAGGACGACATCGAGGTGGCCGGTGAGGCGGCAGATGGGGAGCAGGCGGCGGCAATGGCCGCCCGGCTCGTGCCTGACGTCGTGCTGATGGACATCCGCATGCCGAAGCGTGACGGGCTGGCGGCAGCGAAACAGATCATCTCGGACGAGCGGCTCAACGCCGTGCGTGTTGTCATGCTCACCACCTTCGACCTGGACGAATACGTCTTCGAGGCGCTGCGTATCGGCGCAAGCGGTTTCCTCGTCAAGGACACCGAGCCAGCTGAGCTGATCGCCGGTATCCGGGCGGTCGCGCGCGGGGACGCCCTGCTCTCCCCGGCGTGACCCGTCGGCTGATCGCCGAGTTCGCAGCGCGCGCCAGGCCGTCACGGTCCGCGCCGGACCTCAGCGGCCTGACCGAGCGCGAGCGTGAGGTAATGGCCCTCGTCGCGGAAGGGCTCTCGAACGAGGAGATCGCACAGTTGCTCGTCGTCAGCCCAGCGACGGCCAAGACGCACGTGAGCCGGGCGATGGTCAAACTCCACGCCAGAGATCGCGCGCAACTCGTGGTCTACGCCTACGAATCCGGGCTCGTGCAGCCCGGGCACCTGCGCCCCGGCCACACATAAGGGGTGCGAGCGAGGTCGCCGCAGGCGCCCGCCCTCCGCACGGCACCGCAGACGCCCGCCCATACCGGCGCTCTAGGCGCCCGGCCCACATCCGGCGCCACAGGCGCACGCCCCCCACCCCGCGCCCGCAGGCGCCCCGCCCTCCGCACGGCGCAGGCGCCTGCCCACATTCGGCGCCGCAGCGCACGCCCACCCCGCGCTGCAGGCGCCCCGCCCCCGCACGGCGCAGGCGCCTGCCCCCCATCCGGCGCCGCAGGCGCACGCCCCCCCGCGCAGCGCCTGCCCCACATCCGGCGCCGCAAGCGCACGCCCCCCACCCCGCACCACAGGCGCACGCCCCCCACCCCGCACCACAGGCGCCCACCCTCCACACGCCGCCGTAGACGCCCGGTCCAAATGGCACCGCATAAAATGGCGCTCAATATGAGCCATATGTGCTATATGCGCCATTCGCGTGATCGAACAAGCACGCATACGCGCGGCGGTTTCATGATCGCGGTAACTTTTCCGCACATACCGCAGAGAAGTTACCGCGATCATGAAGCCCGGCGTTGCCCGGGCCGCGGAGATCGCCCGGATCATGATCCATGGCCCGTTGGGCACCGGATATGACGGGTAACCCACCACGATCATGGTCAATGGGCCCGTTGGGCGCTAGTTGCGGCGGCCACAAGGACGGGCGGCGAACTGCCCGGGCCCGCCGACCGAGGCTCACGCGATCAGGTCGATTCCGGGCGACCCGGCCGCCGCCCGCGCCAGACCATGCAGGTGTTCAACACCCGCGGGCGACAGCGCCGGCCAAGCTCGCGTTCACCACCCGAACTGCCCGACTGGGCGCCTTCAGCATGTCTGCAGGAAACCCGCAACGGAACACCCGACAGCTCTTACGCCTCTCTTACCAATGACCTGGCTTACTGGTACCTGTACGGCCCAAGCCGAGCATCAACGCTAGGTGCGCGCTGTATGACAGAAGTGCTGTCCGGGAACACAACCTGTTCCGACCGAAGGTGATGGGGATGCAAGATCACGAGCACGAGAGGGAGCAGGACCCGGCGTCCCGCAGCGGCGACGAGGAGACTCGCGCGTTCGGGACCACCGGCGAGGCGCCGGCCGACTGGACCGGAGGCCACGAGCCACCCGCGTACGGACCGGGCAGCCAGGACACGCCGACGTACGGGACTGGAAGCCAGCAGCCCCCCGCCTACGGAACCAGCCAGAACACGCCGACGTATGGGCCCAGCCAGGACACGCCCGTCTACGGGCCCAGCCAGGACACGCCCGCCTACGGGCCCAGCCAGAACACGCCGACGTATGGGCCCAGCCAGGACACGCCCGCCTACGGGCCCAGCCAGGACACGCCCACCTACGGGGCCGACAGCCAGGGGCATGAGGTACCCGGGACCGACCGCGACCAGCCAGGCTACGGTGCGAGCAGCCAGCAGACCGACGCTTTCTGGGTGAGCAACCAGCAGCCGCCCTCCTACGCGGCCGGGAGCGAGCAGCCGCCGGGCTACGGAGCCGGAAGCCAGCACCACCGCTACGAGCCGGAAGCGCGACCGCTACGGAGCCGGAAGCCAGCAGCCGCCCTCCTACGCGGCCGGAAGCCAGCAACCACCCGGCTACGGAGCCGGAAGCCAGCAGCCGCCCGGCTACGGAGCCGGAAGCCAGCAACCACCCCCGTATCCTGGGTCGTGGCAGCCGTCAGGCGCGGGAAACTGGCCGCCGCCACCTGGCGTCTGCTTTTGGGCAGTGGGGTACACCGCCACAGCCGCCAAACCGCCGTGGCCGGCGCGCCCTCGCCTTTGCCGTAGTCGCGATCCTGGGTGTTGGCATCGGAGCGGGCGCCGCGTTTGGGATTGCCAACAACAGCTCGCAGCAGTCGGCCTCAAGCCCCGGCGCCCAAGCGGTCCCGACGCCGGGCTCACAGCGCGCACCGTTGCAGAACACGGGCACCAACAAGATTAACGTTCAGGGGATCGACAACGCCGTGTCGCCGTCCGTGGCCGACATCACGTCGAGGCTCAGTTACACGAACGAGACGGCGGAGGGCACGGGGATCGTCCTCAACTCCTCTGGCCTGATACTCACCAACAACCATGTCGTCAACGGCGCGACCAAGGTGACCGCGCAGATCGACGGCAAGGGCACCACCTACACGGCCCGCATCCTGGGCACGGACAAGACGGATGACGTCGCGCTCCTGCAGTTGCAGGGAGCGTCCGGCCTCAAGCCCGCGCCGATCGGTGACTCGTCCAAGGTCGTCGTTGGCGACCAGGTCGTTGCCCTTGGCAACCAGGGCGGCCAGGGCGGCCCGCCGACCGCTACCAACGGTGCGATCACCAACGTGAACAGGACTATCACCGCAGGTGACCAGGGTAGTGCGGACACCGAGACCCTCCACGGGATGCTCCAGACCGACGCCTACATAGCGGCTGGTGATTCCGGTGGGCCGCTTGTGAACGCCTCTGGCCAGGTGATCGGCATGGACACGGCGGCGGCGAGTAACGGCGGCTTCGGCCAGTCGTCGAACAGCAGCCAGGGCGGAAACATCGGATTCGCGATCCCGATCAACCACGCGCTGTCCATCGCACGGGAAATCGCCGCGGGGCATAGCAGTTCGACCATCCAGATCGGTGCGCGCGGGTTCCTGGGTGTCGGAGTGCAGGACATCAGCACAGGCTGCGGATCCAGCCCCGGCAACTTCGGGCCTGGCGGAGGCTTCGATGGCGGGTCGACGGCACCGGTCAACTCCGGCGCACTGGTCTGCGACGCTACCCAGGCACTCCGGCGCAGTCCGCTGGCGTGGCGACCGGCGACGTCATCACCGGCGTCAACGGCACCACGGTGACGTCCGCGCAGTCCCTAACCAACGCGATGCAGTCCAAGCGTCCTGGCAACCAGGTCTCGCTGACGTGGGTGGACGCCAGCGGCCAGAGCCACACCGCGACGCTCACGCTCGTTGCGGGTCCGGCCGAATAAGGCGGAAGGCTGCGAGAGGCCCGGCCTCGTGGGGCCGGGCCTCTTTATGTGTCCCGGCCCCGCGGCGCCGGGCCTCTCGCACATCCAAGGCCCACGGCGCGCGTCCTCTCGCACATCCAGGCCCGGTGCCGCCTCTCGCACGTCCTCTCGCACATCCAGGCCCCGCGCCGGGCCTCTCGCACATCCAAGACCCACGGCGCGCGTCCGCTCGCCCGTCCGGGGCCGCGACGTCAGGCGGACGGCGACGTGAGCCACGCCCGCATCCGGGCCTCACACTCGGGGATCTGGGCAAGCTCGACATACTCGCCCTGTGTGTGCGCGACCTCGGGGATACCAGGCCCATAGTTGACGGCGGGCACGCCGAGCGCAGAGAACCTGGCGACGTCCGTCCAGCCGAGTTTTGCACGCGGCGTACCCCCGACCGCCGTGACGAATGCCGCCGCGGCCGGCTGATGCAGCCCGGGCCTGGCACCGGCCGCGACGTCGGTGATCTCCACCTTCCATGCGGCAAACGTCTCGCGTACGTGCTGTTCGGCCTGGTCCGGGGTCCGGTCCGGAGCGAAACGATAATTGACCGTCACCACGCACGAGTCGGGGATCACGTTCCCGGCGACCCCGCCGTCGATGCAGACGGCGTTCAGGCCCTCACGGTAAGTGAGACCGTCTACCAGCGGCTGGCGCGGCTGGTAGCCGCGAAGCACGCCGAGCACCGTTGCCGCCTCGTGGATCGCATTGCGGCCCATCCACGATCGGGCGCTGTGCGCGCGCTCACCCGGCACATGCACCTCCGCATGCATCGTGCCCTGACAGCCGCCCTCCACGACACCATCGGTCGGTTCCATCAGCACGGCAAAGTCGCCTGCCAGCCAGTCCGGATGGCGGCGGTCACCTGGAGAAGGCCGTTGCGCTCGGCCTCGACCTCTTCGCAGTCATAGAACACGAACGTCACGTCCCGTTCTGGTTCGGGCAAGGTCGCGGCGAGGCGCAAGGCGACGGCGACGCCGGCCTTCATGTCGGTCGCACCGCACCCGTACAGCCGGCTCCGTCCCGCCGGGACGGCAGGTTGTCCGCGATCGGCACGGTGTCTATGTGGCCCGCCAGGACGACCCGTTCCGCGCGGCCAAGATGAGTCCTTGCCACGACCGTGTTCCCGGCACGGTCCACGGACAGGTGCGTAAGGCCGCGCAACGCCGCCTCGATCGCCCCGGCGAGCGTCTCCTCGCCGCCACTGACGGACGCGATGTCCACCAGGTGCGCGGTCAGCTCCGCGCTATCTGTGGAAAGGTCGAAATCCATGCACCGCAGCGTAGCCCGGCCAGCGCGCCCTGAACTGGCGTACCAAACCGTCGGCCCGCAGAGCAGTCACGGCAACCGCGCCGACGCGCCGCAGGCTGCCGACCGCGGTAACCCCGCGTGAGCCGTTCGGCATCATTGTCCTTAACGACTGCCGCGGGTGCGCCGCCGAGGCGCAGCGGGAGGGTTCCGGGGGGGCGTCCCCCCGGGCTGGCACAGTCTTAACGACTGCCGCGGGTGCGCCGCCGAGGCGCAGCGGGGGGTTCCGGGGGGGCGTCCCCCCGGGCTGGCAGTGGCGGGCCGGTTCGCCGCCAGGGGCGGCTGGTAGCTAGGTGGCGTGACCAGCGAGGCGCGAGACGGCGATCGATCGCCGCGGCCTGCGGCCGGAAGGATCACGTCTTCGGGCAGAGGCGGGACAGCGTTCCGTGCACCTTCGCGATGCCAACGAAGTACCAGTTCTCACGGGTCGCGGCGAGCAGGTAGGCCGAATACTCGGTCCCGCCCGCAGTGTGCTGGAGGTCGGCGCAAATCGCGCTGACCGCCTGTGCTTGCGACGCACTCGCGGCCAGGCTCATGACCTTCAGGTGCAGGGTCATGAAGTAACGAAGCGCAGCGGGGTCGTCTTTGCCGTCGGTGCAAAACAGCGGGCCGGCGTTCCCGGCCGCGTAATGGACGAGCGGCGGGCATCGGGGCGGGGGCGGGGGCGGGGCAGGTACGAGAACTCCGTCAGGATCACCGGTCGAGGCCGCCTGTGGGGCCGGGCGCGGGGCCGGCATGGTCGCTGGCGCAGTCGCGGCAGGATGTGACGGCACGGCACTCGGGCCGGCCTGAACTTTCGCGCTCGCAGCGCAGCCGGTGACCGCGATCGCAACCGTCGCCGCGGCAGCGACCGCTCGGCCTGGCGTCTGCCACCACACCCGTGACATCGGCTGATCCCCTGCCCTTCCGGCCCGCGAGCGGCCGACCCGGCCGCCTAGCCCGCCACCTGCTGCCCGAGGCGTCGCCTGCGCCCGGCACCCGGCCGCATCGACGGCGCCCAGCGCCCGCTGGCCCCGCGACCGGCGGGCCGCGACCCACAAAGAAAGTGGCACGTGCGGGAGACGCTACACGCGAACGTCAGCTCGTGCCGCCGATGTTGGCAGCTGCGGCGACCAGCGCCGCCAAGACCACGGCAACGGAAGGACGGCGGACACTGGCCGTGCGGGCAACCGCATAGACATTTCTGGCGACCGTGCCGGGCAGTTCGCGGGGCCTGGGAGCAAGCCATTGCTGGTCGGCTTGCTGCTCGCCATCGGCGGTGACGTCGCCGTCCCAAACCAAGCTGGGTGAGCTATACGGCGCAGGCGAACCTGCTCGGCATCCGCACTTGTGCCGACCCCGCCTGCCGAGATCGGAGTCCCCGATCCATACCGGGCTTCATCCCACGGAACCCTCCGCAGCGCCAGGAACGGGCACGCGCGGCAGTCGTTCGGGATCATGGTCCTTTAGCGGGTTACGGGCGGGATGCCGCTACCGCGGGCGTTCAGGGCTGGAGCGGCAGCAGGACGGGACGTTTTGGCTGCAGACCGTCGCCCGATGACACGCCGCGCAGACGTCTGCTGACCCACGGTGCGGCATGCCGGCGCGCCCAGTGGATGTCCTCGCGGCGCATGGTGAGCCAGTCCGCGGCGACGGAGGGCGGCCATCGGTCTCGCCAGTTCCCGCTCACCGGCACGCCGAGCGCCTCGGACACGAGCAGCGCCACCCGGCTGTGGCCATCCGGGGACAGATGCAGCCTGTCCACGCTCCACGCCCGGCGATCGCGCAGCGGGCCCATCGACCACAGATCCGCCAGGTAGCACTGCCGCTGTTCCGCGATCGCGCGCAGGTGCCCGTTGTAGGCAGCGATCTTCCCACGCAGCAGCCGGAGCACGGGGAATTGCTGCGTGTCGAACCCGGTGAACACGACGACCTCACAACCGGCCGCGCGCAGGCGTGCCACGGCACCGTCGAAGATCCCCGCGAGCACGTCAGGATCCGCTCCGGGCCGCAAGATGTCATTGCCACCAGCGGCGATGCTCACCAGATCCGGTGCCATCTCGATGGCGAGCGGAACCTGTTCCGCCGCCACCTGGCCAACCCGCCTGCCCCGGATCGCGAGGTTGGCGTAGCGCACGCCCGGATTGTGCTCGCCGAGCAGCGCAGCGAACCGGTCGGCCCACCCGCGGTAACGCCCGGCGGAGTCCCGGTCATCGAGTCCTTCGGTGAAACTGTCACCGAGTGCGGCGAACGAGCCGACCCTGAGGGGTGATTGATGAGCTTGCACCCGCAACATTTTGCCAGCGATCCCCATGATCGCAGGTGGCGGCCCCTGCTCTTCTGCGAGGCCGCGGTCGGCCCCCCGTCTGCCCGATGCGCGCTGTGGCAGCGTCCAGTGTCTGGTTCCGCCCGTTAGTGCAGGCCCAGATCTCCATCTGGGTACCGTTCGTCGTGCTGAAGGCGCGAAATATCCAGTTACTTTCTGCTTATAGATAATTCAGTGTTGAAAGTACCTATTGCCTGCGCCTTGTGCCCGGGATCGGGGGGGCCACCCGCTGCCCGCGGGGCCGGGCTCCGCGGGGCCGGGCTCCGCGGGCCGGGCTCCCGCCGGGCCGCGCCGGGCTCCGCGGCCGGGCTCCGTGCGGCCGGGCTCCGCGGCCGGGCTCCGCGGCCGGGCTCCGCGGCTACAGATGCCCGCACCCCGGTGCCCGCCCCGGTGCCGTGGGAAAGCCAAGTGCGCGCGTTGCGTTCGTTGCCTACCACTGAGTTCGGCACCCTGCGCGATGCTCTGCGCGGAACTCAGCACGCCGCGTGGCAGGACGGCCTCTGCTAATATGCTGCTGATAACGTTGTCAATGGCGATGAGCAGCCACCGCAGGCGTTCGGCTCGAGCATCTTGCCACACATCACTTCGTCCGGCCGTGCAGCGGTCGCCGCCAACCCCGCCGCCTAGCTGTGTTGTGTTGTGTTGCCCGCACCAGCCGATACAGTCCGTGAGCCGACGACGCTGCGTGGGTATGCTCCAGCTCACACCTAGCTAAGAGGTCTTAGGCCGTGTCCGACGCACCAGCCTTTCCGGGGGAGACCGGGGTTCCACCCCTCCAGCCAGCAGATCACCGTGTGACAGCCGGCTGCCGTCCGACGATGAAGGACGTTGCCGCCCAAGCCGGTGTCGGTCTCAAGACCGTCTCCCGGGTGGTCAACGGCGAGCCGGGAGTTACGCCCGACACCGCGGAACGAGTACGCGCCGCGATCGAAGCGCTCGGCTTCCGGCGCAACGACAGTGCACGCGTGCTGCGCAAGGGCCAGACGGCATCCATCGGGCTAGTGCTCGAAGATGTCGGCAACCCCTTCTACTCGACCCTGGCGCGTGCCGTCGAGGATGTTACGCACGGCAACGGATCTCTGCTGTTCATGGGTTCCAGCGACGAAGATCCCGAACGCGAGCGCAAGCTCACGCTGACGTTCTGCGCGCGCCGTGTCGACGGTCTGATCATCGTCCCCGCTTCCACCGATCACACCTACCTGCTGCCCGAGGTCGCCGCGGGTATCGCCGTCGTCTTCGTCGACCGGCCGCCCGGAGTGATCGCCGCCGATGTCGTGCTCACCGACAACGTTGGCGGAGCGCGTGACGGGGTGCGCCATCTCATCGGCCAGGGCCACACGCGGATCGGCTACATCGGCGACGCGCCGCATATCTATACGGCCGGGCAGCGGCTGAGCGGGTACTCAGAAGCCATGGCCGCCGCGAATCTGCCCATCGACGAGCACTGGGTGGCGATGGCCCTCGCCCAGCCGGAGGTCATCAAGCGGGCGCTCGGCCGGATGCTGGACGAGCCCAGGCCGGTGACGGCACTGCTGTGCGGCAACAACCGGATCAGCGTCATCGTGCTCCGCGAACTCGCGGAGCGCGGCGCACCGGTCGCGATCGTGGGCTTTGACGATTTCGAGCTTGCCGATCTGCTCTCCCCCGGCGTCACCGTGGTGGCGCAGGATCCGGCGCAAATGGGCCACATCGCGGCGGAACTGCTGTTCCGGCGGCTTTCGGGTGAGCAGGGACCCGCGCGGCGAATCGAGCTCCCCACCCGCCTGGTGATCCGCGGATCCGGGGAGATCCCGCGCACCGTGTCCTCCATGACGCAGCCATAATTGGGACTGCACGCACCAGGCCTTACCCCGGTTTAACGTAGACTCCGGCAGGCTTACTGGGGTCGTGTGTCCGCGCCGCAGTCATGACGCCGTGTAGGCACGCGCGCGACCAGGCCGGTACGGTCTGTGCACAACACTGGCATGGCAGGAAGCAGGTCGAGACAGGCGATGGGCAAGGCGAGCAGGAGCAAGCAGCGCTTGACCACCCGCGAGAAGATCGCGATCCAGCGGGAGGCCGAACATCGCGCCCAGGTGCGTACCCGGGTTTCGCTGGTGATCGGCAGCGTGGTCGCGGTCATCGCCATCGTGGTGGCGCTGATCGTCATCAAGACCACCTCGGGTACGTCGAGCGCGGGCGCGCTGCCGACTGGCACGGCCCTTTCTGCGATCGTCTCCGACGTGACGAACGTCCCGGCGGCCACGCTGGCCTCGGTCGGCAAGGGCACGGTCGCGACGCCTCCTTCGGCGCTTTCTGGACAGCCGGCCCTCACCTCGGGAGGCCTGCCCGAGATCGTCTACGTCGGTGCGGAGTACTGCCCGTACTGTGCGGCGGAGCGCTGGCCGATGGCAGTCGCGCTCAGCCGCTTCGGTACCTTCTCCAACCTCAACGTCACCCACTCAGACACGGGTGACGTATACGCGAACACGAAGACGCTGACCTTCTACAAGTCCAGCTATACGAGCAAGTACATCGTCTTCACGCCGGTCGAGCAGACCGACCCCAACAAGAAGCCGCTGCAGCAGACGACCGCGCAGCAGAACGCGCTCGTGAGCAAGTACGACTCGCCGCCGTACGTGTCACAGCAGAACCAGGGTGCCATTCCGTTCGTTGACTTCGCCAACAAGTACCTGATCAGCGGGGCGAGCTACAGTCCGCAGGTCTTGCAGGGCAAGACCTGGGCGCAGATCTCGGCCGCGCTTTCGAATCCCGCCAGCCCGATCGCGAAGGCCATCGACGGCACCGCCAACGAGATCACCGCGGCGATATGCAAGATCACAGGTAACCAGCCTGCGAATGTATGTACCGCACCGTCCATCACCGCACTGAGCGGGAGCCTGTGATGGCCAGGACCAGGCACCGCAGCAAGGGCCAGGGCCAGGCCAGGGGCCCGGGACAGGCGAAGGGCCAGGCCAGGGGCGGCAGGCCGGCGGGGGCAGCCTCCCGCTCCGCCGGCAATGTCGCGCGCGGCACACCGCGGCCGGGCACCGGCCGACCGGCCGCAAACGGAAACGGGACCAAGCGGGCGGCGACGGACGCTGCGACCGACGAAGCGCGGCCGGCCGGGGCGAAACGCGCTGCTGTGGCAGGCGGCCCACCGGCGTGGGTCCGGCTGACCACTTTCATCCTGTCGCTCGCCGGGCTCGGCGTGTCGATCTACCTCACGATCACGCACTACTCGACCGGGATCACCCTCGCATGCCCCGACACGGGCACCATCAACTGCGAGAAGGTCACCTCCAGCCCGCAGTCGATCGTCTTCGGGATACCGGTCGCGGTGCTGGGCCTTGCCTTTTTCGTGTTCATGGTCGCGGTCAACAATCCGCTTGCCTGGCGTTCGCCGCTGCGGGTGCTCCATCAGGCCCGCGTGCTCTCGGTGATCGTCGGAATCGTCTTCGTGATCTACCTGATCTACGTCGAACTCTTCAAGGTGAACGCGATCTGCCTGTGGTGCACGAGCGTCCACGTGATCACATTCGCGCTCTTCGTGCTCATCCTGTCCAGCGCCGCTACCTGGGGCCTGGCAGAACGCTCGCGGTGACGTGCCCGCGGTGACGAGCGCCGAGCCGATGGGCGGGCGCGCGGACCGCGAACGGCGCCATCGTCACGAGCAGGTAGAGCGGGACCTGTGACGTGCTCGCGGTGACGAGTCAGCCCACTCCGAGTGCGATCACGGCGATCACGAGGAGAACCGCCAGCACGACGGTGACGATAACGGCGGGGTTGCGCAGGCCTCCGCGGCGCGCTGAGTCGGCTCCGCCCTTCTCGACGAAGGCGCGGAACTCTCCAGTACTGCCGCTCGGGTCCGGCTTAGCTTCGGACATGGGTCGACTGTAGCGGCCCGGGGCAGGCGAGTTGCCCAGTTCCCGCGGTTCAGGTCCGCCCACTGCGCCAGGCTGCCCGGCAGGCCCGTACCCCCGCCGAGCCGACTTCACGCGCTTGGGTCCTACCTAACGGCCGACGCGCGGCGTCCTACCGAACGGCTGCCGCGCGGCGCGCCGAGCTGCGGGGTCAGCAGGCCCATGGCTGCCAGCCCGATCGGCCATCGTGCGGCTAACGCCACATCCAGGGAAAATGATCTTCACGCGGGCTCGGTCGTACACGTTGACAGCCGTGCTTGGGACCACGGTGCCCCCCGGCGGCGGGTGCCATGCCTGCTGGGCTGGCTCCGTCCAGGAGGGCGGCGAGCCGCCCGGACGGACGGTGCGTTACGGCGTCGGCGTCGCCGCCGCTGGCGCCGGGCCAGCGCCCGGCCTGTCGATCAGGCGCGACAGCACGATCTCGCTTCTCGTGCGGACGACGAACGGCTCGGCACTGATCCGTTCGACGATCCGCTCGAAATGCTGGACGTCGGCGGCGCGGATGCGCAGCAGTGCGTCGGCTTCACCGGTGACCGTGCACGCATCCACCACCTCGGGGTAGCGCGCGACAGCGGCGCGGATGTCGGCGGGCGAGGTCCGGCCGCGGCAGAACAATTCGACATACGCCTCGGTGGTCCAGCCGAGGGCGGCTGGGTCCACGCGCGCGGAGAACCCCGTGATCGCCCCGGCCGCACGGAGCCGGTCGACCCGCCGCTTGACCGCCGGGGCGGAAAGCCCAACCTGGCCGCCGATCTCCGCGTACGTCGCGCGGGCATCTTCGATCAGTGCGCCGATGATCTGCTGGTCCAGGTCGTCGAGTGCCATCGCGGTGCACCGAGCCGGTTTCAGTCGCCTGCCATGCCCGAGAAGCCGGTGGCTTCATGGACGCGGGCGAGATTGTCGCGGGCTGGGTGGGTAAGCCCAGCCCGGCCGGCCGCGAAGACCCGCAGCAGGTTGGTGGTCGCGATGTCCACGAACCGCTGTGCGGCGTTACTGACCCCATGGCCGCAGGCCCGGCCCTTCATCGCGCACACCCAGCGCATGGTGCCAGAGGCGAACACGCCGGCGCCACTGCGGACCGTGTAATACGCGGAGTCTGCGTAGCTCGACACCCCATCGCAGGTCAGCGGTGAACGCGCGAGCACCTCGATCGGCCGTGGTACCGGCACTGCGGGGTTGACCCGGTCATACTCGGGTCCGACCATACCGGGGAACGCCTCCCCCTTGCGCGCCCCGGTGCCAGCGAAGATCCAATTCCCGGGGTCGTACACCACATAAGGGTTACTCACCGGGTTGCACTCGTAGAACACACCTGTCAGCACGCTTTCCGGCCTGGGATGGGGCGGCTCACGCCAATCCTGCGTGGTGGCGCTGTTATCCAGCCCGAAAAGGGGATCCTCGCTCGCGACCTTGTAGCAGATCACCACCCGGTCGGCGCCAAGCGGGGACGAGCCGAACCGGATATGGCGGAACACCGCGTTCGCCCCGAGGAACGCGATATTCGCACCTGCGCTCCTTGCCGCCATCAAGCGGTCCCGCATGGCCGCCGAGTAGTACTCGTCATGGCCAAGCGAGATTACCGCCCGCGCACCGTTCAGCAGCCCAGGGTCCGCAGTCAAATCCACGTCCGTCTCATAGGCGAGCGGCACGCCAATCTTCTCCGCCAGAGCGATAGCGGGCTGGTCGAAGGACATGAACCACTCCGCGCCATTGTCATTGCTATTGGCGTCATAGGGCCGGTCGAACGTCACTTCACGGGCCCGGTCGGCGAACCCGCCGGGCCCGTTGTACAGGTCGTAGCCCCCCCACAGGTTGTAGGCCTGCCACGTGGTCACGTCGTTGATGAGCACCACCGCACCTGCGGTGCTCGCCGACCGTACGGTCACGGGCACGAACCGCTGCAGGCCGCTCGCGGCGTCAAGCCGCAGCAGATACGACCCAGCCGACCATCCGGCAGTCTGCACCGTCAGCGACGGCCGCCACGGCGCGCGCACCATGTTCGTCCCCGCGGACATCACCGGCCCCCGCTGCACGAGACCGCGTATCTTGTCCGATTCCCACAGCCGCCGCGCCTGCGCCCCGTGGTACCAGCCCATGCGGAACGCCTCCACGCGCCACCACCGCGACGTCGTGGACACAAACAGCCGGAACGGCTGCCCCGGCAGCACACTCACCCGGTCGGCGAACCCCTCGATTGCATCAGGTGCCCCCAACCTGCGCACCTGCCAACGCGGCGTGCCCGGCTGCTGGTTCTCCGCCACAGGAAACGGCGGCACCTGCGCTGGACGGTGTGTCCCCGCCGGCGCGGTAGCGGATGGCCCGCCGCCCGGTGGACTGCACCCCGCCACAAACAGAGCGGTCAAAACCAGCGGGGCCACGAGAAATGCCATCCTGGGCATGGCGCGCGCCGCAGGCACGGCAGCCACCGCAGGCACGGCAGGCATGGCAGAAGACCGCCTCGTCGCGGCGTTTCCCACGGCCCCGGCAATCAGGTACATGACTACCGAATGATACGGAGCGCCGCAAAGGCGCATCAGCCGGTTGCCGCTCCCGGGAGCGTGGCAGCGGGATCCTGAACAAAGACGCAGTAACGTGCAGGTCATGGCCTGGCTCGGATTCGCCTTTGGCGTCACATTGCTGGCACTCACAGCGTCCAGTGCGCTCAAGACCCTGCTGATCCCCCGGCCGGCGCACCCGATCCTCACCGATGTGGTGGGGAAAGCTGTGCGAATCACGTACCGCGTCGCGACCCAGAAGATAACCGACCTCAGACGGCGGGAGCGGATACTGTCGTCCGCCGCACCTGCTTTCCTCCTCGGCCTGCTCGCATCCTGGCTGCTGCTGCTGTTCCTCGGATTCGCCCTGCTGCTGTGGCCGCTCACCGATGGGGGATTTCCCGTGGCATTGCGGGTCTCGGGATCCTCCCTGACCACCCTCGGGTTCGACGCGCCGAAGGGCGCCGCGCCCACGGCGATCGTGTTCGCCGCCGCCGCCAGCGGACTGGCCGTGGTGGCGCTGCTCATCGGGTACCTGCCCGTGCTCTATGCGGCGTTCAACCGGCGGGAGACCTTGGTTACCATGCTCGAGGCGCTCGCAGCAAATCCTGCCTGGGGCCCAGAACTGCTTTCCAGGCAGGCGCTGATCGATAACCTCTCCTATCTGCCGCAGCTCTACGAGCGCTGGACGGAGTGGGCCGCGGACATCTCGGAAAGCCACGCCAACTATCGCGCCCTCATCTACTTCAGGTCCCCGGATCCCGCCGGGTCCTGGCTGCTGTCCCTGCTGGCCGTGCTCGACGCGGCCGCCCTGCAAATGGCGCTGTGCCCGGAGTCCGCACCGTCGCAGACCCGGCCGCTGCTGCGCGTCGGCTACATCGCGATGCGCAAGCTCGCAAAGAGCCTGCGGCTGCCCGCGCCGAACGATCCTCACCCCGACGACCCGATCGCCATCACACGCGGCGAGTACGACGATGCCGTCGAGTGGCTGCGGGAGGCGGGCTGGACGTTCGAGCGCACCCCCGACGACGCTTGGCCGCATTTCCGCGGCTGGCGGGTGAACTACGAGGCATCGGCGTATGCGATCGCCTACCTCCTCGACCTGCCGCCCGCGCTATGGTCCGGGCCGCGGCAGAGTGCCTATCCACCCGCGCGGCCACCCGAAAGGCCGCCCCACCGGGCGCCAGACGGCGGCAAGATCCCTCGCGCCGCCGAACCGGGCCGGACAGCAGGGTAGGCGGCCGGCTTATCCACAGGTCCGCACTCATCCACAGAACCGCGTTCACCCCTCCCACAGGTCTTGACAACATGCCAAGATCAGCAGTGGGGCAAACGCCCCCCAGGGTGGGCGGGTCCTGCAAGAGAACCGGCAGCGCGTCCCGCATGAACGGGGCGGCGCGCCCGAACGAGAGCGCGTCCTGCGAGAGCGTCCGGCACGAGAGCGCGTCCGGCACGAGAACCGGGCGGCGGGCCTGCACGAGAGCGCGTCTTGCACGAGAGCCTGTCCTGCGAGAGCGTTCTGCGATGGCAGGGGGCCTGGACGGGGGTGCAGGAGGATCCGGGCGTTGCGCGAACCGCGCATGACGGCATTGTGAGGTTGGATGAAGGCGTGATCGTGCGTGCCGCGCGCGACGATGAGCTTGCCGCCATAGGTGAGCTGCGTGTGGCCGCCTACATCGCAGCGGGGATGCTCCCGACATCTCCCTACGCCGACGTGCTGCGCGACCTGGGCGTATCTACACCTGGCGAGGTGCTCGTCGCCGAGGCTGACGGGCGCGCGATCGGGACCGTCATGTTCGAGCCATTCCATCCGGGCAGCGAGATGGCCTGTGCCCCGGACGAGGCGGAGGTGAGAGCGCTCGCCGTCGCGCCAGAGATGCAGGGCCATGGCGCGGGGCGCGCGCTCGTCCGCGCAGTCATCGAATGGGCAGGCGCAAACGGCGTCAGGCACCTGTTGCTATCGACCCGGCCGACGATGGTGGCGGCGCTGCACTTGTACCGCGCCGCTGGATTCACCCGGCTCCCCGAGCGTGACTGGAGCCCCGTACCCGGTCTCACCCTCATCGCATACGGCCTGAAGCTGCCCGCGCAGGCGCGGGCTACATGATCGTCGGCTGTTGCGCGGGTCACACAATCGCGGACCTTCGGCTGTCCAGCCTGCCACCCGCCGACAGCTTTGCTGTTTGCCAAGATCGATGGCCCGTAAGAGGGCCCATCTCACGGCTGTCAACATGTACCACCTCCTTTGGCTCACGGCGGCTTTCATGATCGCGGTAACTATTCCGCACATACCGCCGAGAAGTTACCGCCCTGACCTGGGCGATCGTCATCCCCGCCATCTACATGGCGATCGGCCTTTTCGTCGTCGGAGCATCGACCCACCAAGGTCTGCTCTCCCTCACCGCCGAGTTCCTGCCGGGCGTCGTCGTCCGCGCCCTGGCCATCCTCCTCGGCGACGTGGTCCGCAGCAGGCGCGCGCTCGCGGCCGAGACCGCGCGGCGGCTCCGCATGGCGGACGAGGAGCGCGAGGCCGAAGCGGCGCGCCGGGTCGCCGAGGAACGGCTGCGGATCGCACGCGAACTGCACGACACGGTCGCGCACAGCATGGCCACCATCACCGTGCAGGCTGGTTCGGCACTGCACATAATTTCCTCCGACCAGGCCGACGCGGGCCGGGCCGGGCCGGGCAGGGCAGGGCGGGCCGGGCAGGCCAGAGCGGGAGACGACGCAGGCGTTCGCGAGCAGATCCGCACCGCCCTCACGGCCATCCGTGACACGAGCAAGACTGCGCTCGCGGAGATGCGCACCACCCTCGGGCAGATGCGGGCGGGCGACACGGTTCAGCAGCCCGATGCCGCGCCAGGTGGACTCGACCGGCTCCAGGCGCTGCGGAGTGCGGTGGAGGCCGCCGGGCTGCCCATCTGCCTGACGATCGAAGGCGACCCGGTCACGCTCCCCGAGCAGCTCGACCACGCTGCCTACCGGATCCTCCAGGCATCGCTGACCAACGTCCTCAGACACGCGGGGTCGGCCGCCACCGCACGTGTCAGGCTCCGCCTGGTGCCTGAGCCGACACCAGGCGGGTCCTTTGTCTGCCCGGCCTCCCCCGGCCGCGTTATGCCCGGTGGGCGAGCGCCATTTCGAGCGGCTGAGCGCGCTCCCATATCGCGGTGAACGCATGCCGCAGTGTCAGGGCAAGCGCCGGGTGCTCAATGATCAGCGATGTGGTGGCGCCGGTCTCCGCGACGGGATCTGCCATGTCGAAAAGCACCAGCGACTGGTCGGCGACGACCAGCTTCAACGGCAGTTCATCGGCGACCCGCACACCCTCCCCTGCCTCGGCGAAGCGGAGCACCATATCCAGGGTGTCCTTGTCACCGAGGATGTCCGCGGTATACACGGTGCGGACGCTCCCGCCGCTGCGGGACAGCCGCCGCGTCACCCGCAGGCCCTCGACGTTGTCGGAAGGAACTCCGAAGAACGGCTGTTTGGCGAAGCACAGCAGTTCGTTGCGTGCCTGCCGCTGAATCTGCGTGAACCGCGTCGTGATCGCCCGAGGGTCACGCAGCACCTCGACATAGTCCAGCGGGTCCGTCTGTGTCCGGCCATCCGACCAGGTCGGCGCGAGGGCGCCAGCCAGTCTGTCGGCCACCTGTTCGAGCCGTCCTAACGCCTCGCGCCGCTCGTCCACGAGCCGGCCGACGGCAAGGTCCGGCGCGATCGCACGGTAGCTTGCCACGCGGCCCGGGCGCATGATCGCGAGCCGCTGGCGGACCAGGCTTTCGAGGACGTCGTAGATTCGCTGGCGCGGAACGCCGGCGGCGCGGGCCAATTGCGCCGCCGTGTAGGACTCGCGTCTGATCAAGGCAAGGTACGCACGGGCCTCGTACATCGTCAGGCCAAGCTCCATCAGGTCAGGGAGCCGCCCATCTTCCAGCGCCATGCACACACCGTAGCCAAGAACACGGCACCCGGGCGCGCGTCACGGCTCGGGCGGGCGTCAGGCTCGGGCGGGCGTCACGGCTCGGGCGGGCGTCACGGCTCGGGGTGTGCGTCAGGCTCGGGCGCGTCAGGCTTGGGCGCGTCACGGCTCATCGCGCGGAGTGAGCGCGGGCGGGCCGACGCTGCCTGTCGCCCCGGTGGGGCTAGCCTGATCACTCAGAGGTCGCCCGGATCACGGAGCGGTGTATGCAAGCCGCCATTCGGCAAGGCCGCGGCCCGGACGGCGTGCCCGGACGGCGTGCCCGGACGGCGTGCCCGGGGGCACGTGGACGTCAAGAACGCGCGCCGACCGGTGGGTGGCGCCGCGGGCCCGGCAGCCGTATCGGTGCGACCTCAACCCGCAGGGAGGTTCCGTGACCAGAGTTGGCAACATGTACGGGCCGAACGCCACCTACCTCGGCGTGCCCGCCGCCGACCTCGGCGATCCCAGCACGTTCGCGGGTGCCGATGTGATCATCGTCGGCGCACCGTTCGACGGCGGCACCTCACACCGGCCGGGTGCCCGGTTCGGGCCGCAGGCGATCCGGTTCACCGACTACCTGCCCCATGACGGCGCGCGGCCGCACCTGGCACTCGGTGTCGATCCACTCGCCGAATTGAAGGTGGTGGACGCCGGCGATGTGGAGATGCCGTCTGGCGATACCACGCAGGCGCTGCGCCGCCTCGAGGAGGCCATTCAAGCTGTGTGCCAGGCAGGCGCGCTGCCGGTGATCCTCGGCGGCGACCACACCATCGCCTGGCCGGACGCGACCGGAGTGGCACGTGTCGCCGGCTGGGGACGGGTCTCGATGATCCACTTCGACGCACACGCTGACACGGGCGACACCCAGTGGGGATCGCTGTACGGGCACGGCACGCCGATGCGCAGGCTGATCGAATCCGGCGCGGTCCGCGGCGACAGGTTCCTGCAGATCGGACTGCGTGGGTACTGGCCGGAGCCGGAGACCCTGGACTGGATGGCCGGCCAGCACATGCGGAGCTACGAGATGACCGAGATCGTGGCGCGAGGGCTCGACTCGTGCCTCACCGAGGCCTTCGCGACCGCTGTAGACGAATGCGAAGGCGTCTTCCTGTCTGTCGACGTCGACGTGGTCGATCCCGGCATGGCGCCAGGCACGGGCACGCCGGAGCCGGGCGGGCTCACCGCACGTGAGTTGCTCGGCGCGGTCCGCCGTATCGCGATGGAACTTCCGCTGGCCGGGATGGACGTGGTCGAGGTTTCGCCGCCCTACGACCACGCCGAGATCACCGCCTTCCTCGCCAACCGGGTGGTGCTCGAAGCGCTGTCGGGGATCGCCTGGCGCCGCCGCCGCGTCGGCCGGCCCGCGCGCGATCCGTCTGCTCCGCTGCTGACTGACCGCTGACCCTGCCGGGCTGACCCTGCCGCGCTGGCCCGCACCGCAGTGCCGCGCTTCACCGGCCGGCGCTCCGCCACTGACCTGCTGAGCCAACCGGTGCTCCGTCTGCCGCTAACGTCCCTGAGCTGGTCAGATAAGCACATCATCGACGCCTAAGGGGAAAAATCGAACGCATCTATACTTGAGCCCATGCTGGACGTGACGCGGCTCCGGGTACTCGCCGCGGTAGCCCGGCACGGCTCTGTGACGGGCGCCGCGCGGGAACTCAACTACGCCCAGCCGTCGGTCAGCCATCACCTCGCCAGGCTCGAAGCAGAAACTGGGTCCAAGCTCATCCAGCGAGCGGGACGCGGCATCCGGCTGACCGATGCGGGGCGCCTGCTCGCCGAGCGCGCCGCCGAAATCCTCGGCAGGCTCGACGCGGCGGAGAACGAGCTTGCCGCGCACGTAGGGCTGCGGCATGGGCGGGTACGCCTCGCCGCCTTCCCGTCAGCGCTGGGCACAATCGTGCCTGCAGCGGCGGCGAGGCTCAAGTCGGAGAACCCGGGTGTGGATCTCACGCTGGCGGAGGCCGAGCCCCCTGAGGCTCTGCGGATGCTGCGCGCCGGTTATGTCGACGTGGCGCTGGTTTTCATGCACGAGCCGGACGTGGCAGGGCAGGGCGCCCGCGCCACGATGCTTCTTGACGAGCCGGTCTGCCTGGTGACGCGGGCGGCTCACGCGCGCACCTACTCGTCGAGCACGGGGCCGGACCTGGCCGCGCACGCGGGCGAGCAGTGGATAGCCGGCTGTGATCGATGTCGCAGCCACCTGCTCCAGCAGTGCGCGCGTGCCGGGTTCACCCCGAAGATCGCCTTCACTACCGACGACTACGTGGCGGTACAGGCGCTTGTCGCGGCTGGCCTCGGAGTCACCACGCTGCCCGGTCTCGCGCTCAGGGCCGCGCGGCATCCGGCCGTCACCGCGGCGCCGCTGCCTGGCACCCGCCGGTACGTGTACGCGATGACCTATGGTGAGCCACCCGACCCGCCCGCTACCGCTCGCTTGCTCGAGGCGCTCCTGGCAGCCCGGCCGACGCGCCATGAACGCTCTCCAGGAACAGCCCGACCCGGCCAAGCGATAGCCTGCCGCCCGGCCGGTCAGCGCCCGCTTGCGACGCGGACTCCGGTCATGCGCCCGAGCCTTTCCGCACGGCCCAAGTCCCGTTATGCCGCAAGCCTGTCGTCCCGAACCGCCAGCCACCCGGCGCGGGTGCCTGTCGCACCCATTGCTGCCCCGGCCTGTTCTGCCCCGCCTGGACCCCTGCAGTCCCGTTGCACCCAAATCCTGCCCGGCCCGGACCCCCGCACCACCCAGCCCGTTGCACCCCACGCCCTGCCCCTCGCACCGCCCAGTCCCCGTTGCGCGCCAAGCCCTGTCGTAACCCGCGCGCCGCCACCGCCCAAAACGCCTTTCATGATCGCGGTAACTTTTCCGCGGATACGTCCCAAAAGTTACCGCGATCATGAAGAGCCGCGACTCGCACGTGTGGACCCCTAGATCCAAATGCCACTTAACCTAAGTCTTTAACCTAAGTTGATCTTGGATGGCAGCGTGTCGTCCCCCCTACCGTTCTTTCTGCTGGCCGGGACGATCGCGGTCGATGGCGCTGTAGCTCATGAGCATCGACGACGCGACACCCCCCGCGCCGATGGCGCTGGGTGCTAGGACGCCGCGTTTGTCGCGCTGCCGAGACCGGGAACAAACTGGCCCGCCTGCGCACCGGTCACGCCCTGCACAGCCTGGCTCACGGTGCTGCTATCGACGCTGCCGAGCGAGCCGCGCCCGAGGGAACTGTCCTGGCTCTGGCCGGCGACCCCACCGAGACCCGCCATCGCACCTTGTGCCGCCGTCCCGCCGGTGATCCCATTGACGGCAGACAGGGACGGCGCGGCAACGCCGCCTGTGGCGCCTCCGAGACCAGTCGCGCCGCTGAGACCACTCGCGCCGGCCAAGCCGCTGGCGCCCTGGCCTGTCACGCCACCCAGGCCGGCCAAGTTCCCGACGCCGCTCGCGCCACCCAGGCTGCTGGTCTGGCCATTCAAGCCGCCGGTCACTCCGCCGAGGCCGGCGGTCTGTCCGCCGAGGCCAGCGGTCTGTCCGCCGACGCCGACGGTCTGTCCGCCGACGCCGACGATGCCACCGAGGCCAGTCACACCACCGAGGCCGGTTAGGTCACCAAGGCCGACTACCCCGCCAAGCCCGCCGGCGCCACCAGCACCGCTCACGCCACCCAGGCCGCCGAGCAGGCCCGTGGGGTCTCCCGCTGAGCTGCCCTGTCCGGCCACCGCCGCAGGAGCGGGTACTGGCACGCCGGCGGACGGGCCGCCGCTCGCGACCGAGGCCGATGCCGCGCCGCCCAGCAAGGCGCCGCCCATCGCCGCACTGCTCGCGAGCGTGGCAGCCGAGGCAAGGCGCCCGACGACAATTCGCCTATTGTTCACGACATACTCCATTCCGAATTCTGACTGGGATGGGGGGCGCATGTCCGGAAGACGTCACCGGACCTTAGCATACGAAGAGTGGAGTGCTGATTACTCTACGTTTGACAAAGGTAGCGAACCCCTGCCCAGGGGCCAGGCTGCCGCACGGAAGCGGCAACGCCGCGCGGCGGGAGCGGGATGGAGCGGCGCGGTAGGGGCGAGAGGCACGAAGCTGCGGACCGGCCACATGTGCTGTGCCGACAAGCCTATGAGGGTTATCAGAAACTCTTCAGCACAAGCTTTTGCTGACCTATCCCAATTGTTATATTAAACTCTCTAATTTCGGTCCGGCGTGTCTAAAAGACAACGGCCCCTCATATCGGTAGAAAGGAGGTGCTAGCCAAAACCCTCAACCGATGGAGGAGCCGTTGCGTTACCATCGTACCTTCGGGCTGGATGCCGAACAACTCGATGACCTGGAAGCGCGTATCGAAGATATCCTTCCTGAGCCCTGGGATAAGGGAACCGGGCGGCCGAAGAGCCTCTCACTGCGGGAAGCGATTATGGTCGCGCTGCTCTACAAGCGGCAGAATATGATCGAAGAAGTCATTGGCGATCTCTTCGGGATCTCGCAGGGCACCGTCTCGAACATCATGAGAGATTTCACCCCGCTGATTGCTCAGGCGACCGCAGAATTCCGGCCGGACCCGAAGGAGGCCAAGGAGATGACCCGGGGCAGGCTGGTGCTGGTGGACGGCACGTTGTGGCCGTGCTGGTCATGGGAGGGCGCCCGTGAGCTGTGGGCCGGGAAATACGGCACTACCGGTCATGGCAGCCTGATTATCGGCGATGAATTCGGAAATATAATCTTCGTCTCGGGCCCGGCTCCTGGATGTGATCACGATATGAAGAAACTGGAAGGCGAGGTGAAGGAGATCCTGGATCTGGCCGGGGCCGTTATCGCGGACAAGGAGGGTTATCAGAAACTCTTCAGCACAAGCTTTTGCTGACCTATCCCAATTGTTATATTAAACTCTCTAATTTCGGTCCGGCGTGTCTAAAAGACAACGGCTCCTCATATCGGTAGAAAGGAGGTGCTAGCCAAAACCCTCAACCGATGGAGGAGCCGTTGCGTTACCATCGTACCTTCGGGCTGGATGCCGAACAACTCGATGACCTGGAAGCGCGTATCGAAGATATCCTTCCTGAGCCCTGGGATAAGGGAACCGGGCGGCCGAAGAGCCTCTCACTGCGGGAAGCGATTATGGTCGCGCTGCTCTACAAGCGGCAGAATATGATCGAAGAAGTCATTGGCGATCTCTTCGGGATCTCGCAGGGCACCGTCTCGAACATCATGAGAGATTTCACCCCGCTGATTGCTCAGGCGACCGCAGAATTCCGGCCGGACCCGAAGGAGGCCAAGGAGATGACCCGGGGCAGGCTGGTGCTGGTGGACGGCACGTTGTGGCCGTGCTGGTCATGGGAGGGCGCCCGTGAGCTGTGGGCCGGGAAATACGGCACTACCGGTCATGGCAGCCTGATTATCGGCGATGAATTCGGAAATATAATCTTCGTCTCGGGCCCGGCTCCTGGATGTGATCAGGGCGGCTGCAAGATCGGCGGTTTATGAGGGTGGCTTACCCCCACGGCCCAATAGCTGATCGTGTTTATGCTGGTCAGGTGGCGGTTTCCTGGACGGGCGGGGTGAGGTGCGGTGCTTACCGGCCTGGCTGGCGCCGTTGTCAGGTCACGGCAGGGTTTCCCTTTGGCGCCAGCGGGGTCATGAGGCCGAGAAGCTGCAGCGGGAGCTGGTAGGGGTCGCGGTGATTGGCGCGGAGCTGTGCGGCGATATTCGGGACCTGGTGCAGGTGGAGGATGCCGGCGACGGTGTTGCGGACGGCGGCCATGGCCCGGTGTGCGCGGCCGGTGCGGCTGGAGTCCTCCCCGAAAACGACATCACGGACATAGTGATGCATCTCAATGGCCCAGTGGCCGCGGAGGTAAGCCAGCAGGTCAGCGGCGTCGGCCTGGCCTGCCGGCAGGCTGGTGATGCCGAGGACGGCGACCGCGCCGAGCAGTTCCCCGCCGGTGCCGTAGCTGTAGCGCTCGACGAGGAACACTTGCTCCACGTGCGGGAACAGCTCCCTGATCCGCGGCGTGGGCGGCAGCGTCTTGATGGTGCGGACATCGACGCGCCCGTGGCCCCGGTCGACGGTCCAGGCCTCTCCTGCTACTGATTCCCAGGGCAGGGCGCCGGCCGCGTCGAACAGGCGCGGCTGGTTCTCCCCGATGGTGAAGATGAAGAAGGCGCCCGCGGCGCCGATCTGCCGGGCGTGCTCGCGCTGGGTGTGCATCTGGTCCGCGGTGATCACTGCCCCGGCCAGGTCCGGGACCTTCTTCAGCAGGTCCCGGAAGACCGGGATCTCGTTCGTCTTCTTCACGTTCACCGGGAGCTGGGCGGCGGTGGTGCCGTCGTCCCAGATCCCGGACAGCAGCATCGGGGCGCGCCCGCCGCGGGCGGCGCCGCGCACCGCCTTCCCGTCGATCCGCAGGTGGCGGCGCATGCCGGACAGCGCGCGGGATCGGGCTGCGGACCACGCGCACAGTGCGTCGTCGTACTGGCCCTGGTCGCAGCCAGCCAGACCGCGGCTGAGCGTGGTGGCGTCCGGGCGGCGCGGCTCTCCTGCCCTGTCCAGCGGGGCACCCAGCCTGAGCAGCAGTTCCGGCGGTGCCGTCCCGGCCCATTCCGCGGCCGCGTCCAGCTCGCCGTCCCCGGCCATGCCCGCGATCAGCGGCAGCGCCAGCAGGTAATCCAGCGGGTAGATGCGGCCCTGCCGCCCGCGGAGGTCGTCCACCGCGCGCAGGAAACCCCGCAGCCGCGCCAGCTCGGCATCATCCCAGCGGGAAGGAACTGATCCGCGTGCCAGTTCCCCTCTTTCCGGCCGCTGCCCGGCGGGCAGCGGGCCCTCCAGGGCCGCAGCCAGCGCGGCACGTCCCTCTGCGGGCAGGTCCGCCGGCAGACGGGACGGCAGGACGAGATCAGGCAGCGGAACGGGCAGCACCTCCGGCACCGCGGGAAGATCCGGCATCACCGCGGGCAGCACTTCCGGGACGAGGACATGGCACAGCACGGGCATGGCAGACTTGGGCACGCGGGGTTCCTCCGTGGGCACGGTGATTTTTCGCAGAAGAACCAGTTTTCCCCGGGGAACCCCGTATCCCCGGAATGACACGCGCCGTTACCCTGGCGCGCTCGCACCGTGACCGCAACGAGGCACGCAATCGACTCGCGACCGCCCTGCCGGCCTGGCCCGCTCCGCTGACCAGCGGCAACCCGCTACACGCTTGCTGAATTACCTATCTTGCAGGCGCCCTGTGGATGTGATCACGATATGAAGAAACTGGAAGGCGAGGTGAAGGAGATCCTGGATCTGGCCGGGGCCGTTATCGCGGACAAGGGATTCCAAGGATCTGGCTACATCACGCCCGCCAAGAAGCCGCCGGGTCGTGAGCTATACGTGCGTGAACACCAATACAATAACCAGGTCAGTTCTATCCGCGCTCCCATCGAACGCGCAGTTGCGCACCTCAAGGCATGGAAGATCCTTTTCACCGATTACCGGCGGCCGCTCCGCACGTTTCTTGATTCTTTCCGCGCGGCCATCGGCCTCTATTTCTTCGAATTGAGTTTCTAATAACCCTCTATGGATAACAACGATGCGCGTTGATTTGCGCCCCGGAGCAGCCAGGGCACCTCAGATCACGCGCGAGGACGGTCATCCACAGGAAAGCCGGTGACTTGTGCCGCCGGCCCCAGCGCCATTTCCCGTGCCCACCTGTAATCGGCCTTTCCGGCCGGTGAACGCTTTAACTCGGCGACGAGCGTGTACGTTCTGGGCACCTTGTAGCCGGCCAGCCTGGCACGGCAATGGCTGTCGAGTTCCTCGATTCCCGGCACCGGACGGTCGGCGCGCGGCTGCACGACCGCCGCCACGCGCTCACCGTAACGTGCGTCGGGGATGCCGGTAACGATCACGTCGAAGACCGCCGGGTGCGCCTTCAATGTGGCCTCGATTTCCTCGGGGAACACCTTCTCGCCTCCGGTGTTGATGCACAGCGAGCCGCGGCCGAGCACCGCGATCGTGCCATCCTCGTCCACCGTCGCCATGTCACCACTGAGCAGCCAGCGCCTGCCGTCGATGGTCACGTACGCCTCGGCCGTCTTGTCCGCGTCGTTGTAGTAGCCGAACGATATGTGCCCACTGCGGGCGACCTGGCCCACCTCACCCGATCCCGGTTGAACCGGCTCGAGCTTGCTGTCAAGCACCGTGATCAGCGAATCGTTCGGTCTGTACCGCAGCCCGGATTCGGGTGTGGCACCGGCTACCCCGGACGCCGAGTAGCCCGACTCGGTCGAGCCGAAATTGTCCAGGATGATGGTGCTCCCCAGCAGGGACTGCAACCTGTCACGGACCGATCCGGACAAGATCGCGCCGGTCGAGCTGACGGCGAACAGAGACGACAGGTCATAACTTCCCGCGGCGATCTCGTCGGCGAGCGGAATGGCCATCGCGTCCCCGACGATGTTGATCGTCATCACCTTCTCGCGCCCGATCGTCTCGAGCACGTCCGCCGGGTCGAATTTGCGCACGAAAACGATCGTGCCGCCCATCCAGAAATTGATGAACATCGCCATCTGGCCGGCCCCGTGCATGAGCGGTGAGACGGGCATCATCACGATCGGGCCGGAGGTCCGGGCCTTCTCGACCAGTTCTTCTGGCGAAACGACCGGTTCACCTCCCGGGTTCCCGCCACCGAACGCGAAGAACAGGTCCTCCGTGTGCCACATGACGCCTTTCGGCCTGCCGGTGGTGCCGCCGGTGTAGATGATGTAGACGTCAGCGGGTGATCTCGGGGGAAAGCCACGGGTGGGTGGCTGACCAGCGACCGCATCCTCGTACCGCGCAGCGGCAGCGACGCCCGGCAGAGCCGGAGCACCGGCGGCCGAACCCATGAGGATGAAATGGCGCAGGGCTGGGGCCGCAGGTGCGGCGGCGCCGACACGCTCGGCGAATTCGGCGTCGTACAGGAGGGCCACGAGATCAGCGTCGCGGTAGATGTATTCGAGTTCTGATTCCACGTACCTGTAGTTGACGTTGACCGGGACCGCGCGGATCTTCAGCGTGGCGATGATCGCCGCAGCGTACTCCACTCCGCTGTACAACTGCATGCCAACATGCTGACCCGGCTTCACACCCACGGACTCCAAGTGGTGGGCCAGCCTGTTCGCCTCGGCATCCAGGTCCGAGTAGGTGAGCCGACGGTGACCGCAGACCAGGGCGGTACGTTCCGCCACCGCATCGGTGACCCCTTCGAAGAGATCAGCGTGGTTGAACTGCACTGTGCTTCCTGCCTCCTCCGGCGGCACTTATCCCCAGACCAGTTATCCCCAGAATGGCATTCACCCCTCCCGCGCCCCTTGACAACCCGCAAGAATCAGCAGTAGGGCAAAGCCCCCATAGGGCGGGCGGGTTTTGTAGGGGACTCTTTCATGCGGGGGGTTGGCGTGTTCATGCGGGGGGTTGGCGTGTTCATGCAGGGGATCGGCGTGTTCATGCGGGCCTCGCCGATGCGGCGGATGCCGGCTGGCCACGGTTCGCAGGGCGTCAAGGCTTGTCGCTCCCCACCGCCCACATGGCGAAGAACTGGGCACCTCCGCCGTACGCGTGGCCGAGCGCCCGGCGGGCGCCCTCCACCTGGTGCTCGCCCGCCATTCCCCGCACCTGGAGCGCGGCCTCGGCGAACCTGATCAGCCCCGATGCGCCGATGGGGTTCGATGAGAGCACCCCGCCTGAGGGATTCCACGGGATGTCGCCGTTCAGCGCGGTCGCACCTGCCTCGGTCAGCTTCCACCCCTGGCCTTCCGCACAGAAGCCGAGGTTCTCCAGCCACATCGGCTCATACCAGCTGAAGGGCACGTAGACCTCGGCGGCGTCGAACTCACGGCGTGGGTCGGTGATGCCGGCCTGCCGGTACACGTCCGCCGCGCAGTCCTTGCCAGCCTGCGGGTTCACGGCGTCCCGGCCGGCGAAGAAGATCGGCTCGCTGCGCATCGCCGTGCCGTGTACCCAGGCCGGCGGGTTTGGCGCGGCCGCGGCGCTCTCACTGGCCAGCACCATCGCACACGCGCCGTCTGAGGAAGGGCAGGTTTCCAGGTAGCGGATCGGATCCCAGAGCATCGGCGTGGCCTGCACCATCGCGACATCGATACCCGGGATCCTCAGGTGCGCGTACGGGTTGCGCAGCGCGTTGAGCCGGTCCTTTACGGCAACGAGCATGCCGATGTGGTCCGGTGCACCCGAGCGGTGGATATAGGCGCGGATATGCGGGGCGAAATAACCGCCCGCACCCACCACCAGGGGGGAATCGAACGGCAGGTGGGTGGAAAGCGCCCAGGCGGCATTGGACTCGGACTGCTTCTCGAAGGCAGCCACGAGCACCCGGTCCCGCACGCCTCCCTGCACGAGGCTCGCAGCCACCAGCGCGGTCGAGCCACCGACCGAGCCCGCCGTGTGCACCCGGATGATTGGCTTACCGACCGCGCCCAGGGCGTCGGCCAGGTAAGCCTCGGGCATCATGACGCCCTCGAACAGGTCCGGCGCCTTGCCGATGACGACGGCGTCGATGTCGGCGAAATCCAGCCCGGCGTCCTGAAGCGCGCGCAGCGCGGCCTCACGGACCAGGCCCGCGATGGACACGTCCCGGCGCTTGGTGCGATACCTCGTCTGGCCCACACCAATGACCGCGCAACGATTACCCACCCGGCGCCTCCGCACTGACCTGATGCGCCCGCCCGCGGCAGCCGTTACGGATCTGCGCCGCCCCGGGAGCTCCACCCCGCGGCAGCCCCCCGCACCAGCCGTTATGGATCTGCGCTGCCCTGGGGGGGCGACCCCCGGGGACCCACCCTAACCAGCGGTTGCCGCATCCACGGCAGCCGTTACGGATCATTCGCCCTCCAGGAGACAGACGAGATTGTGCTGAAGGCAGGGGCCTGAGGTGGCGTGCGCGAGGGCGCGGCCCGCGGAGCCGTCGAAGATCCGGGCCGCCGCCTCACCGATCCTGATCAGGCCCGTCGCCATCACCGGGTTCGCGCCGAGCGGGCCGCCCGATGGATTGACGAGCACGCCATCGTCGAAGCCGAGCGCATCCCGCAGGATCAGTTCCTCGTGGCTGAACTGGGCGTGCAACTCAGCCACGTCCGGCCGAGCGGACGCGGCGGGCCGAGCGGACGCGGCGGGCCCGCCGGACCAAGCCGATACGGCGCGCGCCGCGAGCTCGGTCGACTCCGACCGTGTCAGGTCACGGACACCCAGGTAATGCGCCTCGACCCGGTGATCGATGCCACGGATCCAGGCGGGCCGCGCGCGCACCCGGTGCGCCAGATCTCCGGCGGCGAGCACGATCGCGGCCGCACCGTCGGTGATCGGCGCGCAGTCCGCGGGCCGCAGCGGTGCCACTGCGGGCGGCTGCGCAAGCACCTCGTCGACGGTCAGGGGCTCGGCCGGGACCGCGTACGGGTTCGCCGCTGCACTGCGCAGACTGCGGGCAGCCACCTCGGCCAGATCCCGCGGTGTGTGGCCGCTCGCCTCGAGGTAGGCGCAGGCCTGCAGGGCGGCGAGCGAGACCTGATCAGGTCCGAGCGGCGCGAGGTAGTACGGGTCGAGCTGGAGCGTCATGATCTCGCGTAGTTCACCCTGAGTGGATTTGCCGAACCCGTAGACGAGCGCCGAGTCGATGTCCCCGTGCTGTAGCCGCACCCACGCCTCGTATAGCGCCCAGGCAGCGTCCATCTCGACGTGGCTCTCCGAGATCGGCGGCCACGCGCCCACCGCGTCGAGCGCGGACACGAACGAGAAGGGCGCGCCCGCCAGGTAATCGCAGCTTCCCGAGCAGGTGAACCCGATCTTCGCACCGGTCAGGCCCACCTGCCCGAGCACCTCGGCGATGACCGGCTGCAACATCTCTGTCTCGCTGAGCCCGCTGTCGGCGGCAGCGTGTTTCGTCTGCGCGAACGCGACGACGGCGACGTCACGTGGAGCCATCAGAGGTGATCCTCGTACGCCTGCGCGGGGGCTCCATGCTCCACGGCCTCGCCGGTCGGCTCGAACCACCTGATGTTGGCCATGGACGGCTCCCACTCCTCGCGCGGCCGCCACGCGGCCTGCACCCGCATCCCCATCCGGACCTGGTCCGCCGGCACACCTCCGACCAGCGCGAGGATCGCGGTGTCCGCGCCGTCGAGCAGGATGTGGGCGACCACGAACGGCACCTGCGGCGCGCGCGGGTCCGGCATATTGTTGACGGCGAACGTGGTGATTGTCCCGGCGCTCCGGACCTCCACCTCCTCGGTGGTGGGCACGCCACAGACCGGGCAGAGGCCGCGCAGCGGGACATAGACCTTGCCGCACACTCCGCAGCGGTGACCGAGGAACTTGCCCTGTGCAATGCCCTCGAGGAACCGGCTGAGCGCCCGCCCGGCCGGCAGCCGGTAGTCCACCCGCGACGGTGCGGTGAGCATCGTCACCTCGGGCACGAAGCACTCGATGTCGCGGATATGGCCGGTCCGCTCGGCCGCCTCCCGCCAGCGCGGCCGCACCCGCAGCCCCGTCCGCAGCGCTTTCTCCTGACCGCCGGTGTCGACGGCGTGCAAGAGCGCGGTGTCAGCGCCGTCCATGCGGATAAGCGCCCACCCGAACGGCTGCCGCAGGGGATGGACCTTGCGCGGCTCGGTGACCCACGCCCATGCCGTAACCGTTCCGGCGGGTCCCACCGGCACGAAGCGGTAGCTGCCGACCGCGGGCGGGGCAGGCGCGGCGCCGTCGGCGCCAGTGGGCTGCGCACTGCTGGCCGCGCCAGCCAGTGATGCGCTCGTGGACAGCCCTGCCGGGTCGTATTCGAGCGGCGGAACGAAGACCCTGCCGTCAGGTGCGGCGACGCCCACGATCCGGCCGTCACGCAGTTCGGTGAGGAACGTGCCGATCACGGGCCCCGTCGAGCGCGTGTAACCGCCGGGGAATTCGAGGGTGTGGTCGGCGAACAGGTTCGTCACTGGTTCAGCCACGCCGTCCACTGTGCCGCCCACGGTCGCCGCACCTGCGTCGCGGGGCACATCTGCGGCAGCCGTTAGGGATCCACTTGCGCCACCTGTGTCGCCCGGGTCGCCGGGCGGCGCGGGCTCAGATGGCACTGGCGCGGCCCTCCCAGTAGGGCTCGCGCAGCTTGCGTTTGAGCAGCTTGCCGCTCGGGTCGCGGGGCATCTCATCGATGAAGTCCACGGACTTGGGCCACTTCATCTTGGCCAGCCGTCCCTCGAGCGAGCCGATCAGCTCGGCGGCGAGCTCGGGTCCGGGCACCGCGCCCTCCGCGGGCTGGACGACGGCCTTGATCTGCTCGCCCCAGTCGTCGTCGGGGACGCCGAACACGGCCACGTCCGCGACCTTGGGGTGCACGATCAGCTCGGCCTCGATCTCGGCGGGATAGATATTCGCGCCACCCGAGATGATCACGTCTGACTTCCTGTCGACCAGGTAGAGGAAGCCGTCCTCGTCGAGGAATCCGATGTCACCGACGGTGAAAAAGCCATCCATCCGGCTGGCCGCCGTCTTCTCCGGATCGCCGAAGTAGACGAACTCGGTGGTGGCCATCTTCAGGTAGATGGTGCCTGGGGCACCCGGGCGGCACTCGCGGCCGTCGTCGGTCACCACGCGGACCTCGCTGATCGGCCAGGGCTTGCCCACCGTGCCCGGGTGCGACAGCCAGTCCTGCGGGGTGGCGATCGTGCCGCCGCCCTCGGTCGCCGCGTAGTACTCGTAGACGCACGGCCCCCACCACTCGAGCATGGCCCGCTTGACCGGCACGGGGCAGGGCGCCGCGGCGTGGATGAGCCATTTCATCGAGGACAGATCGTGCGCGGCGCGCACCTCGGCGGGCAGTGCGAGCATTCGCTTGAAGTGGGTGGGCACCATGTGCGAATTGGTCACCCGGTACCGCTCCACCTTCGCGAGCGTCTCCGCAGGATCCCATTTGTCCAGGTAAACCAGCGTGTGACCCATGTGCAGCGCGGTGCCGCCGAACTGGGTCACGGCGGTGTGGTAGTTCGGTGACGTGACGAGGTGCGCATTGGGCTGCCCGGCCGTGATACCGAACATCTGGAGCAGGAAGGTCATCAGCTCACCGGTATCGTCCGGGTCCAGCGGCGGGAGTGCCCGCCGCACCCCCTTGGGCCGGCCAGTGGTACCTGACGTGTAGTGCATGGTCGCGCCGGTGGTGCGGTCATCGGGCATCGACTCCGGCTGTCCCGCGAGAAGCTGGGTGACGGGCAGGAATCCGGGCACCTCGCCGTAGCTGAAGCGCCCGGCCGCGGGCAGGCGCGCCTCGTCAGCCGCCGCAGTGGCCTGCGCAGCGTATCTGCGGCCGGCGAAGAATGCCTTGGCCTCGCTGTCCCGCACGATGTAGGCGATTTCCGGCGCCGTGTAGTGCCAGTTGATGGGGGTGAAATACCAGCCCGCCTGTAGCGCGGCGAGGTAGACCTCGAGTGCGCCCACGCCGTTGGGTATCAGGCCGGCGATCCCGTCACCTGGCCGCAGTCCGCGTTCCCGCAGCGCGTGCACCAGCTGATTGGCCCGCGCGAGCAGCTCGCCGGCCGCGTGCTCGGTGCCGTCGGGGTCAATCGCCGCGATCCAGTCCGGCTGCGCCTGAGCCAGCCGCCAGAAGCCCAGCGACCCCATCCGCTCCGCCCTCCTCGTTCCCGTGTGCCGCGACAGGCTCCGCCAGCCGGGGGGAGACCCCCGGAACCCCCGGGGGCGACCCCCGGAACCCCCGGCATGTAAAGCTACCGTGCGGGGTAAGTAGATCACGTTCTCGTTTCTGGTCACAAGAGGTGCTCGGCATCGTGGACGTTAACTAGAATCTGTTCTTAAAACCGACTGTTTCTTGGGCTCAGTCTGGCTCCGTTTGGCTCTGGAACGGCCCTTGAACTGGGCCGATGTAGGCCAATGGGCCCCGGAGGGAAGATACCGAGGATGAGCGCGACTGCGGGCTTGGAGCGGCTGCCCATAAGCACGCCGCACTGCGATGTGGACCAGGACGGGCATGTGGTGATCGTCACGTTGAACCGGCCGGCCGCGAAGAACGCGCTCAGCACGGACATGCTCGTCGGGATGGCGGACGCGTTCGCCTACATCGGGGCCGAACCGCACGTGCGGGTCGGGATCCTGACCGGGGCCGGCGGTGAGTTCTGCGCTGGCGCTGATCTCAAGGCTCTTGGGTCCACGGCTCGCCCGTCCGATGATGAGCGTGTGCGCCAGCGGGCCAGCGAGATCGACAATTTCCACTGGAAGGGACTGCTCCGCGAAGCACGACCGGGCAAGCCGCTGATCTGCGCCGTTGAGGGACACGCGGTTGCGGGCGGCACCGAGCTGCTGCTCGGCACCGACATCCGGATCACCGGGAAGAGCGCCACGCTCGGGTTGTTCGAGGCCCGCCGGGCCCTCTTCCCGATGGGCGGCTCCGCCGTGCGCCTGCCCCGCCAGATTCCGTACACCCACGCGATGGACATCTTGCTCACCGGGCGCGCGGTCACCGCGGTGGAGGCCTTGGCCATGGGACTGATCACCCGGATCGTGCCCGACGGCACCGCACTGGCGGTCGCGCGCGAGATCGCGGGCCAGATCGCGGCGTGCGGCCCCTTGTCGGTCCAGGCCATCCTGCGCTGTTACCGGCAGACCGAGGGAATGGCGGAAGAGGAGGCGCTCAAGGTTTCCGATGCGATCGGCTGGCCGGTCATCGCGTCGGAGGATGCCAAGGAGGGAACGCGCGCCTTCGCGGAGAAGCGGGCCGCAGTGTTCCACGGCCGCTGACTCTGCCTTCATGATCGTCGTGCGCTGGATCGGCTGCGGCTTGGTATGGATGGCCCGTACGGGCTGTATCAAAATCGAGAACTCGTCTCGACCGTGAGATTGATCTTGTCGGCGCACCCTGGCGGACGAAGAGCCGTTGCAGTGACCTGCGGCGATGCCTCGTGCCTGTCGCCGTCGATAGCACGATCTCGGCATCTGGGACGCGCAATGGATTCTGAGACGGCCCGCGTAGGGGCGCTATATGCCGCCCTGCGGGCCATCGGTCATGATCCAGACCATGACAGCAGCCCGGCAGCGCCGAGCTTTCATGATCGCGGTAATTTTTCTGCCGTATTCGCAGGAAAGTTACCGCGATCATGAAAGCGCCCTGGAACAGGGCAATGGTCCATATCGACAACCGTGCCATAGCGCCGCCTACAGGGCAACGATCAACGCGAGCACGCCGGGGGGCACGCCGGGGGGCACGCCGGGCCGTCCGGCGCTGCCCGGCAGGGGCCCGTCCGGCAGGGGCCCGTCCGGCAGGGGCCCGTCCGGCAGGGCGGGCGCGGGCGGATCAGCCCCCGGTGATCTGGTTCAGGCGCTCGAGCGTCTCGACGTACTCCTGGACCATGTCGAAGATCACCTCGCGAGTTGACTTGACCTGGTTCATCGACCCGATGATCTGACCTGCGGGCATGGCCATCAGGTTCGTGGCGCCCGCCCGCGAGGTCCGCCGCAGCGCGTCGGAGATGAGCATGAATTGCAGCGGCATGGGCAGCGGGCCCGGCGAGTCGGGGCCCTCCCATGCGGCGGTCCAGTCGTTGCGGAGCAGGCGCGCGGGCTTGCCTGTCATCGACCGGGACCGCACCGTGTCACGTGAGGTCGCGGCCAGAATCTGAGCGCGGATCGCGGGCGGTGTGTCTGCCTCCGCGACGGTCAGCCAGACCGAGCCCGTCCACGCGCCCTCCGCGCCGAGCGCGAGCGCGGCCGCCACCTGCCGACCCCGCCCGATCCCGCCGGCCGCCAGGACCGGGCGCGGCGCGGCCGCGTCCACGACCTCGGGGACGACGACCATCGTGGAAACGTCACCGGTGTGCCCGCCGGCCTCGGTACCCTGCGCCACGATGATGTCCACGCCCGCCTCGGCCTGCTTGCGGGCGTGCCGCGCGTTGCTCGCGAGCGCGGCCATCTGAACGCCGTGCCGGTGCGCCTCCTCGACGACGTCGGCCGGCGGCGGGCCGAGCGCGTTCGCGAGCAGCGCGATCGGGTGCCGCAGGGCCACCTCCACCTGCGGGCGCGCGGTCGCGTCCGTCCAGCCGAGCAGGTACCGCCCCGCGTCACCATCGGCCGACAGCGGCGGGACTCCACTGTCGGCCAGGAGCTTGTCGACGAAGCTGCGATGGCCTGCCGGGATCATCTCTTGCAGCCGCGCGAGCAGGTCCGCGGGCGAATCCACCTCGAGCCCCGCGCCCTCATAGGAGGCGGGCATGACGACGTCAACGCCATACGGCCTGCCCTGGACATTCTCATCGAGCCAGGCCAGCTCAAGCTCAAGCTCGTCGGGCGTGTAGTAGAGCGCGCCGAGCACGCCCATCCCGCCCGCCTTGCTGACCGCGGCGACGACGTCCCTGCAGTGACTGAACGCGAAGATCGGAAACTCGATCCCGAATTGCTCGCTTACCCGTGTCCGCACGTCCGGAGTCTATCGACGCATCCGGCAAAACTGCAACGTGTTCTACTTAGCCGGCGCTGCCCGTCAGTGCGGTGTCAGGCCCCTGGTCCTGGGGATGGAATCCACCTTCGCTGGCAGGCTCGCCGACCGTGCGGCGGCCGAGGACGGCAAGCACGATGCCGACAACGAGCAGCGCGAGGCCCACAATCAGCAGGACCAGCGGCAGGATGGAAGTGATCAAAATGATCTTGTTCTTACCGCTGACGTCAGCGTCGACAAAGCTCTTGATGCTTTTCGGTGTGAACTTCAGGTCAGCATGGAATAGCTGAAGGCGCGTCGCACCGCTGCTGTCGCGTAGCGTCAGTGTCTGATTCTGCTCGACATCGACAGGGCCGCCGGTGACCGGATCCACCCAGTAGGTATTGGTGGCCTCGTAGTACTCGGGGAGGGTGACGGACGACTGGTCCGGCATTCCCACGAGCACGCCGGGAAGAGTCTGGCTTCCGGACTGAGTCGGCGAGACCTGCTCGACGTAACGGTAGGTCTTCATGCCGTCAACGGTCGCGGTGCCTGCATAGGTCGTCGGCATAGGCCTCGCCAGCGTGGTATCGAACACCATATAGGTCTTCTGCTGCGCCCCGAACGGCCACACATAACCCTGACCGGACATGTGGGTCGGCTTGTCGTTCAGGACCGCACCGCAGCAGTTGGTGAGCGTGCCGGTTCTCCGGTCGAAAGGTCCCCGTAGTAAGGTGTAATTGAAGAAGACATCATCGTTGTCATCTTTTACGGCGGTGAACTCGTCCCAGACCGCGGTGCCGCTGCTGCCTGCTATTACGTCACCGCGGAGGGTGTTCGTGGCCGTCATGGAGATGCCGGAAATGATATGTAGCTTCGCCGGGCTGAAATAGCTGGCATTAGTGGCGTTCAGCACGGCGATCTGGTACTCATTGAGCGGGAATTTAACTATCTGGCCAGGCACATAGAAGCGCAGCAGCAACGCGAGCACCAGAAAGAAAGCCCCCAGCCCGGCAAGTATCAGGCCAACGATTCGGCGCACTCGTCCTCCTGGTGCAGCAAGGCCGCCGGCGCGGCTCAGTGGTTCAGGCGTGGTGTTGCCTGGTGACGCGAAATCCGGGTCAGATCACCGTGGGCCGTGACGGCAACTACTGCATGACTCGTCATCACGGTCCTCCTTGACCCAGCCTCGTCACCCGAGGAGCAAGAGTCACCGCCAGCGCCTGGGGTGTCACAAGACTAGAACGTGATACAGCTCACAAGCCAGAGGTATACCGAATAGTAACTTTTCGGCGCTGGAGCTATCCCGTGCGCGTTCGCACGGCAGCCCGCCGGTCCGTGACGGCACCGCCGTTCCGTGACGGCAGCCCTGCCATTCCCCGGCGGCGGTCCTGCCATTCCCCGGCGGCAGCCCCGCCGTTCGGTGACGGCACCCGCTGTCTCGGGTGGACCGGGCGCGCGAGTTGACCGGCAAAGCGGGTTGTGTCCGGTAAGGGGTATCGTGGCCAGCTCAGGAACCGGAGCTCATGGCGCACGAGGGGCATCATCGCGGAGCATGAGGTGAGGTGAGGCACGGTTACTGAGCCAGGTCACCCGCAGCCGGAAAGTGCGGTCGTCAAGGACGTGCCTGTGGAGATGGCACATACAGGCCGGCCGCAGCCCGGCGGCCGCGACGCCGACCACCAGCCGCAGCTGAGCCAACGGCGGGCGGCCACGGATCAGCCAACCGCTGCGGCCACATCCCGGCGCGACCTGCCGGCGGTCTCCGGCCATCAGGACGCGCTCGACGGGATCCGCGCGATCGCCGCTTTCAGCGTCCTCCTGATCCACGTTGGCGGGGAGACTGGCTACCAGTTCACCGGAACGCCCGCGTCATGGGTGGTGTCCCGCGGCGACATCGGCGTGCCGATCTTCTTCACGCTTTCCGGGCTCCTGCTCTTCCGCCCCTGGGCCAGCGCCGCGCTCCAGGGCAGGGAAGGCCCCAACGTGCGCCGGTATCTGTGGCGGCGCGGGCTGCGCATCTTGCCGGCCTACTGGGTGGCCGTCCTCATCGCGCTGCCGACGCTGAACCCGGCTCATGCCGGCTCGCCCTTGACGTGGACGCAGTACCTTTTCATGCTCCAGATCTATAACCCCCATCCGTGGTGGCCAGGCACCGGCGCACGAGGGCTCGCCCAGATGTGGAGCCTGGCCGTCGAGGTCTCGTTCTACCTCGCCCTCCCACTGATCGCGGCTGCGCTTGGCCGGCTCACCCGCCGCGCCGGCCCCGACATCAATCTGCGGGCCAAACGGCTGCTCACCGGGATCGCCTGGCTGGCCGCGTCCTCGTACGCCTTCATCATCGTGACGTTCTACCCGAGCCCCCAGTTCTGGCTCGGGGCCACGCTGCCGCAACTGACCACGTGGTTCGCGGCGGGAATGGCCATCGCGGTCGTCACCGTGTGGGCGCAGGCCGAGCCCGGTCCCGATGGACCTGTGCGCCGGTTCTGCCGCACGGTCGGGTTCTCGTCAGGCGCCTGCTGGCTCATCGCCGCGCTCGTCTTCGCCATCGCGTGCACACCCATAACGGGACCTGAGGGAATCCAGATTCCTGACATATGGAGCACCGAGATGAGGGCGGCCCTGTACACCATCGTGGCGGGTGTCGTTGTCGCGACAGCCGCATTCCAGCCGCCTGGGCAGACCCGCTTCAACAGGCTGCTCGGCCACCGCGTCATGCGATTTCTCGGAAAAATATCCTATGGCGTGTTCCTCTGGCAGTTCCTTATAATATTTGCCTTCTTCAATTTGATGCACCTGAAGGATAATTTCCACGGCGGCACGTACACCACGATCGATGTCATCGGCCTCACGGTCGCCGTCGGGCTGCTGACCGTCGCGGCGTCGGCGGTCGGCTATTTCTGCATCGAGCGCCCGGTGTTGCGCCTGTCCCATCGCACCCGGCGGCAGCCGCACGGCCGCCACTCGACTCCTGCGCTGTCGGCCAGGAGAACGGCGGCCATGGCTGAGGGCGGCGCCTCCCCCGGGCCCATGCTGGCGCAGCCCGACAGCGGTGCCCCGCCCGGCGTCACCTGACAGGTGCCGTCCGGGCAAATTGGCGGGACGGCACCTGGCCACCGGCGCTTGTGCTTGCTACCGTCGTTCGCCATGCCAGTCCGCTCGGCACCTGAATCGCCCGGCATTGGTGTCGCCGCCCGCTCCGCCGTGGCGAGGATCGTGCCCGGGCGGGCATTCGCCGCTGTCATGCGCGGCATCTATCCCCGCGTCGAGGTCGAACTGGCGCGGATCACAACCTGGGCGCCGCGCGGCGGCACCGCGGTCGACGTCGGAGCGTGGTACGGGCCATGGACGGCCCGCCTGTCCCGACTGGCTGACCGAGTCGTGGCGATCGAGCCCAACCCGGCCCTGGCACGGCTGGTGCGGACCGGCTTCCCGGCCGTCACCGTCGTCGAGGCGGCCGCATCGGACCAGACAGGCACGGCCGAACTCTGGCTTCCTGGCGGAGGGCGCGGCGCTGAAGGGCTCGCATCCCTTGAGCACCGGAGCGAGCGGTCGGTCACGGTGAAACGGGTGACCATCGACAGCCTCGGCCTCGCCGATGTCCGCTTCATCAAGATGGACATCGAAGGCCATGAGGCGCCCGCGCTGCGGGGGGCCGAGCAGACGATACGGCGCGACGCGCCGCTGCTCCTGCTCGAACTGGAAACCCGCCATCAGCCGATTGAGGACGTCGTACACCTTCTTGGCGAGTGGGGTTACCGCGGGCACGTGATGCCGGGCCAGTCCTGGATCCCCCTGGATGCCTTCGACCTGGCGGCCCACCAGCGGGAGAACGCGCACGTGGCGGCGCGCGGACTGGCTGGACGGCTGGCGAGGCAGCGCGACCGTTACCTCAACCTGGTGCTGTTCCGCCCGGACTGACCGGTCACTTCCGTGCGTGCACCGGCCCGAGCTTTATGCGGATGAACTGCGGGCGGTACAGGTTGACGTTGGCCTCGATGACGCTGGCCACCGCGCTCAGCAGGAAATCGTTGATGTCATAGCTGAGGAGCAGGCCGGAGCCGTTCGTCCATTCGGGATGTACGTGCGGGTTGTACTCGAGCATGTTTCCCGAGGACCCGCCTGCGACCGTCTGCGGTGGCTGGTATACGCGGTATGGCCCGTGCCACGGCCCTGTCGGCGCGCAAGCCCAGTAACTAACAATGGGCCCGATGTCTTCGCCGTGCTCGTCAGCCACCGTGAAAAGCACCCAGGTCGAACCCCACCTGGCGACCGAATAACCGGGCGATGCGCCGCCCGAATTCGCGCTGTACGGCAGGACGGGCTGGGCAACCTGGATGTCAGGAGACCACGAAGCGCCATCCCAGTACTGCCACGCCGACTGATCGGCCGCGGCGCCGGTGCGGTAGCGGGCCAGATAGGCGCTCGCCTCGAGCGGCGCATTGCCCGTGCCGCCGAAGACATAGGTGAACGCACCCGAGGTCACCGCGGCGAAGCCGAAGAACACCTGGTGTGCCGGGTCAGGGCCAGGACCTTTGGGGAGAGTGACGATCGAGACGGGCCGCGACAGGTGGCTGAGGCCGAACGTGACGACCACCGATGCCGCATCGAATCCGAACGGGTACCTCGGCGTGTCCGCGTCGCTGATCACCACATCGAACAGGCGGAGGACCTTTGTGCGGGAGCCCGGCGCCGCTGGCTCAACGACGGCGGCACCGGGGCCGTAGCGAAGGTGCCGGCCCGGCTCTGCCACCCACGACGTGGGGACTCCGTCCGGTGAAAAACGGTAGAGGGTGGTGGTGAGGCGTCCGCCCTGAAACGGCGATTGCTGAAGCAGGCCCGAGTTGCGGATGAACCACGAATCGGATCCGGTGGCCGCCGGGGGATCGCGCCACCAGGTGAGATGAAAAGCGTCCGGTGGATGCACCGCGCCCATGAAGGTGTCACCCATGTTCCAGAGCGTCTGGCCGTCCGGCAGGCGAACAGACCACGTGCCGTCGCTGCCGGTCCAGCGGAGGCCGAGGACGTTCTGGTCGCCGTAGCTCCGGAAGAGGTTGCCGAATTCGGTGTCCGGCCGCACGGAAACCGCCCGGACCGGCTGGCAGGTAGCCGCGTGCGCGGTGGCCTGCCCGGCCGCAGAGCCAGCACCGTTGGTGGGCCCCGAGCATCCGGCCTGCGCGAACGCCACGACCACGCAGGTGACGGCCAGGACTGCCACGGAATGGCCGACGCGCCGCGGCCTAATGCCCGGCCCTCGGTGCGCCCGCAGTTGGACTCGTGCTCCCGGGCGTAGTGGTGTCAGCATCGGCGGGTGACACTTTAGCGGCAGATGCCGGGGCATGCCGGAATGTTACTGTCGAGGCAACAAATGGCCTGAAGTCGGCCCTGCCATCGCCTAGTGTCATGCCCACCGGCAGCGTGGAGCGAGTGTCGTGAGACGCAGGCTGCCGTGCGAAGACGCCACGCAACGGAATGAATCCTGGCCGACATGATGCTGTTCGAACTCGATGGCCGCCGCATCGCCATCGTCAACTGGCGTGACCCGTGGCATCCCGACGCCGGAGGCGCCGAGCGTTACGCCTGGGAGATGGCGAGCAGGCTCGTCCGCCGCGGTGCCAGGGTGTGCTTTGTCACGTGCCGGGCACCGGGGCAGCGGCGGCGTGACAGGCGGGACGGCGTCGAGGTCGTCCGCATTGGCGGCCGTTTCTCCGTTTATCCGCTGGTGCTGCTGTGGATGCTGGTGCACCGCAGGTCGTTCGACGCCGTCGTCGATTGCCAGAACGGCATCCCCTTTTTCACGCCGTGGGTGCTGCCGAAGCGGGTTCCCGTGTTCTGCCTCATGCACCATGTCCACGATCGCCAGTTCGGCGTTCACTTCCCCGGCTGGCTGGCCTGGGTAGGGCGGCTGCTTGAAGGTCCGGTCGCCAAGTGGTGTTACCGGCGGCACGCGTGCATAGCCTGTTCACCTTCGACCCTCCAGGCGATGCGGGAACGGCTGCGGTGGACGGGGCCGGTCTACCTGGTGCCGAACGGGGTCTCGGTGACGCAGCCGGAAGAGGCGGCGGCGCACCCCGAGCCGATGGCACTCACCTGGGTGGGCAGACTCGTCGCCCACAAGAGGGCGACCCGGGTACTGGATGTGGCGGCGCGGCTCGCGGGCCGCGGCATCACTATCCACGTGATCGGCCGCGGGCCAGGCTCCGGTGAGCTTGCCGGGCAGATCGCGGAGCGCGGCCTCGGCGGCGTCGTGCGATTGCACGGCTACCTTCCCGAGCAGGAAAAGGCCGCATACGTGGCTGGCTCCCTGCTCCACCTCAACACGTCACAGGGTGAGGGATGGGGGCTGTGCGTCCTCGAGGCGGCGGCACTTGGGGTTCCCACCGCCGCCTACGACGTGGACGGTCTGCGCGACGCGGTCCGCGACGGCGAGACCGGGTGGCTCGTGGCGAGCGGTGAGGCGATGGAGAATGTCGTCGAGCGGGCGCTCAAGGAACTCGCCGACCCACTGCGGCGCGCGAACGTCCAGGCCGCGTGCCGTCAATGGGCCGCATGCTTTAGCTGGGCCCGCAGCGCCGAACGATTTGCCGCACTGCTCTCGGCCGCGATCCAGCGGAGCAGCTCGCGGGGCACTTCGGCGGACGCCCGGCTGATCCGATACCACGACGTGGACGGTGGCCATACGATCGTCGCGGAAGGTCCGGTACGGGACATCCTCATGGAATGCGCAGGCACTGCGGAGGAACTGCGCGAACCGACATCGCTTGAGCGCCTGCTGGGACATGAGGTCGGGGAGGCGAGCCGACGACTGTGGCCTCGGTGACCGGGCTAGCCACCAAGGGCCTGGGCGGTACGATCCGGCCGTTAACCCAATGGCTCCTCGAGCCCGAGGACGGGCCGCCTGGACGGCCGAGCGGGCTGGACGAGCGCCTGCGGCGTGCCATCTGGATAGTCGTATGCTGCCTTCTGCTTACCATGCTTGCCTTCGTCACCAGGCCGGGCAAGATCATCGCCGATACCAAGCTGGACATGGCGATCAACCCGGGCGGGTTCCTCAGCAGGGGGCTGCACCTGTGGGACCCGGCCCAGTTTGGCCAGCTCCAGGATCAGGCGGCAGGCTATTTCTTCCCGATGGGGCCATTCTTCTGGCTCGGGCACCTGGCCGGGATGCAGCCATGGGTGATCCAGCGGCTTTGGCTGGCAGCTGTTCTCATCGCCGCTTTTACCGGCACGACGAGGGTAGCCGCCCGCCTCGGCGTAGGCACCCCGATGACACAGATCGTCGCTGGCCTCGGATACGCGATGTGTCCACGCGGGCTCGGCCTCCTTGGCCAGCTCTCATCTGAGTTCCTGCCCGCGGCGATGCTGCCGTGGATCCTGCTACCGCTCATAACGGCCGCGCACGGGGGAAGCCGGGTGCGGGCCGCCTTGCGGTCCGGGGTCGCCGTGGCCCTGGCCAGCGGCCTGAACGCCACGGCGACTTTCGCCGTCCTGATCCCGCCACTGATCTACATACTGTGTGCCCGCACGTCCGTGCGGCGCTGGCGGATCCTCGGCTGGTGGGCGCTGGCGGTCACGGCGGCCACGCTCTGGTGGGTGGTCGCCGCTGGCCCTGCTCGGGTAGATACGGCTTCTCGTTCCTGCCGTACACGGAAAGTGCCTCCATCACCACCGCGGTGACGAGCCTGACCAACACGTTCCGTGGCACTGAGGACTGGGTCAACTACCTCATCGTCGGACGGCCAGCCATGGTGGCCGGTGGGTTACGCGGCTCACGGTCGAGATTCACCCTGGTCGTGCTTACCGGCCTCGTCGCGGGTCTTGGCCTGGCGGGCCTCGCCCGCCGAAGCCTGCCCGAGCGCAGGTTCCTGCTCGGGACGCTTGCTGCTCGGCTTGCTCATCATCACCGCTGGTTATGTGAGCAGCCTGGGCAACCCGCTGGCCGAGCCGATCCGCCACATCATCGACGGCCCGCTGGCGCCAATGCGCAACGTGCGGAAATTCGATCCGCTGGTCCGGCTCCCGATCGCGGTCGGGCTCGCCCACATTCTCGCGCCGCTTCGATTCCCGCGGCTCAGGATCACCATCAGCGCGCTCACCATGGCCGCGATAGCGGGCGTGGCCTTGCCGGCCTTCAGCAATGGGCTCTCCTCCTCGGGGGACTTCCAGCAGATCCCGCAGTACTGGCTGGACGCGACCCACTGGCTGAACGAGCATGCGGGCAATCAGGCGGTACTTGAGGTCCCTGGGGCACGGTTCGGCGAGTACGTATGGGGACGGCCACTCGACGACGTGATGCAGCCGCTGTCCACCGCACGCTGGGCCGCCCGCTCGGTCGTGCCGCAGGGCTCTGTCGGCCTGACCCGGCTGCTCGACGCCATCGACACGCGGCTCACCGACGGTGAAGGGTCCCCTGGCCTGGCACCATTGCTGGCCCAGATGGGCGTGCGGTACATCCTCGTGCGCAACGACCTCATCCGGTCCGACCTTTCGGGCGCCTGGCCGTCCCGCGTGCTTCAGGCAATCAACTTCTCACCGGGGCTGCACCTGGCGGCCGAGTTCTGGGACGCCGCCCACCCGTTCGCCGGATCACTCGAGCCGGACGATGCGACAACGGCATTCGACCCGTTCTACCGGCCATTGCTCGTCTACCAGGTCTCTGGCGCCCAGGACGTCGCGGCGGTACAGCCCGCGAGCCAGACGCTGCGCGTCTACGGAGCCCCGGAAACGCTCCTGACGCTCGCCGACGAGGGCGTGCTCGCGGGCCGGCCTGTCCTGCTGAACTCCGATGGGGGCTCCATTCCCGCCAGCCAGTCAGTTGTCTCGGATGGGCTGCGCCGCCGCGTCGTTGAATTCGGCGAACCGCGTACCGCCCGTTCGCCCACGCTGACCGCTGATGAGCCCGCCAGCACGTTCCTCGGGGCCGATGACTACCTCGAGCCCGGGTGGCAGCGTTATATGACCGTCGCCGCATACCAGGGCGTCAAGAATGTGACGGCGTCCTCCTCAGCCTCGGACATCGGCGCGATCCCCGTGCAGGAGGCGACCGGCTACCTGCCGTACGCGGCGCTCGATCACGACACCCGCACGGCGTGGGAATCAGGTAGCTGGGACGGCCCGGTCGGGCAGTGGATCCAGGTCGCCTTCCAGCATCCTGTGATCACTCCGACGATCAAAGTCAGGTTCGTCACCGACAGCGCGATCGGGCCACCTGTGACCAAGGTCGCGGTGCAGACCGCCGCGGGGCAGATCGTCCAGCCGGTCGAGCAAAACGACTCGCCGCAGGTGCTGCGGGTGCCTGACCGGCCCACAACCTGGCTGCGGATCCGTATCGCCGGCTTGGCGTACGCCCCGCATCCGAGGCTGGGCGCCCAGGTATCGATCTCGGAGATCTCCATTCAGGGAATCTCCCAGCGCCGCACGATTCAGCTTCCGCACGTAACGACGCCCAGCGGCCAGGATCCGACGACGGTCGTGATGACCCGCTCCGAAATTCCGGCCCCGGACTGCATGCCCACGCCGCTGCGCTGGGTCTGCTCGCCACAGCTCGCCAGGCCCGTAGAGGAACAGTTCGGCTTCGACCACAGCTTCACTGTCACTGCGCCACACCAAGCGCAGGTGTACGGAAGCGCCACCCTGACCGGCCCGGCTCAGCTTCAGGCATACGCGCGCGTTTCCCGCGCGCCCACGGTCACGGCCAGTTCGTCCTGGATGACCGCGCCGCAGCAGCTTCCGCTCGCCGCGTTCGACGGTGACCCAGCGACAACCTGGATTGCCGCACCGGGCGACAGGAACCCGTCGCTGAAGATCTCCTGGGCCCGCCCGCGCAGGTTCAGTGAGATCACGATCACCCGGCCTCCTGCCGCGGACGGCCCGGTCCAGGTCCAGGTCAGAGGTTCGTCGCCGCGCCAGCTCGGCGGCGGGTGGATCACCGGCGCCACGGCAGAGCTCACGTTTCCCGCCATGCGGACCAGCCGGATCACGCTGACGTTCTCCCCGCTTGAGACACCGCTCCAGATCACCGATGTGACCGTCCCGGGTGTCCGCCCGCTCGGCGATCCCGCGCAGGCCGCGTTCACTCTGCCCTGCGGCCTGGGGCCCGCGATCCGGCTCAACGGTTCATTGCTGGCCACGAGGGTGTCGGGCACCTTTTCACAGCTCCTCACCGGCCAGCCGATGAGCTTCGCCGTGTGTGGGCCTGTCACCGTCGCTCAGGGCACCAACGGCGTCGCCGACGCCGGCAGTGACGCGTTCCAGGTGGACACCGTCGTCGTCGATCGGGTCGGATCGCAGTCGCTAGCGGCCGAGGCGCGGGCAGGCCAGCGCCCCGCGGCAGCGCAGCAGGCCCAACCGCAATCCGCCGTGGCACGGCCAGGCCGGCAAGCCGCCGTAGCCAGGCCCGCGGCGTACCGTCCGGGGACGGGGTACGACGCCGCGGTCAGCGTCGAGCGCTGGACCACGTCGGACCGGATTCTCCTTGTTGCTGCGAGCAAGCAGTCCTATCTCGAGGTGAACGAGAATTTCAACGCCGGCTGGCAGGCGCGCATCGGCCGGGCGGTGCTGCGGCCCGTGCGGATCGACGGCTGGAAGCAAGCGTGGATCGTCCCGGCGGGAACCTATGCCGAGGTCCACGTGACGTACGCACCAGATTCCACCTACCGCCTCGCGCTGTTCGCCGGGTTCACGGCGCTCGGGGTGCTCTTGCTGCTGGCGTTCGGGCTCGCCCGCCCGGAACCGCTGGTACCGCTCCCAGCGCCTCCCCCGGCCGCGCCCGGCACTCGCGCACTCGTCGTCCGCCTGCTCTGGGCGGTGCCGCTCAGCGCAGTCGCCGGAGTGTGGACAGCCGGGTACCCCGGCGCGATCATCCTGCCTGTTGCGACGGTGTGCTTCCTCGTGACGCTGGGCCGCGGGCCGAGGTTGCCGCTGGTCCGGCGGATCTCTGGGCCCTTGCCCATCTGCGCGCTCATGGTGACGGCGTCCGCGTGCTCCGGGGTCGGGGAACGCCTGCGCATGGCCGCGTACCAGGGCCCGGGGCTGAATCTGGTGGCGAGCACGATCCCGCAAGTGCTCTGTGTGCTGATCATCGCACGGCTCATTGCCGATCTTGCCTGGGGAGACTTTCCACGCGACGCGAATGCCGGTGTCTGGCGCTGACGAGCCGCCTGCATCGCCGGCTGTAGCGCGATCCTGGCGTGCATCCCGGCTTTGAGCCTCACCGCCGTCGTTACGAAACGTATTGAGGTAATTACAATAAGTCATATTTTGCTACTTTTAAGTAATGGTCGGAGATTTTTTTGTGCCACCGATCTAGTCTGTCGCTGATATCACGTCCTAGCGTGATGCCTGCCCATCCGCTGAGACGCTGCGGCTTGAGTCTTTGCATGCCCGACAGCTCGTGCCGCCGAAGGAGGATGCAGTGATTCGCTTGCTTGTTGCTATCGCGATCGGCGCGGTGCTCGCAGCCGGGGGGTCTGTCCTGGTCTTCAATGTGGTCGGCAATGGGGCGTCTACGCCCGTCAACCAGCCGCTGTACAACTACGGCTCGCGCTAAACCGGGCCAGGCGGCGTGCTGCCGTGTCCGGTGCCGGGAAATGAGGACGAGGCCCCGCAGGACCTCCCGGTGCTGCTCGAGATCGTCGTCCCAGCTCATAATGAGGCCAACCGGCTTCCCCGCGGGCTCAGCCTGCTGACCGAGAAAGTGGCACTCCTGCCGCTGCGCGCAGCGGTTCTGGTGGTGGACAACGCCAGCACCGACGAGACCCCCGACATCGTGCGCAACTGGCCCGGCGGCCTTGTTCCTGTCCGGCTGCTGCACTGTGCGCAGCGTGGCAAGGGCGCGGCCGTGCGGGCTGGACTGCTCGCCACCCGGGCGCCCTACGTCGGGTTCTGCGACGCGGATATGGCGACCGACCTGTCCGCGATGGACCTGGCCATCAGCCTGCTCGCGGCCGGCCACCGGGCAATCATCGGCTCACGAGCACACCGCCGGTCGACGGTAGAGGCCAGGCACAACTTAGTTCGGACCGCCGGCGCCGCCATGTTCCGTGGCCTCGCGCGCAGGATCGTCGAAGGCGCGACAGATACCCAGTGTGGCTTCAAGTTCTTCTCGGGCCCGCTCGGCCGCGCGGCGGCGGTGCGGCTGCGAGCGACCGGATTCGCCTTCGACGTCGAACTGATCGCCAGATGCGTCCAGCTTGGTGCCAAGGTGACGGAAATCCCAGTGACCTGGCGCGATGTCCCCGGGTCGACATTCTCGGTGCAACGACATGGCGCGCAGGCGCTGCGCGAGATCGCGTCGATCTGGCTGAGCCTCAAACGCAGGGACAGCCAAAACCACAACGAGAGCCACCTGCCCCCGCACATCCCGCTGCCGCGCGCCGGCGACAGCGCCAGCACATCGCCTGCTCCTGTAATCGAGTCCGGCTCAATGGCAGTAGCGTCGCAGTGATGATGGGACTTCAGCGGCGAGCCTCGGCGAACCCCGGTAGCGCGAAAGCGCGGGCCAGCCTCGATGAAGTCAGGCGGAATTGGACGAAGCTCGGCAAAGCTGATCCATTGTGGGCCGTATGCGTCGACGGCTCACGCAAAGGCGGCCGGTGGGATCCTGCGGAGCTGTTCGCCACGGGCCGCGGCGAAATCGCCGACGCCCTGGCCAGCCTGGACCGGCTCGGTATGTGTCGGCGGCGCGAGCACGCTCTCGACTTCGGCTGCGGTGTCGGCCGTCTCACGGCCGCTCTTGCCGACCACTTCACCGCGGTAACGGGTGTTGACATCTCGCTGCCGATGCTGGCCGAAGCCCGGCGGCACAGCCCCGCGGGCGAGCGGGCGACCTTCGTGCACAACGACTCGCCGGATCTGCGCCAGTTCGCCGATTCCTCCGTCGACCTGGTCTACTCGAGCCTCGTCCTCCAGCACCTGCCGCCCGCGCTTACCGCCACCTATCTTGCCGAGTTCGCCAGGATCGTGCGGCCGGGCGGTGTGATCGCGCTGCTGGTGCCCGTTGCGCACCTGCGCACACCGCGCGGCATCGTCTACGCGTATGCGCCGCGGCGCCTCATCGCGTGGGCGCAGTTGTCGGTCTGCGGCTACCCGGCACCGATGCGGATGCACACGCTCACGGCGGCTTCGGTCCGCGGCATCATGGAACCGCTGGGTGCGCGGCTCACCGCGACCGAGCGGCACCCGGGATACGGCGGCCACTGGCAGATGGCCACCCACTTCATCGCGGCGCCTCCCGCACCCCCAGATATCGACGTCCACCCGTGAGCAGCATACGTTCGGGCTGGTCGTCAACCGTGACGACGGCTGAGCTGGGCGTCGGCGCGCCGCCGCCCGCCCGCGGGCGCGGGAACTGCGGGTCGCCGTGACGGCGATGGTCTCCGGGATCGGCCTGGCGGTGGTTGCCACCACCGCCTATAACGCCGGGCTCGTGCTGGAAAAACGGGCACTCGCACACCTTCCTGCCATCGATGTGCGCAGGATGCCCTTCCTGGCCAGCACCCTGCTGACAGCACCCGCATGGCTCATGGGATTCGCGATCACACTGTGCGGCCTGGCGTGCCAGGTCGTCGTGCTGACGATCGAGCCGGTGACCGTCGTCCAGCCGGTTCTGGCGTGCGGCGTCGTCGTCGTGCTCGTGCTGTCCCACCTGGTCCTGCGGGAGCGCCTGCACGGCAGGGAACTGTGGTGCATGGCCGTGATGGCGGGCTCCGTCGTCCTGCTCGCGCTGTCGGACAGCGGGTCCGCCACCGGAGTCGGCCGCAATGTCAGCAGCTCCCTGATGGCGGCAACGGCCATCCCCTCCTGCCTGCTCGGGCTGCTGGTAGGAGGCCAGACGCTTCGCGCAGCCGCGCGCAAGCACCGGGCGCCTGTGATCGGCGTGTCTTATGGGATCGGCACCGGGCTGCTATATGGGGTGGCGGCTCTCGCGATCAAGGATCTGTCCGGCACACTCGCCCACAGCCACTCGATCACCGGCGCTTCCATCGCCATCGCGTCCTCCCCGTACCTGTACCTGATGGCCGGCTGCACGGGAATTTCCTTCGGGCTCTTCCAGACGGCGCTGCAACGCTGCCGCGCGTCCATTGTGGTTCCGATATCCACCATCACAGGAAGCGTTTATTTCATGGTGGCGGGAACCTGGCTCTTCCACGAGCATCTCCCGTCCGATCCGGTAAAGCTCGCCCTGCGCGTCACCGGCATTCTGGTCGCCGGGGCCGTGCTCATCCTCCTCCCGCAGCAGGCTACGGCGACGCGGCCAGGCCGGCGACCGGGCGAGGACAGTCCCGGCGCACACGCCACGGCTGGGTCCCTGGACGCGCTCAAGGTGAGTCCCGCCGCCGCGCACCGGCCCGCCGCCCCCGTGCACCGGCCCGCCGCCGCCGTGCACCGGCCCCCCGCCGCCGTGCACCGGCCCCCCGGCGTGACCCGCCAGGCTCAGCCGCCGCTGAGTTCGTAGACGACGACGTCTGGCCCGGCTAGGACGACCGCCGCGCCGGCGAGCCTCCGGGTGAGCGCGCCAGCGGGCTGCGGTCGGCCAGCGGCGGTGCCGGCGGGCCCGTCCGGACCGCCGTCCACGATCACGAACCTGACACCGGCCGCCCCCAGCGGCACGGTCAGTGACGCACCAGAAGTGATCAGGTGGCCGAGGCCGCGCGCGGTGGGATCTTCTCCGGGCACGACGAGATTTCCCACCTGCACCGTGTCATTCCAGATCACCGTGCGGGCGAGCAGCCTGGGCCACGGATCGAGCACCGCCTCGCCGTGGTTCCAGGTGTACCTGCGGTACGCGGCCCAGGGCAACAGTAGGGCGCTGCCGTGCGCAGGCGACGCATTGATCATCGCGCGCGCCCGCAGCCAGTCCGCCGGGTACGACACCGGCCGAAGGCGGCCGTCCGCGCCCCACGCGAGCCCTGGCATCAGCACGAGCGGCGCCACAAGTGCCGCGATGGCCACCACGGCGCCCGGCAGGTCGGTGCGCCCGCGGCGGCTGCTGGTTTCCCCCGTGATCCTGAACGGCTGCCGCGAATGCGGCAACCATCGGCGCGGGGGGGATCCCGGGGGGGTCGCCCCCCCGGGGCCAGCACAGATCCTGAACGGCTGCCGCGAATGCGGCAACCATCGGCGCGGGGGGGATCCCGCGGGGGTCGCCCCCCCGGGGCAGGACGGTCTGAACGGCTGCCGCGCGCTGACGCCCCACGCGACCATGGCGCCGATTCCGGTGGCTTCGGCCAGCGCGAGTGGCGCCACGAATTGCTGGCCGTCACGGAGCACGGCGAAACCGGGCCAGATCCCGATCAGGCCGCTCAGCGCCTGCCGCCCAGCTGCGGTGACGCCGATGCCCGCGACGGCAAGCCCGGCCAGTGCCGCGATGCCGAGCCCGGGCCAGCGTGGATTCCCGCGGCAGCGGGCAATGTAGCCGCCGACGCCCACCAGGGCCAGGATCAGCCACAGCGCCGCCGCGCGGCCGCCATAGCCCGTGGGTACGGTCTGCGCGTTCCAGGTGCCCCCTAGGAGCACCAGGCTGCCGAATGACCCGAATGGTGTATCCGCGCGTGCCGCGAACGCGCCGACCCCCGCCGCCGACGTATGGATAGGGCGGGTGAGTGCGGGAACCAGCCATGGCAGGCTGGCCACGGCGAGCACCAGCAGCACCGTCACGACGGTGCGAGCCCGGCCGGCCGGGCGTGACTGGGCCAGGGCGGGTGACGAGGAAGCGGCGGGCACGGCGGTGAGCCCTGACACACACATAGCGGAGAACCCGCCGATCGCGGCCGGAACCAGCGCCAGGCACATCCGGGCCAGGCCGCGCCAGCCGCCGAGACCAGCGGCGATCGCCCCCACCACCCACGGTAGCCCCGCGTAACCGAGCAGGAGAGCCCACTGGCCGAGGATCAGCCGCTCCCCCACGTACGGGTTCCAGGTGTAGAAGACTCCAGCAGCAAGCCGGGCCGGCAGCGGGAAACCGCGTAAGAGCGCGGCGGCGCCCGAGCAGGCGAGGGTGAACACGGACAGGAGCACGATTTTCTGCACGAGGTCTGCCGGAAGGATGTGGGAGAAGACGGCGACCACTGCGTCGCTCGGCACCGCACGGGGCGCCCCGCTCGCCATCCCGAGTGCCGCCGCGGTCAGTGGCAGGCGCGGCACGAACACCATGTCGTAGGACAGCAAGAAGCCGCGGCCGAGCCCTGGCCCGAGCGCGAGCGCACCGAGTGCCAGACCTGTGACCGCCGGACTCACCCGCGCCAAGGCTGCCGTCCGCACATCACTCATCTAACCCGCCAGCCTGGGTGCCAGGACGGCCGTTCCCGGTTCCATTTCACGGGTGCGGGACCACGATCATGGCTGGTAGCCCGTAAAGTCGCCGGATGTGCCGCCCCGCGGGCATCGATCATGATCCAGACTAAGACAGCAACCCCGCGGCGCCCGGGCTTTCATGATCGCGGTTACTTCTCTGCCGTATTCGCGGAAAACTTACCGCGATCATGAAAGCGCGCCATAATAGGGCAACGGTCCGTATCGGGGGCGAACCGCCGGGCGCCGGGCCATGTGACACCCGCGCAGCTTACCAAGCGCTTGCTTGGATGAGCAGAGGATATTTCACGGGTCGCGGGGCAGGCCGAGCATCCGCTCGCCGATGATGTTGAGCTGGACCTGTGACGTACCGCCGTAGATCGTCATCGCACGAGTGGCCAGGACCATCCGGCCCCAGTAACCCTGTGGCCCCGAGGTGAGCGCGCCGGTCACCGCGCCCCCCGCGCCAAGCAACTCCCAGGACGCCTCGGCGATGTGCTGCGCATGCTCCATGGCGAGCAGCTTGCGCACGCTCGACGCCGCGCCAGGCTCGGTGCCAGACAGCTGGCTGAGGGTCACGCGCAGCCCGAGCAGCGCGAGCGACTGGCCCTCACCGACCAGCCGGCCGATATGCTCACGCACCGCCGGATTCGGCTCGGCGCCGCGGGCGACATCAAGCAGTTCCTTAACGGTGAGCCCGGCTGTCGCGCTCGCTGAAAGTGACACCCGCTCGTTGCCGAGAGTGTTGCGCGCGACCTTCCAGCCCTCGTTGACCTCGCCCACCACCAAGTCGTCCGGGACGAATACGTCGTCGAAGAAGACCTCGTTGAACAGTTCCTCGCCCGTCATCTCGGTCAACGGGCGCACCTCGATTCCCGGTGACTTCATGTCGACGAGGAAGTAGGTGATCCCCTCGTGCTTGCTTGCGGTATCCGTCCGTGCCAGGCAGATCGCCCATTCCGCCGCACGCGCGAGCGACGTCCAGATCTTCTGCCCGGTCAGCTTCCAGCCGCCGTCCGCGCGAACGGCGCGCATCTGCAGTGAGGCCAGGTCGCTGCCGGAACCTGGCTCGCTGAACAGCTGGCACCAGACGATCTCGCCCCGCAGCGTGGCAGGCAGGAACCGCTGCTGCTGCTCGGGCGTGCCATAGCCGGCGAGCGACGGCACGACCCACGCACCGATCACCAGCGAAGGCGGACGCACACCGGTGGCGCGCATCTCCTGCTGGATCAGGATCTGCTCCAGCGGTCCCGCGCCACGGCCCCACGGCTTCGGGAGGTGCGGCATGACCAGGCCGTCGGCGGCGAGCCTGCGGATTTGCTCGTCGCGGGTCAGCGCGGCGATCCCGGCGATCTCAGCCGCGATCTGCTCGCGCAGCGGCCCCGCGTCGGCAGGCAGGTCGACGTCAAGCTCGCGCTTGGCGCCGCCGAGGGCGAGCGCGGCGACGTGGCCCGCCCATCTGGCGGACGATCCGGTCAGCGCGCGGAGCGTCAGCGCCCGCCGGTAATAGATGTGCGCATCGTGTTCCCAGGTGTAGCCGATCCCGCCGTGCACCTGGATGCAGTCCTGGGCGCAGGTGACCGCGGCGTCGACCGCGACAACCGCGGCGATCGCGGCCGCGAGCCCTGCGCCACCTGCACTGCCGCCGCCCGCGAGCGCGGCGTCGGCGAACGCGGCGTCGGCGAGCGCGGCGTCGGCGGTTGCCCGCGACCCGGTTCTTGCTGCCTCGTCGAGCGCTCGTCCCCGCGTCCCACACGACCGCGCGCGCCTGTTCGAGCGCCACGAGCATGCGGGCGCACTTGTGCTTGATGCCCTGGAACTGCCCGATCGGCCGGCCGAACTGCTCGCGCACCTTGGCGTACTCCGCGGCGGTCGTCACACACCAGCTGGCGATGCCCGCCGCTTCCGCGCCGAACAGCACCGCGGCAAGGTCGAGCACGTCGGCACCGTTCAGCCCGTCGAGCACCCGATCCGGCGCCACGGTTACGTCGTGCGCCTCAACCCGGGCGACGCGGCGTACCGGATCCATGCTCGGCAGCTCGGTAATGGTCAGCTCGGCCGCGTCCACGGCGACCCATTCCTCGCCGGTATCCGTCGCGACAGGCAGCACGATGACATCTGCGACCGTGGCCCCGAGGACCGGTTCGGCAGTACCGCTGATCACCAGGCCGTCGTCGCGGCGCCGCCCGGCGAGGCTCGCCGTCGGCGCGGCGCTGCCCGAGGTGCCGACGGAGCGGCCAGCGAACAGTGCACCGACCCTGGACCCGTCCGCGAGGCCGGGCAGCAGCTCGTCGCGCGCCTTGATAGCGCCAGAAGCAAGGAGTGCGGCGCTGGCCAGGACCGTGGGCAGAATAGGCCCTGGCGCCGCGCGGGCACCAAGCTCCTCGAGGGCGACAACTAGCTCGACCAGGCCGGCCCCCTGGCCACCGTGCTCTTCGGTGACGTGCAAGCCGAGCACTCCCTGGCCTGCCAGGGACGGCCAGAAGGGCGGGAGGGTGGTCTCCGCTTGCGCTCCGAGCGCCGACCTGACCACGTCAGGCGTCACGTGCCGCTCGGCCCAGCCGCGCACCGCCGCGTGCAGCGCTTCGTGCTCCTCGGTCAGCCCGATCGCCATGCCCAACCCCCTCGGTCGATCCCTGGATGGTGCGCCAGGGCGCGATCATTTCCCGCGGCCGGCGACGGTTACCCGCGAGTACTAGCTCGCTCAATTCTAGAACGAGTTTCTAGTTCTGGGTACGGGTGATCTGGGTCACGCCCGCGAGGCGGCGTCTAGACGCGCTCGACGGCGACGTCAGCCATGAACCGCTCGTAGGCGGAGATGTCGATCCAGCCGGATGAGTCAGCGGCGGCGGCCAGCGCCAGCGCGTGCCTGAGCTTGTCGGGCCAGGACCAGCCGAGCAAGGTGCCCGGAATGAGCCCAGCCACCAACGCGCCTCGCGCGCCGCCTGACCAGGCGGGGCCCGCAGGTGAGTCAGGCCCGCGCCCCGACCTGCTCCCTGGCTCAGTGATCGCGACGCCGTACGCCCGCCATTCCTGCCCGGGCGCGACGGCGTGTATCCCCCCGACGCACGGGGTGACGACCGCGCCAACGCCCGCCGCGACGAGGTCGCGGGAACGCGGCGCATGCTCTCCTGGCCCGACGTCCGGTACCACCAGGGCGGGACGCCGTGTCACAGCCAGGCCAAGTGCCGATCCTCCCGCGTGCACGACAAACGGCACGCCGACGTCCGCCGCGTACGTCCCGAGCGACCCGAAAATCTCCGGCGGGAGCCCTGCGGCGAGGCTTCCGCAGAGCACTACGGCTGCGGCATCCCTGGCGAGCCTGCGGTAGTCGGCCGCGAACCTGCCAAGCTCCTCGGTGGTGATAAAGGGCGCGGGCTCACGGAAACACGTGGTCGTGCCCCGCTGCGTGTCCTTCATCCAGATGACACGGCGGGAGTCCCGCCCGGTCATCGTGAACTGCGTCGGCACCCCGGACCTGGCCAGATCGGCCTTGATCAGCTCACCCGTGCCACCACCAGCCAGCCCTCCGGCCACCACCTCATGGCCAAAGGTATGCAGCACCCGCGCGACCGTCACGCCGCGGCCAGCCGCGCGGTATCGGGGACCGCGGACATGGTTGACTCCGTCCCAGGTCACGCCCTCGACCTCATAGCTGAGGTCGAGTGCGGCATTCAGCGTGACAGTGACGATCACGAGTGCTTCCTCGATGCTGGCCAGGTAATGCCCGCCCGCAACTGGCATATGTCTCCGGTTCGGGTAGAAACATCTTGACAGCATCCAAGGGGAGGATCCGGCACTAAGTGATCACGCTGGGATCAGCCGGGAACCGGATACGCGAGCTCAGGGAGCACGCACTCCGACTCGTGCACAGGTACGAGCCGGTCAGCCGCGTGGTAAACCACGTCAACACCCTCGAGGCGTTCGACCTTTCGCTGGTCCTTGCCGCACAGGCGTTCCTCACCATCGTGCCGCTGCTCATCGTGCTTGCCGCGTTCGCACCGCGACTGCTCGGCGTCCCGCTGTCCAACGAGCTACAGACTGCGCTCGGGCTCAGCAACAGCTCACTCGCCTTCCGCGACATGCTCGGGCCGGGTCACGCTGCCCGGGTGGGCGGCGTGGCTGGCTTCGCCCTGGTCGTGTCGGCGGGCGTAAGCACCGCGAACGCGCTGAAGCGTGGCTACGAACGGATCTGGAGTCTGCCCAGGCTCGGCTTGCTGCGCTCCGCCTGGCGATCGACGGTCTGGCTCGCCGCCTGTGTCCTCGTCTTCGGGCTGTCCGGACTTGCGGCTTCGGCAGTCGAGGATCTACCGGGCAGCGGCCAGTTGCTGCTGCTCATGTCGCTGGCGGGCATCTTCCTGTTCTGGTGGTGGACACCGCACCTCCTGCTCGCCGGGCGGGTCGGCTGGCGCACGTTGCTGCCGAGCGCCGTCCTGACCGGTGGCGTCCTGGTCGTACTGCTCTTGATTTCACCCCTGTTCATGCCCAACTTCGTGGCGAGCAGCGAGAGCGAGTTCGGCCCGCTTGGCACAGTCTTCGTGGTGATGCTGTGGCTCACCATCGTCTGCTCAATCGTCGTGTTCTGCGCGATCGCGGGACACGTGACCGCGACTGAGCCACGGCTGTCGCGGCTGCTGCACCTGGCGCCGCGGCCAGGGCACCAGCCGGGCCGGCATCCGGACGGCACGGCCACCGGGGCACCGAGCCAGAGGCCACCGAGGCCACCGAGGCCACCGGAACTATAGCTACCGGTACCACCGGAACTATTGAGACTGCCAGGGCCACCGGAACTATTGAGACTGCCAGGGCCACCGGGACTATTGAGACTGCCAGGGCCACCGGGACTATTGAGACTGCCAGGAACTCCAGGGCTATCGGGGCGAAATTGAACATCGGAGCTGGCGCTGCCGTCGACGGCAGCGACTCCCCCGGCGGCATCGGGCCCAACGGCCCCACCCGTGACACCGGGCCCAACGGCCCCGCCCGTGACACCGGGCCCAACGGCCCCGCCCGTGACACCGGGCCCAACGGCCCCGCCGGGGTCGCAGGCCCCGATCCGGCATCCCGCGGCGATACCCCAGGCCGGTGATGTCCGCCGCGGCGGGTTACGCCAAACTCGTACCAGCGATCACTAATTGTGATGTTTGATAGTTGATTCGTGACTGAGACCGCGTTCAGGTCCGCCGCTCCTGGCCGATTTCATGATCGCGGTAAGTTTTCCGCGGTATGCGCAGCAAAGTTACCGCGATCATGAAAGGCAGCTTTGAATTTCCCGCACGGCAGCCATTGGGGCGGCGCCAGCGCGGGGCCGACCCCCGGACCCCCCGGACCCCGGACCCGGACTGCCGGGCCCCGCGGACGGCCTCGCAGTCCCGCGGTCGCACGCCACGCGGCAGCCGTTAGGCAGAGCCGCCCCGGGGGGCGACCCCCGGGATCCCCCGCACGAGCCGTTGCCGCATCCGCGGCAGCCGTTAGGGATCCTGGATTTCTCAACCGCCGTCGGCGAGCACGGCAGCAAGGGTCGCACCGAGTTCCCAGCACGCCTCGATGTCCTCGCGGGAGGGCGGGCCGGTTACCTCGACCGGGAGTGTGGCGCGCCGCCACGCCAGACCGGTTGCGATGGACTCCACCGCCCGGACGGCGCCGGTGGTGTCATTGTTCCCGTGCACGTACAGCCCATAGGGGCGGCGCGCGGTCGCGTCCAGGCAGGGATAGTAGATCCCGTCGAAGAAGTGCTTCAACGCGCCCGACATGTAGCCGATGTTGGCCGGCGTGCCGAGCAGGTAGCCGTCCGCCTCAAGCACCTCGGCCGCCGCGGCGGTTAGCGCCGGGCGGACCACGACCTCGACTCCGGTGATCTCGTCGGTGGACGCGCCAGACAGGACCGCCTCGAACATTTCCCGCAGCACGGGAGACGGAGTGTGGTGGACGATCAACAACCTCGGCATCACGCCGAGCCTGGCAGCACACCACTCGCCTGCGCAACCTCGGCTAGCTGCGGCGGGTCCGACGGGACCGTCCACCCCCTCCAGCGGCTATCACCGCCGGACCGCGCCTCCAATCGATCGAGCGTGACCGCGCACAAGAACATGGCGGAGACATGAACCTGAATGGCACGCCTGGCCTGGGAGCGGGCTGCCGTGGCTTCCGGGCCGGTTCACATTCTGTGCGCAGCCCGCCCGCCACGCTATCGGGAGTTCTCCCCATGGCATACCTACCGCGGCGCTGAAGCGGATTGGGCGGGCAGCGGCTCACCGCGCCCCGGGCTCGGTTCCTCGCCTTCGCCTCGCGAGCGCCGCTGCGTCACCCACGCCGCGACCTGCGCGCGTGAGGTGAAGGTGAGCTTGGCGAGGATGTGCTCGACATGGGCGTCCGCGGTGCGCTTAGCGATGACGAGCCGATGCGCGATCTCCCTGTTGCACAGGCCGTCCGCGACGAGCGCCGCCACCTGGCACTCCCTGCGGCTCAATGGCGGCCATGGCGGCGGCGTTCCGGTCGGCGCCATGGCTGGACCCGGGACGCTCGGCGCTGGCACGTCGGCCGGTCCGGCGGATCTCGCGGGTCCTTCACGACTGTCGTCGCTGGATCCGGTAGTGCCAGGCGGCACCGGCATGTCGCGGACGCCGGGGAGCGCTCCAGCGTCTGTCGGCGGTACGCCATTCTCCGCGGGCGCCGCCGGCCCGGGGCGCGAGGCCGCGGACCGTACGGGCACGGGTATGGCGGCCCTGCCGAGTGCGCAGGCCACGGCCCGGTCGAGTGGCAGCCCCGCGCCGTAGTCGAACGCGGCGGCGAACTCCTGCTCTGTCAGCGCCGCCCTCGTGCGCCGCAGGCACTCGTCGTGCGGGCCGTTGAAGTGCGGCGACCCGAACAGCGGCAGGCCAACGCTCGGCCAGATACGGCCGACCGCACCAAGCAGAACCGCCGCGCGGCTTGGGTCGCCGCCGCAGACGGACAACAGCGCGATCAGCTCGATGGCGAGCGCGATGCCGACCAGGTCATGGAAGGTGTGATCGATTCGCAGGCATTGCCTTGCGTCCGCCAGGGCATCCACCGCATCGCGCCTGACCCACTCAGCGAAGGCCATCACGTACCTGGCGTACGCGCACGCCCACTGCTCCCCCGACGCCTCGCACGCGTTCCGGATCTGTGCACAGATCCGAACGGCGGCGTCCAGGTCGCCGCGGAACACACCTGCCATGGCAAGCCCGGCGCTGGCCATGATCACGACACTGTTCAGCTCGCCGAGCTCCTCGTACCGGCCAAGTGCATCCGTGTACAGCGTGGTCGCTCTCGCATGATCCCCGCTGATAAGCGCCGCCGAGCCCAGCCCGTGGATGGCCTTGGCGAGCACCCGTTCGTCCCCTATCGCCGCCGCGTAGTCCCTGCATGCCTCGAGTATCAATACGGCCGAGGCAGTGTCCCCCTGCAAGATCGAGACATAACCGTTGGCCCACATGGCCTTGGCCCACGGCGGGCTCTGCCCGGATGCCGTCGCCACCCGATCCGGTGCGCCGGCCGGAATGTGGCCGGGCGCTTCGAGCGGGGCGTGCTCCGGCGCCGTGCGCAGGAGGCGATCGTGCGTGTCACGGGTGGCGCGGCCCGGTCCGCCCGGGCCTTCCGCCGCAACGGCGCCAAAGAGCCCTCGATCCAGCCAGTAACGTCCCTCAGCAAGGCGGCCACAGCCGACCCAGTAGAACCACAGCGTTGCGGCCAGATCCAGGCCGGCATACCGCTCACCAGGCGTGGCGAAGCAGAACTCCAGCGCGGCCTGGAGGCTGGCGTGCTCGGCTTCTGTGCGCCTGAATACATCCGCCTGATCACCGGTGAACCAGTCCCGCTCAGCTTGGCGCGCCAGCGCGAGACACCAGTCACGGTGCAGCCGGCGCAGCCGCACTTCCTCGCCGAGCCTGCACAGCCATTCCCTGCCGTATTCCCTGATGGCGCCGAGCATCCGGTACCTGACCTCGGTGCCGCGGCGGTAAACGCGCAGGATCGACTTATCCACAAGCGAGGCGACCAGGCTGAGCTCGGTCCCGGCTACTATTCCCGGTCCAGCGCACATGGCTTCCGCGGCCGCCAAGCCGAAGTCCCCTGTGAACACCGACAGCCGGGCCCAGGCGAGCCGCTCCGCCGGGGTGCAAAGCTCGTGGCTCCAGCCAATCGCCGCCCGCATCGTGCGATGACGGGGGATGCCGCCGCGCCGGCCGACGCCGAGCGGCCGACGTCCGTTGTCCAACTGGTGGAGCAACTGCTCGATAGACAACGCTCGTAACCGGACCGCCGCGAGCTCGAGCGCGAGCGGAACCCCGTCGAGGCGGCGGCACAGGTTCGCGACAACCGCGCTGTTGTGCTGGTTGACGGCGAATCCCGGCACGATGGCTGAGGCCCGTTCTGCGAAGAGTGTCACCGCGTCGTTGCGCCGCAAGGAAGGCAGGTCGGTGTCGGTTTCCGGCCTGGGTGTGTTCAGCGGATCGATCACGAGCACGTGTTCGCCGCTGATGTCGAACGGCTGTCGGCTCGTGGCGACGATACGCAGTTGCGGCGCTGCCCGAAGGAGCCGCTCAGCCAGCGCAGCACAGGCGTCGACGAGATGCTCACAGGTATCAAGGACGAGCAGCAGATGCTTCTCCGCCATCTGCTGCGCAAGCGCGTCGGCCCTGCGGCGGGAGGTCTGATCGCGCAGCCCGAGCACATCCGCGACGATGTAGGCGAGCACACCCGTTCTGCTGGCCGAGGACAGTTCCGCCAGCCAGGCGCCGTCGTGGAACCGCCTACTCAGTTCGCTCGCGGCGCGCAGGGCGAGCCGCGTCTTGCCAACTCCGCCCATGCCCGTGATCGTCACCAGGCGTGCGGATTTGAGCGAACGGCGCACCTCGGAAAGCTCCCTATGGCGGCCAACAAAACTTGTCATTTCAGCAGGCAGATTACCGTTCTGCTGCCCAGCGGCCCCGGACACGCGCACCTCACGCTAGATCATTCGTTCCCTGCGAACGTTCACTGCCATAGGTCGCCAAGAGACGTCGTGGCATGAGTCATGTGATCGCCCACCGTTGCCAGCATGTTAATCGTTCCTTGACGACACCGATAGGAGAAGGCTCGCAGGCCGGCCGTAAGGCACATCCGGCTGTTTTTCATTTGGGGCTTATACGCCATGCTCATGCCGGGCGCTCTGGTGCCGGTGTGGCACAGCGGCACAGCGGCACCGTCAGCGCCACAGGGGGCGGGAATTCGGATCAGATGGATCATGGTGCCTGCTGCCCTGCCCGCTGGCGGCTCCTGCTTGCCGTTCCTGCCTGCTGGCTACTCGTGCTGGCCGTTCCTGCCTGCTGCCCGTGCCTGCTGGCTGCTCCCGCTTGCCGTTCCTGCCTGCTGGCTACTCGTGCTGGCCGTTCCTGCCTGCTGCCCGTGCCTGCTGGCTGCTCCTGCTTGCCGTTCCTGCCTGCTAGCCGTGCCCGCTGGCCGTGCCCGCTGGCTGCCCTGCTGGCTGTGCCTGCCTGCTGCCCGTGCCCGCTGGCGGCTCCTGCTGGCCGTGCCTGCTGGCTACTCCTGCTGGCTACTCCTGCTGGCCGTTCCTGTCTGCTGCCCGTGCCTGCTGGCTGCTCCTGCTTGCCGTTCCTGCCTGCTAGCCGTGCCCGCTGGCCATGCCCGCTGGCTGCCCTGCTGGCCGTTCCTGCCTGCTGCCCGTGCCTGCTGGCTGCTCCTGCTTGCCGTTCCTGCCTGCTAGCCGTGCCCGCTGGCCATGCCCGCTGGCTGCCCTGCTGGCCGTTCCTGCCTGCTGCCCGTGCCTGCTGGCTGCTCCTGCTGGCCGTTCCTGCCTGCTAGCCGTGCCCGCTGGCTGCCCTGCTGGCTGTGCCTGCTGGGTGTTCCCGCCGGACCCGCCGACTGGCCGTGCCGCTGGCTGCTCTCACTGGCCGTTCCCGCTGCCGTTCCCGCTGGACCCGCCGACTGGCCGTGCCCGACAGGTGGCCGTACCCGCTGGACCCGCCGACTGGCCGTGCCGCTGGCTGTTCTCGCTGGCCGTTCGCGCTGGCCGTTCGCGCTTGGACCCGCCTGCTGGCTGTGTCTGCTGACTTGTCTGGTGGCTGCGGGCCCCTGATCCGTCCTCCGGCCACGTCCGCCGACCGGGTCCGCCGACCGGGTCCGTCGGTCCCAGTTTGCCTGCCCAGGGTTCTCGCCCCAGACTGAGGGCTCAGACTGCTGACCCCAGACTGCTGACCCTGGCTGCAGGCCCCTGGTGCTGGCCCGGCGGGGTCGCTCGTCTTTGGGCCCAGCCTGCTGGCCCCGGCCCCAGCGAGGCGGCCCAACTCGCTCACCCGGCAAGGCGCTCCAGTTGCTGGCCCAGTTGCTGGCTCAGTTGCTGGCTCAGTCTGCTGGCCCGGCGAGTGACCCGGTGCGCCCGCACCACGCCCCCCGCGCGCCCGCACCACGCCCCCCGCGCGCCCGCGCCCACGCAGCCCGCGCCACGCGAGCCCGCGCAGCCCGCGCCACGCAGCCGGGCCGCAGATCGGCGTCCACGGCCCGCCAAGGATCCATACCGGCCTTCCTCCCCGCCCACGCGCGCATTTATCTTCGCGGTGCGGTGAATCGTGAACAAAGTATGACGATACGAAATAGAGGCCGACCCCACTGCTCTCGAGCGGGCGCCCGGTAGCTCCTGTTTAGGTGACCGGGAGTTTCTATCAGAAATGGGGACATCGGCCCCCGCAGCCGGTAATAGACGATGGTCCTTTCGGCGTGTCACACAGTAGGCCGGGGCACATTGGTCAGAAACCATGCGTGAAAATACGAGCCCGCGTCAGGAGACCCGGCCATGAACTTCAGAAGTTCAGCAAGGAGACGAAGATCTTTTTGTGGCAGAGCCGCGCAGGCCGGGATTTGTGGGATCCTCCTCGCTTCACCCAGCGTAGCGATCTTCACTGGTCCCGCGTTCGGTTCCGCCCCGACTGCTCCGCAATCAGGCGCGATGAAGAATGTGTCATTCCTCGGTTATCGCGCGCTCGTGCCTGCCTCGTGGCCGGTCGTCAATCTCCGAGCCACACCGGCAGCGTGCGTGCGTTTCGACGTGCACGCGGTATATCTCGGTGTACCCGGGCATGCCGAGTACTGCCCCGCCCATCTCATCGCTGCGAAGACAGAGGCTCTGCTTGTAGAGCCGCTGAGCGCGGTCGATGCGGCATCAGGAACGGTTGCCGACCCGGTAGCTCACCAGTTTCTCGTCGCCGACGTCCCCGCAGGAGTCGAGGTCGTCGCCACATATGGCACGGACCAGGAACTGATCGGGAAGATCCTGGCTAGCGCTTCCGTCACGCAGGAACGGGCGCAGGCCGGCCCGGCGGGTGACCCGTTGCGCGGCTCTTCCATCGACCCGCAGGCCGGCCCGTCCGGCAGCGCTGCCGGCGGGGCACGGCCGGCCCCGTCGCCTTCCGCTCCCGCGTGGCAGACACCAGCATCGCCAACTCCGTCGCCGCCCGCGCCGCCGACCCCCCCTGGGCCATCGACCGCGCCGCCGCAGACGGCACCCCAACCGGTCCCGCCGGAACAACCGACCGCGCCGCCGACGCCGGCGCCGCCCGTTCAGCCGACGCCGCCCGCCCAACCGACCGCGCCGCCGGTACCACCGCCACCGCCTGCGGTACTTCCTGTCAGCGTGACGGACGACATCGGCCCGGGCTTTGACACGTGCACAGCACCGGGCGCCGCAACGATGCAGGCCTGGATGAGCCACTCACCTTACCGAGCCGTGGGTATCTACATCGGCGGTTTTGACCGAGCCTGTGCGCAGCCCAATCTCACCGCCGGCTGGGTCAGCCAGCAAGCCGCCGCGGGCTGGCACTTCATCCCGCTGTACGTCGGCCCGCAGGCGGAATGGGGTCAGATCACGGCAGCGATCAGTCAGGGTGCGAGCGCCGCGGACGACGCCGTCAGGCAGGCGCGCGCGCTCGGCTTCGGGCCGGGGACCCCGCTGTACTACGACATGGAGGCGTACCCACGGCGTCAGCGTGGCGCGGCGCTACGATTCCTGTCTGCCTGGACGGAAGTGCTGCATATGGATGGGTACGCATCCGGTGTCTACAGCAGTTCGGCTTCCGCTGTAGTCGATCTTGCAGGTCAATACACCGGCTATCAGCTTTACGTCGGCCAAACCAGCTATCCGGTGCCCGATGTGATATTCGACGCGCTGTGGAATGGCGAGGCCGACACCACCGACGCGCTCATCCCTCCCGGTGACTGGGCCAGTCATCAGCGCATCCACCAGTTCAGTGGCGGGACCCGCCGGGCTTACGGAGGTCACCGGCTGAACATCGACAGGGACTACCTCGACGTCATGCTGCCCGCCAACGGGGCGTCGTGGGGCATGCCACACGGCCTGACGCGCAGCAGGCTCCTGCCTGGCGCACGCTCCGGGCTCCTGCCTGGCGCACGCTCCGGGCTCCTGCCTGGCGCACGCGCCGTTGATGGCTCATCGGGCGCCAGCTCAGGCGCCCGATGAGCCATCGGGCTCACCGACGGATCGGAGGTCGGTCAGCCGGACACGACAATCTTTCCTAGCAGTCCGTCGGACTCGCCATTGGGGCCGGCCGAGAAGAGCATCTCGTTGGTCTTGGCGGCGTTCCCGTTACCGAAGCGCAAAGCCCACAGACCGTCGATGACGATCGGGTGACCATTCGCCTGCCGCAGCTCACCAAGGTGCCTGCCGGTGTTCGGGTTGTAGGCATTGATGTGACCGTCGCCGAAGTTCCCGACGAGAAGGGCTCCGCTGAACTTGCCGAAACCAGCCGGCGCCAGGGCAAGTCCCCATGGTGAGTTCAGGTCGCCACGGGTCACGAGCCGGCGGATGAGCGCACCATCGGTGTTGAACACGTCCACGAAGCCGTGACCATGACCGGCAACGTCGTCGTGCAGGGTCGCATCCTGCTCTGCATAAGTGACGTACAGTTTGCCCGCGAGCTCCTGGACATTGAACGGCGCGTAACCGGCTGGGATATGACGGTCCACGAAGAGCCCGCCAGGCAGTTCGACCGGCACGAAGCTGTCGTTATAGACCTCGACCCGCCCGGACCTGAAGTTGGCCGCGTAAAGGTAGGTCTTGGCGTCGGACGCCTGGGCAACGGTGAGGCCCTTGTAGACGGCGTTCGCAAAGTTCGTCACCGGTGTCTCGGTGACAGTCGACGGCCCAGTGCCCGTGGCGCCGACGCCCGAATTCCAGGCGTCGATCGAGCCGTTCTCCGTGTCGAAGATGAACTGGGCGGAGCCGCTGTGGCCGGCTGCATCATGGATGACGAAACCGGTGTGATCGGTGTTGAATACCTGACCCGTGGGCGCACCCGACGTGATGTTCACAACCAGGCCAACCTTGCTCACCGATGTCGCGGTGGCCCCCGCGTAGAGGGTCGTCTTGTCCGCCCCGTTGTCCGACACCCACAGCGGTGAGCCCGGCACCTGGTCCGTCCCTGGAGACGCCGACAGCCCCCACGCGTTGACCAGATCGGGGTCGGTCAGCGGGGCGACATTCGGCAGATTCGACACCAGGTTGACCTGCCGATAGCCCCCCGGATTCGAGTGGGCCGGGGAGGCCCCCATAGCGGCGGCGCCCATGGTCATCGTTACGAGCGCACCTGCCGCGGCTGTTGTGGCTATAGTCCATAGCCTGCCTCTGCTCTTCCCGCCAGGGCCTGCCAAGCCGGGCCGCAGCCGACCTAACGACAGTCGTCGAGTCATCGGTTCCCTCCGCTCTGTACGTGTCCGAAGCCCTCTGCTGAAGGGGACACACCACGAGAGCACGTGCGGCGGCGAGCCAGGGTTCAACGGGCACGATGAACGTCGGATGAACTCGGCAGACGCAAGGACTCGATTAGCTCAGGTGAGCCGGAAGGTGGCGGCCTCCACACCCGCTAGCCAGCCGCCGATCATGCCGAGCGTGCCATCTGGCCGCTCGGCCTGCGACATGTGTGAGCACCCCCGCATCACCACGAACCGCGATCCAGGAATGCCATCGTGGACCTGGCGCATCGTCGCAGGGGTCACTTCGTCGAACTCGCCGCAGAAGCAGCGTCGGGAGCCGGATCCGGCCAAGATCAGCGGTGATGTCGAAGTCCTTGAGCGGTCCGACGACGTGAAACTCGCTCGGGCCGTTCATGGTGTTGTACACCTCGGAGTTCGCATCAAGGCCGTCGAACGTGCGCTGCAGCCAGGCGGGCCACGGCCGTACCCGGCAGACATGCCTGTCGTAGAAGGCCATCATGGTCGCCTGATACTCGGCGGAATCCGTTGTCCCGGCATCCTCGTGCTTGCGCAGCACCGCCTCGACGTCGTGCGGCAGATCCGACCGCAGCCGGCCGATCTCCGTCAGCCAGTACCGAACCGATGCGGGCGACGACTCCATGGTCATGCTCGCCAGGCCGACCGGCCCGGTGGCCGCGTACGCCATCGCCAGCATGCCGCCCCACGAGTGGCCGATGACATGGCAGCGATCAAGGCCTACCGCCGCGCGTACGGCGTCGACCTCCCGCAGGAACAATTCAGTCGTCCACATCGCCGGGTCGTGCGGCCCGGTCACGGCGGAGTTCCCGCACCCCAGCTGGTCGTGGAAGACCACCCTCCGGTCGTGCGCGAGTTCGGCGTAGGGCTCCATGTGGTGCCAAGTCGCGCCTGGTCCGCCGCGCAGGCACAGCAGTGGCAGGACACCCGGGGGGCCTCACCGTCACCGACGACGCGGTATCAGGTCCGGTACCCGGCGAAGTCGACAAAGCCGTCTTTGCCCTGCGGTTCGTCCACGGATCCTCCACCCAACGAGTTCCATGATCGCGGTAACTTTTTCGAAGAATACGGGCTGTATCAAAATCGAAAACTCGTCTCGAACCGTGAGATTGATCTTGTCGGCGCACCCTGACGGACGAAGAGCCGTGTAGTGACCTGCGGCGATGCTGTCGTGCCTGCCGCCGTCGATAGCGCGATCTCGGCATCTGAGACGCGCACTAGATTCTGCGACAGCCCGGATACGCGGAAAGTACCGGGATCATGGAGCGGGGGCTCGGCTCGAGCCAGCGCGGCGCCACGGCGAAGCCGGCTGACAGCGGATGCGCAGCCTGAACGTAGCTAGGCGCTGCTCGACCCCCGGAGCGCTAAACCCCCGGGACCACGTCGGCAGGACCGCGATCGGGTTCCAGGAAGCCGTTACCCCGAACCGTCGGCCGCAACAGGGCATCGCCACATCAGGCACCGGGGAAACATCCCCCAGGAACGGGGCCTTCAGATGTACACGCCCGATTTGTCATGATTTGCGCGGCGAGAAATACCCTCTCGAACCGCCGACTGAACCGCAGATCGCGGGGAGCGGCGGGGGGCCCAGAGGGCTCGGCTCCCCGGACAGGCACGCGCCGCGGCGATGCTGGCCGCAGCCCGGCGAACCCCAGCCCGGCGAACCCCAGCCCGGCGAACCCCAGCCCGGCGAACCCCAGCCCGGCGAACCCCAGCCCGGCGAACCCCAGCCCGGCGAACCCCAGCCCGGCGAACCCCAGCCCGGCGAACCCCAGCCCGGCGAACCCCAGCCCGGCGAACCCCAGCCCGGCGAACCCCAGCCCGGCGGGCCACATGATCGCCGCAGGCCGGAACGCGGATCGCGGGAGTTCCGGGGGGCTCGGCCCCCCGGAACAGCACGGCCGCCGCCGCGAAGCTGGCCAACAGGCCAGCGAGCGGCATGATCGATCGTGGAGGTGGCGGGAATCGAACCCGCGTCCTTCAGTACGTCACCAGGGCTTCTCCGGGTGCAGCCTGCTGTGTTTTTCTCAGCCCCGGCGGTCACGCAGGCAAGCCACCGACAGGCTCAGCCGCTGTTAGATGTCCTGGGCAATCCCGCGGCCGGGTTGCTCAGTTGAGCCTCCTTGCTGATGCCAGTCACCGGGCCGGAGGCGCTCCCGGGCTGACAGCTTCACTCCTCGCTTAGGCAGCGAGGGCGAAGCTAGTGCGCTGTGAATTGGCACTTATTGGTTTGCGGTCACAGTATTAACGAGGTCATGGCCGCGACCCTCGACCCGCTTCACCTGGATCAACTACCGAAGTCGAAGCCAGTCACCCCCTCTTGAGTTGTCAGGCCGGCGCATCAGGCGCCGCCATCACCGCCGACCGTACTCGAATAACACCCACGCGCCAAGCCGGATTCCCCATGGTCCTGCACTCAATCATCTATCGACTGCCGCGCCGCGCCGTTCGGGGGTCCGGGGAGTCGTCCCCCCGGACTGGCAGATCCCTGACGGCCGCCGCGCGGCGCATGCGGCGGGATTTCGCGGGTGGGAGCGCCCCGAGGCTGGCACAATCCTGACCGCTACCGTGCGCCGCACGCGGCGGGGCTTGACGGGACTACGGGCGTCGCAGGCTGGCTGGCCCTGCCGCGCGGCGCGATCTGCGCGAACGTGCTCAAAACGGCCGCGCGGCGGAGGTGGTGGTTACCCGGGACCGCGCGGATCAGCGGGCACGGCTCACCAGGGGGTGACCCCCTGGCCGGGCGAATCCCGGGCGGCGCAGGTAGCGGTCCCGGCCCGGAACTCGCACCATGGTTGGGCCCGTTGGGGCGCTATCCGGTGCCCTACGGGCCATCGGGTGCTGTGATCGCCCCATCAATGGGCCATCGATGGGGCCCTGACCCCATCGATGGCCCGTTGATGGGTTATCCGTCGGCCGAAGATGATCTTGAAAAAGGGCAATATGGTACACATTGACAGTCGTGCTATCCGGTGCCCTGCGGGCCATGGATCATGATCCGGGCGATGGCCGCGGCCAGGCAGCGCCGGGCTTCATGATCGCGGTAACTTCTCGGCGATATGTGCGGAAAAGTTACCGCGATCATGAACCTGCCGTGGGTCAAGGCGATGGTGCATATTGACAGACGTGGGATCCGGCACCCTGCGGGCCATTCGTGTACCCGAGCCGCAGTTGATCTCGATGTCCGCTGGGTCATCGTGTGACTGGCGCTGCCGGTGGACCTATGGATGTCCCGTTACAGGTCGCGGGCGACCCGTAACGGGACATCCACGGCAACTGATCTTGAAGTGGGCTCGATGGTACGCGTTGACAGCCGTGCTACAGCGCCAGCAACGGGCCAACGATCAAGGTCGTCCGCCATCCGTGGCCTGAATCTGCGAGGCGGCGGGGCGCCAGGGCCGGCGCGCCCGCCGGGCGCAGCCGGGCGCAGCCGGGCGCAGCCGGGCGCAGCCGGGCGCAGCCGGGCGCAGCCGGGCGCAGCCGGGCGCAGCCGGGCGCAGCCGGGCGCAGCCGGGCGCAGCCGGGCGCAGCCGGGCGGCCCGGCGGGCGCAGCCGGGCGGCCCGGCGGGCGGCGGCGTCGGGTACCCGTCCCGCTGGATCACCCGCTCCATTCGTCACTTTCTCTTGCGCATGGTTCATGATCGTGGGGGATTACCCGCTAATGGAGGCTGTCGCACAATTCATGATCTTGAAAAGTCAAGCTCATTTTGTGCGGCATGTTGCGTCGATGATCTCCACTCAGCAGGCTCAGAGGCCCAAAAACTGGGATCCACGCTCCACTCGGGCCTATTGCCGATGGCCTGGACAGGGTTACGCGACAGCCTCAATGCGCGGGTAACCTACCACGATCATGGGAAAACGGTCCCGGGCGGAGGCACTGGGATCCTGGTACGGGTCGAGGTCCTCGAGTTCTCGGGGAGCATCGAAACCTCCGCTTGACACGGTGCTCCCGTTGGGGCATCTCACGGCCGCCGCGTCCGGTCCGCCGCGACGGTGAGACGTGCCAGGCAACCTCGGCGTGCGCGCCCGGCCGCGAAGGGTGACAGGCAGGGTCGAAGAAAGTGGAGTTGTTCGCGGCGGATCCGCTTCGACTGGCCGCGCCAACCGGATGTCGGCCGGGGAACACGTTCCGTGTATCTAGATCTTGCAGTGAGGATGCTCGATGGACTTTCGCACCGGGCCAAAGAAGATCCAAACCAATGAGAAACCCCCGTGGGCGCTGGCGGTGGCCGAAGTCGCGCCCACGGGGGTCGACCGGCAGGGTCGGGGCCGGTCATTAACACCCGGACTTCCCCCGAGATGAAGCCCGGTTCTCATCACGGCGACTGGGCCGCAACCCCCCAAGCGACTCCCAGTCACATATAGAGACGCCGGAGAGTGACTGTATGGTTGCTCATCGTCATGAGCGTTTGGTAACGATCAGGTAACCGTGAACCGGCGGCGGGAGCCCAGGTCATCCGGCAAGCACTGTCGGCCGCATCCAGACGGGCGAGCGCACGGCAGCGATCCTTGGTTGCTAGCGGGCAACTCCGCGCAGGAACTGCGCGCCGACCTGTACCGCGGCCGTGGTGCGCGGACTCCCGAGCGTCATGACAGCGAAGGCGACGTCACCACGGAACCCGACGAACCAGTTCACCCAGATCTTGCCCGTGTGGGTGGTCAGCGGCGCGGCACCCACCTGGCCGAACACGGGCTCGCCGCGCAGGTTAGCCGCGCTGGCGGCGCCAGTCGCGACGGTACCGCGCATGAGGCTCCGCAGCGTGTCGAGCACTGGCGCGGCGAACGGAGCGACCGGAACGTTGGCGGGATCCGGCGGATCGGTCACCAGGATCGGCCGGTGCCACGTGCCGGAGTCCACCTCGGCGGCGACCAGCGCCATCGACAGTGGGCTCACCGTCACGCCGCCCTGCCCGATCGTGTCAGCCGCCCGCTCCGCGTCGCTGCCCGGCGACGGAACGGACCCGGTGAATGCGGGCAGTGGAAGCTGCCAGTGCGCACCCAGGCCGAACCTGGTGGCCGCCCTGGTGAGCTGGTTAGCGGTCAGCAACCTGGACAGGCCGGCGAACGCCGTGCCGCAGGTTCGCGCGAAGTCCACGCGGAACGGCGGCTGGGTGCCGATTCCCTGCTCGGGCTCGTCATTGGTGAATGTCTCGCCGCCGACGTCTGTGGCGCCGGAACAGGGAATCTGAGTGTCGATGCCGAACCCGGTGCCGAGCAGCGCCGCGGTCGAGACGATCGTGAACGAGTCGCCGGGCGGATAACGGCCGTCGAGCACCTCACCGGCGGACAATGGCGCGCGCCGCGAGACGGCGAGGATATGCCCGGTGGAGGCCTGGATGGCCACGATTGCCGCGCCGCCTGGCGCCGAGGCCACCGCCTGGACGGCCGCCGCCTGATCGCGGGAATCGATCGTCGTCCGTACCGGCGTGGGCAGCAGGCCGGGCCACCGCTGGAGCACGGATACGACGTTGCCCTTAGCGTCCTCGATGACCACTTCCGTCGTGGGCGTCCCGGCGAGCCGCGTCTGGTAGGCCGCCTGCAATCCGGACCGGCCGATCGTCGTGCCCGGCAGGTAGGGCAGCCCCTCCTGATGCAGCGGCTCCGCGTTCTCGGTGCCGACGCTCCCGACGATCCCCGCTACTTCGCTGGAGAAAAGCCTCCGCTGTACCAGGTGCACCCGCAGGCCCTTGATCCGGCTGAGGGGCGAGCGCAACTGCTTGTACGCTGCCGGGCTGAGGACGAGCAGTTCCTGGAAACGGTCTGGCGGCGCGGTGCGTATCTGGCCGAGAATCTGGTCGGCGTCCAGGCCAGTGACACTCGCGAACATAGCCGCGGTCGCCGCGGGATCGGGCAGCTTGTCCGGCTGGACCCCAAGCGTGTACGCGGCCGACAGCCGGAGCAGTGACTGGCCTGATGAATCGAGTATCGCCGCGCGGTTAGGCGTCCGCGTGACCACCGCGAACCTCAGGCCAGCGCGGAGGCTGGGATTGATGACGCTGGGGCTCCAGTCGATCTTCCAGTCGGTGCCGGCCCTGCGTAGGACGAACCTTCCCTGGTACCGCCACGGCGGACCGTCCTGGCCCAGGTCGACCGAGGCGGAGAAGTCAGCATCGGCCTGGTCGCCGTGGACGGCGACGGTGCCCATGTTCAGGAACAGAGCCGCCGCATTCAGTTGCTGATACTCGGCCTGAAGCGCGGCGGAGACGACGGTGCGGGACCCCGTCGTGTAGCCAGCGGCGTCCCAGTACCGGCCCTGTTCCCAGGCGAGCAGGAAGCCGCGGACGGTCGGTTCGGCCGAGGACTCCGCCGCACAACCCCCGATCAGGCTTACCGCGAATATCGCCAGCGTGACCAGGGCCGCCGCGATTTTGAGCCCGCTGGGGGAAAGGAGGCGCGACGACAAGCTCCGGGTCGGACGCGGCCTGGGCGCACGCGGCCTGGGCCCACGCGGCACGCCCGGACGTGGCTGCGCGGGACGCGGTCCGGCCGGATGGGGCGGCGCCGGGCGAGCGGGCGTGGCCGGTGGCCGCGTGTACGCCGAACGGCCCGGGAGATCGGGCAGGTCACCGCCGCTGCCGGAGCGCACGATCCACCTCCCTGGCCGCATCGCGCTTGGCCAGATCGTGGCGCTTGTCGTAGGTCCGCTTGCCACGGGCCAGCGCGAGCTCCACCTTGGCCTTGCCGTCCTTGAAGTACAGCGACAACGGGACCAGCGTGAGGCCTCGCTCTGCCGTCTCCCTGCTGAGCCGGTCGATCTCCTTCCTGTGCATGAGCAGCTTGCGGATGCGCCGTGGCTCGTGGTTCGTCCACGTCCCCTGCGTGTACTCCGGAATGTGAACGTTGTGCAGCCACGCCTCGCCGTCGGCGATCTGACCGAAGCCATCCGCCAGGGAGGCACGGCCTGCCCGCAAGGATTTCACCTCGGTGCCAGTGAGCACGAGCCCCGCCTCGTACACATCCTCGATGTGATAATCGTGCCTGGCGCGCCGGTTGCGGGCAATGATCTTGTGTCCCTGCTCGCGTGCCACGGTACTCCTCAGTGCTCCGGTGCCACGCTACTCCCTACCGCGCAGTGCCTGGCATGACGCGCCCGTGTCTTCCCCGGACGCAATCAAATACGCAGATACCGCCGGAGCGTCAGGAACGACGTCGCGCCGCACAGCAGGACCCCCGCGCACAGGGCAAGAATCACGACCTGGACCAGGTCAGCAGGGCTTAGCCGCACATTGAATGTGAAGTACTGCTGCAACGTGTCCAGCCAGAGGATCTTCAGAACCAGGAGCAACCCGGCAGCGATGATCCAGCCGAACAGGCCGGCGATCACCGCCTCCAGCAGGAATGGCAGCTGCACATAAAAGTTGGACGCGCCGACCAGGCGCATGATCCCGGTCTCCCTGCGGCGGTTGAACGCGGAAAGCCGGATGGTGTTCCCGACGAGCAGCACCGCCGCGATTACCATGATCAGCGCCACGATCAGTGAGCCATTCCTGAGACCGTTGAGCAGCTTGTAGAACTTGTCGAGCAGCGATCGCTCGTCCATGATCTGGTCGACTCCCGGCCTGCCCTGCAGCGTGCCCGCGACGATCGAGTAGTCAGTCGCCGGGTTGCGCAGCTTTACCCGGAACGAGTCGGGGATTTCGTCGGCGGGCACGGCCTGCACGAACGAGGCCTGGTTGGAGAACTCCTGCTTGAAGCGCTGGTACGCCTGCGGTTGCGACTCGTAGAAGACGTGCTCCACCTGCCGCAGCGATTGCAGGTCATGCAGAATCTGACCTCTCTCCTGCGGTGTGGCGGGTCCGTTCTCCCTGCACGTCACGCTGGGACTGGTCGACGTGCAGAGGTAGACGGAGATCTCGACCTTGCCCTGCCAGAACGTCTTCGTGTTGTTCACCTGCTTCATGATCAGCAGGCCCATACCGAGCAGGAACAGGCTGATGGCGACCACGACGATCAGCACGACCGTCATCGTGAGGTTGCGCCGGAGGCCAATCCAGATCTCTTGGAACACGAAGTTAGAACGCATGCTTCCTGAATCCCTCGATAGCCCGGTACCGCGCGAAACGACGCTGCCAGCTCAGTAGGCCTGGCCGTACACTCCGCGCGACTGGTCACGCACAACTTTGCCGTGCTCAAGCTCGATGACACGCTTGCGCATCGAGTCCACGATCGCCGCGTCATGGGTAGCCATGACGACGGTCGTGCCGGTCCGGTTGATGCGGTCGAGAACCTTCATGATCCCGATAGAGGTGCCAGGGTCGATGTTGCCTGTCGGCTCGTCAGCGAGCAGGATCATCGGCCGGTTCACGAATGCCCTGGCCATCGCCACACGCTGCTGCTCACCGCCAGACAGCTCGTCGGGCATGCGGTCGGCCTTGCCGTCCAGGCCAACCAGGTCGATCACCTCGGGCACCACCTTGCGGATGAAACGCCGAGGCTTGCCGATGACCTCCAGAGCGAAACCCACGTTCTGGTAGACGTTCTTGTTGGGCAGCAGCCGGAAATCCTGGAACACGCAGCCGATCTTCCTGCGGAGGTGGGGAACCTTCCAGTTGGTGAGCCGGGCGAGATCCTTGCCCGCCACGTGGATACGGCCACCGGTCGGCCGCTCCTCCTTGAGCACGAGCCGCAGAAATGTCGATTTGCCCGAGCCGGACGGGCCGATCAGGAAAACGAACTCGCCCTTCTCGACATCGATGTTGACGTTCTCAAGGGCTGGCCGGCTCTGGCTCGGGTACAACTTGGTCACGTTGTCGAAGTGGATCACGGGCCCATCACAAGCGCTCGGCGATAGTGGACGGCTGACGACGCCTCGGCGGACGGGCCGAACCCGACCCTGCCACTGCGTCGCGTCATGATGTCCCCACGTACTTTTCGGTGGCTCCAGTTGGTCATCGGACAGTCTAGGGGGGAAACTGGCATTGAAGGTCCAACACTTGAGAAGTGGTCAGGCACCAGCCGGCCGGAGAGGGCCTAGATGAGCTGCGAACACCTGATCTGCGCTCAGTGCGCGGGACCAGTGGTCGAAGGCCGCTGCTCAGTGTGCCGTGCGGCCAGAGCCGAAGTGCACCACACCCCACTCAGCCTGGCTTCACCGCTGCTGATCGCGGCGCTGATCGTGATGCTGCTGCTGGTGGTCGCCCTACGCCTTTCGCACTGAAGCGGCTGGCGGGGGCGCGCGCACCGCAGTCGTGCTGTGCCCGCCCGGCCGACCCCCCGCCTGCGCCGCACAACCCGCGGGCGCGCCATCCGGCAGCCGTGCCCTGCCCGCCCGGGGGGCCGACCCCCGGAACCCCCCGCGTGCGCCGCACAACCCGCGGGCGCGCCACCCGGCAGCCGTGCCCTGCCCGCCCGGCGGGCCGACCCCCCCGGAACCCCCCGCGTGTGCCGCACAACCCGCGGGCGCGCCATGCGGCAGCCGTTAAGGATCCGTAGCGTGCCAGCACCAGGGGGGCGCGCGCAGCGTGGCTGTCGGGGCCGCGCGAGTTAGTTATGCGCGCCGCTTGCTTCCCGTTGGCGGAGCCAGCGGATCTCGGCCGAGATGAAGTCGTCGATCTCGCCATCGAGCACGGCCGCGGTGTTGCCCGTCTCCACTCCCGTGCGCAGGTCCTTGACGCTCTGGTAGGGGTGCAGCACGTAGTTGCGGATCTGGGTGCCCCAGCTGCTTGTCGTCTCACCACGCAACTGGTTCATCTTGGCCTCCTCCTCCTGGCGTTTGCGCTCGAGGAGCTTGGCCGCCAGGACCGCCATCGCGGTGGCCCGGTTCTGGATCTGGCTGCGCTCGTTCTGGCAGGACACCACGATGCCGGTCGGCAGGTGCGTAAGCCGCACCGCCGAGTCCGTGGTATTGACGCCCTGGCCGCCTGGCCCACTTGACCGGTAGACGTCGACCCGGATCTCGTCTTCTGGAACGTCGATGTGATCTGTGCGCTCCACCACGGGCACCACATCCACGCCCGCGAACGACGTCTGCCTGCGGCCCTGGTTGTCATACGGCGAAATCCGCACGAGCCGGTGCGTGCCGTGCTCACCGCGCAAGGTGCCGTAGGCGTACGGGGCCTTCACGGCGAACGTGGTCGACTTGATACCCGCCTCCTCCGCGTACGACGTGTCGTACACCTCGGTCGGATAGCCGTGCCGTTCCGCCCAGCGCAGGTAGATCCGCTGGAGCGTCTGCGCCCAGTCCGCCGCGTCCGCACCGCCCGCCTGTGCGTTGATCGAGATGAGTGCCTCACGCGCGTCGTACTCGCCGGACATGAGCGTGAGGGTCTCAAGCTGATCGATCTCCTTGCGGAGTGCCACGAGCTCACGTTCCACATCCTTGCGGGTAGGCTCGTCATCCTCACTCTCCGCAAGCTCGAACATGATCGATGCTTCCTCGAGACGGCGCCGCAGATTCTCCACCCGGGCAAGCTCGGCCTCAAGATACGACAGCCGCCGGGTTACTGCCTGCGCACGTTCCTGGTCGTCCCACAACCGCGGATCTGCGGCCTGAGCCCGGAGGCCGGCCGCCTCGCGTCGCATAGCGTCCAGGTCAAGGACGGTCTCGACGCCGGCGAGCTTGGACGAGAGCTCCTTGATCTCCTCCGCGGGGTCGATCGGTGCCATGCGGGAAAGCCTACGCGAGGTGAACAGCACGTATGGCGGCTGGCATACTCACGGGCGTGGGAACGGGTCATTTTCCGGCCCGCATGGCACCCGCGTGGCTGGGTGGCGCGCATTCACCGGTGGCGAGATCGGTGTCATCGGTCACGCGGAGCGACCAGTCAGCGAACACGGAGCACGGAGACGAAGATCATAGCTGCACGCGCACTGCGCCGGACCGCAGCCGGAGCCGGCCTGGTGCTGGTGGTCGCGCTGATGGTCGGCGCGCGTGGCTGCGCCTCCTCGCCAGCCGCCGGGACAGCCGGAGCCGCGCCGCCAGGTGAGGTCACGCTGGCGTTCGCCCGGCAGTTGTTCAGCGCCTTTGTCACCACGGACGACGTGGCCCGGGCCGCCGGCGACGAGTCGCTCGAGCTGTCACTCGTGAGCGAGGCTCAGGTGCCGCTGACCGTGTCCGCGTACGAGCAGGCGGACTACACCGGCACACCCGCCCCCAGGTACCGGTACGGGCCTCCCACGGTCTACGTCCCGCAGATGACGTCGTTCCCGCTATGGTTCGTGGCGGTCGCGCCACGAACGCCCGCTCGCGGTGGGCGGGTGCGCACCGCGATCATGGTGTTCAGCCGCCCGACGGCCACCGATCCGTGGCAGCTGAGCCTGTCCACGCTGCTCGAGCCCGGGGCAGCCCGGCCACGTATCGCGCTGGACGCGAGCGGCCATGCCAAGGCGCTCGCGACGTTCGACCACAAGCTGCTCGTCAGCCCGAACAGTGTCGGGGCCGTGCAGGCGGCACTCGCCGACGAGGGGCCTTCGGCGGCAGTTGCCGCTGTGATGGCGGGCGGCCCTGACACCACGGGCGTACACGACCAGATCGTGAGCGCCAAGCGCTATGTGGCGGGCCTGGGCCTGAGCTACGACTCGCAGATGCAGGGGAGTTCGTTCCCGATCTACGCGCTCGGCACCGCCGATGGCGGCGCGCTTGTCCTGTACTCCCTCGTCCGCAGCACGGTCGTCTTGCGGGCCACCAAGCACGAGAGCCAGATCCAGATCCCGCAGGCGTTCGCGCCGATTCTCTACGCGACCGGCCGCGTGATCATCGGTTCCGAACTGGATACCGGCGAGACTTACCAGTATGCCGCCGACGTCCCGCCGAGCCAGCCAGCGGGCAAGCCATCCGGGCAACTGCGCGTCATCGCGGCCGACGGCGGCCCCACCAGCGCCGGCGGTACCTGAAAGCAAGGCGTCAAGAATGATCCTGATACGTGAATCGGCCGATTCACATCCAGCAGCGAGCTGCCGCCACCACAGGCGGGGGGATCCCGTGGGGTGGAGCCCCCGGGGCAATACAGTCTTAACGGCTGCCGAGGGCTGCGCCAATCCTGAGGTGCGGACAGCCGGGGCGTCAGTTGCCGGCGTGCGGCAGTGTGCTGGAGGTCACCAGGGTCCGGATCGCGCGCAACGCGACGGACAGCGTGGCCACGGTGAACCGCTCACTCTCCCAGATCTCACTGAGCGTCTGCCTGGCTCGCGCGACCGCAGAAGCGTTGCGCTCCGTCCATACCGCGAGCCGCTCCTCGGGCGTGCCTGAACCGCTGACGACAAGGACGTCGCCCGTCAGAGCGGCGTGTGCCGCGTACAGATCGTCGCGCAGCGCGGCGCGGGCCATGGTGTTCCACCGGTCGTCCTTGGGCAGCGCGATGATCCGCTCCCTGAGCCGGGTGATCTGCAGCCGGTCGGCCAGGTCGAAGTAGACCTCAGCGACCTCCTCAACCCCACGCCCCGTGCCGGACGCGATCTCCACGATGTCGAACGTCGAGTAGGCGGGGACCATCGCGGCGACCCGTTCGGCCAGTTCGAGCGGCACGCCGCGCGCGCCGAAGGAATCGCAGCGCTCCTCGAAACCGGCCAGGTCGCGGCCCGTGAGCAGTTTCGGCAACCCGGACCCGATCGTGGCCACGCCGTCGGCGAAGAAGTCGATGGTCGAGCGGATGGGCAGTGGCGGGCGCCGGCCAAGCAGCAGCCAGCGGGATGCGCGCTCGGTCAGCTTGCGCCCCTCGAGCAGCAGCGCGACCTGGGTCGTGACCTCCACCCGGCCGTCGAGCGCCTCGACCGATGCCCAGAAGGCGGACATGCCGAAGACCTCACGTGCGACCAGCCAGGCTCGCGCCAGATCGGGCGCCGATACGCCGGTCTCCTCGTTGACCCGGAAAGCGAACGTGGTGCCCGACCGGTCCACCATCTCGTTCACCACCGTGCTTGTGATGATCTCGCTGCACAGTGGGTGGCCGGACATGCGCTCGGCGTACTTCTCGCGCAGCGGGTGCGGGAAGTACCCGGCAAGCTCGTACCGCAGGTACTCGTCGGCAGGAAGATCGGATGCGACGAGCTGGTCCGCGAGAGCGATCTTGGTGTAGGCCAGCAGCGTCGCGAACTCCGGCGCCGTCAGGCCCAGGCCCGCGGAACGCCGTTCTGCGATGATCTTGTCGCTGGGCAGGTATTCGAGGCGCCGCCGCAGCAGCCCATCTCTTTCCAGCTTCCGTATGTAGCGCGCGTGCACGTGCAGCATGGACGCCGCCTGCGCGCGCGCCGCGGCGAGGCAGGCGTTCTGCTGGTAGTTGTGCCTGAGTACGAGGTCTGCGACCTCGCCGGTCATCTCGTGCAGCAGATCGTCACGCTCCGCCCTCGTCAGCTGGCCGTCCCGAACCGCGCCGTTAAGCAAGATCTTGATATTGACCTCGTGGTCAGAGGTGTCCACACCGGCCGAGTTGTCGATGAAGTCGGTATTGATCAGGCCGCCGGCGAGCGCGTATTCGATGCGCCCCGCCTGGGTCAGCCCGAGGTTCCCGCCCTCGCCAACGACCCTGGCCCGTAGCTGTGTCGCGTCGATCCTGACCGCGTCGTTGGCCCGGTCGCCGACGTCGGCGTGGCTTTCACCGGACGCCTTTACGTACGTGCCTATCCCGCCGTTCCACAGCAAATCCACCGGCGCGCAGAGGATCGCCTTGACCAGCTCGTGCGGCGTCAGCGTGGTCACCTGTCCACCCAGGCCCAGAACGGTCCTGACCTGCGGGCTCACCGGAATCGACTTCAAGGTCCGCGGCCAGACCCCGCCGCCGCCGGAAATCAGCTCTGGCCGGTAGTCGGCCCACGAGGAGCGCGGCAACTGCATGAGCCGGGTCCGCTCGGCGAAGCTCGACGCCGGATCGGGGACCGGATCGATGAAGATGTGCCGATGGTCGAACGCCGCCACCAGCTTGATCCGGTCCGACAGCAGCATCCCGTTGCCGAACACATCACCGGACATGTCGCCGATTCCCGCGACGTCGAACTCCTGGGTCGCCACGTCGATGCCGAGGGCGCGGAAGTGATGTTTCACCGACTCCCAGGCGCCGCGCGCGGTGATGCCCATCTTCTTGTGGTCGTAGCCCGCCGAGCCGCCCGAGGCAAAGGCGTCCCCGAGCCAGAACCCGTACTCGTGCGCCACCTCATTGGCCAGGTCGGAGAACGTGGCCGTCCCCTTGTCCGCGGCCACCACCAGATAGGGATCGTCGCCGTCATGACGGACGACGCCGGGCGGGGGCACGACCTGGCCGCCCTCCAGGTTGTCGGTGACGTCAAGCAGGCTACTGACGAAGAGCTTGTAGCACGCGGTTCCCTCGGCCAGCCAGGCCTCCCGGTCAGCCGGGCTCGGCAGTTGCTTGCAGACGAATCCGCCCTTCGCCCCGGCAGGAACGATCACCGCGTTCTTCACCTGCTGCGCCTTCACCAGGCCCAGGATCTCGGTACGGAAGTCCTCACGCCGGTCCGACCAGCGCAGTCCGCCGCGCGCCACCCGGCCGAACCTGAGGTGAACGCCCTCGAACCGCGGCGAGTAGACGAACACTTCGAATCGCGGCCGCGGCGCGGGCAGGTCAGGTGCCTGCTGCGGATCCAGCTTCACCACCAGGCATGGCTTGTGCGCACCGCCGGCGGCGGTGTCGGTCTGGAAGTAGTTCGTCCGCAATGTCGCCCGGATGAGCGTCAGGTAAGAACGCAGGATACGGTCCTCGTCGAGGCTCGCCACGTCGTCGAGCAGGCCGGAGATCTCCTCCCCGATCGCTTCACTGCGCTCTGCTTCCCCATGACCGGCGTCGTGGCCGGTCAGATCGCGTCCGTGGCCGGGCTGGAGTGCCGGGTCGAACCTGGACTCGAAGAGCAGCACGAGCAGCCGGGCCACGACCGGGTTGGAGCGGAGCACCCGCTCGACGTATCCCAGGCTGAACGCGCTTCCCGCCTGCCGCAGGTATCTCGCGTACGCGCGCAGGATGACGACCTGGCGCCAGGACAAGCTCGCGTCGAGGACGAGCGCGTTGAAGCCGTCGTCTTCCACCTTGCCGTGCCACAGCGCGGAAAGCGCGTCCTGGAAGAGGTCCTTGGCGGCGCGTCCCGCGGGACGCGCCGCGGCATCGCGGCGCAGCCCGAAATCGTAGATCCAGAAGCGGGAGGGAACGCTGATCGGGCTCGGTGGGCCGTCGTCGGCAGGGACCGTGTGACCGCCGGGGCCATCCGGATCCCTGATCACCGGCGCGGGCACCGCGAACTCGTAGGGCCGCTCGTCGACGACCTCCACCCCCATGTGCTGAAACTGGGGCAGGACATCGGAGAGCACGATGGGGGATCCCGCCCGGTACACCTTCAGCCGCTCCTCGCCGGGCCCGGCACCCGGCGGCTTGTAGAGGTTCACGCTGAACGCCGCACCGGACTGGGCAAGCCGCACGACCCGCATCAGGTCGGCGACCGCTGCCGCCGCGGGCACCCAAGCCTTGTAGCTTTCGGGGATCATGCGGCCGGCGATTCGGGTCAGCCGGTCCGCGTCCTCCGCGCCCAGCTGCGCCTCGGCCTCGTCGGCGAGGTCCTCATCCCAGGAGCGGGCCGCTGCCGCCAGGGCGCGTTCCAGCGCGTCCGCCTTCACCTCCGGGAGCGGCACGCCGCGCTCACCGCGCACGACGATGTGCACTCTCGCAAGCGCCCCATCGCCGATCATCACGCTGTAGTCCACGGTCCCGCCGCCAAGCGCCGTGCGCAGAATCTCCGTCGCGCGCAAGCGCACCTTCGTCGTGTAGCGATCCCGTGGCAGGTACACCAGGCACGACATGTAGCGCCCGTACACGTCCCTGCGCAGGAAGAGCCTGGTCTGCTTGCGCTCACGCAGGCGCAGGACGCCAAGGGCGATCGGCAGCAGTTCGTCGACGGAGGTCTGGAAAAGCTCCTCGCGGGGATAGGTCTCGAGGATCTCGGCCATGTCCTTGCCGTCGTGGCTGTCCGGCGACAGGCCCGCGCCCTCGAGCACCTCCGCGAGCTTGTGCCGCAGCACCGGTATCCGGGCCACACTTTCTGTATAGGCGGCGTGGCTGTACAAACCGAGGAACCGGTACTCCCCCACCACCAGGCCGGTCTCATCGAACTTCTTCACCGCGATGTAGTCGAGATAGTTGGGCCGGTACACCGTCGCGCGCGAATTGGCCTTGGTCAGCACGAGCAGGCTCGGCTCCCGCGCCTGTGCCCGGACCTCGGGCGGCAGCGCCGCGAATGAGTCCGACCGCTGCGTGTCGTGACGCAAGATGCCGAGGCCGGTGCCAGGGACCGCTCGCAGAGCCGCACCGTCAGGGGAGTCAACGAGGTCATACTCGCGGGAGCCGAGGAAGGTGAAATGACCATCAGCGAGCCAGCGGAGCAGCTCCTGGCCTTCCGCGAGTTCGGCGGGTGGCAGCATGCTGACCCCGGGCGCGGGGGGCTCGGTTGACAGCTCGTCAGCGAGCTGGACAGCGAACGACGCCATCCGCGGACCATCCTCGGCGACCACCGCCACGTCCTCGAGAACCCGCCGCAGGTGGTTCTCCAGCCCGGCTGGCGGGATAGCCGACCGGCCGGCCTCGATGTGCATCCACGCCTCGCGCTGCTCGTCGGCCGCGCCCGGGCGCCCATCGACCTGGCCGCACACCTCGCGCAGCTCACCGGTGATGTCGCGGCGGATCCGCAGCTGTGGGTGGATGAGCAGCTGGATGCCCAGGTCGTGCCTGCTGAGTTCCATCGTCAGCGAGTCGACGAGAAACGCCATGTCATCGGTGATGACGTCGATCAGGATCCGGCCGGGCTCCAGGCCAAGCGCGCCCGGCTCGGTGTGCTCGCCGCGCACGCGGACCAGGGCGCGGCCCTGCGGGCGGCGGGCGCCGAGCCTGGCATGTTCCAGGGCCACCGACGCCACCCGCGCCGGTGCCCGCCCGGCCAGGTCCTCCGGCGCGACATGGCGGTAGTACATCCGGAAGTACCCGAGCAGGTCAGCCGCATCTGGGCAAACGGGAACGGCCGCGGCACCGGCCCTGCCCAGAGCGCCCGCAGGCGCAATCTCCGCGCCGAAGCGTGCCGCTTCGCGCAGCACCGCCTCCTTGTCCGCGTCCAGACTTACCACCATCGCCCACTCCTTTGTGCCCGCACGTCTGTGCCCGCACCTCCGTGCCCGCACCGATCCGGCTGTCAGAGCCGTGCCCGCAGTTCCCACAGCAATGGGTGGCAGCGCAGCGCGACCCGTTCGCTCAGATAGGGCGCACCGGTCGACCCGCCGGTGCCTGACTTCGTGCCGATCTGCCGCTCCACCATCTGGACGTGCCGGGCACGCCACAGACCCGCGATCTCGTCATGGGTGATCAGATCCTCGGCCAGCCACCACAGATCGCCGTGGCTGGACTGATCGCTTGCGACCATGACGAGAGACTCAAGTATCTCCTGATCCCGAGCCGCAGGCAGGCCGCGTGCGGCGAGCAGGCCGACGTAGGCGTCCCACAGCGTCGGCTCGGCGAGCCTGCGCTCCAGCCGGAGCCGCTCCGCATCGGTGATGAACAGCAACTCGTCGTGGGCTGGCGGATCCGCCTGCGGCACCTGCTGGTCAAGCAGATCGGGCAGCCGCAGGTAGCCGCCGTAGGTGAGGACGCCGCCCTCCTCACCAAAGCGCCGGCCCGCCCCGGTCAGTGCCCCGCCGCCCATGTCAGTCCTCCCGCTCGGCCTCGCCGCTCGTTTCGGTCGCGCTTCGGTGTTCCGGGCGGAAATAGGCAAGTACCTCGGGATTGGCGAGCGCGTCCGGGTCGGCGGCAGCCGCGACCGGTGTGCCAAGGAGAATCCTCCGTACCGGCACCTCGAGCTTCTTACCTGACAGGGTCCGCGGTATGCCAGGCACCTGATGGATCTCGTCGGGCACGTGCCGCGGTGACAGCCCTGTCCGCAGGGCGCCACGGATCCGGTCGATCACATCCGCGTCAAGCGGTTTCCCGGTGGCCGGGACCAGGTACAAGATCAGCCTGCCTTCCCGGCCAAGCTGTCCCGTGTCGACCACCAGGCTGTCGGCCACCTCCGTGAAGCGCTCCACGACACGGTAGAACTCGCTGGTGCCCATGCGGACTCCGCCCCGGTTGAGCGTCGCGTCCGACCGGCCGTAAATCACGCAGCCGCCGTCTGGCAGCACCTTGATCCAGTCGCCGTGCCGCCATACGCCCGGGTAGACCGCGAAATAGCTGTCCAGGTAGCGCGTCCGGTCAGGGTCGTTCCAGAACCCGATCGGCATCGACGGCATGGGCACCGTTACCACCAGTTCGCCGACTTCGCCGATGAGCGGCTTTCCGTCCGGATCGTAGGCTTCGACCTTCGCGCCGAGACATCGGCCTGACAGCACGCCGGCCCGCACAGGCAACAGCGGGCAGGGGCCGACGAACCCAGTGCACAGATCGGTGCCGCCAGAGAACGACCCGAGCACCACGTTACGCTTTACCTGGTCGTATACCCACTGAAAGCCCTCGGGCGGCAGCGGGGAGCCCGTCGAGCCGATCCCGCGCAGCGCGGACAGGTCAAAGTCGCTGCCTGGGCGCAGGCCGGCCTTGGCGCAGGCCATCAGGTACGGCGCGCCGGTACCGAAATAGGTGACGCCGGTTTCAGCCGCCAGCCGCCAGAGGGCGTCGATGCCCGGATAAGTGGCGCTGCCGTCGTACAACACCACGGTGGCGCCGACGAGCAGCCCGGCCGCCAGGTAGTTCCACATCATCCAGCCGGTGGTGGTGTACCAGAAGAACACATCCCCAGGCCCAAGGTCCTGATGGAAGCTGATCGTCATGAGATGTGCGAGCAGCACACCACCGTGGCCGTGCATGATCGGTTTGGGCAGGCCGGTCGTGCCGGAAGAAAAAAGCACCCACAACGGATGGTCGAATGGCACATCGGGGAACTCGGTGCCGGACGCGCCTGCGCCGCCCGGGCCGGTGCGGATCCCAAGCTCATCCCAGCCGACCGTGGTCGGCCCGGCCCCTGTCCCCTGATTTCCCGCGGGTTCGCCGCTTATCCCGAACGGCTGCGCTGGGCGGCGCGTCGGGTCGCCGCGGTCAATCCCGGTGCCGACGTAGGCCACCGATATAACGGCGTGCAGGCCGGGCAGTGCGGCGGCGATTTCCCGCACTGCCTCCGTGCGGTCGAAGGTCCGGCCGCCATAACGGTAGCCGTCCACCGCGATCAGCACCTTCGGCCCGATCTGGGCGAACCTGTCGACGACACTCGCGGCGCCGAAGTCCGGCGAGCACGATGACCAGATCGCGCCCAGGCCGGTGACGGCGAGCATGGCGATGAGCGCCTCGGGGATGGTCGGCAGGTAGGCGGCGACGCGATCGCCGCGGGTGACGCCGAGGGCACGCAGCCCTGCTTGCACCCGCGCGACCTCCGCGGCAAGCTCGGTGTAGGTGAGAGTGGCGGCGTCCCCGGCCTCTGACCGGAAGATGACGGCGGTCCTGCCGGGATCGGACGCCGCCGTCCGCAGCGCGGCGCGCGCGTAGTTGACCGTGGCGCCGGTGAACCATCGGACATCCGGCATCGGGCCGCCGTCGATGACCGCACCCTCGCCACGATGTCCCTGCACGCCGAAGAAATCCCAGACCGACTGCCAGAACTCCGCTGGGCTGTCGACCGACCAGCGCCACAGTTCGTCGTAGCCGCCAAAGCTCAGCCCGTGTTCGGCTGCCAGCCAGCGCAGGTACCCGGTGATCCGCGCGTTCGCGCGATCGGCCGGGCCCGGCGCCCAGAGCAGCTGTCCCTCGCCGGCCGATCCGGCCGCGGATGCTGGCGTCGCGGCCGCCGCGCGGCCGCCGCGCGCCGCGACGTCCTTGTCATGTGGCATAGGCCCCAGCATCGGTCCTGACAGGAGTACACGCAACGCGTGCGCCCGATGCCGGGAGAGCCGGCGCCGGCGGACCGGGGCAATGATGCCCCGGTCCGCCGGTGCCGGCGGCCGGCTTGCCGCCGGAGTCAGCGGCGAGGTGAACCCGGTGGCCGCCGCGAAGTCATCCCATATCGACGATGGCCGCGACCGGGCCTCCCCCCGATGGGCCCTGGTGCACGGCCGCGACCGACACGAATATGGCCGGGTCGCCGGAGACCGCGGCCGCGACACCGCCGACGCAGGCCTTGATCTGCCGGTGCCAGTGCACATCGGAGTCGTCGAGCATGATGTTGCGGCGTCCACGCACTCGTCCCGACGGGTCGGCCTCGCACTTGAGAAAGAGGTTGACGAGCCGGCCGGACAGGTCGGCCGATCGTGGCCGTTCCGGCAGGTCGAGCCCGGCGGACCGGATCGCGTCCCAGATGCCGTCCTGGTCGATGGCGTCCCGCATGACACTGTGGCCGATCCGGTACCTGCCGCCAATGCCGGGCACGTTGCCCACGACGACGATCTGCGCCCGGTCCAGTTCGACTCCCGACGAGCAGGACGCCACGGACGAGTACAGGGACAGGTCGTGGTGGATCTGCTCGGCGGTCGGCATCTGGATCTCACCGAGCGCGACGGCGATCCCGAGCGCGGATGTCGAGTTGGACACGTCCATCGACTTGCCGGTGTCGTCGGTCCACACGGTCTTGCCCCGGCTGCGGGCGTCGGTGATGGTCTGGAGTGTGAGCAGCGGTGTCTTCGTCTGGACGTAGTGGACGTCCGCCGGGTCGGCGATGCCGGCCCGGGCCATCGCCTCCGTGACCCCGGCGGCGACCTTCTCCACCATCGCCGGCCGGCCGATGTCCTCGGGCAGGATCTGCTCGCTCATCGCGTAGCCGACCGCCAGGCGCGGTTCGCCGGACGACGCCGCCGCGCTGCGGTCGGTGTGAGCGAAGACGGTCGCGTGCGGCGACAGGATCCCGTCCGTGCCGCCGGACCATACGAGCGGGATCTGCTTCACCTCGTCCATCGGGCGGGTGCCCTTGGCCACGAGCACCTCGCGGAACGCCCGGTCGGCGAGAATGCGGGTGTAGTCGTTGACCCCGCCGTTCCCCTCGGTCTTGCCGACGACCGCGACGACGCGGTCGGCGTCAAGGATGCCTTTGTCGATGAGCTCGGCCAGGCCCGAGGCGTCGCTCACGCTCTCGATCGGTACCTTGCGAACTTCTACTGGATCGGACACGTTGCCTGCTCCTCGGTGAGACGATGACTCGGGTTGCGGCGGCGGCGGCACGAGCAAGGCGCGGCGAGAACTGCCAGCGGTCTAGACCTGCACCTCGGCCGGAATCTTCAGGGTGGCGTTCGCCTTGACGAGGCTTTCTGGGACGTCGAAGTCGAGGTCTGTCCCGATCATCTGCCGGACGTAGTTCTTGACGGTGCTGTCCCAGTACTTCTTCGTGACGTAGTAGACGCGGGCGCCGCCCAGCTCATGCTGGGTCTCCGGCCACGGGTAGCTGGGCTGTGCCATGCCGAGTCCCCACCGATGCCAGCCGTTGTAGCTCTCGTAGGTGGCCCAGAACTCCTTGTTGCCGAGTATCTCGAAGGCGTAGTAGGTCTTGGCGTAGTACATGATGGCGCCGATCCGGCCGCCGCGCGCAAGCGCAACGGTGTGCAGGCTGATATTGATGTCCTCGTTCATCAGCCGGCCGTTGGCGAAGCCGACCCACTCGCCGTCGATGACCCCCACCAGCGTGTACGGATCCTTGAGCCGCTTGCGGTACCAGCCGGCGAGTTCCGCGTGCACCCGGGCGCCGACGACGTCGTAGAAGTCGTGGTCGACATCCGATACCCGCTTCATGTAGGCCATCATGGCTGGCGCTTCGTCCAGCGTGGCCTCCCTGATGTACATGGTGCGGCCGTCCTTGAGCGTGATCATTGCCCCTGGCCAGCGGGGCATCGCCAGGGCAGGACCCTGCAAGAGCGGTTCGATCTCCCTGATGTCGAGGGTGATCTTCTCCTGGGAGGCCTTTGTCGGCGGCTCAAGTAGCATGTGCCTTCTCCTCACGAGCAAATAGGTACCGATGATGGGCTCTGCCGCGCAGTTACCGCAGGGGGGCCTAGTCCCCGTGCGCGGCGCGGCGCGGCGCTGGGTTGCGCCTCAGCCAGCCACCGAGCGCCACACCGGCGAGCGCGACCACGGCGCCGAATACCCCGGCGGCGAGCAGCAGCATGGGATCGCCCGCGCCCTTCGCTCGCGGCGGTGGCTCGGGACGCCGGTAGACAGCACCCTGGGCCGGGGCTCCGGCCGCGGGCGCGGCTGGCTCCGGCGCCCCCTCCAGAGCCGCGGCGGCGGGCTCACCGGAGGGCCCGTACTCGAGATCGCGGTCGACGGCAGCGAAGAACTCACCGGCAAGCTTCTTGGCGGCGCCCGCCAGCATCCGCTGCCCCACGCCGCCGATGGCGCCCGCGACGACCGCGTCGGCGTCGTATTCGAGCACGGTGGTGCCGGTGCCGTTGCCCGACAGGCGGATGATCGCCGAGGCGTCGATGCTGCCGGCGGCGCTTTGCCCGGACGCCTTGAGCGTGTAGCCGTGCGGCGGATCCTGGTTCACGATCTGCACGCTGCCGAGGTAGGTGCCCTTGATCGAGGCGACGCCCGCGGTCACGGTCATCCGGTAGCTATCGGCGCCGACCGTCTCGAGTTGCCTGCAGCCAGGGATGGTCCTGACGAGCACGCCCGGGTCGGCGAGTGCGGTGTAGACACGCTCGACCGGGGCGTGCAACTCCGCTGTGCCGGACAGCTTCATTGCCCAGCCTCCTGACTTCTCCGCAGGTGGAACAGTTCGCTCGGGGACACCGGCATGTGATCGATGCGGTACCCCTCGGCATCCTCGATCGCCGCCGCTATCGCGGCGACCGCAGGGATCACGCCCGCCTCCCCGGCGCCCTTGACGCCGAGCGGGTTCAGCGGGGAGGGCGTCTCGAGGTGGCTGATGTCGATGCGCGCGGGCACCTCCGTCGCGTACGGCATGAGGAAGTCCATGAACGAGGCGTTCTGCAACTGCCCGTCGTCGTCGTACGCCAGCCGTTCGTAGAGCGCACCGGCGACGCCCTGCGCGACGCCGCCATGAATCTGCCCTTCGACGATCATCGGGTTGATCATCGTCCCGCAGTCGCAGGTGACCGCGTAGTCGAGAATGCGCACCTCGGCCGTGCGGGGGTCAGTTTCGACGACCACGGCGTGGATGCCGTTGGCGAAGGTGCACCGGACCGGCGAGTAGTAGTCGGTGGCCTCGAGCCCCGGCTCCTCGCCTTCGGGGACGGGCGGCTCGTCGAATGACCCGGGTCGGGTGAACTGCGTCGCAGCCTTGGCTGCCTCGTCGAAGGCGTAGCGGAGGGGGTTGGACAGCGTCGCCACCATCTTCAGCGGGATGGCCGCCTCAGGGCTGCCCTTCACCCGGACGACCGCGTCCACGATCTCCAGGTCCCGCGGGTCGGCCTCAAGCGCTTCCCCCGCGATGCGCAGGGCCTTGGCCCGCACCTTGCGGGTGGCGAGCGCAACGGCGCTGCCGCTCATCACGGCGGTGCGTGACGCGAAGGTGCCCACCGCATAGCCGAAGCGGCGCGTGTCGCCCGTGGTCACCTGTACGTCGTCGATCGGCACGCCGAGTTCGTCCGCGACGATCTGCGCGAGCATGGTCTCGTGGCCCTGCCCCTGGCAGGACAGTCCCGTCGAAACAAGAATCCGGCCGCTGGGCTCGATCTCGACGTGGCCGCCCTCGTAAGGGCCCACTCCGGTCCCCTCCACGTAGCAGGCGAGGCCGATCCCGATCCGCCGGCCTTCCTTCGCCGCCTGTGCCTTCCGAGCGGGGAAGTCACGCCAGCCGATCGCCTCCGTGACCAGCTTCAGCGACGAGGGGAAGTCACCCGAGTCGTAGATCGCGGGGCGTCCATCCTGGAAGATCAGCCCCGTGTCGTAGGGCATCTCGGCCGGTTGCACGAAGTTCGCCGCCCGCACGTCGGCGCGGTCCGCGCCGAGGGATTCCGCGATCCGGTCCATCGTGCGCTCCATGGCGAACGCGGCCTGCGGCCTGCCAGCGCCGCGGTAGGGCGTCACGATGACCGTGTTCGTATACAGGCAGTCGAACTCGACCCGGTAGTTCGGTATCCGGTAGGGACCGGGCAGCTGGCTCATGGTGATGATCGGCACGATGATGCCGTACGGCGTGTAAGCGCCGTTCTCGTGCAGGAAACGCACCGAGAGCCCGAGGACGCGTCCCTGGTCGTCGAACCCGACCTCCACGTAGTGGATCTGGGCGCGTTCCGACGATGACGCGATGAACATCTCGCGCCGATCGTCGACCCACTTCAGCGGCTTGCCGATGAGGCGCGCCGCCCACGGCAGCAGCACCTCCTCCGGCCAGGGATGGTTGAGCTTCGTGCCGAAGCCGCCGCCGATGTCCGGCGCGATGACCTCGACCTTCCGCAGCGGCAGATCGAGCCTGCTCGCGATCGCGTTCCGCAGGCTCACCGGCAGCTGGGTCGACGAGCACACCCGCATGCTGCCGTCCTTGGCATCCCAGCGCGCGTACACGCCGCGGCCTTCCAGCGGGGTGGCGGCACTGCGCTCGATGTCCAGCCTGAACTGCAAGCGATGTGGCGCCGCGTCGATCGCCTGCCGCGCGTCGCCGACGTCCTGAACCATGTGGGCGGCGACATTTCCTGGCACGTCCGGGTACACGAGCCGCTCGGCGGCCGCCGCGTTCTCCAGCCCGACGACCGGCGGCAGCGGCTCGTAGCTCACCGAGATGCGCTCCGTCGCGTCTTCCGCGACATAGCGATCGGTCGCGACGACCATCGCGATCGGCTCGCCTGAGTACCGGACGACATCCTTGGCCAGCGGGTATCCGGTGCGCGGCGCCGTGAGGTCGGGATGCGGGACGAGCACGGGGAGGGCCGCACCGATCTTGGGGGGCAGATCCTCGTAGGTGTAGACGGCGACGACACCGTCGACGTCGAGCGCTCCGCTCACGTCGATGTCCAGCACCCGGGCGTGCGCGTAGGTACTGCGGACGAAGGCGACGCCAAGCGCGTCCTGGCCAAAGTCGTCGACATAACTTCCCTTGCCTGTCACCAGCCGCGGGTCCTCCTTCCTCGGGACCCTGGCACCGAACAAGGACGTCATGTGGTCACCCGCCTCGCGCGCTCGTTGCGGAGATCGGCCGCGCGGCGGACCGCGGCCTTGATGTTCTGGTAGCCCGTGCACCGGCACAGGTTTCCGCTGATGGCCGTGAGAATCTCCGTGTCATCCGGGTCCGGATGCTCGTCGAGGAACGCGGTGATCGTGCACAGGAAGCCCGGTGTGCAGAAGCCGCATTGCAGCGCATGGCAGTCGATGAACGCCTGCTGTACCGGCGAGAGCGTGCCGCCCGGCTCGGCAAGCCCTTCGATGGTGGTGATCTCGTGCCCCTCGGCTGTCACGGCGAATATCAGGCATGACCGCACCGGCTGACCGTCGAGCAGCACGGTGCACGTTCCGCAGACCCCGTGCTCGCAGCCGACGTGGGTGCCGGTCAGCCCAAGGTCATGGCGCAACGCGTCGGACAGCAGCCGCCTGGGCGGCACGACCGCGGTGTACGGCAGACCGTTGACAACCAGATTGATCTCGTGACGTTCCTCGCTGCTCACAATGCCCCCTCGGCCGAGCGCGCCACGGCCCTGGCCGCCGCGGCCGCGAGCGCCCGTTCGGTAAGGACCGCCGACAGTTCGCGGCGGTATTCGGCGCTGGCGTGGATGTCGGGATCGGGGTCGACCGCGTCGTGGGCGAGCCGTCCGGCGGCGGCGAAGCCGGCCGATTCCTGGCGGCTTCCCGTGACGGCCTCGGTGAGGTCCAGGACCAGCGCGATGGGGTTGCTGCCGATGTAGACGGCACGTGCCGAGGTGATCCGGCGGTCGGTGTCCACCGTCACCATCGCGCCCACGCCGCACAGCGCGTAGTCACCGTGCCGCCGCGCGACCTCGACGAACTCGGTACCGGTGCGAGGTGGAAGCAGCGGGAAGTGTGCCGCGACGACCAGGTCGCCCGGGTCGAGGTCGGACTCGAGCGGCCCGACGAAGAAGTCCGCGGCGGGAACCTCGCGCGACGGCGCTCCCGCCCGTGCGACCTCGACCCATCCTCCGGCCAGGAGCAAGACGCCGGGCAGTTCGCTGGCCGGGTCGGCATGGGCGAGGGCGCCGCACACCGTACCGCGGTTGCGGATGGCGGGGTGCGCCACGAGCCGGAGCGCCTGCGCAAGCAGCGGGCAGGCACGTGCAACCTGATCGTCGCGTTCCACCTGGGCGTGCCGGGCAAGTGCCCCGACGCGCAGGGCACCGTTCACGCCGACCTTGTCCAGCCCGGCGACCCGGTTGATGTCGACCAGGTGCGGCGGGCTGGACAGCCGCATGTTGAGGATGGGGATGAGGCTCTGCCCACCCGCGAGCACCTTGCCGTCCGCCCCAAGCTCTGCCAGCAGCGCGAGGGTTTCCTCGACCGTGGCCGGCGAGTGGTAGCTGAAAGGCGCTGGTTTCATACGGGCGCACCCGGCGTGTGCTCGGGCTTGACGGACGGGGTGCGCCCGTCCCCTTGCCGGGTGGGCCCGCCCACGATCGGGGCGGCCTCGGTCCCGTACGGGGTGAACGGCAAGGCCGGTCCCGTCTCGGCCGGCTGGCCGTCGTGGAACAGCCCGTACTTGGCCAGGTACTTCATGACCTGATAGGCGATGATCACGGAGAAGGTGCCGAGCGCGATGCCGTTGAACGACACGTTGCCGTGGTCGAAGGCCCATACGAGGTTGCCCGCGCCCATGATGAGCCCGATCGCCGCGGGGAACAGGTTCACCGGGTTGGTGAAGTTCACCCGGTTCTCCACCCAGATCCGGCCGCCGAGCACGGCGATCAGACCGTAGAGGACCAGCCCGGCGCCGCCGAGCACGCCGACGGGCAGGGTGGCGATCAGGGCGCCGAACTTCGGGATGCAGCCGAACAGGATCGCGATGATGCCGGCGACCCAGTACGCGGCGGTGGAGTAGACCCTGGTCGCCGCCATGACGCCGATGTTCTCGGCGTAGGTGGTGGTGCCGCTGCCGCCGCCGAGGCCGGCCAGCATGGTGGCGAGGCCGTCGCCCATGTAGCCGCGGCCGAGCGAGCGGTCGAGGTTAGCGCCGACCATCGTGCCGACGGCCTTGATGTGCCCGGTGTTCTCCGCGATCAGGACGAGCACGACCGGGGAGATCAGGAAGATGGGCCGCCAGGCGAAACTCGGGTGGGTGAAGTGCGGCAGCCCGATCCAGGCCGCCGCCTTGACGGAGGCGAAGCTGATACCGTCCTTCCACCAGCCGACCAGGTATCCGGCGATCACGCCGAGCAGGATGGACAGCCGGCCCAAGAACCCGCGGAACACCACCGTCACGAGCAGGATCACCACCAGGGTAACCACCGCGGGCACCGGCTGCTTCTCGAAGTTCGCGATCGCGCTCGGGGCCAGGTTCAGCCCGATCAGGGCCACCACGGCACCGGTTACGGCGGGCGGGAAGATCACCTCGATGAAGGCCGAACCCCAGCGGTTGACGATGGCGCCCACGATGAAGAAGAGTGCTCCGGCGACGAAGATCCCGGCCAGCGCGGCCGGGATGCCACCCTGCTCCTTCGCCACGATCACCGGCGAGATGAAGGCGAAGCTGCTGCCCAGGTAGCTCGGCAGGCCGAGCCGCTGACCGCGGCCGATCGTGACGACCAGGAAGATGAGCGTGCCGATGCCGGAGAAGAAGATCGTGGTGTTCGGCGGGAAGCCGATCAGCAGGGGCACGAGGAACGTCGCGCCGAACATCGCCAGCACGTGCTGTGCACCCAGGCCGATGGTCTGGGGCCAGGCCAGGCGTTCGTCAGGCGACACCACATCCGCCGGTGCTACCTTGCGCCCGTCACCGTGAACCTTCCATAGAGTTAGCGCCATTAGAGCCACCCTTCCCTAGCCCAGGCGGCCTGCGCCGGGCGAATAGGAAGGCCTCGGCCAAGCAGGTGCCTGCGGTACCGATCACCGGCGGTGCCCGCTACCTGGTGCTTTCGGGTTTCGCCGCCTTTTTGGATCTTCTGCGAAGAGACCGGTTCACCGGAACAGGACCAAGGTCCCTCGACAATGCCGAAGGTACCCAGTTTCACTGCTAGTTACCCTTGCTCGGCACCGAGGAGGCGACTATCGTGACCGGCCGCACTTTCAGCCGGGTCCCGGCTGAGGACCGGCCGTGAACAGCACGGTCGAACTTCGCCGCGGGCTGTACCAGGATTCGGTCAGGCTGATGCAGATCTCGCGGACCCTGTCGGAACTGCCGGGGGTGCGGGCCGTCCTCGTCGCCATGGCCACGCCGCTGAATCTCGGCCTGCTGCCCGGGCTCGGGTTCGATCCGGTACCGGCCTCGGCCAACCCCAACGACATGCTGGTCGCCATCCAGGCCGAGGACGAGGAGTCGCTTGCCGCGGTGCAGTCCAGCCTCGACGGGCTGCTGCTGTCGAGAGACGAGGCGACCGACGCGGCAGGATTCGTCCCGCCGCCACCGCACACGACGGCGAGTGCGCTGCGGCGGTGCGCCGCGCCGCTCGCACTCATATCGGTACCCGGCCCGAACGCCTTCGTCGAGGCGATGGACGCGCTGCGGCACGGCGCGTCGGTCATGGTCTTCAGTGACAACGTCACGGTCGGCGAGGAGATCCTGCTCAAGGACGAAGCCGCCCGCCGCGGCCTGCTCGTCATGGGTCCGGACTGCGGGACCGCGGTCGTCGGCGGCGTCGGGCTCGGGTTCGCCAACGTCGTAGGGCCAGGCCCGGTCGGCCTCGTCGCCGCCTCGGGCACCGGCGCGCAGCAGATCTGCGCGCTGCTCGACGCGGCCGGGGTCGGCGTCAGCGCCGTCCTCGGCACCGGCGGCCGCGACCTGTCCAGGGACGTCGCGGGCCGGTCCACGCTGCATGCCATGCATCTCCTGGACGAGCACCCGGGCACCGAGCTTGTCGTGGTGCTGTCGAAACCACCCGCGGACGACGTCGCGAAGCAGGTGCGCGAGGCGGCCGCGCAACTGACCACGCCGACGGTCGTCGGGTTCGTCGGCCGCGGTGAGGACGACCTGACCACCGTGTCCGCGAAGGTGGTCGCGGCTGCTGGGCTCCGGTGGCGTGAGCCACCGGAGTGGCCCGCGCCCTACCAGCGCCTGCCACGGGCCGGCGCACTGCGCGGCTTGTTCTCCGGCGGCACACTTTGCGACGAGGCCATGGTCATCGCGGCGGACTTGCTCGGCCCGGTGGCGTCGAACATCCCACTCGAACCGGACTGGGCGCTGGTCGCCGACCTGCGTTCCGCGGGTCATGTAATGATCGACTTCGGCGACGACGAGCTGACCCAGGGCCGCCCGCATCCCATGATCGACTTTTCGCTGCGGCTCGAGCGCCTCGCGGGCGAGGCGGCGGATCCGTCGTGTGCGGTCGTGCTCCTCGACGTCGTCCTTGGCTACGGCTCGCACGAGGCACCCGCCGAGGTGCTGGCGCCGGCGATCCGTGCGGCCAGGGAGCAGGCCGCCACCGGCGGCCGCGACCTCGGCGTGGTGATCTCCCTGACCGGCACGTCGGGCGACCCGCAGGGCCTGGCGGCGACCGCGCGGGCGCTGCGGGACGCGGGGGCGAGCGTGCATCTTTCCAACGCCATGGCGGCACGCGCCGCGGTGGCCCTCGTGGAACGGACCGCATGAGATGACGGGGTCCTTGCTCGACGAACCGCCCGCCGTCGTCACGGCCGGGCTCGGCCTGTTCGCCGACGCGCTCGCGATGCAGGGAGCGGCCGTTACCCCCGTGCGCTGGCAGCCTCCGGCTGGGGACTCCCGCGACGCGCTGGCTGCGATCGCGGCCGATCCACGGACGCCGGAGGCGAACGCGGAGGTCGCCCGCCGGCTGACCACCGCCCGCCCGTTCCTTGCGGACGTCGTCCGGGCAGCGGACGTGCTCGGCCTGCAACCGGGTGAGTTCCTGCACGCGGGGCCGCCGGTCGAGTGGTCCGATGCCTGCGGTCCGCTGCGTGGCGCCCTGCTCGGCGCGATGGTCTACGAAGGTCTCGCCGCCACCGTGGCGGAGGCCGACCGGCTCGCCAGTCGCGGGGGAATCTCGCTGGCTCCCTGCCATTCGCGCCGGGCGGTCGGGCCGATGGCCGGTGTGATCAGTGCGTCCATGCCTGTCTTCGTCCTGTCCGAGGAGGAGTTCGGCGGCGCGGCGTACTGCACTCTCAACGAGGGCCTCGGCAAGGTGCTGCGCTACGGCGCCTACGACGAGCAGGTCATCGAGCGGCTTCGCTGGCTGGAACGGGTCCTGGGGCCGCTGCTGCGGGACTGCCTGCGGCGGCACGGACCGGTCGACATGAAGTCGCTCATCGCGCAGGCGCTCCAGATGGGCGACGAGGGCCACAACAGAAACCGGGCAGGTACCTCACTGTTCCTCCGCGAGATCGTCGCGGACCTGATCGAGGTCGACGCGCCGACGTCGCACATCGCCGCGGCGGCGCGCTTCGTCAACGGGAACGACCACTTTCTGCTGAACCTCGTCATGCCCACCGGCAAGGCATGTGCCGACGCTGCCCGCGGCGTGCCCGGATCGACCATGGTCGTCGCGATGGCCCGTAACGGCACCGACTTCGGCATCCAGACATCGGGTACCGGCGACGCGTGGTTCACCGCGCCCGCGACCGTGCCGGAAGGGCTCTACCTGTCCGGCTTCGGGCCGGACGACGCGAACCCGGACATCGGGGACTCCACCATCACAGAAACCGTCGGTCTCGGCGGATTCGCGATGGCGGCGGCCCCCGCCATCGTGCGCTTCGTCGGCGGCGACGTCGGCGACGCCGTTGGCCACACCCTCGCCATGTACGAGATCACCCTCACCGAGCACCCGATGTATCAAGTACCTGTGCTCGGGTTCCGGGGCACGCCGACCGGTATCGACCCCACCCTGGTCGTCCGCTCGGGAGTGCTGCCGATCGTCAATACGGGGATCGCCGGCCGGGTTCCCGGGGTCGGGCAAGTGGGCGCGGGCCTCGTCACGCCACCCATGTCGGTGTTCGTCGATGCCGTCAACGCACTCGGCGCGCGAGAGCCGCAAGCCGCCTGACCACGCCACTGCCGACGGCCCGCAGGCGCCCGCCGTCACGGCCTGCCACGAAGACGCGATGTTGCCGCCGCCCTCCGGTGGGTGCTGTGCGGGCCGCGCGTGATGAGCGATGATAGATCCAGGGGCGGCGAGGAGGCTTCGGCTGTGAGGACTGGCGCATGCTAGGCACCGGCACGACACGCCCTCAACCGGACGCGCCGGACCGCGCCGACGACCTGGTCGGCTATCTTCGCCACGGCCCGCGCGAACTGCCGCCTGGCATCCCAGCCGCGCCGGACCGGCGCCCCACCAGGCCCATCGCTTCGATCCTCGCCTGCACCGCCGCGCTCGCCGGTCTGCTGGTCGGGTGCCAGATCACCAAGCAGACGCCAACGCACTCGGCCAGTCCTTCGCCTTCCGGCGGCCAGTCGTCCGGCCAGCCCTCCCCCGGGCACACGGGCGCGCTGCCGAGCCCGCACGCGACGGGCACCCTGCCGACACCTCCCGCCAGCGGCGCCCTGCCCGCATTACCCGCCACCTCAGCTCAGCTATCGGTGCCGGTCAGCAGCCGCGTGTTCGCGGCTGCAACGGTGCACATCCGGGTCGTCGTGAGTTCGCCGCAGGCGCACACGCTGCAACAGACGCTGACCGGCGCGATCGGGGTCTCCCCGGACGGGACGCTGACTGGAAACGCCCTCGCCACTGCCGACCGCTACAACGGCGTGCATGTCCGCGCACCCGCCATCTTCCTTCCCGGCAGCCTCATCTACTTCGCTCCGCCCGCGAACCTCATGCCCGCAGGCAAGACCTGGGCGCGGATCACCCCCGCGGTCCCCAACGGCCGCGCGTCGTACGCGGCCAGGGAGGCCGCGTACGTCCTCTACGCGAGCGCGACGAGCTGGAACCTGCTCAGGTATGCGACGGACACAGCGCGGCCGCACTGGTCGGGCAGCGGGGCGTCGGCCCGGGCGAACATGTCAGGCACCGCGACGCTCGCGAAGGTTCTCCCGCATGCCACTCCCGGGGCACGCGACGCGGTCCTCACGTTCGCGGGACCGGGTACGACGGATATTACCTGGCACGTGATGCTCGATTCGCGGCTGCTGCCGGTGAGCTGCGTCATCACCGCATACTCGCCGCCCCTTGGGCCGATCACCGCCGACGTGAGCTACTCGGACTGGGGTACCCCCGCGCCGGCGGCCCCGCCGCCCGCACAGGAGGTGGCGGCGTACGCACAGCTCCCGCCCTATCTCCGCCAAGTCGACCCCTGACGGCCGCGCAGCACGACTCCTCTTGCCGGCCACTAGCACAATGCGGCGGGGCGGCCCGGGCTCACAAGCCCGGGCCGCCCCGCCGCGTGGTCGACCGGCTGGCTTACCAGTGTCCAGGCGACGGCGAGGTCACCGGGGCCGGCGCCGTGCTTGGCGGCGGGGGCGACGCAGGCTTGGTCGGCATCGACATCGTCGGGGTGGGGGTCGGGGTCATCGGCGGCTTAGCTGACATCGTCGGCATCGGAGCCCACGGCGCCCTGTGATGGCCCTGCGACATGAGGAAGCCGTGGGTGTTCCCTGCGGCGTCGTTGTAGAAGCCGACGAGGTCACCCGCATTGTTCACGCCGTTGATCGTCGTCGAGCCCATGCCCATCGGGTCGTTCACGCTCTTCCACCCGCGACCTGGGGTCCAGGTGAAACCGAACGTCTTGGCGGCGTCGCCGGTTCCGATCGTGTAGGCGCCCACCACCTCACGCGAGTCGTTGAGGCCGAACGCCTGGGTCATCGTGGCGCCCGGGTAGACCAGCCTCATGAGCCGGCCGCCGCGGGTCATCAGGAAGGACTTCGTGACGCCGGCAGCAGTGGTGTAGAAACCGGCGATGTCGCCCCGGTTGTTGATGCCGGCCGCGGTCGTGCTCATCGCGCCCCTGATCTTCACCGAGTGGTACCTGCGGCTGAAGATGCTGTAGGTGTAGCCGTGGTTGTTGCCCTTAGCGTCGGTGTAGAAACCCACCGCGACGCCCCGGTTGTTCACGCCCAGGAGCTGGTTGACGGGCGGGTTGGCGTTGTTCATCGTGGGGAAATTCACGCTGCGGAACCGGCCGCGCCAGGAGTAGAAGCCGAAGTTGGCGCCGGCCTGGTTCACCCAGAATCCAACGGTAATGCCGGTGTCGTTGAGCCCGACGACCTGAGTCTGAGCCGAGCCAGGGAAGTTCTCGTTCTTGTACCACGAGCCCGAGCGGGAGACGGTCAGGGTGTAACCCTTGTTCGGGTGGCCGGTCATACCGGACCCGAAGTAGCCGCCAATCTGGCCGTGATTGTTGATCCCAAGCAACTGGTTGAACGTCGGGTCATTCTGGTTGTCGAGCGTGCTGAACACCCAACGGCTGTGGTGCGAGTTGTGTCCATGGTGCGCACGGCTCGAGTTGGCCGTGAGGCTGATGCCGCCCTGCCCGTTCAGCACGAGTGCGCTGACGAGGACACCGGCTGCGGCGACACCGGCAATGCCGATGGACACCATTCCCCGTCTACTTATTCGGGGTCGGCGGTCAATCGCGCCGGACCTGTCATACCTCGTCCTCACTAAGATCCCCTTCCCATGCATTCTCGATACGTCGCTTTTGGATCCGCTCCCAAGCTGGATGACATAACCGCGGCTCGGGTAACCGACCTCCTCCGCAACTCGCAGCGGTTCATGGCGATCCACAGCGATCCATGGCGTGTAGCTTTGATCGCGACGATGACGTTAGTCGCGCAAGACGGCCATTTACGCTGAGACGGGGTCCGGGTCCGCGGACCGTAATATTTGGCTCCGGGACCTGCGCCTTCCATCAGTGAGTAGTCGGTGCTCACGCACCGTCAGCGATGGGCTGTGGCTTGCGTGACTGATGGGACTTTTGGGTCACGATCGCCTGCTGGGGTCCCCGGGACGCTGCCGCCGGGATATGTGCGTGCTTGGCGGCGAGACACCTGCCCGCTACGCGCCAGCTCAGGCTGGCCGCGTACCTGGCATCGAGGTGAGCTGATCGATCGCGCGCATCACCGCGGCCGTGTTGGCCAGGTCGGTGAGCACCCGGTCGGCGCCGGATTCGCGCAGTTCCATGGTCGTCGAGCGCCCGCTCGCCACGGCGATCACCCGGGCGCCCCCGACCCTGGCCGCCTCCACGTCGCGCGGGGAATCCGCGATGTACACAGCGGAGTTCTCGCGCAGCTGCACGCCGTACTTCTCCGCGGCGCGGCCGCGCGCGAGCATCAGCAACGTGCCCTTCGGGTAGACCTCCGAGCCGTACCCGCCAACCTCGATGTCGATGAACCTGTCCAGGCCGAAGGCGCGCAGCTTCTCGATCGCATTCGGCCGGATCGTCCCGGTGAGGACCGTCTGCACGACGTTCCTTGTCGAGGCCAGGGCCATGACGGCTTCCCGTGCGCCCGGCAGCAGCCGCCCGCGCTCGGGCAGCAGCGCGCGCCGCGCCGCGAACGCCGAGCCGAGCGCCGCGTTGAACCGGGCAAGCAGGTCGGCGGTCTGGTCGGGGTCCCCCCGGTCCGTGCTATTCATCGCCAGCGACTCGAAGAAGATCTCCGACTCCGACTTGCCCGCCATCGGCGCCAGCCGCACCAGCGGGCGGCCGGTCACCTGACGGAAGGCCTCCGCGTACGCCTCCCGCGTCACCTGCCCGACGTCAACCAGCGTCAGGTCGATGTTCCACAAGACCAGACGGTGAATGTGCACCTCCGGTGCGTAAGGGGCGGATGCCGCGCTCCGGCCGGCCAGGGGGCGAACGGGGGGGCGCGGCGCCGCCGCACGAATCGTTTTGCACTATCCCATGCGCGGGCGCCGCGTGCCCGGTCACCGTCCAACTCGGTGCGCCACAGTTCCCTGACCCGCGATCTTGTGCGCCACCGTCCCAGGTGAGCACACCGGTCGCGTGCACCCCCGTGCATCGCGGCGCGTCATAGTTGCGTGACCTGGGATTGCCCGTGGGACAAATCGTGAAGTCCAGGCTCGCGGCCGCGGTGATCGTGAAGTCCAGGCTCGCGGCCGCGGTGCTCGCCGCCACCGCCACCCCGCCGCCGCGAGCAGCGTTGCTGCTCCAGCGCTTGCCGGACCATCGCCGCGGCAGGCAGCCGCGGGGGTGACGTATTGGTGCATCCGGGCACACTCCCCCTGGGGCTCGTACAAGGAGTCCGCCGCCCCGCTGCCGCACGCGTGCGGCCACGGGTACGTGCTGTCCGGCCTCACGGCTGGCGTGCGAAAGCTGATCACCGTCACGGCATCGTCGTCCACCACCACGTACGCCCGGCTGACCGCGTTCGCCCGGTCCGGCGGCGGATGGGCCAGGGTGGCAGGGCCGTGGACAGCCAGGATCGGCACGGGCGGCATGGCCCGGCCCGGCGCCAAGATCGAAGGCGATGATCTGACCCCGCAGGGCACCTACGGGTTCGGGTTCATGTTCGGGGTCTCGGCCAATCCCGGCGTTGCATTCCCATGGCGGCATGCCTACTCCTACGACGTGTGGGACGACGACCCGTCGAGCCCGCGCTACAACGAATGGGTCGACAGGCGGTACCACAACCCCGGCCGGAAGCCGGAACCGATGCACAACGTTCCCGCCTACGACTACGCGGCGGTCATCGCGTACAACACCGCGCGGACACCGGGCCTCGGCAGCGCGATCTTCCTGCACGTCGGCACCGGCAGCGCGACCGGGGGCTGTGTATCGCTGCCGCCCGCGGAGCTGCTCAAGGTGCTCCGCTGGCTGAGGCCGGCCAGCTCGCCCCGGATCACCCTGGCAGTCGTGCGGCCCTGACCACGAGGAAGCTTGAGCGAGCTAACGTGCGTATAGACGGGCGAGGAAATCCGTCTCCCATCACGACGTGCCATGTCGGCTGCCGGCCGGATGCGCGTCGACAGCACCTGGGCGGAAGGATCGGTTGTGTCGCGATCGTCAGCGCGGGCCGCCCCGGCCGCTCCTGACGGCGCCGCAGGCACCGGGGAGGCTGGCCCGGGACGCCGCCAGGTGCTACTGATCTTCTCCGGCCTGATGCTGGGCATGCTGCTCGCCGCGCTCGACCAGACGATCGTCGCCACGGCCCTGCCGACGATCACCGGGGACCTGCACGGGCTGAACCACATCGGCTGGGTCGTCACCGCCTATCTGCTTGCGGTAGCGGTCGTCATGCCTATCTACGGCAAGGTCGGTGACTTGTTCGGCCGCAAGCCGGTGTTCCAGTTCGCGATCGCGGTCTTCCTGGTGGGCTCGGTAGCGTCCGGCCTCGCGCACTCGATGGCCGAGCTCATCGCGTTCCGCGCGGTGCAGGGGGTGGGCGCAGGCGGGCTGATGATCGGCGCACAGGCGATCATCGGCGACGTCGTCAGCCCGCGTGAGCGGGGCAAGTACCAGGGACTGATCGGGGCCGTCTTCGGGCTGGCGTCGGTGATCGGGCCACTGCTCGGCGGGTTCTTCGTAGACAACCTGTCCTGGAGGTGGATCTTCTACATCAACCTGCCCATCGGTGCGGTCGCGCTCATCGTCACCGGCATCGTGCTCCGGCTGCCCAGGCCGCAGCGCAAGCCACGCATCGACTACCTCGGCATGGCCCTGCTCGGCGGCGCCGTGGTCTGCCTGGTCCTGCTCACCAGCTGGGGCGGTACCACCTATGCCTGGAGCTCGCCGATGATCATCGGCCTGGGCACCGCCACCCTAGTGCTCGCGGCGGCATGGCTGGTCTCGGCCCGCTACGCGGCCGAACCGGTGATCCCGCTTCGCCTGTTCCGTGACCAGACCTTCAACATCGCCTGCGCGATCTCGCTCATCCTCGGGATTGCCATGTTCGGCGCCATCAGCTACCTGCCGACCTACCTGCAGATCGTCACCGGTGTCAGCGCGATCACATCGGGGCTGCTGCTGATGCCGCTGATCGCAGGCCTGCTGATCACATCAATCTCGTCGGGCAGGCTCATCGCTAGGACCGGCCACTACAAGGCCTACCCCGTCGCAGGCACGGCGATTGCGGCCCTCGGCATGTACCTGCTGTCCACTATGCGAGTGGGAACCACGCACCTCGCCTCGAGCCTGTACATGCTGGTCCTCGGCCTCGGAATTGGCCTGTTCATGCAGGTCATGGTGCTGATCGTGCAGAACGGCGCGGCCAGGCGTGATCTGGGCACGGCGACGTCATCGGTCAACTTCGCGCGGCAGATCGGCAGCAGCGTGGGTGTCGCGCTGATCGGTGCGCTGTTCGTTCACCGCCTGGACGCACAGCTTGCCGCGCACCTGCCCGCGTCGGCAGCAGGCCGTCTGAGCGGTCATCTGGTCAGCTCGATCACGCCGCACGGCCTCACCCTGCTGCCTGCGCCGATCAAGCATGCCATCGTGGTTTCCTTCGCGGATGCGCTGCCGCCGATCTATGCGTACCTGGTACCCCTGATGGCAGTGGCCTTCGTGCTCGCGCTGATGCTGAAGGAGATTCCGCTGCGCACCCATGCGCACCTGGGTGCGGCACAGGTCGGCCCACCGGAAGCCAGGCCCGGCCACCAGGGCACACCAGTGGACAAGCAATAGGCGTGTGCCCAGCGCGTCAACGCCGCAGTCCATGATCGCGGTAACCTTTCGGCGATATGCGCGGAAAAGTTACCGCGATCATGAAGTGCACTGGGATCAGGTGATCGGCTCGTCTCCGCCCTCTTCCAGGCTTGCGCGGTACGTAGCGTTGCGCACCCTCAAACCCGTGGCCGACCACGCAGCTAGCCCATGTGGGGGTAGCGGTAGTCGACAGGCGGTGTGAACAGCTCCTTGATCGTCCGGGCGCTCACCCAGCGGGTCAGGTTCAGGATCGAGCCCGCCTTGTCGTTGGTCCCGCTCGCGCGCGACCCGCCGAACGGCTGCTGGCCGACGACCGCGCCGGTCGGCTTGTCGTTGATGTAGAAGTTTCCAGCCGCGAAGCGCAGTGCGCCTGCCGCCTCGGCGATCGCCGCCCGGTCCTGCGCGATGATCGAGCCGGTGAGTGCGTACGGTGCCACGTCCGCGGCCTGGTGGAGCATCGCCGTGTAGTCGCTGTCCGCATACACGTGCACGGACAGGATCGGCCCGAAGTACTCCGTGGTGAACACCTCGTCGAGCGGGTCGGAGCATTCGAGCACGGCCGGCTTGACGAAGTAACCCACCGAGTCGTCGTAGCTACCGGTCAGCACGCGCACAGACGCACGGCTCGCGGCACGGTCAAGGGCCGCGCGGTGCTTGGCGAAGGCCCGCGCGTCGATGACCGCCCCCATGAACAGCGACAGGTCCGATCCGACGTCACCCATGGTCAGCGACTCGGCCTGCGACACGAGGTCGCCGCCCATCCGGTCCCACAGCGACCGCGGAATGTAGCTGCGCGAGGCCGCGGAGCACTTCTGGCCCTGATACTCGAAGGCGCCACGGATCAGCGCGGTGGTGAGCACGGCGGTGTCGGCGGACGGATGGGCGAACACGAAGTCCTTGCCGCCGGTCTCGCCGACGATGCGCGGGTAGCCGCGGTAGTTCGCGATTCCGGCGCCGACGGTGGCCCATAGGTGCTGGAAGGTGGCGGTCGAGCCGGTGAAGTGGATACCGGCCAGATCCGGGTGGGTGAGCGCGACCCGCGAGACGGCCCGCCCGTTACCCGTCACCATGTTGATCACACCGGGCGGCAGGCCAGCCGCCTCGAGCAGCGCCATGCTCACCTGCGCGGAAAGCTGCTGGGTCGGCGACGGCTTCCATACCACGGTGTTGCCGAGCAGCGCGGGCGCCGACGGCAGGTTCGCCGCGATCGAGGTGAAATTGAACGGAGTGATCGCGAGCACGAAGCCGTCGAGCGGCCGGTACTCCATGCGGTTCCACGTGCCCGGCCCGGACATGGGCTGCTCGGCGAGCAACTGGCGGGCGAACGACACGTTGAACCGCCAGAAGTCGATGAGCTCGCAGGCCGCGTCGATCTCCGCCTGGAACACCGACTTGGACTGGCCGAGGATCGTCGCCGCGTTCATGGTGGCCCGCCACGGTCCCGCGAGCAGATCTGCCGCCTTCAGGAAGATGGCCGCGCGCTCGGCGAATGACAGCTCCCGCCAGGCCGGCGCCGCCGCGCGTGCCGCGGCCACCGCGGCGGCGACGTCGTCGCCGGTCGCGTCGCCCATCCGGCCGAGCACGTGCCGGAAGTTGTGCGGCGTGACCACCTCGATCGGCTCGCCGCCGCCCATCCGCCGCTCGCCGCCGATGGTCAAGGGAAACTCTGCCAGCTCTGCCTTTATTTCCTTGATCTTGTGCTCCACCGCCGCCCGCTCGGGGCTTCCCGGCGCATACTGCCTGACCGGCTCGTTCGCCGGCACAGGCACCTTCGTCACAGCGTCCATGACAGATCGCTCCCGGTGTTGATCCAACATCCTCGGCGCACTGACGCCTGGCCGCTGGCCCGGATCACGGGTGAAAACGGCCACCGCGTCACAACGTCTGATGGGTGAATCGTCCCACGTCACGCGGACAAGCGGGCAGCGGGCGAGGCCGCCGTCAAGGACTCACGCGCGGGCGCCCGGGCAGAAAACCATTCGCCCTCGCAGCGCACGGCTGGTTACGATCCGAACATCCCCGCACGACAATACCGGTGCCACGACGCACCGCCGTTCGGCATGCTCCGGGGGGTTCGGGGGGCTCGCCCCCCGGGACGAACCACCTCCGGGACGCCTCCGTTACAACGGACAAGCATGATCCTGAACGGCTCACGCGGCGCGCGCCAACACAGAGGCGGCACGATCATGCGCGAGCTACCCGTCCCCGATCCCGGGGAACCCGACCATAGGTCGGCTGCACGCTACCTGTGGTGGGTGGCGCGCAGCCAGCCACGCGGGATGCTCGCGGCCGCCTTCACCGGAATCGTCTGGATGGTCGCCCAGGCGCTGATGCCGGCCGTCATCGGGCATGGCATCGACGCGGGCGTGACCGCGCGGGACGGCGCGGCCCTCGCCCTGTGGACCGGCATGCTCTTCGTGCTCGGCGTGATTCAGGCGGTCGCCGGGGTCGCGCGGCACCGCAACTCGGTGCTCAACTGGGCCGGCGGCGCGTTCCTGACCGCCCAGGTGACGGTGCGGAAGGCCGTGCAGCTAGGTGCGGCGCTGCCGAAGCGGCTGGCGGCAGGCGAGGTGGTCAGCATCGGCGTGTCCGACGTGGTGCAGATCGGCGGCGCGATGGACATCTGCGGCCGCGGCACCGGGGCGGTCGTCGCCATCATCGTGGTCGCGGTGATCATGCTCACGACCTACGCGACGGCAGGCCTGGTCACCGTCGCGGCGGTGCCCGTGATGGCCGTGGCGATGGCACTGCTCGTCCGGCCGCTCCACCACCGCCAGCAGGCGCAGCGGGAGCGGCAGGCGCATCTCGCCACCCGCGCCTCCGACATCGTCGCCGGGCTGCGGGTGCTCCGCGGCATCGGCGGTGAGGACCTGTTCGCCGCGCGCTACGCCACCGGATCCCAGGCCGTCATGCGCGCCGGGATCAAGGTCGGCGCGGTCGAGTCGCTGCTCGCGGGCGCCGAGGTCCTGCTGCCGGGACTGCTCGTCGCGCTCGTGGTCTGGATCGGCGCCATCATGGCCCTGGACGGCTCGATCGGCCCCGGCCAGCTTGTCGCGTGCTATGGCTACGCGGTCTTCCTGACCGGCCCGATCGGCACGCTGACGGAGGCGGCCGACAAGCTCACCAAGGCCCACGTGGCGGCCCGCCGGGTGACCGCGCTGCTCGATCTGTCACCCGAGATCACCAGCGTGGGCACGGCCGCGCTTCCGGCTGGCGGCGACGCGGCACCGGCTCAGCCGGCGCTTGTGGACGCGGAGTCCGGCGTCGTGGTGCGTCCCGGCATGATCACCGCGATTGCCGCTGCGGCCGCGCCTGACGCGGTCGCGATAGCGGACAGGCTCGGCAGATTCTCCGCGGGCGACGTCTCCTACGGCGGCGTCGCGCTCGCCGACCTGCCGACTGGCACCGTCCGCCGTACCATCCTGGTCTGCGACAACGCCGATCGGCTGCTCGCCGGACGGCTCCGCGACGAACTCGACACGTGCGGTGCGGGCGAGGCCGCGCTGACCGATGCGCTGCGCGCTGCCTCGGCGACCGACATCGTGGACGCGCTGCCTGCCGGGCTTGACGCCAGGATCGCCGACTCCGGCCGTGAGTTCTCCGGCGGCCAGCAGCAGCGGCTGAAGCTCACCCGCGCGCTCACCGCCGATCCCCCGGTGCTTGTCCTCGTCGAGCCGACGTCCGCGGTGGACGCGCACACCGAGGCCCGCATCGCGGCCAGGCTGGGGGCCGCGCGGGCCGGCCGGACGACCGTCATCGCGACCACGAGCCCGCTCGTGCTTGCCCGCGCGGACAACGTGGTCTTCGTCGAGGGCGGCCATGTCGTCGCGGAGGGCAGCCACACCGACCTGCTCGCCAGCCAGCCCCGCTATGCCGCCACGGTCCTCAGAGAGGAGGCCTGATTGGCTACCACCCAGGCCGGATCCGCCGCGGTTTCTGCTGAGCGCGCCGCGGCTGAGCAGGCCACCGCCGAGCAGGCCACGGCCGAGCAGGCACGGCCGATCCTGCCCGTCGCGACGCGGCGGCAGGTGCGCGCGTACGCTCGGCGGCTCATGCTGGGTTACCCGCGCCAGCTTGCCATCGCGCTGACCCTGCACGGCCTGGCCGCGGCGGCCGGCCTGGTCTCACCGCGGCTGATCGGCAGCCTGGTCGAGCAGGTGCACACCGGGCACCTGACCCGGTCGCACGTGGAACTGGTCGCGCTCACCATCGGCGGCCTGATCATCGTGCAGGCCGTGATCCTGCGGTTTGCCGTCTATGCCTCGACCCGCCTGGGTGAGCGGGTCCTCGCGCAGTTGCGCGAGGAGTTCGTCCGCCAGGTGCTCACGCTGCCGCTTTCCACAGTGGAACGGGCCGGAAGCGGTGATCTGCTCACCCGCACGACGCGGGACGTGGACGCGATGTCGCGCGCCGTCCGGATGGCGGTACCTGAGACCCTGATCGCGATCGTGACCGGTGCGTTCGCCGTCGGCGCGCTGATACTCAACGGGCCGCTGCTCGCGCTGCCCTGCCTGGTCGCCGCGCCCCTGCTGTGGTGCTCGACCCGCTGGTACCTGGCCCGGGCGCGGGACGGCTACCTCGCGGAGAACGCCGCCTACGCGGAGCTGACCGAAGGGCTCGCCGAGACGGTGGCGGGCGCGCGGACGGTGGAGGCGCTGCGGCTTCAGGCCCGCAGGATCGCCCGCACGCAGGCCGACTTGCAGCGGGCGTGGCGGGCCGAGCGTTACACCCTCGGGCTGCGCATGGTCTGGTTCCCGCTCGTCGAGCTTGGCTATGTGGTCCCGGTGGCGGCGACGCTCGGCATCGGCGGCCTTTTCGCGCTGCGAGGCTGGGTCACGATCGGCCAGATGACCGCCGCCACCCTGTACGTGCAGCAGCTCATCGACCCGCTCGACCGGCTGCTGAGCTGGATGGACGAATTGCAAGTGGGCGGGGCGTCGCTGGCCAGGCTGCTTGGGGTCGCACAGGTGCCACCGGACCGCGCGGAAGGCGGCCGCACCCCGGCCGGTGAGGACGTGGTGGCCGATTCGGTCCGCTACGCCTACCAAGCAGGTACCGATGTGCTGCACGGTATCGATCTGCGCCTGCGGCCAGGCGAGCGGCTGGCGATGGTAGGCCCGAGCGGCGCGGGAAAGTCGACGCTCGGCCGCCTGCTCGCCGGCATCCACGCACCCCGCCTGGGTGCGGTGACGGTCGGCCACGTGCCGCTGGTCGAGCTGCCCCTTGACGAACTGCGAGGTCAGGTCGCGCTCGTGACGCAGGAGCACCACGTGTTCCTCGGCACCTTGCGCGACAACATCGCGCTCGGCGCGGGCGGCGACGGGGTGCCCGACGACCGGATAAGCGCCGCGCTCGCGGCGGTGGACGCGCTCGAGTGGACGCAGCTGCTGCCTGACGGCCTGGACACCATGGTCGGCTCCGGTCAGCTGTCGCTGTCACCGGCTCAGGCACAGCAGGTGGCACTGGCCCGGCTGGTGCTCGCCGATCCGCACACCCTCGTGCTCGACGAGGCGACGTCGCTGCTGGACCCGCGCGCCGCACGCCACCTGGAGCGTTCGCTCGCCGCGGTGCTCGACGGGCGTACGGTGGTGGCCATCGCGCACCGGCTGCACACCGGCAGGGACGCCGACCGGGTGGCGGTCGTCGAAGACGGGCGGATCTGTGAGCTCGGCTCCCACGACGAACTGGTCACCGCCGGTGGCGCGTACGCGGATCTGTGGCGGTCCTGGCACGGGCATTCCCCGGGCGAACCCGCGGCTGACCAGTCGCGGGCCCCGGCTACGGCGCCGACGCCCGCTCAGGTCAGCCGGTAATCGGGTAACGTGGCCCCGAATCGCCCCGGGAGATGCGGCCGGATCGCGCCGGGGCACCCGGTGCCCCGGCCCCGTCCGGGGCCCCGGCCTTGTGCCAGGGCCCCGGCCTTGTGCCTGTGCCGCCGGGGCACAGGCCCTGCGCCAGGGCCCGGCCCGGGATGCCGACGGCCTGTAGCGAGAGGGGCGTTCCCCGTTGAACCGGAGCCACCTGCGCCTGCGGATCCTGATCGCCGGCGCCGTCTGCGCCAGCATGGCGCTGCTCTCACAGGCAGGGACGGGGGCGCGGCTTTCCGCCGCCTCGACCGGACCGGCCGCGGCTGCGCTGGCCGGACCCGCGACCGCCGCACGTCCTGCCGTGCCGCCACCGTCGGCGTTGGCGGCGTTGGCGTCGCCGACTTCGGTCCCGGGTGCGGCGGCCGGACCGATTGCGGCCGCAGCGGATCCGGCTGCGGGCCCGGCTGCGGGCCCGGCGCGGCAGGCCGACGACGCGGCGCTCGCCGGGCTGTCCGATGCGCAGCTCGCGGGTCAGCGGGTGATCTACAGCTACAGCGGCCACACGCCTCCGGCAAGCCTGCTCGCGAAGATCCGTCTCGGTGAGGCCGCGGGCGTCATCTTCTTCGGCGGCAACGTTTCGAGCCGAGCCCAGATCCGCGCGGTCATCAAGGAGCTACAGCAAGCCAACGCGAAGAGCCCGGTGAAGGCGCCGCTGCTCATGCTGACCGACCAGGAGGGCGGCCTCGTGCGCCGCATCCCTGGTGCCCCCGCGCTCTCGGAGAAGCAGATCGGCCTGTCCCCCGACCGCCTGACACTCGCGGCCCAGGCCGGCACGGGCGCAGGGAAGAACCTGCGCGGCGTCGGCATCAACGTGAACCTGGCACCCGTCCTCGATGTGTTCGAGGCGCCTGGCAACTTCATCGACCAGTTCCAGCGGTCCTACAGCAACATCGCCCACCCGGGTGTCGCGGCTCGGCTCAGCGTTCATCAAGGCACAGCAGAAGGTCGGCGTCGCGGCCACCGCCAAGCACTTCCCCGGGCTCGGGGCGGCCGCGACGGCACAGAACACCGACGTGCGCCCGGTGACACTGCACATGTCATTGCGGTCGCTTCGCAGCGTGGACGAGGCACCCTACCCGGCCGCCATCGCCGCCGGGGTTCACCTTGTCATGGTGTCGTGGGCCGTCTATCCTGCGCTCGATTCCCGCAGGCCCGCAGGGCTGTCCGCCACGGTCGTCCAGAAGGAACTGCGCCAACGGCTGAAGTTCGGCGGCGTGACCATCACCGATGCCCTGGAAGCGGGCGCGCTGCGCGCCTTCGGCACCGTCCCCGCGCGCGGGGTTCTCGCCGCCAGGGCCGGGATGGATCTGCTGCTGTTCTCCGGCCAGACCGTGAGCCAGGGGGCCGACGGGCGCAGCGCGCTCGCGAGCGCGCTGCGCAGCGGGAAACTGGGACGCGCCGCCTTCCTGGCGTCCGTCAACCGGGTGATCGCCCTGCGCCTGCGCCTTGGTCCCTGACCCAGCGCTGCCGTGGATGTGCCGTTACAGGTCGCGGGCGACCTGTAACGGCACATCGCCACGATCCTCGCCCTTGATCGTTGGCCCGTCGGTGGCCCCTATCGCGGCGCCTTACGGGCCAACCACGCCAGGGGTGACGGGGGTCAGAACAGGTAGGGGAGTTCCGACGCCGCGTACCAGAGCAGGTCGTGGCCCTCAGCGCCGTCCACGATGAATTTCGCGTCGTCGTCGCCCGTGTCGGCGGCCGGGAGCGCGCCGATCGCGGCATGGACGTCTGGCGCAGCGACAAGGTCGTCGACGTGCGCGGACACGACTTTGCCCAGCGGGACGGCCGACCCGACGATGACCGCGGCGCGATCGGCGTGGCCTGCGCCGCGGCGGATGGCCTCGGCGGGAATCTCGGCGGCGAGCACCACCCGCCGCCGGGGCGCTACCGGATCGCCCGCGAGCAGCCGGAGCGACGCGCGCGCGGCGGCCGCCATCGCCGCGTACTCCAACTCTTCGAGATCACCGGTCGCGTACCACTCGCGCAGCGCGGGCGTGACCGCGAAGGCGCAGATCGGCGGTGCCTTGAGTGCGGCGGTGTCAAGCGCGGCGGCGAGCGCCGGAAGTGTGGATGGCACGTAGATGCGCATTGGCTCCTCGGAAATGCGGATAATCCGGCGACCGCACCGGCCGGTGTGCCGCCGAGGAACCGCACCTGCGGATGCTCAAGCACCCATTGCAGGCGCGGATGATCAAAGTGTGCCAGGAGCGGCGGGGAATCGGGGCGCGTTGCGGTGATAATGGCAGCGGCCTCCCGATGCCTGGCTATTCCAGCCGCGCACGCAGCCGACCACGGCTATCACCGCGGCCGTCGCGTCATCAAGCGGCAGGTGTTCCCACAGGCGCACCACCTGCCAGCCCGCCGCCGCGAGGGCCACGTCGGCGGCGCGGTCGCGCTCGACGTTACGGCGGAGCTTGGGCGCCCAGTACCACTCGTTGACCGACGGCTGCCGGCCGTGCTCCGGGCATGCGTGCCAGAAACACCCGTCCACGAAGACCGCGACCCTCCTCGCCGTGAACACGATGTCAGGCCGGACCCGCACGCCCCCGGCGAGATCGAGGCGGTGATCCTTGCGGTACCTGTAGCCCAGCCGGTGCAGCGCGCTGCGCAGCGCCATCTCGGGCTTGGTGCCCGCACGCCTGATGGCGCGCATATTGGCAGAACGTCCCTCGCTGGCAGCGCGCGGATACGCCGGGCCCGCCATCATGCCAGCCCGAACAGGTCCCGGACGGCTGCCGCGGTGGCGTCAGGATCGCGATGGTGCAGCCCGATCATGCCGAGCGCCCGGGCGGCGGTCACGTTGGCCTCGATATCGTCGACGAAGACACACTGCCGCGGCGTGAGGCCGAGCACGGTGAGCGCGTGCACGAAGATGCGCTCCTCGGGCTTGCGCATGCCCACCTCGCTGGAGATGACAACCGCGTCGAAGACGTCGGTGAACAGTTCACGCGGGTAGTCGTTGCCCCATGAGTTGGACAGCATGGCGGTGCGGATGCCGACTTGGCGAAGCGAGCGCAGCAGGGCGTACATCATTTCGACCGGTGCCATCTCAGCGAACATCCGCCTGAGCAAGCCGCCCGCGGGTACGGCCGCGCCATCGATCCGCACGAGCCGCCCGGCGAGCAGTTCCTCGAACTCCTCCGGCGTGGTCTCGCCGCGTTCAAGCGCGTGTATCGGGTTCGCGAGCCCGTTGCCGCCGTACGCCTCGCCCACCCACTGGGTCATGAGCGACCGGTACTGCGGCAGGTCGATGCTGTCCGCCTCCAGCCAGGCAGTCACCGCCGCGGCGACAGGAATCGTCAGCACCCCGCCCCAGTCGATGATCAGACCTCGCGGCACCGACTGCCCCGGGTCCTGAGGCTCTGGCTGACTCGCGGACACCCTCCCAATCCTAGTGAAATCCGCCCGTCCTCCGGCCACGCCCCGCTTGTCCCGCCAGGCCCACGGCGATCACACCCACCGGAACCACTGGCCCCATCCGTTCTATTACGCCAATCCAGTAAGCCTTCCCCCCGCCCGCCCCCGCGGGCAACCAAGTACCTCCGGGAGAGCTGCACCCATGGGCCATTGCTATGGTCGACGGCCGCGCAGTCCCCAGCGAAGAGATACCTTCGCGGCCAAGCGCCCGGTTCTGCTCCGCGAGATGCAGGGTCCGCTACGGCCGCGAGCACAGCAGCGAGGCCGTGACCGGGTGTCAGTAGTGCAGGCCGGCGCCGAAGGGGTAGGCGGTCTTCCCGCTGGCTGCGGGGATCGTGACGGGCAGCCGGCCGGACGGTTTGATGGCGCCGGTGAGGACGCCCGCGGCCGCGGTGATCGATGCGGCGGTATCGGAGTACGTCGCGGCGGCGGCCGCAGCCCGGGGGAACAGGCCCAGGTCGTACGGCTTGCCCGTCGCGATGACGATCACCGGCACTGGGCCGGCCAGCAGGCGCTGGACGACGGCTTGCTGCACCGGGTCAGTTACCGCATCTGTCGTGGTCACGGCGATCACATCGGCGAAGCGGGCCGAGGTCACGCTGACCGGGCCCGAGCGGGCGAGCGCGGCGGCGAGAGGAGCCGCGTCGGTGCCCGCGACGTAGACGCGCGCGCCGCGGTGCAACGGGAGTACCGAGCCCTCGTTCCGCACCAGCGTGACGGAGCTGTCGCCGATGCCGCGCGCCAGCGCGGCATCGGCCGCGGTGTTCATCTGCGCCGCCGCCGCGTCGGCGTTCACCTGCGGGCTCGCGAATAGCCCGCGGCCGGCCTTGACCGTGAGGATCCTTCGCACCGACTGGTCGAGCCGGGCCGCAGAAATCTCGCCGGCGCGAACTGCCGCGAGCACGGCGTTGTACGCCGTCGGGAGGCTCTGCGGCATCAGCAGCTCGTCGCAGCCCGCCTCGATCGCGCGAACGGCGATCTGCGCATCGTCGTAGCGCAGGCGCACCCCTGTCATCTGAAGCGAATCGGTGACGATCACGCCCTGGTAGCCGAGCTTGTCCCTGAGCAAACCGGTGATGATCCCGGGCGACAAGGTCGCCGGATCTCCGGACTGGCTGAGCGCGGGCACCACGATATGCGCCGACATGATCATGTCAGTGCCGCCGCGGATGGCGGCCTCGAATGGCGGTGCGTCGATCTGCTCCCACTGGCGCAGCGTGTGACGGATCACCGGCAGCCCGGTATGGCTGTCGACGTCGGTATCGCCGTGCCCGGGAAAATGCTTGGCGACCGCGGCGACGCCTGCCGCGTGCAGACCGGCGATCGCGGCTTGCGTCGCCGCGGAGACCAGCGCCGGATCCGAGCCGAAGGACCGGGTGCCGATCACGGGGTTGGCGGGGTCGGCATTGACGTCGGCCACCGGCGCGTAGTCCAGGTTGATGCCGAGCGCACGCAACTGCAGGCCGGTGGCGCGTGCTGCGGCCTCGACCAGCGCCGGGTCCCTGGTCGCGCCAGCAGCCATCTGGCTGGGGAATGACGTCGCGATGCCGTTCAGCCTGGCGACGATGCCGCCCTCCTCATCGGTGCCAATGGTCAGCGGCACGCCGCGCGCCCCCGCCATGGCGGCTTGCTGTAGCCCGTCGGACAGCCGTGCGACCTGGGCCGCGTCGCGAAGGTTGGGGCCGAAGTAGATGATTCCGCCCAGGTGGTAATCGCGCACCAGATCCGCGCCGCCCTGGCCTGCCGCCAGGCCGGGCACCGCGGCCACGAAAAGCTGGCCGACCTTCTCCGGCAGGCTCATCCGCCGCATAATCACCTGGACAGCGCCGTCGGTGCCGACACCGGGGACGGGCGCGGGAGGTGGGTGCGACACGGCCCGGCCTGGCCCTGGTGACCGGCCGGCGGCGGCGCCGCCCGGCCCGCAGGCCGTGAGGGAGGCGCCGAAAAGAAGCACGCACAGTCCCGGGATCAGGGTGGCCAGTGACAGCGTCGAGCGGCGAGGCCTCATGACCTGTACGACGTTACCTGCACGCTGCACGCTGCGACGCTATTCTGCCGTGCCATCAGCGCCGGGCCAACGGGCGGTGAACAGGACTCCGCGCCCCAGCGCAGTAGAACTAGCGTGGTCGACCTGATGGAGGCGTCGACCTGCTGGAGGTACCGTGCCGCAGCGTCGATAACGCACGGACCGCCGGTCCGGTTCGTTGCCGGATGATGCGCACAGCAACGCGGCGCTCAGACCGTCTGAGTTACCTTGCTCAGGCCACGCGGGCTGTCAGGGTCGATCCCGAGGCGCCGCGCGAGTGCTTCTGCGAGCAACTGCCCGGGCACGATCAGCCCGATCGGTGCCAGCCATTCTGGCAGGCGGGGTCCGGGCAGCGCCCGTCTGCAGGCCTGGCCGAGAGGCGCGCCGCCGCCGATGCCATACGCGTGCGCGCCCGCGCCCGTGACCCGGCGGGCAAGGGCGATCGAGGGCTCGAGCGTGGGCCCGGCGTCCGCCGCGACGATGATGGCCGGCGTCGCGGAATCGACCACCGCGATCGGGCCGTGCAGCAGGTCAGCGTACGACAGGCCCATCGCGTGCAGGTAACACGCCTCCTTGAGCTTCAGCGCGAGCTCAAGCGCGGCGGCGTAGGCGAAGCCGCGGCCGGACACCACCACGCCCGCCACCGCCGCGAGTTCGGCCACCACTGGATCGAGATCCATCGGCACAGAAAGAAGGCGCTCGATCTCGTCCGGCGCGGCGCGGAGTTGCCCGGCGTCGACGTCGGCGCCAAGGGCGATGCCGAGCACGGCGAGCGCGGCCAGTTGCGTCGTGAACGTCTTGGTCGCAGGCACGGCCCGCTCGGCACCCGCCTCGGTGATGAGTGCAACATCGGCTACCTCGGCAAGCGCGGAGCCGTGGCCGTTGGTCACCGCGACGGTGCGCGCACCGCAGTCGCGCGCCCACGCCAAGGTGCTGACGATCTCCTCTGTCCGGCCGGACTGCGACAGCGCCACGGCCAGGACACCTGACAGCTCGACCCGGGCGCGGTAGACGGTGGCGATCGATGGCGATGCAAGCGCCGCGAGCCTGCCGGCTCGCGCCTGGATCAGGTAACTGCCGTAGACCGCCGCGTTGTCCGACGTCCCACGGGCCACGAAAAGCACCTGACGAGTGCCATCGGCGATCGACGTGATCTCCTCGACCCGCGGGAGCAGCGCGTCAAGGGTCCGCCGCAGGGCCTCAGGCTGCTGCGCGATCTCCGCCCGCATCTGCGTCGTCACTCGTGCACGTGGCGTACCTTCCACGGTCAAGCTCCTCGTGCCATCGCGCGCACCCTAGCGCGCTGCTCTACTGGCGCTATTGGCTGGGCGCCGAGAGCCTGTTTGAGAACCCCATGCTCTGCTGCCACGGCCCCGTCCCGCCAGAGCCCCGTCCCGTGCCAGAGCCCCGTCCCGTGCCACGGCCCCGTCCCGTGCCACAAGCCCCGTCCCGTGCCAGAGCCCCGTCCCGTGCCACGGCCCCGTCCCGTGCCACAAGCCCCGTCCCGTGCCAGAGCCCCGTCCCGTGCCACGGCCCCGTCCCGTGCCACAAGCCCCGTCCCGTGCCACAAGCCCCGTCCCGTGCCAGAGCCCTGTCCGGCGACGCCCAGACGGTGGCGGCTGCGCCGTCGGGGGTTTGGGTTTCTCCGGCTAGCGCGGTGCTCGGTCACGTAGCGCCTCCGGCTATCCTCCCGGCCGCGGAGCCCGTCCCGGCGGCGGAGCCCTGCCCCACCGCAGAACCCTGCCCCACCGCAGAACCCTGCCCCACCGTAGAACCCTGCCACCGGGCCGTGAAACCCTGCCGGCCGGAACCTGCCCGGCCGCAGAGGCCTGCCCGGCCAACGGGACGTGCTCGAACGAATGGTGGGCCCGCTGCGCCCTGCTCGGCCACGCCGAGTACGCCAGATCTCCGGCAATCCAGGTCGCACGGGTCCGCAGGTCGTCGCCTAGCCAGACGAGATCGGCCGCCGCGCCCTCGCTGATCCGGCCGAGATCCGGCCGCCCGATGACGTCGGCCGGCACCCGGGTCGCGGCGATCACCGCCGCCGTCAGATCGACGCCGACCGCGACCATGTTCGACACGCCGACGTCCATCCGCAGCGCCGATCCGGCCAGGGTCCCGTCCGCGCGGACCGGCGGTACGCCGTCCCCGGGCGGAAGTTCGATCGGCTGGCCGCCGAGCTGATATCGGCCTGGCGGCATGCCCGCGCAACCCGCCGCGTCGGTGACGACGGCGATCCGGCCGGGCGCCGCCGCAAACGCGATCCTGCAGACGATGGGTGCGATGTGGTGCAGATCCGCGATGAGACCGCTCGTGAGCCGCGGGTCGCCCAGTGCCTGACCGACCACGCCAGGCTCACGATGATGCATCCCAGCCTGTGCGTTGAACAGGTGGGTGACCATGCGGGCACCTGCGTCCGCCGCCGCCGCCACCTGCGCCGCGGTCGCATCGCTGTGCCCCACGCTGACGCGTACACCCGCCTCGGTCAGTTGCTTGATCGCGGCCAGTGCCCCATGACGTTCCGGCGCGAGCGTGACGAGCCTGAGTGCCCCGCTACCCGCCGCGACGAGTTCCGCGACCGTCTCAGGCTCCGGGTCGATGATCCATTCGGGATCGTGCGCGCCACGGTGGCGGAGGGAGATGAATGGCCCTTCCAGGTGGACGCCGAGCACGCGCGCGCCCAGAGGCAGCCCGGCAAGCAGGTCCGCGGTCGCGCGGAGCGCCCCGGCGAGCTTGTGCACAGGGGCGGTGATGAACGTGGGCAGGAACGCGGTGGTGCCCGTCTCGGGCAGGCGCCGCACGACGGTCGCCCAGCCGACCGGGTCAACCGCCGCCAGGTCGACACCGAAATGACCATTCACCTGAAGATCGACGAATCCGGGCACGAGAACGCCGTCCGCCAGGTCGAAGTCCACTGGCTCGGACGGGCGTCCAGCACCCACCTCCGTCACGACACCACTGCTGAGCCGCACGAACCCGGGCGACAGGATCTCAGGGCCGGTAGCAGGCACGATGCGGCCCGCCACGATCAGCGTGTCCGCCACTGTGCCGCCCCCCTGGCAGTCGTATGCACTCGCATCTGGCTCCTGCCGTCGTGTCCGGTCCCCCCAGTGATTGTCCCCCGCCGGCGGAGTCAGCATCCACGTGCTGGCCTTCCTTGTCAGCCGCTACTGCGGTACCGGCTGGCCTGTCCCGACTGACGGGCCCTTGGCCGGTGACCGACGCTGAACGAGGCGCGATCCTCAGGTTCCGCGCAGCGAAAATGTCACCGGCGTGCGCTACAACGAAGACACTGCGTGAGTTTGCCGAAGTGGCGGATTTCTACCCGAGCCATGATGTTTTCCGCTTTTCCCGGGAGGCCAGATGTCGTCGCTGCCGTCGCCACAGGAAAGCCCTAGAGGTCTTAACAGGGCAAATGTAATAAAGTGGACCGAAGCTCTGCCCCGTGCCCGAAATAGGGCGGCGGCGCCCGTGCCCCATGCAGCCCAGGTGGCCACGTTTGCGCGGCGCCGCCAGCGCCGCATCCCGGGTCCGCCTCCGGGCTCCTGGCCGTTACCAGGCTCGCGGCCCACGTGCCCCCTCCCAGATCCGGCCCTCGCCCAGCTGTGCACAGTGCCGGATCCGGCACCGCCGTACGACGACGACGTGCAGGCGAGCCCACTGGCACAGGAAAGCAGAAACGCCGACACCCGGTTCGCGGGTGGCCGAAGGGCGCAGGCAGGCCCGGGCCCGCACAGCCAGGCAGGCCCGGGCCCGCACAGCCAGGCAGGCCCGGGCCCGCACAGCCAGGCAGGCCCGGCACCGCACAGCCAGGCAGGCCCGGCACCGCACAGCCAGGCAGGCCCGGCACCGCACAGCCAGGCAGGCCCGGCACCGCACAGCCAGGCAGGCCCGGCACCGCACAGCCAGGCAGGCCCGGCACCGCACAGCCAGGCAGGCCCGGGCCCGCACAGCCAGGCAGGCCCGGGCCCGCACAGCCAGGCGGGCTCGGGTCCCCCTGACGGTCTTGGCGCCACGGTGGGCCGCAGTGGCAGTGGTACCTCCGACCGGCCTGGTGACGGGCACAGGCAGAATGCCGGGGGCCGGGCAGGTACCCAGAGCCAGCCAAGGTATGGAACGACCCAGGATGCAGGGCACGGGGAGGTCGCGCACCGGGAACCCGGTCCTCGCCGTGGCGGCGGGGCCGAAGCGGCTGTGCACCAGGAAGCCGCGCACCGGGAAGCCGCGCACCAGGAAGCCGCGCACCGGGCAGATGCTGGTCTGAGGGCGGCAGGCGACAGCCCGGCGGGGCCGACCTGGCCGAGCCAGTTCGCGCAGGTCCTCGCCGAGACGCTAGCCGGGTCGAGGCCACCCCGCCAGCTGACTCCGTGGACCACAGAACGCGCCAGAAGCCATATCCGGCGTCTGGGCCCGCTGCTCGCGACGACCCAGGAACCGCGGATACGGCGAATCGTCGCGAGCACGCCGTCGAATGGCGTGGTCGAGATGGCCGTGGTAGTGCGCTTCGGGCCGCGGGTGCACGCACTCGCCCTCCGGCTTGAGCGCGGGGAGGGAGCCAAGATAAACGCATGGCAATGCACGGCCATCGAGGCCGCGTAGCGACTGCCGGGTCGCCGCAGGTGCCTGTCAGGTCGCCGCCGCCCGTGTCCGCGGGTCGCCGTGGCAGCGCTTGAATTTCCGGCCAGAACCGCATGGGCACGGCTCGTTGCGGCCGACCCTGGCGAAGTCGCCACCGTCAGCGGATTCGGCCCGATGTTCGACTCCATCGCCGGCGCCGTCGATCGTCGGAGCGGAGTACTCCAGGTGCGCAGGGCGCTTGGGCTTCGCGAGGCCGGGCGGAAGAGCCACACCGGCGGCCGCCGCTGGGGCTTCCGGAGACGCGGCGCGGCCGGATCCGGCAGCGGCAGACGCGCCGGAGGCACGAGTCCTGCCGCCGGCGGCAGCGGCGCCACGCGCCCGGCCTGCGGCGGCGCCCGGCGCTCGCGGCCCGGTCGTGGTGCCGCCACGTCCCGCGCCGCCGCCCTTCGCGCCGGCCTGCGCCGCCCCGACGATCAGATCCGGCGCGGATGCCTGCCCTGTGCCGCGGGCCGGTGTCTCCTCGACAATGGGGTTGTCCTGCACCTCGACCTTGAGGTTGAACAGGTAGCCGACCGACTCCTCACGGATGGCGTCGAGCATCGCGTTGAACATCTCGAAGCCCTCCCGCTGGAACTCGACCAGCGGGTCGCGCTGCGAGTAGGCGCGCAGGCTGATGCCTTCCTGTAGGTAGTCCATCTCGTAGAGGTGGTCCTGCCACTTCCGGTCGAGCACAGAGAGCACCACCTGACGTTCGAGCTCGCGCATCGTGTCAGGCGTGACCTCCTCCTCGCGCCGGTCGTAGGCGGCGTGGGCATCGGCCTTGAACTGCTCCGTGATGAACTCGCTGGTCAGCCCCGCGCGCTCACCGCCGGCCAGCTCGATCAGCTCGTCCTGGGTGAGCCGCACCGGATAGAGTTGGCGGAACGCCTGCCAGAGCTTGTCGAGGTCCCACTCCTCAGGGAATCCCTCGGTTGTCGCACCGGTGACATAACCCTCAACGACCTCGTCGATCATCTTGCGGACCTGTTCGTGCAGGTCGGCACCCTCTAGCACTTCACGCCGCTCACCGTAGATAACCTGGCGCTGCCGGTTGAGGACCTCGTCGTACTTGAGCACGTCCTTGCGGATCTCGAAGTTCTGCTGCTCCACCTGGTGCTGTGCCGACCTGATCGCATTGGTGACGATCTTCGACTCGATGGGTACGTCCTCGGCGAGCTTGAGAGTCGACATGATCGACTCCACCCGTGCGGAATTGAACATCCGCATCAGGTCGTCTCCAAGCGACAGGTAGAACCGCGACTCGCCCGGGTCGCCCTGCCGGCCGGACCGCCCGCGTAGCTGGTTGTCGATCCGCCGCGATTCGTGCCGCTCCGTACCGAGCACGTACAGACCGCCCGCGGCTACGACCTGCTCATGCTCCTCGGCGACCGCACGGCGCGCCTTCTCGAGCGCCTCCGGCCAGGCCGCCTCGTAGTCGTCAGGCGTCTCGAGCGGTGACAGGCCACGCTGATGGAGTTCGAGATCGGCCATGAACTCGGGGTTACCGCCGAGCATGATGTCGGTGCCACGGCCTGCCATGTTGGTCGCTACCGTCACCGCTCCCACGCGGCCCGCCTGCGCCACGATCGCCGCCTCACGCTCGTGGTGCTTGGCGTTGAGCACCTCGTGCGGGACACCGGCGCGCTTCAGCATCTGCGACAACAGCTCGGACTTCGCAACGCTCACTGTGCCAACGAGGATCGGCTGGCCCTGCTGGTGCCGCTCGGCGATGTCATCGACGCACGCGGTGAACTTGGCCTGCGAGGTCCGGTAGATGACGTCAGAGCCGTCCCCGCGGATCATCGGCTTGTTGGTCGGGATCGGCACCACACCGAGCTTGTAGATCTGGTGGAACTCGTTCGCCTCGGTCATGGCCGTTCCGGTCATGCCGGCCAGCTTGTCGTACATACGGAAGTAGTTCTGGAGCGTGATGGTCGCGAGCGTCTGGTTCTCTTCTTTGATCTGCACGGACTCCTTGGCCTCGATGGCCTGATGCATGCCCTCGTTGTATCGGCGGCCGTGCAGGATACGTCCGGTAAATTCGTCTACGATCAGGATTTCGCCGTTCATCACGACGTAGTCCTTGTCGCGCTTGAACAGTTCCTTCGCCTTGAGCGCGTTGTTCAGGTAACCGACGAGCGGCGTGTTCACCGCTTCGTACAGGTTTTCGATGCCCAGCCAGTCCTCGACCTTCTCCACGCCGGACTCGAGGATCCCCACCGTCCGCTTCTTCTCGTCCACCTCGTAGTCGCCCTCGCCGTCCTCCCCGCGGCGAAGCCGAGGAACGATCTTGGCGAACTCCACATACCAGCGGCCGCTCTGCTCGGCCGGGCCACTGATGATCAGCGGCGTGCGCGCCTCGTCGACGAGGATCGAGTCGACCTCGTCCACGATCGCGAAATTGTGCCCACGCTGCACGCATTCGCCGAGGCTCCAGGCCATGTTGTCGCGCAGGTAGTCGAAGCCGAACTCGTTGTTGGTCCCGTAGGTGATATCCGCGCCGTACGCCTTGTGCTTCTCGTCGGGAGTCATCTGGGCGAGGATGACGCCGACTTCGAGGCCGAGGAACCTGTGGACGCGTCCCATCCACTCCGCGTCGCGCCTGGCCAGGTAGTCGTTGACCGTGACGACGTGCACGCCGTCGCCCGACAGCGCGTTGAGGTAGGCCGGCAGCGTCGACACGAGGGTCTTGCCCTCACCGGTCTTCATCTCGGCGATGTTCCCGAAGTGCAGCGCCGCACCGCCCATCAACTGCACGTCGAAATGGCGCTGCCCCAGCGTCCGCCTGGCTGCTTCCCGCACTGTGGCGAAGGCCTCTGGCAGCAGATCCTCCAGCGACTCACCGTCCGCTTTCCGTTGCTTGTACTCCCCGGTGAGCGCTCGAAGTTCCGCGTCACTCTTCGCGACGAAGTCTTCCTCGATCGAGTTGACCTGGTCGGCGATCCGCTTGAGCCTGCGCAGGAGCTTGCCCTCGCCCGCGCGCAGGACCTTATCGATGATGGCTGGCACTTCTCGTCGCGCTCCTCGCGGATATCTGACCTCTCCTGGCATCCACACGCCACCGCCGGCGGCGCACACCGGCCGCAGGCGCGCGAGGATGCCACGGCACTCGAAGTCATCGTAGGCGACCCTCGCCGCAAAACAGAGCTTCATAGGATGGGGGGCGGCAGTTTGCTTCGCGAACGCACCGACCACAATGATGGGAGCCGCAGGACGAGAGGAGTCGCGCGCATGGCCGACCAGGTGCCATCAGACAGTGTCGCGGTGGCCGGAGAGGGCCAGCTCGCCGGACCTACGGCCGCAGACAGGGCCGCGCTCGCCGCGGCCACTGGGGCCGCCACCATGCATCAGGGACACCACGGCCGGCCCGTCTCGTGGGCCTCGGTCGTGACCGTCATCGTGGGGTTCATTATCGGCGGTACCGGGCTGGTATTCGGGCCGACATGGTGGCTCTTCTGGGTGGGCACCGGGCTGGCCGCGCTCGGCGGCATCGTGGCGCTCGGCACCGGGATCTTCAACGACTGGTACTGATGTGACTTGATCGCTGACGGCGGAGGGCCGGAAATGTCAGACCCTCCGGCTACTATTTGCCAGCGTGACCGGATCCGCGCGTGAGACCGCGTCGCGCACGCCTGAGCTCACCCTCTCCCCTGGTGACGTGCGCAAGATTACCCTGCGTGCGCAGGGATTCCTCGGGGCGGCAGGGCGCCGCGGCGGTGTCGCGGGAATGATGCGCCGCATCGGCGCCGTGCAGTTGGACACGATCAGCGTTCTTGCCCGTTCGCACGAGCTTGTCGCGTACGCCCGCCTTGGCCCAGTCGGCCGCGACCGGATCGAACGCGCCTACTGGCATCCGCGTCAGCCGGCCGCCTTCGAGTACTGGTCACATGCGGCATGCATCCTGCCGATCGAGGAATGGCCGTATTACGCCTTCCGCAGGCGCTCGTTCCTGTCCCGTGGCCTGCGGTGGCATGACGTGCCCGAGCATGCCTGCAAGGATGTGCTGAGCCGGCTGCGAGCCGAGGGCCCGCTGACTGCCACCCAGCTCGGCGGAGCCAAAGCCGGGGGGCCGTGGTGGGACTGGTCCGAGGTGAAGATCGCGGTTGAGTGGCTGCTCGACATCGGTGAGGTGGTGTGCACCCGGCGTTCGGGCTGGCGTCGCGTCTACGACCTGCCAGAGCGGGTCATACCAGCAGATCTGCTGGCAGGCGGGCCCTCGGACGGGGAGTGTGTGAGCCATCTCGCGGCCGTCGCCGCGCGGGCGCTCGGCGTCGTCACGCGGGCAGATCTCATCGATTACCACCGGCTGCGCAACTTCGGTAAGACCGCCGAGGGCCATACCAGTCTCGCTGACTACGGCGCCGAGGCCGCGGGACTCGTCCCGGTCACGATCGACGGGCCCCGGCCGCTCGCTGCCTGGGCGGATCCGGCTGCCCTCGCCGAACCGCCACGCGGGCACCACCGCACCACGCTGCTGTCGCCTTTCGATTCGCTCATCTGGGACCGCAAGCGGACACAGCGAATGTTCGGCTTCGACCACAGCCTGGAGGCCTACCTGCCGAAGGCGAAGCGCGTGCATGGCTATTTCACGATGCCCCTGCTGGCCGGCGGCCGCCTCGTCGGCCGCGTCGACCCAGCGCGCGCAGGTCAGACCCTGCTTGCCCGTTATGTCTCGCTCGACAGGGCCGCCGCCATCCCGGCGATGGCCGCAGCGCTGCGTGAAGCCGCCGGCTGGGTCGGATGTTCCGACATCCAGGTGGGGCAGGTCAACCCCCCAACCTATGCCGAACGGCTGCGCGCGGCCCTCGCCTGACCACGCATGCGGAGCAGCCAGGCGCTGCCTCGCGCCAGCGAGAACCTGAGCTGTCGTGCGCAAACCCAAGACGCGCGACGCTTACAGCCGGAGACCGGTGGTGGCGTAGCCACGACGGCCCAAGCTGATCATTACCGTGCAGCCCACACTGACGCCCGCTCCGGCGCTCCCGAGGATCACGGACCCGTGGGCCGTGGTGTCTGCCGAGATCAGCGAGATCGATTCGCAGAACTACGCCGAGGCGTGGAACCTGCTGGGACTGTCGCCGCAAGCGGGAGGATGGCGGCTACGCGCAGTGGTCCGCAGGCTACCCGGAAACGGCAGCCCAGGCCGTCGCAGCGGCCGACGAGTCCGGGAACCAGGTCATCCTCATGCTGTACCCGCAGAACAACGGCGTGCCAGACCCGACCTTCGCGGGAACCTACACCGTGGTCGACGGCAAGATTGTCGCCGCAAATGTCGTGCCGACGAGCTAACGTCCATTTCATGATCGCGGTAACTTTTGGGACATATCCGCCGGAAAAATACCGCGATCATGGAATCTCTGCCGCCTGGCCACGCGCGTTCGAAACCCCTGTGGCGGGTGGTGCGGGTGTGCCTGGCCGGACGGCGCTATGCAGTCGGCACGCGAACCCGGCGCCTGCTGGCCGTCATCCACAGGCACCGACGCTCGTCCACAGAATTGCGCTCACCCCTCCCAAACCCCTTGACAAGCTGGCAAGATCGTCAGCGGGACGGTGGCCCCCACTGGGCGGGCGGGTAGTGCGGGCGGGTAGTGCGGGCGGGTAGTGCGGGCGGGTAGTGCGGGCGGGTAGTGCGGGCGGGTAGTGCGGGCGGGTAGTGCGGGCGGGCGGGTAGTGCGGGCGGGCGGGTAGTGCGGGCGGGCAGTGCGGGCGGGCAGTGCGGGCGGGCAGGGCGAACTGCGAGCCGGACCTGCGCGCCGTGGGACCGGGAAAGGGTCGGGTCGTGGGCTCAGCTGAGCTCGATCAGCTTTTCTCGCACGGCGACCATCACGGCTTCCATCCGCGAGTGGATCTGCAGTTTCTCCAGGATGTTCCGCACGTGGTTCTTCACGGTGTTCTCGGAGATGAACAGTTCCCTGGCGATGTCGCGGTTGCTCGAGCCCTTGGCGACGAGCTTGAGCACTTCCATCTCCCTGTCGGTGAGCTTTGGTGCGGGAACCTGCTCTGTCCGCTCCTCGCCTTCGCGCCTGGCGAGCGTGGCGAACTCGGAGATGAGCTTCGCGGCCATCGAGGGATTGATGAGGGACTGACCACCGTGCACGGCACGGACAGACTCCGCCACCTCGTCCAGCGGGATGTCCTTGAGCAGGTACCCGCTCGCACCTGCCTTGATCGCGTCGAAGAGATCCTCCTCCTCGTCGCTGATCGTCAGCATCACGATCTTCGCGCTCGGCCCGGCTGTCTTCATGGACCTGCAGGCCGCGATACCGCTGCGGCGAGGCATCCGGATGTCCATCAGCACCACGTCGGGCAGCGCCTCGGCCGCCCTGGCAACGGCCTCGTCGCCGTCGCATGCCTCGCCGACGACCTCGATGTCCTCCTCTTCCTTGAGGACCATCTCGAGTCCGCGGCGGAACAGCGCGTGGTCATCGACGATCAGCACGCGAATCGGCTCGGCGTACCGCTTGCGCTCACGGTTGCCGGGATCTGCGCTCACCGTTCCTCCAGCCCTTGCACCAGCCGCGGCTACGGGTGGCAGCCGCCCACGGTACCTGTCGATGGCAGGCAGCCAGCGGCCACCCACCACCCGTTGCCAACACTTACCCGGCGCGCGCGAGCGCCGGTCCCCCTGTGATCAGACTCTGACGGACCTGATCACGACACGCAAGCGCCGCGGGGCGTTGCGTGAATACCTCGTGGTCTGTAAAAGCCACAGACCACCAGTGCGTGCCCCCCGCTCGACGGCGCGGCACGCTCACGCATGTCAGCTCTCGACGAGACGGATGACCCCGTAGTCATAGCCACGCCGCCGGTAGACGACGCTGGCATGACCGCACCCGGAGTCGCGGAACAAGAAGAAGTCGTGGCCGACCAGTTCCATCTCGAACAGCGCCTGGTCAATCGTCATCGGGCCGGCCGGGTGGGCCTTCTCCCGCACGACGAGCGGGCCGTCACCCTCCATCTCGATGGGGACGACCCGATCGGCTCCCTCGAGATTACCCGCTGCGGCATCCACACTGCCATGTGCCTCCGCCGCGCCGGCCGCGGATCCGTTTGAGCTGGCGGTCCGTTCGGCCAGGGAGGCGAGCGCCGCGGCTTCGGCCGCCATGAGCCGCACCGAAGTGTGATCGCAGTTACGCGCATCACGCCTGTCGTTCGCCCGGCGCAGCCGCGACTCGAGCTTGGCTATCGCGAGATCAAGTGCGGCATACCGGTCGTCGGCTGCCGCCTCCGCCCGGATCGCCGGGCCCCGGTGCGTGATGGTGAGCTCAACGCGTTCACGGCGGCCTGCCTGACGCGGGTTACGTTCCTGGGATACCTCAACGTCGATCCGGATCAGCTTCTGGTCCAGTTTCTCGATCTTCGCGAGCTTGACGGACGCCTGCTGACGGAACCTCTCAGGCACACCAGTGCGGCGACCCTTGAAGACGATGTCCACTCGGGACCCCCTTCCGAGCTACACGAAACGGCAGCACCCGCCCGGCCGACCTGGTCTTCGTCCCCACATCCGCCTGCTGAGAGTCTCGCGGCTTTCCAGTCGCCACTGGTGCTCTTCTCCCTGGCCCGGAGGACGTCTGATCCACCGGCGGGGCAGGACTTACTTCTAAGCCGCACCGTGATCGGTCGACAAGAAGTCGCCTTACGTGGGCCGCTTCGCCTGCGGCTGGCATCGGCTTGCCGGAAAGAGCGCCCCACTGCGGGGTGCCCTGCCCGACGCAACCACGGACCCGGGCGGGTGCCATGTGAGGAACGCTAGCTCGCCGAGGACGGAATGTCAGGGGGGCGGGCAGGGATATCGTCGTGATCAATCACACAGAGTTCAAATATTCTCTCCGCAGATCAACCTGGGTAAACCGGCGACGTTCCCTGGGAGGCGTGCGAGGTGTCCGAGCCGTCTGTGGTTGCCACGGGCCGCCAGATCGATCCACTCGGATCGGGCAGCTGCACCAGCGTGTGATCGCTGCGCTCGGCCACAAGCTGGCTGCCTCCTGAGACGGCGCTCGACGCGGTGATCGAGACCGTACCTGACTCGGTCGCGATCGGCCTGGGCTGCCCGCCGTCCACGGGGACCTCGTACAGCTCCGAGCCAGAAGACAGCTGGGTCAAGGCGATCACGTCACCAGTGTCATACCAGGTCAAGTCGCTAATCGTGGCTGGTATATCGGTGCCGATGGGCACCGCGGGCCCGATCGCCATCTGATTGCCGCTGCGTTCGATCGCCGCCAGCCACAGACGCGCGCCGGCACCCGATCCCGCCACCATCGCCACGCGGACGCCGTCCGGCGCCACCCGCAGCGCGGTAACGGCCCCGATCTTCCTCGGCACATCCACCAGCACCGGCGACAGACCTCGATCAAGCCACCAGACGTGCGTCTGGCGGCCGGACCGCCCGGCAACCCACAGGCCACCCGAGCTGTCCCACGACAGCGACGTAATGCTCGTGGCGGCGAGCCGGCGCGCCAGCGAGCCATTCTGAGTGAGGCCGCCCGTGTAGAGCGCGCCGTCCGACACGCCGGCAACGCTCATCTGGTCCGGGGACACCGCGATCCGCTGGAAGGGCAGTCGCCCGGACCCGGCGGGCCCAGGCGCCGCCGTGTCTGGCGGGGATCCGAACAACGTCGCCACCCGCCCCTTGCTGTCGACGTAGTAAGCGCGTGACCCGGGTGCCGGGACCGGGCCTGCGCACAAGCTGGTCTGGAGCGCGGGAGGCTGACCTGTGGTACACGACAAGCGCACCGGCTTGCCGTTGATCTCGAATACGACCGACTGGACCGGCGCCGTATCCGGCTGCGTGTACGCCGGAACGCTAGTAAGAGTCTGGAGCAGCTGTGCTGCCATCTGCTCGCGCTTCTGCACACCGGTCGTGGCCACGCGCCCGCCAAGGTTGACGGTCGCGGTGCTGCCGGTCACGGACGTGCCAAGCATGCTGGTGCCCGGTGGAAAGGCGGTCCTGGTGCCCGTGGCCAGCCAGCCCTGCGGACCCTGCTGGAGCGCCGCGACGAGAAGGGCAACCAGTTGCTGTGAGGTCGCCTCGGAGGGCACATAGACCGGATCTGGCACGAGCACGGACAGCGAAGGGTCGAAGAAGAACAGATCGCGAGAGCGGTAGGTCCTGCTGACTTCTGTCTTGGAGAACAGCAGTTCATGCGGTGGGTTGGCGATGCGCCACTGTCCCTTGACGCTGACCACGGTGAAGTTGACCTTGCCCTCACTCAGGCCCTGCTCGGCCGCCTGGTACTGACCATCCTCGCTGATAGTGCCGAGTTTGTTGCCCGTGGCCTGGACCGTCACCGAGTTCGTCTGGGCAGAATCCGTGGTCGCCGTCGGCGTGTCCGCGAACTCGATCGTGGCCACCGGCATGTCCGCGAACTCGATCACCGACGATCCCGGCCGCCACTTCTTCGCCGCCGTCGGCGTGAGGTACCGCCGGGCGATCGCGTGGTTGTCCGTGAAGTTCGCGCTCGCGAGCAGGAAACCGGTGACAATCTTTTCCGGATCCCACCCAGGCTGCGGGCCGGGCGGGATTACCTGGACGACGACGGCTTGCTGGCCGCCCTTCTGGGCAATCGTGGCGGACGTGACAAGGCCACCGTCAGGTACGGCCGCGCAGGCGCTCGCCAGCGTGATCGCCAGGCCGGCGGCCACGACGGCAGACACCCTGCCCACCATGGTCCGCGGCCACATGCGGCGATCCCTTTGGGCAGGCGCACGGCCGGCGGAGCCTGTGACGTGCGGCACCGAGCTGTCACCCACCGGTGCTCACTTCCCTGTGCGCGAGGTCCGGCTCGCCAAGCACGGCGATCTCCCTGCGCAATACCGGGCCTGCCGACCCGGAGGGAACCAGCGGGAGCGGGGATCCCTGCAGTTCCTGACCCGCGCACCGCGGGAGGGTGAGCCGGAAGACCGAGCCCTTGCCCACCTCTCCCCACGCTTGCAGCCAGCCACCATGCAGGCGCGCGTCCTCCAGTGCGATCGACAGCCCGAGGCCGGTGCCGCCGCTGGTGCGCGCCCGGGCCGGGTCCGCGCGCCAGAAGCGTTCGAACACCATCATTTCCTCTCCAGGCCGCAGGCCCACCCCGTAGTCGCGGACCGCGATGGCGACCGCATACCGGTCGGTGGCCGCACTGACGAGGACGTCCTTGCCCTCACCGTGCTCAACGGCGTTCACGATCAGATTGCGGAGGACACGCTCGACCCTGCGGCCGTCAACGTCGGCGATGCATGGCTCGCCGGGCAACCGGAGCTCGACGCCGCTGCCGCGCCGGTCCGCGATCTGCTGCGAATCCGCCACCGCGCGAAGCACCAGATCGCGGATGTCGACCTGCTCTGTTTCCAGGGTCGCAGCGTTCGCGTCGTACCTGCTGATTTCCAGCAGGTCGACGAGCAATGCCTCGAACCGCTCAAGCTGGCTCTGCAACAGCTCTGCCGACCGCGCCTCGGCCTCGCCGAGCTGCTCCTTCGACTCGAAAAGCACATCGGCCGCGATCCTGATCGTGGTCAGCGGCGTGCGCAGCTCGTGTGATACGTCGGACACGAACTGCCGCTGGACCTTCGACAGCTCCTCCAGCTCGGCCAGCTTGCTCTGCAGGCTCGTCGCCATCTGGTTGAACGAGGTACCGAGCCGGGCGAGATCGTCGGTGCCGTGCACCGGCATCCGCTCCTCCAGGTGCCCTCCGGTCAGCCGCTCCGCGGCCTGAGCGGCTTCACGTAGCGGTATGACCACCCACCGGGTCACCAGTGAGGCGATCGCGGCGAGAAGCAGGACGAGCGCCAGCCCCACTCCGGCCAGCGTGCGCTGCAGCAACTGAAGAGTCTGCTGCTCCTGGTCGAGCGGGAACAGGTAGTACAGCTGGTAGTCACCAAGCGGCGCGCCCACGGCCAGCGCGGGCACCGATCCACGCGGGCGTTGCAGCGTCGTCGGGACAACCTGGAGCAGATTGTCTTTCTGTTTGGCCTGCTCATCCGAGACCTCGGTGCTCAGCTGCTGGGGAATCCGGCAGCTCGGCTGATCCGAGGCGCCGCACCAGGTGAGCAAGTTGGCGGGCTCGGAAAGCAAGAGCGGGGACGGAGCCGTCCGCACCACCACGACATAGGGATTGCTCACGCTGGCGCGGCCCTGCAGCACGTTGATGAGCTGGTCGCCGAACACCTCCGGGTCGGACGACGACGGCGGGGTGTCGAACCCGGGCTGGTTTCGCGCCGTGGCCAGGCCGCCGGAGAGCTCGGCCTGCGCGGAAAGGCCCTTGTTGCGCAGCAGGCCGGCACTGATCTGCTGCAAGAGGAAAAAACCGAGGACCGCGACGACGGCCGCGGAAAGGAGCAGTGTGGTCGCGACGACACGAAGCTGCAGCGAACGGCGCCAGCGGATGAGAAACCGGACGGTCAGCCGCCGGCCTTTTCTGCGTGCGCGCCGGGCAAGGTTGACCGCGCGTCTCGGGTAACGAGCCGCGCGCGCTACCGTCCGCCTTCCTTGACCGGCCCCCCTCATGACCTTCGTCACCGTAGTTGTGCTGCTTGTTCCGCCATGTCTGCTGTCACTGTGCCATTGTCACTGTGCTGTAGTCACAGCCCTTCCCGCCCGGCACGCACCATCAGCCTGGCCCGGCCTTGTAGCCCACACCGCGCACGGTCACCACGATGTCCGGATGCTCGGGATCCTTCTCAATCTTCGCCCGCAGCCGCTGTACGTGCACGTTGACCAGCCGGGTGTCAGCGGCGTGGCGGTATCCCCACACCTGCTCAAGCAGCACCTCACGGGTGAATACCTGCCGGGGCTTGCGGGCAAGCGCGACCAGCAGGTCGAATTCGAGCGGTGTGAGGTTGATCGGATCGCCGTCACGCTTGACCGAATGCCCGGCGACATCGATCGCGATGTCCCCGATGTCGAGGACCTCCGGCGCGGGCTCGTCCGTCCTGCGCAGCCGCGCGCGCACCCGGGCAATGAGTTCCTTGGGCTTGAACGGCTTGACGATGTAGTCGTCGGCGCCCGACTCAAGGCCGAGCACAACGTCCACGGTGTCGGTCTTGGCCGTGAGCATCACGATCGGCACACCAGATTCGGCGCGGATCTGCCGGCAGACATCTATCCCGTCCGCACCAGGCAGCATCAAATCAAGCAGCACGACGTCCGGGCGCGTGTCACGGAACGCGTCCATCGCCTTGTCACCGTCGGGGACGAACGTCGGCTCAAAACCCTCACCGCGCAGCACTATGCCGAGCATCTCGGCGAGCGCCGCGTCGTCATCGACGACAAGCACACGTCCTTTCATGACCTCATCGTTTCACGTCTAGTGATCCTGAACCGCCATGAACGGCGATCGCCACGTCCGCTGTGGCCAGCCGATCACCTGGGAGCAGCACACGAAGGGTATCCGGACCTACCGGTGCCACCGCAATACCGCATTCGGACACTATTGCCGACACCAGGTCCGGTGGCGTGATGTCGAAGGCGGGGTTATAGGCCGCCGCACCGGCCGGAGTCACCTGGCGGCCGGCGAACGACGTGACCTCCACCGCGGGGCGCCGCTCCACCTCGATCGCGGCTCCGCTCGGCGTGTCAAGGTCAACCGTGGACGACGGGGCGACCACCACGAAGGGCACGCCGTGGCGCCGGGCGAGCACGGCCAGGCCGTACGTGCCAACCTTGTTGGCGACGCTGCCATCTGCGGCGATCCGGTCCGCACCGACCAGCACGATGTCCACCTCGCCCCGCGCGAACAGCGACGCTGCCGCCGCATCGGGAAGCACGGTGTACGGCATCCCTGCCCGCGCCGCCTCCCATGCCGTCAGCCGGGCTCCTTGCAGCAGTGGCCTGGTCTCGTCCACCCACAGCATGCGCAGCCGCCGCGCCTTATGCGCCGCCCGCACGACCGCGAACGCGGTCCCATCCCCCGCGGAGACCAGAGCGCCGGTATTACAGTGGGTGAGCACGCCGGCGTGTTCTGGCACAAGGGTGAGACCGGCCGCAGCCATCGCGGCACTCGCAGCCGCGTCCGCCGCCTCGATCGCACGTGCCTCGGCAAGCGTGGCGTCCCGCGCGAGCCGTTCGGGATCAGGCTGCGATGTACCGGTACGCAGGGCGCGCTCATACGCGGCCAGCGACCGCCGGACGCCCCATGCCAGGTTGACGGCGGTCGGCCGGGCGGCGGCGAGCGCATCCGCGGCGGCCGCGACGTCGTCGCCCCGTTGCGCAGCGAGCGCGACGCCGAACGCGCCAGCCACCCCGAGCATCGGCGCGCCGCGGACCACAAGCGCGCGTATCGCGGCCACCAGTGCTGGCACGTCGCCGCAGACCATCACGGACATCTCCGCGGGCAACCGCGTCTGGTCAAGCAGTGCGACCGCGGGCCCCTGCGGCGGGTCGACCCAGCGGAGGGTGGGAATCATTTCATCCACATAAGGAGTGTGCGTCATGCCACTCTTCGGGAAAAATCGTAGTCTGCCGCGCAGCGGGCCGCAGGCCTGCCGGGACCCACCTGGTGCCAGGATGAGCGGTACGTATCGTGCCGACAGCGGGAGCCAGAGATGAGCGACGGACCGGCGTCGAACCCGCCGGAACAAGGCGGATCGTGGGAGGCACGGCAAGAGTCAGGGTCGCCGCCCGATCACGGTGCCGGGCCGTGGGGAACAGGCCCGCCCGGGCCGGGGATGGGGCCCGGGCAGGGTACGGGAGCGTCGCCGACAACTGGGCCGGGAACGGGGCCGTGGCCGCCGCCAGGGCAGGGAACGGGGCCCTGGCCGGGAACGGGATCGCCGCCGCCCGGTCCGCCCGGGTACGGCGGATACGGCCCCGGGTACGGCGGGCCCGGGTACGGCACCCCGGGCTATGGCGGGCCCGGGTACGGCGGATACGGCGCGCCGTGGCCGCCACCTGCGCCGAAGCCTGGGGTGATCCCGCTCCGCCCGATCGGCCTTGGCGAGATTATCGACGGCTCGATCACCACCATCCGCCGCAACCCGAAGGCGACCCTTGGATTCACCGCCGTCGTGATGGCGGTGAGCACTGCCATCTCGACCGTGCTCGCGGCAGGCGAAGTGCCCAGCCTCCAGCGGCTGTCCCAGCGCGGCAGCGCGGGCCAGAATCTGACGAGCGCCGACTTCAGGCCGTTCCTCGGATGGCTGGTGACCTACGGGGTCGTCAGCCTGCTGCTCGGGCTCGCCGTCAGCGTCATCCTGACCGGGACGCTGACCGCCGTCGTGGGCCGCGCCGTACTCGGCCGGCAGGCCACCGTGAGCCAGGCATGGCAGCAGGCGCGCGGGCGGATCGGCGCCCTGGCCGGACTCACGTGCCTGATACTGGCGATCTTCGTCGGGCTGTGGGCCGTGCTCATCGGGGTGCCCGTGCTCGGTCTTGTGGCCTTCGGATCCGCTGGTATCGCCCTCGCCGTACTGGCCTTTATCGCAGCGATCCCCTTGACGATCTTCCTCTGGGTCAAGATCAGCCTGGCCCCGGCCGCGGTGGTCCTCGAACGAGTGAGCCCATCAGCGGCGCTTGGCCGGTCCTGGCGGCTGACCAGGCAGAGTTTCTGGCGGGTGTTCGGTATCTGGATCGTCGCCTATCTTGTCGTCTTCCTTGCGGGCCTGGTGCTCGAGGTCCCGTTCAGGATCATCGCGGATCTCCTGACCGGCACGAGCGGGCTCGGTTTCGGCACCCCCCCGACGTCCCTGACCGGAGGGAAGCTGATCGCCAGCCTCGTCATCGGCGGGGTCGGCAGCCTGGTGGCGGCGACCGTCACGCGCCCGATGGTCGCCGGTGTGGCCGCCCTGCTCTACATCGACCTGCGGATGCGCCGTGAGGGCCTGGACATTGCGCTGCAGACCGCGGCTGGTCAGGAACTCGCGGCCGGCGACGAGTTCGTTTCTGTTTGGCAAACGCCCGGACCCGGATCGTGGGGACCGGCGCAAGGATTCGGCTCGATGCGGGACCCGGGCCCGTGGGGACCGGGTGCGCAGGGACCGGGTGCGCAGGGACCTGGCCCGTCTGGACCGGGCCCGTGGGGAACGGGTGCGCCGGGACCTGGTGCGCCGGGGGCGGGACAGCAGGCACCGGGACAGCAGGCACCGGGACAGCAGGCACCGGGCGATGCTGGACCGGTCGTGCCGCAGGATCAGCGCAGCCCGGAACCCGGCGCGCCGCCGGGCCAGGGCGCGCCGCCGTGGTGACGGCGCCGCCCGCAAGCGACGCGACGTGGCCTACTGGTTACGGCGTGGGCGGGCCCCCGCTGATCAGCCGCGCCGCCGCGCGCGGCATGGCCCGCAGGGAACTCGCCAAACCCGTCTACCACCAGGGCGTCTCCTTCACCGACCGGGTCGCGGAAAAGATCATCAGCCTCATCGGCAAGCTCATTCAGCAAGTGAACTCCACCGTTCCTGCTGGCTGGTGGACGCTGGTGGCCCTCGGCGCGCTGGCAGTGATCATCCTCGGCGTCGTGCTCACCCGGCTCGGCCCCATTGCGCTAGCGCACCGCGCGCGCGGCACGGCGCTGCACGGAGGTCGCGTGGCGACCGCACGTGACCACCGCGAGCGGGCGCAGAAGCGGGCCGCGGACGGCGACTGGTCGGGGGCCATCCGTGAATCGCTTCGCGCTATCGCCAGAGATCTCGAGGAACGGGCGATCCTGCCGCCGCGCGCAGGACGGACCGCTGACGAACTGGCCATGGAGGCCGGGCGTGCGCTGCCTGCGTACGGCGGCAAGCTCTGGTCGGCCGCGCGGCTCTTCGACGACGTGTGTTACGGCGAACGGCCAGGAACCCCAGACGGATACGCGCAGTTGCGGGAACTCGACGCCGCCGTGCACGCCGCCAGGCCGCTTCCGCTCGAGCCGGCCGGTGCCGTCGGGGGTGCGGTGTGAGCGCCGCAAGCACAGCAGGTACTGCACGCACAGCAAGTACGGCGCATGCAGGTGCACGGGCGGCCCGCGCCGGACCCGGGGGCGCGGCCGCGCGAGGCACGGGGCGGACGAACATGGGACGGGCCGACACGGGACGGGCCGACACGGGGCCGGCCGACACGGGGCCGGCCGACACGGGGCCGGCCGACACGGGGCCGGCCGACACGGGTCCAGCCGGGTCACAGCCCATATCCCCGACCGCGCGTCAGGTGTTCCGCCGGCTGCGGTTCGCGCTCGCGCTTGCCGCGTTCATTCTGGCCGTGGGAGCCGGCGCGGCGCTGCTCGGGGCGCACGCCGGTCCCGGTTACCTGGACCCGAACGACCCGGGGCCATTCGGATCAAGGGCGCTGGCCCAGATCCTGGCGCAGCAGGGCCGCCGCGTGGTGCGGGTGGACTCGCCCGCGCAGGCCGCCCGGGTAGCGGCGGCGGACAGCACGCTTGTCATCACCGGCCCCGCCTTCCTCGATCGCCGCGAGCTTGCTGCGCTCGGCGCACTTCCCGGCGACCGGATCCTGGTAGAACCGGACGCGCCGGCGCTGCGTGCACTCGCACCGGACGTCAGCATGGCAGGCACGATTCCGGTCGGCGTGGCGGACCCGGTCTGCGGCCTTGCGGCCGCGCAGCTAGCGGGGGACGCCGACATGGGAGGCGTGGAGCTGCGCGCCTCCGCTGCCGTGCCGGGTGGGCAGCGGTGCTACCCCGTCCAGGATGCGCCGTCGTTGATCCGGTACGCGGCCGCCGGTCGGACCATCACCGTGCTCGGGACGGGCACACCGCTCACCAACGGCAGCCTGGCCGACCGCGGAAACGCCGCACTCGCGCTCAACCTGCTGGCCGCACGGCCGACGGTCGTCTGGCTTACCCCGGGCACTGCCGTACTTGGCACGGCGGGAAGCGGCCAGACGAGCCTGAACCGCCTGATTCCATGGGCCGCTTACCTCGTCGCGATCCAGCTTGCTTTCGCGGTCGTGGCGACCGCCATCTGGCGGGCTCGCAGGCTCGGCCCGCTTGTCACAGAACCGCTGCCTGTGGTGGTCCGGGCGGCGGAGACCGTCGAGGGTCATGGCCGCCTGTACCGGTCGCGCCACTCGCGCGGCCGTGCCGCCGAGGCGCTGCGCGGCGCGGTGATCGACCGGCTGGTGCCACGGCTCGGGCTTGCGGCGGGCGCGGATCCAGCTACGATCGCCGCGGCGGTTGCGGCACGCTCCGGGCGTGACGTGGCGGCGGTCCACGCGGAGCTTTATGGTCCAGCGCCAGACACCGACACCGCGCTTGTCCAGCTTGCCGGCAACCTTGACACCCTGGAAAGCGAGGTGCGCAAGACATGACCGCGCAGCCCCCGCCTGCGGGCATGTCCTCGCCGGGCATACCCTCGGCCGACACGCCCGGCCCCAGTCTTCCGGCCGACACACCCGGCCCCGGCCTTCCGGCCGGCCCGCCCGCCGCCGGGCTACCCTCCGCTGGAGTGCCGGATGCCGGCATTCCGTCCGGAACGGGTTTGGGCGCGCGCTCGGGTGAGGTTACCAGCCCCCGTGCCGCGCTCGGAGCGTTGCGCGCGGAGGTGGCGAAGGCCGTGGTTGGCCAGGACCCGGTCGTGACCGGCTTGGTCATCGCGCTGCTCTGCCGGGGCCATGTCCTGCTCGAGGGAGTGCCCGGCGTCGCGAAAACCCTGCTGGTGCGCACGCTGGCCGCCGCTCTCTCACTGCAGAGCAAGCGGGTGCAGTTCACCCCTGACCTGATGCCAGGAGATGTCACAGGCTCCCTCGTGTACGACGCGAGGACTGCGGAGTTCGAGTTCCGCGACGGTCCGGTCTTCACGAATCTGCTGCTGGCTGACGAGATTAACAGGACGCCGCCAAAGACGCAGGCAGCGTTGCTCGAGGCGATGCAGGAGCGGCAGGTTTCTGTGGAGGGCTCGCCGCGCAGGCTGCCAGAGCCATTCGTGGTGGCGGCCACCCAGAATCCCGTCGAATACGAGGGCACCTATCCGCTGCCTGAGGCACAGCTCGACAGGTTCCTGCTCAAGCTGACCGTCCCGCTGCCGAGCAGGGACGAGGAGATCGGCGTGCTTCGCAGGCATGCGGCTGGCTTCGATCCCGGCGACCTGACCGGCATACGCCCCGTCGCCGGGCCTGCCGATCTGGCCGCGGCCGGACGAGAGGTGCAATCGGTTCGGCTGGCTCCCGAGGTCACGGGCTACATCGTTGACCTGTGCCGCGCCACCCGCCAGTCACCCTCGCTCGGGCTCGGGGTGTCACCGCGAGGTGCGACCGCACTGCAAGCGGCAAGCCGGGCGTGGGCGTGGCTGGCCGGCCGCGACTACGTAACGCCCGACGACGTGAAGGCACTCGCTCGCCCGGCCCTGCGGCACAGGATCCAGCTACGGCCGGAGGCCGAACTGGAGGGCGCCACGCCGGACGGGATCCTGGCCGGAATCCTGGCGTCGGTGCCGGTCCCACGGTGAGCGGCGCGTGGCGCTGACCGGACGTGTCGCACTGGCCGGCCTGTTCGGCGCGGCGGCGGTGCTTGTGGCGGCCGCTCTCACGCCTGCCGCGGCAACCGCGCTGCTCGTCCTGCTTGCCTTCGATGGCGCACTGCTTGCCTGCGTCGTGGCGGACATCGTCCTCGCCGCGAAGGTCCGCCCGCTGCGCATGGCACGCTCAGGAGACACCCTCGTGCGGCTCGGCGAGACCGCGACGGTCACGCTCACGATCGAGAACCCGGGCCGGCGGATGCGCGGCGACCTTCGTGACGCCTGGCCGCCGAGCGCGGGCGCGCGCCCGCGCCGGGCGCCCATCGACATTCCACCCGGCGGCCGGTCCCACATCAGCACCACGCTCACGCCGGTGCGGCGCGGCGACAGGAAGGCAGCGGTGGTGACGGTGCGATCGTTCGGGCCGCTGCGTCTCGCCGCCCGGCAGGGCAGACACGAGGTGCCCTGGACCGTCCGGGTCATCCCGCCGTTCGGCAGCCGCCGTCACCTGCCGGAAAAACTCGCGCGGCTGCGCGAACTCGATGGCCAGCACCGGTCGCTGCGGCGCGGTCAGGGCAGTGAGTTCGACTCGCTGCGTGAGTATGTGATCGGCGACGACGTGCGGTCCATCGACTGGCGGAGTACCGCGCGGCGAGCCGAGGTGCTGGTCAGGACCTGGCGACCGGAACGGGACCGCCGGCTGCTTATCGTGCTTGATACGGGGCGCACGTCCGCGGGGCGGGTGGGTGACACGCCCCGCCTGGACTGCGCGATGGATGCGGCCCTGCTGCTCGCCGCCCTCGCGGCACGGGCAGGTGACCGGGTCGATCTGATCGCCTACGACAGGCGCATCCGCGCACGGGTTCAGGGGATGGCGCGCGCGCAGGTGCTGCCCGCCATCGTCGCGGCGATGGCGCCACTCGAGGCAGAGCTGATCGAGTCCGACTGGGCCGGGATGGTCGGCGCGATCCTCAGCCACGCGCGGCAGCGATGCCTGGTCGTGCTGCTCACCGAGCTCAACGAGGCGGCGATCGAAGAAGGGCTGCTGCCCAGCCTTTCCGCGCTCACCGCCCGCCATCTTGTGGTCCTCGCCGCCGTAGCCGACCCGCGCGTCGACGAGATGGCCGCGGGCCGTGGCGACGCCGCCCAGGTATATGACGCGGCGGCGGCGCAGCGGGCGCGCGCGCAGCGCAGCCGTGTGTCGGCAGCGCTCGGGCGCCGCGGGGTTCAGGTCGTCGACGCACCACCGGACCGGCTGCCCTCCGCACTCGCCGACACCTACCTGGCACTCAAGGCTGCCGGGAGGCTATGACACGGGGCTGCCCACCCGGGGGCGCAGCGCCCGGCCGTGGGACAGCGCAGGCACCCCGGACCCCGAAAGCCCGGAACCCCCGCAACCACCGCAGTGCCGGGGTGGCACCACGCGGCAGCCGTTCAGGATCATTCTTCCTAACGGCTACCGCGGCGAGCGCCACCAGGGTCTGCGGGGGGATCCGGGGGGTCGCTCCCCCGGGCCAGCACAGCACGGCTGCCGCGGCGCGTCACCGCGGTTACGGCGCTTTGTCAGCCCGCAACGGGAAGCACGTCCGGCACCGCCGCGATGTCGCCCGCGTGCCCGGCGCGGACGGCTCGACGGCCGAACACGATGACGTAGGTCAGGAAGGCCGATTCGACGCCAATCCCGATCAGGATGCGAGCCCAGGTGGGCAGGGGTGAGGGAGTGACGAACGCCTCGATCACGCCGGATGCGAGCAAGACGACGATCAGGCCGAGCGCCAAGCCGACCGTCGCCCTGCCTTCCTCGGCGAGGGCACGGCCACGCGGACGGTGCCCTGGATCGATGATGCACCAGCCGAGCCGGAGGCCCGCGCCCGCGGCGAGGAACACAGCGGTCAGTTCGAGCAGCCCGTGCGGCAGAATCAGCCCGAAGAACTCGGGCCCCCGGCCGTAGGCGAACATCAGCCCGCCGTCCACGCCGACGTTGAAGGCGTTCTGCAGCAGCACGATCAGGGTCGGGATGCCGAGCAGGATGCCGAACACCAGCGACTGAGCCGCCACCCAGACGTTGTTCGTCCACACCTTGGCGGCGAATGAGGTCGCCGCGTACTGCGAGTAGTAGCCACGGAACTCCTGCCCGACCAGCTGCCTGATCTGCGCAGGCGGGGCTATGCCGGCCTGGACCTGCGGCGACCCGGCTACCCACCAGCCGATCAGCAGCGCCACGACGAGCGAGCCGAGCGCCGAGCCGAGCCACCACCAACGGGCGCGATAGGCGGCGGCAGGGAACGAGACAAGCGCGAACCGGCCGATGTCGCGCCACGCCGGTGTGTGGGACCCCGTAACGGCCGCACGCGCCCGTGCCACAAGAGTCGAGAGCCGCGCCACCAGGGCTGGGTCGTGCGAGGCCGCACGGACGGCGGACAGATGTGTCGCCGCTCGCTGGTAGAGGCGCACAAGCTCGTCCACCTCAGGCCCGGAAAGCCTTCTGCGGCGGCTCACGAGATGCTCCAGCCGTTGCCACTCGGCGGCGTGGGCGAGCACGTACGCGTCGACATCCACGAAGGGACAATACGCCCGGCCGTGGCCGGGACGGGCCAGCGAAGCCGCGGGCCAGCGAAAGTGCCCACCCTCCGACAGGCGCGGGAAGGCCTTGCCCGCGCCTGATCGCGGCAGGGCCTCATGACCGCGAGACGCATTAGCCTTTGGGCAGGCTTTACCGTCAGTGCGCCAAGAGCGGGCAGCAGCCATGGCGAGCAGAGGGAGTGATCGTGGCGGATCTCGTCACCGGAGAGGCCGTCGTCGTTGACATCCCCTATGCCCGGTTCGGCAGCCGGCTTATCGCGATCATGATCGACCTGATAATCCAGGTCACCCTGCTTGTGATCACGCTCGTGCTGCTGACACGGTCGGCGGACTCGCTCGACGGCGCGGCACTGGCCGCGATCGGCCTCACCGTGACCGTGCTGGTCATCGTCGGCTACCCAACGATCTTCGAGACGACCACCCGGGGCCGCTCACCAGGCAAGCTCGCCCTCGGCCTCAGGGTCGTGAGTGACAACGGCGGACCGGAACGATTCCGCCAGGCGCTGATGCGTGGCCTTGCCGCCGTGATCGAGATCTGGCTGCTCGAAGGCTCCCCGGCCCTGATCTGTTCGCTGCTTTCCGTCAAGGGCAAGCGGCTCGGGGACATCTTCGCCGGGACCGTCGTCATCCAGGAGCGCCTGCCCGCCAGGGGAGGCCCGGTGGCGTTTATGCCGCCTGCGCTTGGAGCCTGGGCGGCGAGTCTCGAACTGTCAGGGCTTACGGACCAGACTGCTGCCGCGGCGCGACAGTATCTGGCCCGTTTCTACGAGCTCAGCCCGATGGCCCGCGATGAGCTCGGGCGCCGGATCGCATCGGACGTGGCGGCGAGGATCGGCCCGCCACCGCCACCAGGCACCCCGCCCGCCGACTACCTGTCCGCCGTGCTCGCCGAACGCCGCGCCCGCGCGCAGACGCGCGTGCCGGTCCGGAACCCGGGCTGGCTGCCGGGGCCGGCCCCGGCAGCCATGTGGATCGGGGCAGAAGCCGCCCCACCAGCCCCACCAGCCCCACCAGCCCCAGGCACAACGCCACCACAGGTGATCGCGGGGCAAGCGGGCAGCGGCGAAACCGAGCAGCCCGGCTTCGCGCCGCCCGCATAGCCATCAGCGGGCCTGCGGGGGTTCCGGGGCGGCCCCCGGCTGGCACAGCCTGACACCGCTGCGTGGGGCGATCTACGGGAACACACGCGTGCCACAGTTTCATGATCGATGGCCCAGAAGGCGGCCTATGGACCGCCCAACGGGTCATCGATCAAGAGCTTCACCTGAGCGCTCCGGCTGGAAGTGCGGGTACAACTGTGGCGATGCCTGTTCACGTCGGGACCTCCGGCTGGCAATACCGGGACTGGCGAGGAGTCCTGTATCCAGCGGGCGTGCCGCAGCGCCGCTGGCTCGAGCATTACGCCGAGCATTTCGCCACCGTGGAGAACAACAACGCGTTCTACCGGCTGCCCGCCCGCGAAACCTTCACCGACTGGCACGACAGGACACCCGGTGACTTTGTCATGGCGGTCAAGGCGAGCCGTTTCCTCACCCACATCAAGCGGCTGCGCGATCCCGCGGAACCGGTTGCCCGGCTGCTCGGCGCTGCCGTAGGTCTCGGCGACAGGCTTGGCCCCATATTGCTCCAGCTACCCCCGAACCTCGCCGCGGAGCCGGAGCGGCTCGACGCGTGTCTTCGTGAATTCGGGCAGACCGGTTCCGGCAGTTCGGCCGGTTCCGGCGGTTCCGGCGGGGCGGCAGGCCGGCGAGGCCGCGATCCCGGGCCTGCGCACACCCGTTATGGTCGCGGTCGAGCCGCGGCACGAGTCCTGGTGGAGCAGCGAGGTGCGGCAGGTGCTCACGCGGCACCACGCGGCGCTGGTCTGGACTGACCGGCTCGGGCATCCGCTCACCCCGCTCTGGGACACGGCGGGCTGGGGTTACCTGCGATTCCATGAGGGGGCGGCGAGCCCATGGCCACGTTACGGGCAGCGAGCGCTGACATCGTGGGCGGAGCGGATCACGGACACCTGGGCTGAGGACGCGGACGTATACGTCTACTTCAACAACGACCAGGGTGGCGCGGCGCTACACGACGCCGCCGCGTTCGCGGCCATCCTCCGGCGGGCTGGCCGCGAGGTAACCCGCACCCCACCGCCGGGCGACACCCTCGATCCCTGAGATCGGCCCGGGCGGGCCGCCGACCGTCCAAGATCGATGGCGCGTCCGGGCACGAGTAGAACGGCTTGGGCACCGCCCGCTTCATGATCGCGGTAACTTCTCGGCGGTATGTGCGGAAAAGTTACCGCGATCATGAAAGCCGCCGTGGGTCAAGGCGATGGTGCATATTGACAGCCGTGGGATTTTACGGGTAACCGACCACGATCATGGGGTCAGGAGCCGTGGCGCCAGGATTCCAGGTACTCCCGCTGCCCTTGTGTCAGCGTGTCGATGTCCACCGCCAGGGAGGCGAGTGCGAGCTTGGCGACCTCGGTGTCGATTTCGGCGGGCACGTCGTGCACGCCGGGAGCGAGGTCACCGGGTAGCTTCGCGAGCCAGGCGATGGCCAGAGCCTGGGTGGCGAAGGAAAGGTCCATGACGGCGGGCGGATGGCCCTCGGCCGCGACCAGATTTACCAGCCGGCCCTCGGCGAGCAGCAGCAGGCGGCGCCCGCCAGGAAGGACGTACTCGTCGGTGTCCGGGCGCACCCCGCGGTTCACGGCTACCGCCTGGTCGGCCAGCGCACCGATGTCCACCTCCACGTCGAAATGCCCGGCGTTGGCGAGAATCGCACCGTCACGCATGAGCGTCAGATGATCACCCGCGATCACGCCACGGTTTCCTGTCGCGGTGATGAACACGTCCCCGAGCGGCGCGGCGCTCCTCATCGGCAGTACGCGGAAACCCTGCATGACGGCCTCCAGGGCGGCCACCGGATCGACCTCGGTGACGATCACCTGAGCGCCGAGACCGCGGGCCCGCTCGGCCAGGCCCTTGCCGCAGTAGCCGTAACCCGCAACGACCACGGTCCGGCCGGCCAGCAGCGTGTTAGTGGCACGCAGGATGCCATCAAGGACCGATTGGCCGGTCCCGTACCTGTTGTCCGACATGCGCTTTACCGGCGTGTCGTTGGCCGCCACCATCGGGAAGCCCAGTTCACCCGCGGCGGCCATACCGCGCAGCCTTATCACGCCTGTCGTGGTGGATTCGCACCCGCCCCGGACCCCCCCGACCAGGTCCGCCCGTTCGCTGTGCAGAGTATTGACCAGATCGCAGCCGTCGTCGAGCACCAGGTCGGGGCCTGCCTCGATGGCCTGGTGAATGCTGCGGTAGTAGGTGGCGCGGTCAACGCCCGCGCGGGCGAAGACGGCGGCGCCGTACCGCCCCGCGAGCGCGGCCGCGACCTCGTCCTGCGTAGACAACGGATTGGACGCGGCCAGGAAGACCCGCGCCCCGCCTGCGAGCAGGACCCGGACGAGCGCGGCGGTCTCCGCGGTGACGTGCAGGCAAGCCGAGATTTTCAGGCCATCAAGCGGCCGCTCCACAGCGAACCGCTCGCGTATGCGGCGGAGCACCGGCATGGCGTGGTCGGCCCACTCGACACGCCGCACCCCGGGCTCGGCGAGCCCGGGGTCGGCGATCGCCGAAACGACGGCCACGCTGCCGTCGCCGGCGCTGCTCAATGCGTCCACGTGCCTCAATAGCGGTAGTGATCGGGCTTGTACGGGCCGTCCACCGGCACCCCGATGTAGTCAGCCTGGTCCTTGGTGAGCTGGGTGAGCCTGACGCCGAGCGCGTCCAGATGCAGCCTGGCCACCTTCTCGTCCAGGTGCTTGGGCAGCGTGTGCACACCAAGTGGGTAGTCCTGTGTCCGCCCGAACAGTTCGATCTGGGCGATCACCTGGTTGGCGAAGCTGTTGGACATCACGAAACTCGGGTGGCCGGTCGCATTGCCAAGGTTGAGCAGTCGCCCTTCGGACAGGACGAGGATGGAGTGGCCGTCGGGGAAGACCCATTCGTCGACCTGTGGCTTGATGTTGATCCTCCGGACCCCCGGCGTCCTGGCCAGCCCGGTCATGTCGATCTCATTGTCGAAGTGGCCGATATTCCCGACGATCGCCTGATGCTTCATCGCCGCCATGTCCGCGGCGGTGATGATGTCGCGGTTGCCCGTCGCGGTGACGAAGATGTCCGCCACGCTCAGGACGTCTTCGAGCGTCGCGACCTGGTAGCCATCCATGGCCGCCTGAAGCGCGCAGATCGGGTCGATCTCGGTGATCACGACGCGGGCGCCCTGGCCGCTCAGCGACTGCGCGCAGCCCTTCCCGACATCGCCGTAACCGCACACCACGACGACCTTGCCGCCGATCAGCACATCCGTGGCCCGGTTGATGCCATCCACCAGGGAATGCCTGCAGCCGTACTTGTTGTCGAACTTCGACTTCGTCACCGAGTCGTTCACGTTGATCGCGGGGAAGAGCAGCGTGCCCGCGCGCTGCATCTCGTACAGCCGGTGCACGCCCGTGGTGGTCTCTTCCGTGACCCCGCGGATTGTCGCCGCCACGGACCCCCATTTGCCCGGGTGCTCGGCGAGCGACCGGGTGAGCACGCCGCAGATCACCTTCCACTCATCCGGATCGTCGTCGTCCGGAGCGGGCACTCCCCCGGCCTTCTCGTACTCCGCGCCCTTGTGCACGAGCATGGTGGCGTCGCCACCGTCATCGAGGATCATGTTGGGACCGGACCCTTCGCCCGGGCCGCCAGGCCAGGTGAGCGCCTGCTCGGTGCACCACCAGTACTCCTCAAGGGTTTCGCCCTTCCAGGCGAAGACCGGGATGCCGGCCGGCGCGTCCGGTGTACCCGCGGGCCCGACCGCGACGGCGGCCGCCGCATGGTCCTGGGTGGAGAAGATGTTGCAGCTTGCCCAGCGCACCTGTGCGCCGAGCGCGGTGAGGGTCTCGATGAGCACGGCCGTCTGCACGGTCATGTGCAGCGAACCGGTGATGCGCGCGCCCGCCAGCGGCTGAGCCGCCGCGAATTCGGCACGCAACGCCATCAGGCCGGGCATCTCGTGCTCGGCGAGACGGATCTCCTTGCGCCCGAAATCGGCGAGCGAGATGTCGGCAACCTTGAACGGTTCGGCTGGCATGCGGTCCTCCGCGATATTCGTTTGGGATGCTGCGGCGCCGGTGGCCGCCGCTGTTGGTACTCCGCCCGTGGGCGGGTGCCCCGCTCTGACGGACGGCGGCCTTCGTGGTGGTCCGCCGTGATCACATTGGGTGCTCGTGCTGTTGCTCGTTCCAAGCGTAAGGCGACTGACCCCTATTCGTATGTCTCTCTTTGCTGTTCCTGACACAAGAATGTAAGAATCGATGCCATGCGTATCACGGAGGCCGCACGAAGGCTCGGTACCTCACCCCGGATGCTCCGCTACCGGGAGTCGCTCGGCCTGCTCCCGCCGGTTCAGCCCGGGCACCGGGGCCACCGGCAGTTCACCGAGCGCGACATGGATGCGGTGGCGGCGGCACTCTCGATCGAGCGAAGGTTCGACATCAGCCCGGCCGCTCTGGCTTTCGGGCTGCGGGTGCTCGCGGAGCCTGCGGTGCGCGCCGCGGTGGCGGATCTGGGCGTAAGCACGGGGCGGCTTGGGCGGGCTCGGGCGCTGGTCTTCGAGCAGGAACGCGCGCAGCGCCTGCTCGGCACCCGGCCGCCGCAGGAGCCGAGGTTATGGCGGGGTCCGCCGTCACCACGGGGTGCTGGCCGCATCCACGGCTAGCGTCACCGCCAGGCTTGGCGCCTCGGCCGGGATTGGCGTCAGCCGAGGCCGGTGTCACGGCCAGGCTGGGCGTCAGCGCAAGGATTGGCGTCACTGCAGGGCTCGGTCATCCGCGGCCGTTTCGTCCGCTGGAGCATCGGTCAAGGAGTCGAAACGCGGGTCGCGGTAGGTGCGTACGAGGCCGCCCCTGCTCGTGGTGATCTGCCAGCCGTACTGACGCGCCCGCGCTTCGTCGGCGGCGACCGATACAGCCGGGCCGTAGTCGAGATCGTTGACGAACCGGATGGCATCTTGACCCAACGGCGTCGCCGACATGCGTTCGGCCCAGGCCAGGAAACGGGGCACCCAGCGCGGGTGCGCGGCGGACAGGCGCTGCTGCAGCCGGATGTGGCGGAACTGATAGACGGCGCCGACCTGCCGCAGCACCCCGCGCCGGTGCGCGTCCACCAGGAACGTCATCAATCGCCAGGGCATCCGGCGGCCGCAGGCGAGCCAGATGCGCGCGTCGAGATAGGCTTCCGATCCGCCGCCCAGCCCGCCCATGGCCAGGCAGGTCACCAGGGCGGCCACCGCGAAGACGCCGTAGGCGGTCGCGACCCGCGGTCCGGCCCACAGGTAAAGGATCCCGCACAGGCAGGCCCGCGAGACCAGCCTCAGATAGATGCGCGCCCGCCGGTCGAGGGCAGCGAAAGCGTGGGCGCGGCGAGGAGCCAGCAGCGCTGGAGTAGACCGCGGGTATGAACGCGTCGAGCAGATGATGCTCGATGGTCTCCTGGTCGCTGAAGCGCGCCGCGTCGGCGAGCTCGCCCGGATCGCTGTCGCTGCGCTCATAGACCGTCCGGGCCAGCCAGAGCATCAGCGGAGTCGAAAGCGCGCTCGTCAACGGCCCGTCAGGCTCGGCGTCCAGCCGGTCGAAGACCGCGCGCCAGCGCCCGGCGAGGGTGGCCGCGGTGGCCTCGCCGAGGTAGGTCTCGACCTGCGGCACGCGCAGCGGGAGCAGTTCGACGACCACCGCCCGCGAGACCGCCCGGCCCGCGGCCGCGACGGCGCCCAGATACTCCTCCGGCCGGCAGGTCACCACCAGCGGGACATCAGAGCCCACGGCGTTGATCTCGGTGAGCGCCTTGCCGCGCTGCGGCTCAGGCAGCTCGTCCAGGCCGTCGATGATCGGGAGCACCCCGTCGGAGGCGAGCGCGTACGCGAGCGTGGTCGTCTCGCCGGTCGCGGCCCGCACCCGCACGGCGAGCCCGGGGTGGTTGTGGCCGAGCTGGCCGGCGAGCCAGTCGAGCAGACCCTCGCCCTGCGGGTCCCAGGTCGCCGCCGGGACGATGACCGGCACCGCCATCCCGCTGCGCCGGGCGGCCAGCAGCCCGCGGGCCAGCTTGATGGCCAGGACGCTTTTTCCCGCGCCCGCCGCGCCGAGGATGACCAGCCGACGCGACGGCACACGGTAGAAGGCGGGCACGATGTCGTCGAACTGGCCAGCGAGTTCGGCCGCCCAGCCCGCCGCCGCGTCGTCGTCGCTCACGTCGTGGGGTACGCCGGGCATCGCCGCCTGTGCGGTCGGGGTAACCTCCCACCGCACCGGCAGCGGGCGCGGATCGTTGATCCGGCGCAGCCGCTCCTCGGTCGTCCACTGCCGGCTGAGCGCCGCCGCGAGGTCGTCCTTAGCCTGCGGGATGCCGATACGGGCGATCGGCAGCGGGCCGCCCAGCCAGCGCATCACCCGGCCGAGCAGGGGGGTGAGCAGCGCGATGCAGGCGACGAAGAACGCCGCGATGCTGCCGAAGTTGGCCGCCCAGGGCAGCCCCCTGCGGCCCAGGAACCGGCCCAGCATGATCGCGCCAAAGGCGAGTGCCACCAGGAACAACACCGCACCGAGGCGGCGGTAAATGGCACTTCGCATAGCGCCATAATGGCGTAGCTACGGGCTGCGGCACCGTATCGGTAGGCACATCTACCCAAAGGGCACGCACACCTTGCCGACGGCACCCGGGCGGGCCGCGTTCACGAGCCGCGGGCGCGGGTGAACCGCGGCCGGAAACGGGGGGCGCAATGCCTGGACGTGGCCTCCGCGCAGCCGTTAAGTGGCCTATATGTCCGTCTCGGCGGTGGGGTGGACGCTGCGCATCGCCGGGTCGGTCGCGTCCGCCTTCGCCGGCTTGTAGAGATCGGGTTCGAGGTAGATCAGTTCGGCGATCGGCACGGCCCGGCGGACCCGGGTTTCCGCCGCATCGATAGCGCGCGTGATCTGGGCCGCGGTCTCGTCCCCGCGCACCCCCATCTTGGCGGCGACCAGGAGGGAATCGGGGCCCAGATGCAGGGTGCGAAGGTGGATGACGCACTGGAACTCCGGCCCGGCCTCCAAGGCCGCGACGATCCTGCGCTGCGTGTCCGCGCTTGCCGACTCCCCGATCAGCAGGCTCTTCATCTCCACCGCGAGCACGACGGCGACACAGCCGAGCAGCAGGCCGATCGCGAGCGACCCGACGCCGTCCCACACACCGTTGCCTGTGATCACCGCGGCCGTGACCCCGCACAGGGCGCAGGCCAGGCCGATAAGCGCGGCGAAGTCCTCAAGGAGCACGACAGGAAGTTCTGGTGCCTTGGTGCGGCGGATGAAGGACACCCAGCCGCGCCGGCCGCGGACCATGTTCGACTCGCGCACGGCGGTGCGCAGCGAGAAACCCTCAAGACCGACCGCGATGCCGAGCACGACGAACGCGATCAGCGGGTCGCGCACCGGGTGCGGATCGGTGATCTTGTGCCAGCCTTCGTACACCGAGAACACGCCCCCGGCCGTGAAAAGGACGACGGCCACGAGGAACGCGTAGACATACCGCTCCGCGCCGAACCCGAACGGATGCTCAATCGTCTCCGACTGCTTCGCCTTCTTGCGGCCGACAAGCAGCAGCCCCTGGTTTCCGGTGTCGGCGAGCGAGTGCACCGACTCCGCGAGCAGCGAAGACGACCCGGTGACGAGGAAAGCCACGAATTTCGTCAGCGCGATGCCCAGGTTCGCGCCGAGGGCCGCGAAGATTGCCCTCGGCCTACTCTCGGCGATGGGCACCATCCTTCCCTGCACTGCTCCGGATCCGGCTCCTGTCCCGGCGCCGGTCCCGCCTACGTATCTGCTGCTCAGGCGGTACTTCGTGCCTGTTTCCCAGCCTCAGCCCTGCACACCAGGCCGGCCACGGGATTCAGGCGCCTGAGCTCAGCACCAGATGCTAGGCGATCCGTGCCTTCAGCTCCTGGATGGCGTTGATCGGGCTCGGATCGACACTGCTGCCAAGCGCAAGGTACACCGTCGCGTAGTCGATCAGCTGAATGAGGCTGGCCAGGCGCAGCAACGGATGATCACCCCCGGCGGACAGCTCCGTTACCCCCATGCCGCGTTCGGATGCCAGCTGAGCCGACGCCCTGAGCCGCTTGGTCACCTGCGGGTGCACGCGGGTGTCTGTGAGCAGCACGAGGCGGAGCGGGAGCGGGGCGTCCGGCGACCCGAGCGGGCCGTCGAACGGGACCACCTGATTGTGGTTGGCTTCAGGCAGCACCCCCGGCAGTGCGGGAAGCTTGGCGTTCTCATTGAGCTGGCCGGCGAACCGGTTCGCGACCACTCCGGTGAGCGGGGACGTACCCCAGATCATCGGCAGGCAGCCGGCCAGTTCGGCCGCGAGAACCTTGGCCGGGTTGACGAAGGACTCGCTGGCCGGGCGGCAGCGGTGGGATATGTCCTCAAGCAGCTTGGCCGTCTCCTCGTAGGTGTCCGGGCCGATCTCGGCGAGGCCGAGCCGCTGCGCGATCGCGACCAGCGGGATGGACAGGCCCCACAGCGTGGAACGTGGCATGCCCGCGGAGACGACCGGGATGAATGGCGCGCGCGCCTGCGCGGCGAGTTCGGCAAGCGGCGATCGCGCCGCGCCAACCGCGGCGAGCCTGCAACCACGGCGCACCGCCTCGTGCGCCACGTTCAGCGTCTCCTCGGTCGAGCCGGAGCACGAGACCGCGATCACCAGGTCGGCCGCTCCGGCCCAGCCGGGCAGCTGGTAGTCGTGGACCGTCGTCACAGCCACCGGGCAGCCGAGACCGCACACGGCGGACAACATGTCGCCCGCGATTCCCGAGCCCCCCATCCCTGTCACCACGATCGCCCTCGGCCGCCCAGGCCCGACGATGGCGGCGAGATCCGTCTCCGCTGCCGCCCGCTGTGCGCTGCGGACCTGCGCGGCAGACGACGCTACCTGCCGCAGCATGCCGCCGGGATCGGCCGCCTCGAGCAGATTCGGCTGGTCGAGCAGCCGCTCGTCAAGTACTGCCGTCACGCCGTCCCCTTCGCCTCGTGGCCACCCGGGCCAGACCCGGTGGCGGGCTGGCGGGCTTCGTCGACGAGCAGGACGGGAATGTCGTCACGAACCGGGTACGCCAGCCCGCAATCGGATCCCGTGCAGACCAGCTCACTCGCGGACGCGTCGGCGCGCAGCGGCGACTTGCATTTCGGGCACGCGAGGATGTCAAGAAGCCAGTCGTCGATCTTCACGCTCTCTCCTGTTTGATTGCGGCGGGCGGCTCATCAAGGTTCCCTCGGCGCTTTCGACCTGATGATCCCGAGAACCTCGTCGCGGACAGCGATCATGGTGGCGTCGTCCGCGGCCTCGGCGTTGAGCCTGAGCATCGGTTCGGTGTTCGATGGCCGCAGGTTGAACCACCAGTCCGGTGCCGTGACCGTCAGGCCGTCCAGCTCATCCACCGCGACACCGGGACGGCCGCCGAATGCGCCACGAACCTGGCGGGTCACGGCTTCCACGTCGGCGACCTCAGTGTTGATCTCCCCCGACGCCCGGTACCTGGAAAACGGCGCGAGAAGCTGAGACAACGGCCTGGGCTCGCCCTGCTGGTGCCCGAGCGCGGCCAGGACGTGCAGCGCGGCAAGCATCCCGGAATCGGCGTACCAGAAGTCGCGGAAGTAGAAATGGCCGGAATGCTCGCCGCCGAAGATGGCCGCGTTGCGGGCCATTTCCGTCTTGATGAAGGAGTGCCCGACCCTGGTGCGCACCGGCCTGCCACCATGCTCGGTGATTATCTCCGGGACGGCGCGGGACGTGATCAGGTTGTGGATCACGGACGCGCCAGGCTCGCGGGCCAGTTCGCGTACCGCGATCAGCGCGGTCAGCACGGACGGCGAGACGATTTCGCCCCGCTCGTCCACGACGAAGCAGCGGTCCGCGTCCCCGTCGAACGCCAGGCCCACATCGGCGCGGTACCTGGTGACCGCGCGTTGCAGATCACGGAGGTTGGCCGGGTCGATCGGATTGGCCTCGTGGTTTGGGAACGTGCCGTCAAGCTCGAAGTACAGGGGGATGATCTCGAGGGGCAGACCAGCGAACACCTTGGGCACCGTGTAACCGGCCATTCCGTTGCCCGCGTCCACGGCAACCTTGAGCGGCCGGATGCCCGACACGTCCACCAGAGCTTTCAGATGGCTCGCGTAGCCGGAGAGCAGGTCGCGGCGGGCGATGGTGCCGGGTGGTACCGCCGGATACGCCCGCGGGGCCCCCGTCACCGCGTCGCGCAGCTCTGTCAGGCCGCTGTCACGGCCAACTGGCCGGGCGCCGGCGCGGCATAGCTTGATGCCGTTGTACTTGGCTGGATTGTGGCTCGCCGTGATCATCGCGCCCGGGATGCCGAGGCTGCCGCTCCCGTAGTAGAGCATGTCAGTGGAACCGAGACCGGCCGCGATGACGTCGGCGCCCCGCGCGGCGGCCCCCCGGCCGAACGCCTCCGCCAGCAGCGCGGACGAGGTGCGCATATCGTGCACGGTCACGATCGTGGCGGCATCGGTGAGCCACACGAACGCGGCGCCGACCGCTTCGGCCACCTTCTCGTCGAGCTCATCAGGCACGATCCCGCGAATGTCGTACGCCTTGAAAATCTTGGCGAGCTCGCTCACTCCAGCTCCACCTTCTGGTTCGCCACTTCCCACACGGTCTGAGTCGTCCTGCCTCCGCCCGGTCACCGAGCCTACCGGGAACGCGGCGGCACCAGGCCGCATCCGCGCCGACGGCACCTGCCGGGCGGTGCGGATGGACGGTACAGATGCAGTCGCGGCTCAGCTACCCGGGCGGCCCGGCGGCGCCGAACGCAACACCCGCAGATGCCCGCGGCGGCCTACCTCGACGCCCTGTCCCACGGGTTCGGCCGCGGGCTGCGGGCGGGCCGCTTCCCTTACCGCGTTCGCCAGCGCCTCCAGGTCGTCGCTGTCCGGCTGCGCCGGTTCCACGGGCAGCCGGACGACCTCCCAGCCGAGCGGCGCGGTCAGCCGCTCGGCGTGCGCCGCACACAGGTCGTAGCAGTGCGGCTCGACATAGGATGCGAGGGGCCCGAGGACGGCAGTGGAGTCGCGGTACACATACGTGAGGGTGCAGACGGCGGGCTGCTTGCAGGCAGTTCGGGAGCAACGACGGGTACTCACCTGTCCACCTCGCTCGTCACCTTCCGCCGTGCGCACCGATGGCTGCCCTGTACTCAGTGGGACTGACCGTATCCGGCTCTGGGCGGTAACGCCATCACCCCGGGCACTCTTCACGATCGTGTCTTCCTCGCGCACCGGCAGATACTGGCGAAGCAGGGGATAACCTCGGCGGTGTGCAGCCAGTTGACCCAGGCCGCGGACAGCCGACGGCCCACGTCATGCGCCGGGATCGGCACGGCAGGGGTCTTCGCGGCCCGCTTGCGCCCGCGGGCGTGCCGCTGTCGAGGACCCGCGCGGAGCACTTCGACGACCTCGTGCTCGATGCCGTGAGCCGGCTCGAATCGCGCTGGGAGCAACAGCTCGCTGGGGTGGAGTTCGCCGTCGAGGAGGTGCCGCCCGCCAGTTCCCCCACCGGCGCCGAGCCCGTGCCTCTCTCGCGGTCGCAGCCGGCGGCGAACGGGAAACCCGCGCGCATCGTCGTCTACCGTCGCCCGGCACAGGCGCGCGCCGAGGGCGAGGAGGAACTCGCGGCGCTGGTGTTCGACGTGGTCGTCGAGGAGGTGGCACGCCTGCTCGGCGTCGACCCCGAGACCGTCGACCCGGGCTACACGGATGACGATTAATTATCCCGAACGGCTGCCGCGGCCGTCCCCGCAGTATTCACGGATCCCCGTAGAGCCTCTTACAGACCGCCAGCCTTGCGCACATGGAGCTCGACACAGCGCTCCCCGCCCTGGTCGAGGCGGCGACTGCGCGGGCGGCTCGGGCCGGTTCCACGTTGTCCTGTGAGCCGGCGGTGGGCGGGCTGCTCCCGGTGCTCGCCGCGCATGTTCCGCAGAATGCCGGATACTCGAACTCGGCACCGGGCCGCGAAGGTGCCGGCCCGCCCGTCAGCTGATGACAGGCGGCGTCACCTGGTCGTCACCGTTCCAGACGTCCCTGTCCTCGGTGAGCCACGTACTGTGCTCCCGCTCGCTGCCGCCCTGACCGCCGGTGCCCATCGGCATGAAGCCCGGGCCTTCCATGGCGCCCGCCTCCGCACCCGTCGCATCGCCGGCGCCGAGCCCTTCGCCGACGGCCGCCTCGCCCGCTTGGCCCGCGCCGCTCGCCGGGCCACCGGCCAGTGCCTGGCCTTCCGTGGCCGCCGCGTTCTCGCCACCGAGAAGGCCGATGCCCCGGCCGCCGATGACAGGTTCGCCGACGACCGGATCGCCGCCTGGTGTGCCTATGCCCGGATCACCTGGGACGGGCTCACCGGGTACCGGCTCGCCTACTTGACCGCCCGGCGGCGGGCCCCCGATGACCGGACCGGGGAAGATGGGACCGCCAGGACCGCCTGGGCCCAGGCCTGGGCCTGCGACGCCCGGGCCGCCGATGCCTTGGCCGCCGCCTGGCGTGCTTCCCCCAGAGATCGGATTGAAGCCGGACAGCTTGCCAGGGGAGGTGCCGATCACCGGGCCGCCCGGGCCGCCGCCCGGGCCCGCTCCGCCGCCGACGACGCCACCACCGCCCCGCCGCTGCCGTGCGAAACCGGGGCTGCCGGGGTGTAACCGCCGCGTGAGCCACCGCCCACGCCACCGGAGGAGGCGCCGCCGCCCGTGCCAGCCGCAGCGCCGGTGCCGGAACCCGGCACGCCATAGGAGCCGGTGAGGGGCGGCAGGTTCTTGTTCGCCGCGGGTGGGATCGAGTTGTAGGCCTCGACAGTGCGGGCGTTCAGCTTGGCGAGCTGGTTCGCGGCCGCCGTGTTGGCCGGATCGGTACCCGTGAAGAAACCGGTGACCTTGTCGCCAAAGGTGTCGTTCATGTTCAGGATCTGCGACTTGTACCACGGCTGGATCGTGGTGCCGTACCAGTTGAGTACGGACGCGGTTCCCTGACTCGTGTTGGCCAGCTCGACGGCTGTATCGTGCAACTGCTGCATTTGCGCGATTGCCTTCGGTGCGGTTGCGCCGCCCCAGGCGCCAGCGAGCTTCTGAGCGTGATCGATCAGGTTCGACGCGAGCTCGGCCAGCTTGTTGCTCGCGCGCTGGTAGGAGGCGCCCGCCGTGACCACCCGCTCTGGCTGAATGGGCTCGATCATCGCCTTGACCGCTGCGAGGGTCATCCCGGTCGTCGAGCCCGCGTAGATACCGTCAACCTTGAATTGCCACGTGTTCCCGCCATTGCTGAGGGGATCGGGCCCGCCGTCACTCGGTCTCATCTCACCTCACCTCGCTGACGTGTCAGCACGCTGGAAGGAACCGGGAAGACCAGCACAGAATTCACGTGGAGATCCCATTGGACAATGCGGTGTTGTTCGTCTCGGCATCGGAATACGCGTGCACGGACGTGTTGATACGGTCGCTCACCGCGCCATGCGCCTGAATCAGGTCGTCCACAAAATTGGTAATTCCAGCGAACGCGTTGCTTGTCGCACCCGCGAGCCCGGAAGGCGCGTCCCAGTCACCCAGATCGAACTCGGTAATCAGGCCGTTCTGCCGCAGATCGCTCAGCACGGCCTGAATCTCCACGATGTCCTGCTTCATCGCGTTGGACACCTGCCGTAGCGTGTCACGGTTGACGGACAGCTCACCGCCACCGGAGAAGGACGCTGGCCAGGTCGACTGTAGTGCCGGTGGCGGCTGGTAATCGTTGCCCTTACCGCGCCCGTCCGGGTAATACGGTCCGCCGCTCGTGCTCTGGCCCGGGCTGGGAGTCGGAGTTGGCGTGGGGGTTGGAGTCGGCTGCGGGTCGGCACCCATCGTTGACCACCCGTTCCGTTTGCGAAACCGTCATTTACCTCGGTGCTGACAGTCCCGGCCGCGCCGCCTCGGCGCGACGGGGACCATCGCGATCACAAGCTCTCGCGTCAGCCCCGGAGGGCCCTGGGCATCAGCCTTGCCGTCGCCGCGGGTGTCGGCCCGCGGCCTCGTGCGCGTCACGCCCCAGAACCGCAGTCGGCGTCAGCCCCAGAGGTTGGAGAGGCCGCGCTCGGTCTGCTGGTAGTTGGTGTTCGCGGTCCCGATCACGTTGCCGAGCTGGTTCAGCACCATTGCCATGTGCGCGGCGGCAGCTTCCCACTGCGCCCTGGCGGTCTGGTAGGCCGCCTGCGCGTCACCGGTCCATTCCGCAAGAGAACTCTGGAGCTCACGCTGGAGATCCTCGAGCGTGCTCGTCAGCGCGTTGTACACCGCGAGGAAGTTGTCCTCGCCCGCCTGCATGGTGCCGAACTGGGCGAGCGTGTAACCTTCGCTCACTGTTTCCGTCCCTTCGTCCGCTCAGCGGTTCAGCAGCCCGGCGACCCTGCTCACGGTCGCGCTCTGCTCGGCCTCTGTGGCCACGTACGTGGCGTGCGTGGCGACCAGCTTCTCGTGCAGCGCGTCCATCGCAGCGAGCACCTTGGCCATGTCGCCATCGAAAGCTTCATACACATTGGAAAACGCGCTGGCGGCCTCGCCCGCCCAGCCGCCGAGCAGCTCGGTCTTGTGGCTCTCCAACGTCGTCCGAAGCCCTGTGACCGTGCTGTAGGCGCTGTCGAGCTGCTGAGCAGCACGCTGCATGGCGCCTCTGTTGACCGAAGTCTGACCCGCCATCGCTCACCTCCGTCAAATGTGCCTGATTACGTGCCGTGCGTGGCGGTAGGACCCGGAACCCCGTCAAGATCACTGATCCGCCACCCGCTGGTGGCCCCTAAAGGCCCGGGCGCACGATCAGATACACGGCGGAATCCCACGCCGCAAACCGGTTAGAAATTTATGGTAGCCACCAAGTCGCGTCAACCCGAATGGTCCCCACAATCCAGCTATTAACACACTCGTAAGATCCTGGAAAGCCCCGACCTGCGCGCACGGCGGCACGGCCGTGCGCTCGTGACGCAACCGTGACTTACCGGCCAGGCGGGACAGCCGGGGACAATGGCGCGGTCATGGGACGGCGGCGGCGACAGATCCGCTGATGGGCGGCAACGTCACCGACGAGGGCGCGCTCACGACCGGGGTGATCAAGACGGCGCCCCCGGCGTGCGTGGAAAGCACCCGGCCCGCGTACACCGGGCCGGACCCGGCCACGGGCGATATCACGATCGCGAAGCCGTCGTGCGCGCCGCGCGGTACGGCCACGTTGACATTGATGGAATGGCCGGCCGCGACCGCGACGAGCCTGCCCGCACCGAGCGGGCCACCCGGGCCGGCCGGAGTGATCTGCACCTGCGCGGCGCCGTCCGGCGCCGACAGGACGACGGACGTGGTATACCCGGCGCCGGCGAAGTTGTCGGCGATGACGCCTTCCTGCCGCACCGGGCCGGTGGCTGCGGTGAACGCGCGGCCGCCCGCGGCCACTGCCGCGGTCACCGGAATGGCTGACCGCAGCCGCAGCGCCGCGGGAATGCCGTTCAGCGAGGGCAGGTCAAGCGCCACGACCGAGCCCGCGGGAACGTCGATGCCACCTGCCCCGGCCGGCTCGTAGGTGCCCGCGGGAGTGACCGCCTGGACGTGCACCTGCGCGTCGCTCCCGCCAGGATCGATCAGATACAGCCTGCGCCCGGTACCTGCGCCAGGCAGGCCGGGGATGATCACCTGCTTAGCGGGCGCCGAGGCTACCCGCCACCACGCGGCCCCGGTCTGCACGGCCGCCACGACGCGGCCGACGCTCGTGCGGACGTGCAGGGCAACGACCTTGGAGTCCGGCACAAGCTTGCTGACCGCCTGGACCACGCTGCCGCCTGGAGGCACCTCGATCCCGGTGTCCGCATTGCCCTGAAGCGGCCCGGTGTCGGTGAAGATCTCGACGTCCACGGCGGCCGGCTGGCTGTCCGGGTTCACCAGATGCAGGTTGATGGCCGCCGCCTTGGCCGGCCCAGGGCCGAGGAACCAGAAGTCGGTCCCAGGCTGCGGGCACTGAACACCGGAGACGGAGGCCGCGGAGCCGTTAGGGGGATAGGTCGTCTGCTCGGCGTCCAGGCCGCGGGCCATCGGGCCGCGCGCGTTGATGATCACAGCTTCCGCCTGTGCCCTGGCCACGTGCCGTGCCCTGGGCGGGGCCTTGCCCACGGCGAAGCCGTTCTTGGACAACCAGAGCCGGCCTGGCTGCGACACTGTGAGCAATGGGGCCGCCGGTGCCGCCGCGACGGCCCCGGTACCGGTTCCCCCGCTCGCCGTGGCACCAATCGCGTCGATTGGTGCGCCGACAAGCTCCGCGCGACCCCCGCCGGTCTGCTGGCCGGGCGCGGCGTACACCGCGACACGCCCGGCGCCGGGCTCGGGACACGACCTGATGGTAGATGTCAGGGGGACAATCTGCGGGCGCGCCGCCCTGACACGCGCGCTCCCCGCCGCGGGACGGCTGATCCAGGCCACACCGAACAGCGCCGCGAGCGCGAGCACGACGAACGCGAACAGCGCGAACCGGTTGGCGGCACGACCTCTCACCGATGCCGCCCCGGTGTATCGGCACCGGTGCCCTCCGGGTCGGCAGATCCTGGCGGGTGCGGTGCCGATGGGTACGGCGCCGACGGCAACGGCGCCGGCTGTAGCACTTCATGCGGGTACGGTTCCATCGGCTGCGATGCTGGCGGCTGCGATGCTGGCGGCTGCGGTGCTTGTGCGGGCTGGCCAGGCGTTCGTGACGTATCCGGCCGCGCCGGTCCCGCTGGTGACCTTGGCTGGACGGTATCCGGCACCGCGGCCGGGGCAGCCCGTGATGCGCTATGCCTGGCGCGCCCCCCTGGCCGGGTGCCTGCGCCGGGGCCGGCATCGCTGCCGGCCGTGCCAACCGTTCCGCGCGGCACGGCCGTGCCTGACTGGGCGCGGTCCTGGGTCCCCGCGCGGGCCTGGCGCCCCGCCGTGGCTGGCCGCCCGCGGGGCGCCCTGCGGGCTCGCCGCGGCTTCGCCCTGCCCGGCTTGCGCCGGCTGCCCCTGCGTCCCGCGCCAGCGCCAGCGCCAGCGCCAGCTTCCGGTTGCTCCACTTCTGCTGCCCCGACTGCCGCGCGCCTCGAGGGCAGGGCAAACACGGTGACCACGGCCAAGGCGAGGATTTCGAGTCCCAGGGTCAACTGGCGGGCCAGCATGCTGCGGCCGATGTCAAGCCTGCCGCCGCCAGCCGGGAGGTTGAAGCCCTGCGCCCAGCCGTCGACCGGGCTCGCGAGAGGTGTCAGCCGGCGGCCATTCAGGCTGGCGCGCCACCCCGCGTCCGCCGGTTCCGCGAGCACGAGCGTCCCGCCTGCGGACGGGACCGGTGCGCCGTTCACCTGAGCCCTCCCCGACGGCACAGGCACGACCGTGCCGCCCGCCTCGACCACACGGACCCGGGCCGTCACGTCTGTTACCTGCCACAGCCCGAAGGATCCGGTCAGGCTGACCGGCCGGAGCCCTGGCGTCCCGTCGAGCACCCGGATCAGTCCCTGGTCCATGGGCGCGGGCAGCAGCACGAACCCGATGGCGAACTGGCCGAGCGCGTGGCCGTCGTCCCCCAGATCGCCGCCGCTGCCGGTGGTCAGGCCCGCCACAACCGAGTCCAGCATGCGCCTGACGCCGGCAGGCTGGGTCAGTTCCGGCTCACCAAGAAGCGGATCGGCGTTGCGGAGCACGGTGTACCGGAGCGGTCCAGGCCCGGACCGGAGCACGAGCGTCCGCAGTCGCAGGCCGCTGCCCGCGGATGCCGTCACAAACTCGGGCAGGACGCTCGACCGCGTCCCGGTGAGCGGACCACGAACGCCGCCGGCGACCCAGAAGCCCGCGACGAGGACTGGCGCCGAGCAGGCCACCAGGGCAAGCCCGACGCATCCGAGCCTGCGCAACCCGCCCGCCCGCATCAGGGCCGACCAGGACTCGGCCGCGGTCAGGGCCGCGAGGAGCACGCCCGCCGCCGTGAGGGTGAGGGCGACGCCTGGCCAGCCAGACACTGCCGGGCCCCCGGCAGGCCCTGCGGCCGTAATCCTGCTCACCGCTATCGCCGCGAGCAGGCCGATCAGCGCGGCTCCCCAGCCCACCGCGACAAGGACACGGCGCCTGTTCAGCAACACGGCCGCCAGGCCGGCCATACCGAACCCGGCGGTGACCCACACCGGTGGCAGGCCGGGGCCGCCGGGGCTGAGCAACAGCAGCGAGGACGCGGGCAGCCGCGGGTTGGCCAGCGCCTGCCGTTGCACGCCCGCTTCGAGCAAGAACAGCGACGGGTGCGTGAACAGGTCCCATGTCCACGGAACCAGCAGCACGACGGGTACGAGCGCGACGATGCCGAGATTGATCGCTGTCTTCCTTCTGCCCGCACGCGCGGTGAGGAAGGCAAGCAGCGCACCGATAACGCTGAGCGGCCACACCAGCGGGACGAAGGCCGTCATCACCGCGACCACCAGGCCCCCGGCCCAGGCGGACTGCCGCGCGCGGCGGCCCGGCAGGGTCAGCACCCGTGCGGCCAGGATGCCGAGGACGGGCAAGAGCACGAATGTCACCACGGTGCCGATCCGGCCCGCGGCGACGGCACCGGTCGCGACCGGCAGCAGCGCATACGAACATGCCGCCCAGACCCGGGCCGCGGTATGGCTGGTGACGCGGCGCGCGGCCAGATACGCGGTGATGCCCGCCAGTGGCACGCAGCCGAGCAGCAACACGTCCACGGCAAGCCAGGGTTTGCCGCCGAGGACCGACGACAGGGCAGCAAGAACGGCCACGTAGGGAGGCGTGTTCGCCGCCGAGCCGATCCCGACATCGTGGTAGCCCGCCAGGAATTCCCGCCACAGGTCTGCCGCGCCACCCCAGACCGGGACGAGGGCACCGCCGCCGAGCCACCCGCCACGCAGCAGTGAGCGCTCGGCGACAAGGGCCACGACGGTCAGCCCGAGGATGGCGAGCACAGCCGGGTTGGTCATGATCCGCTGAGCCAGGCCGGTGTCGGTGAGCAGTGCCTCCTCTTCCTCGTCGGCGCTGACGCCCGCGCGCGAGTGCGCCGCCGGCTGCGAGCCAGCGAGCGCGGTGCCGATGATCTCGGTGATCCGGCCGACCGTCCTGCCGCGCGGCATGAACGACCGGGCCACGGGGTACGCGCTGCGGCGGCCGTGCGCCCGCCGCCGCCGCGCCCGAAGCAGCCGTAGCGGATGCGAGAGCACGGACGCGAGTGCGGTGATCTCGTCCCAGGCGGCACCCGGCTGCTTGCCCACCAGGAGGATCAGCGTGCGAAGCAGCGAGCCGACCAGGTTGCGGCCGAGCGCGGTGAGCATCGGGCCCGGCGGCAGGTTCGCGAACAGCACGAAAAGCGCGTTCCGCCGGTCAAGGTGGCGCGGGCGGTCACCGGCCGCACCACCTACCGAGATCGGCCGGTACCTCCGCGCGGACGCCTCGGCGTGGTAAACGACCGCGTCGGTGACCAGCCGCACCCGGTATCCGGCCGCGATCACCCGCCAGCAGAAGTCGATGTCGTCGCGGAACAGCCTGAGGCTGGGGTCGAAGCCGCCGAGTCGATCCCACACGTCGCGGCGGATGAGCATGCCCGCGCTGCTGACGGCGAGCACGTCGCGTTCGCCGTCGTGCTGACCCTGGTCGAGCTCATAAGGTTCCGGCGCGGTCTCCCTGCGGCCGGCGCCGTCGATCGTGATACCCGCCTCGATGATGATCCCGCGGTCCTCCCAGTCCCTGACCTTGGGTCCGAGGACGGCGGCGCTACGAGTGGCGCTCGCCGCATCGAGGAGGTGCTCGAGTGCTTCCTGATCGGGCTCACAGTCGTCGTGCAGCAGCCAGACCCATTCGACGACCTCGCCCGCGCTCGGATGGCCCGCGGCGACCGGCGGGTGCGCGGCGCGGTGCCGAAGTGCCTGGTCGACAGCGGACCCATACCCGGTGCCGCGGTCCGCGCCGAACACCGAGCCGTTGCCGAGCAGGTTGGCGAGCAGCATTCCGCCGCGGTCCCTGCTCCCGGTGTCAACACCGACGACACGGTGTACCGGGTGAGTCTGCTCGCGCAGCGCGCGCGCGACGTCCGGAAGCCAGCGGGCGCCGTCATGCGCGACGATGACCGCGGTCACGAGATGCTGGGCATTCGAATCGTTGGGCGCCACGGGTCCGCTTGGTGGTGGGAGGGATCGGCCGCCGATCATGCCCAGTGCGGGCCCGGCACGACGGGTTCAAGCGTGAACGATACGCGAAGGCGCGCCCGCACGCGGGTGGACCTGAAGGACCGGCTGAACTCGTCTTGAAGATGCGCAGGTCCACGCGTACCGGGCCCGCCACAGCGGGTCAGCCAGGCGGCCCGCACCTCATTTCATGGCCCGATTTCATGGCCCGTCTTTTCCTGGCCCGGTCGCGGCCCGGCGGCGGCCCCTGGCATCAGCGGTCGCGGCACACCTAACCGGCCTGTCTCTTCAGGCGGCGCCGTTCGCGTTCGGACAGCCCGCCCCAGATACCGAACCGCTCGTCCTGCGAGAGTGCGTACTCCAGGCACTCGGCGCGCACGTCGCATGCCCGGCAGACCTTCTTGGCCTCCCTGGTCGACCCGCCCTTCTCCGGAAAGAACGCTTCCGGATCGGTCTGTGCGCACAGCGCACGCTCCTGCCAGCCCAGATCCTCGACGTCATCCGCGCCGATGCCGAACGCGTCCGCGCCGTGCGCCAGCGGAATGATCACCTCGCTCAAAAGCGCACCTCCTACCCCTGTCGGAGCCCCCATGACTCGCGCCCATCTCCCCTAGGGTGCAAACCACATTGGTGAAATTACACGCGCGTGTCTTGCTCGAAGTCAAGCCGGATCGGTGGTAGTGGCGGCGCTCTTGTCCGTGATCATGGCAAAAAGTCTGGTCAACCGATGCTGGGATCCCAGCGAGAATTTTCGCGGGCCGCTGTCGTTGCCACCCCCGCCGCGTCTCCGCGACAGCGGTCCGTGTTTCCGCGGTACCACCCGAGTGACCGGCGGGCGCCTGCGCGCGCCCGAGCCACCGACCCGCCGATTCGCACATTGCCCTTAACGGCTGCCGCCTGGCGCGATCCGCGTGCACGCGCGTCAAGCGGAGCCGCCCAGCAAGCTTCGCCCGGGGGCCACGCCGCCACCCGGCGTGACCACGTTCCAGATGGGCCTGAACCGATCCGCGCCGTGGTTGGCCCGTAGGTGGCGCTCTGGCGCCCCTACGGGCCAACGATCAAGCTCGCCGACAGGGGGCCATGAGATCGCCGCAGTGACCCGGTACCACCGGTCACGCGGCGGATCTGGCCATCACCTGTGGTTGCGCGAATCGCCCTCATCCAGGCTGTAGCCCTGCTGTGTGGTCTCGGCCGAACCGTGCTCGGCAGTCTGATGGGCCTGCTGCTGGTAGTACTGCTGGTAGGTGTCCGCGCTCGGCGACTGGTAGGTGTCCGTGCTCGGCGACTGGTAGGAATCCGCGCCTGACGGCTGGTAGGAGTCCGCGCTCTGGCGAGCCTGCAAGCCGTAACCCTGCTGGCCCTGCTGGCCCTGCTGGCCGTACGATCCGTACCCCTGGCCGTATGACTGCTGCCCATAGCCAGCGTCGTAGCCCTGCCCGTACGCCTGCTGCGAGTAGCCACCCTGATATGCCTGCTGCCCGTAGGAACCGTACGCCCGCTGATCCCCGGCCCGCTGATCCGCGGCCTGCTGCCCGTACGCCCCAGGAACGTGGCTTGGCGGACTCTCGGCCTGGCTCTGCTGACCGTACTGGTACCCGGCCCCCGCGCCGTACTGCTGCCCAGCAGCGGTCTGATATTGCGCCGTTTGAGCCGCGGCCCCCTGGTCCGGCGTCTGCTGTCCTGATGCCTGATGCCCCGTGCCAGGCCGGTAACCAGCCCCTGGGTAACCCTGGGCGGTGGCTGGCTGAACCGCCACGGGCTGGCCGTAGCCGTAGCCGGGGTAGTCGCCGGCCGAACCGCTGGCCGCCGAGCGGGCCGTGGCCTGCTGGACCGTGGCCTGCTGGACCGCCGCCTGCTGGACCGCCGCCTGCTGGGGCGTCGCGTGCTGCTGGGCCGCCTGCAGTTCGGCAGACCGCAGGGTGACGACACTGAAGAACAGGCCCGCTGCCGCGACCATGACTCCGACGCCGCCGTCAAGGAAGAAGCCCAGCTTGGCCGAGGCGGTGGCCGGGACGCCGAGCGCGATCAGCCAGGTGAGTACGCCGAAGAGCAGCGCGATCCCCTGCAGAACCACAGCGAACAGCGTGATCCTGCGTGCCTGCCTCACCTTCTCACCGATATGAGTGGCCAGCACAACAGCGGCCACCGCCATCGCGGTCACCGGCAGAGACGTCAGCGCGTGCGACGCCATCGCGGCACGGTCAGCGAAGGTCAGTCCGAGCGAACCGCCGCCTGCCAGCGCGATCAGTGTGCCGCTCGCCACCGTGGCGAAGCCGTCGCTGAGCATGGCCAGGAGGCCAAGGAACACGCTGATCGCCACGCCGCCAAGTAGCAGCCACGCCGCGGGTTGTCTGACTCGCTTGGTTTCGTCCCTGATCACAACGAACCCCCTGCGGTTTCTAATGTCGGGGGGAAGCCTCCCACATACCTCACCGCCCCGTCATCCTGCCGGCGCGGCGGCCCTGTCCCCGCATGAATCCCCCACCGCCTCCGGCGTGCCCGCCCACGGGAACGGCGCCCCACGGGAGAACCGCGCCCGCAGCAGCGCAGAGCGATGGCACGACGGCACACAGTCACTATCGACCTGTCCAAGCCCGCCCGTGCCTGGCCGTCGCCGCGACTGGGAGACTAATGCGCATGCAGATAGTGGTACCGGCCGGCGGAGTCGGCGCCGCGCGTTTCCTGCGGGGCCTCAGGGCAGCCGTTCCCGACGCCCAGATCACCGTCATCGGCAACACCGGCGACGACATCACCTTGTTCGGGTTGCGCATCTGCCCGGACCTCGACACCGTCATGTACACGCTCGGCGGCGGGATCAACACGGAGCAGGGCTGGGGCCGCTCGGCTGAGACCTTCTCTGTCCGCGAGGAACTCGCCGCCTACGAGGCGCAGCCACTCTGGTTCACTCTGGGCGACCGCGACTTCGCCACCCATATCGTGCGGACCGAGATGCTCGGTTCGGGCCATCCGCTCTCCGCGGTGACGGCGGCACTGTGCGAGCGGTGGCGGCCCGGCGTCACCCTGCTGCCGATGACCGATGACCGGGTGGAAACCCACGTCCTGATCGACGAGGAGCACGCGCGGGCGGTGGGCCTGCCCGCTCACCCGGGCCCGCCAGGCGGCCAGGACAAGTGGGACCGGCCCGCCGCGGGCGGCGGTTACGCGATCCACCTCCAGGAATGGTGGGTGCGCCTCGGCGCGCGGATCCCCGCCGCCGGGATCACCGCGGTGGGCGCCGCCGACGCCGCCCCTGCCCCGGGCGTGCTCGATGCCATCGCGGCGGCCGACGTGGTGCTGCTTCCGCCGTCCAACCCGGTGGTGAGCATCGGCACGATCCTGGAGGTACCCGGCATCCGAGCGGCACTCGAGCGAAAGATCGTTGTCGGGGTCTCCCCCATCATCGGCGGCGCGCCCGTGCGCGGGATGGCAGACGCGTGCCTCGCGGCGATCGGCGTACCGGCCAGCGCTACCGCCGTGGCCGCCTGGTACGGCCCCAGGCTGCTGAACGGATGGCTCATAGACGACACCGACGACACCGACGACGAGGGCAAGGCGGCGGTCGACGACCCGCGACTAGCGGCCATCACCGTCCGCGCCCGCCCGCTCTATATGCACGATGTGGCCGCGACCGCCGCAATCGCGAAGGAATGTCTCGATCTGGCCGCCGCTCTCGGCGCAGGGCAGACGCCGTGAGCGCGGGCGCGACCGGCATGGGGCCCGGGGCCATGCCCGCGCATGCGGACGGCCTCACGGTCACGCCGGTCACCGGACTGCCCGAGATCGCCCCGGGCAACGATCTCGCGGCACTGATCGCGGATGCGGCGCCCGGGCTGGCGGACGGCGACATTCTGGCCGTCACCTCAAAGGTGGTGAGCAAGGCCGAGGGCAGGATCATGCGCGGCGGGCAGCGGTCCGCGGCCGCGGCCGCGGCGGCCAGCCTGCGCGACGCCGCGATCGAGGCGGAAACCGTGCGGGTCGTCGCCACCCGCGGCGCGGCGCGCATCGTGGAGACGCGTCACGGGCTCGTGCTCGCCGCGGCCGGCGTGGACGACTCCAACAGCGAGCCAGGAACTGTGGTGCTGTTGCCCGAGGATCCGGACGCTTCCGCCCGCGCGCTGCGCGCGGCGCTTGCCGACCGGCTGGGCGTCCGGCTCGGCGTCATCATCACCGACACCCTTGGGCGCCCCTGGCGGGTCGGCCAGACCGACACCGCGATCGGGCTCGCGGGCCTCGCGCCGGTGCTCGACCACCGCGGGCACGCCGACCCGTACGGCAACCCGCTCGAGGTCACGATGCCCGCGGTGGCCGATGAGATCGCCGGCGCGAGCGACCTGGTCAAGGGCAAGCTCGGCAAGATCCCGGCAGCGATCGTGCGCGGCCTCGCGCACCTGGTCACCGCTCACGATGGGCCGGGCGCGGCGGCGCTGATCCGGCCATCCAGCGAGGACATGTTCCGGCTGGGGTCACGCGACGTACTGTTCGCCCGCCGGACGATACGCGACTTCACCAGCGAGCCCGTCGACGAGGACGCGGTCCACGAGGCGTTGCGTGCGGCTTTCGCAGCGCCCGCACCGCACCATTCGGTGCCGTGGCGGTTCGCCATCGCCTCGTCCGCGCGGGCGCGCGGCGGCCTGCTCGACGCCATGCGCGAGGCGTGGATCACCGACCTGCGGGGCGACGGTTTCACCGAGGACCAGATCGAGCGCAGGACCGCCCGGGGCGAGCCACTGCGCCGCGCGCCGCTGCTGATCGTGCCGTGCCTGGTCGCCGACGCGGCGCACACCTACCCCGACGAGCGGCGGCGGCGGGCGGAACGGGAGATGTTCCTGGTGTCCATGGGTGCCGGGGTGCAGAACCTCCTGGTCGCGCTCGCCGTCGAGGGGCTCGGCTCGTGCTGGGTGTCCAGCAGCCTGTTCTGCAAGGACGTCGCCCGCGAGGCACTCGCCCTGCCAGGCAACTGGGAGCCGATGGGCGTCGTCGGCGTCGGCCACCCCACCGCCCCCGCGCCGCCGCGCCCCGACCGCGACATCGAACCCCTCATCGCCCTCCGCTAGCCCCCAGCTCCCCATCAATGGCCCATTTGGTGGGGTAATAGTAATAACGCCATCAATGGGCCATTGATGGCGTAACTCGGCGGGCGAGCTGAGGGGTTGATGGGGTTAATGCGGCCTGCGTGGAACGCAACGCAGGGGATGGTTACGGGTGGAGGCGGTGATTCAGGAGCGACGGTCTGCGCTGCCCGCCGGGTGACAAGGGCTCGTGCTGGGTCATCCTCGCTGGCATACGACAACCCGACGGGCACCGAGGTCGGCCCAAGGGCCTGCCTGGTCAGCCGGCTACGACCGGCAGCTTGCGGCGGACGGCGGCGCAGACGCCGTCGCTGGCACGGGCGGCGGCGGCGCGCTCAGGCGGCACGCCACCGTACGTGGTGGTGCGCTGCCGCAGTTCGCGGCCCAGTGGCGCCACGATCGCGGCCAGGTCAGTGATCGTCTTGTACGAGCCATTGGCCGAACCGGCCATCCGGCTGATCGTCTCCTCCATCAGCGTGCCGCCCAGATCGTTGACGCCGCCCCGGAGCACGTCGCGGCACAGGTCATCGTCGAGCTTCACCCACGAGCACTGGATATTCGCGATCGCACCGTGCAGCAGCAACCGCGAGACGGCGTGCACCGCGAGGTTCTGCCGCCGGGTGGGCCCGGGCCTGGCCAGGCCGGCCAGGTAGATCGGCGCGTTCGCGTGGACGAAGGGCAGCAACACGAACTCGGTGAATCCGCCCGTCTTCTCCTGGATGCCGCGGATCACCCGCAGGTGCGCGACCCAGTGCCGCGGGGTGTCCACATGCCCGTACATCATCGTGGAACTGGTCGGGATGCCGAGCTCGTGGGCAGTCGTGATCACCTCGATCCAGGCCGACGCGGGCAGCTTGCCCTTGGTGAGCACCCAGCGGACATCGTCGTCGAGGATCTCCGCCGCCGTTCCAGGCATGGAACCCACCCCGGCCTCCCGCGCAGCCGCCAGCCATTCCCGGATCGGCAGCCCGGTCCTCGACGCCCCGTTCATCACCTCCATCGGCGAGAACGCGTGCACGTGCATGTCCGGGCAGTGTCTCCTCACCTCGGCGGCCAGGTCGAAATAGGCGGTGCCGGGCAGGTCCGGGTGGATGCCGCCCTGCATGCACACCTCGGTCGCACCGGCCGCCCATGCCTGCGCGGCCCGGTCCCCCACCTGCTCCAGGGACAGCGTGTAGGCGTCCGCGTCGGTGCGGCGCTGCGCGAACGCGCAGAAACGGCAGCCGGTATAGCAGACGTTGGTGAAGTTGATGTTGCGGGTCACGACGTAGGTGACGTCGTCGCCGACGGTGTCGCGGCGCACGTCGTCGGCGAGCCCAGTGAGCGCTTCCAGTTCCGCGCCATCGCAGTCGAGCAGCGCGAGCGCCTCCGCGTCTGTCAGGCCAGCCGGGTCCGCCTCCGCGTGCCTGAGCGCGGAAAGCACCTCGGCGTCCATGCGGCTGGTCCTGGCGGGCTCAGCGGGCGCGGTGCCCCCCGCGGACCCTGGCGCGATCCGTGCGCCGACCTCCGCCCAGTCGCCGTAGACCTCGCCGAAGTCGCTGCGGCGATCGTCGGTGCGGCCCATGGTGTCGATCGCGACGTGCAGATCGGTGCGGCCCCGTCCACCGGACTGGCCCCAGCCCCCGTCTGGTTCTTGCCAGGGCAGGCCGCGTGGCACCGCGCCGTCCGCGGCGAGCCCGCTGACCGGATCGGCCAGTGCGGCGACATGAGCGGCCAGGCGCGGATCGAGCCACGGCTCCTTGATGTAGTCCGGGTAGATCGTCAGCCGCTCGGCGAGGGTGGAGCCCGCGGCAGCCGTCAGGGATGCTAGCTCGTCGATCTGTGGCCACGGGCGTTCCGGGTTGACGTGGTCCGGGGTGAGCGGCGATACGCCGCCCCAGTCGTCGATGCCGGCCCGCAGGATCAGTGCGTGCTGATCGTCAACGAGGTTCGGCGGCGCCTGTACCCGCGCCTTCGGGCCGAGCACCAGCCGGGTGACCGCGATCGTCGCAGCCAGATCCGCAAGCTCGGCGTCGGGCACGTCGCGCATCTTGGTATCCGGCTTGGCCCGGAAGTTCTGCACGATGACTTCCTGGATGCCGCCGTACTCGCGGGCGATCCGGCGGATCGTGAAGATGGAGTCGGCGCGCTCGGCGAGGGTCTCACCGATGCCGATGAGGATGCCCGTGGTGAAGGGGACGCTGCTGCGCCCCGCGTCCTCGAGGACGCGCACCCGGACCGCGGGATCCTTGTCCGGGCTGCCGAAGTGCGGTCCACCGCGCCCGGTGTGCAGGCGGGCCGCGGTGGTCTCGAGCATCATGCCCATGGACGGCGCGACCGGCTTGAGCCGCTGGAAGTCCTGCCAGCTCAGCACGCCGGGATTCAGGTGCGGCAGCAGCCCGGTCTCTTCGAGCACCCTGATGGCCATCGCTCTGACATAGGACAGCGTGTCGTCATAGCCATGCGCGTCAAGCCACTCGCGGGCCTGTGCCCAGCGGTCTTCCGGGCGGTCACCGAGAGTGAAGAGCGCTTCCTTGCAGCCGAGCGCGGCACCGTGGCGCGCGATGTCGAGGACTTCGTCGGGTGACAGGTACGGGCTCGGTACGCGGTGCGGCACCGTGGCGAACGTGCAGTAACCGCAGCGGTCCCTGCACAGCCGGGTGAGCGGGATGAAGACCTTGCGGGAATAGGTGATCACGCCTTCGCGGCCCGCTGCGGCGAGGCCGGCGTCACGCGTACGTGACGCGTGGGCCAGCAACTGATCCAGGTCTGCGTCGCGAGCGTGCAGCAGCACCGTGGCCTCGGACTGGTCGAGCGGCTTGCCGTCCCTGGCCCGGGCAAGTGCCCTGCGAAGTGCGGCGGCCGGGGGGCGATCCTCGGAAAGGCCCATGGCCGCACCCTACGCGGCAGCTGGATCAACGCTTCCCGCACCCCTGCCCGACGGGCACGCGGGCCGCCAGCGCCGCACGATCAAGGGAACCGGGGCTGGTCAGAACGCGCGGTAGTCGCGGGGGGCGAGCTTGGGGCTGCGGCGCGGTGGCGCCACGCCGCTGAGTTCCACCAGGCGGGTGGCACGGTAGCGGTGCCCCCGATAGGGCGCGAGCAGTTCGAGCATCCCCGAATCGCTCACCACCCGCCCCGCCAGTGCCCAGCCGACCATCGAGGGCAGGTGGTAATCACCGACCGACACGGCGTCGGCGTCGCCCGATGCACGCTGCCGCACCTCCGCCGATGTCCATGGCCCGATCCCCGCGATGGCCTGAAGCCTGCGGTCCGCCGCCCCGGGGTCCATGACGGCGATCTCCTCGACGCGACCCGCCACGCTCGCCGCCGCGATGATCGTCCGGGCCCGGACGCCCTCCACACCGGCGCGGTGCCATTCCCAGGACGGGATCGACACCCACACCCGCGGGGACGGGAATACGCGCATGCCAGCGGGTACCGGGCCACCTGGCCCGGTGCCAGGCGCAGCTTCGCCATATCTGGCCAGCAGCAGCCGCCAGGCGCGGAACGCCTCGGCGCCCACGACCTTCTGTTCGAGCACCGCGGGCACCAGCGCCTCGAGGACCCGTGCGGTCCTGCCGACTCGCAGGCCGGGATGGCGCGCCGCCATCTCGCGCAGCAGCCCATGGGTGGGGGCGAAGCCCACCGGATCGTCGTCGGCACCGAGCATGTCGGGAAGCTGGCCCAGTAGCCATTCGGCGCCAGGCCCCCACGCGGCGGCCGCCGCCCCGCCAGCCGGCGCCCCGTCTGCCGCCGCCCCGCCAGCCGCCGCTTCCCCCGCAGCCGCTCCGCCGATGGCCGTCACCCGCAGCGTGCCGGGCCCGTCCGGGGTCAGGCAGGTCCGCCAGATGGCGCCGTCGGCGCTCACCTGGAAGGCTGGATCACGCCGCCCGCGCCTGTGCACGCCGAGGACCGAGTGGATGTCCAGGGGAAACGGCGGCCGCCAGGTGCGGGTCAGCGGGGCCGGACGGGGCACAGCGCGCCCGCTCAGGTGTCTGTCGAGAACCGGACGGTCCGCGGCGCGATCTGCGCGTGTGGCCAGATCCTGATGCCGTGGCGAAGCTCGTTCGCAGCCCCGATCACGGCACCATCGCCGATGAACGCGCCCTCGAGCACGGCGCTCTCGCCGATGCGGACGCCGTTGCCGAGCAGACAGCCCTCGACACTGGCGCCGGGAGCCACCGTCACCCCGTCGAGCAGCACGCTCCCGTGGACGCGGGCGCCAGGCCCGATGACCGAGCCTGCGCCGATCACCGCGCCCCCGGACAGCCGCGCCGCCCGATCGACCGTGGCCCCCGGCAGCACAAGCGCGTCCCCGCAGGGCCCCGACATCGCTGGCGAGGGCACCAGGCCGAGGACCAGATCGCAGGACGCGCGGACGAACGCCTCCGGCGTGCCGACATCCAGCCAGTACGCCGTGTCAGGGAAGCCGAACACGGGTTCGCCGGTGTCGATGAGCCCTGGAAAGGTCTCCCGCTCGACCGACACGGCGCGGCCAGCGGGGATCCGGTCGATCACCCGCCGCTTGAAGACGTAACAGCCGGCGTTGATCCGGTTCGTGACCGGCACGGGTGTCTTCTCGAGGAACGCGGTGACCCGGCCCACGTCGTCGGTCGGCACGCAGCCGAAGCTGGACGGGTCATCGACCTGCACCAGATGCAGCGTCACCGCGGCGTCGGCCGCGCGATGCAGGTCAAGCTGCGCGGCGATGTCGTGACCGGAAAGGACGTCCCCATTGAGCACGAGCACCGGTTCGTCGGGGCCGCTGCTCAGCCGGCTGGCCGCGTTCCTGATGCCGCCGCCCGTGCCGAGGGGCGGGTCTTCCATGACGTAGTCGAGTTCAAGACCGAACGACGATCCGTCGCCCAGCCCGGCCTCGAACATGTCCGCACGGTAGGACGTGGCGAGGACCGCGTGTACCACCCCGTTTGCCGCCGCACGTGCGAGCTGATGGGCGATGAACGGCACACCCGCGGCGGGAAGCAGCGGTTTGGGCGTAAAAATCGTCATCGGGCGCAACCTGGTGCCCTGGCCGCCCACGAGCACGATCGCCTCGACGGGTTCCATGAGCAGGGACGCTACCATTCCGGCGGCGCAGCCGGACGCCGACACCGCCGAGCCGGCCGGTCAGCGGTCAGGGTATGTGCTGCTCCGCCGCCCGCTGGTAGGAGGCCAGGTGAGCTTCGGCCGAGGCCTCCCAGGTGAACTCCTGCGACCGCGCATAGCCCGCGTCACCGAGCGCCTGTCGCCGCGCGGGATCGTCAAGCAGCGCCCGCAGCGCGGCGCGGATACTGTCGCCGTCCCGCTCGGTGTACGCCACCGCATCGCCGCCGACCTCAGGCAATGATGTGCAGTGCGTCGTCAGCACCGGCGCGCCGCACGCCATGGCCTCGAGCACAGGAAGCCCGAAGCCCTCGCCTCGGCTCGGGAAGGCCACCACCATGGCACCACCGAGAAACCCGGGCAGATCGGAGAACCGCAAGTAGCCTGGGCGTATCAGCCGGAGGTGCGGCGGCGCGGCCGCGACCGCCACGTCCACCTCCTCGCTCCAGCCGCAGCCACCCGCGAGCACAAGCGCCGGAGGCTCCGCCATGTCGGCGGCGGCATCGGTCCAGCCTCTGATCAGGGCGGGTACGTTCTTGCGCGGCTCCAGCGTGCCAAGGAACGCGACATACGGCTTGCCATGCAGGCCGAGCCGGTCGGAGACCCGGCCGAGCTGCGTCTGGTCCGGCCGGTGGAAGAGAGTGTGATCCACGCCGTGGTACGCCACGTCGATCCGGGTCGGGTCCGCGCCGAGGACACGGACAAGCTCATCCCTGGTCGCCTTCGACGGCACAATCAGCCGGGTGGCCCGGCGCACCGCCGTGCGGATGGCGGACTTGAAGAATGTGGCGGTGACGGCGGTGTGCAGTTCCGGGTCGGTGAAGAAGGTGAGATCGTGTACCGTCACCACGCACGGCACACCTGGGCGCAGCGGAATCGAATAGTGCGGCGCGTGGATGACGTCCGCGCCGACCTGCTGCGCGACGAGCGGCAGGCCCGTCTGCTCCCAGGCCAGCCTGGCCGCCCGGTGCGCGATGGCGGTAGGGCCCGCGGCGATCCTCGCGTTTGGCGCCAGCCTCCCGTACCGTTCCTCGTCTGCACGTTGGCAGGCAACGGCAAGGTCCGCGTCCGCGGACACAAGCGCGCCGATCAGCCCGTCGACGTACCGTCCGAGGGCGCCGCGGTCAGCGGGCACAGCAGTCGCGTCAACAAGGACCCGAGGCGCCACGGCCGATCTCGCTCCTTCCTTGGGCGGGGCAAACCCAGTGTGCCGGACCGGGAACCCGGGTGAGCCGCATGGGGAACCCGGTGCGCTGTGCCAGCGGCCCAGCAGGCGAAACCGGGAGCCCAGTGAACTCGTTCGGGTGTCCCGAAGATGCTCCCAAGACGAGCGTACGCCGTTTACTGCCCTGGATGTGCCGTTGGACCAGCAGGGAGGCAAGGTGTTGCCGACCGTTACGTGGAATTCACTTCAGCGCCCGGCGCGCGCGAAGCAGGACGATGCTGCCAAGGTCACGGCCGGTCCAGCGATCGCTCGCCGCCACCAGCGGAATCAGCGCGGCAGCGGCGTTGAAACTTACCCTGCCCCCGCGCGCTGACAGGCCAAGGTACAGCCGCTCCGACCAGCGGGCGCGGAACTGATAGCCATGTTCCATCACCTCGAGACCGCGGGCTGCGAGCAGCCGCCCCAGCGTGTCGTGGGTATATGTGTGCTTGACGTGGTACCGCGTGCAGTGCGCGCGGTACAGCTCAGGCCACTGCGACGCCCGGGTGAGCGCGTCCGCCGACATGACCAGCTCACCACCGGGCCGCAGGACCCGCGCCATCTCGTCCAGCGCGCGCTCGCCGTCGTCGAAATGCTCGATCGCGCAGATCGACATGACCCGGTCGAAGGATCCGTCCTCGAAGGGCAGCCGCAGCGCATCGGCCTCGACGAGCGCCGGGGCGCCGGTCAACCCGCGCCCGCGCAGCATCTTGGCGCGGGCGAGGTCGATCGATACCGCGTGGGCGCCGCGCCGCCTGGCCTGCCCTGCCCAGTACCCGTCACCGCCGGCAACATCGAGCACCCGCAGCCCGTCCAGGTCGGTGCCGAGCCAGCGCAGCAGCGTGCCGGCCTCACGGTAGCGGCAGACGTGCACCTGATGGCCGGCGAAGGCGACAGCATCCGCTAGCCGCATCGCCGCGCCCCGATCACCGTCGCTTGATGGCCGACCGGGAACGGGCACTGGGACGCCCCCGCCCACGACCCCGACACGGTCATCGCGTCGGGGACGGCGTCGGTGTCGGTGCCGCGCCTGGCTTCGCCGACTGCTGCGCCGCGCGGTTCGCCTCGTCGAGCGCCTGCTTCATCAGTTGCAGTTGCTGCCCGTAGGTGGCGAAGTCACCCTGCTTCAGCGCCTGCTGCGCCGCCTGGTAGTGCGACTCCGCCTGACTGAGGAAACCGCGCACGGCCGCGCTCAGCTGGCCGCTGGCCGACCCGGTGCCAACGCCTGTGGGCTGGCTCGGCAGCCCGCTGAACACCTGCCCGAGGGCCGCTTGCAGGGTGGCCGCATAGCCGATGGGCCCGTTGAATGACACGAACACGCGCTGAAGTGTCGGATAGGAGCCCGCGCCTTGGCCGCCCGTCGCCTGCAAGTACACCGGCTCGATGTACAGCAGGCCGCCACCGAGGGGAAGCATGATCAGGTTCCCCGTGATCACCGTTGATCCACCCTGCCGGTACAGGGCGAGCTCACGCGACGCGGTCGGGTTGGACTCGAACGTGTTCTGCACCTGGTTCGGGCCGGAGATCACCGTGGAGCGCGGCAGTTCGAGAACCCGGATCGTGCCGTAGTCCGGGCTCAGCGGGTTGCTGTCGACCGCCATGAACGCCGCCACGTTCTCCCGGCCCTTTGCCACGAAGGAGGTGGTCAGGGAGTACTCGGGTGCGCTGTATCCCGGCATGGACATGGTCAGGTAATACGGCGGCTGGGTTCCGCCGTCCGGCGTGGTCGGGTCGTTGGGCACGGCCCAGAAGTCCTGACCGCCGTAGAAGGCCTGTGCTTGCTGTACGTGGTAGCGGGCGAGAATCGGCCGCTGGACCTTGAGCAGGTCCTGCGGGTAGCGCAGATGCGGAAGCAGATCGGCGGGGATCGACGCCTTCGGCTTGATGATGCCGGGAAAGGCCTTCATCCAGGTACGCAGCACCGGATCGGCGTTCCACTCGTAGAGGGTCACCTTGCCGGTGTAGGCGTCCACCACTGCCTTGACCGAGTTGCGGATGTAATTGATCTGATCGCCCGACTGCTCGACCGGCGCCGGCGTGCCGATCGAGTCGGCCGTGACGCCATCGAGCCCTTCCCGCTCCGAATACGGATAAAGGTCGGTGGTGGTGTAGCCGTCGACCACGAAGTCGAGCCTGCCGCCGGAAATCACCGGGTACACATCGCCGTCAAGGGTGAGGAACGGCGCCACCTTCGCCACCCGGGACAGCGGGTCACGGACGTACAGGATCCGCGACTGGTGGTTGACGGCACCGGAAAGCAGGATGTTGAGCTGCTTGAGCTTGGTCGCGTAGAGCAGCCGATTCCAGAAGGAGCCGATCGCGACCCCGCCGCCGCCCCGGTAGGTGGTGTTCTGCTGGCCGCTGGCGCTCTGGTTGGGGAAATCGAGTTCCTGCGGTGCGCGGCCCTTGGGCGCTCCCACGATCACGTAGTTCGTCTCGAGCGGGCCGAAGTAGACACGCGGCTGGAAGCTGGGGAGCTCACCCTGGTACGGAATGTTGCTCTCGATGAAGCTCGGGCCGCCTCCGCCGCTGACCGTGTTCGCGGAGGCGGCGACGAAGCCATACCCGTGCGTGTAGACCAGGTGCTGGGTCACCCAGTTGCTCTGGCTCGCCGGCGGGCCCGGCATCTCACGGACCGCGACCACGGTGTCCTGCGGCGCGGTTCCGCTACCCGGCAGCGGGTAGCGGTCCATGTCGAGCACGCTGGAGAACTTGTAGTAGCCCTTGATCTGCTGTAGCTGCTGGAATGAAGGAGCAACCACGGCCGGGTCGAGCAGCCGGACCCCGGGCAGCGTACTCGCGTCGGACGCAAGCTGCGGGGCCGGCTGGTCCGGGGTCGCCGCGTAGGGGGTCTCCTGCACACCGGTAATGGCGTAGGCCTGCCGGGTGCCCGCGATCTCCCGCTGGATGTACGGCGACTCCTTCGCGAGTTCGTTCGGCTTGACGTCGAACTGCTGGATGATCGCCGGGTAGACGCCGCCGACCAGGATCGCGGAGAGCACGAGCAGGCCGAACCCGACCGCGGGCAGCATCACGCTGCGCCGCAGCGCGCCGGCGAAGAGGAGCAGGGCGCACACGATCGCGATCACGGCCAGGATCGTCTTCGCCGGAAGCACCGCGTTCACGTCCGTGTACGAGGCTCCCGTGGTGACGGTCCCGCGCTGGCTGAAGTTGAGGCCGTACCTGTCGTACCAGTACGCCACCGCCTTGAGCAGCACGAATATCCCAAGCAGCACGAACATTTGGGCGCGCGCCGCCACACTGGAACGATCACCTGGCCCTTGCAGCCGCAGTCCGCCGTACAGGTAGTGGGTGGCGGCCGCGGCGATGACCGAGAGCACGACGGCGGTGAAGGCGAAACCGAGTATGAACCTGATGAAGGGGTAGGTGAATGTGAAGAACGAGATGTCCAGATGAAACTGGGGGTCCTTCTGCCCAAATGGCGTCTGGTTGACGAACAGGAGCCAGACACGCCAGGAGCCGGCCACCGACAGCCCGGATATCAGCGCGAGCAGGCCGAGGCCGAAGCCCATCACCAGCTTGCGGTATGGATCAAGCGCGGTCCGGTACCGCTCCAGACCCTGCTGCTCGGGTGACATTGCCCGGTAGGTGGGGCGGAACCGGTAGGCCAGATAGATGTTGACGCCGACCACCGAGGCCATGACGGCGGCGCCAATCACGAAGAGCACCAGCTTGACGCTGATCATCTTCGTGAAGACCGAGCCATACTGGATCGACTGGAACCACAGGAAATCGGTCCACACGTTCGCGAACACGATGAACAGCACGATGACCGCGATGACCGCGGCCACTACCGGGATCAGGTAACGCGGCCGGTGCGGCAATCGCACCGGCCGTGAGCGACCCGGAGAACGGAAGCTCACGCCTCCCCCTCACGTCACAGAAACGTTTGACGCCGACCCGTGCGATCGATGACCCTGACGCCCAGTGGCGCCCGGCGGCTCTCGGCCGTCGTGAGCGGCCCCGCACACACTAGTCCGACTTGATGGAAACTTACCGGGACCGCGGTCGGTTCCGTACGCGACGCCCGCGAGCGGGCATCGGTGACGTCCGCGGGCTGTGGCCCGCGCTGCCACGGCCGCTAACACGACGGCACCGGCCTGCCCGCCTTGATCGCATCCAGGTCCTGTACGGCCTGGCCGAGTGTGCTCACCTTGACGACTCGCAGGCCGGGCGGGATGTTGCCACGTACGTCCGAGCAGTCGCTCGCCGGAGCCAGGAAGATCGTAGCGCCCTCGTTGCGCGCGCCGACCATCTTCTGCTGTATGCCGCCGATCGCGCCGACATTCCCGTTGGCGTCGATCTCACCGGTACCCGCAATGAACCTGCCACCGGTCAGGTTGTCCGGACTCAGCTTGTCGACCAGGCCGAGCGCGAACATCATCCCCGCGCTCGGGCCACCGATGTCCCCGACCCTGATCTGGACGGAAAAAGGGAACTTGAACTGGTCTTTGACGTACACACCGATTGCCGCCTGGCCGGACTGCGATTTGCTCACGAGCCGCACGGTCTTCTTCTGCCCGTTCCTGGAGATCGTCAGCTCGACCGGCGCACCGGGGCGACGTGCGCGGATCAGGCTCGCGGCCTTGTCCGCTGACGTCGCAGGGGTGCCGTCGACCGCCGTGATCGCATCACCCGCGCGCAGGACGTTGTAGGCGGGCAGCCCCTTCACCGTCTTCGTGACGATCACGACTCTGGTGAAGCCGATCTTGAGCTCGTTCAGCGCCGCCGCGGTGGCGAGCTGCTGCGAGTCGGTCATCTCCTGGACGTTCTGCTTCTGCACCTGCTGCGGGTTAGAGTTGGTGCCGAACAGCTCCTCCTGGGGCACGACCGCCTCGTGCGGCGACAGCCAGGACCTGAGCGCCGTGTAGAGGTTTATCTCGTCCCCCGGGCCACCCTGGTAGCTGACCGTCACCAGATTGAGGTGCCCCGCCGTCGGATATACCTGGTGGCCGGAGACAACGATCAGCGGTTTGCCGTTCACCGCGCCGAGCGTGTTGAACGTCGGACCCGGGCTCAGCACCACGTAAGGAACGGGCAGCACGGCACCGGTCAGGGCCAGGACGGCGGCGCTGATCCCGGCGACGAGCATCGTCAGGGCGCGTCGCGACATGCACGGAAGACTATGCCACTGTCACGCTCTGCCGGTCGTGCACCGCCAGTCGCGCACGGCCAACCCGTTCGCTGGCAGTCACGCACTGCCGACCCACTCGCTGCCACCGTCATCGAACTGCTGGTGCTTCCAGATCGGGACAGTGGCCTTGAGCTCGTCTATCAGCGCACGGCAGGCGGCGAACGCCTCCGCGCGGTGTGGGCAGGACACGGCGACCACCACGGCGAGATCGCCGATTGCGAGTTCTCCAGTGCGGTGCACGGCCGCGATCGCGAGCGCGCCAGACTCCGCCGCGACCTTCTCCGCCACGCGGCGCAGTTCGTCGGCCGCCGACCCGTGCGCGGTGTACGACAGGCGGGTCACGCCGCGCCCGTGATCGGAGTCACGGACCTGGCCGGTGAATACCACAGTGCCGCCCGCTCCCGCGTCGGCGACCGCGGCGAGCACCTCGTCAACCGACAGCGGCTCGGCGCGTATCCCGATCAACCGGACGACTCCCACCCAGCACACGGTACCGGCCCGACCGGGCTGGTGAATCGGGGGGTTCCGGGGCGTCGGCCCCCCGGGCTGGTGAATCGGGGGGGTTCCGGGGCGTCGGCCCCCCGGGCTGGTGAATCGGGGGGTTCCGGGGCGTCGGCCCCCCGGGCTGGCAGAGCCCTAAGGCTGCCGCGCGGCGCGCCGTTCGTGGGTGCGGGGCGCGGCGGGGGTTCCGGGCGGGTAGTGAAGGAAACGCCGTGCGGCCGGTTAACCGCCGCGTCGGCGACGGCGGGCGCGGCGGACGATCGCGGCGGTGCCGATCACCGCGACGGTCGCGCCCGCCGCACCTGCGGCGGTGATCGTCGCCTCCTTGCGCGCCAGCCTCCGGCCGGCCACCGCGTGGTGCCCGGCACGCTGCGCGAGCAGCACGGCGAGTGCGGTCTCGTTGTCGTAGGCGGGCCGCCAGCCCGCAGCACGCAGGGCCGCGCAGTCCACGACCCACGGGTAGACCACGTAGTGCAGATCCGTCGCGGGAGCCGGGGTGATCCCCGCCCGGTGCAGGCGCTGTACGGTGCCGAACGTGAAGCCGGCCGGCAGTTCGATCCTGCGCAGCCCGCTCAGTTCCTCGACCCGGTCCTGCTCCAGCCAGCCGTCGCAGCCGACCGCGAACTCGCCTGTCACCTCACCGGTGACCGCGAGTTCGAGCGCGGAGACGAGATCGTCAACGTGGCAGAACTGCCAGCGGGTGGCGCAGCCCTTCACCGTGAGCAGCCTCGGCGCCTCGAAATGCCTGGTGATTAGCGTGTCCACGTCCTCGCCGACGAGTGCCGCCGGTCGCACCACGGTGACCTGCATGCCGGGGTAGGCGCGCGGCGCCCGCCGTGCCAGGTGCTCGATCTCGATCAGGTCACCGGCGATGCTGGCGTCCTGATCGGCCTGCAGCGGCGCCTCTTCGGCAAGCGGAACCGGGTTGTCAGGGCGGGCGCCGTACACCATCGCGCTGGTCACAAGCACCACCCGGCCGACGCCCTCCGCCGCCGCGGCGGTGAGGACCGTCTGCGCACCGCGTACGTTGAACGCCCGGCGTTCCCTGTCGTCACAGTCGGGCGCCAGTTCCAGGTCGGTATGCACCACCACGTCCACCCCGGCGAGACGGCCGGCCAGCACCGGGTCACGCACGTCCACCACGCGCCAGACGACCCCGGTGACCTCGCCACGGTGGTCGTCTATCGCCACCACCTTCTTAACCCGCCGTGACGCGGCAAGCCTCGCCGCGAGCGCATGGCCCAGGCCCTGGGCCGCGCCGGTCACGGCCACAACGGGACCCGGGCCGCGAGCGGCACGGCGGTCACGGCTCCGCGCGGTCTGGGCAGGCGGCGCCCCCTGCCCCACGCGGGACGGCGGTGGGCTCACCGGTGCCGTGGCAGGCGGCGCCGCGGCATCAGCGCGCTGCCTGCCGCTGCGCCGTGGGCGAACCTGGCCACCAGAGGTACTCACCCTGTGTCGCTCCCGGGATAACGTGACTAGCACAGTAAACATGACCCTTCCATCCTGCCTGAGAGGTCACACGGATGGGTGACACCCCTTTCGGGTTCGGCCTACCCGAGCCAGAGCGCGAGCCAGGTGGCGGTGAATCAAGCGGTTCCGGGCCAGGCGGCTCCGGGCCAGGCGGCTCCGGGCCAGGCGGCTCCGGGCCAGGCGGCTCCGGACCTGGCGATTCGGGGCCGGGCACGCCGGGCCAGCCAATGCCACCGGACCCGATGGCGATGTTCGGCAACCCGCAGCAGTTCGCCGACGCGCTGCGTCAGTTCGCCGACCTGATGTCGTGGCAGGGTGGGCCGGTGAACTGGGACCTCGCTACGAATGTGGCCAGGCACACCGTCTCTGCCCAGGGCGACGCGAGCATCCTCGCTCCGCAGTCCGAGGAGATCGCCCAAGCGCTCAGGCTCGCCGACCTGTGGCTCGACGACGTCACGACGTTCCCTTCCGGCGTCCGCGCCGCCAAGGCCTGGAGCCGGTCGGAGTGGGTCGAGGCAACGCTTCCCGTCTGGTCGAAGCTGTGCGACCCCATCGCCGCCAAGGCGGTCGAGACGATGAGCGGCGCTTTGACCGCCGGAACCGAGACACTCGGCTCAGAAACACTCGGCGGTGAGGCGGGCGATGCCGGGGACGACCTCCGTGCGCAGTTGCAGGCCATGGCAGGACCCATGCTGGGCCTGGTGCGGCAGATCGGCGGCCTGGTCGTCGCCAGCCAGACGGGCCAGGCGGTCGGCGCGCTCGCGCTCGAGGTCGTCAGCTCCACCGATGTCGGTTTGCCGGTCGGCCCTGAGGGCACCGCCGCCTTGATCCCCGCCAACGTCGCGGCCTTCGGCTCGGGCCTTTCCGTGCCGGATGGTGAGGTCCGGCTCTTCCTGGCGCTCCGTGAGGCGGCGCATCACCGGCTTTTCGCCCACGTTCCCTGGCTGCGGGCCCACCTGTTCGGTGCGGTCGACGAATATGCCAAAGGCATCACCGTGGATACCTCACGGCTTCAGCAGTCACTCACGGAGATCGACCTCACCAATCCGGAGGCGCTGCAAGAGGCGATGTCAGGTGGCACATTCATGCGCCCAGAGGAGACACCGCGGCAGACGGCGGCGCTCGCCCGTCTCGAGACCGCACTCGCCCTCGTGGAGGGATGGGTCGCCACGGTCGTTGACGACGCCGCCAGCAGGCGGCTGCCCGCATCTGCCGCTCTCGCCGAGGCGGTTCGCCGCCGCCGCGCGACCGGCGGCCCGGCCGAGCGGACCTTCGCCACCCTGGTCGGCCTGGAACTTCGGCCACGCAGGCTGCGTGAGGCCGCCGCGATCTGGCGCGGGCTCACCGAGGAACGCGGCGCGGCCGGCCGCGACGCCATCTGGGCCCATCCTGATCTGCTGCCGGATTCCGATGACTTCGACGACCCCGCTGGTTTCGTCCGCGGGCGAAAGGAGCTCGACATCTCCGCGCTCGAGGACGAGCAGCGCGGCAACCTGGCCGACAGCGCGGCTCCAGCGGACGCCGCTGGACCGGATGCCGGTGACCCGGGCGGTGCAGGCGCGGGCGGCGATGAGAACGCCGAAGGCGAACCTGGCAGCGAGCCACCGGCTCAAGGGTGAGCCTGCACACGGAAGCCGTTAAGGCCCTGGCGGGCTGGCCGCCGCCAGATGATGAGCAGCAGGAGCTGCGCGACCTTTTCCTCGCCCACCTGCGCGCGTTTCCCGACGGCCTGTCGCGGGCTTGCGCGCCCGGGCACGTGACGGCGAGCGCCGCCGTTCTCGACGCGCCGCGGCGGCGCGTGCTGCTGACCCTGCACGGCAAGGTCGGCCGATGGCTCCAGCTTGGCGGCCACTGCGAGCCAGGAGACACGACACTGGCGGCGGCTGCGCTGCGCGAAGCTACCGAGGAGTCTGCGATCACGGATCTCGCCCTTGTGGAGGGTCTGGTCAATCTTGATCTGCACGCTGTCCGCTGCGGGCTCGCCGCACCCCCGCCGGGGCTGTCGCCCGCCGCGGGTGAAGCGGCGAGTACGGCTCGCCCGGCCGGTGCGGCGGGCCTGGCTGACCGGGTCCGGGCGGCTGACCGGGTCGGGCCGCTGGAGCCGGCTGGGCCCGCGGGCTGGACGTGGCACCTGGATGTGCAGTTCGCAGCGGTGGCTCCGCCCGGCGCCCGTCCCGTCCGCAGCGACGAGTCGGATGATCTTCGGTGGTGGCCGGTCGACTCGCTGCCCCTGTCGGCCGATGACGCGGTGCGCAGACTGGTCGCCCGCGCTTGCGCGCTCAGCCCTTGACCGCGCCGGCGATGCTGATGACGCCGAGCACGACCATCACGGCGGCTGACAGACGCGCGATCAGCGTCAGCGGCACGAAACGCACCAGGCCGCGGCCGCCGAGAATGGCCACTGCCGCCGCCGCCCACAACGCGAGCACCGCGCCGAGCAGAACCGCTGCCGGGTCGTGATACTTCGCCGCGAGATTTGCCGTAATGATCTGCGTCATGTCGCCAAGCTCGGCCAACATGATCACGCCGAAGCTGGCGGTGGAAACCCTGATGAATGAGGTGCGGGACGGCTTCTTGAAGCTGGGCCCTTCCTCGATCCCGGTGTTGCTGCGCAGCAGGACTGCGGCCCCGATCAGGAACACGACCCCGACGATCAGCTCGAGCAACCGGTGCGGAAGCATTCCGAGGATGCTCCCAGCCGCCACCGCGATCATCGCGTGCACAGCGAAGGCGGCAGCGACGCCCACGAACACGTAAAGCGGCCGGTACCGGGTCCCGAGAATCAGGCTCGCAAGCGCGGTCTTGTCCGGCAATTCCGCCGTGAAGATCAGCGCAAACACCGTTGCCACGACGGCGACGTTCACCGTGACCGGCTCCTACTGATCGCGAAGCAGCCGACCCTGCTGATCTGGCTGACCCTGCTGATCTGGCCGATCTCGCCGATTTCGCGGATCCGCCCGACCTGGCAGATCTGGCCGGCCTGGCCGAGGCAGCCGGACCATCACGCCACGCAGAGCCTACGCGACGTCGATCCCGCCCACTGCGGTAAATCGGGTGTTGGGGCGGGGCAGACAGGCCCGTTATCCGTCGAGCTGCCGAGTTCGCGGCACACGGCTTGCGATACGGCAGACGGGGTCGTCGGCGGCCTCACGGCCGACCAGACCGCAGGACGCTGCGGGTCGCCGTCCAGCCCTCGAGCCCTGGGTCGAGGCGACCCAGATCGACCGGTGAGCGCAAGCGATGCCAACCCGGAACCACCTGCAGCGCGCTCCGGCGGGGGGCGAGGCGGCGCAAACGGTCAGTGGCATCAGGCAGGTCGAGCTCGACCTGCCTGTCGCGCAGATGCTGAGCAGCGACGATCCCGAGAACCCAGTCAGCGAGCGGCAGCCAGGCGGCAAGCGCGACGAGGCCGCCGCCCTCGGCCGGGCAAACCGCCACATCGCCGCGCCGCGTCGCGCCGCCAAGTGCCCTGAATAGCTTGCCGATCAGCAACACCGGCAGATCAGGTGCGTCGGCGGCAAGCACTACTGCCTGCTTGGCGCCGAGAGCGGCCAGGGACCGCAGGGTCTGGCCCACCAGCCCGAGCCCGACGTCGTCGGCGGGAGCGAGCCGCAGCAGCGCGGTTCCCGGCCACACGAACTCCGCCACCGCGCGCCCGCCTAGCTCATGCTCCGCATCATGGCTCACCGCGACCGCCGGAGCCACGAGTTCGAGCTCTGCCACGAGGTCACACGAGTCCTCGACCAGGGCCAAGCCGAATTCTTCCGGAGCAACGCCGGACGGCGCGGCGCACCGCACGGCCGGTGTGACGAGAACGGCCGCCATCCTCCGGACAGAATGCGGGGCGTTCAACGGTGCTGGCCGTGCTGGCTCAGGCTGCCGTGCTGGCTCAGGCTGCCGTGCTGGCTCACGGGTGCCGCCTCTTCGCGTGTTGGGCCGCAGGTTTGGGGCGGCTGCTCAAAGATGCATGTCCTCGAGGCGGGCGGCGTGAGCGACCCCTTCGAGGTAACCCTTGGCGCGCTCGGTCTTTGGGTAACCGGCCACAAGCTTCCAGAACTCAGGTCCATGGTCGGGCACGATCAGATGGGCCAGCTCATGGATGATGACATAGTCGAGCACCCAGCCCGGCATACCGAGCAGCCGTCGCGACAATCTGATCGAGCCGTCCGCGGGCGTACACGAGCCCCACCTGCCTCGCTGGTTGTCTACCCAACGCACACTGGATGGGACGGCCGCACCGTCAAGATAACGGCCTGACAGGGTCTGCGCGCGGGCCAGCAGGCCGGCGTCCGTCGGCCTGCGCCGCTGTTCGCGTGCGGCGAGCCGGTCGAGCATTCGGGCCACCCATTGCTGCTCTTCGGCCCTGGAGAACCGGGCGGGAACGAGCACGACTGTCTTGTTCCCTTCACGGTACGCGGACACGGTGCGGCGGCGCCGCGAGCTACGGCGCACTTCGACGTCGGTTTCTGGCCAGACGGATGATTCGGGCCGCACGGATGAACCGTAACTCAGACTTTTCGTCCTCCACAGGGCGTGCATGACATTTCCCCAGCTAGAACCTGAGCCGTAGCCCTCGGCGTGTGCGTATCCACAGCGTCATACCGCGGCATCCACAAAAACACACCGTAGTCTCCTCAGGCCCCCCACAGTTTTGTCCACAGGCCCGGATTGACGCGGGAGCCGATCCCTCCTACCTTCCGGAACAGGAGTTCCCGGGCCTGCGGACCGTACGTCACTTCGGGGAAGGGGGGCGAACGGCCCGCCAGCGGCCCGCGCGCAGTGCGCGGACCGGTGGAGGCTGTGGTGCCGGTTCTGCACATGCACCGCCTTCGCGCCCGGGGACTCAGAATGCGGGCTCAGAATGCGTCTCCCGCAGGCTCGCGGCGCCGGTCATTACCGGCCGTTCTCCCCTCGGCTCCCTAACGGCTGCCGCGTGGCAGTCACCCTGCCGAGCGCGCACGAGGCTTCGTGCTGTGCCGCGAATCGCGGCCCTGTCCGTACGGACAGGCAACGGTCCCGCCAGGCGTGCGACGCCGCAGCGTGCATGACCAATGCCCATCCGCGTTATCCACAGGCCGCGAACACGGCCTCCCGTAGCCGCGGCCGCGCTGTCACGCTTGCGGTCATGAGACCCGTGCTGAAGCCAGGCCTGCTCCACTTATGGCGCGACAGCAAGACAGTCCAGATCGGTGTCGACCCCCGCCGCGGCTTCGCGGTCACCGGCCTCGGTGAGGCGGCGGCGGCCGTACTTGCCATCCTGGATGGGAGCCGTGACCGCGCTGCCCTGCTCGCCGAGACGGCAACGCGAGGCATTCCTGCCGACGCGGCCGACCGCGTGCTCACCCTCCTCGCGGCGGGTGGAGCGCTCGATGACTTTCCCGTCACGGCACGACATGTTCTGCCCAGGGGCACGCGGGCACGGCTCGCGCCCGAGCTGGCTACGGCGTCGCTCGCCCATCGGGACGGCGACGGTGGTGTCCGCGTCATCGTGCGGCGGCTCCTGAGTCACGTCCGTGTGTGCGGGGCCGGCCGCATCGGATCGAGCGTCGCGTGCCTGCTTGCCGCCTCCGGGGTTGGCCGCATCACGTGCAGGGACCGGCGGCCGGCCGGACCGGCGGACGCCGCGCCCGCCGGGCTTGACCTCACCGATACTGGTGCACCGCGCGAACGAGGCGCGGCACGAGCAGTCGGGCGCGTCTCGCCGGACGTCCGGACCGACGATGACGGGACCCGGCCGGACCTTGTCGTGCTCACCGATGACCGTGATCCCGGTCTGATCGATGAATTGATGGCTGAACGCATCCCACATCTTTCCGCGACGGCCGCCGAGGCAATAGGCGTTGTCGGGCCACTCGTGCTGCCCGGCCGTTCGGCCTGCCTGCGCTGCCTGGATCTGACCCGCAGGGACCGCGACCCGGCCTGGCCCCTGATCGCGGCTCAGCTTGCGGGGAAGAGCCCGGCGACGCCCGCGTGCGATGCCGTGCTCGCCACCGCAGTCGCCGCGCACGCGGCGAGTCAGGTACTCGCGCTCATCGACCGGGCTGGGCCAGAGCCGACCGCGGTCAACGGCACTCTCGAGCTTGTCCTGCCTGACTGGCGCTGGCGTCGCAGGACCTGGCCGGCTCACCACGAGTGCGCTTGTAGAAGAAACAACAACACCAGCGGACAATGAGAGGCGTGAGTGACCTGCCTCGCCGCGCCGTGACGCGGACCGCCAAGCTAGCCAGCCTCCCGATCGGCTTCGCTGGCCGCACCGCGCTCGGCTTCGGCAAGCGGATCGGCGGCCGTCCCGCTGAGATCGTCGCCAACGAGATTCAGCAGCGTACCGCCGAGCAGATCTTCAGAGTCCTGGGCGAACTCAAGGGCGGGGCGATGAAGTTCGGCCAGGCACTGTCGATCTTCGAAGCGGCGCTGCCGCCGGAGATCGCGGGCCCGTACCGGGCGACTCTCACCAAGTTGCAGGAGGCGGCTCCGCCGCTTCCTGCGCAGACCGTCCACCGAGTTCTGGTGAGTGAATTCGGCTCCGGCTGGCGTGAGAACTTCACGTTTTTCGACGACAAGCCGGCCGCGGCGGCATCCATCGGCCAGGTGCATCGCGCCGTATGGCAAGACGGCCGCGAGGTTGCGGTGAAGATCCAGTATCCGGGCGCGGGAAAGGCACTGATCAGCGACTTCACGCAGCTGAGCCGGGCGGCCCGATTGTTCAGCGTGCTCATGCCTGGCCTCGATGTGAAGCCGCTGATCGCCGAGCTCAAAGACCGCATCACCGAGGAACTCGACTACAACCTCGAAGCCGAGTCGCAGCAGGCGTTCGCCGTCGCCTACGACGACGACCCTGATATATACGTGCCTCCGGTGGTGACCAACTCCGATCATGTGCTGATCACCGAATGGATGGACGGCACTCCGTTGTCGAAGGTCATCAGCCATGGCAGCCAGGACGAGCGGAACCGAGCCGGGATGCTGCTCACGCGATTCCTGTTCTCCGGCCCGGCCCGCGCGCATATGCTGCACGCCGATCCGCATCCAGGCAACTTCAGGCTCATGGCCGATGGCCGGCTCGGAGTGCTCGATTTCGGCGCCGTTGACCACCTGCCTGACGGCTTCCCCGCATTCATCGGCCGGCTGCTGCGGATCATGCACGACGACGGTGACATCGAGACGATCGAACAGGAACTTCGCGAGCAGGGGTTTCTGCGCGAGGGCATCGACATCGACCTGGACGCTCTGCAGACCTTCCTCGCACCACTCGCGGAGCCGTCCAAGGTGGACTCATTCAAGTTCACCCGCGAATGGCTGCGTACCGAGGCGGGTCGCGTCACCGACCTGCGGCCCTCCAACATCAGCAGGAGGTTCAACATCCCCCCGTCGTACGTGCTCATTCACCGGGTCTCCACGGCCGGCATCGGTGTGCTGTGCCAACTCGAATGCGAGGGTGAATTCCGCGCCGAGGTCATCACGTGGATGCCCGGCTACGCCGACGAACCCGCACCCTCATAAGAGGCCAACCACGCCCCAGGAGCGCGGCGCAGCCCGTGCATACGCGGCGCAGCCCGTGCATACGCGGCGCAGCCCGTGCATACGCGGCGCAGCCCGTGCATACGCGGCGCAGCCCGTGCATACGCGATGCAGCTCATACGCGGCGCCGCTGCAATCTGCCCGGCGTCCGCTCCCGCCGCCAGCCTCCGGTCCCCCCCCGGTCTCAGTGAGTGCTTCGAAAATCCGCCTCAGCGGCCGGGGTTCTCCGGTGACTCGCCCGCTTTTATTGAAACTGCGGCTGACGGGTCGAATGCACCGCGCTGGCGGTGCCCGGTTTCATGATCGCGGTAACTTGTTGGAAGCATTCGCGGAAAAAGTACCGCGATCATGGGCTGCAGATGCCACGACCGCCAAGTGAGCGTCTGCGGGGCCGCCCGCGGGAAACACAAGACCCGCGGGAAACACAAGACCCGCGGGAAACACAAGACCCGCGGGAAACACAAGACCCGCGGACGCGGCAGCCACCGCCGGGCACTGCGGGCGAACCCGCAGTGCCCGGTGGGAAGCCGCACGGCCCCCGGCGGTTTCCCGCCGGGGGCCGTGCTTGCGCGGTCGTGCCGCGGCGAGGGCTCAGCAGACAGACGGCTGCGGCCGGCGCCCGCACGACGCTACCTACGTCCACGCGACGGGCGCCGCGGGGCTGCTTTCACCGCTGAAGGTGTGCAGTACCTGGTCAGCGAGGCGGCCGGCCCGCGCGACGCTACGGCGCTGCGCAGTCAGGACAGCTAGGACTCCGCATGCATGGAACTGTGCAGCCGAGCGATGTCCCGTTTCGCGCTGCTCAGCCGCGCCGCCGCCCGTTCGGCACGGCGCCGCGCCCTTCTGATCTTCGCCGACCGCGAGGCAAGGTGTGATCGTCTCGCTTCCGCCAGCATCGACTGTATTCGGTCTCTTGCGAGTTGTTCCTGAACCAACATTTCTTTGTTCCGCCCATCATGAGAATTCGTGTATTTTCGCGGCACCACGCCGGGAGGCCGCAGGCCGCAGGCCGCAGGCCGCAGGCAAAGCAGGCCGCGGCTACGAGCCGCGGCAGCGTCCAGCGAGCGGCGCATCTTTCCTTGCTCGCGAACCTTCATGGCTCGCGGCATACCGTCCATGAACGGCCTCCCGGTTAGGCAGCCACTTCGGTCTTACGCGGCCGCCCACGCGGCCGCTTGCGCGGAACGACCTCTCCACGCAGGAAGAGTTCGCCGCCCCAGACTCCCCAAGGCTCCCGGCGCTCGATGGCCCCTGCCATGCAAGCGAGACGTGCGGGGCAGTCGCGGCAGAGCGCCTTCGCGGACTCCACATCCTCGGGCGACTCGGCGAAAAACAGGTCCGGCTCATCGCTGCACGGCAGATCGAGCCCGCTGAATGCGCCCGCCGCTGCCACAAGGCCCGCGGCCAGTCTCCCGTCGTCGCCCCGCAACGCATCCCTCGCGGCGCCCACCTCGTACCCCGCCGCTGCTCCCGCCGAGACAGCGATGGTGTCGGGCCACTGCATCGGTGTCAACTCCTCTCCTCGCTCGTTCTGCTCTCGTTGTCGTACTGGCTGTGCTCGTCGCTGAGTCGCTGGTCTGACAAACGGTGGCCCGGCATAACAAAGGCCGCGGACCCTTTTCGGGTCCGCGGCCTGGAGGAGCTTGAGGCCGGTAAGCCTAAACCGGCGTTCTCCGTCGATGCGGACCCAGGGCGCCCTCGCCATTGGCGATGACACGGGTCATGTAGATGTCGTGTGTGCGGACGGTCTTCTGCGCGGAAGCCACCTGGCCAAACGGCGCCTGACCAAGGGCCCACGCAGGGCTCACCCGCTTGCGCGCGCTGAACGCCGGCGCGCCTGCGGAGGCCACGGCACCGGCCGTCACGGCACCCGTCACCCGTGCAGCGGTGACGGTCGCGATCAGGCCGGTCCCACCCTCAAGGCAGACTTCCCCTCGGACATGCGGGAAGGCGCCCATCGTGCGCAGGCCAAAGCCATCGCGCGAGGCGATCATGGTTTCTGTCAGCATCCTGGACACCTCCCTCCGTGGAGATTTGCTGTCACGGCCCATTAGGGCGTGACAGCAAGCCTATGAACCATCCGAGAGTTCGGCAAGTTTTTTTTGACCTGCGGTTTTGCGCGGGAGACGCCCGTAGCACGGCGTCCCGACCCAGGTAGGCAGCACGCCGGAGGCGCAGCCAAGAGGGCAGAAAGATACTCAAATCGATCAGTGAACTACAAGAAATGCGGCACTGATAAGGGCCGTGGCGGACCAGCGGCGGACCATAGAACGTCACCGGCGCGCACGAACGGCGATGGCCCCTTGCTGTTGTCATGTCACGCTGACGGGTCATCGCTGTGGCACGTGGTTCGGATGCGCGGCGCCGCTACTCCTGTGCCGCGTCGCTGCGGGTCCGGATCAAGCCCTCCTGCACGACCGACACCACGAGTTCACCGTCTTCTGTGAACACCTGGCCACGGGCCAGGCCGAGGCCCCCCGAGGCCACGGGTGTCTCTTGCGCGTAGAGCAGCCATCTGTCCGCACGGAACGGGCGGTGGAACCACATCGCGTGGTCCAGGCTGGCCCCGGTCGTCCGGCCATCCGCCCACGACAGGCCGTGCGCGAGCAGTACCGAGTCGAGCAACGTCATGTCCGAGGCATACGTCATGAGGCAGACATGGAGCATCGGGTCGTCTGGCAGTTCGCCGTCCACCCGCAGCCACACGAGGCTCTCGGTTGTCCGCAGCGTGGGATCCCGCTGTGCCTCGTGGGTGAGCGGACCGACGAATCTGAGGTCGATCGGACGGCTGCGGTAGAACCCGTCCGAGTGCGGGCCGAACACCTTCTCCAGCCGCTCGATCAGCGATGGGACCTGATCCGGGCGTGGCACCTCGGGCATTCGCACGGCGTGCTGCGGACCGGCTTCTGGATGATGGAACGAAGCCGAGAGGGTAAAGATCACCTTGCCGTGCTGTACCGCCGAGACCCGGCGAGTGGTGAACGAACGGCCGTCCCGCACCCGGTCGACCATGTACACGATCGGCACCGCAGGGTCACCGGGCCGGATGAAATAGGCGTGCAGCGAGTGCACGGGACGCTCGGGCGGAACAGTACGCCCCGCGGCGACCAGCGCCTGACCCGCGACCTGGCCGCCGAATACCCGCTGGACCTGCTCGTCTGGGCTCCGCCCGCGGAACATATTGACCTCGATCTGCTCAAGGTCGAGCAGATCGAGCAGATCCTCGAGGGCCTTGCTCATCCAGTTCGCCTCCGGCTCACACCGGCGATCACCGGCAACACGTCCGCGCGTGACACTAGCCGAAGATCATCCAAGGCGGTTCACGCTCTCACCGGATCGCCCACCAGCAAGCCGCCGCCAGCAAGCCGCCGCCAGCAAGCCGCCGCCAGCGACCGCCAGCGATGTCCAGCCGGTGCCGGGCACCTACTGCCCGCGGTAATTCCTGCACAGGTCGAGAACCTCCGCGCCGTACCTGTCCAGCTTGACACGGCCGACGCCGGGCAGCGCGACGAGCTCGGCTTCGCTGCGGGGCTGCCGCTCGGCGATCACCTGCAGGGTCACGTCGGTGAACACGACGTACGCGGGGATGCTGCGTTCGCGTGCCGCCGCCGTGCGCCACTCCTTCAGCCGGGAGTACAAGATCTCGTCGCGCTGCACGGGGCACGTTTCGCAATGGCCCAGCTTTCGCTCGGTAGCGTCGCGCAGGGCCCGTCCGCACACCGAGCACCTGAGCCGCGCGGCGGACTGGCGCCGCGCCGAGCGGCCGCCCCCCGCGGCCGGGTCCGAAGTTCCTGATCGCGACAGCCCGCGTGAGCCGTTAAGGCTGTATTGCCCCGCTGTCCCCGGACGGAGCGCGCCACGGGATCCCCCCGCGGACCGCAAAAGCGGATCGAGGAACGGCGACGGCCGGCGTGACCGCTTGGCGCCCGGCGACCGGGCCGTCGACCACGACAGCAGGAGCCTGGATCTCGCACGCGTCACCCCGACGTACAGCAGCCGCCGCTCCTCCTCGACCGCATCGGGCGTGGTGGCGTACACGATCGGCAGCACGCCATCGACGAGCGCTGGAAGGAACACCGCATCCCACTCAAGCCCCTTTGCCGCGTGCAACGACGCGATCGTCACGCCGCCCGGCGCGGGCGCGTGCTGCACCGCCGCGCGGCGCGTGAGATCGGACGCGAAGTCCGCGAGGTCCGCGTCGGGATGGGCGCTGAAGAACTCGTCCGCGAGCTTCGCCAGCGCGGCCAGTGACTCCCAGCGGTCACGCATCGCCCCGCCGCCTGACGGTGGCTCCGGGGTCAGGCCGAGGCCGGCGAACACGTGGCCGGCGGCGGCCTGCGCACTGCCGGACGGCTCGGCCTTGGCCGCCGCCCGGAGCAGCACCTGGGCTTGCCGCACCTCGGGCCGGTCGAAGAACCGCGCGGTGCCGCGAACGGCGTAGGGGACGCCAGCGGCGCGCATCGCGCGCTCGAACATCTCCGTCTGCGCGTTGGTGCGGACGAGCACCGCGACCTGCCGGGCAGCGAGGCCGCTGTCGATCAGGTCGCGCGCCTGGGCGGCGACCGCCGCCGCTTCCGCCTCCTCGTCCGGATACTCGGCGAAAGCGGGCTGCGGGCCGTCGCCGCGCTGGGCGACGAGCTCGGCCGGGGGTGCGGCGGACGGCGGCGAGCCCTGCCGCGCCGAGCCCGGCCTCGCCGTGGCGATCAGCCGGTTGGCCACCAACACCACCTGCGGCGTCGACCGGTAGTCGCGGATCAGCCTGATCACGGCCGCGCTGGGGAATTCCGCGGTGAAACCGGTGAGGAACGCGGGGGTCGCGCCGGTGAATGAATAGATCGTCTGGTTTGGATCCCCGACCACGCACAGGTCGTCCCGGCCGCCAAGCCACGCGTCGAGCACCAGCTTCTGCAGCGGATTGACGTCCTGGTACTCGTCGACCACGAAATAGCGATATTGATCGTGGACCTGCGCCGCGGCTGGCGCGTGATCGGCGAGGATTCCCGCGGTCAGCTCGAGCACCGACTCAAAGTCCAGGACGTGCCGGTCGCGGCGCTGCCGTTCGTAGGCGTCGAACAGCTTCGCCATCTCGTCCGCTGGGACCGGCGGCACCCGGCCGGCCCGCCCGGCCATGGCGGCGAAATCCTCCGGCCTGCACTGGATCGCCTTCGCCCACTCGATCTCGCTCGCCGCGTCGCGCAGCGCTGCCCCGTCGAGTTTCAGCCGCAGCGCCCGCGCCGCCTCGGCGACCAGGCTCAGCTTGGAGTCGATGACGCGCGGCGCCTCACCGCCCACGGTCCGCGGCCAGAAGTAGACGAGCTGGCGCAGCGCTGCCGCGTGGAACGTGCGTGCTTGCACCCGCTCCACGGCTGATCCAGCTCCCGCGAGCTGGTGCAGCCGGGCACGCAACTCCCCCGCCGCCCGGGTCGTGAACGTCACCGCGAGCACATGCCGGGGATCGACCGCGCCGGTGTGAATCGCGTACGCGATCCGGTAGGTGATGGCGCGGGTCTTCCCCGTTCCCGCACCAGCAAGCACGCAGACCGGCCCGCGCACGGCTTCGGCGACGGCTCGCTGCTCTGGATCGAGACCAGCGAGAATGGTGTCCGGCATAGAGCACATCATCGCAGGAGGGACTGACGAGGGTACGCCATCGCGGGCAGGCCCGGCCGCCCGCGAACCAGCGCAGGAAAGCCGGCGCAACCGGGCCGGGAACCCGCTGAGCCGGGCGGGAACCCGCGGAACCGGGGCGGGAAGCCCGCGGCCACCGCCGGCGTTGCAATCGGACGGAGCCGTGGGAAAGCCGCGGCGGAGGAGGGAGACGGTCAGTGACGCTGGTGCCGACGGTCCCGAAGATGTACACCACGCGCTGGTGCGCGTTCTGCCGACGGCTGAAGAGCCAGCTCGCACGCGAGGGGATCGAGGTCATGGAGGTTGACATCGAGGCTGACCCCGTCGCGGCCGATTTGGTGATGGACGTGAACGGGGGGAACCAGACCGTGCCGACGGTGGTCTTCGACGACGGCAGCGCGCTCACCAACCCATCCGCCGCCCAGGTCGTCGAGCGGCTGCGGGCCCTGGCAAGCAGCTAATGAACGAAGATCGCTCCATAACGACTGCCGCGGGGGACACTGCGGGGGCAGCTGAGACTGGCGCGGGCGCGGATCGAGCGGCCGGCCATGGCCCGCTCGAACCCGATGTCCCCGTGGCCACCGATGTCCCCCTGGCCACCGATGTCCCCGTGGCCACCGATGTCCCCATGGCCACCGGCACCGCGGACCGCCGGGGGGCTGCAGAGGTCACGGAGGTCCCAGCCGCGCCGGACAGCCACGACAAGACCGCTGCCCCAGGCGGGCAGGAGACGGCGGCCCGGACGGCGGCCGTCTACCGGACCGCCGCCGGATGGCGGGTCGGCGACGAGGAATTGCCTGATCTGGTGAGTGCGATGGTGTTCGCCGACCTGCTGGTGAGCGAGCTGCCATCGTCGGCCAGGCAGGCCCCTGACGGAGCCGCGGCTGACACGGGTGACGCGGAGACTGCCAGGCTGAAGATGACGATCGCACAACTGGAGCACGCGCTCGCGCACCGGGTTCGAGTGGAGCAGGCGATCGGCATCCTCACCGAACGGCACCGGATAGCGCCACGCCAGGCCTTCGAGATGCTCCGCACCGCAGCCCGGTCCCGCGGGCGCCGCGTGCAGGAACTCGCCGACGAGGTGGTCGCGAATGTCACGAACCCGCTGCTGCCGGTCGCCGAGGAGCTCGCACGGCCCCGGACCGCGCCGCGCGCACGCGGCCGTTCCCGGTCGGCCTAGGGCCGCACGGGCGCCGACGTCCGCGTGAACAGCGGCGCGCCCAGGCCGAGGACCAGCGTTCCGACCAGCAGAACGGCCGTGCCGAGGCCCGGCCGGTACCAGTTGAAGTCCGCGAAAGGGGTCCCCGGCAGGGTGAAGGCCCACAGGACGTACCCGACCATCGCGACGATGGCCTCCGGCCATGGCCAGCGCGTGGGGTCAAGCGGCAGCGAAACGCCTGCCGCGCGCAGGCGTGCGGCAAAAAGCACCCAGAGGGTTATCGGGGTAAGGCCAAGGAACACCCAGAAGGCGACCCACTGGCCGGTGCGGGACGGTGTGGCGGCATCGGACAGTGCCGCACCGACCGCGACATAGACGGTGACAATCTCGATCGGGATGTAGTCCACGATCGATTTCAATGCCGCCAGCGCCGCGGAGCCCTGGAACGGAGGCGGGGATGGCGGTGGTGATGGCGGCGCCGTGGACCAGCTCGTGCCAAGCACCCGGGAGGCGGCCAGTTCGGACATGCGCAGGATGCTCACGATGACCTCTCAGTCCTGGGCGCTGCGCGGCCGGCCCGTACGCTGGCGCCTGCGCGTTGCCGATACCGGGCCGGACTGGTCAGCGTCTAGAGGATGACGCGGTGGTGGTCTCCCGATCTTGGCGCGAAGGCCAAATTCTGGCAAGGACAACGATCTTCCCGCAGCCGCCAGGGTCAGCGGGCGCCCGGCCTCGCGGTGCCTGGTCCTGGGGTGCGTACCGCGCATGACCGGCGTTGGTCAGTCGGCGTGCTTTTCCAGGTAGCTGATGTACAGGGGACGCAGGCCCTCCGCGACGTCACCCTCGCCTGACGCGAGCGCGTCGGAGATCAGCGCGCTCAGCTTGATCGCATCCCCCGTCGCGACGTCTTCGTGACCCTCTGCGGCCTCCGCCGCGGGCAGTTCGCGCAGCAACTGCCACAGGAAGCCGACATCCAGATGCCGTACGGCCCTGTGCACCGCCCGGTCATGCAACTCGCGCGAGGAGAGTGCCTCGAGATCTTCACGCTTCCCCATGGCGCAACCATATCGGGCACCCCCAGCAGCCGGACGAGCTTCATTCATCGTGCCGGCCGGCGTCGCCGCCCGGTGGAGGTCACCGCCGGCCGGGCCTACGGAGGGCGCGGTATGACGCCGCGGCACCGCCAGGAGACCCGGCGAGAGCAGCAGCAACGGGCCACTGCTGTCGTTGCGACTGACGATCAGCGGGGCTGAGGCCAGGTCGGCGCGGGCCTTCAGCGCCGACGCCGTGGCGTCCAAGCGCGAATGCCACCGGGGCGGCCGACCCATCCGGGATGCGGTAGCTGCATCGGCCGTAGGATCGGGAGCTCCATCAGACCCGGGCATCGCAGCGCGGCCAGGGCCGCGGAAATCGCGGCATCGTGGGCGCGCGAAGGGGAACCGGCATGGCAGCGACCGAGGGTATGAAGCGCTGGGGCATGACCCTGCCTCTGCATCAGATACCGATCGCCGAGCAGCGTGACATCGTGGCCGGGCTCAGCGACCTCGGCTACACGGACGCGTGGTCGGCCGAGGTCAACGCCGCCGACGCCTTCACGCCATTGGCGCTGGCCAGCCAGTGGGCGCCCGACCTGCGGCTCGGCACTGCGATTGCGCCGATCTACACGCGCGGCCCTGCCCTGCTCGCGATGAGCGCGGCGACAATGGAAAGCCTTGCGCCGGGCCGTTTCGTCCTGGGAATCGGGACCTCGTCGCCCGCGGTGGTCGAGCACTGGAATGGAATCCCGCTCGAAAAACCCTACCAGCGCGCGCGCGACACACTCCGGTTCCTGCGGGCCGCGCTCGCGGGCGAGAAGGTGACCGGGGAATACGAGACCTTCGCCGTGCGCGGGTTCCGGCTCGACCTGCCGCTGTCTTCTCCGCCCTCGCTCGCGCTTGCCGCGCTTCGCCCTGGAATGATCAAACTGGCCGCAGCCGAGGCCGACGGTGTCATCACGAACTGGCTCTCCCCGGCCGACGTGCGGCAGGTACGCGACGCGGCGGGCCCGGGCACCGAATTGATTGCCCGCGTGTTCGTGTGTCCCACCCCGGACCCGGAGATCGCGCGCGGCATCGGGCGGCGCCTGATCGCCAGCTACCTCACCGTGCCGGTCTACGCCGCGTTCCACTCCTGGCTCGGCAGGGGGGATGCGCTCGCGCCGGTGCAGGCCGCGTGGGCATCGGGCGACCGCAAGCGGGCAACCGCCGAGGTCACAGACAAGGTGGTCGACGAACTGATCGTGCATGGCACACCGCAGGCGTGCCGTGAGCGCATCGCCGAGTACCACGCGCACGGCCTCGACACCCCGGTCATCATGATCATTCCTGCACCTGGGGTGGACGTCGCGCAAGCCGTCAGGGATCTGGGGCAGGCCGGGTGACTGTGCCAGCCCGGGGGGACGACCCCCGGAACCCCCGCGAGCCGGGTGACTGTGCCAGCCCGGGGGGACGACCCCGGAACCCCCGCGAGCCGGGCGACTGTGCCAGCCCGGGGGGGCGACCCCCGGAACCTCCTGCGAGTGCAAAGCACCGGGCAGCCGTGCGCATTCCGTGCGCTGAGCCATCCGCTGCGCCGCCCGCGTACCGCGTGGATAGCGGCCACCGGCGCTCACCAGCGGCCGGGAAGCGGTGCCCCGTACCATGCCTCGATGATCCGGTGAGCGATCGAGACGGGCGGCGGCAGCAGGATCTCACCGGACTCGATCGCGGCTCGCAAGTCCTCGCGCCCGTACCAGCGCGCTTCGACGATCTCATCGTCATCGACGCGGATTTGCTGATCGCCGCGCCCGTCGTCGATGGCCTGTGCGGAATAGCCCAGCATGAGGCTTTGCGGCAGCGGCCACGGCTGGCTGCCGAGATAGCGGAACTCACCGACCGAGATGCCCACCTCCTCACGCACCTCGCGGGCCACCGCCTGCTCGACCGACTCCCCAGGTTCCACGAAACCGGCCAGGATCGACACCCGTTTCTGCGGCCAGTTCCGGTTCCTGGCCAGCAGACAGCGGCCGGCCGAGTCGAGCACAAGCATGATCACCGCCGGATCCACGCGCGGAAAGTGCTCGCTGCCGTCCCGCGGGCACACCCGGGTGTGACCGGCCGTAGCCAGCCGGGTCCGGGCACCGCATCGTGGGCAGTGGGGGTGTGCGGCATGCCAGTTCGCGAGGGCGACCGCGTGGGTGAGCAAACCCGCGTCCCTGTCACCCAGCAGCGCGCCGACCTGACGTAGCCCGGCGCGCATCACGCCGGCGGCGCGGACGTGAACCGCGGCGGGCACCTGGCCGGGGCCGGGATTCCCGCCGGTAAGAGAATCCTGGGCTTGGCCGGAAAACGGCCCCGCATCGGGAAGCCGGCCGAGTACGGCGAAATACACGACGCCCGCCGCATCCACGCCGAGAAGTATCCGATCGCCGTCAGGCGCCTCGGCGGGCGGCACCAGAACCAGCTCGGCGCGGCCGGCAGCCACCGACCCGCGGCTATCCACTGACGCGCCGTCACCTGCTGGCTGACCGGCGCCGACGGAACCGCCCTCACCGGGTAGGCCGTCGCCACTCCCGGCGCCGCCATCGCCACCCCCGGCCCCGCCTGTCGCCACCCCCGGCCCCGCTGTCGCCGCCCCCGGCCCCGCCGTCGCCGCCCCTGCCCCGCCGTCGCTACCCCCCGCCCCGCCATCGCCGCCCCCGGCCCCGCCGTCGCCGCCCGCGGCCCCGCTGTCGCTGCCCCTGGCGCCGTCGCCCGCGGCGGAGAACCGCACCAGGGCCTGCCCATCCTCGACGACGAGCACGCGCGTCCGTGGATCTGCCCACGCGTCTGCGAGCCACCGGGCGTCCTGCCGGCTGTGCGCGACCCGGTCCAACTGGCCACGGGCGAGGGCGAGCCGCCCGAGTCTCATGACGCCGTCATCTTGGCTCACCAGGCCACCGCCAGGTCCCGCTCACCAGGCTCGCCCATCGGCCCGTCCGCCATACGCCCGCTCACCAGCGCACGGCCAAGCCACATATTGGCCCGCTCATTGATCGCCGCCCGCCCCGCAGGCCAGACCAGCCTTGCCGAGGGCAGCAAGTTCCTGCCACAGGTAGGCGGCAGCCTCAGCGCCCTTCAGCAGGAGCGGCATCTCGACCTTTTCGTTCGGGGCGTGGATGCGATCGGAATCCAGCGCAACCGCCATGAACACCAGCGGCGCACCGAGAATGCCCGCGAGGTCGGCCTCGGGCCCGCTGCCGCCCTCCCTGGTGAAAAGCACCTCTTTAGCGAATGCCCGCTGCATCGCGCCGCGTGCGGCCCGCACTGCGGGTGAGCCGATATCGGAGAAGCACGGCCGCACCCCGGGCCCGCTGAATGTCACCCGCGCCGCGATCCCCTGCGGCGTGTTCGCGGCGACGTACTCGCGCAACGCGGCCCGGGCATCCTCCAGTTCCTGGTAGGCCACGAGCCGCATCGACACCTTGGCGTGCGCCTCACGCGGGATGATCGTCTTTGGCCCTGGCCCGGTGTGCCCGCCCCACATGCCGTTGATCTCCGCGGTCGGGCGTGCCCAGACACGCTCCAGCGTGGAGTAGCCGGTCTCACCCGCGGCCGCCCGGCTGTGTCCCGCCATGGCGAGCCATTCCTCCTCGTCGAACGGCAGCCGGGCGAGCAGTTCACGTTCCTCAGCCGACAGCTGGGCCACCTTGTCGTAGAAACCAGGCAGCATGACCCGTCCGTGCTCGTCATGCAGGCCCGCGAGCAACGCCGCCATCGCGTGCAGCGGGTTCGGAACCGCACCACCGAACGAACCGGAGTGCAGGTCGGTGTCCGGCCCGTAGAAGTCGATCTGGGCGTCGATCATGCCGCGCATGCCGGTGCACATCGACGGGACATCCGCTGCCCACATGGTCGTGTCGCTCACGACGATCACGTCGCAGGCGAGACGGTCGCGGTGGAGGCGGAGCAGCCCGGCGAAGTTCGGCGAGCCCGACTCCTCCTCGCCTTCGATGAGCAGCTTGAGCGTAACCGGCGGCGTCTGCCTGCTGCCGTCAGGCGACGCGGCGAGGCAGGCCCGCACGCCAAGCGCGTGGAACAGGATCTGCCCCTTGTCATCCGACGCGCCGCGGCCGAGGAGCTGCTGTCCGCGCTCGACCGGGGTGAACGGATCGGACTCCCACTCGTCCAGCGGCTGCACGGGCTGGACGTCGTGATGCCCGTAGACCAGAACGGCCGGCGCGGGCTCACCCTCGGATCCCTGATCCGCGGGCCACTCCGCGTACAAGGCGGGCAGGCCGGGCGCGCCTGCCTCACCTGTGGGCCACACTTCCACGATCGGGAAGCCGATCTGCCGCAGGTACCCAGCCAGCCAATCCGCGGACCGTGCGACGTCGGCATGGTGCGCCGGATCCGCCGAAATCGACGGGATCGCCAGCCAGTCTTTGAGAGCCGCGAAGAACTCGGCCGCGTTGGCCTCGACATAACCCCGCGCGTCCATGATCGCACTGCCTCCTCGTCTCGCGCCCGGGCGGTACGCCGCCGGCGGCGTACCGCCCGATTGAGTATCTCTACTCAGGACCACAGTGCTCGCGGCGGGCAGGATGTGGGAATGGCAACGACCGGTCCCGCCGCCCGGCAAAACGAGCCGCCCCGGCCGACCTGCCCGGCCACCGGATCGTCGGGGCGGCCCGTCCTGCTTCCCAAGCGGCAGCTGTGGTAACCGGCGGTTACGCGGGCGTGAGATGGAAGCTGTCCGGCGGGCGCTCGTCCCACTCACCGTCCGGGTCAAGGTCGGGCAGCGACGCGAAGACACTCCGCATCGCCGACTCGAACGCCTCCTTCGACTCCCACAGCGAGAGCCCGATGACCCGGCCACTGCGGGCATCTCGCCATGGCCCGATCCCGATCAGGCCGGGTGCGCCCTGAGCAGCGTCAGCGACGCGCCGCATCGACGCGATGTTGTCGGCGACGTGCTCCGGCTTGGAGTACTTGATGGCCAGGTGCACGAAAACACCCGCTGGCCAGGTGCCCGAGTCGCTGCCAAGATCAATTGCGGTCATGTCCGCGTCCTTTCTCCACGCGCCTGAGTGCACGGCGTGGGGCCCCGTTGCGGCCCGTAGCGGGTGGTTTCATGATCGCGGTAACTTTTTCGAAGCATCCGCAGAAGAGTTACCGCGATCATGAAGGCAAGGCCGTTGCAATGGGCCAGCGCCCCGCCGCTGGCCGCGGGCGGCACGGCGACAGCGCATCAGGCCACGCCGGCCGGCGGAACGCTGGTGATCAGGGCTTCGAGGCCCGCTGCGTCGAGGACGTCTGCCGGGCGGACCGTCAGGTCCTCGCGGACGTAGTAGAACGCGGCCCGCACACGCCCCGGCGGCACGCCGGCCAGCCCCGCCCAGGCGAGCCGGTAGGCCGCCAACTGGACGGCGACCGCGCGGCCCTCGGCGTCGGTCCGCGCGGGCCGGCCTGTCTTCCAGTCCACCACGTCGAAGATGCCGTCGCGGGCGTCCGCGAAGACCGCGTCGATCCTGCCACGCACCAACCGGTCGCCGATCAGCGTCTCGAACGGCACCTCGACCTCGGTCGGCACGCGGGATGCCCACTCACCGGCCTCGAAGCAGGCACGCAGTACGGCGAGTTCGGCATCAGCGGCCTCCGCCCCCTCGTCGGCCGCGCCGGGGAGATCATCGGGATCGATCAGATGCTGCTGGCCGAACCTGGCTTCGAGCCAGCGGTGGAAGGCCGTGCCACGGCGGGCCTGCGGAGCGGGCGGGCGGGGCATCGGCCGCCGCACCCAGCGGGCGAACTCGCCGGGATCGGCGGCCAGCGCTACGAGCGAGGAAACCGACAGGCGTGATGGCAGGTCGACCGGGATCGCCGCGTGGGCGCGGCGCGCCGCCCGTTCGGCCAGCAGCAACGCGGCGTCTCGCGCCCAGGCGGCGACCAAGGCCTCGTCGGCAGCGCCGAGTCCAGCGGGCTCAGCGGGTTCAGTGGAATCATCGGCGGGCGGCGACGACCCCGGAGACGACACGGCTGGCACGACGGGCGACCCCGCAGGCCGCGCGGCGGGCGAACCGCGCGATCCGCTGGACGAGAGCAGGGCGAGTTCGCGTTCCACCATCGCCGCAGCCGCCACGGTGGCCGCGTACCTCGGACCAGCGGGGGCGGCCGGCCACGGCGCCGCCGGCGTGTCGGCGAGTACCGGGTTGTCCGCGCCTTCCTCGGGTGCGGGCGCCCACGACCACACCCGCCCCGCGCCGTCCTCACACGCCGCCCGTACCTCAGAAAGGAACACCGACGGTCCGAGCGGCGCGAGCCCGTCACCCCACCAGTAGCCGGAGCATCCGAGCCAGAACGCGGCCCTGGTGGCGGCGACGTACGCGAGGCGCCGTTCCTCGCGCAGGTCCCGCTCCTTGGCAGCGCTGGTGAACTCGTCCACAGCCGCGGCGTCCAGGCCAGCCAGCCCCGGCAGGTCGACCGCGTCACCGCGCAGCACGAACGGCAGCTTGCGCGGGTTGTCGGTCCACCGGGTCGAGACCCTGGGCTTGGCCGGGAACAGTTGGGCCCGCTCGCCCGCGCACAGCCCCGGCACGAACACCACCGGCCACTGCAGTCCCTTGGCGGCGTGCACCGTCATCAGCTTGACGCTGTCGGTCTCCCCGACCCGGCCCGCCTCCAGGCCGAACTCCTCGGCCTCCGCCGCGATCAGGTAACTGAGGAACGCGCCGAGCGTCGGCTGCTCCTCGTCGCCCGCGAACGCGTCCGCCGCGTCCGCGAACGCGTCGAGGTCCGCGCGCGCCGCGGCGGGGTCGGCACCTGGCCGCGCCGCCACCTCGATGTCCAACCCAAGCGCCCGCTCGACTTCGAGGACGAGATCGGGCAGTGGCTGCCCCACCTGGCCGCGGAGCATGCGCAGTTCGCTGGCGAGCACGGTAAGCCGGGCATGGCCCGCACCGGAATACGCGGACGGGTCGCCCAGATCATCGAGCGCTTCGACGAGGCCGGCCGGTTCAGCCGTCATATCGGCGATCGCTTCGCTCACCGGATCAACCGACGCACTGGGGGATCCGGGGGGTCGCCCTCCCGGGCTAGCAGAGCCGGGGGGTCCGGGGGGTCGCCCTCCCGGGCTAGCAGAGCCGGGGGGTCCGGGGGGTCGCCCTCCCGGGCTAGCAGAGCCGGGGGGTCCGGGGGGTCGCCCTCCCGGGCTAGCAGAGCCGGGGGGTCCGGGGGGTCGCCCTCCCGGGCTAGCAGAACCGAACGGCTCACGCTGGCTGGCACGCCCACTGCCGCTGGCACGTTCAGCGGCGCCGGCGTAGTGGCTGCCGGGCTCGGGCGTTATGTCGGCGACGGGTCCCGACTGGGCCAGCTTCGGCGATGCGGTCTCCTGCCCGCCGCGTTGCCCGGCTCCGGCCTGGCGGGCGAGCTCACGAGCACGCCGGCCGAGGGCCACGAGATCGGCCGGGCCGATCCGCCAGCGCGGCCCCGTGAGCAGGCGCGCGACCGCGTCCGACGCGGCAGGATCGTGCAGTACCCGCAGCGTCGCCACGACGTCCTGGACTTCGGGAACGGTCAGCAGGCCGCCGAGGCCGACCACTTCGACGGGGATGCCGCTGTCCTCCATGGCCCGGCGCAGAACGGGAAACTGCGTCCTCTTGCGGCACAGGACAGCGACGTCGCAGGGGCGCACCCGGCCGTCGCGGCCGTCCGGCCAGCGCCTCCCGTCGGGCGCGACACCTGGGGGAAGGCCGAGCAACTGCGTCAGCCGTTCGGCAATCCAGGCGGCCTCGCCGGCCGCGGTGGGGAGCAGGGCGCAGGCGGTCATGCCCCGGCCGGCCCGATCAGGCGCCGGCACGAGCCGCGGGACCTCGGCCGCCTCTGCCCGCAGATCGGCCTGGAGCGCGGCGGCCACATCCAGAATCCGCTCGCTGTTGCGGAAGCTCGTGGACAGCAGAGCCAGCGGGGCCAATTGAGGCGTCTTCGCGCGGCCCGACCCGGTCGCGAAATCGACACGGAACCTGCGCAGATTGCCCGCACTCGCGCCCCGCCAGCCATAGATCGACTGGCACGGATCGCCGACCGCGGTCACGGGGTGGCCACCCGAGAACAGGGCCCGGAGCAGCACAAGCTGCGCGTGGCTGGTGTCCTGGTACTCGTCGAGGAGCACGACCTGGTAGCGGGCACGCTCGGCCGCCCCCACAGCAGCATGGCGAACCGCGATCGTGGCCGCCAGGCGGATTTGATCGCCGTAATCCATGACCTCGCGGGCGGCCTTGGCCGCGTCGAAGGCCGCGACCATCGGCAGCAGTTGCTCGCGGGTCTGCTGGGTGGCGAGGATCTTCTGCACCGTCGCGGCGACCCGGCCGTTCCGGCCCACCGGCAAGTCCGCGGCCTGCTCGGCGAGCCGCTCGCCCACGGTCACGACCTCGGCCCCGCTGCGCAGGTGCTCCGCCATCTCGCCGGCCAGTTCGAGCACGGCGGCCGTCACGGAACCTGGCGTCCACGTAATCTTGTCGACGGGCCCGCCGTAACCCGCGACCACCTTGGCGGCGATCTGCCATTGCACCGCAGGTGCAATCAGGCGGAGCGACGGTTCGAGCGCCTCACGCAACGCGTGATCGGCGATGAGACGGCTGGCGTAGGCGTGGTAGGTGCATACCGTCGGCTCACCGGCAAGCACGTCGTCGGCGCTGCCAACCCCGCTCGGCGGGCCGGCCATCACGGCGGCGGGGTCCGCATCCGCACCGTTCACGTCCGGCCGGCGCACGTCTGACCAGTCGAGGCCAGCACCGCGCAAGCCGTCGAGCCTGCTCCTTACGCGTTCGGAGAGTTCTGCCGCTGCCTTTCGCGTGAAGGTGAGGCCGAGCACCCGTTCCGGCCGGACGAGGCCATTCGCCACCAGCCAGACGACCCGCGCCGCCATGGTCTCGCTCTTGCCTGATCCAGCGCCGGCGGCGACCACCATGGGACGCAGCGGCGCACCGATAACCCGCGCCTGCTCGGTGGTCGGCTCCGGCAGGCCGAGCAGGCGCGCGAGCTGGGCTGGGCGGTAGACGGCGGCATCACCCACACCCCCGCTCACGGCGTCACCTGGCCACCGCGTTCGTGGACCGGGCAGCACGAGGCCACCGGGCATGTTCGGCAGCCGGGGTTGACCGTCGCCGTGAAGACGGGACCCGCCATACCCTCCGCCACCGCGTCGACAAGCGCGTGGGGCCAGTCAGGCTCAGGGTCCGCCGCGAGCTCACGCTGCCGCTGCACGCGCGCTCTCGCGCTCAGCCCCGCCTTGCCGACCTGGACGAGCTCCGCGCCACCCGGCTCAATGAGCCCAAACCGCTCGAACGCCCCGAGCAGCACGGCGAGCTGGTAGACACCAAGCTGCGGATGACGGTCGAGGTCGTCGTCGGATGGCCTGCCCGTGCCCGTCTTCAGATCGACGATCACACCGCGGCCATGATCGTCGGTCTCCAGCCGGTCCACCCTCCCGGTGATCTCCACCCGGCCCAGCCGAATCCGGAACGGCTCCTCGGTACCGGCCAGCTTGCGCGGGTTCGCCAGATGCCAGTCAAGGAAACGGCGGACCATCCGGTGCGCCTCCTCGCGCCGTTTCTCGCCGTACCAGGCGCTGCCGAAATCCAGGTGCTGCCACGCCTCGTCGATGCGGTCGGAGATCTCATCGTCCTGCGCACCTTCCGCGGCGAGCACCGCCGCGGCGTGGATGACCGTGCCAAGGCTGCGTGCCACGTCCGGTGCGCGCGCGCCGGCGGCCGCTTCAAGCAGCCAGCGCAGGCCGCATGCGGTGAAGGACTCGGTCTGTGAAGGTGACAGCCGGACGGTCTCGCCCTCGCCGGTGACCGGGCCCGCGTCCGACAGTTCGGTGAGCGCGTACCAGTGGCTCGGGTGCGCGCCGCGGACACCCGCGGCGGCGAGTTCTGCCAGCCGCGCAGCCGCCGCGACGCGCAGCTGGTCCGGCTTCATGACATCCGAGGCGGTGGCCCGCAGGCTCGCGACCAGAGCCGGGAGCGAAAGCCAGCGCGCCTGGCCGTCAGCGACCCGTTCGATGGGCGTGTCACCGCCCGCCAGCTCGCGCAGGAACCGCGACGGGCGCTCCTCGGTATCGTCGCCGCCGACCGATGTCACCACGACCCTGTGGCGTGCCCGCGTCACCGCGACGTAGAACAGCCTGCGTTCCTCTGCGAGGAGCTTGTAGGTGGCGGCCACGGCTGCGGCCTCCGCGGCAGCGAGCTGCGAGCCCGCCGCGACCTCGACAAGCTCGTCCACACCGAGCAGCGAGCCGCGCAGCCGAAGATCGGGCCAGGTGCCCTCCTGTACACCTGCCACGATGACGACATCCCACTCCAGGCCCTTGGACCTGTGCGCTGTCAGGACGCGGACCGCGTCGCCTGCCGGGGCACGTTCAGCCAGCGTGTCGCCGGGGATCTCCTGCCCGGTAAGGCTCTCAAGGAATAGGCCAGGCGCGCCGGGAGGCAGCCGGTCCGTATGCCGGGCCGCCGAATCGAACAGCGCGAGTACCGCGTCCAGATCCCGGTCCGCTGCCGCGCCGCGAGCGCCGCCCTCGGCTGACGCCGCTTGCCATCGCGCCGCGAGCCCGGACTGCTGCCACACCGCCCAGAGAACGTCCTCAGCGGCGCCGTCCTCCTCGATGACCTGCCGCGCGGCAGCGAGCAGGCCCGCGACGCGCTGCGCGGGCTCCCGGACGTCCCAGGCGACGAGGATCAGGGCACGAGGATCCCGCAGTGCCGAGGCGAGCAGGTCACCCGGCGCCGCGGGCCCCGCAGCCGGCGCTTTGGGCGGCTCGGGGCCCGCCCGCACCGGAGCGGGGGGACCTGGATCCACCTGCGCTGGAGCGGCCGGCCCCGAGTTCACCGACGCTGGACGGGGCGGCCCAACGTCCGCGCGCGCGGAACCAGCCGGCCGCGGACCAGGCCTGTCGTCGCCGGCACCGGCGTCAGCCGCGCGGAGCGCCCGCCGCAGCCGGCGGAGCCCGAGCGCGTCGGTGCCACCGAGTGGGCCTGTGAGCAGCTCGGCGGCGGCCTCTCCGTCGAGCGTCGCCGGATAGAGCGCACAGCGCAGCAACAGCAGCAGGGGCCGGATCGCGGGCTCCCCGACGAGAGGTACCTCATCCCCCGCGACGGTCACAGGAACCCCCGCCGCGATGAGGGCCCGGCGAAGCAGCGGCACCTGCAAGCGCGCCGACCGCACGAGGACGGCCATCTTCCGCCACGGCACGCCGTCCTCGAGATGGGCGCGGCGCAGGGTGTCCGCGACCACCGCCGCCTCCTGGCTCGTGCTTTCCGCGACGATGATCCTCACGTCGGCCGACCTCGCAGTCCGTGCTGCGGCGCCAGCGCCGGCCGCGTGCTCTGCCCCGCGTGTCCCATCGGCGGCCGCGCGGGCGGGGGTGCCTGACCCGTCGCCGCTGACGGGCACGAGGTCGCGATGCCCGGGACCATGGGCAGGGCCTCCCCCGCCCTGGAAGGCCGGAAGCCGGGCCGCCACCCGGCGCGAGGCCGCGAGCAGCACGGCGCCGCTGCGGCGGCTGCCGCGCAGCGCCACGACAGGCGCGGGCCGGCCATCGGCTGACCTGAACCTGTCCGGGAACCCGAGGATGCCCCGCACATCGGCACCGCGAAATCCGTAGATCGACTGGTCCGGATCGCCCACGACGATCAGCTCGCGGCCGCCGGAGGCCAGCGCGTGCAGCAACTCCTCCTGCGCCGGGTCGGTGTCCTGGTACTCGTCCACGAGCACAGCGTCGTAGGCCTCGCGCTCCCTGGCCCTGACCGCGGCACGGGTGAGCATGGCCGCGGCGATCCTGATGATTTCCGCGTAGTCATAGGCGGGCACCGGTGCGAGGTCGAACCGTGCGGCGTACCTCTCGAGGAACGCGCCCGCGGCGATCCATTCCTCGCGCTTGCTCCGGCGGCCCAGCCGTGCCAGACCGGCTCCGTCGAGGCCCCGCTCTGCCGCGCGGAGCAGAAGGTCTCTCAGCTCCTCCGCGAACCCGCGGGTGGTGAGCGCCTGCCGGAGCTGCGGTGGCCAGAGGTCGGCACCGTCCTGTGCATCGCCGCGGAGCATCTGCCTGACCTCGAGCAACTGCTCCGGACCAGACAGCAGCCGCGGCGGCTCGTCTCCTGCGGTGGTGAATTCCCTGCGCACAAGCGCATAGGCGTAGCTGTGGAAGGTGAGCGCGAGCGGCTCACGGGTGGTCCGCCTGAGCCTGGCGGTGATCCGCTCACGCAGCTCGTGCGCTGCCTTGCGGCTGAATGTGAGCACCAAGATCCGCTGCGGATCGACGTGACGGCGCTCGATCCGGTCAGTGACCGCCTCGACGATTGTCGTGGTCTTTCCCGTGCCCGGCCCGGCGAGCACCAGCAACGGGCCGCCGTGGTGGGCGACCACCGCCCGCTGGGCGCGGTCGAGGCGCGGCGGGTCCGCCGCCGGGGAAGACCGGCGGACCAAGCGGTAGGAAGGGACGGGCTGGTCCATGGCAATACGCATTCCAGCAGACGGGCCTGACAGTCCGCGGGCCTTTCGCTATGCGCGGCGGTCTTCTGCCGACAGGCGGGTATGGCAGCGGCCCCGCGCCGGGCGGTGGCGTAGGTGGCGGCGGCCAGATCCGCCGCGGCCGCGGGCCGGCGCGCCGCCATTCGTCCGGTCCCGCACCGGCCAGGTCACCATGTGCGGTGGTGCTACTTGCTCGCCTGGTTGTACAGCGCCCGGGCCGGTGCGCCAAGACGCACGCTGTAGGAGATCGACGCGCGCTTACCACCGCGTTGGTAACCGCCAGTGACCCCGATGACCGCGCCTGTCCCGGTATGCCAGTTGTAGCGCGCGTCCCACGGGCTGCCGCTGGTTCCTGCCGAAAAGCCGGAGCAGCGGAACTCCAGTTGCGTGGCGGAGAAATTGGTCGCCTTGTTCAGGCAGTAGATCGCGTGGTTCAGCGTGCTCGGGTAACCGGTAACGACGACCCAGGTGCCTGACCCGGCATTTGTCTTGAGCGTATCCGCAGCGCCGACAACAAGCTGAAGACTCCGGGCCTTCGGGGGGCTTACCTGCAGGAACGCGTAATCGTAGTTCTGGTCCATGGTCTTGGTCCAGTTGTCGTACACAGTCGTTTTCGCTACCGGCCAGATGCCGTAAGGTGCCTTACCATTGCGGTAATCGGGGGCAAAGGCGATGTTCGTCTTCCAACCGTAGCTGTACATGCAGTGCGCGGCGGTTATCAATAAATTGTTGTTCGTGCTCGTGATGACACTCGCCGTGCAGAAGTGGTTACCTTTCCCGTCGCTGAAGAAAAGCGCGCCGACGACCTTGTTCCCAGGGCTTGGGTGAGAAGGCCGCACCTCGGCGCCGACGGCCGCGCCGCTCCTGACGCCCTCCGGCGCGGCGGTCAGCATGGCCCTCTGGGTCCAGTGCGTCGCGGCAGCGCCACGCGCCTGCGCACCGAACCAATGCACGACGACGGCCCCAGGCACAGCTGCCGTGCTTGCCGCGGAAGCGCCGGAAGCCACGTGACCGGAGGTGTGCACCGTCGCCCCGGTCAGGAGTGCGGCCGCGGCCGCCGCTGCCATGACCACAGGAAGCCTTGCCCTTGACCGCGCTCCGCTCCCCAACACTCGGCCCCCCAACACTCCGCCGCCAACGTGAGTCGGTGGCCCGGCCATCGCATCCCGCGCTGGCCGGTGAAGCCGACCGGACGTCGTCATCGGGCTGCAACCGCCTTCTGATCGTACGCACACAATCTGGTGCATTTACCCAATACGGCATTTGACCGGCTGCGGCCGCGTGCTCGTGCTGGCGCAGGCGCGTGCTGGCGCAGGCGCGTGCTGGCGCAGGCGCGTGCTGGCGCAGGCGCGTGCCCGTGGTCCCGCAGGCGCGTGCCCGTGGCGCCACGGGCACGTGCAGTTACCCCAGCGATGGGCCATCGCTGGGTCCTGGAGCTTTCAGCCGGGCGAGGATCAGCCGTGAGCTAGAGCACCGTCAGCCGGCCGCGAGGGCGGCGCGCGCCGCGTCGATAGCGGCGGCCCGGTAGCCCGCGCCGAACAGGCATACGTGTACAAGCAGCGGGTGGAGTTGGTGCAAGGCCGTGCGGGCCCGCCAGCCGTCGGCGAGCGGCGTGGCCTCGGTGTAGGCCGCCATGATGCGGTCCAGATAAGGCGCACCGAACAGGGCGAGCATGGCCAGATCGGTCTCTCTGTGGCCGCCATGCGCGGCCGGGTCCACCAGCCAGCCTCGCCCCTGCGCCCAGATCACGTTCCCCGACCAGCAGTCGCCGTGGATCCTGGCGGGCGGCTCGGCGGGCCCGGCCACGTCGCCGATCCGCGCCATGACGGTCTCGATCAGCGCCACGTCGGTGGCGGACAACGCGCCGCTGTCCGCGGCGCGGCGCAGGAAAGGTGCGACACGGCGCCGCGCATACCACGACGGCCACGCGTCCTCCATCGTGTTGTCCAGCGGAAGCGAGGCGATGAATCCCTCCCACGGCGCGCCGAACCTGTCTGCCCCTGACGCGTGCAATGCGGCGAGATCACGCCCGAACCGTTCTGCCGCGGTCCGGTCAGGGCTGCCTGGCTGGAGCCAGGACAGCACCAGCGTGGACTCGTCGCAGCCGAGCACCTCGGGTACAGGCGTGTGCCCTGCCGCCTGTAGCCAGCGCAGGCCACGCTCCTCGGCCGGCAGCAGCCCGCCGAGGGGCGCGGCCGCGGCCTTGACGAACACCTCACGCCCGTCCGCGAGCGTGGCACGGTACGTACGCCAGCGATGCTGTGCGCCGAGCGGGCGGACATCCCGCACGCCGACACCGAGCAGAGCCGAAATGCGGTCATCGATCACGGCCGCGTAGCGCCTCCCTGGTTATGCGGCATGCCCGACCGCTCGCGGCAACCGGCGGCAGTGACGGCGGCCGCCCGTCGGCGATCCCCACGGTGACGGCGCACCACGTTACGAATCCGCGCGCCGCGGCGCGAGCGTCTCGGCCAGGCGGGTGGCGAGTTCCTTCGCGGCGGCCTCGATCAGCACCAGGACGTGGGCGAACGACTCGCCGGATCCGAGATATGGATCAGGGACCTCGGCGCCCTCTGGTGACCCGGGGTCAAAGGAACGCAGCAACCGGATCCGGTCTCCCGCACCTGCCCGGCCGGCCATCCGGACCAGTGCGCGAAGGTTCTGCCGGTCCATGGCCACGACGAGGTCACGGTCAGGCAGCCATGACGGCCCGATCTGCCGTGCCCGGTGACCACTGCTCAGGTAACTGTGCCGGGCAAGCTCCGCACTGGCTCTGGGGTCCATCCGCTCCCCTTCGTGCCAGTCGCCGATGCCCGCGCTGTCAACTTCGACCAAGCCACCGATACCGGCCCGCTCGACCTCGGCCCGCACCACGGACTCGGCCATGGGCGAGCGGCAGATGTTTCCCATGCACACCAAGCAGACCCGGTAGGGCCTGCCCGGGTCGCGCGGCGGCGGGACCGATGCCGCCCGAGGTCGCTGGCCAGGTGTCATGCGTCAAGGATGCCGCAGCGACCGGGCCAGCGGGCAAGCCGCATGTCCACCCGCACAGTCGGGCCCGGCGAGCGAAGCGGTGTGGTTTCCGCCCGATAGTGCGCGTAAGCCGCCCGCTCGTGGCCAGGTGGCGGCGACCCGTCGGCGTGGATCACCCGCCACCAGGGCACGGCGCCACCCCACAGGGCCATCACCCGGCCGACCTGGCGAGGGCCGCCTTCACCCAGGTACTCCGCGATGTCACCGTAGGACATGACCCGGCCGGCTGGGATCTGGTCCACGACGTCGAGCACCCGTTCGGCGAAGCCGTCCACCTGCCGGGTGCCGTCGGTGTGCTGGCCGCGTGTCACCACGGCTCCGTTAGGGAAGAAGGTGGGACCGCGTCAGGGCCGGACGATTGCGGCGGACCCGCGGGGTCAGCGGGACCTTGGCCATATGACGGTGGCGCCGTGGCATCTGGCGGCGCGAGGCCGGGCGGCGGCGTTGGCCCAGGCGGCGCGGGCGCGGGAGGCGGCGCGGGCGCGGTGGGCGTCGCGGGCGCGGTGGGCGTCGCGGGCGCGGTGGGCGTCGCGGGGGACCGGGGCGGAGCGCCCAGGGGAGATGGCGCATACCCGATGGGCTGGCCCATGGAACTGTCCTGCGGCGGCGGCCCGGCGGGGAAGCTCCCTTGGGCCCAGTCAGCCGCGGCGCCGAAATCATTGGCCGCGTAGCGATAGCGACCGTCGCACCGCGATGATCCGCGTCAGCGACGCCACGACGAGGACCAGCGACGTCAGGCCGAGCAGCCCGAATCCAGCGAGCGGCCAGATGCCGCGCGGGTGCACGGGCGGGGGGGCGACGCGGCCGGCCCGCCGCCGAAATGCTGATCCGGTGAGATGACCGCCTGGCCGCTGCGGGCCAGGAATCCGCCGGCGGGGACGTCCCTGGAGATCGTCTTCGCCCGCGTGAGTGCCGCGGACGCGTCCACCATGCCAAAGCCGACGCGCTCGTCATATCCCGTCGGCGGGCGGTCGCGCGTGGTGGACACAATCGCCTCGCCGACGAGAGCCGGCGACAGACCTGGGTACCTCGCCTTGATGAGCGCAACCGCCCCCGCCACGAGCGCACATGCCGGGCTCGTCCCGCTGACCTCCCAATACTGACCATCGCGGCCTTGCGCAGGCACGTTGACGCCTGGCGCCGCGACTTGAACCGAGAGGTTGTCACTGGAGAAACCCGCGCGCGAGCCGTTGCGGTCGGCGGCACCCACGGCAAGGACACCCGGATAGTCCGCAGGAAACGAGTAGGGGGCATAACTGTGCGTGTGCGCGAACCAGCTGTCACCGGAGTTTCCCGACGACGCGACCACGACCGTCCCGCTGTCCTCCGCGTACTGCAACGCCGACCGGACCGAAGTGCTCGGCTGGCTGTACCCGATCGACATGCTGATCACGGCGGCACCGTGACGCACGGCATAACGGATGGCGCTGGCCAGGGCGTTCTGGATCTCGTCCGGCGGTTCGTGCTGGTAGTTCTCGTACCCGGGATCGTCGTGATCGGTGATCACCCGGATGGACAGGATCCTTGATTGGGGCGCTATGCCAAGGATTCCGCTGCCGCCGCCCCCGTGGCCGTGGCCCGCGATCAGCGAGGCCATCCAGGTCCCGTGCTCACCCCAGTGCGGGTTCGAAGGCGTGGTGCCCGTCTGTGTGTAGTCCGGGCCCGTTGCCACCGATCCGGCCAGGTCGGAGACGCCTGGATCCACTCCGCTGTCGAGCACGGCGACCGTGATCCCCCGGCCCTGGCTCGTCGCCCAAGCCTGCGGCGCCCGCAGATCATCGAGGACCCACTGCTGCGTATCGCGCACGCTATCTGCGCTGGCCGGCCGGGCGGCGACCGTAAGCGCCGTAGCGAACAGCGCCGTAGCGAACAGCGCTGGAACGAACAGGTCCTTAACGGCTGGCGCGGTCCTCGTCCCCCGATCGCTGCGGGTCAGCATCCGGGTGCTCCCGGGCAGACCGGTGGCGGTGGCTGCGCTCCCATGTTGGCCGCGATGTCATCGGCGATCCCCTCAGCCACGCTCAGCAGCTCACCGTGCCCATACTTATCCCCCTCCGCGCCCGCGCGCGGCCGTCCGTCCGCATATCCCGCCGCGTACATGACAAGGTACGGGCCCACTGAGATGCTCAGCGAGACCTGGCGGCCCTGGTTACCGAACCATGCGCTCAGCGTGCCAGGGAAGGATGCCACGCGGACCCCAGGTGACAAGGCGCCCGGGCTGGACAGCGCGGCGGCCACCGCATCCGCCGCGCGCGCGCTCGGCAGCACCGCGACCCCGACCGTCGTGACGAAGGCGCCGGTTGCGTCCACGTAGGTCGCACGCAGCACGGCGGTGCAGCCGTGGCGGGCGAGCAGACCCGCGGCGGCGGTGTCCGTAACAGTGGCGCACGACGCCTCGGGTGCGATCCCCACCCGGCGGGCCGTCAGGGTGAGGCCTGTGTCACTCGCCAGGTTGGTCGCGGGAATGCGGTAGGTGACGGCGGCAGGGAAGATCGCGCCGGCGGGCCAGGTGCGCCACCGCTTGCCGACCTCCCATGAGGTGATCTTCTGCTGCTCCGACGCGGTGAAGTGGCGTGGCATGATGCCGACGTCCAGGCCGACAAGCGATGCGGCCAGCCCGATCAGCCCGGCCACGACCGCGGTTACCGCCAGCCCGAGACGGGGCCTTGCAGGCAGTGCCGGCGCCGCCGCGGGCACGGCCGACGCAGCAGAAGCCGACGGGGCGGCATATTGGCTACCATCCGGCAGGTCGGGCCATACGGCTGGCGACCTGTCGTCCCCCTCGTTCGTCGGCTGGTCCGCCACATGGGCATGTTACGGCCTCATTCGGACACTTTGCCTCGACGGCGCCGTCACCCTGCGGATTCGGCCACAGCAGACCCCGTATTGCAGCCTGCCGCACAATCGTTGGTCTTCGGCCACCGAGCCTTTGTTACCCGTCGGTAGCTTCGCCATTCGCCGCGATGCATGGCCCGCAGAGGCGCTATCCCACGGCTGTCAATATGCACCAATCGCACGGATAGCGCGACGGCACACCCACAGCATCGCCTTGACCCACGGCGGCTTTCATGATCGCGGTAACTTTTCCGCACATATCGCCGAAAAGTTACCGCGATCATGAAAGCCCGCAAATGATCTTGACGTGGGTTCGATGGCACGCCTCGACAGCCGTGCCATGGCGGCCCCAGGGGACCAACGATCAAGCAGGGCGCTTGTCTGGCGCGGGGGCTCAGTAGGCGGGGAGCGAGGGGTCCACCTGGTTGATCCATGCGATCACGCCCCCCCGACGTGCACGGCGTCGGAGAAGCCGGCGCTCTTCACGACGGCGAGACACTCCGCGGAGCGGACACCTGTCTTGCAGTGCAGGACTATCCGCTTGTCCTGGGGCAGCGACTCAAGCGCCGCGCCGGAAAGGAACTCGCCCTTGGGGATGAGCTTCGCACCAGGGATCGAGACGATCTCGTACTCGTTCGGCTCCCGCACGTCCACGAGGAAGATGTCCTCGTTCCCGTCCAGCATCGTCTTCAGCTCGCGGGCGGTAATCGTCGATCCGACCGCCGCCTCCTGGGCCTCCGCTGAGACGGTGCCGCAGAACGCGTCGTAGTCGATCAGTTCGGTAATCGACGGGTTCTTGCCGCACACCGGGCACTCGGGATCCTTCTTGACCTTCACCGACCGGTAGCTCATCTCGAGCGCGTCGTAGATCATCAGGCGCCCCACGAGCGGGTCGCCTATCCCGGCGATCACCTTGATGGCCTCGTTGACCTGGATCGATCCGACGGATGCGCAGAGCACTCCCAGCACGCCGCCTTCCGCGCAGGACGGCACCATGCCGGGTGGCGGAGGCTCGGGGTACAGGCACCGGTAGCAGGGTCCGTACTCGGCCCAGAACACGCTCGCCTGGCCATCGAAGCGGTAGATCGATCCCCAGACATACGGCTTGCCGAGCAGCACGCAGGCGTCGTTCACCAGGTATCTGGTAGCGAAATTGTCCGTGCCATCGACGATGATGTCGTACGGCTCGAAGACTCTCATCGCGTTGTCCGAGTCGAGCCGTTCGGGGTGCAGGACCACCTCGGTAAACGGGTTGATCTCCCGCACGGTGTCCCGCGCGGACTCGGCCTTCAGCCGGCCGACGTCGGCCTGGCCGTGGATGATCTGACGCTGGAGGTTGGACTCGTCGACGACGTCGAAGTCGACGATGCCGAGCGTGCCGACGCCGGCTGCCGCGAGGTACATGAGGGCCGGCGACCCGAGACCGCCCGCGCCCACAACCAGCACTTTGGCGTTCTTCAGCCGCTTCTGCCCGGACATCCCGACGTCGGGGATGATCAGGTGCCGGGAGTAACGCCGGACCTCGTCGACAGTAAGCCCTTCCGCGGGCTCGACCAGGGGTGGCAGCGACACGATGCTCTCTTTCCGCTCTCTACAGGGCTTCCTCAGGTTCCGCGTGCCGGTGGAACCAGCCCGCCGGTACGCGGCGAGGCCGTTCCGCAGTACGTCAACCCGGCCGCCCGGGCGGCGCATTCCCCGAAATCCGTTCCCCGTGCCCCGCCGCCAGGCCAAGGGCGGCTAGGCCGGGCGCGGAAGCCGCCCTATCGTCGCACATCCTGGTACGGACCCCTTGCCGAGCTGGTCACGGATCTTGAAGCGCACGTGACGGGTACAACGTTGACAGCCGTGCGATGAGCCCGCGTCAGCGGGTCTCTGGTTCCGGCAGGCGGGCACGCCCGGCGCGGCTTGCACTCGCCGCGTGATCACGCAGGAATGCGCGCACCTCACGCGCCACCGCAGCTGGGTCCTCCATCATGCCGGCATGCCCGGTCCGCATCAGCAGGACGCTCCTTCCCGTGCGGAACTTGCGGGCCGCCCGGCTGGCCAGCCGACGGTCCACGAGCCGGTCGTGGCTGCCGAAGATGGCGAGTACCGGGGCTTTGACCTGGGCGGCATCGTGCCACAGGGACGCACGGCCGACGCGGAGATACTCCTTGACGATCGCGCGCGCGGCGCCGAGCACCACCGCATCCGCGTAATCGAGTGCGTCCCTCCGGACAACCTCGTCGATCTCTTCACCGCGCCGCACCGGGTGCATCCGCCTGGGATCGAAATAGACGAGATCAACCGTTGCCGCCACCCTGGCCTGCGCGGGATGCGCGCGGAGCTGGCTCATCAGCCGGTCGCCGAGCCGCGGCACGAGGAGCACAGGAAACCGGATCGTGGCAGGCCTCGGGCGCAGATCGGGCAGGGCGGGTGAAACAAGGGTCAGCGTCCGCACGAGGTCGGGACGGCGCGCGGCCAGGCGTGTGCACACGGCACCGCCGAGCGAGTTGCCGAACAGGTGCACGGGACCGCGGCCACGCCGCTCGACGAGACGGGCCAGGGTCCTGGCGTATCCGCTGATCGAGTAGTCGCGGTCGGGTGGCGGCGGTGAGAAGCCAAACCCTGGCAGGTCGACCGCTTCGCCATCAAGGAGGACCGCTCCCGCCACAGCGCAGCCGGCGCCAGCATCGTCGGTGCGGACGGTGCCAGGGGCGCCGGCGCCTGCTGGCGGGAGCGCAGCGCTTTCGCCAGGCACCGCCTCGGCCGCGTGCCCGCCGAGCAGGGCCATCAGGTCCGTCCAGTTGGCCGCCGAGCCGCCGAGCCCGTGCACGTAAAGGGCGGGCTCGGCGGGGATGCCGGCTGCGGGGTCGATGGCGGCGCTGCGCACGAAGACCTCACGGTCCCCGATGCTGACAAGCCGCCCGGCCCACAGCGGGATCGGTTCAGCCATCTGGGCCCGGTCCGGCCGCCTGGCCCGGGCGTGCCACTGCGCGCCGCCGTTCGGGATCATTCTGTTCCCGCATTTAACGCCGACCGCCGCTGGCCGCGACATCGTCCTTCTTGCGCTTACCCCGCTTGCGCGCCGCGGCGCCGCGTGATTCGGCGTCGTCGCCGCCTCCGCCGTCGCGTGCCTTCGCCGCTTCGACGCTCGCGCGCAACGCGGCGATGAGATCCTCCGCGGGGACCGCTTCGCCGGGTGCTTCGGCCGGCATGACCGCCTCATGGCCGCTGACCTTCGCCTCGATCAGCTGCTCGAGTGCTTCGCGGTACTCGTCGCGGTACTGGGAGGGGTCGAAATCGCCCGTCATGGTGTCGATCAAGGACGCGGCCATCTTCAGTTCCTGTGCGCGCACACCGATGTCCTCGTCGAGGAACGGGAATTCGGGGGTGCGGACCTCGTCAGGCCAGAGCATGGTCTCAAGCACGAAGACACCGTCCCTGACCCGGAGCGTCGCGAGGGACTCGCGCTGCCGCAAGGCCATCTTCACGACGGCTACCCGCCCGGACCGTTCGAGCGCCGTGCGCAGCAGTACGTACGGGCGGATACCCACAGCTTCCGGTTCCAGGTAGTAGGACTTCGCGAACAGGATGGGGTCGATCTGGTCGGCCGGCGTGAACTGGAGCACCTCGATGGTGCGGCCGGTGGCGAGCGGGAGGCCAGCGAGATCGTCGTCCGTAAGCACCACCATCTCCCCGGTCGGCAGGGGATACCCCTTCGCCACGTCCGCGTACGGCACCTCCTCGCCGCAGGCGGAGCAGATCCGCTTGAACTTGATCTGGCCGCCGTCCGCGCGGTGGACCTGACGGAACGTGATGTCACGCTGCTCGGTGGCCGAATAGACCTTCACCGGGATGGTGACGAGGCCGAACGAGATCGTGCCCTTCCAGATGCTGCGCATAGTCAGTCCCTACCCGTCTGGCGCTGCCTCCCATCAATCCATACTTGTCCAGGTTTACGCTATCGACAATATGTTCGATGGTTATAAGTGGGCCGGCGTTGGCATGCGATGCGAATATGGATCACCGGCACCACGAGTGCGGATCTTACGGCTACGGATCTCAGTGCCGCGGGTGTCAGCTGCAGCGTAGCGCCCCTGATCACCGCGCAAGGCGATCCATCGGACCAGCGCCATCGCCGCGGTGGCGCCTGCGATGATAAACGCACTCGGCCCTCCCTTGGAGCGACCGGTGTCATGCCGGGGTGATGCGGGCGGGCGAGCCAGGAGGGTGGGGGTATGCCCGATTTCGACGTCATCGTGCTTGGCGCGGGAGCGGCAGGCACGCATGTTGCCACCGAGGTGGCGAAGGCCGGCCCGCCGCGGTCATCGAGGCCGGCCTGGTCGGCGGCGAGTCTCCCTATCTCGCGTGCATGCCTTCGAAGTCGCTGCTGCAGTCGGCACGCCGCGGTGAGACATGGGAGCACGCGATCGCACGCCGCGACGAAATCACCGGCCATCTCGACGACGCCGCGGCTGCGGCCAGGCTCGCGGCGGCGGGCGTGACGCTCGTCCGTGGCACCGGCCGCGTGGTCAAACCGGGCACCGTCCAGGTCGAGCGCATGGGTGCCGCCGCTGGTCCGGGGCCCCGCGGCCCGGACATCGCCGAGCTCAGCTATGGCGACCTGGTGATCGCGACGGGCAGCGAACCCGTCGCTCCCGCGCTTGCCGGCCTGGCCGACGTCCCCACCTGGACCAGTGCGGACGCGCTGACCTGCCCGGATCTCCCCCGCCGCCTCATCGTGCTCGGCGGCGGTCGCGTCGGCTGCGAGCTTGCCCAGATCTTCGCCGCGTTCGGTTCGCAGGTCACGCTGGTCGAGGCGGCCGATTCACTGCTTCCGGACGAAGCAGCTTTCACCGGCGAGATCCTCGCGGACGCCTTGCGGCGGATGGGTGCCGACGTGCGCCTGGGCCACGCCGCGACGGGCGCGGAGCGCACCGATTCCGGCCTGCGGCTTGCACTGGCCGACGGCGGCCAGATCCACGCCGACCGCGTGCTGCTCGCCACCGGGCGACGGCCACGGGTGGGCGGGCTCGGCCTCGACGTGCTCGGCATCGAGACCGGACCCGACCTGGTCCTGCGCATCGACTCGTGCTGCCAGGTCGCCGTCCGGGAAGATCACCGGGTCGGGGGCAGCCGGGTCTGGGCCGCGGGAGATGTCACCGGGATCGCGCCGTTCACGCACACCGCCAGGTACCAGGCCCGGATCGTCACGGCCAATCTGCTCGGCAACCGGCGGGAGGCGGAGTACCGCGGCATCCCGCGCCTCGTGTACACCACACCATCGGTCTTCGCGGCCGGCGTATCCCCGCGGTTCGGCGCAGCAGCCGGCCTCGACTTGGTAACCGCGGGTTTCGACCTGGCAGAGACGGCGCGCGCGACGGTGGAGGACGACGACAGAGGACGTCTGGAGCTCTACGCCGACGCCGGGGAGGGCACGCTCGTCGGCGCGGCGGCGGTGGGCCCTCAGGCGGAGGAGTGGATGGGCGAAGTGAGTGTGGCGATCCGTGCGCAGATCCCGGTGACCGTGCTCGCCGATGTGGTGCACGCGTTTCCCACCTACGCGGAGGCCATCGAACCGCCCCTTCGCGAACTTGCGGAGCGCCTGTCCATGGTCGCGGCGGAAGCCTGACCGGCCCGCCGACCCGCCGGGCGACACCACGGCCCGCGCCCGCCGACCGGCTGGGCCCGGGCCAGGGCCCGGGCCCAGCGGCCCGGGCCGTACGCTGAAGGCGAGGAACCGGCAACCGCGGGCTCCCTAAGTGGATCAAGGAGGGCGGCGGATGACCGAGAAGGGCATAGAGGCACCTGTCGACGATGCCATCGAGCAGGAGCAGAGCCTCCGCCCAGAAGATGATTCGGAGCGCGAGGACTGGCCGACCGAGGTGCCGCTCGATGCCGACGAGGCCGACGCCGCCGAACAAGGCCGCACGGTCGATCTCGACGAGGACGACTATCGCTGACGCACCCGCGCGGGAGTGCTGTCCCGGCCCATGCGGGCCGACCCATGCTTGCGTCACGGGCCTTGCCCGCGTTGCGGGCCTTGCCCGCGGAACAGGCCCCGTGGCCCGGGCATAGCTACCGTGATCATGAAACCGGCTGGAGCGCGGTGTCACGCATACTCCAAGTGACATCATGACGCGTTCTATTGCCATCGCACGTAGTGCTGACCAGTTGGCTACTGGGACGTAGGATTACGGCGACATCGCAGAAGACCCAGCTGTGCACGTAGGCAGTGCTACCAAATCGGAGTGTGTGGTGACCGCAACCCCGGATGCTCGCGCGCGCGGCACGCGGCTGCCCCGGCCGGCCAGGCGGCGCCAGCTGCTCAACGCGGCACAGGAGGTATTCGTCTCGCAGGGTTACCACTCGGCCGCCATGGACGAGATCGCCGAGCGGGCCGGCGTCAGCAAGCCCGTGCTCTACCAGCATTTTCCCGGCAAGCTGGAGCTATATCTCGCGCTGCTCGACGAAAGTGCGGACCAGCTTGCCGCGACGGTGCGCAACGCGCTCGCGTCCACCATCGACAACAAACAGCGGGTCACCGCCACGTTTGGCGCGTTCTTCGACTTCGTCGCGGGTGAGGGCGAAGCGTTCCGGCTCGTGTTCGAGTCAGACCTCAGCAACGAACCCGCCGTGCGGGCACGGCTGGAACGCACCTTGCAGGACTGCGCGGAGATGATCAGCCAGATCATCCGCGTGGACGCCGGGCTCTCCGACGCCGAGGCGCACCTGCTCGGCATGGGCCTCGTCGGCATGGCACAGGTGAGCGCCCGGTACTGGCTGAGCGGGAACCGGGCGTTCCCGAAGGACGCCGCGGAGCAGCTGATGGCGCGGCTCGCCTGGCGCGGCATCAGCGGCTGGCCGCGCACCGGCTGAAACAGGCGAGCGTTCCGCCCGGGACGGTACCTTGGTTGCCGCACGGGGTAACAGGCAGCCAGCAGGCTAACCTTGGCGCAAGAACGTGCGGCTGCAGCAGCCGAGAGGAGCGCCGTGGAAGTCAAGATCGGCATTCAGTCAGTCGCGCGTGAGCTCGTCGTGGAGACCGATACGCCCGCCGAGCAGATCGAGCTCGACCTCGCCAGCGCCCTCAGCGGCGGGGACGCCGCCGTCTTCTCCCTCGCCGCCGAGAAGGGCGGCAAGATCCTGGTACCCGCAGACAAGCTCGCGTACATCGAGTTCACCGGCGCCGAGCCGCGGCGGGTCGGGTTCGGCACGACGATCTGACACTCGGGAGGCCCCGGCGGCGGGCGGGCGCGGGCGGGGACGCACCCACGGCCGTTTGGGGCGAGGATGAACAGGGCGTATCCGTCCGCTCGGCCGTTCGGGCTACAATGTGCCCGGCTCTTGATCGGAATTTGGGCCCACCGGACGGCGTTGTACGATCTGGTGACCGATGGCATCGGTCATGACACGTTCGGCCGGCTATTGCCCGGACCAACCGTCCGCTGCCTCACTCAGTTGACGCACGGCGACAGGCAGCGAGAGCCGGCGGCACACGAGGCTTGACGGCCTCATGATGGAGGCGGAAGCCCTGACAAGCAACACCCTTACTGAACAAAGCACGCCAGACGAACGGAACGCCGCGGAGCCACCGGCCCTGTCGTTTCGTGATCTCGGCGTCATAGACCCAATATGCGACGCGCTCGAAGCGCGAGGGATCACTTACGCGTTCCCCATCCAGTCGCTCACGCTGCCGATCGCGCTCGGCGGACATGACATCATCGGCCAGGCCAGGACCGGCACGGGCAAGACTCTCGCATTCGGCATCCCGCTGCTGCAGCGGCTCGGCTCCGCCGAGCTGAGGAGCAACCGCGAGCCCCGCGCGCTCGTCATCGTGCCGACGCGCGAACTCGCCATCCAGGTCGCCGGGGACATAAAGGCCGCGGGCGAAAGGCTCACGGACGCCGCGACCGGTGCCTGTGCCGGTGCCCGCGTACTGACCGTCTACGGCGGCCGCGCGTACGAGCCGCAGATCGAGACCCTCCAGGCGGGCGTCGACGTCGTCGTCGGCACCCCGGGCCGGCTCCTCGACCTTGCCAGGCAGCGTCACCTCGTGCTTTCCCGCGTGGAAACGCTCGTGCTCGACGAGGCCGACAAGATGCTCGACCTCGGCTTCCTGCCGGACATCGAGCGCATCCTCCACTTCATCCCTGCGGCGCGGCAGACCATGCTGTTCTCGGCCACGATGCCGGGCGAGGTCGTGGCGCTGTCACGGCGCTACCTGCGGCAGCCGATGAACGTGCGGGCCGAGGAGCACGACGAAACTCAACTGGTGCCGAGCACCGAACACCACGTGTTCCGCATCCACCACCTGGACAAGATCGAGGTGCTCGCGCGCCTTCTACAGGCCAAGGACCGCGGCCTGACCATGGTGTTCTGCCAGACGAAACGTGCCGTCGACCAGGTGGCGGTCGCGCTCAGCGATCGTGGTTTCGCGGCCGCCGCCGTGCATGGAGATCTTGGCCAGGGACAGCGGGAGCGCGCGCTGCGGGCATTCCGCAGCGGGAAGGTGGATGTGCTCGTCGCTACAGATGTCGCCGCACGCGGCCTCGACGTCGACGATGTCACGCACGTCGTGAACTACGAGTGCCCAGACGACGACAAGACCTACCTGCACCGCATCGGCCGTACCGGCCGGGCCGGCCGCGACGGTGTCGCGGTGACCTTCGCCGACTGGCGCGACCTGCAACGTTGGAAGCTGATCGACGCCGCGCTCGGCCTGGGCCAACCGGAACCGGCGGAGATCTACTCGACGTCGGAGCAGCTCTACGAGGAGCTGCGCATCCCGCCGTCCGCCACGGGCACCCTGCCGCGCGCGAAGCGCGAGCGCGCCGGGCTCGAAGCCGAGGAGGTCGAGGACATCGGGGAGACCGGGCGGTCCCGCGCGCCGCGGCCGCGGGAAACGACCGCCAAGCGGGCGCGGGTCAGGCGTCGTACCCGGTCCGGGCGGCCTGTCCAGAACGGCTCCGCGGAACCGCGTGCCGACAATGCCGGCGGCCCCGCGCACGGCGGCGCGCCAGGCCACGCCGACGCTGAAACCGAGACCGTACGGGCACGCGGAACGGGCGACCAGCCCGGACGGCCCCGTCGCAGGCGGCGTCGCCCCAGTCACTGAATTACCCATATCACCAGCGGATAGTTATCAGCGGGCCCGGACAATTATGTCCGGGCCTCAGCCGACTCCGGCCCTGTGCGGCTCCGCCCGGACGACCAGAGGATTACGGACGTGAGTGGGTGAGTTCCGCAGGAGCTGGCAGGTTCGCGCTTGACGGCGCCACCCGATTCCGCGCGAAGAACAGCGGAAGCAGCATGATCCCGATATAGAGCGGGCTCGCCATGTAGCGGAATGCCTGGGTCGGGATGTCGACGAAGACGGTCACTTGCTGGCCCACGACGATAGCCACCAGGGCGAGCAGCGCCCAGTTTCTGCGTCGCCTCGCCACCGCCCAGACCACCAGGTAGGCGATGTAGGACCAGGTGGCGCCGCGCCACAAAAGCCACTCGAGCTGATGTACCTCGCTCGCGCTGCGGAGGAAGAGCGTTCCGGTGTTCGCGGCGCGGAGCAGCGGCCGGGTGGCCAGATCCGCCCGGTACGGGTTGTCCCACACCCCCGGCAGGCTGGCGGCGCCGTACAAGTCAGCGGGGATCTTCGAGCCGTAGAGGAACGCACGCGCAGATGGTGAATTCGGAAAGACGAGCCAGGCGATGGAACCGCGGCAGATACGGGCGCCGAGAATGAGCTGCGGCGAGCGCTTGAGCACCCGCAGCCACAGCGAGGCAAGCTGGGTGCTCTCCTCGCTCGCGCGGTGCACGAAGCCCGCAACAATGGTTGTCTCGTCCGAGTCGTAACAGTTCGCATTCTCGGCCCAGACAGCGAGCGGGGCGACGCGCCGCAGCAGCGACTTATCCGCTGCGGTGAAGCTCGCCGGCGCGTCCGCGTAGGCGACGGCGAGGTCCGCGTAGACCGGGCCGAGCGCCAGCGACGAGGGCATCGACTCGATGCCCACGGCGGGATACACGAACTCGTTCAGGACCAGTGTCGCGAAGATCACCGCTGCGGCGGTCGCTGCCAGCCGGGCCCGCATTCCAGGCAGCAGCACCACAAGCAGGACAGCGGCGACCAGCACGGGCGCGAAGCCGTTGTTCCTGAACAGGCACATACCAAGCAGTTCAAGGCCCAGCGCGGTGATCAGCCACCTCACCCGGCGGTCCTTGCGCCAGTCCGGACCTGCACGCAGGGAAAGAAGGTGCGCGACCGTCGGAACCACCAGATAGGCGCAGATCGAGAAGGGCACGTCCTTCCAGATAAAGATCATGAAAGACCCGAGCGGCGGCAGGGCCGCCACCACCACCGCGGCGACGGCGGTCCACCGCCCGGGTACGCCGAGGCGGCGGAAGGCGACCACCGTGTAGGCGAGTGCTGCCGACATCGCCACCGTCTGCGCCAGCGTCAGCGCGCCCAGGTCGCCGGTCGCGCGAAGGCTCAGCCATACCAGCGCGTCGTAGAGCACCGAGTGGTTGTTCACCCACGGCCCGGTCGTCACATGCTGCACATAGGTGATCGAGTCGCGGTTCATCAGCCCGGGATAGAATCCCGCCCACCAGAACAAGAAGATCAGCTGGCAGGCGGCATACGTCAGCAGCGGCAGCCGCCGCATCCCCCCGCCCGCGGCAACGGCCATCGCGCGCAGCCGGGATGGCCATGACCTGGCGGCCCCGGCCGCGAGGTCAGGGTGAGGCGGTGTGCGCGGAGCGGAGCCCGTCTGCTGCCCGGGCTCGGCGGTCTCAGCAGTATCGGCAGTATCGTGGACAGGCATCTTCTTCCTGCGTTGCAGAGAGTTAGCAAACAAATTGCAGGCTGGCCAAGCCGACGGGCCCGGCGTTCATGTCACGAGCGGCTAGGATACCCGTCAGCCCGGCCGCCTGGGTTGCGACCTAGCGGACACGCGGGACAGTCGCGATTCGGCTGCGTCGAATCTGGATAACGGGTAACGACATATCGCGACAAGCCAGCGGCGATTCAGCTTCCCGCCACCGACCTGGAGGACAGGAGCCCTATGGGTCATGAGCAGGCGCAGGCCGGCGACAAGGCCGCCGCCACCGCGCACCCGGATTATGCGGTCAGGCTCATGCGGCTGCGTTCTGCCTGGTGGAAGCACATCGTCGATGTCCAGGCACCGTACCGGTGGAACATCCGCAGGCTCCGCCCGGGCCGCACGCTCGACGTCGGCTGCGGGATCGGCCGTAACCTCCACCACCTCGGCGCCGGCGCGGTCGGCATCGACCACAACCCGGCCTCGATAGCGGCCGCCCGCTCCCTCGGCCTGACGGCCTATACGCGGGAGGAATTCCTCGAGTCCGCCGACTGCGTTCCTGCGGGCTTCGACACGATACTGCTCGCTCATGTCGTCGAGCACATGGACCGCGACGCGGCGATCGGCATCCTGGCGGACTACCTGACGTTCCTCAAGCCCGAGGGTCAGGTCGTCTTCATCACCCCGCAGGAAGCCGGGTACAAGACGGATGAGACGCACGTGCGGTTCGTCGACTTCGAAGGCCTCGCGGACCTTGCCGCGGCGATCGGATTCGTGATCACTCGCAGGTATTCGTTCCCGTTTCCGCAGATGATCGGCAAGGTCTTCCCATACAACGAGTTCGTCGCGATCTCCCGGCCTGCCGGGTAAGAGCCTCCAAGACACGCCCCCAGCTGAGCCGGGCGGCCCCGCCGGCCGCACGGATCCTCCGCGGCAGCCTGGAATCGGCTGATATGCGGTCGTGACCAGCGCGGCCGGTATACTCGCGTGGGCGTGAAGGTCCTGGCCGCCGGTTCGGCGATCTCACTGGTCCGCCGGCCGTGCCGACGAACACCCGGACGGGGACGGCACGGTGACGGCACGGTGACGCGACCGTTCGATATCACCAACATCCAGCAAAAGTTCGGCGCACGACCCCGCGTGTGCGGTCCCATGAAGGGCTCGCTGTCACGGTCGCAAGGTACAGAGCCAGCCACTCCTGGCGGGAACCCGCTGGTCGGGCCGCCGCCGAGATCCGGAGGGACGCGTTGAGGCTAACCGTTCTAACCGCCGTCGCTGCTCTGCTCGTACTCGTGTTCATCTTTGAACTACTGCGGCGGCGGCAACTTCGGGAGAAGTACGCCATCCTGTGGATGAGCCTGGGCCCGGTCGTGTTCGTCTTCGGCTTCTTCCCGCGGCTGCTCGACTCGCTCGCTGCGCTGGTCGGCGTGGCATCAGGTGTCAGTCTCGTCCTCTTCCTCGGCATCCTGTTTCTGCTGATGGTGTGCATCCACCTGAGCTGGGAGGCCAGCCGTCTCGAGGAGAAGACGCGGACGCTCGCCGAGGAAGTCGCGCTGATCCGCACGATGCTTACCGAGCGGGATCAGGTTAAATGATCAACGGAAAGCGGGTGCTGATCATCGTCCCGGCCTGGAACGAAGCCGAGTCGGTGGGCGGGGTCGTCAAGGAGATCCGGGCCGAGCTGCCGGAAACCGACGTCCTCGTCGTCGATGACGGCTCGGCCGACGAAACCGCCCATCTCGCCCGTGACGCGGGCGCTGCCGTGGCACGGCTACCGTTCAACCTCGGGGTCGGCGGGGTGATGCGCCTCGGCTACCGTTATGCCCGCAGCGAGGGATACGACGTCGCCGTCCAATTGGACGGCGACGGCCAGCACGATCCCCGGTACGTGCCCAAGCTCGTCGACGCGCTGGCGGATGCCTCACTCGTGATCGGCGCCCGTTTCGCGGGCGAAGGCGACTACCAGGTGCGCGGGCCACGGCGATGGTCGATGGCAGTGCTGTCGCTGGTGCTTTCCGCCATGGCTGGTTGCCGGCTGACCGACACGACGTCCGGCTTCCGGGCGTGCGACCGCTCGCTGATCGAGCTGTTCGCTGACTGGTACCCGGTGGAATACCTGGGAGACACCGTCGAAACGCTCGTCCGGGTGATCCGTCTCGGTTACCCGGTGCATCAGGTCCCCGTGGCCATGCGCCGCCGGTTCGCCGGCACACCGAGCCATTCACCGATCAAGGCATTGGTCTACCTGTGCCGGGCCTTCCTGACCCTTCTCCTCGCACTCATCCGCCGATGAGACTGCTGGCGAAGGCACTGGGAGTGCTTCCAACCGGAACGCTCCAAGTGGGCGCCGGTCTGCTGGTGTTCGGCGGCGCCGCGTACATCCACCTCGCGGTTGCCGGCCACAGCCTGAGCACGCGCGGAATGGCGGCCATGTCGGTGCTGTGGTCGATCGTCTTCCTGCTGGGCCTCGGCCTGTTCTTCCCCGTCGAGCAGGAGCTCATCAGGCATGTGGCCGCACGCGTGGCGGCGGGCGAGGGCATCCTGCCTGTCGTGCGCCGTGCCACCCTGCTCGCCGGAGGCATTCTGCTCGTGACACTGGTGCCGCTCGCGGTGGCGGCCCGGCCGCTGGCCGACGAGCTGTTCGACGGCGACATCGGGATGGTCGCGGCGCTTGGCGACCGCCTTCGTGGCGCTGGCCGTCGTCTCGGTGTCGCACGGCGTGCTCGCCGGCACGGGCAGGTTCCATGTGTACGGACGTCAGCTCGCGACCGACGGCGGGCTGCGGATCGCGTTCGCCGTTGCGCTCGGCGTCGCGGGCCTGCACTCGCCCGTCCTGTTCGCGCTCATCCTGACCGCTGCCCCGCTGCTTGCAGTGATCCTCACGCTTCGCCCGGTGCTCACCGCGCTGCACCCGGGCCCGACCATCACCTGGAAGCTGCTGTGCCGTGGCCTGGGCCTGCTCATCGGGTCGACGCTGCTCGCCCAGCTCATCGTGAACATCGGCGTGATCAACGCAAAGCTGCTTTCGCCCGACGACGCCGCCGTGGTCGGCGCACTGCTTTCCGCCATAATTCTCGCCCGGGTGCCCCTGTTCATCTTCGCGTCGCTCCAGGCGTCCTTGCTGCCTGGCCTGGCGGGTGCGGTCGCCGCAGGCGAGCAAGCGCGCTTCCGGCGGCTGGTGATACGCGGTACAGGAATCGCGGCCGCACTTGGCCTCGCCGGCGGGCTGATCGCGGTGATCCTTGGGCCCTGGCTGATCGAGGTATTGTTCGCCGCCCATCGGGTGCTCGGACCTGCCGACTTCGCCTGGCTTGCGGCCGGGACGCTGCTTCTACATGCTCGCGTTGGTTCTGGGCCAGGGCGCGATGGCACTTTCACACCACCGTGACCAGTTGTTCGCGTGGATCGCGGGAGCTGTCGTGCTCGCCGCCATCACCGCGGTGCCTGGCGACGTCAGGCTCCGGGTGGAAATCGCGTACGCGGTCAGCTCACTGACGGTGGCGGTCACGCTGGCGGCTGGTGCTGTTCGTCCGCGCGGCCAGGTACTGGGGCCCCGTCAGGCGTGGCCGATGGCCGGGTGGCCGCCACCCTGCATCCGGGAGGCTCGCGATGACCGCGACGGGTCACCGCGGTGATACTCGCCTACGGCGCCGAGGCTTGGCTGGAGGAGGCTGTCGGCGCGGTGCTCGCCTCCAGCGGCATTGACATCGACGTCGTGGTCGTCGACAACGGCTGCACCTCTGACGCGATCGACCGGGTCAAAGGGCTGACCGGCGTGCGGGTGATCACGCCCGAGGCCAACACCGGGTTCGCCGGCGGCTGTGTGCGTGGTGCGGCCGAAGCAACCGGCGACTACCTCGCGTTCGTCAACTCGGACGCGATCGTGGCGCCCGATGCGCTCGCGCGGCTGGCCGCGTGGCCGCCGAGCCCGCGGTGGGGTTCGCGATGGGCTCCATCCGCCTCGCCGACTCGCCCGAACTGATCAACACCGCGGGCAACCCGCTGCACTTTGTCGGGCTGTCCTGGGCCGGCGGCTTGGGCGAGCCAGCCGCACGGCACGCGGAACGCCGCAGCGTCATGACGGGATCCGGGCTGCTGCTTCGTGATGCGCAGAAACCTCTGGGAGGATCTCGGCGGCTTCGCCGAGGAGTACTTCGCCTACGTCGAAGACACAGAAATGAGCCTCCGGCTCTGGCAGCGCGGCCTGACCGTCGAGTATGTCCCTGACGCCGTCGTCCTGCACCACTATGCGTTCTCGCGAAATAAGCGACAAGTTCTATCTGCTGGAACGTAACCGGGCGATCCTGCTGCTCACCACGTACCAGCGACGCAGCCTGCTGCTGCTCGCGCCGATGTTGCTGCTCACCGAGATCCTCATGCTTGGCGCGGCGATCGCCGGCGGCTGGGGCGGCGCCAAGCTGCGCGGCTGGCGCTGGCTCTGGCAGCATCGCTCCTGGCTCCGATCACGCCGGGCATTGATCCAGAGCGAACGGGTCGTCCCTGACAGCGTGGTCTTCGAACGCGTGACCGCGCGTTTCGACCCGGCCAACATCGCCGCGCCGCCCGGGGTCGGCATCTTCAACGCCTTGATGAGCGGCTACTGGTCCGTCGCCCGCCGGATGATCCGAGCGGGTCGCCAGGGCAGGGGCGGAATCCGGCAGCCAGGAAACCCGGCTGACATCACGTAAACACGGACCGTGTCCGCCAGGTCAGCGCCATCAGCGACAGGCGCATGTCCATCACGGCCCTGGAAGGGCAGCGCTCTCTCGCGGTCCGGGTGAGGCCCGCCCGGAGGGTGCGGTCCGCTTGCCCGCGAACAACAGCGGCACCACCATGATGCCGATGAAGATCGGGCTGACCATGTAGCGGAACAGCTGTTCGGGAATATCGGCCATGACCCCAAGCTGCTGGCCAACGACAATCGAGGCCATGGAAAGAAGCGCCCAGTTCCTGCGCCTCCGGGCGAAGACGAAGACCGCGAGATAGGACACGTAACACCAGAACGCGGCACGCCACAGGATCCACTGCAGCTGTGGTGTCGTGCTCGCCGCCCAAAGGAACCGCGCAAGACTGTTCAGCGATCCCGACAGCGGGCGCGTGGCCATGATGTGCCGATACGGGTTGTCCCGTACATCCCGGAGGGAGTCCAGGCCCCAGAGATCGGACGATATGACATTCGCACCCGTCGTTAGCGCTGCCAGCTCTCGTGCGGGACCAGAGAAGAGACTCCACGCGATTGAACCACGGCATATACGGGCGCCCAGAATAAGGTTGGGCGAGCGCCTGAGCACGCGGAACCATAGCGACATCAACTGGCCGCTCAGCTTGGCAGCATGGGCGGTAAACCCTGGTATGCGGGTCGTCGGATCCGAGCCGTAGCAGGTCGCGGCCGCCTTCCACGCCGGAAGGGGAGCTACCCTCGCCATGAGCTGCGTGTCGGCCGCGGTGAAGGTCCACGGCGCCGCCGTATAGGCGACGCCGATGTCCGAGTACTCGGTGAAGTAGACCAGATACGAAGGCGGTCTCTGGATGCCCACGGCTGGATACACGTACAGGTTCAGCACGAATGTCAGGCAGATCGCCGCCGCAGCGGCGGCGGACAGCCGTACCCGGATCCCGGGCAGCAGGCATACCAGTGCACACGCGGCAATGAGAACGATCAGGAACCCGTTGAGCCTGAACAGGCACACACCGAGCAGTTCCAGGCCCAGCGCCACAATCAGCAGCCGCACCCGACGGTCCCGGCGCCACCCTGGCGACCCACGCAGCGAAACCAGGTGCGCCAGCGTCGGCACCGTCAGGTAGGCGCAGATCGAGAACGGCACGTCCTTCCAGATGTAGACGATGAATGTGCCAGTCGATGGCAGCGCCGCCGCGATCACCGCGGCGACCGCGGTCCACCGGCCTGGCACGCCGAGGCGGCGGAATGCGGCCACCGTGTAGGCGAGCGCCACGGACATCGCGACGGTTTGCGCCAGCGCCAGCGCGGCCAGGTCACCGGTCGTGTGCAGGCTCAGCCAGACCATCGAGTCGTACAGCACCGAGTGGCTGGCCACCCAGGGCCCGGTCGTCACGTGCAGCACGTAGGTTACCGAGTCGTAGCTCATCAACGCGGGATAGAACGCCGCCCACCAGAACAAGAAGATCACCTGGCAGGCGAGATACGTTGCGAGCGGCAGCCGCCACCGCGACGGGATCCGCCCGGCCACAGCATCCAGCAATGCACGCGGGCGGCTGACCGATGGCGTGACGTCGGTCGGTTCCACCTGTTCCTCGACGAGCCCCGGGTGCCCGGGCGGCCGGGCCGCGTCGCTGACAGGCATCGACTTCCTCCGTAACGTCACGGTAGCTCGCGACCACGTTGCCGGGTCAGGCCATGAGATTACCCAGCATGGTCGATGCTCGCGTCCGACAAGGTCAGCTTAGCCACCTCGGCAGGCGGGACAGGTGGCGCTATCAGGCCGCGGAAGTGCACCGGGTCGCGCCGTGACGCACGGCCCATTTCGGGTGTCGCGGCGCGACCAGCGCGCGGCGGATACTCACAGCGCGTAGCGGGTGACACGCCCAGACAGCAGCACTCCGCGGCCGCCGGCGCGTGTTGCAGCGAATTCTTTGGATATGGTTTGATACGCCGGAAGTCTTGCCGGAACGGGGATCTGTGCTTACCGTGCCGTTGCCTTTGGAGGGGCGTGCTGCGTGGCGAAGCTGAGCGTGGTGGTTCCGTTCTGCAACGTCGAGCTGTACCTCAAGGCGGCGTTGGACTCGATCGCTCGCCAGTCACTGCGCGACCTGGATGTCGTAATGGTGGACGATGGCTCCACCGACGGCAGCGCGATCATCGCGAAAACCTATGCCAGCCGCGACCCGCGGTTTCGGCTGACCCAGCAGGACAACCAGGGCCCCGGGCCCGCACGTAACACCGGGGTGCGCCTCGCGACAGGGAAATATCTCGCCTTCCTTGACGGAGACGACCTGCTGGCCCCGCATGCCTATGATCTGCTCGTCGGATCACTGGAGAAGACGGGCTCGGACATCGCGTGCGGTGGCGTGCTCAGGTTCACCCCGGCCGGCATCTGGGTCTCACCGGCGCACGGTGACATATTCAAAGCGACGGTGCCGCGCACACACGCGTCCCGCTATCCGGTCCTGCTGCAAGACCGTACGCCGTGGAACAAGGTGTTCCGCCGGTCGTTCTGGGACTCCAGCGGCCTCGAGTTTCCGCCCGGCCTGTACGAGGACGCGCCGCCCATGGTGCGCGCCCACGTGAAGGCGGCGTCCGTCGATGTGTTCCGCGACATCGTCTACTACTGGCGGCTGCGGGAAACCGGCGAGCTTTCCACGACACAGCGCGCCCGCGAGCTTTCTAACATCAAGGACCGGATGACCTCGCTGCGCACCATCGGCGAGTTTCTCGCCGCCAGCGCGCCCATGCTGAAGCCCTATTACGACCGGTTCGCGCTGGACATCGACATTCCCATACTGGCCAACGCCCTGGAGCTGGCCAGTGACGACGACCGCCAGCGGATAATGGAGCTGGCTGCGGGGTATCTGTGCACAGTAGACGAAGCGGTGTATCCACAACTGCCCGCGATCAGGCGGCTCTACTGCCACCTGATGCGGGCCAGGATGCTTCCTGAACTGCTGGAAGTCCTCAAGTTCTGGCGCCGCGGGGACGGCTCGGACGCCGCTGTGGTGCGGCAGGAAACCCGGCGCGACCCGCGATGGTATGTCGGTTACCCGTTCTTCGGCGACCCCGCCCGCGGCATTCCCGATGGTGTCTACGACGTCACCGACGAGATGACGCTGTACGTGCGCCTGGACGGCGTCACCTGGCACGGCGGCAAGCTGCGCATCGAAGGACATGCCTACATACGGCGGCTGGACGCTCCCACGGCACGCGACACCCGGATCACGGTGATGCTGCGCAACGGCAAGACGCGCCGCACGATTCGGCTGCCTGTGCAACGGATCCACCGGCCGGATGTCACGGCCCGATCGGGCCAGGGGGCGGCCTGCTACGACTGGTCCGGCTTCGCTGTGGAGGTCAGCCCGCGCCGGCTGGCCACTTTGCCTGGCGTGTGGCGAGCGGCGAACTGGGAGCTGAGGGTGCGGGTCAGTGGGGCCGGCATCAGCCGCGAGGGACCGGTCGAGCAACGTCGCACCTGGATCGGCGCAGTGGCCGGAGGGCCGCTGGGTGAAGGACGGCATCTGGGTCCAGCCGGCCCCGGAGCACGACGGACGCTTCATCATCCGCGGGCGGCGGGTTGACGCCTTCGCGACGGGGTGCCGCGCAAGCGGTGGCCTGCTGGAGATCGAGGGCTGGAGCACCGCCGGGCTCGCGTCCGGCGCCACGCTGATCATCACACCGCGCAGGGGCGCCGCCCCGCCGGTCCGGGTCCCGGCGGAAGCAGCAGGGGCCGCTGAGCAAGCCGGTGGCGGTAGGCGCGGCCGTACGGCTTTCCGTGCCCAGGTACCAGTGGCACGGCTGGTCAGCTCGGCCGAGCAGGGCGCCGGCAGCATCGACCAGGCCATTCACGTTCACGACGAGGTCACCTGCGACATCTCGCTCGATACTGGCGGCGGTGGCAGGACCCGGCTCACTGCGGCCGCAGAGAGTGCCGGAGCGCGGGCCGGTCATGAGGACCGCGAGATCACCGTCTTCGTGACCCAGTTCGGCTACCTGTCCGTTGTGGAGCGCAGCCGCCGCCCCACCGTGAGCCAGGTCGAGTGGACGCAGGGCCGGCAGGGGCAGCGCCTCACCCTGCGCGGGACCTGCACGGAACCCGGCAGCAAGCCCACCGGGTTGCTGCTGCGCCACGGCGTATCCAGCAGCCAGCACACCATCCCACTTGACTGGGACGGCAACCAGTTCACCGCCGCGTTCACCCCGGGCCGGATGCCGAGCATCGCAGGCGAGCTGCCGCTGGCCAGCGGCGGCTGGAACCTGCTGGTGCGCACGGGCGGCGGTGAGAATGCGACCGTAGCGGTGGCGCGCAGCCTGCTGCCAAACTTGCCTGGCTATCTGCGGGACGGCTTGCAGGAGATGGCGCCGCAGGCGTACCGGACTGACGCGCTTCGGCTGAACGTGCGCACCGCCCTGTCGGACGACGAGCGCGGCCGCTTCGCCCAGCGCCGCCTTCAGCGGCGCGACTACCCTGCCGCCACCGGACGCCCCCTGCGCGACCTCGCCGTCTTCAGCAGCTTCGGCGGCCGCCAGTATTCGTGCAACCCGCGCGCTATCTACGAGGAAATGCGGCGCAGGAAGCCCGACCTGGATTACGCGTGGGTGACGGCTGACAGCCGATTCAGCGTGCCAGCAGGCTCCCGCCTGGTGCTCGCAGGAAGCAGCGCCCACTACGAGGCTATGGCGCTCGCCCGGTATGTGGTATCCAATGACATACTGCCCCGCTGGTTCCGCAAACGGGACGAGCAAATCTACCTGCAGACCTGGCACGGAACCCCGCTCAAGCACGTCGGCCAGGATATTGAACGGCCGAAATTCACCAACGGCCTGATCTATGCGGACACAGTCCGTGGGGACGCCACCGGCTGGGACGTTCTGCTGTCACAGAACGCGTTCAGCACACCGATCTTCCGCCGGGCGTTCGGCTTCGACGGCGAGATCATGGAGACCGGCTATCCCCGGAACGACCTGCTGAGCCACCCTCGGCGGGATGAGTTCGCGGCTGAGGTCCGCGCCCGGCTCGGTCTCCCGGCCGGAAAGAAGATCGTTCTCTACGCTCCCACCTGGCGCGATGACGCGCTGCCTGAAGGCGGCGGCTATCGGTTCTCGCTCAAGCTGGATCCGGCCGCCGCGGCCCGGTCCCTTGGCGGTGACCACGTCCTGCTGCTGCGGATGCACACCAACATCCGGGGCGGTCTGCGGGTGAGCCCATCCAGCGCGTCCGTGCTCGACGTCACCTGCTACCCCGACATCACCGACCTGTTGCTGATCACGGACATCCTGATCACCGACTACTCGTCGGTGATGTTCGACTTCGCCGCCACCGGCCGCCCGATGCTCTTCTTCACCTACGACCTGGAACGATACCGCGACCAACTGCGCGGCTTTTACCTCGACTTCGAAGCCGACGCGCCGGGGCCACTGCTGGCGTCCAGCGCCGAGCTCATCGCGGCGGTGCACAACATCGGCCAGGTCACGCAGTCCTACCAGCAGGCGCAGGCGGCATTTGCCGCAAAGTTCTGCCCGCTCGATGACGGCCACGCCGCGGCACGCGCCGTCGACCGCTTGCTGCGGGAGCAGCAGCCCAGCGAATAGCGAAGGAGGCGCCCACAGGTGGCGAAGCTGAGCGTCGTCGTGCCGTTCTTCAACGTCGAGCCCTACCTCGGCGCGGCACTCGAGTCGGTCGCGGGCCAGACCATGACCGACCTCGAGGTCGTCATGGTCGATGACGGCTCCGCGGACGGCAGCACGGCCATCGCCAAATCCTTCGCCGCACGTGACGCTCGGTTCCGGCTCGTTCAGCAGGACAACCAGGGACTTGGCCCGGCGCGCAACACAGGGACCAAACACGCGACCGGGGTCTATCTGGCATTTTTCGACAGCGACGACCTGCTGCCGCCGCACGCCTACGAGATCCTGGTCGGATCGCTCGAGAAGACCGGCTCTGACATGGCCAGCGGTGGCGTCCGCAGGTTCAGCCCGACCGGCATCGGGGTGTCTCCGATGCACCGTGAGCCGTTCAAGACGACGGTGCTGCGCACGCATGTCTCGCGTTACCACCCGCTCATGCACGACTGGACGGCCTGGAACAAGGTGATCCGGCGCTCGTTCTGGGATTCCTGCGGCCTCGAGTTCCCGCCGGGCCTGTACGAGGATCTTCCCGTGATGGTCCCTGCGCACGTGATGGCGGGCTCTGTCGACGCGTTCCGTGACGTCGTCTACTACTACCGTGTCCGGCAGTCCGGCGAGCTGTCCATCAGCCAGCGCACCCGCGAGTTGTCCAACAACGAGCAGCGGATGGCCTCGGTGCGTGCGGTCGGTGCCTTTCTCACCTCCCGCGCACCGGAACTGAAGCCGGTTTTCGACCACTGCGTGCTGGAGGGTGATCTCGCCATCCTGGCCGGCGCCTTCCGGCTGGTCGCGGATACCGACCGTGCGCGGCTGCTCGAGCTGGCCGGCGACTACCTCACGACCGTGGACGAATCGGTGTACCAGCAGGTAGATACGCTCAAACGGCTCCGTTTCCACCTGATGCGCCGCCGGATGCTCCCGGAGCTCATGCAGGTCATGCAGTTCACGGCGCAGGAGGGAGCAGCCCCAAGGGTCGTCCGGCGCGGGCTGCTGCGGCCGCGGTGGTATGCGGCGTATCCGTACTTCGGTGACAGCGCGGCGGGCGTGCCAGATCACATCTACGAGGCCGCGGGCGAGATGACGCTGAACGCGCGCCTCGACGAGGTGGTCTGGCGCGAGGGGCGCCTGCGTATCACGGGACACGCGTACATCCGCCGGCTCGACGCACCCGCCAAGAGTGATACGCGGATCCAGGTGCGGCTACGCAACGACAAGCTGCGCCGGACCATCAGGCTGCCAGTGGAGCGGGTGTACCGGCCGGATGTCACGGCGTGGTCGAATCAGGCGGCCGCCTGTTACGACTGGTCCGGATTCGCGGTCGAGCTCAACCCGAAACGGCTCGCGACCCTCGGGTCCTGGCGTGCGGCCAGCTGGGAGCTGAGGGTCCAGGTCAGCGGACCCCGCATCCGGCGCGAGGGCCCGGTCACTAGCGTGGTTCCTGGCTCGGCCAAATGGCCAGAGGGCCGCTGGGCCGCCGAAGGGGTGTGGCTACAGCCCGCGCCGGAACATGACGGCAGGTTCATCATGCGGGCTCGCCGGGTCGGCGCGTTCGTGACAGCCTGCCGCGAACGCGGCGGCGCCCTGGAGCTTACGGGCTGGTCGGCGGCCCGGCTGGCGGATGGCGCGGCGCTTGTGATCTCCCGGCGGCAGAGCGGTGCCCAGCGGATCAGGCTCCCGGTCGAGGCCAGCAGCGGCGAGGGCGGCCGCACCGGCTTCCTCGCGTGCTTGCCGCTGGCCTCGCTGACCGCCGTGCACACCAAGCCGACCACCCTCGAGCGGGAACTGCCTGGTCAGGACGAGATCGCCTGGGATGTCTCACTGGAACCGGGCGGCGGCGGCGCCACGGTGCGCCTCGGCTCGTGGGTGGAGGCCACTGGCGCGCGGGTTGCCTCCGGCGGACGGGAGATCACGACCACACTGACCCCGTATGGCAATCTCACCATCCTTGAACGTGCGTGCCATCTCCTCGTCTCCCGCGTGGAGTGGACCTCGGACGGACGGCTGCTGCTCGCCGGTGACCACCCGGTCACCGGCGGCCCGCCTGCCGAGCTCGTACTCCGCCGAAGCGGTTCCAATGACCAGCATGTCCTCGGCATCACCTGGGAAGACGGTCACTACAGTGCTGAGTTCGATCCGGCGGCGATGCCGGCCCTGACCGGCACGCTGCCACTGGGATCAGGCCACTGGGACCTGCTCGCCCGCACGGACGGCCGCGAGTTCCCCGTCGCCGTGCACCCGAGCCAGCGATCCGGCCTGCCCGGCCACCACCGCGCCGGGATCCACGAGATCGCCGTCGAGGTCCACCAAGCCGATGCGCTCAGGCTCAGTGCCCGGATCGCCTACGCGTTGGACGAGCGCGGCAGTTACGCGCAGCAGCGGCTGAGGCGACAGGATTACCCGGCTGCCATTTCCCGCCCGATGCGCGACCTCGCGGTGTTCGAAAGCTATGGCGGGCTGCAGTACTCCTGCAACCCGCGCGCGATCTACGCGGAGCTGCGGCGCCGCGCCCCCAGCCTGGAATGCGCGTGGGTGACCAAGGACGGCCAGTTCACCGCGCCAACCGGCAGCACGCAGCTAGTCGCGGGCACCCGCGAGCACTACGAGGCCGTCGCCCAGGCGCGCTACCTGGTGACCAACGACCTGCTACCCCCCTGGTACCGGAAGCGGGATGGCCAGTTCTACCTGCAGACCTGGCACGGCACACCGCTCAAGCGGATCGGCCTCGACATCCAGCCGCCCAGGCTCCCCAATTTGGTGGCCTACCTGGAGCGGCAGAACGAGGACACCCCGAAATGGGATCTGCTGCTTTCGCCCAACGCGTTCAGCACGCCGATCTTCCGCAGCGCCTTCGCGTTCGGCGGCGAGATCGCAGAAACTGGCTACCCCCGCAATGACCTTCTCCGCGACCCCGAACGCGAGGGACGCGCGGCGGAGATCCGCCGGCGCCTCGGCATTCCCGAGGGGAAACGCGTCGTGCTGTACGCGCCCACCTGGCGGGACGACGCATTCCAGCAAGCGGGCCGCTACCGGTTCGACATGCAGCTGGATCTCGACGCGGCCGCGAGTGCGCTGAGCGGCGACCACGTCATCCTGCTGCGCACGCACTTCAATGTCCGGGATCCGCTGTGCGAAAGCTCCGCGGACAGCGGCCTGATGGACATGACGCGTTACCCGGACATCGCGGACCTTTACCTGATCAGCGACGTGCTCATCACCGACTACTCCTCGGCCATGTTCGACTTCGCCGTCACCGGCCGCCCCATCCTCTTCTTCACCTACGACCTGGAGCGCTACCGCGACCAGTTGCGCGGCTTCTACTTCGATTTCGAAGCCGACGCGCCGGGTCCGCTGCTCACCGCCACCGCCGACGTCATCGACGCGCTGCGCGAGATCGACCAGGTCGCCGCGTCGCACCGGGATGCCTACGACGCGTTCACCTCGAAGTTCTGCGCGCTCGAGGACGGCCACGCCGCCACCCGCGCCGTGGACCGCCTGCTGGCCGCGCCGCAGCCGACCTGACAGCGAGATCGACCACAGTCTGGAGCGGCAGCGGCCCCGGGAGGCTTGATCACGCTCGCCCCGAGACGTGCGTCGCAGGCATCGAGAATCCGCTGTCGCCGTTAGCGCTGCAGGCACTGGAACGTGCCAAAGTGCTTCGCCGGGGTGAATCCAGCCTGCTCGAGGAGTTGCAACCCTGCGATGTTGTGGCTCCAGATGCACGCGTAGCCGACCGGGACCCTGGCCAGGGCGGCTCGAACGGCGGATTCCGTCGGCATCGGCGCCTGCTCGCCGGCCAACCTGCTCAACAGCAGCCGGTCGGCGACGAACTGGTGGCCAGCGGGCATCAGCTCAAGGTAGACGGTGCGCGCGTTCACTGCCCGTACCTCCGATGTGAGCAGCGGTATCGCGCCCATCACCCGCTCGGTTGACAACAGGTAACCGGCGTGGTGGTCGGCCCGCAGGGCCTTGTGGGCCAGCGACAGCGAGACCGGGTCATACTTCCATGACGGGTGTCGCGCCAGGATCGCGTGGATGACGTTCTGAGGCGACCAGACCGGCATCCCTGCCGCCAATACCGCCACGCATACCGCAACCGCAGGAACAGCTGCGATCCACCGTGTGGTGGATCGCAGCCGAGCGACTGGCGGCAGTGGCGTGGCTGCAAGCAGGCCGACCACGACCGGGCCAGGCACCATCCACATGGTCCGCCATCCCGCCGCATTGGACGTGACTGCGCCGATCAATGTCAGCGCACCGGGAATCAGCAGCACGGTTACTACCCCTGCCACCCCGCCCGTGATCAGCGCAGGCACACCGCGCCTGGCGAGCCGCGGCGCCGTCCACAGCGCTACTCCCCCGATGCCGCCCAGCACGCCGGTGAGCAGCACCCACGACCACGCAGTCGATGGGGGATACGGCGCGTGCGGGAAATTCAGCGGGAGGACCACCGCCACCACCAGGCCGCAGATCACCGGATAGGCAGCCGCGAGCAAGGCGCCGAGCGCCGCCGCGATCTGCCCTGCCAGCAGCAGCGGAACGGCAACAGCCGCCACGATGAGCGGCACTACAAGCATTGCCGACGAGGTGAGCCCAACCGCCGCTATGCCTGCCGCCACCACAAGCAGCAGGCTCCGGCGTGAGCGGCGCTCTGCCCACTGCGTCAGGTAGACATACAGCAGCGGCACCATCACCGAGAGGAAAGCACATTTTCCCTGCCACATCCGCACCAAATGGAACGACCCGAACGAGGCCCCGCTGGTGCCGCTCCATGCCAGGTACACCATTGCCACGGCGAAGCAGAGCACATAACGACCCGGTGCCCAGCGACGGATCAGCAGCCACACCGCCCACACCGCGAGAAAGGTGAATACCGGCAGCGCGATGTAGTAGGTGAATGATGCGGCCGGCACGCCAAACAGCCGCGCCAGTGCGCCGATCAGCACCTCGACGGACGAGATCGGCGCTTCCGCATTGACGTGATTGACGGCCTGGTTGGTGAAGATAATGTCCTTCAGCGGGATCCGGCCATGCTGGGCGGTCCACACCGCGCGGGATACGAAGTACGCGTCATCGGGATCAGGGCGCACGATGTACAGCGAGAAGATCGCCGCGGCCACCGCGGTACCCAGCGCGAACAGCGACCCCGCTTGCGCTGGCGCGCCGGCGGGGGCGGATGCGGGGGACGCGGCGGCGGCGGGGTGGCCCGCCGCCGACGATACCGCCTCATCCGGCAGCAGTAGCCAGGTCATCGTGGCCGCGACAGCCAGCACACCCAGCGCCCAGGTCCAGCCCCAGGGCAAGCCCGAGCTGTGCAGGCCGACCGCGAGCCCGGCTGCGACACCGAGCACCACGCTGGCAACTCCGAGCGGCCGACGCCAGGGCGTGACAGCGGAAAGCCAGCGCGCACTGAGGACCGGCCCGGCTGTGGGCGCCCCGGACGCCCGGCCAAATCGCACGAGGCCAACCGCGATCGCCACTAGGCACGCCGCCCACAGCGAAATCAGCAACGACGTGCCGAGATGAGCCGACGCCCCGATGTCGTAGAGCAGTGTCCACGAGGCGAACGCGAGAACCGCGAACTGCGTGAGCCCATCCACGGCCCCTGCCAGGCTGAACCCGGCCGCAGGTTCTCCATTTCGCGGCCCGGTCCACCGGGCGCGCCTGGGGATCTGCAGGCCAGCTGGAGACGCCATGACATTCCTTCTGTGCAGGAGGTCGATACCCGGCCAAACTCTAGCGGAGGATCGCCGCGCGGTTCCCGGGGATGCCGCGCCGGCGATGGGGCATCTTCCGCTGACCAGACTGACGATCTGCTGGACACCGATCGCGGCCGCCACGCACAATGACGGGAAACGCGTACTCGGCGTACGGCTTACGTCCAAGCCTACGGTCGCGGTCGGGGTCAGGAGAGGACGAATCCGGTGAGCCAGGGCAGCACTGCGGGCCCGCCGAAGCGGCGCCACGCCACGACGAGGCCGACCAGGCCGGTGAGGGTGATCAAGCCGAAAAACGGGCCGGATACCACAATGAAACGCTGGTAGGCCCGTATCCAGCTGCCGTAGGGCTCGACGCCCGCATCGGGCGTATGGGTCGCCGACGTCGTACGCCCGGATCTCCCGATCGTAGATAACCGCCCGCAGGCGGCGTTGGGTCCGTCGCGACCGGGAAAGCGTATTGGCTGTAGTACGGGTTGGGATCTCGGTGAAGCTGGAAGGTCTGCCAGGTTTCGTGCCATACCGCCGCGAGGTAGTCCAGCGGCTGGGACTTAATCGCGCGCAGCACGAAATCGGTGGCGAGCCTGTTCGCCAGATTCCCGAATTCGCCGCCGGGAATCGCGCCGGTCGTCGAACTGCTGTGCCACATGTAGTACTCGGAATAATTGCGCTGGCTGACCGGCACCTGCAGGCAAAGGGTGCGTTCGTCGGCGGGTGGCTTGATCTTGGCGCAATCGGCGAACCGGGCGACGGCGGTGTAAAGGAAGGCCCCGGTACTTGTGGTGATTTCGAAGGCGCCGTTCTCGCGCTGGAACCACGAGGCGTAGCCGAGCACCGGGATGGCGAACGCCGCGCCCGCCGCAAGCCCGGCGGCCAGCGTCCGCCAGCCACGGAAACGGGTGACCAGGTACGCAAGTATCAGGATCGCCACCGGAATGGCTTCCGACCGGACGAGAGTTGCCGCGGAGAGCAGCAGGCCGACCAACACGCACATCCAGACGGCCGGCACCGGCCGCCACAGCACGAGCGTAACGGCGAGCGTGAGCAGAAATGTGAACAGCGTGTCGCTGATCAGGTAATGCTCGACCTGGATCGCGAAGGCGGAGAGCAGCACAGGGATCGCGGCCAGCGACGCGCCCCAGCCCGGCAGCCGGAACCGGTGCCGCAGCAGCGCATAGACCATGATGCCCATGCCCACGCCCATCGCGTGTTGGATTCCCGCGACGAGGACCAGGCTGTGGAAGGGCCTCAGCAGCCACAGCATCGCTGAGTAGCCGGCGGGGCGCACCCGGGGCGGCGCCATCCGCATCGCGACAGCGAGATAACTCCAGCTGTCGGGTATCATCCGGATCCGCGGGTACCCGAGCAACGCGACGACCCGCGTGGCGACCGCGGCCAGCAACACTGCACCAAATAGCGCATGCCGCCTGGCGAAGCGTGTCACCCGGCCGCGCGCCGACTGAATGTCAGGCCGACCTGGCGGCATTGCGATAAGATCACTACGCTCTGCGCCTTGCGCCGTCGCGGCACCCAGCGAGCTTTCGCGCCGGAACAGGTTCACACTCCGGCAGGTTAGCCGAGCTTCGGGTGCAGCGGGACCGTCATGCATCGCAACCGGCCTGCCGTCACCTCGCCTGCCCGCCCAACCTCGGATCCTGCGCGGCCTGCGCACCTTTGTGACCTGCGGTCACGGCGGCCCCATCCGGCGGGCCAGACGCGGCGAGGCCGTCCCACGGCTGGTGGCGGGCGGCGGCGGCCATCCCCTCCGGGCAGTTCCGCAGGTAGTCGCACCAGCCGCAGGCGGGCCGCGGATTCGGCGGGAAGACGTCGTCGTAGCTGCCGGTCGCGAGCCCGCCGCGGTACCGCTCGTCGGCGTCGGCGCACTCGGCAGCGATCTCGGTGGCCCGGCGCAGCTGGCGGCTCAGCGCCTCGTCGGAGTGCACCCAGGCGAGCACCCGGCCGGTCGGGAGGTGGTGCAGTTCGACGCGGCGGCACCGGCGGCGCATCACCCGCTGCGCGGCGATCGCGTACAGCGCAAGCGGCATCGACGAGCGCGCGTCGTCGACCGTGAGCAGGTGCCGCCCGGTCTTGTAGTCCACGACGACCAGTTCCGTGCCGCCCACCTCGCCGTCGTCGCTGTCGTCTTTGACAGCTACGGCCCGCTCGTCGAGCCGGTCGATCCGGCCGGACAGGGCGATCCGGTCCGTCTTCGTGGCCACCGTACGTTCCACGCCGACAGGCTCGTCGGCGGGATCGAGCCGGCCGACATATGCCTCCACCATCTGCCGCGCGATCGCCCGGTAGGACGCCGACTGCGCGACGTCGGCGAAACCTTCCGTGATCCAGCCGCGCTCGAGCAGGCCGCCCGCCGCGATCACGGTGCGCTCGGCAAGCGGTAACCGCCACCACCCAGCGAGCGCGTTGTGCACGCTCGCGCCGAGACTGTTGTGTGCCCACGGCGCGCCCTTGGGCGGCGGCGGGCGGTCCAGATAGGTCATGCGGTACTTGCGCGGGCAGTCGAGCCAGGCCGTCAGCCGCGACGGCGTGCACTGGTACAGGCGCTGCGGCATGCCCTCGAAACCCAACTGGTCCACGCGCCTATCCTCGCCTAACCTGCCGCCTACCGGCGCCACCGGCGGCCCCCTGTGGATAACTGCGATCAGCGTCGGACCGGCCTGCCGGGCGGCTGAACCCGGCGATCAGCTGTCGGCGACGAGAGCTGACGGTCCCGACGCTACCCACGAGTCGAACCGTTTCTCCTCGGCCTCGATGGTGGTTTCCTCCCCGTGCCCGGGCAGCACTCTGGTCTTACCTGGGAGAGTCAGCAGGTTCTCGCCGATCGAGGTCAGCTGACCAGGGAAATCGGGATAACCGTCGCCGTGCGGCCCGGGCCGGCCCTTGAGCAGTGTGTCACCTGAGAAGACCACGCCCAGGTCCTCGCAGTAGATGCAGACCGCGCCGCGGCTGTGCCCGGGCGTGTGCAGCACCTCGAGCCGGACATCCGCGACCTCGAAGCTGCCGCCGTCGGCCATCTCGATCTCGGGATCGGAATCCGGATGCACTCCCCGCCACGCCAGGTGGTCGTCGGGGTGCAGCGCGATGGGCGCCTCGTCCCGCTCGGCCACATCGAGCGCCGCGGTGACATGATCCGAGTGACCGTGCGTGCAGATGACCGCGAGCACCTCGCGGTCCCCGACCGCGTCGAGCACCGCGGCGGCGTCATGTGCCGGGTCGATCACGATCACTTCCTCGTCGTCACCGACGATCCAGGTGTTGTTCTCCACCTGCTTGGAGACCGCGTCGTCGCGGTCGGTGCTGTCAACGCTGTCTACGACCAGCACCCCGGACGAGACGACACGGTCAATGCGCGTGGCCACTTGTGTGTTCTCCCTCCGCACGCTTCGGACTCCGCACGCTTCGGATTGGTGTGCTGCCGGCCAGAACCCGGGCCAGCCAGGCCGGATTCCGCCGCAGCAGGTCCTGGCGGTGCAGAAGTCATCTTGGCACGCCCAGCATGATCTTGGCCGGTGGTCGGGTGTGCGATGCCCGCACGGATATCCTGGCCCCGCCGGCCTGGCGGCTCGGCCTTACCCCGCCGGCCGTGGGCCGGCGACCGGGCGCGCCGCGGCTCGTAGCACGTGACCATGCCCGGCGCTGGCGAAACCGCCCCGTGGGCAGGGGCGGCGGCGCCCGCTACACCCGCGGCCGCTGAGGCAGGAGAATGGCGCGATGCCCCAGATGATCCACCTGACAGTCAACGGCGAACCCCGCGCGGTGCCGGCGGATCCGGAGCGGAGCCTGCTCATCGTGCTGCGCGAGGAGCTTGGCCTGACCGGCGCCAAGTACGGCTGCGCGGTCGGCGCCTGCGGCGCGTGCACGGTGCTCGCCGATGGCGAGCCCGTGCGGGCGTGCGTCACCCCGCTGACCGGCCTGGCCGACCGTGCCGTGACCACGATCGAAGGGCTCGCACCGCGGGAAGCGCCACACCCGGTACAGGCCGCGCTGGTGGCCGCCGGCGCCGCACAATGCGGTTACTGCACGCCGGGGATGGTCCTCGCCGCGGCCGCGCTCCTCGCCGCTGACCCCGATCCAGAAGACGCGCGGATCATCCGCGCCCTCGACGGGAACATCTGCAGGTGCTGCGCCTATCCCCGCATACTGCGGGGCGTGCGGGCGGCAGCCGGCACCAAGGCGGCACCCCGGCCGCCCGGCGCCGCGCGACCTGATGAGGCTGCGGAAACCCGGGAAGCCGAACGGCTGCCGCAGGCCGCGTCGATCATGGGACTGCGGAGCGCCGCGGCGGCTCCGGGCAGGCAGAGTCCGTGCAGCCGGGTTCCGTGCAGGCGGGGTCGGTGGTGGCACCGGGCGACGACGCCGTGGCCCCCAGGGCCAGCGCCGCCGCGGGGCCGGCTGCGCCATGGGATCTCCAGGCGGGCGAAGATCGCGACTACTTCAGCGTGCTGCCTGACGGGCTGGTCTGCGTGCTGCCGCCGGCACCGAACGGGCGGCAGGGGCCGTGGCCGGCCAACGGCGGTGTCTGGATCCATGTCGGCGCGGACGGTTCGGTCACCGCGTTCGCCGGAAAGGTCGATGTCGGCCAGGACAACACGACCGCGCTGGCCATGCTCGTCGCGGAGGAACTCGGCGTGCCACTTTCGTCGGTGCGGATGGTGCTTGGCGACACCGACATCTGCCCCTTCGACATCGGCACGTTCGGCAGCAGGTCCATGCCAGACACCGGGCAGGCCCTCGCTACCGCCGCGGCCGCCGCCCGGCAGGCGTTGATCGCCCTGGCGGCCACCGGCATGGAGGTCGATCCTGGCGAGCTGAGTGCTGCCGACGGAGTCGTTAGGGATCTGAGCCACCCGGGGGGGACACCGTACCGCCCGGGGACACCCCAGACCCCGATGGCCCAGGACCCCCCCGCACAAGAGGATGCCGCATCCGCGGCAGCCGTTAAGACTGTATTGCCCCGGGGGGACGACCCCCCGGGATCCCCCCGCCGACCTGCGGGGGGCCGCTCCCTGCTCGATGTGAGTCCGCGACTCACGTATCAGGATAATGCTGGGGCCGCGATCAGCTATGGTGACCTGCTCCGCGGGCTACGGCGGACTGTAACGGCCGCTCCGGACGCGCCGGTCACCGACCGGCGGGCCTGGCGCACAGCCGGTCAGCCGACGCTGAAACGGGAAGCGGCGGCAGCGGTGGCCGGGGCCAAGCGTTTCACGTCGGATCTGACGCTGCCCGGCATGCTGCACGGCAAGGTGCTGCGGCCGCCGGCGTACGGCGCGACGCTGCGAGCCGCCGACCTGCGCCGCGCTCGCGCGGTATCCGGCGTCGTGGTTGTGCACGAAGGCTCGTTCGCCGGGGTGGCGGGTCCTGATCCGCTCACCGCCGCGCGTGCGGTGGCGCTGATCGACGCCGAATGGGACCGGGCAGCTCAGCCGCGCGAACGGGACCTGGCCGGCCACCTGCGCTCGCATCCGCTCGACATCGAGGGCTGGGGCGGGCGGCTGCGCCACGAGTGCGGCGACGTCGCGGCCGCACTCGAGTCTGCTGACGTCCAGCTTGCGGCGACGTACTCCACCGCTTACATCGCGCACGTACCGCTCGAACCGCGGGCGGCACTTGCCGAATGGTCCGGTGGCCGGCTGACGGTGTGGACCGGCACCCAGCGGCCGTTCGGGGTAAGGCGTGACCTCGCGGAGGCGCTCGGTATCCCGGAATCGGACGTCCGGGTGATCGTCGCAGGAACGGGTTCCGGCTTCGGCGGAAAGCACACGGGCCTGGTGGCGGCCGAGGCCGCCCGGCTGGCCAGGGCCGCGGGCCGGCCCGTCAAGGTGCAGTGGAGCAGGGAAGAGGAGTTTATCTGGGGCTATTTCCGGCCCGCCGCGGTCATCGACGTCCGCAGCGGTGCCGGCACCGGCGCAACCGCGGGCGGTAGTGCTCTCGGCGCGGCTGCCGTCGATGGCGGTCGGCGCGGCTGCCGGCCATGGCACTGGCGCGGCTGGCCCAGACGTCGGCGCGGCTGCCGGCCATGGCACTGGCGCGGCTGGCCCAGACGTCGGCGCGGCTGCCGGCCATGGCACTGGCGCGGCTGGCCCAGACGTCGGCGCGGCTGCCGGCCATGGCACTGGCGCGGCTGGCCCGGAGGCTGCTGGCCAGCACGCAGGGATCGCCACGCTCACCGCCTGGGAGTTCACCAACCTCAATTCCGGCGGTGCGGGCATCCGCACGCCCTACCGGGTGCCGGCCCAGCAGATTGTCTTCCAGCCAGCGGAATCGCCGTTGCCACAGGGCTCCTACCGTGCGCTCGCCGCGACCGCGAACAACTTCGCCCGCGAGTCGCACATGGATGAGCTCGCGCATGAACTCGGCGTTGACCCGCTGGAATTTCGGCTGCGGCACCTGGACGATGACCGGCTCGCGGCGGTGCTGCGTGCCGCCGCCGGGCCGGGCCGGCTGGGCCGGACGTGTCGAGCGGGGCGGCTCGGCCGCGGTGCCCGGCGGTGCGCCCGCCCGGCGGGGCCGACACGGCCTGGGGATCGCGTGCGGCATGGAGAAGGACGGCCGGGTGGCCACGTGCGCCGAGGTGAGCGTGACTCAATCGGGTCGGCTTGACGTGCACAGGATCGTGACCGCCTACGATTGTGGCGCGATCGTGAACCCGGACAACGTCGTGAACCAGATCGAGGGCGCGACCGTGATGGCCCTTGGTGGTGCGCTGTTCGAGGCCGTCCATTTCGACGAGGGCACAATCCTGAACGCGTCGCTTTCCCAGTACCGGGTGCCCCGCTTCAGCGACGTGCCACCGATCGACGTGATCCTCGTCGACCGCAGGGACGTCCCGCCCGCGGGCGCCGGCGAGACACCCCTCATCGCGGTAGCGCCCGCACTGGCAAACGCCATTTTCGCGGCCACTGGGCGGCGCCTGCGCTCGCTGCCCCTCCTGCCGCAAGGCACGCTCCCCGACGAGCCCTGAACCACCCGCATCGCCACCACCCGCATCGCCCGGCCACCACCCGGCCACCACCCGCATCGCCCGGCCGCCGCACCTCCATGCCGCCGCACGCCTCGCCAAGCACTCACCTCTACCCCCGCGATGGTCCATTGCTGGGGTAATAGCACGGCGCCAATATGTACCATCGCCCCGCTCGCGGCGCTTTCATTTCATGATCGCGGTAACTTTTTCGAAGCATTTTCGAAAAAGTTACCGCGATCATGAAGGCCCGGCGCTGCCCGGGCCGCTGTTATTGCCTGGATCGTGATTTATGGCCCGTTGGGCGCCGGATCACAGCAGCGATGGCCCATTGCTGCTACTCCGGCAGCAGCAATGGCCCATCGCTGTCATTACCCCGCCGCCCTTGGGATCTCGAAGTTGATCTTGAGTCAGGCGGGGTGCGACGGGTTATGCGGGCGGGGCACGACGGGGTGCGCCGGGCTATGCGGGCGGGCCTGGTATCGGCTTCGCGCCCGTGGCGAGCGCGGCCAGGCGCTGATAGTCGCCCGGCGACGTCGTCTCGCGGCCGATCCTGTGGCCGGTGATGCTCCCGTGGTCGTCACTTGACCCGAGCACAAGCAGGCCGAGTTCACCGGCCTCACGGCGCAACTCGGCCCGTTGTGCCTGGTTGTGATCGGGATGGTCGACCTCGACCCCGGCGAGCCCGGCCTCCGCAAGCTCGGCGATCCGCTCCATGGAAAGCCGGGAGCCGCCACGCCCGCCACGGGGGTGGGCGAGCGCCGTCACTCCTCCGGCCGCCCGGACCAGGCCGATTGCCCGCGCCGGGGGCGGTGCGTACCTGTCCACGTAGGCCCGGCCACCCGGTGCGATCCAGTCCTTCGTGAACGCGTCATCGAATCGGCGGATCGCACCGGCGGCCAGCATCGCACGGGCAATGTGCGGGCGGCCCACGGTGCCGCCATCCGCGATCTGCGTGACCTGCTGCCAGGTCACAGGAACGCCGAGCGCGCGAAGCCGCGCCACCATGCCCCGAGCACGCTCACGCCTGGACTCGCGGATCTTGGCGCATTCTTCCGCCAGATCGGGATCAGCGGGATCGAAGAGGTAACCGAGCAGGTGCACGCTGCGGGAGTCCATAAGGCTGGACAATTCGATGCCAGGGACAAGGGTGAGCCCGCTCGGCAGTGCGCGCGCGGCCTCTCCCAGACCCGCCGTCGTGTCATGGTCGGTCAGGGCGACGACGTCGACGCCCGCCGCATGCGCGCGGCGCATCACTTCGGCCGGCGGGTCGGTACCGTCGGAGGCGCTGCTGTGGACGTGCAAGTCGATACGCACCACAGCCGATGGTAGAGCACCAGGCAATTGGGACCGCTGGGCTCGCGTCGTGCCGCGGGCGCGCACGGCAAGCACGGTGCCGCGTGCCGCTTGGACCGTGGCAGACTCGGCGGCCGGGTGCGACCGGCCTAACTCGCCTTGGGCAGCCGGGGCGAGATCGCGCCGAAAGGCACGTCCAGATCTTGACCGGGATCCCGGAGATCCCGCAGGGTCAGCGTTTCCACGAGCAGCACTCCCGCGCTGTCCGGCCACAGCACCGCCCACAGCCAGTTTCCCATCGCCTCGCCCGCGAACACCGCGCAGTCCGGCGCCGGCACGTGCCACAGCGGGAACTCGTGCCCACCGTACTGAAATGTCGTATACGGCGGTTTGGCCGCGAAATCCTGACCAGGGTCAGGACCGTCGAGGCCCGCCAGCCTGGCGCCAAGCCCGACACCGGGTTCCTCCGCGACAACAAGCAGGTCGCCAGGCCCGCCGACCGGATTCGGCCCAGAAAGGGCGACCACGCAGGCACGGGCCCCCACGCGCTCGTCGCCAGCGCCGGCAAAGCCGGTCACCAGCCAGCCGACCGGCAATGGCCAGGGCAGCCACACCGGAACCGCGGCGGTCCGCAGCAGCGCCTCCATGCCTTCGCGTGACGGCGGATACGCGGGAAACAGCGGATGCACGTCACCGTGCACCTCGCAGCGCCACGCGCTAGTCCACGCGTTTGGTTCATGAACCGGGCTGCCGCAGCGAGGACAGTTTGGCGCCGTCTTCATGACTACACAAGTTCTTCCGTCTGCGGCCGTACGTCAAGTGGCCGCACCGCAACCTGCGTCTTGTCACCGGCGCGGGCACCGGACCCTGCGGATGTCACGGACGCGTTGAGCCGCTGATGCGGGGCCGTCTGAGCTCCGGCACGACAACGGACTCGGCAATGGGGATACTGCCCTCGTGCGAGCACAACGTATCCGCTGCGTCGGCGCGGTGATATGGGACGCTCACGGCAGGCTCCTGCTAATCCGGCGTGGCCACCCACCGGGCGAAGGTCTGTGGTCGCTGCCCGGCGGGCGGGTCGAAGCCGGGGAGAGCGATCACGCCGCCGTCGTCCGTGAGATCGCCGAGGAGACCGGGCTATCCATCGTGCCCGGGGCGCTCGTCGGGGCCGTCGAGCGGCCAGCGCCGGGCGGCGCGGTGTTCGACATTCGCGACTACGAAGCCGTCCCCACCGGCGGCGAACTTGCCGCCGGTGACGATGCCGCGGACGTTCGCTGGGTCAGCCCAGCCGGGCTCGCGTCGCTGCCACTCACGCCCGGCCTCGCCGAGGTGCTCACCGCGTGGCACGTCCTTCCTGGCCACGGCGCGCACCCCGGTGCCACCAGCCCGCCCGGTGCGACCAGCCCGCCCGGCACCGGTACGGGCACCCGTGCCGAGGAGGGGCCCGGCCAGGGCGCCGTCAGCCGCCGGCCGGGATGACGGCGGAAGCCGCGGCCCGCTCCGCGCGGCGCTGAGCAGGTCCGGACCGAACCTGGACTCCAGGCGGGCAGCGACACGCCGGCCCACCCGCTGCATTGGCGCCTCCACGAACCGGTATGTCATCGCGCAGCAGCCGAGCAGCAGGCACAGGAAGGCCACCGTTATCGCAACCTGGACGGGCAGCGAGGGCCGCGTCCGCGTCCACGGGAGCCGAACAAGGACGTCGATCATGAGCATGTGGATGAGGTACACCGAGTAGCTGATCATGCCGAGCCACGTCAGGAGGCGCGGCATGTCACGCTTGCGCCATGCCATCCCGGCCGCGAACGTCGCCGCCGCGAGCAGGCTCGATATCGCCCACTGACGCTGGTACACCGCCGTCATCGCGCCCCTGTGCTGTGCCAGGTGCCACCATCCGCTGGTCACCGCGAGCAGGCACACGGTGCCCGCCGTGCCAACTGCCTTGGCCCAGCTGATCTGGCCACGATCCGCCCGGCACATGACAGTTCCGGTGAACATGGCCGCCAGGATCGCGAATCCCTCCCATGCGTTCACCCGGCTGTTGAACGAGAGCAAGACCAGCGCCGTGCCTCCCGCCAGTGCCGCGCCAGCGGTACGCGGACCGCGACGACCGCTCACGGCGCCTGCCAGGCTCACGAGGACCAGCACGGTCACGGCCGTGGCTACCGCGCGGGTCCCGGCGAAGCTGTGCGATAGCGCCGCCTGGGGCAAGATCGCCCCGCCTGCGACGGAGGCGGCCGCGAAGCCGGCCGCGAGCCGCGCGCTCCGCTGGTGAACCCCCGCCACGAACAGGAAGGTGACAAGCAGGTAGAACGCCATCTCGAAGGACAGCGTCCACAGCACATTGATCATGTTGGGGACGCCGAGGAGGTCCTGAAGCATCAGGATGTGCCCCACCGCCGACGCACCGACGTCGCTCACCGTGTTGGTGGCCAGATGGAAGCTGGCCAGCACGATCTTGATCATGACCGCGACCACGAACAGGGGGTAGAGGCGGAACACCCGGCTGACCCAGAATCGGCGCACGCTGCCGCGTCGCTCGAGAGATGCGGGCACGATGTAGCCGCTGACCATGAAGAACACCATGATCCCGTACAGACCGGGGGAAAACCACGGGCTGATCGCGGCGCGAACACCGGTCATCTCGCTGAAGCTGAGGTGCTCGAAGACGACGAAGAGCACGGCTATCCCGCGCAACGCGTCCAGCCAGCCGAGCCGCGGCCCCGGTGCGCCCACCGGTGCCTGCCGGACCGAGGCGACTGTGGCACTTGCTGAATCGGACACGGAGGGGCAGGCTACCGCCCCGGACCCGCAGGGCAAGCACTTACCAGCAAACAGTCAGCATATGGTCAAGAAAGACTCTGGCCCTGGGCACTTCCGGGCGGGCCGCCGAGCCCCCGCCGAACCCCGGCCGGACACCGAACCAGATGGGCGTGGCAGGCATACTGTCATCGGTCAGCAGAATTGCTCGTGAATTTGCCTGCAAGCACCGTCCTGTTCACTTGCCCGGATCCTGACCCGGCCATTGTCGGCGTGGCATTGACCAGGGAGGTTATGGATGCGCAAGTCTCTCAAGGGTGCACTCGCGCTCGGCGCGGCAGGTGCCCTCGCCGTCGCAGGTGGCGCCGCCGCGGCGACCGCCGCGACCACGTCGCCGCTCAGCCAGCAACCGGGTGGCCGCACCGGCACGCCAATCAAGCACGTCGTCGTGATATTCCAGGAGAACGTCAGTTTCGACCATTACTTCGGCACGTACCCCAACGCAGCCAACACCGACGGCCAGCCGTTTCACGCCAAGGCTGGCACACCGGGCGTGAACGGCCTCTCCGAGGCTCTCCTGACGCACAACCCGAACGAGTTCAACCCGCAGCGGCTCAGCCCCGCCGAGGCACTCACCTGCGATCAGGACCACGCCTACACAGCCGAGCAGAAGGCGCTGGACGGCGGCCTGATGGACAAGTTCGTCCAGTTCACCGGCAACAGCGGATGCTCGGCACCCGAGGCCCACCCGCCGGGCCTGGTCATGGACTACTACGACGGCAACACCGTCACCGGGCTGTGGAATTACGCGCAGCGGTTCTCGATGAGCGACAACTCCTACGACACCACGTTCGGCCCGTCCACGCCTGGCGCGCTCAACCTGGTCTCCGGCCAGACCCACGGCGGGGTCGGGCTGAACAGCGCGGGCCAGGTGGTGCCCGACCTCGGTGTGGTCGGCTCCCCGGACGCCAGCGGGATCGGCACCGTGTACAGCGACCAGGACCCCTACTTCGACGACTGCTCCAACCGCAACGGCACGCTGCTCAAGATGACCGGCCCCAACATCGGCGACCTGCTCAACGCCCACGGCCTCACCTGGGGCTGGTTCGAGGGCGGCTTCGCGCCCACCAGCACCTCGGCCAGCGGCGCGGCCGTCTGCGGCACCAGCCACACCAACATCGGCGGCGCGACGGTCACGGACTACATCCCGCACCACGAGCCGTTCGAGTACTACGCCTCCACTGCCAACCCGCACCACGTGGCGCCCAAGAACCTGGCAGAGGTCGGGTACAACGGTCCGGCCAACCACCAGTACGACCTGTCGTGGTTGGGCAAGGCTCTCGCAGGCGGCCACCTGCCCGCGGTCAGCTTCGTCAAGGCGGCCGCGTACCAGGACGGGCATGCCGGATACTCCGACCCGATCGATGAGCAGCAGTTCCTCGTGAGCACGATCAACTCGATCGAGCGCTCGAAGTACTGGCGGGACACCGCGATCGTGATCAACTATGACGACTCGGACGGCTGGTACGACCACGTGATGCCGCCGATCATCAACTCCTCGGCCGACCCGGCGACCGACGCGCTCAACGGGCCGGGCGTGTGCGGCAACGGCACGCCGCTCAGCGGATACCAGGACCGCTGCGGCTACGGCCAGCGGCTGCCCATGATGGTGATCTCGCCTTACGCGAAGGTCAACTACATCGACAACACGGCGACCGACCAGTCCTCGATCACCAGGTTCATCGAGGACAACTGGCTCGGCGGGCAGCGTGTCGGCGGTGGTTCGTTCGACGCTCTGGCTGGCTCGCTCGGCGGCATGCTGAGCTTCGGTCAACCGGACTTCCGCCCGCTGATCCTCAACCCCGCGACCGGCGAGCCCGTGAAGTAGAACCAAACACCTCCCTAACGGCTGCCGCACTGCGCCCCGCTCCCGGACCCGGCACCGTCCTACGTCTGCCGCGGCACGCCGCATTCGAGGTGCGGGCGGCGAGGGCGTAACGTCCTCGCCGCCCGTTGCGCTTCGGGCAATCCTTCATGATCGATGGCCCGCTGGGCGGCATATATGCCGCCCAGCGGGCCATCGATCACAATTCAGGCAATGACAGCGACCCGTGTGGCGCCGGGCTTTCATGATCGCGGTAACTTTTCGGCGAATACCGCAGGTAAGTTACCGCGATCACGAAACGCGCCATGGCAGGGCAATGGTACATATTGAGGTCGTTCGATATGCCGCCCTGCGGGCCATCAAGGAACAAGGGCGGCTACCTGCGCAGCCGCGGGCCGTCTGCGAGCGCGTTCAGCTTGTCCGGATTGTTCACCAGGTACAGCCCCTGGACCTGACCGTCGGCGACGTCGAATGTCAGCACCACGACCGGCGTCGCGCCGTCGAACCCGACGATCCCCTTGCCGCCGTTGACATCCGCGATGTCGATCCGCAAACCGGCCGCATCGCCCGCGATGGCCACCAGGAAGCGCGCGACCTTGTCCGCGCCCACGATGATCCGCCGCGGCGCCTTCGCCTTGCCGCCGGAGTCGGAGGTCAGCCGGACGCCCGGCGCGAGCAGGGACATCAGCTGCCCGAGATCACCGCCCACGCACGCGGCGAGGAACTGCTCGGTCACCTGGCGCTGCTCTGCCCGGCCGGCGGCGAACCGCGGCCGGCGGGCCTGCACATGCTCTCGCGCCCGGTGCGCAACCTGGCGCACGCTCGCCTCGCTGCGCCCGAGTGACGCGGCGATCTCACCGTGGCCGTAGCCGAACACCTCGTGGAGCACGAACACCGCTCGCTCCAGCGGCGTCAGTGTCTCGAGCACCACCAGCATCGCCATCGACACCGACTCGGCGGTCTCGACATCGTCGGCAATGTCCGGGGCGACGAGAAGCGGCTCCGGCAGCCAGGGGCCGATATACGACTCGCGCTGTGCCCGCGCGGACCGGAGCCGGTTCAGCGCGGTGTTCGTGACGATCCTGATCAAGTAGGCGCGCGGCTGCGCGACATCGGAGCGGTCCGCCCCGCTCCATCGAAGCCAGGCATCCTGCACGACGTCCTCGGCGTCCGCGACACTTCCCAGCATCCGGTAGGCGACGCCGAAGAGGAGGTTCCTGTGCTGCTCGAATACCCCCGCGGCGGGCCCGGCGCCGCGCTGCGCGCCCTGCTCAGCTCCGGCCATGGGACCGATCCTCCCGGCCGGCTGCTGGCCGTGCGCACGGTCGCCGCCGGGGCACCGTGCAGCGGTCAGGGAAACCCTGCCCGGTCAAGCCGAAGGCGGCGGTATCGACTGCGGACCTCAGGCTGCGCGCCTGGAGCGGCGAAATGCGTGCCATCTGACCTCCTCCGGACCCTGCGGGCTCGGCTGCGTACCCGCCTACCCGTGAAGACACGGCCGGGCGGCGAGCTGTGACATCGCGCGCGGCCCGCTCCGGTGCCCCGGCGGGCCTCGCTGGGCTCGCCCGCTTCCTTGGCCCCTGCTCCGTTGGCCCCCTGCTCCGTTGGCCCCTTGGCCCGTTGGCCCGTTGGCCCGGCCGGAGCGGTTACTCGGCCAGCTTCGACGCGGTGGCCGCGACCCGCCGAAGCTCGTCGGCGCCGATGCGGTCGAGGAAGCACTCGCGGATGCACTGGTGATAGGTCGGCGTCGCGCCCTCGAGACGGCGGCGCCCAGGCACGGTGAGCACCGCGAACAGGCCGCGGGCGTCGCTCGGGCACGCGTGCCTTTCGACCAGGCCCTCCCGCTCCAGCCGGTCCACCAGCCTGGTAAGGCCGCTGCGTGAGAGCAGCACCCGGTCGGCCAGGTCATTCATGCGCAGCCGCTGCCCCGGAGTCTGCGCTAGCTGCTGCAACACGTCGAAGGAGGCCAGCGCGAGGTCGTGCCGCTCGAGCAGTTCGGCCTCGATCCGGCGCATAATCGTGACCTGGGCCCGCTGCAAGCTCCGCCAGACGGCGAGCTCCTCGGGTGAGATCACGTCTGCAAGCACGTTCACCAGGCCATGCTAGTAGTGTTCCCAGGGACCGAGCCGCGAGGCCGGCCGATGCGCACGGCGCCCGATCAGGCGCACCCGCCGAGCCCGTCACGCGGACATCAGCCGACCGGCCTGTCCCACGGGTCTGCGGCCGCGGCCAGGAAGGCGCGCCAGCGCCGTCACCGGCGGTGCCGGCGTCACCGTCGCGTCGGCTAATATGGGCCGGTTCCGATGGTCAAATCTGAATCGCCCTCTCATACCGGGACCGCCAGTCTCAAGTCCTGCGAACTCGGGACAACCTCCAGGCAAGGCCGATACGGTCAGTGGCGGCTAGTCACGGACCTTGTACGACGTGGGTGGCCGGGGGGGTGGGTGATGACCACTAGGCTGATGGTGACCCAGCGATGGGAATAGGCGTGAGCAACGGGAACGTCGGGCTGGCCTCTGATCCGGACGTCCGCCTATTGCTGCCTGCGGATGACATCGAAGCGCCCGAGGTGACCATCCTCATTCCGGCGGTGAACGAGGAGCTCACCATCGCCGGATTGCTGTTCACGATCATCGGCCTTCCGACGTTCTGCTTCACCCTTCTTCTGCACGCCACAGAAGCACGTTACGGAGGGAACAACGATGTCCGCCACTGACCTCACCCGAGACTCCGCCACCGACTGCACCCGAGACCCGGCCCACGGGCAGTATGGGGTCTCGTTCGTCGATCGGGCCGGGACCTGGCTGTCGGGCCACCAGATCCGGCGGACGGTCGGCAACATCGAGGGTAAGGATGTCGGCGACCTCGGCTGTGGTTTCGAGGCGAGCCTCATGCGCTCGGTACTCGCCAAGGTCAAATCGGCGACGCTGATCGACGTCTCACTGGCCGAGGATCTCAAGTCGTCACGCAACGTCACCGCGATCGAAGGGACACTTCCAGGGGTCCTGGAGGTCCTGCCTGATCAGTCGCTGGACGTGATCTTGTGCATGTCCGTGCTAGAGCACCTCTGGGAACCCGCCGAGGCCCTGCAGCATATTCGGCGTCTGCTGCGGCCCGGCGGCGTCTGTGCCATCAACGTGCCGACCTGGCGGAGCAAGCGGATATTGGAGTTCTTGGCGTTCCATACAAGCCTCGCGCCGGCCGACGAGATAGACGACCACAAGACCTATTACGACCCTCGTGATCTGTGGCCGCTACTCGTCAGGGCCGGCTTCATGCCGCACGGTCTTCGCTGCTTCAAGCACAAGCTCACCATGAGTACATTCGCGGTGTGCAAGATCGATCCAGCGGAGACCCAGAAATGACAGCCGGCTGGCCTGTCCCACGGGTCTGCGGCCGCGGCCAGGAAGGCGCGCCAGCGCTGTCACCAGCGGTGCCGGCGTCACCGTCGCGTCGGCTAATATGGGCCGGTTCCGATGGTCAAATCTGAATCGTCCTCTCATACCGGGACCGACAGTCTCAAGTCCTGCGAACTCGGGACAACCTCCAGGCAAGGCCGATACGGTCAGTGGCGGCTAGTCACGGACCTTGTACGACGTGGGTGACCGGGGGGGTGGGTGATGACCACTAGGCTGATGGTGATCCAGCGATGGGAATAGGCGTGAGCAACGGGAACGTCGGGCTGGCCTCTGATCCGGACGTCCGCCTATTGCTGCCTGCGGATGACATCGAAGCGCCCGAGGTGACCATCCTCATTCCGGCGGTGAACGAGGAGCTCACCATCGTCGACTTCGTCGCGTGGTGCCACGAAGGACTGCGCGCGGCCGGTGCCGTGGGCGAGGTACTCATCGTCGACAGTTCCTCGGACAGCACAGCGGAGCGCGCTCTCGCGAGCGGCGCGCGTGTACTCAAGACCCCCAAGCGAGGGCTCGGCCGAGCGTACGTCGACGCGTTGCCGTACGTGCGCGGCAAATACGTGATCATGGGAGACGCCGACTGCACGTACGACTTCCGTAAGCTCGCGCCCTTCGTCGATGCGATGCGCGGCGGTATCGAATACGCGATGGGCTCGCGCTGGAAGGGCTCGATCGAGCCTGGCGCGATGCCCGCGCTGCATCAATACTTCGGCACGCCGGTCACGACCTGGATCCTCAACCGTCTCTACAACAGTCACTTCAGCGATATCCATTGCGGCATGCGCGGCGCCACCCGTGACGCACTCTGCCGCATGGGCCTTGTGTCCCAGTCGTGGGAGTACGCGTCGGAGATGGTGCTGAAGTCGGTCCGCATGGGGCTGCGGACGACGGAGGTGCCGGTCACCTTCTACAAGGACCGTGACGGCCGCCTGTCACATCACAAGCGCTCTGGCTGGTTCTCCCCGTTCCACGCCGCGTGGATCAACCTGCGCGCCATGTTCATCCATGGCGCAGAGTTCTTCCTGTTCAAACCCGGCATCGTGCTGTTCGCCCTCGGGCTGCTGCTCACCCTGCCGCTCAGCTTCGGCGGGATCACGATCGGCCCGCTGACGTTCAACCTGTACTGGATGCTCATCGGTCTGACCCTGTCGGTGCTCGGGTTGCAGAGCATCTTCTTCGGCTGCCTGGCCCATGTGTTCCTCGATTACACGGGTAAAGCACGGCAGCGGTGGCGACGCGTATTCCGCTACACGAGCACGGTCGTCGCCAGCGGACTGCTTTTCGCCGCGGGATTCGCGCTTGCCGCGATCGTGCTCGTGTACTACGTGACCCACGACTTCGCGCTGCCGGATGCGTCCTCCGTTATTGACCATCTTGGCATCGTCGGGTTGCTGTTCATGATCATCGGGTTTTCGACGTTCTGCTTCACCCTTCTTCTGCACGCCACAGAAGTACGTTACGGGGAGAACAAAGATGCCCGAAACTGACGTCGCTCGGGACACGGCATTCGGGCAGGGCAGGATCACGGTCGTCGATCGCGCCGGGGTCTGGCTGTCTGGCCACCAGATCCGGCGGACGGTCGGCAGCATCGAGGGCAAGGATGTCGGCGACTTCGGCTGCGGTTTCGAGGCGACCTACATGCGCTCGGTCCTCGACAAGGTCAAATCGGCGACGCTCGTCGATATCGCACTAGCCGAGGATCTCAAGTCGCTGCCCCACGTCACCGCGATCGAAGGGACGCTGCCTGGCGTCCTGGATGCCCTGCCTGATCAGTCACTCGACGTGGTCCTGTGCATGTCCGTGGTGGAGCACCTCTGGGAGCCCGCCGCGACCCTCACGCATTTCCGGCGTCTCCTGCGGCCCGGCGGCGTCTGTGCCATCAACGTGCCGTCCTGGCGGGGCAAGCGGGCACTGGAGTTCTCGGCGTTCCGCCTGGGCCTGTCACCGGCCTGCGAGATGGACGACCACAAGACCTATTACGACCCTCGTGACCTGTGGCCGCTGCTGGTCAAGGCCGGCTTCATGCCGCACGGTCTTCGCTGCTTCAAGCACAAGCTCGCCCTGAATACATTCGCGGTGTGCAAGATCGATCCAGCGGAGGCGCCGCAATGACATTCTCGAAGACCTTTGTAGCGGAGTCGGTCGACGTGCTCACCTCGATCGACACCGAGGTGGTCGAGCAGGTGGCCGAGGGCCTGGCGGCCGTTCGCGAACGGGACGGCCGGTTGTTCATCCTGGGCGTCGGCGGTTCAGCGGGCCACGCGTCGCACGCCGTCAACGACTTCCGCAAGATCTGTGACTTCGAGGCGTACACGCCGACCGACAACGTGTCGGAACTCACCGCACGGACGAACGACGAGGGCTGGGACACCACATTCGTCGAGTGGCTCAAGGGGTCGCGGCTCTGCGACCGCGACGCGCTGCTCGTCTTCTCGGTCGGCGGCGGCAACGCGGAGAAGAGCGTCTCGACCAACCTGGTGGCCGCCCTGCGGCTCGGACGCGAGCGCGGCAGCTCGATCTTCGGCGTCGTGGGCCGCGACGGAGGCATGACGGCCCAGGTCGCCGATGCCTGCGTGGTCATTCCGCCGCTCTATGCCGACCACGTCACGCCGCACACGGAGGGTCTGTGCGCCGTGGTATGGCACCTGCTCGTGTCGCACCCGGCCCTGGCCCGCGCGGCGACCCGGTGGGAGTCGTTGCGATGACCCAGCGGGCCATGCGGCGGATCTGTGTCGTGGGCGGCGCCGGCTTCATCGGCGGGCACTTCGTCGACCATTTGCTCGCCAGCGACGCGACCGAAAAGGTCACGGTGTACGACAACTTCTCGTCCGGGCGCGAATGGCATCTCGCCGCACATCTGACCGACACCCGGCTGACCGTTGTCAAGAGTGACGTGCGGGATCTCGAGGATCTGGTCACCGCGATGGACGGGCACGACACCGTGATCCACCTCGCGTCGAACCCGGATATCGCGCGTGCCATGACCGACCCGGCGGTCGATTTCGACCAGGGGACGCTGCTCACCCACCATGTCGCGGAAGCCGCGCGCCGCGGCGGCGTCGACATGGTGCTGTACGCCTCCGGCAGCGGCGTATACGGCGACCTGGGCGAGCGTGAGGCGACCGAGGATCACGGGCCGCTGGTTCCCGTGTCGACCTACGGAGCGAGCAAGCTCGCCGGCGAGGCGCTCCTGGCCTCCTACGCGGCCATGTTCGGCATCACGGCGCGGGCCTTCCGGTTCGGCAACGTCGTCGGGCCACGACAGACGCACGGCGTGGGTTTCGACTTCATCCGCCGTCTTCTTGCCGACCCGGGTCGGCTGCGCATACTTGGTGACGGCCAGCAGAGCAAGTCCTACATCTACGTGGACGACGTCGTCGAGGCCGTCCTGCTCGCGGCGCGCCTGGCAACAGCGCCTTACGCCGTGTTCAACGTCGCGACCGGCGACTACGTGACGGTCACCGAGATCGCCGAGCTCGCCATGGACGTCGTCGGCCTGCCCGCTGGGAGCACGCAGTTCGAGTACACCGGCGGGAATCGCGGGTGGAAGGGCGATGTGCCTGTCGTTCGCATCAATACCGACCGCATCCGCGCGCTGGGCTGGAAGAATGAGCGCACCGGGCGGCAGGCCCTGCGTGCGTCGATGGAGTCCATGCTCGCCGACGCTCGTGACGGGCGGTTCGAGGCTTGATCGCGGGACGCGGGCGCCCAGCCGTCTTCCTCGACAGGGACGGAGTGCTCAACGAAGCGTTCGTGCGGGACGGCGTGCCGACGCCTCCCCCGTCGCTGGCGGAGTTCCGCGTGCTGCCAGGTGTCGCCGAAGCGTGCGCCGACCTGCGGCGGGCCGGCTTCGTCCTCGTCGTCGTGACCAATCAGCCGGACATCGCCCGGGGCACGCAGACCCGCGCCGAGGTCGACAGGATGCACGAACGGCTGCGCAGCCTCGTGCCGCTTGACGAGGTCTGCGTCTGCCCGCACGACGACGGCGACGCCTGCTCGTGCCGCAAACCCCAGCCGGGCATGCTGCTCGGTGCCGCAGCGCGGTTGGGCCTCGATCTGACGCGCAGCGCGAGCGTGGGCGACCGGTGGCGTGACATCGAAGCTGCGCGGCGCGCCGGAGTGAAAGCCGTGCACCTTGACTGTCACTATGACGAACCGGCACCGGTCGGTGCGGATGTTGCTGTAGCGGATCTGCCGCAGGCCGCGGCCTGGATTCAACAGCAGAAGTGGACATCAGAAGTGGACATCGGAGGGCCACCGGGATGACTGAGCTGGGACTCAAGACCGTGAAGATCTTCGCGGACGGAGCCGACCTCGAAGGAATCCTCGAACTGGCCGATCGGCCAGAGATCGCCGGGTTCACCACGAACCCGACCCTGATGCGTCAATCGGGCGTCACTGACTACGAAGGTTTTGCCCGCAAACTGCTCGAACAGATCGCCGACCGACCGGTCTCGTTTGAGGTCTTCGCCGACGAGCACGACGAAATGCTGCGCCAGGCCCGGCTGATCGCGTCGTGGGGCAGCAACGTCTACGTCAAGATCCCGGTGACCGACACGCGCGGGACGAGCACGGCCGCCGTCGCGCGGGAACTAGCCGATTCCGGTGTGCACCTGAACGTGACCGCGCTCATGACGCTGAGGCAGGTCGAGGTTGTTACCTCAGCTCTCGCCGGTGGCCCACCGGCCGTCATTTCGGTGTTCGCCGGCCGCGTGGCGGACACCGGCCGGGACCCCATCCCCCTGATGAGCGCAGCACTTGAGGCGATGGCGCCCTATCCCGAGCTCGAACTGCTGTGGGCCAGCCCACGAGAGATCCTGAATGTGCGGCAGGCGGACGACCTCGGCGTGCACATCATCACCGTGACGCACGACTTGCTCAAGAAGCTGGGGTTGTTCGGCCGGGACCTCGACGTCTTCTCGCTCGATACAGTTCGCATGTTTCACAACGACGCCGCGACCGCGGGATTCCTCCTGTGAGCGCCGCGGACCGCGGGATCGGTGGTGGCCAACCGGAAGCTCCGGATCCGGACGACTGGGATCATCACTGGGACGCCTACGGGGAAGCAGCCCAGGGTAACCCGGCCAACGTCTACCGTCGGCGGTTGGTCATGGGCTTGCTCGGCAGACCACGGGCCGACGCGACGGTGCTGGATATCGGCAGCGGGCAGGGTGAGTTCGCCATCCACCTGCGGGAGACCTACCCTGACGTCGCAGTGTGGGGAGTCGAATACAGTGCTGCCGGCGTCGAACGCGGCCGTGCCGCCGCCGCCGCGCGCGGGGTCGAGGTCACCTTCACCCAGCTCGACCTGCTGCAGCCGGTTACGCTTGACCCCGGTCAGCCGGCTGCCGGGTACGCCGTGTGCTCCGAGGTGCTGGAGCATGTCGACGATCCGGTACTTTTGCTGCGGAACTCGAAGAGCCTGCTGGCGGTCGGCTGCCGGGTGGTCGTGACCGTGCCTGGAGGCCCGCGCTCGGCCTTCGACCGGCACATTGGCCATCATCGGCACTTCAAGGCGGCGGACCTGCGCGGCGTGCTCACTGATGCGGGATATGCCGTCGAACGGGTACTCCGCGCGGGATTTCCCTTCTTCAATATCTACAAGCTTGCCGTCATCGCGCGAGGTCGCCGTCTCATCGCCGACATGGAGGGCCGCACGCCGGATGCGACGCCATCGCGAGTCGAGCTTGCGGCGACGCGTTTCTTCGACATGGGATTCAAGCACAATCGCGACGACTTCCCGCTCGGCTGGCAGATGGCAGCAGTGGCGCGCGTCCCTAGGGCCAGCCACAAATGATCATCACCCGCACGCCGCTTCGGATCACCCTCGGCGGGGGTGGCACCGATCTGCCGTCGTACTACGAGCAGTTCGGCGGATTCGTGCTGTCCGCGGCCATCTCGAAACATATCTTCATCTCGATCAACCGGACGTTCACACCGGACTACTTCCTGAAGTACTCGGCACTCGAGCGCGTCGAGCGTGCCGGGCAAATCGAGCATCCGATCGTCCGCGAGGTGTTGCTGGCCCATGACGTCGGTCCGTCAGTCGAGATCGTGAGCATGGCCGACATCCCATCCGGTACCGGCCTGGGCTCGTCGGGAGCATTCACCGTGGGACTGCTGCACGCCGTCTACGCTGTCAGCCGCGACCACGTGACGGCAGGCGATCTCGCCAATGAGGCGTGTGTCATCGAGATCGATCGCCTGCACAGGGCAGTTGGCAAGCAGGACCAATACGTGGCCGCCTTCGGTGGCGTCAAGTGTTTCGACTTCAACCCCGATGGTCAGGTCGTCGTGTCTCCACTGGCCATGTCCACGGACACTTTGCATGACCTCGAGGAACACCTGCTGATGTTCTTCACTGGCTACTCGCGGAACGCGGACAGGGTTCTGGCCGAGCAGAAGACGCGGTCCGAAGGCGGCGACATGCAGATGATCGACAACCTGCACTTCGTGAAGGAACTCGGGCTGCGCAGCAAGGCCGCTCTGGAGCAGGGCGACACAGATGGCTTCGCGGCGCTCATGCACGAGCACTGGGAGCATAAGAAAAAGCGGTCGGCCGCGATGTCGAATGGCAGCATCGACCGTTGCTACCAGCTTGGCCGTGACAGCGGCGCAATCGGCGGCAAGCTGGTCGGCGCTGGGGCAGGCGGCTTCCTGCTCTTCTTCACCCGTGACAAGCGCGCGCTCCGGCAGGCGATGGCGGCCGAGGGACTGACCGAAGTGCCTTTCACCTTCGATCACGACGGCAGCACCGTTCTCGCCCGCGACTAGGTGACACGATGCAGTGCGTAATCCTGGCCGGCGGCCTCGGCACCCGCATGTGGCCCGAGACCAAGTCCATCCCGAAGACCTTGCTGCCCATCGCTGGGACACCGTTCGCGACGTGGCAACTGTCGTGGCTGGCGCGATCCGGGATTGACTCGGTCGTCTACTGCGTGGGACATCTGGGTCAGCTGATCCGCGACCACGTCGGTGACGGTGCCCCGTGGGGCCTGTCGGCTCGTTATGTCGACGAGGGCGATCACCTCCGCGGTACCGCGGGCGCGCTGCGGCTCGCCTACGACGAGGGTGCGCTGGAACAGGACTTCCTCGTCCTCTATGGCGACTCCTGGCTGCAGGTCGATCCTGCCATGGTGCTGCGGGCGGCACGCGAGCGCCACGAGCCCGCGCTGATGACCGTCTTCTGTAACGATGGCCGCTGGGACGGCAGCAACGTGGTGCTCAGCGGCACCCGTGTCACCCGCTACGCGAAGGGATTGACCACACCTCCGGCGGAGATGCGCTGGATCGACTACGGGCTGCTTGCATTCCGTCGTGGGATCATCTGCGAGCGGGTGCCGACCGACGGGCCAGCGGACCTCGCCCCGCTCTGCTCCGGGCTGGCCGACGAGGGCCTGCTCGCGGGATTCGAGGTGGGCCGGCGCTTCTACGAGATCGGCTCGGTAGCGGGACGCGACGAGCTTGAGGCTCTGTTCGCGGCCCGGCACGCAGCGTTGGCGGCTCAGCCGACGCCAGAAAGCTGAAGGCGGCCGATCAGAGCGCCGCCCGTCTGGGACATGGAGGTGCCCTCGCCGCCGCCAGCGCGTTTGCCGTGCTTCTTGCGACTGCCTTGCGAAGTGGACCTCGCCGGACGAGATCAACACAGTCGTCGAACCCGGGCCCTCGTTCGGCTAATCCGGTGCGGCAGCGGACGGGGCACCCGGAACCCGCGGCGCCCTGCAGTTCCGCGATCGGTGCGGCCCGCGCGGCCGTTCTGGATATCGATCGTCCCCCTAGCCACCGATACGGGTGCGCCAGGCGGCAGCCGTTAGGGATCCTGGTCTTCTCCCGCCCCCCGGATCCGGGGGTACGCCGGATGAGCATTAGTTTCATACGATGGCGGCATGACCACTGTGCCCACCGTCGAGCAGGTGACCCAGGCTCTCAGCCGGGTGCTCGATCCTGACATACGCCGCCCCATTACCGAACTCGGCATGGTCAAGGATGTCGCCGTAGCGCCGGAGGGCTCGGTCCGGGTCGATGTCTGGCTCACCGTCGCGGGCTGCCCGATGAAAGACAAGATCACCAGAGATGTGACCGACGCCGTGGGCCGGGTGCCCGGGGTCTCCAAGGTGCAAGTCGGGCTCGACGTCATGAGCGATCAGCAGCGCCGTGGGTTGCAGGACCAGTTGCGCGGCGGTCAGCCGGAACGCGAGATCCCGTTCGCCAAGCCCTCCTCGCTGACCCGCGTCTACGCGGTGGCGAGCGGCAAGGGCGGCGTCGGCAAGTCGTCAGTGACGGTGAATCTGGCCGCCGCGCTCGCCGAAAGCGGCCGCAGCGTCGGAGTCGTGGACGCCGACATCTACGGCCATTCGGTGCCGCGGATGCTCGGCGTCGCCGGCCGCCCCACCCAGGTCGAGCAGATGATCATGCCGCCGACGGCACACGACATCAAGGTCATCTCGATCGGCATGTTCACCAAGGGCAACACACCCGTGGTCTGGCGCGGGCCGATGCTGCACCGTGCACTGCAGCAGTTCCTCGCCGACGTCTACTGGGGCGACCTGGACGTGCTCCTCATGGACCTCCCCCCGGGCACGGGTGACATCGCCATCTCCGTCGCCCAGTTGCTTCCCACGGCGGAGTTGCTCCTGGTCACCACCCCGCAGATCGCAGCCGCCGAGGTGGCAGAACGCGCGGGGGCGATCTCGATGCAGACGCACCAGCGCATCGCCGGAGTAATCGAGAACATGTCCTACCTGCCCTGCCCGCATTGCGGCGAACACATCGACGTGTTCGGTTCGGGCGGCGGCGACGCGGTGGCGTCCGCCCTGACCCGCATCACCGGGACCACCGTCCCACTGCTCGGGCAGGTGCCGATCGACGTCCGGCTCCGCGAGGGCGGCGACGCGGGTATCCCGCTCGTGCTCAGTGACCCGGCGTCACCAGCCGCGGCCATCCTCCGCGAGATAGCCGAGGGCCTTGCGGGCCGGGCGCGCGGGCTGGCGGGCCGCCAGCTCGGCCTCACGCCGGCATAGCCGCCGCGCGCTGGTCAGGTGGCTTCCGAGTCGTAGGGCGGGCGCTCGCCCACTGCGAGCGACCGGCCCGCGGCGTCACCATTACCTACCGCGTCCGTCTGGTCAATCAATGACGACGGGTCGCTGAGGTCATCGAATAGGTGCTTGCGCACGAAGTTCTTCGGGTTGAGATCACTGATGTCGAAATCGGAGAATTCGGGGCCGAGCCCCTCGCGCAGATCCGCCCGCGCGCCGTCAGCCATCCGGCGCAGGTCCCGCAGCGCCCGGCCGGCCTGCGCGGCCATCTTGGGCAGCTGCTCCGGCCCGAACAGCACAAGGGCGATCACGCCAAGTACCAGGATCTTGCCGATCGACAGGTCGAACACTCAGATCTCCACCAATGCCACGGCGGACGCCGGGCAGGTGCCCGGTCGATCTCTCTAATGTAAACCGTCCACTGCCGGTTCTGGCACTGCGTACCGGCCTATCGTCCGGTTCAGGTGGAACTCGCGGACCCGAGGGTGAGGGTGACCGTATGCTTCGCGGCGCCGCGCCGGTAGGTGATCCGCACCTGGTCGCCCGGCTGGTGGCTGCGGATGTCCACGATCAGTTCATCAGCACTGGCGACCGGCTTCCCGTCGAATGCCACGATCACGTCGCCTGGCCGCAGGCCCGCGTTGGCGGCGGGTCCGCCAGGCAGGACGGGTGACTGTCCCCCGGTGCCCGCGGTCGCGATCCTCGCGCCGCTGCCCGTGTAGGACATGTCGATGACCGCGCCGATGACCGGATGGACCGCCTTGCCCGTCCGCACGAGTTGCTGCGCGACCCGCCGGACCTGATTGATCGGGATCGCGAAGCCCAGGCCGATGCTGCCGCTCTGCCCGGTGCCGCCGATCGAACTGCCGCCGAGGGTTGCGATGGCTGAGTTCACGCCGACGACCTCGCCCTGCGCGTTCACCAGCGGGCCGCCGGAGTTGCCCGGGTTGATCGGCGCGTCGGTCTGGATCGCGTCGATGTATGCCTGCGACGCGCTGCCGGTCTGATCGCCGGCTTGGACCGGACGGTTCAGCGCGCTCACGATGCCGCTGGTGACCGTTCCCGCGAGCCCGAGCGGTGAGCCGACCGCGATCACGGGATCGCCCACCACCACGCTGTCCGAGTTACCAAGCTGCACGGGCAGCAGGTTCGAGATGCCCTGTGGCCGGATCACCGCGATGTCGGAGTAGGGGTCGGTGCCGACAAGCTTCGCTGGCGCGGTCTGGCCACCGTTGAAGACGACCTCGAGTTTCGCGCCCTTGACCTGGCCGTCGAGCGTAACGACGTGGTTGTTGGTGATGATGTAGCCGCCGTCGATGATGAACCCGGAGCCCGTGCCCGTCCCGCCATTGACCTTGATCATCACGACACTCGGCAGGATCCGGGCGGCTATGCCGGCGACGGATGCCGGCGGGCGGTTGGTCACCGCGGATGGTGTCGGCCCAGGGTTGAAGGTCTGGTTCGTAACAGATCCCGACGCCCGCCGCGAGCCGACATAGCCGCCGACGAGGCCGCCGGCGAGCGCCGCGATCAACGCGATGGCCAGGCCGAGCGTTACGAGAACACCGGTCCGCGGGCTCTTGCGCCCTGCGGGCAGGCCCAGGGTGTCCGCCGGCCAGGCCGGGACGTCCGGTGGGCCGGCCTGGCCCGCCGGCCCGGCTGGCGTGGTTGCCTGCTGGGTTCCTGGTGCCCCACCTGGCGTGGTGCCTGGTGGGCCGCTTGCTGAGCTTGGGTAGCCGCGGGCCGGGGTCGGCGCCGGGGTAGCCGGCCACGTCCGGTGGGGCGCCGGAGGCGGGGTAGCCGGCGGCGTTCGGTGGGCCTGCGGCGGCCGGACCGGGGTAGCCAGCCGGACCGGGGTAGCCAGCCGACCGGGGTAGCCGGCCGGACCGGGGTAGCCGGCCGGACCGGGGTAGCCGGCCGGACCGGTCCGGGGGTCCCCACCGGCGGGCTGGTATGCGCCGGGTTCGTATTCACCGGGGGCCTGCCGGCCTGCCTGGTGCCCAGGCGGCCCTTCCGCCAGGCCGGTGGATCCCGGCGATTCCGCGATCGTGCCCGGTGGCTGGGCCACGGGCCAGGGCGGTTCCCCCAGGCCGTCGGGTCCGCGGGCGGCAGGCGGTCCCTGCGGGCCTGAACCGGCCTGGCCGCCCATCCCTGCCGGCAGTCCGTTCCCCGCGGGGTATTGCGGATGGAACTGGTCGACGTCATCCGGGGGAGCGAAGAGCGGTGCCGGCGAGGGGCCCGCGCCCGGTGAAGAGCCCGCGCCCGGCGCATGCCGCGGGAGACCGGAATCGGGCGGGGCCGGCGAGGTGGATCCTTCTGCCGGGTCTGGCGCCGCGCCGCCAGTCCCGGGCTCTGCTGCCCAGGGCCAAGGCTCCGGCTCCGGACGGCCGGGTTCGTCGGTCGTCATATCCCCGCTCCCTGCACCGCAGCCCGGGCCGAGCACTCTGTGCTCGCGTAGTTCACCCGCGGTGCCGCCCGCTCAGGCGCGCTGAGCGCAGCCGCGCGCCGACTGTACGTGGCATAGATACGTGTCCGCGTGAGGCGTGCCCGCGCAATGACCGTTTCATGCGTACCCGGGGGGACATTACCTGTCCCATCGCGAGCCCCGGCGGGCCGCCATCGGCCGGGCCGACGTCAGCCGAACGGGTCCACCCAGGAGATGACCCGCCCGAATCCGTGCCGCAGGCGCGACCAGAACCCGCGCTGGCCGTCGTACGGCAGCGCCCGGACCACAGAACCGATCGTCGTCGCGGGAGCGTCGGCGATGAGGGTGAGCACGTGACTACGGCTGGACCAGGTGAGGCCCTGCGGGATCGGGTCACGCGCGTAGACGGTTCTGCCGCCGACCTCGACCTGCCGCCAGCCGGGGAGTCTGCGCGGCAGGCCGCCACGTTGGACGAACAGCGACACGCCGGCGAGACCGTCCGAATAGTCGAGCTGGACCGCCGGGCCGGTGGGAGTCACGGCTTGCCGCGCGGCGAAGAGCACAAGCCCACCAGGCAACTCGGCGGGCAGCGGCCAGCCTTTTGCCCGCAGCCTGAGCAGTCCCGCGGAGGTCAGGACGTTCCACGGCCGGGCTGCGGCAGTCGGCCGGGCTGGCAGCGAGCCTGCCGCCGGCGATTCCAGGTTCAGGTCAATGAAGGCGCTCTCGTTGATCATCCGGGACCGGCTATCGAAGAGTTCACGGCGCAGTGTGATCTTCGTGTCCTTGTCCAGCCAGAACTTGGCGGCCACGGTTCCGTCGCCGCGAAGCGCCTCCACGACCGTCGCCGACCGGTCACACGCTGACCCCATGCCCGCCGCGACCACCTGGTAGTTGGCGGAAAGCAGGTCAAGCGTTTCCTCGGTCACCCCGAGCACATCGCCCGGCTGGGCCCCGGGTTCGTGAGCCAAGAAGGACTGACCGTCCGGAGCGGGGCCGCCGCCCACCGTCCGCAGCAGCGTTCCCTGCCGCGACTCGTGTGTGACGTCCACAGCCACCGTGGTCGTGCCGTCCGCGCTCCACCAGGAGATGATCTGGACGCCTTCATAGGAGACGTTCCGGTCCGCGGCTGCCGCCTGCTGCAGCAAATGCAGGCCGCCGTCATCGGCCGACCCGGTGCGCACCGGTGCGCGCACTGCTGAGATGTCGTCAGCGACGTGGCGGCCCGGAGGGTGGCTTGCCGTGCCAGGCTCCGCCGCGCGGCGGCCAGCCGTGAGCCCGTCCGCATGGACGCCGGACTGCGTGCCCGGGCCAAGCGGCAGGGCCTCCGCGCCGGTCACGATGACGAGCGCCGGCGCCAGGATCAGGAACAACACCGCCACTGAGGTCGCGGCCGGCCCACCCGGCCTGTCCGCCGGGCACGTCTGTCCTGGTGCGGCGATTCTCACGGTCCGCCACGCGGCGTGGCCGGCGCAGGCACGAACGTGGCAGCCGGGTTGGCGAACGGGACCTCGCCCGTGGTGACGGAGTGCTCCACCGTGAACATTTCCACCGGCGGGGTGATGCGCGGCCCCGGTGCCCCCTGTCCGCCGCCAACGACGAAGGACAATCCGGCGACACCCACGACGACGAGCGACGCGACGCTAGCGACCACGTAGGTCGCCCGTCTGTGGGCGGCTAGGCCAGCGCCCCGCCGCAACGTCCGGCCGCCCTGCGTGGCTCCGCCCCTGTCCACGCGCCGGCGGGTAGGCGGGTGGGCAGGCGCGCGCGACCGCCGGCCCGCGACGGGTGTGTCCGGGTACATGAGCAGCGCGGGCCGCGGTGCGCCCGATCCGTGGAACGCACGGGACCGCGTGGGAACAGGCTCACCAGGCTCGGCAAGTGCGAAGAGGCGCGCAACCAAGTGCGCGTCCATCGGGGTGTCCCCGAGCGCTCCCACGCGTCTCTTCAGTGCCCGCAATGCCGCTGCCTCTGCGCGGCATTCCTTGCATGCCGCCAGATGCGCGTGCAGCCGGTCGCGCTCGTCGTGGCTGAGCTCACCGTCGACGAGGGCGGACAGGCGATCTCCCAGGTGACTCATGGTTCCTTGACCTGCTCCGATGATTCTGGTCGCAGATCCTGCCCCCGCGGCCTGCGGTGGTCGAGGGCGGCCCGCAGATGGGCACGCCCGCGATGGATGCGGCTGCGCACGGTCCCGAGTTTGACCCCGAGTGTCGCCGCGATCTCCTCGTAGGACAGGCCCTCGATGTCGCACAGGACCACCGCGGCCCGGTATTCCGGCGGCAGCGCCTGGAGAGCGGCGTAGATGTCGGCGTCCAGGTGACGCTCGTCGAACGCCTCGGCGGGCGTGGGGCCAGGGCCGTGGAGGCGCTGCGCCGCGTCGTCGCCGAGGCCCTCGAAACGTATCCGCTGCCGGCGGCGCGCCATGTCGAGGAACAGGTTCGTGGTGATCCGGTGCAGCCAGCCCTCGAACGTACCCGGCGTATACCTCGACAGGGACCGGAAGACGCGGACGAACACTTCCTGGGTCAGATCCTCGGCGTCCTGGGTGTTCCCGGTCAGCCGGTAGGCGAGGCGGTAGACGCGTCCGGAGTGCGTGCGCACGACGTCATCCCAGCTCGGGGGTGTCCATTGCGGGGCGGCAGCCGACGGCATTCCCGTCCCATCCACCGCCGACCCCCTCCTCGTGCCTGCCTCCGTCACGACCATCGTGCCCGGTCTTCTCCGATTCCGCCAACCTGCCCGGTAGCTGATTGCCCAAGCCTCCTGGAACAACGCCGGATCGGCTTCGCCGGTTCCCTGGCGGAGCCTGTCGAGCGGTCCAGCCGCGTGCCGCGCGGCCTGCCGGTAAGCTGCGGCAGCAGAGACGGCATGTCGCAAGGAGGCAGCGATCAGCAGCTCAGAGGCCTTGCTGGCCTATGTCGAGGGTTTCCTCACGGAGGACGAGCCGCTACTGGCGGCACGCGTAAACGCCGAAGAGGTGGGCGGAGCGTCCCCGGTCGGCCCAGGGGCCGGGGCGGCCCTTCGCTTCCTCGCCGCCGCGATCGGCGCGCGAGCCGTCGTCGAGGTGGGCACGGGATGTGGCACCTCAGGCATCTGGCTGCTGCGCGGTATGCGCCCGGACGGCGTTCTCACCAGCGTCGACGTCGAGCCCGAGCATCAGCGGCTCGCACGCAAGGTGTTCAAGGAAGCCGGTTTCGCGGGTAATCGGTACCGTCTTATCGGCGGACGGGCGCTCGATGTGCTGCCACGCCTCACCGACGGTGGTTACGACATGGTGTTCTGCGACGCGGCCAAGCAGGAGTATCTCGACTACCTTGCCGAAGGGCTGCGGCTGCTCCGGCCGGGCGGGATCGTGGTGTTCGACAACGCGCTGTGGGGCGGCAGGGTGGCAGACCCGACGCAGCGCGATCCTGACACAGTGGCGCTGCGCGAGCTCGGCGCGCAGGTCCGTGCCGACGAACGGCTGATACCGCTGCTCCTGCCCGTCGGCGACGGCCTGCTCGCCGCGATCAAGATGCCGGTCGCCTGACCGCATCGGCGGCGGCCATACGCTGCGCGAGCGGGCTTCTACAGGCCAGCCAGCCAGCGAAGCAGCACCCGGGTACCGAATCCGGTGCCGCCCTTTGCCGTCTCGCCGTCATCAGCGCCTGAACGTGCGGGCCCCGCGATGTCCAGGTGCGCCCACCGTCGCCCACCGCTGAACTCACGGAGGAAGAGCGCGGCCGCGATCGCGCCTGGCCGGCCATGCCGGCGCGTGGGGATGTTGGCGAGATCTGCGACCCGTGAATCGAGCAGGTCCTGGTAGTCGTCCACGAGCGGCATCCGCCACAGGCGCTCGCCGCTCGCCTCCCCCGCGCTGGCCAGCGCATCGGCCAGCTCGTCGTCATCGGTGAACATGGCCCCGAGCAGCGTGCCGAGCGCGACACGCGCCGCGCCGGTGAGGGTGGCGATGTCCACGATCACGTCCGGATCCAGGGTCAGGTCCGCATAGGCCAGCGCATCGGCGAGCACCAGGCGCCCTTCGGCGTCGGTATTGAGCACCTCGACCGTCCGGCCGCCGAAATGGGTGATCACGTCTCCAGGGCGCATCGCGGATCCGGATGGCATGTTCTCCGCGGCGGCCACAAGCCCTGTTACCTTCACCCGCGCGCCGACCGCTCCGAGCGCGGAAAGGGCAGCCATGACGGCAGCCCCGCCGGCCATGTCGGTCTTCATGAGCTTCATGCCCTCGAGGGCTTTCAGCGACAGCCCGCCGCTGTCGAAGGTGATGCCCTTGCCCACAAGCACGATGTGGGTGTCCCAGCCGGCGGGCTCGTAGGTGAGCTCGATCAGCCGCGGCGGATTGGAGGAGCCCGATCCCACCGCGACAATGCCGCCGAAGCCGGCCGCCGCTAGCTCGTCCCCGCCCCGTACGCGCACCCGCAGGCCGCACCGCTGCGCCAGCTCGACCGCCTGATCGGCCAGCCACTGCGGGCTCTTGCGTACGGACGGTGTGTTGACAAGATCGCGGGCGAACGCCACCGCACCTGCCAGAGCGGCCGCGCGGTCGACTGCTGCGGAAACGGTCACCGCATCGGCCGGTTCTGTGGCAAGCAGCCGAACGACTCCGCCCGGATCACGTGGGCGGTCTGGTGCACCGGGCCGCTCCGGCGGGCCGGGCCCGTCTGCCGCCGCCGACCCCGCCGGCTGGCCAGCTGAGGCGAACGCATACCGGTACGAGCCGAGCAGGACGCCTTCCGCCAATGCCTGCACGGCATCGGGTGAGGCATCCGCGGGAAGCGTGGCGACCGCGGTCCGCCCGGTCGCCACCCGGTGCCCGAGGACGGCGCCAGCGCGGCGCAACGCCGCCGCCGACCCGTCACCGGTGCCGAGAAACATCAGCCGCAGGGGGCCGTTGCCCAGGTTGGCGGGCGCCTCGGTCACCTCGCCGGCCGCACCGGACGCCTCATAGGAGGCGAGCAGCCCGCCGACGCCCGCGGGCAGAAAGGGCTCAAGCTCCGCGGCACTAGGATCGGCCGTGGCCCGGCGCGTCGTGCCATGGCTGGCGTCATGGCTGGCGTCATGGTAGCCACCGCCGTGGTCGCCACTGCTGCCATCGCCGTTTCCGCGCGCGGCCCCGGCGCCATCCGCCTCGCGGGCACCTACCGGCACGACCACGAAATCGACGAGTTCACCTGACTCGCGTGCCGCAGCGATGTGGTCGCGCAACGGCTCTGGCCCTGACGCCGGCGCCACGGTGATTGTGACGTGCAGCACCCGGGTTCATCCGACGCTGACGACGGATTTGAGCGCGTCGCCGAGCTGGTTCGCCTCGTCCGCAGTGAGCTCGACCACGAGACGCCCTCCACCCTCGAGCGGGACACGCATGACGATGCCGCGGCCCTCCTTCGTGACTTCAAGCGGACCGTCGCCTGTCCGCGGCTTCATCGCCGCCATCCTGCATCCCCTTCCCTGTCTGGGGCCGCATGGACCTTCCGGGCCGATACGGCGCCGGAACCAGCGCCCGCGGCGGGACACCAGCCAGCCTCAAACTCGTCGATCAGTGGTACCTATTATCCCGTCTCTGGGCCCCGAATGGTAACGATCAGCTTTCCGTGCTGCGCATGCGGGCATGACCGCGCCGTGATACTGGCTTCGACGCCGGCCACCCAGTGGTCCGCTTGCGCTACGATCACGCGACACTGGATCGCGTGGACGCGCCTCGGCGCTCTTCGGTCTCTCGGCGATCACCTGCGATCGCGTGGCGGCCGCGCACTGATCGCGGCACCGGTGCGGCGGCTCACGCCGCTTGGCATCAGTCCCCCCCGCAGAGTTGTTCGATGCGGAGGCGGCGCGGCTCTTGCCTCCCGCCGCGCGGTTCGTGAAACGTTGTCTGCGGACCGGTACAGGCCCAGAAACCAGGCAGGAGGCCACGTGTCCGACAACGCGGCGGATGACTCCGCTCCCTTGGACGTTCAGTCTGATGTTCTGTTCGACGTCGATGGCGCGGTGGCCACCGTCACGCTGAACCGCCCGGCGGCCATGAACTCGCTGACCGCGGTGATGAAGGCCAGGCTGCTCGAGATCCTCGAACGGGCAGCGTCCGACGCGGCGGTCAGGGCGGTCCTCCTGACCGGCGCGGGACGCGGCTTCTGTGGCGGTCAGGACCTGCGCGAGCACGCCGCGGTCCTGGATGCCGGAGAGGGCGCCGACACCGTGCGGCGGCACTACAACCCGATCGTCAACGCGATCGTCTCGATGCCGAAGCCGATTGTCGCCGCGGTGAATGGGATCGCGGCGGGAGCGGGCGCGTCGCTTGCGCTTGCCTGCGACCTGCGGCTCGCGGCGGCAAGCGCGAGCATGCTGATGGCCTTCGCGCGGGTCGGGTTCGGTCCCGACACCGGCGCCTCCTGGACCTTGCAGCGGCTCGTCGGCAGGGGCCGCGCGGCGGAACTGCTCATGCTCGCCGAGCCTGTTGATGCCGCGCGGATGCTTGAACTAGGGCTGGTCAGCTCGGTGGTACCCGACGACGACCTGCCAGCGGCAGCGCGGCGGCTTGCGGCGAAGCTGGCAGAAGGCCCGACCGCGGCTTACGCCGCCATCAGGGAGGCGCTGGACTTCGCGGCCAGTCACAGCCTGAGCGAGTCACTCGACAAGGAAGCCGTGCTTCAGGAGCGCCTGGCCGGCACGGCCGACCACGTCACCGCCACGAAGGCCTTCTTGCGAAAGGAGCGGCCACGTTTCCAGGGCCGCTGACGCCACATGGGACCATGCTCCGCGGCCAGGGGAACGCGAGATCGGGCTCGCCCACCCGGACCGGGACCAGGATTGCGATCAGCGGCCCGCCGTGACCGCGGCGCTGCGCGCCGCTCCGACGCCGGATTCCCGGCGGCTGACATCTGGTCCGCGCCGTGGTTGGCTTCTGGGGCGCTATTAGCGCCCCAGAAGCCAACGATCAAGCGGGCCTGCGTACCGGATGCCGAGCTTTGCTGTCGGATCCATGCCGCTGGAATTTGATCTTAATCTGCCCGCATGACCCTGCTGCGGCTCACGCTCCGGGATCAGGCACCCGGTCTGGTTACCAACGAGGCCCGAACTGTCGCGTCTGATGGCCGTGCCAGCGGCGCGAGTCTCCCCCCCACCACCGCTGGCACGGCCACGCCGGAACAGCCTTCGCTGGCTACCCCCCGGCTGTCGCCGACGACAGACGGCCCGGACCACCACCACCCGCGCGTATCGCGAGCAGAATTGATCAGGTCCCCGGGCACCCCGTTGCGGAGATCGCTGGATCTTCAGCTTGGCACGTATGAATCTGTGAAACACAGATTATGAGTCATGTACGCGTCTTCGCAACGGTATCTTCATAATTTGCCCGATCGGGCGGAGACCACATCAGTTATGACCCGGCGGAGCACGGAGCACTGCCCGGTTCGGCCGGCCGGCGGGCCAAGCGCGTTCTGCTAGGTTTTATTACCTTTTGCCGACCTCCGCCCTGCCCAGACGCCATTGAACTGTGCACATGCGGTGGGCGGGCGGCGCGTGTACAGTCACAATCGCGGCGGAACGATCCACTCGCCGCCGGGCCTTCGAGACAGGGCGCAGTAATAGAAGAGTCCCCCGGAGGGCAGTCCGGGGGACTCTTCCTGCGGTGCCTACATGGATGACCCTAAAGGTCGTAGCGTCCCGCCTTCGCCTCCGCGAGGAACGCTGCGAACGCCGCGCGGGCCACAACGTGGGCGCCGTCGTCTGGGCGCTTACTATCTCTGACGGCGATCATGTCAGGGAGGTTCACAGCGACTTCGACACATCCCCCGTTGTGCCCACTGCTGCGGGCTTTCAGCCAGACTGCTCGAGACAGGTCTGTCATTTGCTTCACTCCAGTTTCTCAATGAGTTGCTCAAGATATGTCGTGGTATCCGCAGGTTCCAGCGCGGCATCACGTGCCCGGTCGAACGCCTGGCTGTACGTCTTCACCTGCTCCTTGCTGGCCACCTCCTGGATAGTGAGCTCGGCTTCCACGAATACGGCGCTGGGCTCGCCGCCGGGGAAGTCGAAGATGTTGATCATCGAGAGCATGCCTGGAGGGGGCCCGTCGGCGAACCGCTGAATGCGGAGCTCGACATTGGCGCGGCAGCTCATCTCCGCGAGGTGGGCGACCTGCTCGCACCGCTCGACCCGCGTGCTCCACCGATACATCAGCGACGCCTCGGTAATCACCGCGATGAGTCCGGGCGCAGTGCCGTCCTCGCGATCGAGAACCTGCTGGCGCCGCAGCCGCGCCTCGAGGGCGCGCCTGCGCCATGCCAATGGCCTGGGTCCGACCCGAAGGAGGGCGTCGGTGTAGGCGGGCGTCTGCAGCAGCCCAGGCACGACCAGCGGCATGAACACACGTATCTCGGCGGCGTCCGCCTCGAAGCCAGGGAATTCGTTGTCGAACACGTCGCCGTAGTCACGCCACCATGGCCTGGCGCGGGCGCGGATAGCGAGATCCTCCACCTCCATCCGCCTATCGCCCACCACGCCGTAGATGCGTAAGAGATCCCTGATGTCGCTCATCTCCGGGCGCTTCCACTGATTGGCCTCGAAGCGCCCCACCTTGCCCCGACCCCAGTTCAGGATGTCGCAGACATGGTTGGCCGTGTAGCCGCTCTCGACCCGAAGATCGGCGAGGATGCGGGACAGACGGCGCTTCGCCACGGTCGCGCCGCGAGCATCGTCGATCATCTGAGGCGTCCTCCTTGACAAAGCACCGCTTTTAGCATACCGCTACCCAAGTTGTGAATCACAAGTATTATTGTGGATATTTGTGGGGGGGCATCGGCTCGCATAGCGTCGCCGCTCGATGCCGTGATCGCAGCGACGTGGCACACTCCGCTGCCGGAAGGCCCGCAGCACACACCGACCGGCAGCGGCCGCTGGCGAGCAGCCCGACGGTGGCGGTGGGCCGACGGCTGGCAACCGCCGCGGGATCCACGGCGCAGCGAACCGCGGCGGGCGCTGCCTGCTCCGCGCGGCCGGCCGCTGCGCGAGTGCTGGCGTCAGGCACAGTCGCCTCACACGGGGCGAGCATCCAGCGGATCGGGCGCCAACCCGGCCATGACCTGATCGCCGTCGCCTGCGCGAGACGGCAATCAGTGGGGCGTCCCCGTCAGCCAGACCCGTCGTCAAACTCACCTCTCTTGACGCCGTCGAGAAAGCATTCCCATTCGTGCCGGTCGTAAGCCAGCACCCGGCCGACTGGGTCCCCGGCCACGCGCATCAGGACCCAGTCCCCCGCCGCGCCCGCCGGATCATGGACGAATGCGATCTCGATCGCGCCGTCCCCATTCCCAGACCGCTGCCAGGCTTGTGCGACGATGTCGATCCCCAGTTCCTCCACGGTCGGCTTGTTTGCCACCATAACCTCCCTCTAGCGCGCCCCACGCGGCGCGAATCCCCCCGCTCCCGCCCGACCGGCCAGTGACGGGCGGCGCGGGGCCAGACGGCGTGGAGTTCACGGGACGCGGGCGACTCCGCACCACAGCCACCGTGACCCCTCGCTGTCCGCAAGAGTTGGATCTTCCGCCCCCCACTCGCCCGCGTAGCACAGACCCGGCTCGGCGCCCTCGTAAGGCGGGACGAGTTCCAGCCCGTCGAAGAACCGTTCTACCTGGTCCTTCGAACGGAACGAGCCACCCTGCGAGGCGCCCGCGTACACGTCAAGGAACGCCTTGACCGCCTGAGGGGGTTTCTTGTCCGCGGTCATATGCGTCAGCGACAGGTAACTGCCGCTCGCAAGCGCGCCCATGTGACGCGCCAAGATGCCATACGGATCAACGTCGTCGGTCATGAAATGCACGACCGCCGTAATCAGAAACCCGACCGGTTCCGCAAAATCGATCAGCGCGCACAGTTCGCGATCGTTCAGCACGTCGTCGGGATGGCGAATGTCGGCCGTGAGGACCCTGGTGTTCGCGGTGAGCGTCAGCGACCTCGTGTATGCGGCCACCATCGGGTCGTTGTCGATGTAGGCGACGCATGCGTCCGGTATCACCTCCTGCACGACCTCGTGCGTATTGCCCACCGTAGGCAGGCCGGCCCCGGCATCGATGAACTGGCGGATGCCCTGTTCGGCGATCCAGCGGGCCGAGCGCTGATGGAATCCTCTGTTCGCCCACGCGATGTCACGAAGCTCGGGGACCGCTTTCATGATCATGGCGGCGGCATCGCGGTCAACCTGGAAGTTGTTCGTGCCGCCCAGGTAGTAGTCGTATAAGCGCGCCGGGCTAGGCCTGCTCAGGTCCACGCCGTGGGGCGCCCGCTCGACCTCCGTCATCGCCCCTCCACGGAGCCAATTAGATAACACTCTGGCGAACAGGTGAATACTCTCCGGTACGATTTTTGCGAATCACAAACCGAGACCTTCACAGCACGATACGTTCACGACCGTCGGCCGCGTTCATCACCGCGGCCACCCACGTGGGCATCGCCCAGGTATGCCCCCCGCCGGAAACAGCTCTCGAGATGGTCGTCGACGAGCCCGCAAGCCTGGAGCGTCGCGTACACCGTCGTGGGTCCGACGAACCGGAACCCGTGGCGCCTCAGTTCGCGCGCGAGGGCCACCGAGCCGGGTGTCGTGGCCGGTACATCAGCGAGCGTTCGCGGAGCCGGCGCACCTGGGTCGGCGTAGCGCCACACCGCGGCCGCGAGCCCGCCAGGAAATTCCAGGGCCGCGCGCGCGTTCGCGATGGCGGCCTCGATCTTCGCGCGGTTACGTACGATGCCTGAATCGGTGCGGAGGCGGCTCACGTCGTCCGGCCCGAATCCGGCGACCGCCTCGATATCGAAGCCGCGGAAGGCAGTACGGAAGTTCGCCCGCTTCCGCAAGATCGTCAACCAGGACAGCCCCGACTGGAACGCCTCAAGGCAGAGCCGCTCGAAGATGCCCTGGTCGTCGGTGACCGGACGGCCCCACTCCTCGTCGTGATACGAGAGGTATTCGGGCGGCGCGAGACCCCACGGGCAGCGGCGGCGGCCATCGGGACCCGGCACGGCGTCGCGGTCACGCGCGGCCGACGCGGCGCCCTCCCCGGGCGCGTCCGGCGCGACGTCACTCACCACGCCTCTTCCTCATCTGACTGCGGCCGCGGCGACGCCCCCGCCCGCGGATGGGAATGCCGCGCATCCGGCTGGGGACCGGCGAGCGGGTCTTCCCGCAGGTGGCCCCCAGGCCACCCGGGCCAGCCCGGCCAGTGCGGCGGACCACCATCGGGCACCGACCCCGGCCCGCCCACGGCGGCCCCACCCGGGCCCTGCGAGGGCGCCAGCCGATTCTCCTGACCCGGCCATCCTGGCCCCGAATTAGCGGATCCTCCGCCCTTGGAGTTCTGGTGGGCCGAAGCGCCACCTGGAGTGCGCGTGTCGACGGGCCCCGCATTACCTGTGAACTCCGTGTTACCTGTGCGCCCTGTGTTACCTGTGCGCTCTGTGTATCTGTGGGCTGTGTGTTGCCTGTGAGTTTCGTGTCGCCTGCGGGCAGGGCGTCTAGAGCGGCAGCACCCGCCGCACCGCCCGCGCCGCCCGGGGCACCCGGGGACGCGTGGGTGATGTCAGCTGCGCGCCCGGCGCCTTGCGTCGGCCTGGCATGCCGGGCGGTAGCCGCCGCGGCCCCGGCCGCGGCAGCGGCACCCGGAGTGGGACCGGGCAAGCTCGTGCCCGGGGATGCCGACTCCGCGGCTCCGGACGCGGATCCACGCGGGTCCGCAAATCCGGATTCCGTCGTCTCCTCCGTGGCGGGCCGCGCCTGCTCCGTGGCGGGCCGCGCCTGCTCCGTGGGTGCCTGCGGCGCGGCAGAAACGGGGCCGGTGGGACCACCCGTGTCCCGCACGCCCGCGGAGTTGTGGGTGGAGCCGGAGCCCGCAGGCGTGCCGGTGCCAGCTCCTGGCACGTTCGGTGGCCATGCACCGCCTGCTTGCGGATCCGGCGATGGCGGCTGCCTACCATGGGCGGGCGAGGGAGCGCCCGCACGCAGGTCGGCAAGCTGCCGTTCGAGCGACGCGATGCGCACGTCGCGATCGCTCAGCGCAAGGGCGATGCCGTTCAGCGCCTCGTCGGTGGCCTGCATGTGATAACCCCACAGAGCAGTCGGAGGCCTCAGCAGGGCAACGTCCGTGGCGGCCATGGCGCCGAACTCGGGCGGCGCATAGTCATTCGGGAAGTGCGCCATCTCGCCGCCCCGGCCGATCGCCACGAACACGATGGCGACCAGGATCGCGAGGATGGCGACAACCATCAGCACGAGCACGTAATGCATCGTGCCATGCTCAGCCCGTGGAGTTGAGACTGCGGGGCAGAGTACTGGCGGACAGACCAGCGATCATGGCGCATATAGGCTGGCCGGGCGCCGATCCTGATGACGCCTATCGGCATGGCGGCGCCGCCGCCGACCGTGCGGGCGCCGGTACCGCGCATGATCGGCGGGGCGGGCCAGGCCCGGCCGATCACGGTGACGCACGGGCTGCCATGCGCAGTGCGGCCTTGGCCGCGGTACGCAGCGCTGTCGCGGATGGTGCACGCCTCGTCGACCTTGGCGTGGCGAGCGTCGAGGCCGTCAACGCCGTCCGTGCCATCGACCCGGCTGTCATCGTCTGCGCGGACGCACAGGGGGCAGACCTGACCCGCGACCCTGACGTCGCGGAACGAACGGGGGCCACCCTGCTGCGCCGCGGTGCGGACGGCCCGCCCGGCGGCGGGAGTGGCAGCGTCCGCCGCGAATCCCTGCTGGTCACCGGAACGCCCGCGGACGTGGCCAAGCTGACCGCCATCGGATGGGCCGTCGTGGTGGACGTGGACGCCACGGAAGTCGCGGGCACCCTCGCGGTCGCCGCGGTCTGCGCATGGCTCGGCGCGAGGATCGTACGCACCAGGCATGTGGCGGCCGTCCGTCAGGCGGTCGAAATGGTCGAGTCCATTCGCGGCTCACGGCTGCCGTCCTGGACCCGCCGCGGGCTCGCCTGAGCGGATGCCGCTTCCTGCTCAATAGCGTCGAGTGCCGCGGCGGAAGACGTCACCCATGTCACGACTTCGAGTGCACCCGGGCGGACGAAGCCTCGCGCACGCAACTGCCCGGTGAACTCGCGGAACAGCGCGAAGATCCCTTCAGGGTCGAGTACCACGACTGGCTTGCTGTGCAGGCCGAGCGCACGGGTGGTCCACACCTCCAGCAATTCATCGAGCGTGCCCAGCCCGCCCGCCAGGATCAGGAACGCGTCGGCCCAGCGCATCATCTCCGCCTTGCGCGTGCACATGTCCGCGGTGACGAGCAGTTCATCGGATTGGGTGTCCGCGATCTCAGCGCTCGCGAGCGCCTCGGGGATCACCCCGATCGTGCGTGCGCCGCCATCCCGAGCGGCGTGCGCGACGGCTCCCATCGCCGACACCGAGCCACCGCCGCTGACCAGGACATGACCTCGCCTGGCAAGCTCCGTACCGACCTCGGCCGCCAGGTCGAGGTGCGCACTGCTGATCTGGGTGGCAGAAGCGCAGAAGACACAGATCGCGAGCGCCGGCGAGGCTGTGTCCGCGGCTAGGGGTCCGGTGGGTCGCTCCCCCGGGCTCGGAGTACCGCTCATGCCAGCTCGGCGTTCTTGTGGGCATCCACAATGATGCGGACCACCTCCGCGGGGTCATCGGTCAGGTGGAACAGTTCATGGTCGCCTGGAGAAATCTTCTCCTCCGCGAGCAGTGTGCCGGTGATCCACGAGATGAGCCCGCCCCAGTAGGCGGTTCCCACCAAGACGATGGGAAATTTTGTGATCTTCCCGGTCTGGACAAGCGTGACAGCCTCGAAGAGCTCGTCCAGCGTCCCGTACCCGCCGGGCATCACCACGAATGCCTGCGAATACTTGATGAACATCATCTTGCGCACGAAGAAGTACCTGAATTCCAGCCCGACCTCGACGTAATCGTTGAGTCCCTGCTCAAGCGGCAACTCGATGCCAAGGCCAACGGAGAGCCCGCCAGCGCCGACCGCGCCCTTGTTCACCGCCTCCATGATCCCGGGGCCGCCGCCAGTGATCACCGTGTATCCGGCACCCGCGAGCCCAGTCCCGATCTTTTCGGCGAGTTCGTATTCAGCCGATCCTGGCTTAGCCCGCGCGGAGCCGAATATGGTTACCGCTTTGCCTAGCTCAGCGAGCAGCCCGAATCCCTCGATAAACTCGGCCTGGATCCGCAGGACCCGCCACGGATCGGTATGCACCCAGTCACTGGGGCCGCGTCTGTCGAGCAGTCGCTGGTCGGTGGTTGTCTGCGGGATCGCCTTGCCGCGCAGTGTCGCGGGTCCCTGACGGCGCACCCGGCGCCGCGCATCTGAATTCACTCCCATGGCCACACGGTAACGAGGCAGCCGAACTCCTGGGCACTCCCGCGCCGCGGGTCGCCCCCGGGTGCGGTGAGTGTTAACCCCGCGGCGGGTGCCATGTGGCCAGGCGGTCACCTGCCGCTGCGGCGAGTCAGCGGCGGCGGGCGTAAACGACGTTGATGATCCCGATGACGATCCAGATGAGCGCGACGAGCGCCGGGCTGTGTTCCGCCGCGACGGTGGCCGTTGCGCCGATACCGAGGCCCATCGAGCCAAGGGCCATCACGAGCTGCGCCCATGCGGGCCGTGCGGCCGGACGCGCCACTGGCTGCGGCGGGGCGCCCTGGGCGAGACGGGCGTCCACCCGCTTGTCGATCTCAGCGCCGATCCGCTCCACGAGTCCTTCGGCGACCGCGTCGTCATAGTCGCGGCCAAGGTCGCCATGCGCCGCGACCGCCGCGGTGACATCATCACGCGTGTGCACATCCACGCCAACAAGATACATCGTGAGTTTGCGCCGCGTCTATGGATGTGCGGTGAAACGATGCCCTCCCCAAAGGGGGGCGCCATGGTCCGCAGCACCCTCGCTCCTACCCCAGCAATGGCCCCTTGCTGGGGTAGGAGCACCAGCCATGGGCCATTGCTGGTGCCAGGACAGGCGCGATGCTCGGGAGCGGCGCCCAGGCGTGACACCTGGGCGGGCGGCAGGCGCCGCGGCAGCCGTTCAGGCTGCGCCAGCCCCCCGGGGGGCGACCCCCCGGGATCCCCCCGCACCAACGGACGCCGCATCCGCGGCAGCCGTTCAGCGTCTTAGGCGTTTACACCGTGTTCGCGGAGGATCTCGTTGAGCATCAGCTTGTCGTGCTTACTGCCCTCGGGCAGCCGCTTGAGAACCAGCATGCACGGCATGCCGAACTGCCCGCCCGGGAATTGCCTTGTGCGCGTGCCGCCCACGCACACCGACCAGGCCGGCGCCTCGCCACGGGGCAGTTCCTCGCCCGTCTCCACGTCGATGACGTGCGTCGTCGCCGCCAGGATCGTGCCGGACCCGAGTTTGGCGCCCTGGCGGACGCGAGCCCCTTCCACGACCATGCAGCGCGAGCCGACGAACGCGTCGTCCTCGACTACGACCGGGACCGCGTTCGGCGGTTCGAGCACGCCGCCGATGCCGACGCCACCCGACAGGTGCACATTCTTGCCGATCTGTGCGCACGAGCCGACCGTCGCCCACGTGTCGACCAGGGTTCCGCTGTCCACGTAAGCGCCGATGTTGGTGAACGACGGCATCAGGATGACGCCTGGCGCGATGTACGAGCCCCAGCGCGCGATGGCACCTGGCACCACCCGCACCCCGTCGAGCCGGGTCTTCAGCGGGATCCTGTCGTGGTGGTGGAACTCACCCACCTGTGAGCGCACCATCGGCAGCAGCCGGAAACCCAGCAGGATCGCGCGCTTGGCGCGCTCATCCACGACCACCTGGCCGGTTGCCGGGTCGACGGCCGCCACGCGAGCGCGGCCGGAGTCGAGCGCGTCGACCGCGTCCGTCACCACGGACCTCGCGGCGGTATCGCCCGGGCCAAGTTCGCCGCGCCGCTGCCACAAGGCATCTATCTGTGCGGGCAGCGGGCTCTCAGGCGCCGCGGGCGGCAGGCCGGCCTGCCCTGTCACCCCTGCTGCTTGGCTCATAACGAGCGAGCCTAGCGTCCTGGCACCCCCGGCGTGGCCGGCCGCTTTGCCCGGCGCGCTCGCCCCGCCTCGCCGGCGGCGGGAATAGCAGGGCAACCAGCTATCCGTGCCTGCCGACCACCCGTCTGCGGGTAGCGTCTGATGCTGTGCCGAAGACACGCGCCCGGCGATGGGGAGCGCTCGCGATCACCTTGACCACGGCGCTGATCCTCGGGATCGGCGGCTGCGTCGTCTTCCAGCATGCCAAGCCATTCCTGATCGGTGACGGCTGCCAGGCAACCATCGGCAGGCAGGTCGTACAGCTCGACTCCCAGCAGGCCGCGATCGCGGCGACCATCGCCGGGGTGGGTTACCGCCGCGGCCTGCCCACGGCCGCGGTGACTGTCGCCTATGCGACCGCCCTGCAGGAGTCGCACATGCACAATGTCGACTACGGTGACCGCGACTCGGTCGGCATCTTCCAGCAACGCCCGTCCGAGGGATGGGGAACGCCCAGCCAGCTGATGGACCCGGTCTACGCGGCCACGAGGTTCTTCGCCGCGCTCGTCAAGGTGCCCGGCTACCAGAGCATGCCGGTCTACCGCGCGGCACAGGCCGTGCAGCGCAGCGCTGACGGCACCGCGTACGGTCAGTACGAGCAGGTGGCTGGGATGCTCTCCACCGCCTTCACGGGGAACGCGTCCCGTGCGGTCTCGTGCTGGTTCACGCCCTTCAGCAAGCGCCAGGCGCAGTTCACCCCTGCGATGACCCAGCTGAGCCGCACATTCGGCCAACTGACCGGGCACAGCGCCATCGTCGATCCGGCGGGCGGCCCTGCGGCCACGGAGACCGCGGCCCGCGGGATGAACGTTCGTGTCCCGCGGCTTCAGGCCGGCTGGGCGGTCGCGACCTGGTCGGTGTCGCATGCCAAGATCTACGGGATCCGGCAGGTCCGTTACGCCGGATACCAGTGGCGCGCGTCGAACGGCGAGCACGGCTGGAGCCTCGCACAACGGGCGCCCACCACCGCCGTCGAGCTCAGCTAACCGGGTGAAGGCGCCCAGCGGCACGCGGCGGGTTCAGCGGGTTCAGCGGTTCAGTGGCGCTCGGCGGCGAAGCGCAGCCTGACGTAGTCCACAAACCAGCCATCGGGCCGGTGCAACTCGGCCGCGGCCGATTCGTTCACGTCGGCGAGAGCGGCGGGTACTGCCGCCCGCGGCAGTTGCGCCAGCAGGTCGGCTCCGAACATGCGGAGCCAGTCCGCGATCCCGTCCGGGCAGCGGTCCAGCAGGCTTGGCCGGTCGAAGTTGCGCAGCAGCCGCACCGTGAAGCCACCGCGTTCCAGGCGCGCCGCGTACTGCGCGGGTGATGGGAAGTACCACGGCACCACGAGTTCGACGCCGTGGCGTGCCCACACAGCCCGGACGGCAGCGAGGACCGCCGTGGTGTTGCCCGCCGCGCCAAACTCGGCCACGAACCTGCCGCCCGGGACCAGCGCGGCATGCACACGGGCGATCACCGCGTCAGGATCGCCACTCATCCAATGCAGCGCAGCATTGGAGAAGACCGCGTCCTGCGGCTCGGGGACGCTGAAGTCGTGGCCGTCACCAAGCTCGAAGGCGAGATCGGGGTGATCGGCCCTGGCCTTGGCAATCATCTGCGCTGATGCGTCGACACCAAGCACGGCGGCGCCGTGAGCGGCGATCTCGGCGGTGAGGAGGCCGGTGCCGCAGCCGAGATCGACGATCCGCTCGCCCGGGCACGGGCCGAGCATCTCGATCAGGGATTTGCCGTGCTCGGCCACGAACGCGAATGAGCTGTCATATCTGCCCGCATCCCACCTCATGGTGAGAAGCGTACCAAATTGTCTCAATACTCAGACTCATTTGTCTCAAATATTGAGAGAATGACGAGCAACCGCCCCTGGGAGCATAAGATCTTGCCGCGCAACGCGGGAACCGGTGCGCACCTCGGCGCGCAAAGGCCGCGGCGGGTGGCGATACTAGGTACACACCCGCGGTCGGTCGTGGCGCGCCCCGGACCAGATGCCGTGGCGAGGCCCGGACGAAAGAGGAGTTCGACGTGACCTACATCATCGCGCAGACCTGCGTCGATGTGCTTGACAAGGCGTGCATCGAAGAGTGCCCGGTGGACTGCATCTACGAGGGCAACCGCATGCTCTACATACATCCAGACGAGTGCGTGGACTGTGGCGCTTGCGAGCCGGTCTGCCCAGTCGAGGCGATCTTCTACGAGGATGACGTCCCCGATAAGTGGAAGGACTACTACAAGGTCAATGTCGAGTTCTTCGAGGACCTCGGCTCGCCAGGCGGTGCGTCGAAGGTGGGGAAGATCGACAAAGACCACCCGATCGTCGCCGCGTTGCCTCCGCAAGGAGACGAGCACTGACCCTCGCACAGCGGCTGCCCCAGTTCCCGTGGGATCTCCTGAGCCCCTACAGGGACAAGGCACAGGCGCACCCGGGCGGGATCGTGGATCTGTCCGTGGGTATGCCGGTGGACCCCGTGCCCGGGGTGGTGAGCGATGCGCTGGCCGCCGCGTCCGACGCGCCCGGCTACCCAGTCACCGCGGGCACGCAGCGGCTGCGCGAGGCGGCGGCGCACTGGCTGGCGCGCAGGCACGGGGTGGCGGCTGCGGCCGAGGCGGTGCTGCCGGTGATCGGGACCAAAGAATTCGTCGCCTGGCTGCCGACGCTGCTCGGACTCGGCAGCGGCGACGTGGTTGCCCATCCGGCGCTGGCGTACCCCACCTACGACATGGGGGCACGGCTCGCAGGCGCCCGGCCTGCCGCTGCCGACTCGCTGACCGCACTCGGCCCGGCGCCGGTCCGCCTGATCTGGGTCAACTCGCCGTCCAACCCGACCGGGCAGGTACTGCCCGCCGCGCATCTGCGCAAGGTCGTCGGCTGGGCGCGTGAACGCGGCGCCGTGGTCGCCTCGGACGAGTGCTACCTGGGCTTCGGCTGGGACGCGCAGCCGGTCTCGATCCTGCACCCCAGCGTGTGCGGAGGTGCACCCGACGGCCTGCTCGCCGTGCACTCGCTGTCCAAGCGGTCCAACATGGCCGGCTACCGCGCCGGCTTCGTCACCGGCGACCCGGCACTCGTCCGCGACCTGCTCGAAGTTCGCAGGCACGCCGGGATGATGGTGCCCACGCCGGTCCAGGCGGCGATGGCGGCCGCACTCGACGACGACGACCACGCCGACCGGCAGCGCGCCAGGTACGCGGCACGGCGCGAGGTGCTCCTGCCCGCACTCGATGCCGCCGGCTGGAAGGCGGAGCATTCCGAGGCCGGCCTGTATCTGTGGGCATCCCATCCCGCCCGCGGCTGCTGGGAATCGGTCCGCGTGCTCGCCGACGCCGGAATCCTTGTGACGCCGGGGCAGTTCTACGGACCGCTAGGCGAACGGCACGTCCGCGTCTCGCTCACCGCGACGGACGAGCGGATCAATACCGCATCCGAACGGCTGCGCAGGCTGGACCCGGCCGCGGACGCCGATCCGGGCCGAGAGGTGACTGGGCCCGCTGCCTGAGCGGCGCCCCGCACCTGCCACCCTCAGCGATGGCCCGTTGCTGGGGTAATAGCACGATTGTCAACGTGTACCATCTCGCCCTGTTTCAAGATCAGCTTCGGCCGACGGATAACCCATCGATGGCCCATTGATGGGGCGATCACAGCACCCGATGGCCCGTGAGGCGCCAGATGGACCGCCCTGCGGGCCATGGATCATGATCCGTTCGATGGCTGCGGCGCAGGCGACGCCCGGCTTCATGATCGCGGTAACTTCTCGGCGGTATTTGCGGAAAACTTACCGCGATCATGAAAGCCGCCGTGGATCAAAGGCGATGGTACATATTGACCGCCGTGGGATCCGTCGCCCAACGGGCTATTGGTGCCATCAGTAGCAGCCATGGGCCATTGCTGCTACTCCAGCGACAGAAATGGGCCATTTCTGCTGTGACCCGTCACCCTTTGAAGCCAAAGTCGATCTTGAACAGGCGCGTGATGGTGCGTGTTGACAGTCGTGCTATGGCACCACCAATGGGCCCTCGCTGGGGTCCGGCGAGGGCTGGGGCGCCGGGCAGGCACGGGCGTCTCGTGGCCATGGACCCTCGTAGGGTGGTGGTGTGCTCCGGCTATATGACACACGGACCAGGCAGGTCGAACCTGTCGGCCAGGCTCACCGCGGCGAACTGCGGATCTACGCGTGCGGCCCAACCGTCTACCGCTACGCCCACGTCGGCAACCTGCGCAGTTACCTGCTGTCCGACGTGATCCGCCGCGCCGCGGAACTACGCGGCCTGCAGGTCATGGTGTGCCAGAACATCACCGATGTCGGGCACCTCGCCGACGACGCGGAGATCGACCCGGAGGGCGAGGACAAACTGCTCGCCCAGGCACGCGCCGAGGGCAAGACCGCACTGGAGATCGCGCGCTTCTGTGAGGACGCGTTCCGCGCCGATCTCGCGGCGCTGAACATCCGCCCGGCCGACCACTCACCGCGTGCTTCTGAGTCGATCCCGCTCATGATCGACATGATCGCCCGCCTGATCGAATCGGGTAACGCGTATCCCGCTGATGACGGCTCGGTGTTCTTCGACGCCCGGTCCTTCCCCGGATATGGGGAACTGTCCGGCAACAGGCTCGACGACCTCCGGCCAGGCAGGAGGCTGCCGGACAGTGTCGGCGCGAGCAAGCGCTTCCACGCGGACTGGGCGCTGTGGAAGGGCACCTCACCCGGGCGTGAGCTGACCTGGCGGACGCCGTGGGGCACCGGGTTTCCCGGCTGGCACACCGAATGCTCCGCGATGTCCCTGCATCATCTCGGCGAGCGCATCGACGTCCACACGGGCGGCATCGACCTGCGTTTCCCGCACCACGAAGACGAACGTGCGCAGTCCAACACGCTGACCGGGCACGAAGTGGTGCAGCGCTGGGTGCACGGCGAGCACTTGCTTTTCGAGGGCCGGAAGATGGCCAAGTCCACGGGAAACGTCGTCCTGCTCACCGACCTCGCCGGGCATGGCCTCGACCCGCTCGCGCTGCGCCTCGCTTTCCTCGAGCACCGTTACCGGCAGCAGATGAACCTCACCTGGGACACACTCGAAGGCGCCGACAAGACGCTGCGTCGCTGGCGTGAGCAGGTTGCCGCGTGGGCGTGCGAGCCGAGCGCCGCGATGTCGCGGCGGCATGTGGATGCCGTCGTGGCGGCGTTCGACAGCGACCTCGACACCCCCGCCGCCATGCGTGAGCTTCGCGCCCTGGAGAAGGATCCCGATGTCGCCCCGGGCGCGAAATTCGAGACCTTCGCGCACCTGGACCAGCTTTTCGCGCTGGACCTGGCGCGTGACATCGGCAAAATCATGAGCAGCACCGCGGGCAGCACCGCGGGAACCGCAGGCAGCACCGCGGGCAGCCCGGGGCGCACCGGGCCACCGCTGCCTGACGGCGCGGCGGCGCTGCTTGAGGCGCGCGCGAACGCGCGGCGTGATTGCGACTGGGCGGCATCCGATCAGCTCCGCGACCGGCTCTCGGCAATGGGCGTCACGGTCTCGGACACGCCGCACGGCCAGGCGTGGACCGTCCGGGTGATCTGAGCCGCTGCCCCGCGCGGCAGCCGCCCGGGCTTGTGCCAGCCCCGGCAGCCGCCCGGGCTTGTGCCAGCCCCGGCAGGCACCCTCGCGGCACTCCCCCGGCTGCGCTCCGCAGTCCCACGGCCGGCGCACCGCGCGGCAGCCGCCTTCGGGATAACACAACAAACCCCAGGTATGTGCCAGAAACGCGCAATGAATCGCCGGGTATGCGCATGTCCGCATGCTGCAAAGTACAAGGGTTGGCTCTAGCCTGATCGCAACAGGCGACTAGCTGAGGGGTGAGGTGACAGTGATGATCGAGACCGCGTCGGCCCTTATGCCGTATCCGGGGGCGATCCCGGTGGGAGCCGTCCGCCACGCCCGCGACTATCTGATGTGCCCACCCACCCATTTCACGGGTCGCCTATTCGATCAACACGTGGATGGACCTACGGGTGCCCGTGGACGCGGCCCGCGCCGTGTGGCAGTGGGACCGGCTCCGCCGGACCTACGTCGCGCTAGGGCATACGGTCCATCTCATCGACCCGGTGCCCGGCCTGCCTGACATGGTGTTCGCTGCCAACGGCGGGACGGTAATCGGCGGAAGGGTGCTCGGCGCCCGGTTCCATTGTCCGAGTTCCGCAAGGCGGGAGGTGACCCAAATGCTGCACACTGGAGTTGCGGGCGTAAGCCGCTGGCCGGGGGAGGACCACATGGGCTTGCACGACGATGTGCGCACGGTCAGCAGAGCCGCCGAGCTGATGGCGCTGAGCGAGGCATACAGCGCACACAACTATCATCCGATGCCGATTGTGATCGCCGAGGCCGAAGGTGCCTGGGTCACCGATGTCGACGGCCGCAGGTACCTGGACATGCTGGCCGCCTACTCGGCGCTCAACTTCGGTCATCGCCATCCCCGCCTCATCGCGGCAGCGCACAGGCAACTCGACCAGCTCACCCTCGTGAGCCGCGCGTTCGACCATGATCAGTTCGGGCCGTTCTGCGCCGAGCTCGCCGAGCTGGCCGACATGGAGATGGTGCTGCCGATGAACAGCGGCGCCGAGGCGGTCGAGACTGGCATCAAGACCGCGCGAAAGTGGGCCTACGAGGTCAAGGGCGTGCCTGCCGAGCAGGCGGTGATCTTCGCCTTCGAGGGGAACTTCCACGGCAGGACCACGACGATCATCAGCTTCTCGAGCGACGAACAAGCACGCGCGTCCTTCGGTCCTTTCACGCCGGGGTTCCGGCTCGTGCCATATGGGGACCTGGACGCGCTCGCCGCGGCAATGAAGGACGTCGGCGGCGCCTGCGCCGCTGTCCTCGTCGAGCCGATCCAGGGCGAGGCCGGCGTGGTCGTGCCGCCGCCAGGTTTCCTGGCCGGGGTGCGGCAACTGTGCACCGATCGCGGAGCGCTGATGATCGCGGACGAGATCCAGTCCGGGCTCGGGCGCACGGGCACCACATTCGCGTGCGAGTACGAGGCCGTGCGGCCCGATGTCTACCTGCTCGGCAAGGCACTCGGCGGCGGGATCCTGCCGGTGTCCGCCGTAGTGTCCAGCCGCTCGGTACTCGGCGTGTTCCGTCCGGGCCAGCACGGATCGACGTTCGGCGGGAATCCGCTGGCCTGCGCGATCGCCCGTGAGGTCATCGCGATGCTGCGGACGGGCGAGTTCCAGCGGCGTTCGGCCATCCTTGGCGCGCAGATGCACGGTCGGCTCGCCGACCTGCCTGGGTCCGCTGTCGCGGAGGTGCGCGGCCGCGGCCTGTGGGCGGGTGTCGAACTCACCCAGTTGTCCGGACGCGCCGTGTGCGAGCGGCTCGCCGAGCTTGGCGTCCTCGCCAAGGACACGCATGGCAACGCGATCAGGCTCGCCCCGCCGCTCGTGATCAGCGAGAGCGATCTGCACTGGGCGCTCGACCGGATCGAGGAAGCCGTTCGCTGAGCCACGCCATCCACTGGTCCGCAGGGGCTTGCGGCCGGCCGTCCAGGCCGGTCCGGCAGGCCAAGGATGGTCCGGCAGGCCAGGCCGGTCCGGCAGGCCAAGGATGGGCAGGCCGGCCAGGCCGGTCCGGGCCAATGCCGGTCCGGCAGGCCAGGCCGGTCCGGCGGGCCAAGCCGGTCCGGCAGGCCAAGGATGGTCCGGCGGGCCAGGCGTGACTACAGGCGCCTCAGCGGCGCCTGGGCTGTGGGTCGCGACGCTAACCTCCGCCGCGTCGAGACGGAAAGGCCGAGGCCCACGCCGATCGCGGCGCTGAGCGCCCCGGCGTACAGGAACACCTGCCCGGCCAGCGTGTTGGTGATCACGACGCTCCCGCTCGGCCTGGGCGTCGCGAGGAGAAAGGCCACGAGCAGCCAGCCGATCGCCGGGGCCACCGCACCCCCCGCCGAACGGATCCCCCGGGCACATGCCGCGCCTGTGATGCCGATCACGAGGGCAAAGCCGACCGCGGCCACCGGCACGGGCCCGATGCCACGGCTGTACTGAAAGGAACCGACCGCCCCTTGCAGCACGCCAAAAAGGAACAGCAGAACGTAACCAGCCGCAGCCGCCCACACTCGCGCACGGACCGCCGCACGCGGGCGCTCAGACGGCGCAGTCACGCTCTCCACGGCAGAAGGCTAGCCGAGAGCCCGCCCGCTCCCGCCGCCGCGCTGCTGGATCGTCCGCCGTACCGCCGGCACGGGACACGGCCGACCCACCCCAGCCACCGGCGGGCGCCGGATCATGAAGCGATTCGGACCGGGCGCGGGGGCGGGTTACGTCAGCCCGGCGAACAGATCCTCCTCGCGGTCGGCCGGCCCGATCCCCTTCCCGCGCGGGCCAGCAAGCAACGTGAAGTACTCGCACCCGAGCGCCAACTGGCCGACGTGGTCCGAGAGGGCGAAGAACGGGCTGTCAACAGATATCTGGGTGGCGTGCGCACGCATCGCCGCCAGCTTGGTATCGAGGTGCGGTTGTATGTCGATCTCCGTCGTGACCTGCCCGGCTGGCACTCCGAACGGCAGGTCGTCCACGGACCCTGGCGGCACGAAGGCGGTATCCGCGGCGCGCACCGTCTCGAGCGCATCGGCCAGGACCGCCTTCGGAACGGCGTTCGCGTAGAACTTCGCGACCTGCCAATCCTGGCCCGCCGCCTGCTCGAACGCACGCCACGCCACCCGGTGCGCCTGGATGTGATCGGGATGGCCGTAGAAGCCGTTCTCGTCGTAGGTGACGATGACCTGCGGCCGCACCGCGCGGATGACGTCGGTCAATTCCGCGGCTGCTTCGCCCAGATCGGCCCGCCAGAAACAGCCGGGGTCATCGTTGGCCGGTGTGCCCATCATCCCGGAGTCGCGCCACCTGCCCGCGCCGCCGAGGAACCTGTGATCGGTGACACCGAGCACGGCACAGGCGGTGGCAAGCTCACCGATCCGGTACTCGCCGAGCCTGTCCTCCCGCTCCGCGCGCAAGTGCTCAAGCGCCGGAGGGATCACCTCGCCCATCTCGCCGAGAGTGCACGTGACCAGCGTCACCTGGGCGCCTTCGGCGGCGTACTTCGCCATGATCCCGCCCGTGGCGATCGACTCGTCGTCCGGATGGGCATGTACCAGCAGCAAGCGCCGCCAATCCTGATACCCGCTCATGCCGGGCAGCGTAGCCTGCCGACGTGCGCCGCAGGCGCCGCACGGGCTGCCGGCCCGGCGTGAACCTGGAATGATCGGCAGGCATGACGCAGAGTTTCCCACGCCAATACGCCGCCACCCGCCGCTTCTCGCTTGGGATACCGCGCGCGTTCAATATTTCCCCTGACGGCTGCCGCGTGACATTCCTGCGCAGCAGGAGCGGCACCGATCCGGTGAACTGCCTGTGGGTACTCGATCTGGACAATGGCACCGAGCGCCTTGCCGCCGACCCGCTCGCACTCGGTGCCCCCGATGACGACACGCCGCCGGAGGAGAAGGCCCGCAGGGAACGCGCGCGGGAGCAGGCGGCCGGAATCGTGAGCTACGCGTGCGACCGTGACCTCACCGTCGCCGTGTTCGCCCTGTCGGGGCGCGTTTACGTGGCCGACCTCGGCGGCCTGGGCGGCCTGGGCGAGCAAAGCGTGCGCGAGGTACGGGTGCACAACCCGGCACTTGATCCACGCCCGGACCCCGGTGGCCGTCGGGTGGCGTACATCAGCGGCGGCGCGCTGCGGGCCGCCGACCTGCCCGGGGGCGTCCGCCGCGCGGCCGGCACCGACGGCGCCACGGGAGCGGGCACCGAGGCGGCCGCTGGCACGACTGCGGCGGCCGGCGGGGATCGCCTGCTTGCCGAGCCGGAGCACGACAAGGTCACCTACGGGCTCCCCGAGTTCATCGCGGCCGAGGAGATGGGCCGCCTGCGTGGCTACTGGTGGGCGCCTGACGGCTCGGCCATCCTGGCCGCACGGGTCGACGAGAGCCCGGTCCAGCGCTGGTACATCGCAGACCCGGCCAACCCAGGTCAGCGCCCCACCGAAGTGGCCTACCCGGCGGCCGGCACCGCGAACGCCGAAGTCACGCTCGTTCTTGTCGGCCTGGACGGCAGCCACACGCCCGTGGACTGGGATCAGGTCGCGTATCCCTATCTGGCCACCGTGTGCTGGGATGAGACGGGCGAGGACGGCCCGCTGTTCGTCGTGCAGGACCGCAGCCAGCGTCAGATGCGCATCCTGCGCGCCGACGCCGCCACGGGCAGGTGCGAGCTTGTCCATGCCGCCAGCGACGACGCGTGGCTGGACATCGTGCCTGGCGTGCCGGCCTGGACCGCCGCAGGTGACCTGGTGTGGACGGGGGACGCCGACGGTGCGCGCCGGCTGTTCGTCGCGCCGCCCGCCGCGCTCGCCAGCGCTCCGCCTGTCACCCCGGCCGACCTTCAGGTGCGCCGGGTGCTCGACGTGGACGGTGACACTGTGCTTTTCGCAGGCTCGCAGGAGCCGACCGAGATCCACCTGTGGACGTACGGACCCGGCGGGCTCAGCAAGCTCACCAGCGAACCCGGGGTATACGGCGGGAGCCGGGCCGGCGGCACGACCGTAATCGCGCAGCGGACACTTAGCGAGGTGCAGCCGCGGGTCCGGGTGCTGCGGCAGGGGGCCGACGGCGCGGCGGCACCCGCGGCCACCGAGATCACCTCGCTCGCGGCCAGCCCGAACGTCGCCGATCCCGCGCCCGCGTTGTTCTCCGCGGCTCCTCGCGACGTCAGGACCGCGGTCGTGCTGCCCTCATGGCACCGGCCAGGTTCCGCCAAGCTGCCCGTCGTGCTCGCACCCTACGGCGGTCCAGGGAGCCAGGAGGTGCTCGCCGCCCGCGGCAGCTACCTCACCTCGCAATGGCTCGCCGACCAGGGTTTCGCCGTAGTAATCGCGGACGGCAGGGGTACCCCTGGGCGGGGCCCGGAGTGGGACCGGGCGATCCGCGGTGACTTCGCGGGCCCGGTGCTTGAGGACCAGGTCGACGCGCTGCACGCGGCCGCGGAGCGGTTCAGCGACCTGGACCTTGGGCGGGTTGGTATCCGCGGCTGGTCCTTCGGCGGTTATCTCGCGGCGCTCGCGGTGTTGCGCAGACCCGACGTGTTTCATGCCGCGGTGGCAGGCGCGCCGGTGACGGACATGCGGCTGTACGACACCCATTACACCGAGCGCTACCTCGGCCACCCGGACGAGGACAAGCAGGCGTACGAGCGCTGCTCGCTGCTGCCCGACGCGCCCCGGCTGTCGCGGCCGCTGCTGATCATTCACGGGCTCGCGGACGACAACGTCGTGGTCGCGCACACGCTCCGGCTGTCGTCGGCGCTTCTAGCCGCCGGGCGGCCGCACAGTGTGCTGCCGCTGTCAGGAAGCACGCACATGGCGGCGCAGGAAGAGGTGGCGGAGAACCTGCTGGTACTCCAGGTCGACTTCCTGCGCCGCTCCCTGGACCCCAGCGCGATCGAGCCGGGCCCGATCTCATGATCGGTTCCCCGTTGGGGCTTCGCCGCCCCGCGTTTCATGATCGCGGTAACCTTTCTGCGGTATGCGCGGAAAAGTTACCGCCATGATGAACTCGGGCCGTCCTGAGACAGGGTCCACGGCACTGCGGGGCTTTGTTGTCTCGCCCGGAGCTGTTTCGCCAAGGCGAGTCCGCGCTGTTCGTCATCGTGGTCGCGGAGGCGGCCAGCTATGTGCCGTCGAGCGGGTCGCACGTAGCCGTCACCATCTGGGACAGGCCGGGCGCTATCGTGTGCGACCTGCATCAGCCGGGCGGGCACCTCGACGATCCGCTGGCAGGGCTGCGCCCCGCCGAGGTTGACCGGCCACGGCCCGGCGACGGGCTGTGGCTCGCCGGCCAGGTCTGCGAACTGGTCGAGACCCGGTGTCGGCCGGCGCCGGATGCACCGTACGGCTGCACGCACGGACAGCCCGGGCCGTCGGCTAGCGGATCTCCGGCGCCCGGCCGCGGTTCCCTCAGCGGTCAGGCAGGTGGCTCCGTGAGCGTGATACCTGCTCTGGTGATCTCGAATTCCCTGACCCGCGCGTCGTGCTGACGGGCGCGGGTCTTGAGGACCGTGAGGGTGCGGGTCACGGCCGACTCACCGAGCCGGTATTGCAGCAGGATCACATTGTCCGACAGGTGCGAGGCGCCGTGCTCGGTCAGCCGGGCCAGACCGAACAGCTCAGCTACCTCGTAGGTCAGCATGATGCTCACGCCCCTGCGGGAGCAGCGCTGGAGCAGCGAATAGGTGTACTCGCGGAAGCGGGTGAGATCGGGGGAAGCGGCCCGCAGGTCGCCGAGGCTGTCGACGAGCACCCGGGTGACCCCAGTGGACTCTACGGTGTCGAGCAGGTCGTGGACCCACTCGTCGAGGTACAGGTCGACCGGGCTCCGATACATCAACGTGACCTCCTCCCCGTTGAGGGACCAGCCGAAGCCCTGCGCGATCCGTTCGAGTTGTGTCGGGTTCTCCTGCAGTGTGGCGATGAGCCCGCGCTCACCCTGGCGTGCGCCGTTGAACACGAAGTGCAGGCCCATGAGCGTCTTGCCGATGCCGGTCGGGCCGGCGACGAGCGTAGACGCGCCGGGCCAGTAGCCGTCTCCGACCATGTCGTCGATCGCCTGCACGCCCGACGAGATGCGCTGCCTGCCGAGCGTGTAGACCTCGGCTTCGCCGGGGTCCGCGAGCCGGGGGAATGCGGTGATCCCGTCAGCCGAGATCCGGTAGGCGTGCTTTCCTGACAGGAATCCGCCGCCACGGAGCTTCAGGACCTGGAGCGCACGTGCCGTCCGTTCCGCAGCCTGGTCGGCGCCCATCGCGACAATGGCGTCGGCCACCGCGAATTCGGGTGCGACAGCGATCTCGGTGTCGTCGTACTCACCGACCCACAGGGAGGTGACCGGAAAGGCGCTGAGCATTCCGGCCAGGTCATGCAGGAACTGGCGGAATTCGCCCGGCTCCGGCGCGTAGGGGTGCAGCGCTTTGAAGCTGTCGATGACGATGATCGCTGGCTGGCTCTCGTGAATGAGGCAACGTACCCGTTCGAGCACGCCAGGCAGGCCCTTGTCGCTCAGTACCGCGCCAAGGTCGTGGTAGAAGACGCTGGTCCCGACGGTGGCCGGGTCGAAGAACGACAAGGTCTGGCCGTAACGGACGATCTTCTCGAGCGGCTCGGAGACCGTCGACAGGTACAGCGCCGGCCGCTCGGGCCGCGCGTTATGGAATACGCACTGCTGGGCAAGGATCGTCTTGCCAGACCCAGGAAGCCCCAGCACAAGCGTGATCGCGTCTTTGGGCAGGCCCCCGCCGAGCACGGCGTCCAGCCGGTCCGTCCCCGTCGTGACCCGGTCGATCATGTGGTGGCCGGGCTGCGGCGCAGCAGAGCGCTGCGGCCGAGCAGGTCCTTGACTGCCGAGACGAGCCGCAGCGGCTCGACCGGCCTGCGCAGAAAGGCCGACGCTCCCGCTTCGAGCGCGGCGTCGCGCAGGTCGAGCGTGCTGGTTGCCAGGATCGGCATGCCGGCGTGCGCACTCAGCTGGCGGCAGAGCTCGAGCCCGCGCCCGCCGGAGATGAGCAGGTCCACAGTGGTCAGGTCAGGAGAAAGTTCAGCAGACTTGGCGAGGGCGCAATCGGCGTCAAGTTCCAGCGCGGTCTCGTAGCCCTCGGCCCGCAGGAAGTGATCGGCGAAGCCGGCCGCGTAGCGGTCCCGCTCGGCCAGCAGTATCAGCGGCCGGTCACCGCAGGGGGGAGCGGGACCCGGGCCAGCGTCATGCGCGAGGCGATCATCGAGCATCCGGTGCGCGTCCGCAGGCGACATGCCCGCCGCGACCTGCTCAGCAAGGAAGCGAAGCTGCTCGAGCTGGTCTCTTGAGTAGAGCCGGTGCCCTCCGCTGCTGCGTTCGGGCCGTACGACCCCGTAGCGGTCCTGCCAGGTGCGAAGGGTCGCGGCAGGCACACCGAGCACCCTGGATGCCGCGCCGATGCTGTACATAGGCCGATGGGAACCAGACATCTTCGAACGACCCTACCGCAACCTCTACTGCCTTTGCCACTTATGCGTCATAATCTCGGCAATTCCCACTCAGATGCGGTTGACACACTTAAATTGAGGCGTAGGCTACTCAACAGTTAAGCATTGGACGTTCGCGATGCCACGTGACGGAGCCCGATCGGCCGCTTCCGTCCCACGGGCCGCTTTTGGCCTCGGTCGGTGCGGCCAGCCCCCGCGCTAATCGTGCGGCTGGATCATGTGAGGTGGCCAGGTGAGTGGCTTGATGCGGGCAGGTCACGCAGCGCGGAAACGGGGCGGCGGCGCGGGCGCCGCGACGGCCGATGAACCGCGTTCGTGGCGGGTGTAGCCCGATCGTGGCACGCAGGCAGCCGAATCCCGCGGACGGCCCCGGTCGCACCTTCGGCGGCGACCGCAGCGTCAGCAATATGAGCCCCGCCCCTGAGTCGGCGCCGCCTGCCGAGCCGCCGCCTGCCGAGCCGCCGCCTGCCGAGCCGGAGCCAAAGCACGCGCCGCAGGCAGATCAAGCCGCTCTGACCGGTGAGATCGCCGAGCGGCAGAAGCGGATCGAATCGTTTCGCCGCGCGGCCGAGATTCCTGGTGCGGAGCTTCGTCCCACCATGGACGCCGTGCTCGGCGAACTGGAGCTCACCGTCGGGCTGCTTGGCAAGCTACAGTCAGGCCGCAGCGCCACGGAAACGGACCGCGCGGGCGCGGCTGATGCGGAGCGCAGGCTGCTGCGCGCAGTCTTCCAGGACGTGCCGGCGCCGATCTTCCTGCTCGAGCGCGATTTTGCCGTCCGCAGGGTCAATAGGCAGGCGTCGGCCCTGCTCGGCGTCGACGCCGGCGCCACGACCGGCAAGCCGTTCACCGCACTCGTTGATCCCGCCGCGAGCGGCGCCGTGCGGGCACAGCTGACCGCCCTGCTGCGCACCGGCAGGCCGCGCCGGATCCGCTGTGAGCTGGTCGGCGTCACCGGCAAGGTGGACACCACCCTGACCATCGACCTGCTCCGGCGCCCAGGTGAGTACGGGCCGCTCATCATGGCGGTCGCCGGACCCGCGAGCATGCCGCAGCTGCTAACCGCCTCGGATGACACGGTCATGACCGGCCGCAGCGTCAGCGCCGACCGTGCCATCGCCGAGACCACGCAGCGGCTCGACCTGGTCAGCGCGGTCTCCCGGCTGCTGTTCGAGAACGCCGCCTTCGGCGAGCCCCTGATGCTGCGCCGCTGCGCCAGCCTGTTCGCAGCGGCACTGTCTGCCTGGGTGATTGTTGACGTGGAGAAGGATGGGGAAATGCGGCGCCTGTTCGTGGCGGGCCCGGCGGGCGAGCGGTTCGCCGACCTGACCCGCGCGATCGAAGACCAGGGCCCGCTGCGAGGCTCGCTGCCCTGGGAGGTCCACACGTCCGGGCGCTCGCGGCTGATCGCGGATGCGCGCGACGCGCAGGTCCTTGGCCCCGCCTCGTCCGGCGTACCGGTTCTCGCGCTGCTCGGCGCCACATCCGTGCTGTGCACGCCGCTTACCGACGGCGAGCGCAGTTACGGCACGCTGACCCTTGCGCGGCGGCCCGAGGCGGGGCCGTTCGCGGCGGCCGACCTCGAACTTGTCGACGAGGTCGGCAAGCAGCTTGCGGTCGCCATAAAGGTCGGCCGGATGTTCCTGCGCCGGTCCGCGATCGCTGATGCCCTTCAGGCAAGCCTGCTGCCACGTGACCTGCCGCCCGTCCCTGGGGTCGAGATCGCGACCGCATACGCGGCGTCGACACAAGATCTCGGCGTTGGCGGTGACTTCTACGACGTCTACCCGGGCGCGGGCGGGTGGGGCCTGATGATCGGTGATGTTTGCGGCAGGGGCGAGGAGGCCGGCGCCGTAACGGCCCTGGCCCGCTACTCGATCAGAGTCCTCGCCCACACCAATCCTGAGCCCGCTGACGTGCTGCGGCTTGCGAACGAGGTCGTGAATACCCAGCCGGGCACGGATCAGTTCGTCACCGCGATCGCCGCCAGGTTCGGCTGGCAGGACGGCCTTCTCCGCGTGGTACTCGCGAGCGCAGGACATCCGGGGCCGCTGCTCGTGCGGCCGGACGGCCGGGTCCGCGTGCTGCCAGGCGGCGGGCTGCCGCTTGGATTCTTCGACGACGCGCGGCCCGCCACCAAGCAGCTCGAGCTCGAACCGGGCGACATGCTCGTCTTCTATTCCGACGGCGTGACCGAGGCGCGGGGCGGCGAGGGTGGCTACTTCGAGTCCAGGTTCGCCGACGAACTCGCCGCGCTCGCCGGCCTGCCCGCGAGCGAGGTCGTCGCCGCCATCAGGGAACTCGTCCTCGAGTTCAGCGAGGGCGAGGTGCGCGACGACGTGACGATGGTCGCGCTGCGTGCTCTCGGCCCGCCCACCGACCCCACCCGGGCACCGGGTGAGGGCGCCGGGCCAGGCCAACCAGCTGGATGAACTGCGCATGGGACTGACCAGCTATAAACTCTGCTATCCGCATACGCGACGTGCGCGATGGACCCACACCGATCGCCGAGCCCGTGGAGTACGCCATGACTACTGACGAACTCCCGCGCGAAGCGGCTGAGCTGTTCGCCGTCGCCGACCCGTCAGGTACGAAGTCGATCCGCCAGCTCGCCGAGCTCGTGGCGCGGCGGGTCCAGGCCTGCTCCGGGGCGACCGCTACCTTGTGGCGCGACGACGAGGTCGTGACGACGGCAGCAAGCCATCCCGACCTCGCCGCGCTCACCGCCTTGCAGATAGAGACGCGGCGGGGCCCGACGATCGAGGCGGTCAGCAGTGGCGAGCCGGCTGGCTGCGCCGACACGCTCACCGACGACCGATGGCCGGAGTTCGCCGCGGCCGCGCTGAGCAGAGGTGTCCGCTGCTGTGCGAGCCTGGTTCACGAGTTCAGCGGCATGGCCGTGACACTGACGCTCTACAGCGTCCGGCCGCGTTCGCTCGACCCGCAGCAGTTGCCGCTGGCCTCGCTGCTTGCTGCCTTCGGCGCCGCGAGTGTCGCCAACGCCTCCAGGTACGGCGACGCGCAGCGGACCGCGTCACAGCTCCAGGAGGCCGTCGAGGCGCGCGCCGTCGTGGACCAGGCCAAGGGAATTCTCATGCACGCACTGAGCTGCGGCGCCGACGAGGCCTTCGACAGGATGCGGCGCGTCTCACAGACGCAGCACATCAAGCTGACCGAGGTGGCGCGCCGCGTCATCGAGACCGGCGGCCTGGACGCGGAGCCTGGCGGCACGGGCGCGGAGCCTGGCGGCACGGGCGCGGAGCCTGGCGGCACGGGCGCGGAGCCTGGCGGCACGGGCGCGGAGCCTGGCGGCACGGGCGCGGAGCCTGGCGGCACGGGCGCGGAGCCTGGCGGCACGGGCGCGGAGCCTGGCGGCACGGGCGCGGAGCCTGGCGGCACGGGCGCGGAGCCTGGCGGCGCGGGCGCAGGGGCCGGAGAAGCAGGGGCCGGAGAAGCAGGGGCCGGCGAGGAGAAAGCCGGCTGACGGCTGGCCGTCCACAGCGCGGCCACATTGGCCACGGATATCCGTTGTCAGCATTCCCCGGCAAGATCCACCAGGGCATCGTTGCGCCGAATCAGGGATGAACACCGCCCGGGCGGGTAGCGCGTGCTTTGCCGGAGGAGGATCTTTGACAATGACCGGATGGGCAACGTGACCAGTTTCTCGCTCCCGCAGCGGCGCACTCACCTGGGCGATCCGTACTCCGCGCAGCGGCCGGGCCGATGACCGAGGAACTCAGGTTCGGCCGTCTGACCGTCGCGCTCTCCAACACCGACAAGATCTTCTTTCCTGGCGAGGGCATCACCAAGGGCGAGGTCATTGGCTACTACCACGACACCGCCGGGCGGATGCTGCCGTACCTGCGCGGGCGCCCGATCGCGATGGCGAGGTACCCGGATGGCATCGACGGTGAGCGCATCTTCCAGAAGAACGTGCCGGGCTACTTCCCCGGCTGGGTGCGTACCGCCGAGGTGAAGAAACAAGGCGGCACCGTGCGGCACGTCGTGTGCGACAACGCCGCGACCCTGGCGTACCTGGCCAACCAGGGTTGCATCGAGATGCATATCTTCCTGAGCCGGGCAGATCGCATCGACCAGCCGGACCAGGTGGTGTTCGATCTGGACCCGCCAGGGACGCCGCAGTTCCCCGTGGCCTGCCAGACCGCGCTGCGGCTGCGTGAGTTCCTCGAAGGCAGCCTCGGCCTGACCACCTACGTGCGGACCACGGGCGGCAAGGGCCTGCACGTCCACGTGCCGCTGAACCGCCGGGCCGGCTTCGACGACGTGCGCGCCTTCGCGCGCGCCGTGGCGCAGCGGCTTGAACGCGCGGACCCGGAGAAGCTGACGACCGAGCAACGCAAGGATGCGAGATCGGGCCGATTGTTCATCGACATCATGCGGAACGCGTACGCGCAGACGGTCGTCGCGCCCTACGCCGTTCGGGCCCGTCCGGGCGCCCCGGTCTCGACGCCGCTGCACTGGGATGAGCTCATCGACGCCGAGCTCACGCCTGCCCGTTTTTCCATCGGGACGATCGGCAAGCGGCTCGACGATTCGGCCGATCCCTGGGACGGATTCTGGCGTAACCGTCAGGATCTGCGCCGTGCGCAAACCCTGCTGGATCGGCTCTCCGATGCCTGAGCCAAGCTCATGCAAAAATCTAGGCGGAAATTATGGGATCGGAGCGTACTGATCTAGAATTTCGCGGCAAGGTGGAAAGAGGTACATACCACCGTGCAACCCATCGGAGGTCGTCATGAGCCTGCCCGCCCGTGAGCGGCGGCGCCTGAGCGGAATCCAGGTCGCGCTTGACCGCTCCGACCCGCGGCTGGCATCGATGTTCGCGACCTTCTCCCGGCTCACGCTGGACGAGGAGATGCCCCATCTTGAGCGGCTCAGGGTCAGGGCGGACCGGTTCTCGGCCCGCAGGATGCGCGTGCGGATGGCAGTTCTCAGCCGGCTGCGGATCATCCTGATCGCGCCGGTGGCGCTCGCCGCCACCGCGGGGGCACTGCTGATTGGCGGGTGGTCGAGCAGCCCCGGAGCGTGTAAGGCGGCGCCCGCCGCGGCGCACTCGTCGCATGGCCGGGCGCTGGCCCGCTCGAGGCCGACCCTGTGCCACTCCACGTTCCGGAGCCCGGTGATGATTGCGGGCCACTAAGAGGCCGCGCGCACAAGACTGCCGGGCTCGCGTCGTGCCGCAGGCGCGCGAGGCAGCGCGGTCCCGCATCCCGGCTGGCTGCGTTCTCGCCCTCGACGCGGGATCCAGGCACGCCTTCGGGCTGCGGCCTGGCCAGCCAGGCGCGGACGACCCGCTCCCGTCGTGCCGCAGGCGCGCACGGGAAGCACAGCCGACGCCCTATCCGCGCGACCTCAACGCGAAGGTACCGGTGAGTTCCCCGCCCCGCGACGTCCGGGCACGCGCCTCGCCGTGTTGACCCCTCGGCGGCGATCTGCCACGACCCGGATCTCCGCCCTCGCATCACCACCTGGCGGCGCCTCGGCGGCCTGTAGGGAGCCCGGAGGCTGCTTGAAAACCCCAAGGCTCTGCGAGCCAGGGCCCCGTCCCGAGCCAGGGCCCCGTCCCGAGCCGGTGGCACAGTCAACGGCCCGCAGCACCCTTGGGGCGCTGCGGGCCGGGCCGCCCGGGGGCCGGGCTGCTTTCGCGTGTGCTATCGCGCTTCAGGCGCGGCGTTCGCCGTCGCCATCGGATCGCTCTGGCGCGCGCGGCGCGCCCGCTGATATACGGCCAGCGTCTCCTGGCCGATCCGCTCCCATGAGTACCTGGCGACCACCCGATCCGCCGCCGCGATCCCGAGCCCCTGACACAGCATGGGGCTGGCGAGCAGATCCCTGATCCGCCGTGCGAGCACATCCGGTTGCTTTGGCGGGACGAGCACGCCGGTCGTGCCATCGACCACGGCATCGGGGTGCCCGCCGACAGCCGACGCCACGACCGGGGTCCCGCACGCCATGGCCTCGAGCGGCACCAGGCCAGAAGGACCGTGCCAGGGCACGCTGACGACCAGGTCCGCGGAACGGAACATCCCCGGCATGTCCTGATGGCTCACCCGGCCGCAGAACTTCACCCGGCCGGCCACGCCGAGCTGGCCCGCCAGCTTGGCGAATCGCCGGTATTCGCGGTCCTGGCGCAGTTTCGCCTTGGTCGGCCCGCCGGCGATGAGCAGCTCGCAGTCGGGTACCCCGGCCAGTGCGTGCAGAATCTCCTCGAGCCCGGTCTGCTGCGCGAGACGGCCGACGGTGAGCAGCCGCGGCTGATCACCCCGCCGGGCTGCCGGGCCCTCCGGCGTGAACTGGCGCGTGTCCACCCCGGACGGGACCACCCGGACCACGTGCCGCGGCACACCGAGCCTGGCAAGTGCGAAGGCCTCGTCTGACGAGGTTGCCACGATCGCGTCGACGCCGCGCGCGATGGCCGCCTCCAGCCTGACGCGCACCGCGGGACCGGTGTCTTCGCCCGAAGCGCGGTGCCTCGATGGCACGCCGAGCCCGTGGAAGGTCTGCACTACCGCCAGCCGCAGCTCACGCGCTCCAGCCAGCGCGGCGAGGCCGCTCATCCAGTAATGCGCGTGCACCAGGTCGGGCGGCTCGCGCAGCCATCGGTCCGCCAGGTATGCGCCGAACTCCGCCATGCAGGACAGCTGCCTGTCATGTGACAGGTCGCGGGCGGGGCCGGCGGGCACGTGCTCGACCGTGACCCTGGGCCCGATGCGCACCCGGGCAGGAACGGTCTCCGAATCGCGCCGTGTGTAGACCGTGACGGTGTGGCCGCGCCTGCCGAGCTCACGTGCGAGCGCCGCGACGTGTATGTGCTGGCTGCAGAATCCGGGTTCGCCGATCGCGGCGAGGGGATTGACCTGCGCAGAGACGAAATCGATCTTCAAGGCACACCTCCGGTACGCGGAAACCACGTGGGACAAGGTGTGCCTGCGTCATAGGCACTGCACCACGATTCTTACCGGAAGACGGGCCCGCCAAACGGGGTTTTCGGTGCGAAGCACTCAGAAACGGCCCGTGTTCCTGGCGGGCGCAGCCGGGGCCGCAGTCGGTGGCCGGGCGCTGACCAGCGTAGACAGGTAGATGAGGGGATCGATTGTGGTGGCAGTGTCGCGGCGGCGTACCAGCTCTCGCGCCATGCTGCGGCAGCCGTTCGGGATCTGCCGTGACCTGTGCCGCGCTGGGCGGCGCAGGCACCGGCGGGGCGGCGGGACCGGCGGGGCGGCGGGACCGGCGGGGCGGCGGGACCGGCGGGGCGGCGGGACTGGCGGGGCGGAGTCTCCCAGGGGCGCACGGGCTCATGGTCATGTTTGGCCGTGATGCCTCGCGGAAGGGCAGGGACAAGACCGGACAATAGGGATCGAGCCGCGGCGGAGGTGGCATGGCAGCGATGAGGCGACGCCGGCGGCCTGCAGAAGCCGACGCCGCGGACGGCGACGGCACCGGGCGTGTCGTGGTCGTCGGCGCCGGCTTCGGCGGTCTGGCGACGATGCGGAGGCTGGCGCGCGCGGGCGCCCGGACCACCCTGGTGGATCGCAACGTCTACAGCACCTTCCAGCCGCTGCTTTACCAGGTGGCGACCGCCGGGCTCACCAGCAGCGATGTCGCGTACCCGGCCCGCGGTGTCACGCGCAAATACCATGCCAGGTTCCGCCGCGGCGATCTGACCGGCATCGACCCGGCCCTCAGGCAGATCACGCTAGCCGACGGCACGAAGCTCGGCTACGACTACCTGATCCTGGCCACCGGTGTCGTAGCCGCTTACCACGGCATCGCCGGCGGCGCCGAGCACAGCCTGGGCCTGTACACCCGCCGTGACGCCATCGTGCTGCGCGATCACATCTTGGCGAGCGTCGAGCGCCTGAGCATGGCAGGTCCGAGCCGCGACCTGGCGGTGACCGTCATCGGCGGGGGCGCGACCGGCGTGGAACTGGCCGGCACCCTGGCGGAGCGTCCCGTTCAGCTATCACGACAAGGGCATCATGGCCACGATCGGGCGCCGCTCCGCCTCTTGTCCAGCTTCCCCGCGGTGTGCGCGTCCGCGGCACGCTCGCCTGGCTCGCCCTGCATCTGGTCACCCTGCTCGGCGGCCGCAACCGCATCGTCGCGCTTGTCAACCTGTCCTGGCGCTATCTCACCTGGCGGCGCGGCGGCGGCTTCATCATCGGCGACGATGAAGCCGCCAGGCCTCGGTTCTGACCAAAGGGGTCGCGCGGATAGGGCGCCGGAACCCGCCCGGTAGCGTCCAGCCTTCGCTCACCGTGAGCCCTGCCGTCCGCTTGGCGGCCGCTTGGCGGGCAGTTCTATACCGGGGCCGGCTCCGGGTGCGGCGGCTCCGGCTCGGGCACCGGCTCGGGCACCGGCTCGGGCACCGGCTCGGGCACTGGCAGCGGCTCAGGCGGCGCCGGGTCAGGTACGGGCCCGGGCGGCGAGGGGGGAACGGGGTCAGGCGCCGGCCCGGGCGGCGGCATCGGCGGTACCGGGGCCGGCCCTGGCAGCGGCGGATGAACAAGCCTGTCTGGATGCATAGCCGCCTACATCACCGCTGGCGTGCGGCTCAAACACGGCCCGGCCCGCGGCGCCCGCCTGCCGGGCCCCGGGGAACACGTGCTCGCCGCGGTCCGCGGACGTTTGTGAACAAAGCGTGCGTAGGTTTCGCCCCGTTCTTGAGCGAAACGTGTTTAGGTTTCGCGCCGCTTGGTACGCCGTGGGGGCCCCAGCAGGAGTGCAAGGAGAACACATGCCTGAATCACGCAACCCGCGACACCGCGCCCGAGGTGGTTGCCGCACCGGACATCAACCAGCCTGGCGGCCCGCTCGGCGATGCCTCCGGCGAACGCGTCGCCGCCGTCATGACCCCGGCGCAGGGCGCCCGGGCCGCGCACATGCCCGGCGGCCAGGCGCGGCCCCAGGGCGACGTGCGCGATCTGAGTGACCACCTGCTTACGGGGCTCTGCCACCTCGATCCCGGCACGCCTGAGCGCAGTTTCATCCCTGGGCGCGCCCCCGCTCGTGCGCATCATCCCGAAGCAGCGCGCGCAGCTGGGACCGGGCACGGTGCAGACGCGACATGACCGTCCCGATGGGGGTCCCCATGACACCGGCGATCTCCTTGTAGGAGAAGCCTTCGATGTCCGCGAGGTAGACGGCGAGCCGGAACTCGTCGGGCAGCTCCCTCAGCGCCGCCCTCACGGCAGCATCCGGCAGGCGGTCCAGCGCCAGCTCTTCCGCCGACCGCACCCCGTTCCCTGTCTGCGACTGCGCATGCGCATGCGCAAGCTGCCAGCCCTCGATCGCTTCTGTGCTTGCCTGACGGGGCTCGCGCTGGCGGGCGCGGTACGCGCTGATGAAGGTGTTCGTCAGGATCCGGTGCAGCCACGCGCGCAGGTTCGTCCCTTGCTTGAACCGGTGGAAACCCGCGTACGCCCTGGCGTATGTCTCCTGCACCAGGTCTTCCGCATCCGCGGGGTTACGTGTCATGCGCAGCGCCGCCCGGTACAGCTGATCCATGAAGGGGAGCACCTCACCTGTGTAGCGTTCATCCGGATGCACGTCCGCCGCCGCACCACTGTTCACCCGACCTCCGTTTCGGCCTACAACGACTAAGACGCTGCCCGCCGCAGTATGGTTCGGGTCGCGGCACGTGGTCCGCCCGGTGCGGGTCATGGGCTGTCTGCGAAGACCCCGGTCAAGGTGTCGCAGAAGGCGGGAGATCATCGGGGCTACGGCTGGTCACGGTGACGTTCGGTCCTTCCGCGCACGCCACGACCTGCTTTTCCCGCGCCTGGCTGACCGAAATATCCACCTGCATCCGCTTGCCCCGGTCGAGGTGCTCGAATAGCTGGATCTCGTCGGCCCTACCAGCGGTACCAGCGCGATCCTTCACCGCTGCGGAAGGCGAAGCCGACCAGCCACACGACGAGCACGATCAGGGCTATCCACCACAGCGCGTGGATCGCGAAGCCGAGGCCGCCGAGAAGCAGCGCCAGCACGAGAATCAGCAGGATGAGGAACATCGCCAGCCTCCTTGTGACTCGAACCCGGCGGTCATTGCGGCCGGTCAGGTTCTGCCTGGGCGCCCGCCGCGGACACGGTCACTGCCAGCGGTGCGCGCGTGCAAACTGACTACCCACCGTGTGGCGGCCAAACATCCACGGCGGAATCCGGCCGGCCGGGGCCGGGGGTGGGTCGTGGTGGGCAGGGCCAGACGCCGTGGCCCGCTCGCATGCCCACAGCGGACGTTGCGGGCGGACCCTCGGCAGGCGCACAGTAAAGTCTCACCGGACGACATACAGCCTCGATGAGGTACCCGACCACGCGGCCGAAGCAGGCGGGCCTGCAAGATCCGCTACCACCAGGCCAGGTCACGCAGATTGGACTCTCATGTCGCAGCTATCCGATCCCGACGAGTTGGAGATCGAACTCGCTGAGCTTGAGACACGTATCAGCGAATTGCGCCAGGCGGCCGAGATCCCGGGCGCCACCCTGCGGCCCACGCTCGAGGCCGCACTCGTAGAACTCGAGCTTGCTGCTGACATGCTCACGAAACTGCGGGCACGGATCGCGACGGGAGCGACGGACGCGGCCCGCCGCCCTGGCCCAGCCGACGTGGAGCGCCGCCTGCTCAGGGCGGTGTTCCAGGACGCACCCGCACCGATCTTCCTGCTCGAAACCGACGGGACGGTGCGCCGGGCCAACAGGCAGGCGGGCGGGCTGCTTGGTGTTCCTCCTGGATACACCACGGGCAAACCGTTCACGGCGTTCGTCGACCTGCCCGGCAGGGCGGCGATGAAGACCCAGTTCAACGCGCTGGTACGCACGCGCAGGCCGCGCCGCACCCGCTGCCAGTTGCAGGGCACAAGCGGCAAGGTGGAGACCGTCCTGACCATTGACCTGGTGGAGCTTGCGGGCGAGCCCGAGCCACTGATCGTCGCGGTCGCCGGACCCGCGGCCAGCGCGCCCGCGCCCAAGCGGATCGGGGCGCGTGACGGGCATCCCGGCCGCGGCGGCGAAGCCGTCCACCGCGCGGTCGCAGATGCGACTCAGCGGCTCGATCTGATGACGGCCACGACGCGCCTGCTCCTCGAGAACGCCACGTTCAACGAGGCGGTGACGCTCCAGCGCTGCGCGCGGCTGCTCGCGGCTGAGCTCAGGTCCTGGGTCATCGTTGACGTCGTTCATGACGACGAGCTGCGCCGCCAGTTCGTGGTAAGCCCGCCTGGCGGGCGTACGGCCGACCTGACCAGGGCCATCGCTGCAATTGACCCGCAACCAGGCTCGCTTCCCTGCGAGGTGCAGGAGTCCGAGCGGTCACGGCTGCTTGCTCATGCCGAGGATGTCTCCGTGCTTGGCGTCATCGACTCCGGCACGCCGGTGCTCACGCTGCTTGGCGCCACATCGCTGCTGTGCGTGCCGCTCTCCGACGGCGAACGCAGCTACGGCGCACTGACCCTGCTCCGCCGCGCGGACGAGAGGCCGCTCGAGGTCGCCGATCTCGGCCTCGTGGAAGAGCTCGGCGAGCAGGTCGCGCTCGCGATCAAGGTGGACCGGATGTTCGTCCGCCGATCCGAGGTCGTCGAGGCCCTGCAGGCGAGCCTTCTCCCCAGGGACGTGCCCCCGGTCCCTGACGTGGATATCGCGACCGCGTACATCACCGCTACCGAAGGCCTGGACGTCGGCGGCGACTTCTACGACGTCTACGACAGCCCTGGCGGCTGGGGTCTGGCGATCGGTGACGTCGAGGGCAAGGGTGAGGAGGCGGCCACCGTGACGGCGATGGCACGCCATACGGTGCGGGTCCTCGCGCACTGGAACGCCGACCCCGCCGAGGTCCTCGCAATGGCGAACGAGGTGATGCTCGCGCAGCAGGGTAGCGATCGGTTCGTCACCGCGATCGCCGCTTACCTGCGCTGGGACGGCCGGATCCTGCGGATCACACTGGGCTCTGCGGGCCACCCGGGGCCCGCCTTCGTGCGGCCGGACGGGCGGGTGCGGTTGCTGTCAGGCGGCGGCCTTCCGCTTGGTCTTTTCCCTGAATGCGAGCCAGCTTCGCTGGAGCTGGAGCTGCAGCCGGGCGACATGCTGTTCTTCTTCACCGATGGAGTCACAGAAGCCCGCAGCCCGGAGAACGCCTACTTCGAGAGCCGGCTGACCGACGAGCTTTCCGCGCTGGCGGGGCGGCCGGCGCACGAGGTGGTCTCGGCCATGCGGGCGCTCGTGCTTGAATTCAGCCTGAACGACCTGCGCGACGACATGACGATGCTCGTACTCCGGGTGCTCGAGCCAGCCGGGTAAGCAGCGGCCGCTGCTGTCCGCGGGGGGATCGGTGGGGTGGCGGCCCCCGGGGCGATGCAGCGCGATACAGCCTTAACGGCTGCGCAGCGGGCCCGGTCAGCGGCGTGCACGCACCGCGTCGAAAGCGTCGCGCAGACGCCCGATCCGCTCCTCCAGGCGGGAGATCACATCCGCTATGGCGCTGCCGGGGGCCAGCGACGACTGGCAGGCGAGCACAGCGACCTGGTCCTCGACAGCTGCGAGCCGCCCAGACAGTTCGGCCATGACCGAGTCGGCGCCGCCGAGCGGCCCATCCAGCTGGGCACGCAGCAATGCGGCCTGCGCGTGCAGTTGCCGGTTCTTGGCGTAGAGCTCGACGAAGACCGAGACCTTCGCACGAAGGACCCACGGATCGAAGGGTTTGGAGATGTAGTCGACGGCTCCGGCCGCGTAACCGCGGAACGCGTAGTCCGAGTCGGCGTTCACCGCGGTGAGAAAGATGATCGGGATGTCTCGTGTCTTGGCGCGCCGTTTGATGTGGGTCGCGGTCTCGAACCCGTCCATGCCCGGCATGACCACGTCGAGCAGGATGACCGCGAACTCATCGGTGAGCAGCGCCTTGAGCGCCGCCTCACCGGAACGGACCGACACCAGGGCGTGATCCAGCGAGCCGAGGATGGCCTCGAGCGCTACGAGGTTCTCCTCGCGGTCGTCGACCAGCAGGATCTTCGCCTTGTCGGCCACCTAGTGCGCTTCCCTTCCTTTCGCTGCGCCGTCCGTCGTGATGAGTCCGCCGTGCTCGATGTTATCGGCTTCGCCACGTCATGTGCGTTGCCGGAAGCAGTTTGCTATCGGGCGGGTGAGCTTGTGAGCCCCGTTAGGAGGCATCGATCCGGTGCAGCCACTGGCGCATCACCCGGAGCAGGTGCTCGACATCGACCGGCTTGGGAATGTAGTCGGAGGCGCCCGCGCTGATGCTCTTTTCCCTGTCGCCCTTCATGGCCTTCGCGGTGAGCGCGATGATGGGCAGATCGGCGAACTGCGGCATCCGGCGGATTGTCTCGGTCGTGGCGTATCCATCGAGTTCAGGCATCATCACGTCCATGAGGACGAGTCCGACGTCCTCGGTGCGCTCAAGCACGTCGATGCCCTCACGGCCGTTCTCCGCATAAAGTACCTGGGCGCCACAACGCTCGAACACGCTGGTGAGGGCGAAGACATTACGCACGTCATCGTCGATGATCAGGATCTTCGCACCGTTCAGCGCGTCACCAGGATCGGGCTCCGCGCCAAGCACCGGCTCCGTGGCCCGATCCGGCCGTGCTCTCCTCCGGTCGCCGCCAGGTAGCTGATGGTCGCCGGCGGCCGGAGTGTCGTGCCCCTTCAGCTTGCCGGTGCGCCGCATGGTCGTGTCGCGGGTCCCGGTGAGATCGCCGTGCGGGGGGCTGCCCGGGGCGCCGGCTTTGCGCAGCCGGTCAGCGAATCCAGCCGGGCCGCTATCTTCGGCCGGTCCTTGGCGGGCGCCATCGCTCGCGGGCCGCCCCTCCGCGTACCTGACCGGCAGGTAGAGGGTGAATGTGCTGCCGTGCCCGATCCTGCTGCGGGCACGGATCTCGCCGCCGAGCAGTCGCGCGATGTCACGGCTTATGGAAAGGCCGAGGCCGGTCCCACCGTAACGGCGGCTGGTCGTTCCGTCCGCCTGCTGGAAGGCGTCGAAGATGACGCGCAGCTTGTCCTCGGCGACTCCCACGCCCGTGTCGGATACGGCGAACGCGACGACCTCTTTCTCCGCCGCGAGCGGACCCGTGAACTCCACGTTCACCGCCCGCGATATGTGCAGCCGGACGTCACCCGCCGCGGTGAACTTCACCGCGTTCGACAGCAGATTGCGCAGCACCTGCTGCAATCGCTGCTCGTCGGTGAACAGCTGTTCTGGCACGTCCGAGGAGACCTCGACGCGGAACGTGAGCCCCCTGTCCACAGCCACCGGCCGGAATGCGGCTTCCACGTATTCCACCAGCGTCGCCATCGTGAGGACCTGTGGGTGCAAATCCATCTTGCCGGCCTCGACCTTGGACAGGTCCAGGATGTCGTTGATCAACTGGAGCAGGTCGCTGCCTGATTCGTGGATGGTCCTCGCGAACTCCACTTGCTTGGTGGTCAGGTTGCCATCGGGGTTTACCGACAGCAGCTTGGCGAGCACGAGGAGACTGTTCAGCGGCGTGCGCAGCTCGTGCGACATATTGGCGAGGAACTCCGACTTGTACCTCGAGGAGAGCGCGAGCTGCTGCGCCCGTTCCTCCAGCGCCCGCCGCGCCTGCTCGATCTGGAAGTTCTGCACTTCGATCGCCCGGTTCTGCTTCGCGAGCAGAGCGGCCTTCTCCTCGAGCTCGGCGTTCGACCTGCGCAGTTCGGCCTGCTGGCGCTGTAGTTCGTCGGAGCGTTCCTGCAATTCCTGCGTGAGCCGCTGTGATTGGGTGAGCAGCGCCTCGGTTCGCGAGTTGGCCATGATCGTGTTAATGGTCACACCGATGGTGCCGACGAACTGATCAAAAAACGCTATATGGGCGTCACTGAACTCGTGCAATGAGGCGAGTTCGAGCACGCCGAGTACCTGGTCTTCGAACAGAATGGGCAGCACGGCGATGCTGGCCGGCGGGGCGTCACCAAGCCCGGATCCGACCGTGATGTATCCGGTGGGCACGCGGGTAATCAGGATTGGCTTGCCCTCGACGGCGGCCTGTCCCACGAGCCCTTCGCCGAACGAGAATTCCGCCGGGCCCTTCTTGCGGAACCCGTAGGCGGCGATCCGCTTCAGGACGGCCTCGTCCCTCGCGGCGTCCGCGCCGGGCGGATATTCGGCCAGGAAGAACGCGCCGAACTGGGCAGAGGTCAGGGGAGTCAGCTCGCTCATGATCAGTTGTGCGAGGTCGAGCAGGTCGCGGTGGCCCTGCATGAGGCCGGCGATCCTGGCCAGATTGGTCTTCAGCCAGTCCTGCTCCTGGTTGGTGCTTGTCGTCTCGCGCAGGTTGGCGACCATCAGATTGATGTTGTCCTTGAGCTCGGCGACCTCACCGCGCGCGTCAACCCGGATGGACTGGGTCAGATCACCCTCCGCGACGGCGCTCGCGACGGCGGCGATCGCGCGTACCTGGGTGGTGAGGTTGCCCGCTAGCTCGTTTACGCTCTCCGTCAGGCCCTTCCAGGTTCCAGACACGCCGCCGACCTGTGCCTGGCCGCCGAGGCGGCCCTCGCTGCCGACCTCACGCGCGACCCTGGTGACCTCGTCGGCGAACGCCGACAGCTGGTCGACCATCGTATTGATCGTGGTCTTGAGCTCGAGGATCTCGCCGCGCGCGTCAACGGTGATCTTCTTGCTCAGATCGCCGCCCGCCACAGCCGTCGCCACTTGAGCGATCCCGCGCACCTGGCCGGTCAGGTTGTTCGCCATGGAGTTGACGTTGTCGGTGAGATCCTTCCAGGTTCCCGATACGCCGCGGACATGTGCCTGGCCGCCGAGGCGGCCCTCGGTGCCGACCTCGCGCGCCATCCTGGTGACCTCGTCGGCGAACGCGGACAGCTGGTCGACCATCGTGTTGATGGTGTCCTTGAGCTGGAGGATCTCGCCCTGCGCGTCGACGGTGATCTTCTTGCTCAGGTCGCCGTTGGCGACGGCGGTGGTGACCTGGGCGATGTTGCGGACCTGGTTGGTCAGGTTGTTCGCCATGAAGTTGACGTTGTCGGTGAGGCCCTTCCAGGTTCCCGATACGCCGCGGACATGTGCCTGGCCGCCGAGGCGGCCCTCGGTGCCGACCTCGCGCGCCATCCTGGTGACCTCGTCGGCGAACGCGGACAGCTGGTCGACCATCGTGTTGATGGTGTCCTTGAGCTGGAGGATCTCGCCCTGCGCGTCGACGGTGATCTTCTTGCTCAGGTCGCCGTTGGCGACGGCGGTGGTGACCTGGGCGATGCCGCGCACCTGGATGGTGAGGTTGGAGGCCATGCCGTTCACCGAGTCGGTGAGGTCCTTCCACACGCCGGATGCGCCGCGGACATGAGCCTGGCCGCCGAGGTTGCCCTCGGTGCCGACCTCGCGCGCGACCCTGGTGACCTCGTCGGCGAACGCGGACAGCTGGTCGACCATCGTGTTGATAGTGTCCTTGAGCTGGAGGATCTCGCCCTGCGCGTCGACGGTGATCTTCTGTGACAGGTCGCCCTTGGCGACCGCGGTGGCCACCTGGGCGATGCCGCGCACCTGGACGGTGAGGTTGGAGGCCATGCCGTTCACCGAGTCGGTGAGGTCCTTCCACACGCCGGATGCGCCGCGGACATGAGCCTGGCCGCCGAGGTTGCCCTCGGTGCCGACCTCGCGCGCGACCCTGGTGACCTCGTCGGCGAACGCGGACAGCTGGTCGACCATCGTGTTCATGGTCTGCTTCAGCTGCAGCATCTGGCCCTGCGCGTCGACGGTGATCTTCTGTGACAGGTCGCCCTTGGCGACCGCGGTGGCCACCTGGGCGATGTCGCGCACCTGCGCGGCCATCTGGGTGACCTCGGCGGCGTGCAGCGCGAGCTGGCCGCCCACGTCGTCGACCAGGGCGGTGATCTCAGCGAGCAAGCCGCTTGGGCCGGTCGGGCTCGCGGGCGGCAGCCTGCGCGGCCGGAAGTCCCCGTCCCTCAGCGCCGCGAGTGCGCTGCGCACAGGCTCGAGGTCGGCATCGGTGTAACGGTAGGCGCGATCTGCCGCCCCGGTCCCTCGGTCACCACCGTCTCCTGCGCCTTTGCCACCGCGGTTCGCCCGGCCTGCCGTCGCCGTTCCAGCGGCGCGATCCGATGACACCGGGGACGTCGATGGCGCCGCCGGCGCTGACGGCGCCGTGCTTCGTCTGCTGATCATTTTCTGCGCATTTCGTTGCTGTTTGGCCAGGATTCTTTGGCCTTGGGGTGCTGGCCTTTTCAGCCAGCGGACGAAACGAGGATTGATTCCCTAGGATGTATCACCGTTACGAGTCTGTCACGATAACCGCGTCGGACATTACGGAACGAGGCCAAGAGGGCTTGTGAAGGGGCGTCGCGATCTCGCCGCAAGCGCGGCCTACGAACCCGAGCCTGCCGCCGCAGCAGCGGCACGCCGTTTCGTCCGGGAGACGCTGTGCTCGTGGCAGCTGGCCGACCGGTCGAGCCGGCTCGTGGACGACGCGGTGCTGCTCACCAGCGAGCTCGTGACCAATGCCGTCGTGCACGCGGGGACACCGCTGCAGGTGAGCTGCCGGCTGGTCGGCGGTGAGGTCGAGGTCGCGGTGCGGGACCGCCATCCCACCCGGGGTCTCAGGGACACCACTGGCGCCGCGGACGACGCCGAGCGCACGAACGGCCGGGGTCTCCTGTTGCCCGCTGCCCTCGCGTCGTCGTGGGGCGTGAGCTACGCGCGGACCGCGAAGGCGGTCTGGTTCCGCATGGCGGTCAGCGACCGGTCGGCGGCCAGTCAGGAGCCTGGGCAGGGGTGGGCAGGGGGGGCATTTGGGCGCACGGCGCCGCGTCCGGCGCTCGTCACCGCTGATGGCGTCAGGTCCGTTCCCGACGAGGATGATGCGCTCGCCTCCATCGGCCGGCTCAGCTACGACGAGCTGCTGCGCCACACGGTGGAGACGGCGCGCGACACGGCAGGCGCCGACGCTGCGTATGCGCTCGTGGCCGACGAGGACGGCGAGCTGAGAATACGGGCTGGCGCCGGCATGGGGAGCCCCGAGCTGCTTGCCAGCCTCGCCATCTCGGCGGCGGGGCTGGGGCACGCGCCGTTCGAAGGCGACGGCGTCGGCCGGTTGCCCGCGATCTACGGCGACCTGGCCAGGTTCACCGCGCTTCCCGGGGCCGTGCCTGCTGCCCAGGACCCTGCTGCCCAGGACCCTGCTGCCAGTGATCGTGCTGCCAGTGACGACGCGGCCCAGTCCCTGATGACGGTTCCATTCCTCGCGGAGGGCCGGGTCACCGGCGTGCTCGCGGCCGCCGCGGCCGAGCCGGACCGATTCACCCAGGCCGACGCCGACCGCCTGCAGCAGGTTGCTGACCGGGTCGCACTGTCTCTCGAACGAGCACGGCTCGCCGAGCTCGAGCGCGTTCGGCGTGGCCGGATCAGCTTCCTGGCCGAGGCGAGCGACCTGCTGGCAGGCACCCTTGACGAGGACAAGACCGTTGCGCTCGCCGCGCAGCTCGTGGTGCCACGGCTGGCCACCTGGTGTGCCGTCTACCTGGTGGGAGACAGGGCGGACAGGACGGGCGCGGCAGGGCGAGCTGGCGGCCTGCCGCGGCCGGCGTACGTATGGCACTCCGACGAGGCGCTCGCGGACGCGCTCGGCGCGCTGCTCGCGCAGGTGCCGCCGCCGCAGGTTCCCTCGCGCCCGGTGGCGCGCCGCTGGTCACTCGACGGGCTGACCACGTCAGCGTTGCCCATCGGCGCGGCCGGCTTCATCTCCGACGCCGTGTGGTGCTGCCCGCTCGTCGCACGCGGGCGAGTGCTTGGCGCATTCGTCATCGGCCGGCCTTGCGGCGACAAGTTCCCGCGCGAGTCCGTCGAGATGGTCGAGGATCTCAGCCGCCGCGCGGCACTCGCGCTCGACAACGCGAGGCTGTACTCGCAACAGCTCCAGACGAGCCGGGCTTTGCAGCGCAGCTTGCTGCCGCCCGAGGTGCCGCAGGTGCCTGGCGTGGATCTGGCCGTGGCCTATGCGGCTGCGGGGGAGGGAAACGAGGTCGGCGGCGATTTCTACGATGTGTTCGCCGTGGCCGACGGCCGGTGGCGGTTCGCGATCGGCGACGTGTGCGGCACCGGCCCGCAGGCCGCGGCAGTTACCGGTCTTGCCCGGTATACGATGCGGATTCTTGCCAGGGAGGGCCGCGGGGTCGCCTCGGTGCTCGACCGGCTGAACCGGCTGATCCTGGACGAAGGCCCGCGTGCACGGTTCATCACGCTGGTGCACGGTGAGATCATCACAGCGCGGCCCGGCGGCGCCCCCGCGGACAGCGCTGCCCCGGACAGCGCTGCCCCGGACAGCGCTGCCCCGGACAGCTCCACCCCGGACAGCTCCACCCCGGACGGAGCGGCGTCAGCCGGGCAGGCCAGGGCTACGGCGCCAGCCGGTGCCCCAACGGTCCGGGTCTCGCTGGTGTGCGCAGGCCATCCGCTGCCGCTGCTGCTGCGCGCGGGGGGCAGCCCGGAGCCGGTGACGGGCCCGCAGCCGCTGCTCGGTGTGCTCGACGATGTCGGCTTCCGCAGCAAGACCATCGATCTCGGGCCGGGTGACGTGCTGCTGTGCGTCACCGATGGCGTCACGGAGCGGCGGCGGGGCGGCCAGTTGCTCGACGACAACGACGGCCTGAGCGATGTGTTCGCCGAGTGCGCGGGCCTGAACGCGGGCGCCGTGGCCGCAAGGATCATGCGCGTCGTCCATGAGTACGCAGCGGAGCCGCCCGCAGACGATACGGCACTGATCGTGATGCGGGCGCTATAGGAGGCTCTCACCTCGCCCGGCCTGGCGCGGACCGGTACCTCGATGGCCCGTGGCTGTCGAGGCAGCGACAGCCACCCAGATGGCGGCTGCGGCGTTATCGCTCGCCCACCCAGGACATGGCGCAACGAGGGCGGGCTGTGGCCTTAGCAGCCATCGCCTGACCTTGCTGGCTGCTGCGGGCCGCTCCGCAGGGCCTGCTCGACGAGTTCGACCGCGCGGGCGGTGGCAGCCAGCTTGCGTCCTTCGCTGCGGTATGCGGCGAGCACGGCGGTGCAGGCATGCGGGGGCAGCGCATCCGCGAGTTCGGTCCGCGCGCTGCGGTATCCCTGCCGTGCGCCCTCGGCACACGCACGCACGTGATGGCGGGCCATCTGGGCGAGCGCGACGGGATAGCGGCGCAGGACACCGTGGAGCCGGTAATCGGGAGGCACGACATCCAGCAGCCACGCCACCGCCGTCTCCTCGAACCGTTCCGCACCAGGCGGGTGCACCCCGGCCGGCCACCCCCGCGGAAGCTGCACGTTCATGACCCATGTTAGCACCCAATCGAACATACGTTCTATATAGGTCATGATGCGGGCGGTCCCCGGCTTTCGCCGTCAGCCTCGTGCATGCCAGGCAAAGTGAACGGCGTGGTCGCGGGGCGGGGGCGCTGCACGCGGGGCCGGGAACCGTGGCGCCGCGCGCGAGGCGTGGGCCGTGCCACCTGAGGTGCGTTCGCGGCCGCGATCGGGGGCGCCGCGCGCGGGCGCGGGCGAGGATCGCTTCACTTGACGTGCACTCGCGGCCCAGGTCCCCGGGCGGCGCACTCGATGCGGGCCAAGATCGTGTCACCTGACGTGGCTGGCGCACGCCGCGGAGCCGTTCGGGAAAAGGGTTCGAATAGACTGTGCAGGCCGCGAGATTCAGCGGCAACATCCCGCGATCCCCCGATGGAGTCCAGGCGTCCTCATGCCCGTACCGTCAGTCACCGCCGCCGTAGCAGGCACCGCCACCCGCGACGATCTGCGCAATGTCGCGATCGTCGCGCACGTGGATCATGGCAAGACCACGCTGGTGGACGCGATGCTGTGGCAGTCAGGGGCCTTCCGCGCGAACGCGCAGATCGCGGATCGGGTGCTCGACTCTGGTGATCTCGAGCGCGAGAAGGGCATCACGATTCTCGCGAAGAACACCGCCGTCCACCGCGACGGCCTGACCATCAACATCATCGATACGCCCGGGCACGCCGACTTCGGCGGTGAGGTGGAACGCGGGCTGTCCATGGCCGACGGCGTGCTGCTGCTCGTGGACGCCAGTGAGGGCCCGCTCCCGCAGACCCGGTTCGTGCTGCGCAAGACGCTTCAGGCGGGGCTGCCGGTGATTCTGGTCATCAACAAGGTCGACCGGCCGGACGCTCGGATCGCCGAGGTCGTGGATGCCTGTTATGAACTGTTCCTGGACCTCGACGCCACCGAGGCGCAGATCGAGTTCCCGATCGTGTACGCCTCGGCCCGCGCCGGCCGTGCGTCGCTGACGCGGCCGGCTGATGGCACGCTGCCGGATTCGCCGGACCTGGTGCCGCTGTTCGCGGTCCTGGAGGAGACGATCCCGCCGCCGCGCTACGACCCGGCCGCGCCGTTGCGCGCGCAGGTGACGAACCTGGACGCCTCGTCCTACCTGGGCAGGATCGCGCTGTGCCGGATGATGTCCGGGACGATCAAGCGCGGCCAGCAGGCCGCCTGGTGCCGCCGTGACGGAAGCATCGAAAAGGTCAAAATCACAGAACTGTACCTAACGGCTGCGTTGGATCGCGTCCCGGCCGAATCTGCGGGGCCCGGGGACATCATCGCTGTCGCCGGGATTCCCGAGATCATGATCGGCGAGACCCTTGCCGACCCGGACGACCCACGGCCGCTCCCGCTGCTGACCGTGGACGAGCCTGCCATTTCCATGACCATCGGCGTGAACACCTCTCCGATGTCCGGCCGAGACAAGGGGACGAAGGTCACGGCGCGGCTCGTGTCCGCCCGGCTGGACCGTGAGCTTGTCGGCAACGTGTCCATGCGGGTTCTCCCGACCGAGCGCCCGGACACCTGGGAGGTGCAGGGCCGCGGTGAGCTTGCGCTCGCGGTGCTCGTGGAGACCATGCGCAGGGAGGGCTACGAGCTCACCGTAGGTCGGCCACAGGTGGTGACCCGCGAGATCGGCGGGAAGGTGCACGAACCGGTGGAGCGGCTGACCGTGGACGTCCCAGAGGAGTTCTTCGGCGTGGTCAGCCAGTTGCTCGCGGTCCGCAAGGGCCGCTTGGAGCAGATGACGAACCATGGCAGCGGGTGGGTCCGGCTCGAATACGTGGTCCCGGCGCGTGGGCTGATCGGGTTCCGCACCGAGTTCCTCACTGACACCAGGGGCACCGGTGTGGCGCATCATGTGTTCGACAGTTACCAGCCCTGGTTCGGCGACCTGCGCACCCGGCCATCGGGCTCGCTGGTGGCCGATCGGGGCGGGATGGCGACTCCGTATGCGATGTCCGGGCTACAGGAGCGGGGATCGCTGTTCGTGTCGCCGGGCACGGAGGTCTACGAAGGCATGATCGTGGGCGAGAACTCACGCCCCGGTGACATGGACGTGAACATCTGCCGCGAGCGCAAGATGACGAATGTGCGCCAGTCATCCGGCGACGAACTCGAGCGGCTGGTGCCGCCCCGGCTGCTCAGCCTGGAGCAGGCGCTCGAGTTCTGCGCCGACGACGAGTGCGCGGAGGTCACGCCGTCGGCGGTCCGGCTGCGCAAGGCGGTGCTCGACGCACGAGAACGGGAGCGGATGCGTGCCCGCCGCGCCCGCGCCCGCGAGTAAGCGCCGCCCGCACCCCGCGGGTAAGGCGCCGCCCCCACCCCGCGGGTGAGGCGCCGCCCGCGCCGCGATGACTGTCCCGCAGGGCGGCCCGTGTGCGCCTGTCAACGCGTGCCATCGAGCCCACTTCAAGATCAGTTGCCGTGGATGTCCCGTTACGGGTCGCCCCCGCGACCCGTAACGGGACATCCGCAAGTCCACCGGCGGCGCCAGCCACACGATGACCCAACGGGCATCAAGATCAACTGCGGCTTGGGTACACGAATGGCCCGCAGGCGCCCGATCCGGTGCCCAACGGGCCATGGATCATGATCCGGGCGATGGCCGCGGCCCAGGCAACGCCGAGCTTCATGATCGCGGTAACTTCTCGGCGATATGTGCGGAAAAGTTACCGCGATCATGAAAGCCGCCGTGGGTCAAAGGCGATGGTACATATTCACAGCCGTGGGATATGACCCGTAATGCCACATTCACGGGTCACCGGCGGCGCCCGACCACACGATGACCCATCGGGTGTCAAGATCAGCTGCGGCCTAGTACAGGAATGGCCCGCAGGGGTGCCGGATCCGGCGCCCTACGGGCCATCGGGTGCTGTGATCGCCCCATCAATGGGCCATCGATGGGTTATCCGTCGGCCGAAGCTGATCTTGAAACAGGGCAAGATGGTGCACGTTGACAGCCGTGCTATCGCACGTCTTACGGGCCATCGATCAAGCTGTCGCCTGAGCGTTCGGCAGCCGTATCGCGCGTGCCGCTCTAGTACTACAGGGCTAGATCAAGCCCTGTAGTACTAGGTGGCGGTGAGGTAGACGAAGCTGCCGAGGCCCACCACCAGGCAGTAGATCGCGAACGGGGTGAGCGTTCGCGTCTGGAAGTACTTGGTGAGGAAACGGACCGACAGGTACGCGCCGACGCCGGACAGCAGGCTGCCGACCAGGATCTGGCCATGGATCCCGTTGGCGGGCGGGCCCATCAGGTCGGGCGGAATCTTGAGCACGCCCGCCGCCAGGATGACCGGCGTCGCAAGCAGGAACGCGAACCGTGCCGCGTCTTCGTGCGACAGGCCGCGGAGCAGGCCGGCCACCATGGTGATACCCGACCGGCTGATACCGGCGGCCAGCGCGAGAATCTGCGCGGATCCGATGATCAGGGCCTGGAGGTAGCCCATATCGGCGAGCCGCCGGTCCGAGGCGAGGTCGAGCGCGGCCTCCTGCTGCCGCACCGCGCGATTGCCCGCGGCGTGCCTGCCTGGCCTGCCGCCCTCCGCCAGCTCGGCCTCCGCCAGCTCGGCCTCCGCCACCTCGGCGGCCACTTCCTCGTCGGCACGGCGTGACGCCTTCCTGCGCAGCCGTTCGCCCCCGTACAGGATCAGGCCGTTCAGGGTGAGGAAGATGGAGGCGGGGATCGGCTTGCCGAGCAGCACGCGGAAGGTGTGTTCGAGCGCAAGGCCGGCGATGCCGACAGGAATGGTGGCGAGAATGATCATCCAGGCTAGCCGCTGGTCGGCGGTCTCGATATGGCGGTCCCGGATCGAGGAGAAGAACCCGCCGATGATCCGTATCCACTCCCGCCAGAAGTAGATCATCAATGCGAGCGCCGTGGCGACGTGCAGGCCGACGACGAACGCCAGGTATGGCGATTCCGTCGCGGACACGCTCAGGTCGCGCGCCCACTGGCCGCCGATGATCGCCGGAAGCAGCACGCTGTGACCGAGGCTGGACACGGGGAAGAGTTCGGTCACGCCTTGCAGCAGACCGATGATCGCTGCTTCCGGGTAGGTCAGGTGGGTCATGACGGCCTCTCACTATGGCAGGACGCGGCCCTGCCTGCCTCAGTCCCGGTAATCATGCCAAACAGTGGCCGCACCGTGCCGCCCGCCTGCGAGCTTTGCCTGAGGGACACCCAGGGATGTAGACGCGGGAGGCGCGGTCGTGGGTGACGTCACTAAGATTCAGGGCCGCGATCTTTCCCAGGGTTCGGTAAGAGGAATTTTCGCGGCAAACGCGCATACGCGGCGCGCGCCCGCGCCTGGCTTGCGGTTCAAGCGATTGAGGTGGATACTCCGATTCATCCGGTTACGGGGGCACCTAACCGTTTTCCCTGCCGCAACCAGCCCGGTGCCGCCGCTCCGTCTTCATCGACGGGCAGATGTGGGATGCGGCATATCAGCCCGGATATGCCGGGGACATCAAGGGGCAAAATGAGATTTACCAGAACGGCCGTTGTGGCTGTCGCGATCGCAGCAGCACTAGGCGCCGGGCCGCTGGCCACGGCGCAGGCATCCACCCTGGCAGCGCCGTCGCCCGGGGGCCTATCGACGAGCCACGTGGTCAAGGTGATGTCACCGGCCAAGAAGGCCATCAACTGCGATGCCACTGAAGTATTGAAGATCGGCAAAGTGCGCACGGCAACCCATCGGCCAAGGCTCATCACCGTCTTCGGCGTCATTAAGTGCTCGAGGGCCGTGCCTACTCTCGGGCTGACCCTGCGGCTGTTCCGCAACGGCACAAGGGTCAGCGCGAAGACCCTCGCGAACCACCACAGGAAATCCCTCCAGGGGAGCACCTCACGTAACTGCAAGGGGACCGCGGCTACGTACCGGGGAACCGCGGACGTCCATATCGTGTTCCCGGTCGGGTTCGTCCCGCGAGTCGTGAACGTGCGTCTCAAGAGCAAGGCGGTCAGGGTGCACTGCTTCAAGTGACCGGCAGGAGCGTGGTGGCCCCGCAACGCAGGCGTTGCGGGGCCACCGCGCCTGCGAAGAACCGGTCCGCCTCCCCTGCCCCGCGCAAGCCGCGGCAGCCGTTCGGGAGCCAGGGCGCGTCCCGTGGATCTCGGTGGTCGCGAGCGCCGGTCCCGGCGGTGGCTGGCGAGGCCGCAAGCCCGCCCTCGTAGCGGTGTCCTACGTCGGCGGGCGAGAACGCGGCCAGCCGCCGTCTGGGCGTCGCCGGGGCGGGGCCCAGACGGGCGGCTGGCCAAAGATCTCCGGGACGCGCCCTAACTCTTGCCAGGCACCTTGGGGGTGTCACTGGCCCTGCGGCGACGGGTGATCTTCGAGCCGAGCCAGACCAGCGGGTCGTACTTGCGGCCCACCACGCGCTCCTTCATCGGGATGAGCGCGTTGTCGGTGATCTTGATGTGCTCGGGGCATACGTCGGTGCAGCACTTGGTGATGTTGCAGTAGCCGAGCCCGAAGTCTTCCTGCGCGCTGTTGCGGCGGTCGGCGACGTCCAGCGGATGCATTTCGAGTTCGGCGATGCGCATGAGGAACCGCGGCCCCGCGAACGCGGCCTCATTGTCCTCGTGATCCCTGATGACGTGGCAGACGTTCTGGCACAGGAAGCACTCGATGCACTTTCGGAACTCCTGCGAGCGCTCCACGTCGGTCTGCGCCATCCGGTACTCGCCCGGCTTGAGCGAGGGATCGGGCGTGAACGACGGGATCTGCCGTGCCTTCCCATAGTTGAAGGACACGTCGGTGACCAGGTCACGGATGACGGGAAACGTGCGTATCGGGTTCACCGTGATGGTCTCGTCCTCGGTGAACGTGTTCATCCGGGTCATGCAGGCGAGCCGCGGCATGCCGTTGATCTCCATCGAGCACGAGCCGCACTTGCCTGCCTTGCAGTTCCACCGCACGGCAAGGTCGGGTGTCTGCGTGGCCTGTAGCCGGTGCAGTATGTCGAGCACGACCTCGCCCTCGTTGACTTCCACCTGGTAGTCGGTGAAGTCACCCTGCCCAGCGTCGCCCCGCCACACCTTCAACTGTGCCTTGTAGCTCATTGGCCCTTCTCCTGCCCGGTGGTGGCGGCGTCTGCCGCACCGGCGGCGGTGAGTTCCTCGGCGGTCATGTACTTCTTCAGTTCCTCGCGGTCGAAGAGCTTGATCAGATCGTCACGCATCGGCTCGAGCCGCTGGCGTTTCAGTGCCAGCCTGTCACCGTCAAGCGAGCAGATCAGGTTGACCTTGCGCCATTCCGGCGACATCTGCGGGAAGTCGTCCCGGGTGTGGCCGCCGCGGCTCTCCTCGCGCTCGAGGGCGGCGCGTGCCACGCATTCGGAGACCAGCAGCATGTTCCGCAGGTCGAGGGCCAGGTGCCAGCCGGGGTTGTACGCCCGCCCACCGGACGCGCTCACCGCGCCGGCGCGCTCGCGTAGCTTTTCCAGGTGACCGAGCGCGCTCTCAATTTCCCCGGCCCGCCTGATGATGCCGACGAGATCGTTCATCGTCTGCTGGAGTTCGGCGTGCAGTGTGTACGGGTTCTCCCCGGATCCGGTACCGCCCCGCTCAAGCGGCGCGAGCGCTTCCGCCTCGGCCGCGGTGATTTCGCTGTCGGGCGCGGTAGGCCGCGATGTCAGGGCGTCCACATACTGGGCCGCGCCCAGGCCGGCCCGGCGGCCGAAGACCACCAGGTCGGACAGGGAGTTGCCGCCGAGCCGGTTGGAGCCGTGCATGCCGCCGGAGGATTCGCCGACCGAGAACAGACCGGGCGTGAGCGCGGCCGCGGTGTCCGGGTCCACCTCGACGCCGCCCATCATGTAGTGGCAGGTCGGCCCGACCTCCATCGGTTCCTTTGTGATGTCGACATCGGCGAGTTCCTTGAACTGGTGGTGCATGGACGGCAGCTTCCGCAGGATTTCCGCAGCGGGCAGCCTGGTCGACACGTCGAGGAACACGCCACCGTGCTCGGTGCCACGGCCGGCCTTGACCTCGGCGTTGATGGACCTGGCAACCTCGTCGCGGGGAAGCAGTTCGGGTGGCCGCCGGTTGTGCTCCGGGTCGGTGTACCAGCGGTCCCCCTCCTCTTCCGTCTCCGCGTACTGCGCGCGGAAGACGTCAGGCACGTAGTCGAACATGAACCGCTTGCCCTCGGAGTTGCGCAGCACGCCGCCGTCGCCGCGCACCGACTCGGTGACGAGCAGGCCCTTCACGGACAGCGGCCACACCATCCCGGTCGGGTGGAACTGGACGAACTCCATGTTCACCAGGGTCGCGCCAGCCAGCAGCGCGAGAGCGTGCCCGTCGCCGGTGTACTCCCACGAGTTGGAGGTGACCTTCCACGACTTCCCGATGCCGCCGGTGGCCATGATCACGGCGGGCGCCTCGAACAGGATGAACCGGCCGGTGTCCCTGACATAGCCGAACGCGCCCGCGACCCGTTCGCCGTCCCTGAGCAGGCGGGTGATGGTGGTCTCGGCAAAGATCTTGATCCGCGCCTCGGGGTCGCCGTGCGCGACGGCGTCCTCCTGCTGCAGCGCGACCACCTTCTGTTGCAGGGTGCGGATCATCTCCAGGCCGGTGCGGTCTCCGACATGGGCGAGCCGTGGGTACTCGTGCCCGCCGAAGTTGCGCTGGCTGATCTTCCCGTCTTTGGTCCGGTCGAACAGCGCGCCCCAGGACTCCAGTTCCCAGACGCGGTCGGGCGCTTCCTTGGCATGCAGCTCAGCCATCCGCCAGCTGTTCAGGAACTTGCCGCCGCGCATCGTATCGCGGAAGTGCACCTGCCAGTTGTCGCGGGCGTTCACGTTGCCCATCGCCGCCGCCGCGCCGCCCTCGGCCATCACCGTGTGCGCCTTGCCGAACAGCGACTTGGAAATGACCGCGGTCTTCTTCCCTTGCAGCCGCGCTTCGATGGCGGCGCGCAGGCCGGAACCGCCCGCTCCAACCACTACCACGTCGTAGGAATGGCGTTCGATCTCAGTCATCGCCTCAGGTCACCTTAATTGAAGAACCGCAGGTCGGAGATGGCGTTGCTGGCCACGAGCATGATGTAGAGATCGGTCAGCATCAGTGTGCCCAGCGTGATCCAGGCGAGCTGCTTGTGCCGGGCGTTCAGCTTCGAGACCTGCGTCCATATCCAGTATCGGGCCGGGTGCTTGGAGAAGTGCTTGAGCCGCCCGCCGGTGATGTGCCTGCACGAGTGGCACCCCAATGCGTAAGCCCACAACAGCACAACGTTGACCAGCATGATGAGCGTGCCCAGGCCGAATCCAACCCCGCCTGTCTTGCTGTGGAAGGCATCGATGAGGTCGTAGGTGTTGAGCACGGAGACGAGTATCACGATGAAGAAGAAGTACCTGTGCAGGTTCTGCAGGATGAGCGGGAACCTGGTCTCTCCTGTGTAGCGGGCGTGTGGCTCGCGCACGGCGCAGGCGGTCGGGGCCTGCCAGAACGACCGGTAGTACGCCCCACGGTAGTAGTAGCAGCTCAGCCGGAATCCAAGGATGAACGGCAGTGACACGATCGCGTACGGGACGATCGAGGGAACCTTCGGGAACCAGGTGCCGAGGCTGCTCGACCCGGCGGCGCAGGCGCCGCTGATACACGGCGAGTAGAACGGCGTCAGGTAGTGGTACTGCGGCACCCAGTACCAGCGGCCCATGAAGACGCGCACCACCGCATAGGCCACCCAGATGGTGAGCAGCACGGCGGTGACGGCGGGTTCTCGCCACCAGGGGCCGGTCCGCAGCGTCCGGGCGGGGATCTTGGCCCGGGTCCGCTGCGGCGTCATCGTCGTCTGCGTCATCGCCCGACGCCTCCGTTGCTCGTGTGGGTCATCCTGCGCTACCGGCTGTCACGCCCGGTCGTGCGCTGCTGACGAACCTTAGTGCAGTCCATCTCAGCATGCGGCACAGGGTGAGGTTTAGCGCTGTGACTCTCACTACAGTGTGAACCCGGGAACATACTTAACGGCTGTGCATGGTGGCGTGCGCGGGTTGGTGCGGCGTTGCCGCCTCATGGCCGCTACATCGCCCAAGCCAAGAGACCTAAGCCACCGGCTGCGTGCCGCCATCACGGAACGGCGGCTTCCAGCCACTGCCCGGGACGTACTCACGGACGACCTTGGCCGGCACACCCGCGACGACGCAGCGGTCCGGCACGTTGCCGCGGACGACAGAGCCCGCGGCGACCACGACGTTCCTGCCGATCACGGCGCCAGGCAGGATAATCACCCCGGCGCCGAGCCACGCCCCGGAGCCGATGGACACCGTGTCATTGCTCGGCCATTGCCTGCCGATCGGCGTGTCCGGGTCCGCGTAGCCGTGATTCTGATCCGTTATGTACACGTACGGACCCGTGTACACGTCGTCACCGATCTCCACCGACCGGTGCGCGACGATGTGACTGCCACGCCCGATGACGCAGCGGTCGCCCACCCGCAGCACCGGCTGGGTGCCAAGATCCTGGCCGGGAACCATGCCGGCACACATGGTGACGTGCATGCCGATCATGGTGTCCTGGCCGATCGCGATCCACCGCTCGCCGAACACCGTGCCAGTCGGGAACGCCATGCTGGCACCGCGGCCGAAGCTGGCGAACCGCCGCCCCGCCGCGGTCTCCGCAGTGATCAGGGCCGCTGACTGCACGGCCCGCCACCCGCGGTGCACCAACCCGGCGACAGCATCGTGCAGCAGGACCCGCGGCCGGCGCAGCGCCCGGCGCAGCGCCCGGCGGGCACCACGCCGGGCAGGCAAATCGCCGCGGGATCCCGGGCCATCGGGGTCTGGGGTGTCCCCAGACGACCCGGTGGCCCCCCGGGCGAGCAGCGCACGCCACATGGCCGATTACCGTATCGGTGCCTGACTGGATGCGGCTAGCTGACCACAGGCTCCGTCGATCTCGCGCCCGCGGGTATCGCGCATCGTGACAGGCAGGCCGTGTGTCTCGAGCCGCCGCTGGAATCGCGCTGCCACCCGCGGCTCCGACGCCGTCCACCGCGATCCAGGCGTCGGGTTCAGCGGGATCAGGTTGACGTGGGCAAGACGGCCGGCGAGCAGTGAGCCCAGCAGGTCGGCCCGCCATGCCTGATCGTTGACATCACGGATCAGCGCGTACTCGATCGACACCCGGCGGCCCGTCGATGCCGTATACGCCCACGCCGCGTCGAGCACCTCAGCGATCTTCCAGCGCGCGTTGACGGGCACAAGCTCGTCCCGGAGTCCGTCGTCGGGCGCGTGCAGCGAGACCGCGAGCGTGACGGCCAGATTCTCGGCGGCGAGCCGCCTGATCGCCGGTACCAGCCCGACAGTGGATACGGTGACCGACCGCCGTGAGATGCCGAGGCCGTCAGGTACCGGATCGATGATCCTTCGCACCGCGGAAATCACGTGGCGATAGTTGGCGAGCGGCTCGCCCATGCCCATGAACACGACGTTGGACACCCGGCCGCGACCGCCGGATATGGCAGCTTCCGCCAGTGCCCGGCCGGCGGCGACGACCTGCTCGACGATCTCCGCGGCGGACAGGTTACGGGTGAGCCCCGCCTGGCCTGTCGCACAGAACGGGCACGCCATCCCGCAGCCTGCCTGGGAAGAGACGCACACGGTGACACGATCCGGATACCGCATGAGCACCGACTCGACGTAGGCGCCATCGAACGCCCGCCACAGTGTCTTTCTCGTGGTCCCGTCGTCGCAGGCGAGCTCGCGCTCAGCGGTGAGCAGCCCGGGGAGCAACGCGGCGGAAAGCCGCTCACGGGACCGGGCGGGAAGATCCGTCATGTCGGCCGGGTCGCGGGTCAGCCGTGCGAAGTAGTGCCGCGACAACTGGCCGGCCCGGAAGGCGGGCTCGCCAAGCTCGGCCATGACGCCGCGCCGCGCCGCGGGATCCAGGTCGGCGAGGTGGCGCGGCGGCCTGGCCCGGCCGGGCGCGGGCCAGGCCAGGCCCGGAGGGCCGAGCGCCGCCGTGGGCCCGGTCCCGGCCGCGGCGGCCGCGGGAAGCAGCCCCGGGGCGGCGTCTGGTGCGCCCAGGTCCACGTGGCGCGGGCCCACGGCCGATGGATGATCACGGCTCGCCACGCCAGCTCCGTTCCATGAAACCCACCCGCCACCCCACCCACTCGGGCGCACGCAATTGCAAACCCTTAACGATGTCGTCCTATCCATGCGATGACCTGCGGCAAGTCAGTAGATTTCAGCCATGCCGACGCTTCGCAGGGGGCCCGCTCCTACTCAAGCACCGCAGGTCATCCTGGAGAGTGCGAGCCCTTACGAGAGCCGTCGGCTGACTGTGGAGTACGACGGGGTCACGACCGCAGCCTACCTGCACGGCGACACCTCGGCCATCGCCGCGACCTGGATCGCCAATCACCAGCCCGCGGCGCCGACCACGGACCTGGGCCGGCTGAACGCGGGCAAGGCGCCGATCATGCCGGCCGCCCACACCAAGCATCCGCAGGGACGGCCGCCCTTCGACGCGCGGACATTGCAGGCTCTGTGGTTCGAGGAAGGCGATGGCATCGCCATCCTAGAATCCGGGCAGTTGCTCGCCGTGATTCCCGGCTGGGCCGATATGGCCCGCGGAATGCCCGGCTACAGCAGGGACGTCATCGGGCAGACGCCGTTCGGGTGGTCGCTCGACGACGCCATGGAAGGGCTCGTGCCCCGCGTCGAGCAGGCCCGGGCGTTCTGGCAATGGCGCGTGGAACCGACGTCCTGGGGCAATTTCCAGCAGGCGGTGCTAGGCCATTTGCTCGCGCGTCTCGGACCGGGTGCGCATTACTGGGACGCGGGTAACGGCAAACAGCCGCTCGTCGGTGTCACGGAACGGCCGCCCACCTCCTCGCGGCCGTACACAGTGCTTTCCACGGTCGGCATGAGCTGCCAGCGGATGCCGGTGGTCGAGCAATTCGTGGAGGATTCGGGCGGTTACGCGCGCATCGAGCTTTGCCTGGCAAGCACCCTGCCGAGTGCGCAGGCGGCGCGGGTATTCCTATGGCTCGCGCAGTACCCCTGGCGGTCCGTCACGTGGTTCGGCCCAGGCCACAGCGTGCGCTGGTACCACGAACCCGCGACATTCCCGCTCGGTGGCGGCAATGAGGCGGTACTGCTGCTCGACGAGCCCGGCGGGCTGCTCGGGCCGGACCCGCCTGACCTTTCCGGCTTTACCTTCGGCGGGGACGTGGTCCGCTGGCTCTGGATCGTCCCGATCAGCGAGCGTGAACGCCTGCTCGCGAAGGAACGTGGCTCCGCGAGCCTGGTCACGCAGCTCGCCGCGCAGCGCCGCAGCTTTGTCGTCGAAAGCTGAGACTTGCGGGCCGGGACCGGCCGGAAACGCCGGTGCGCCCGGTGGGCTTCGCCCACCGGGCGCACCGGCGCACCTGAACTGCTCAGTGGATATGCAAGTTGACTCCGAGCAGGACCAGGAACCAGAGCACGATGGCTAGCAGGGCCGACGCCACAATCTTGATCACGACCAGGTTGATATAGTCGTGTTTCCAGGCAACGAAGATACCGACGATCAGATAAATCAGCACAGGAAGGCTGAAACTTCCGCGCAAGCGCATTTGGTGTCTGCTCCATCCTCCCCCGGCCAACGGGACTTTTCTGATAGCACGTGCCGATTGCGACCGGGTTGTCCCCTCGCATCGGGGGAATGAAACACGATCCGCGAATGACGCGTCACGCGGGTGTTGAGGTGCCACGCTGCGCTGCGTCGCCCATGGTTAGCGCGCCACGCGGCAGCCGTTCAGGATAATCTCAGCGGGCCCCGGCGGGCACGAAGATCGCGAGCAGCAGCCACGCGACCGGCGCGTTGAGCAGCAGCGAATCCAGCCGCTCGGACAGTCCGCCGTGGCCCGGCAGCAAGGTGCCCATGTCCTTGATCTCCAGGTCACGCTTGATCATGGACTCAGCGAGATCACCCAGGGTCGCCGCCGCGACCGCCGCGACGCCAAGGATCACGCCCTGCCAGAACCGCCCGTGGAGCAGGGTGGGCACCAGCGCCGCACCGGCCGCTACGCAGGCAACCAGGGAACCCGCCAGCCCTTCCCAGGTCTTCTTCGGGCTGATCGCAGGCACGAGTGGGTGGCGCCCGAACAGGATCCCGGCGAAGTACCCCCCGATGTCGTTACAGACCGTGACCGCAATGAATACGAGAATCCGGTCGGAGCCGTCACGCGAGGCCAGCATCAGCACCGCGAAGACGGCCATCAGCGGCAGATAGACGAGCACGAAAACGCTCGCGGTCATGTCCCGCAGGTAGTCGGCAGGCCCGCCCGGAAGCCGCCAGATGATCACAGCGATCGCAGTCAGCGCGACGGCGGCCAGCGCGGCGCGCGTGCCGAGCCAGTACGCACAGGTCCAGATGGCCGCGGATCCGCAGATCAGCGGAGGCAGCGCGGTCCGGATGCCGCGGGCCGAGAGGGCGCGGGTCAGTTCCCAGCCAGCGGCCCCGACCGCGGCGCCCATGTACACCAGAAACGTTGCCTTGACCGTGTAGAGGGTGAGCAGCGCACACGCACCAAGGGCCAGGCCAACACCTATCGCGACAGGCAGATTGCGGCCCGTCCGGACCCGCCTGCGTTCCCGGCCTTCCGCAGCGGTGTCTTCTGGCCGGTCATCGAGATCCAACTAGACCTCGAGGAGCTCGGATTCCTTGTGCTTGAGCAGCTCGTCCACCTGGGTGACATAGGTGTGCGTGAGTTCGCCCAGTTCACGCTCCGCCCGGCGGCCCTCGTCCTCGCCCGCCTCACCGTTCTTGACGAGCTTGTCGAGCGCATCCTTGGCGTGGCGGCGAATGTTGCGGATCGAGACCCGGCTGTCCTCAGCCTTGTGCCGCGCGATCTTGATGTACTCCCTGCGCCGCTCCTCGGAGAGCTCGGGGAACACCACGCGGATCACCGTGCCGTCGTTCGACGGGTTCACGCCAAGATCGCTGTTACGGATCGCCTTCTCGATCGCCGCAAGCGACGACTTGTCAAACGGCTGCACGACGACCATGCGCGGCTCGGGCAGGTGAAAGGAGGCAAGCTGGTTCACCGGCGTCTGCGTCCCGTAGTACTCGGCCGTGATCTTGCCGAACATGGCCGGATGTGCGCGTCCCGTCCGGATTCCCGCGAAGTCCTCCTTGGCGACCGCGACAGCCTTTTCCATTTTCTCCTCGGCTTCGAGGAGCGTCTCGTCAATCACTGCGGCTCCTGTGCATCGTGATCCCGCTGCCAGGAGGCTACTGGATAAACCGGCCTGCCGAAGCCGGTCGGCCGCCTCCTGCGGCTCGCACTCATCGTCTCCCGTCCGCATGCCGCGGTACCAGGGTGGCCGCGCCACGGCTGCGGCCGACGGCGGCACCCCCGTGATAGTGGTCTGTAAGAGGAGTCATTCCTTGGCTGCGCCAGCCACGACCACGCCCCGCCGGGCACCTCGCGGCGTGGTCGTCGTCGCGCGTAGGAACCACTACGCGCTCCTCGAAGACAAGCAGCGCCTTGCGATGCACCCACCTGGACGCCGTTCGCTCAAGGGCCCCCCTCACAGACCACTAGGCACCAGCCGGGCAGACGAGCGTGCCGATCTTCTCGCCCCGGATCGCCCGGACGATGTTTCCCTCTCCCATCAGGGAGAAGACGACAATCGGCAACCCGTTGTCTCGGCACAGGCTCACCGCCGTGGCGTCGATCACCTTTAGGCTCCTGGTGAGCACCTCGCCATAGTCGAGCCGCTCGTACCGGACCGCGCCGGGATTCTTTCGCGGGTCCGAGTCGTAGATGCCGTCAACCTGAGTTCCCTTGAGGACCGCGCCGGCGCGGATCTCCAGCGCGCGCTGCGCCGCGCAGGTGTCGGTGGAGAAGAATGGGGCCCCGAGACCCGCTCCGAAGATCACCACACGGCCCTTTTCCAGGTGGCGGATCGCGCGACGCGGGATGTAAGGCTCAGCCACCTGCCCCATCGTGATCGCGGTCTGGACCCGGGTGTCGATGCCGAGCTTTTCGAGCACGTCCTGAAGGGCCAGGCAGTTGATGACCGTGCCAAGCATGCCCATGTAGTCCGCACGGGCGCGGTCGATGCCGCGCTCGGACAAGACCTCGCCGCGGAACATGTTGCCGCCGCCGACCACCGCCGCGACCTGCACACCTTCGCGGACAGCCGCGGCGATTTCCTCCGCGATGTGGATGACGACGTCCGGGTCGATGCCGATGGGCTGGCCGCCGGCGAACGCCTCACCTGACAGCTTCAGCACGACCCGCCGCCAGTTCCGGTGCTCGCCGGCTGCCACCTCATGCGGAGCGTGCGCGGTCTGGATGTCGGCCGACCGTGGGAACAGGCCCGATCCCGGTTCCGTGGCGTGGTCCGGGCCCAGGAAGGGCCCTGGGCCGCGGCGCTGTATGTCACTCTCCTGCATGGCCATGGCTCCCTCTCCCGTACGCGCCGCTTTCGCTTCGCCGTTCACGTCCTGAGGTATGTAGGTATCAGGAATGTAGTTATCAGGAATGTAGGTATGTCAGGTATCAGGCCTCGCCAATCTTGACGCGGACGAAACTCTGCACGGTCACACCTGCCTCGGTGAGCAGCTGCTTGACCGTCTTCTTCGGGTCCTTGACGTATGCCTGCTCGACAAGAACCACGTCCTTGAGGAACGCCTTCAGCCGGCCCTCCACGATCTTGGGTATCACCTGCTCCGGCTTACCCTCGTCCCGGGTGATCTGCTCGGCGATGCGGCGCTCCTTTTCCAGCACCTCCGCGGGCACGTCGTTCTCGCTCAGGTAGGACGGCCGCATCGCGGCGACCTGCTGCGCGAGATCCTTCGCCAGCTGAGCGTTCTCGGCGTCGAGCTGTACGAGCACGCCGACGGACGGGGGCAGCGACGGATCCGACTTGTGGAGATAGCTGGCGATATAGCCGCCCTCAAGCCTGGCAAACCGGCCGAGTTCGACCTTCTCCTTGATCGTGACGCTCGCTTCCTCGATGCGCTGCTGGACAGTGGTGCCCGGCTTGACCTCCGCGCCGAGCAGGCCGAGCCGGTCTGAGACACCGGTACGTACGGCCGCGGCGAGGATCTCCGCAGCGGCCTGCTGGAAACTGGCGTTCTTCGCGACGAAGTCCGTCTCGCAGTTCAGCTCGAGCAGCACGCCCGTGCTTGTTCCCTCCAGGTGGGCTGCCACCAGGCCGTTCGCCGCGACCCGCTGCGCCCGCTTGGTCACGTCCTTCGCGCCCTTCAGGCGCAGTAGCTCAACTGCCTTGTCGACATCACCGGCGGCCTCTTCAAGGGATTTCTTGCAGTCCATCATTCCGGCGCCGGTCAGCTCGCGGAGCCGCTTGACGTCCGCGGCCGTGACGTTCACCATTTTCGGCCTCTCGATCTCGTCTTTAGTCTCGCCTGGGGACGTGCTCCCAGACATCCGTTACTCGTTCGTCGCGGTTTCCCACGCGCGCGCGGGTCGCGTCGCGCGGGCGAGTACGTGGCTCATCCCCTGCTGCTTAGGCCCGCCCGGTTCGCGCCTGCCCGGTTCGCGCCTGCCCGGTTCGCGCCTGCGCAGTTCCGGGCGGACCTGTCTGGACGGCCCATTTCCGCCGCGGTATCCCACGCCGACCAGGCCGAAAGCGGCACTTTCGCCGCCATGGGCGCGGCCTGCGCCGCCGACCGGGCGCCTGATGTACCCCGCGGCTGTTTGCTCCGCGGGCGCCGGCAGGCGCACGGGTCCCGCGTCAGCCCGGTGCGCCTCAGCCCGGTGCGCCTCAGCCCGGTGCGCCTCAGGCGTCGGGGCCGCCGGCCGTTTCAGCCGTGTCTCCTGTGGGAGCTTGCTCGCCGGTCTCGGTCCGCTCATCAGCTTCCCCCGCGCTGCCAGCCACCGAATCCTGGGCGCCTTCTCCCGCTTGCCCGTCACCGTTTGCCGCCACCGCGGTGGCGGACTCGGTGTCCGCGGCGCCGGAGCCGGTCTCAGCGGTGCCTGCAGCGCTGTCCGCGACAGTGGCCGGAGCATCCACAGCCGGAGCGTCCCCGGCCGAAGCCTCGGCGGCCTCGGGCTGAGCGCCCTCGAGCAGCTCACGTTCCCATTCGGCGAGAGGCTCCTCGACGCCAATGTCGGCGCCCACCACGTCGGCGGTCGGCTTCTCCTCGCCCACCGCCGCCCCAGCGCGCGCGATCAGGCCATCAGCCACCGCGTCCGCCACGACACGTGTCAATAGGGCAACGCTCCGTATCGCGTCGTCATTCCCGGGGATCGGGTACGTGACCTCATCCGGGTCGCAGTTGGTGTCGAGGATCGCCACGACGGGGATGCCGAGCTTGCGGGCCTCGCTGACGGCGATGTGCTCCTTCTTGGTGTCCACGACCCAGACAGCGCTCGGCACCCGCGACATGTCCCGGATACCACCGAGCGTGCGGTCGAGCTTGTCGCGTTCACGCTTGAGGTGGAGCAATTCCTTCTTGGTCATGCCCGAACCTGCGACGTCGTCGAAGTCGATCTCCTCAAGCTCCTTGAGCCGCTGGAGCCGCTTGAAGACCGTGGAGAAGTTCGTGAGCATGCCGCCAAGCCAGCGCTGATTGACGTATGGCATCCCCACGCGGCGTGCCTGCTCGGCGATCGCCTCCTGCGCCTGCTTCTTGGTGCCGACGAACATCACCGAGCCGCCGTGCGCGACGGTCTCCTTGATAAATTCGTACGCGGTGTCGATGTATTCGAGCGACTGCTGGAGATCGATGATGTAGATGCCGTTGCGCTCGGCGAAGATGAAGCGCTTCATCTTCGGGTTCCAGCGGCGGGTCTGGTGACCAAAATGAACGCCGCTCTCCAGCAGCTGCCTCATGGTGACGACGGGTGCCATGCCCGCAGTCCCTTTCTCTCGTGCGGCGCACCTGCTCGGTGCGGCCGCGTCCCGGTTCCTCCTGGCGCCCGTGCGCACCTGCCGTCATGCTCTGTGTTTCCACAACTGTCTGCGTTTCCACAACTGACGGACCGAGAGGTGCGTCCCGCCGTGCCGGTCCACGGGACCGGGCGGGCGAGCGCGCGAATTAGGCCACTATGAGCCCGGGGCACAGTCTACCGGGTCCCGACCGGGCATGTTGCCTGGCCCGCGGTTTGCCCAGGTTGCCTGGCCGCAGCCTGGTCGGGGTGGGCCGCGGCTACGCACGGGGGTGGGCCTGCCGGTAGCTTCCAATCAGCCGCTCCGCGGACACGTGAGTGTAGATCTGCGTCGTGGCCAGCGACGCGTGGCCCAGGATTTCCTGAACACTCCGCAGATCGGCGCCTCCTTCGAGCAGGTGGGTCGCCGCGGCGTGGCGCAGCCCGTGGGGCCCCGTATCGGGCACTTCAGGCGCCGTGGCGAACGCGGCATGCACGATCCGGCGCGCCACCCGGGGATCCAGGCGACCACCGCGGGCCCCGAGCAGAAGCGCGGGCCCGCTGCGCGCGCTGACCAGGAGCGGCCGTCCCGCGTGGCACCAGCGATCGACGGCGCGCAGAGCAGGAATCCCGACAGGCACCGTACGTTGCTTTGCCCGCTTGCCAAGTACCCGGACGGTCCCGCGCTGCGGATCCACATCGGGCAGATCGAGCCCGCACAGCTCACCCACCCGGATTCCGGTGGCGTACAGCAGTTCGAGGACCGCCGCGTCCCTGAGCGCGGCCGCCGATTCCCCGGCACGCCCGGCCGCCTGCCCGAGCACGGCCGCCATGTCGCCCGCGGCCACAACGTGCGGTAGCGCACGCCGTGATTTCAGCGTGCCGAGCAGCGGGCCAGGATCGGCGGTGAGCCAGCCACGCCGGTATGCGAACGCCGTGAAGGTCCGCACCGCCGCACCGCGCCGTGCCAGCGTCGACCGTGCCAGCCCGCTGGCGTGCTGCTGCGCCAGCCAGGCGCGGATGGCTTCGACGCCAAGGTCGCCCGGCCCGTCAGCGCCTGCCCGCCACGCGTGCTCGACCAGGGATCTGGCGTCACCCAGGTAGGCACGGACCGTGTGACCGGAAAGGCCGCGCTCTGCCACCAGGAACAGCTCGAACGCGGCCAGGCACTGCTCGAAGCTGGCAGGGAGAGGTCCACCGCCGGTCACCCGGCCGACGGCCCCGCTCCCGACCGGCCCACGGCTCCCGACCGTCCCCTGGCCCCCGACCGGCCCACGGCTCCCAACCGGCCCCTGGCCCCCGACCGGCCCACGGCCCACGACCGGGCCGCGGCTCGGGCGGGGGGCCGGCGACCCTCCGCCGGTCTGCCCCATGCCAGCGGACCCCGCCCCCGCGGGTTCTGTGCCCGATTCCCTGGCCGGCCACACAAAGCTCACAGGCGCCACCGTGTGCCCTCGCGGCTGCCTAGTCAAGCACCGCCTTGCCTGCGAGCCGCCACCCGCGCGGCCCACGTACCGCGAATCCGCCTGCCGAAAGCAGACCGAGGCAGCTCAGCGTCGTATCGAGGGCCACGCCCGCCGATACCGCGATAGTCGCGGGGCCGGCACCGCCGCGGGTGGGCAGCGCCTCAAGGACCCTGGCCGTCACCGGATCGAGCTCAGCCGGCCTGAGCACGGGGCCCGGCAAGATGAGATGCTCACCCACCATAGCGACGTGTTCGAGCACATCATCAGCACTCGTCACGCACACGGCGCTCCACTCACGCATGATCCAGTGGCAGCCATCAGAGGAATCGGAGGTGACGGGCCCGGGCACCGCCATGAGCGGGCGGCACAAGTCCCTGGCATGCCTGGCAGTACTCAGCGCACCGCTGCGGCGGCGGGCCTCGACGACAACGGTGCCGCGGCTCAGCGCCGCGATCACCCGGTTCCTGGCCAGAAACCTTGCCCTGGTGGGATTGCGCCCGGGCGGCCACTCGCTGACCAGCAGGCCGCGGGCGGCGACGCTCGCGAACAGCTCATGGTTCCCGTGCGGATATGGATTGTCGACGCCGCACGCGAGGACGGCGATCGTGATCCCGTCCGCGGCGAGAGCGCCGCGATGCGCGCACCCGTCGATCCCGTACGCGCCCCCGGAGACAACCGCCCAGCCACGGCCCGCAAGACCCGCCGCCAGCTCCGCCGACACATGGGAGCCGTAGGCGGTCGCGGCGCGAGCGCCGACGACCGACACCGACCGTAGGCAGCTATGCCGCAAGTCCGCGCTGCCACGCAGCCACAGGGCATACGGCCGGGTATCACCCAGAATGTCGAGCTGTGTCGGCCATTCCGGGTCTCCGGGGCAGACCAGCCGGATTCCGGCCAGCTCGGCAGCGTCGAGGCCGCGTTCACCGGGTATCTCGGCCAGCCGCACGCGCCAGTTCCGCATCGACCGGCCGATCCCCGCCGTCATTGCCTGGCCCGCATCTTCCGCTGCCGCGGCCTGCGAAAGGCGGCCAGCCCTGATCGCGGCGACAAGTGCCTCGGGACCGCACGTTCGCAGCAGCCCCCCAGCGGCCTTGTCACCAGGTTCCGCCAGATAGGTCAGCGCGGCGCGGGCCTGGCGCTCCCCGTCAGGTACGCGTTTCACTGTGTCACCCCAAGCCACAGACTCAGCGCATATCCCGTCTCGTCCGCGGTAGGCCGCGCTCTTCCGGCCAGATCAGCCAGCGTCCAGGAAACCCGCAGGACCCGGTCGACCCCCCGGGCGCTGATCTGGCCGAGCTCCATCGCGCGCTCGAGGCGGGCAAGCGCACCGGACGCGGGCGGGAACCTGCGGCGCAGCTCACTGCCCGGGATCTGCGCGTTGAGCCGCCAAGGGGTGCCTGCCAGGCGGAACGCCACGCGTTCACGCGCCAGTTCGACACGCTTGGCTACGGTCGCGCTCGTCTCGGCGAATCGCCGGTCGCTCAGCAGCTCTGTCCTGCCGACAGGAAGAAGCTCGACCTTCACGTCGACCCTGTCGAGCAGCGGACCGGACAGCCGACCCAGGTATCTGCGCCTGGCCATCGGCGTGCAGGTGCAACCCGCCCGCGAACCCGCGGCGCGCGCGCACGGGCACGGGTTGGCCGCGAGCACCAGGGTGAACCTTGCGGGGAAGCGTGCCGTCAACCCGGATCGCGCCACGACGACCTCACCTGATTCCAGCGGCTGCCGCAGCGCGTCAAGCACGTCGCGGCTGAATTCTGGCGCCTCGTCGAGGAAGAGCACTCCCAGGTGCGCGAGCGACACCGCGCCTGGCCGGATGATCCCGCTGCCACCGCCGACGATCGCTGCCTTCGTAGCGGTGTGATGGGGCCCGCAGAACGGCGGGTCCGTGACAAGCGGGCAGCCGGGCGGCAGGGCTCCGGCCACCGAGTACACGGACGTCACCTCCAGCGAGGCGGCAACGTCAAGGCGGGGAAGGATGGTCGGCAGCCGCTCGGCGAGCATGGTCTTGCCCGCTCCTGGCGGTCCGAGCATCGACAGGTGATGGCCGCCGGCCGCGCAGATCTCGACCGCACGCCGTGCGACAGGCTGGCCGAGCACGTCGGCCAGGTCGCCGACGACCCCGAACCTCGACGGGGCAAGGCTCGCGCCGGTTCCCGGTAACGCGCTCGCTCGTGCGGCTGGTGCTGAGCCGTCTGCGCTGGCTGCCCCGCTTCCGCTGGCCTCCGGCGGTAAACGTTCCGCTCGGCCGGCCGCGGCGGGGCCGACGACTGCCACATCCGCATGAACGCCTCGCGCTGGGCTGTCCGCCGAGGCGGGAAACCTCCCGCCCTCGATGACCTCGACCGGCTCGCTGCCCGCTGAGCACCGGTCCCCCCGCAGGTACGTGAGCAGGCCCGCGAGTGTGGGTACCGCAAGCACGCGAACGCCGGGCATGAGCGCGGCTTCTGACGCGTTCACGCGTGGTACCGCCATGGTGGCGAAACCAGCTCCTGAGGCGCTCGCGGTGGCTGGCAGGATGCCGCGCACCGGCCGCAGGCGTCCGTCCAGCCCGAGCTCGCCAAGAAGCACGAGCCCGGCAAGCGCCGCGGCGGGCACCGCACCAGCGGCGCCGAGGATGGCGACGGCGATAGCGAGGTCGAAAGCACTGCCCCGCTTCGGCAAGCTGGCCGGGGACAACCCGACCGTTATCTTGCGTTGCGGCCATTCCAGGCCGCTGTTCACGATCGCCGACCGAATCCGGTCGCGCGCCTCGCGCAGTGCCGTATCGGGGAGCCCCACAAGCAGAAGCCCGACCAGGCCGTTGGCGATATCAGCTTCCACCTCGACGGTGTGCCCTTCCACGCCGACAAGGGCGATCGAGTACGTGCGGGCGAGCGGCATCTAGCCCACCCCCCGCACGTGCTCGATCGTGTAACCGCCGCCTTGGCCCCTGGTGAGCCCAACCGCGTCGATCCGGATCCCGTCGAACAGCAGGTCGTGCGCTGAAATCCAGCGGACGGCGAGGCGCCTGAGCCGGGCTTGCTTCGCCCGGGTGACTGCTTCGAGCGCAGTCCCGTACCCGGGTCCCGAGCGTGTCTTCACTTCACAGACAACCAGCGTGCGGCGCTCGGCGGCGACGATGTCGAGTTCGCCGTCCGCGCACCGCCAGTTGCGGCTCAGGATCCGAAGGCCCGCAGCCTCCAGAAAGCGCGCCGCCGCCTCCTCGCCCTGCCTGCCGAGAACGTCCTTGGGATGCATGCCACCACCTCCGCCTTCGACGGTGGCGCGAAGCAGCGGGGCAGGACAGGCACGAAACGGCTGCTGTGGACGGCGGCGGCCGTGGGCACCCCGCTGTGGGGACACGGGCCAAAATGTCAGACCCCCTGTGCTATCGCGCAGCCGTAACGGGGATGCTGGGTTTGCCGGCCCATTGGCATCTACAAGCCGTCCGTCGAGGATAGGAACCGCTACCTGCGGGGTGAGGTCGATGAGTGATCGTGATGACGCCGCTGCGGCGCACTACGAGAATCCCGAGAATCGCCAGCTGACCGGGCGCGGCCACAAGCGGTCCGGCCAGGTGCCACGGCTGACTACGCATGTGCCAATCCGGTTCAGCGCCGCGGTCATCGAGCGGGTGAAAGAACTGGCAGCTGAGGACGGGAAGACTGTCAGCTCCTGGATTCGCGATGTGATTGACCGAGAGGTACTCCGCCGCGAACGATCTCACGCGGTGGGCGAAGCGCCCACCGCGCGGTGGGAGCGCCCTCCCACCCCTCACCAAGTGAGCAGCACAATCGCGAGCAGTGCGAAGGACATTGAGGAGCTACAAGAACTGGCTAGCTGAGCCAGCCGCGCCGCAGCCGCGGCAGCCGTTAAGGATCAATTTCCTGCAAGCGGTAGCCCGCCCGAGCCACCCACGCAAACCCGCTACGTCGGGAAGCCCGGCTTGTCCTCGGGAAGCTCCAGGTCGCTTTGCGCCAGCTCCTCGATGTTCACGTCCTTGAAGGTGACAACCCGTACGTTCTTGACGAACCGCGCTGGCCGGTACATGTCCCACACCCAGGCGTCTTGCATCGTGACCTCGAAGAACACCTCACCGTTGTCGGCGGTCCGCACGTTGAGCTCGACCTGGTTGGTGAGATAGAAACGGCGCTCGGTCTCGACGACATGGCTGAACAGCCCGACCACGTCGCGGTACTCGCGGTAGAGCTGCAACTCCATTTCGGTCTCGTACTTCTCGAGATCCTCTGCGCTCATTGTGTTCCCCTCCGATCAAGCGGCCAGGCTAGGAGGCACCGGACGTCTCCTCGGCCCAGTCCGCCCCGGCCGTGTAGCCAGCCCCGGTAGCCGCATCACCGTTCGCGGTTGCGGCGACGCTGACGGCGCCGTTCGCGGCTGCTGCGGCGATACCGGCGCCATCCACGCTGCGGGTGGCGTCCGCCATCCCTCCATTGTCCGGCATGAGCCGGACCTGTGCGCCGTGCCTTTGCATCGCGCTCATGACGTTGACGAAGCTCAGCCGGTGCTCCGGACAGGGGCCGTGCTGGGCAAGCGCCCGCGAGTGGCGTCTTGTCGAGTAACCCTTGTGCTCAGCGAAGTCGTACACCGGGTAGCGGTCGTGCATGCTCGTCATGATGCGGTCCCTGGTGACCTTGGCCACCACGGAAGCAGCGGCGACGCACGCGGCGACCTGATCGCCCTTCCACATCGCGAGCGCCGGGACTGTCAGGCCACTGACAGGAAATCCGTCAGTGAGCACGTAGCCAGGCCAGGCACGAAATACCGGCGAGGGCCCGGCGCATGCCGGCGATGTTGCACACGTGCAGCCCCAGGCGGTCGATCTCGGCGGGCGGGATCACGACCGTGTGCCAGGACAGCGCATGGGCCACAACCTCACGGTAGACCTGCTCCCGCACGGCCGGGGTCAGGGCCTTCGAGTCCGCGAGCCGCGCCACCGGCGGATCCGCCGTGGCGAACACGACGGCCGCGACGACCAGGGGCCCCGCGCACGCGCCCCGGCCGGCCTCGTCGACACCTGCTACCGGCGCGAGGCCCGCGCGAGCCAGCACGCGCTCGTAGCCGGACAGACCGGCCCCGCGTCGCGGTGTGTAACCCAGCGGTCGCGGCACGGAGCGGGGCAACGGCGGCGGAGGCACGTCATCGGCAAAGGCCCCAATGCCATCCTTAACGACTGCCGCGGAATCCTCGCGCCCGCCGCTGCCACACTCCATGGCGTAGTCCGCGGCCAGGCGAGGCGCAGCGCCCGGGGCGGAGCCAGCACCCATGCCGTCCGCGGCGTCGTACGCGACATCGTCTGCGGCATCGTCCGCGACGTCGTGCGCGGGCAGCCCACGATCCAGGCTCGTCATGACAATTGGCAGCGTACGTCCGATCGCCCGGACGCTCGGCGGCATCGGCACATCAGGACGGGTTCCCGTCGCTCCGGCGGTCCTGTCGCGCATGATCGTGCCATTGGACGCGCCTCGTCACCGCGGCAGGTGACCGGCCGGCCGACTGCGGCGCGTGCGGATCCGACGCTGCATGAGGGTCAGCGGGAACCCGCCGGCCACGCCGAGCACAAGCGGCGCGGCCGGCGCGGCGGCGGCGAGGGCCTTCTGCTGGAAGGTGGCCGGAATGGGCAAGATGGCGAGCCGGTTGAGCGGCCACACGACCACGAAGGCCCGCCCGATCACCTTGGACTCGGGGATAGAGCCACCGCCCGGGTCACCGCGATGCTCACGGGAGTCATAGGACACGGCCCTGTGATCGCCCATGACCCAGAGTTCGTGCGCAGGAACGGTCGTGGCGAACCGGAGCAGCGACGGCGCGTTCCCAGGGTAGAGATACGACTGCTCGGTGAGCGGGACCCCGTTGACCACGATCCGGCCCTGTGCGTCACAACATCGCACGTGATCGCCTGGCAGCCCGATCACGCGCTTGACGTAGTCCTTCTCACCCGCCGTGACGCCGAACGCCGAACCGATCCAGTCGGCGAAACGCCTGATCGGGTTGGAAGGCGCGGTCTGCGGGACCGTCGGGTCCCACGAATCCAGGCCGTTGAAAACGACAATGTCGCCGCGATGGATGCCGCGCAGATGATAAACGATCTTGTTGACCAGGACCCGGTCGCCGATCTTAAGTGTGTTCTCCATCGACGACGACGGAATGTAGAACGCTTGTATCGCGAATACCTTGATGAGCACAGTGAGCGCGAGCGCTATCACGACGAGAATCGGCAGTTCACGCCAGAATGAGCGCTTCTTCTTGTGCGTGGTCTCGCGCTGGGCGCCGTCGTCGCCCGGACCAGACCCGGCGGTCTCGTCCTGCGCGGCGGCACTCTTCATCTGCGCATCCCCCATCTCGGGATCCTCCGGATGGCGGTCGCCCCCGTTACCGTCCCGCACGTTGCCCCCCGGCTCATGTGGCTGTGTCACGGCGGGTTGGCGCTGCCCCTGCTCGTCATCCATCGAATTGAGCTTATCGCTGGGCCGCCGCCGCAGCGCCAGCAACGCGGCCGCTCCGGCTACCGTGTGTGCAATGGACCGTTAAACCTGATGACAAATCCGGGTCAGGCCGCGCCAAAGGGGACGAGGAGGTTTTCGGGGCCACCGATAACCTCGCGGCCGGTGTGAGCCGGGTGAGCCCGCGGATGTTCCTGCCATGCCGCGGCCGACGGCCGCGCACGGCCGGCCAGACGGAACACGGGCTAGCCCCGAGTTACGTCGGCGTGTCGGCTGCAAATGGCTGGTGACCTGCGAAGACTTCGCAGAATCGGGCGACGGACGTAGCCAGAAAGACCAGGGGCGGTGTCGACCGTGATAGCTCCTTGATCACCAGGGATCTTCTCCGGACGGCTCGTTCGCCGCTCCGGCCGAGCTCATGTAGCCAGAACGTTGTCTTGCCTCGGACGACGTTTCGGCAGGTCATGGCACGGATTTGCATACCCAAGATCACGTAACTTCGGGCTCGCGGAGGGTCCGGGCTAGCGGAGCGCCCGGCGCCGGAACACGGACTAGCGGAGTTCCCGGCGGCGCCGACGAGCTCGCTGGAGGAACCAGATCGCAGGTGCGGCAGCGATGAAGCCCCCGGCCAGGGGCGCGGCCGCCGTGGTGGCGTTCGCGGCGTCGAGCGCCGCTTGTTTGAAGGTCCCGGGGATAGGCAGTGTCTCGAGTTGCGACGGCGGCCAGATGACGATGAAAGCCCGGCCCACCACTGCACTGGTGGGAATCGTGCCGTCACCCGGCCCCTGCATGTGGTACCTGGAGTCCGCCGAATCCGCACGGTGATCCCCCATAACCCAGACCCGGCCGGGCGGGACGACGATCGTGAACCGCTGGAGGGATGGGTTGCTGCCCGGATACAGATATGTGCTCTCGTTCAGCGGAACCCCGTTGACCGTGATCCGGCCGTCGCCATCGCAGCACATCACGTGGTCGCCGGGAAGGCCGATGACCCGCTTGATGTAATCCGTACCGTCGGTCTCGAGGCCGACCCAGTGCAGCACGTCGTGATAGATGCGGGGGACGAAACTTTCTGAGGATGCCGGCCCGGCCGACGGATCCCACGAGCCCTGGCCGCTGAACACCACGATGTCGCCGCGGTCAATGCCGCGGAAGTCGTAAACAATCTTGTTGACGAGCACGCGGTCGCCGACGAGGAGGGTGTCCTCCATCGACCCGGATGGGATGCGGAACGCCTGGACCACGAATGCCTTGATCAGCAGCGCCAGGATAAGAGCGACCACGACGAGAAGCGGCAGCTCACGCCAGAAGGACCGTCGCTTCGCCGGGGGCGCCTCGGCGGGTTCGGCCATCGGTGGCGATTGGGATTGCTCAGCGGCCGGTGTGGTCGCGTCGTTCCTTGATGCGCGCAGCCTTCCCACGAAGGGACCGCAGGTAGTAGAGCTTCGCCCGGCGGACACGCCCGCGGGTCACCACCTCGATCTTGTCGATCGACGGGCTGTGCACGGGGAAGGTGCGCTCTACACCTACGCCGTAACTGATCTTGCGGACCGTGAACGTCTCACGGCCCCCACCACCCTGCCGGCGGATCACGACGCCTTGGAAGACCTGGATCCGGGATCGGGTGCCTTCCTTGACACGCACGTGCACCTTCAACGTGTCACCCGGGCGGAAACTTGGGATATCCGAGCGGAGCTGGGCCTTCTCAAGCTCGGCGATCGCGGTGTGCATGACGGCGTTCCTCTAATTAATGGCGCGTTCGCGGGCGTGCGTACCGCCCCGGGCGTGACTCTGACATGGCTTGGGGTTCCCGAATCCCGCCCGCGCAGAGACTACCCGGCCAGGCGGCGGCTTTCAGTGTGCCACATCTTCAGAGTGCGCAGGAAAGCCAGCCTCGGCCAGGACCTCACGGTCCCTGGCGTCGAGGGCGCCAGGATCGAGCATTCCGACCATCTCGGGGCGCATCTGCGCGGTCCGCCGCAACGCGGCGTCCCGCCGCCACCGCCCGATGGCCGCATGGTTACCCGAGAGCAGCACGGCAGGAACGTCATGCCCGCGCCAGACTCGCGGCTTCGTGTAGACCGGGCCTTCGAGCAGGCCCGCCATCCCACCGGCCGCGGCCGCGGCCGCCGGCGGCACCCCACCCGGCACCGCCACGCCAGCCGGCGGCATGCGGCCGAGCGGACCGGGCGCGTTGCTCCCATCCATGTCGCCAGCCAGGCACGCAGTACCGCCGCCGCCGCCGAACGAGTCGTCCGCAACCGATTCCGCATTGCCGAGTACACCTGGCAGCAGGCGGCAGATCGCCTCGACCATGACGAGCACCGCGGCCTCGCCGCCTGCCAGGACATAGTCGCCGATGCTTACCTCGTCGACCGGCATCCTGGTCTTAGCCTCTTCGATGACCCGCGCGTCAATCCCCTCGTAGCGCCCGCAGGCGAAGACAAGGTGCGGTTCGCGTGCATAGCGCGCGGCGACCGGCTGGGTGAAGAGTGAACCGCTTGGAGCGGGCACGACAAGACGTGGCGCAGGCCCGGGGCCGGCCGGAGCGACCGCATCCAGCGCCTCACCCCACGGCTCGGCCTTCATCACCATTCCCGGGCCGCCGCCGTACGGCGTGTCGTCAACCCTGTGGTGCGCGTCATGCGACCAGGTCCTGAGGTCATGCACGTTGACGCGGATGTCACCACGGGCGGCCGCCTTGCCGATGAGCGACATGCGCAACGGCTCGAAGTAGCCGAGGAAGATCGTGATGATGTCGATCCGCATGACGGTCAGGCCGTTGTGTCCTGGTCGAGCGTGTCCTGGTCGAGCGTGTCCTGGTCGAGCGTGTCCTGGTCGAGCGTGTCCTGGTCGCGTGCCTGGTCGAGCGTGTCCTGGTCGAGCAGGCCCGGCGGAGGGTCGATGATCAGACGGCCGGCCTGGAGGTCGACTTCCGGCACGATGGCGGCGACGAAGGGGACAAGTATCTCTGCCGCACCCGCCCCTGCGGTCAGGGCTGGAGCCACGTCTGCGGCCGGCCTCGAACCCGGCGCCACGCCTTGGCTCGGCCCTGAACCCGGCGCCGCGCCCGAACCCGGCGCCATGTCTTGGCTCGGCCCTGAACCCGGCACCACGCCCGGCGCCACGCCCGGACCCGGCACCACAGCCGCGCCCGCGCCCGAACCCCGCGCCAGGCCCGGCGCCGCGCCCGAACCCGGCACCACGCCCGGCGCCACGCCCGAACCCGGCACCACAGCGGCGCCCGCGCCCGAACCCCGCGCCACGCCTTGGGTCGGCCCCGAACCGGCAGCCGTCCCGGCGCCGCCCTTCCGCCCGCCGACGCTTGGCCAGATCACGAGGAGGTCTTGGCCATGATGACGGACGTCGGCGACGGTACCGACGTGGCTGCCGGCGGCGGTTATCACGTCAAGGCCGATCAGCTGATGGTCGTGGAACTCATCCGGATCGTCGGGGACGGGTACGTCGGCAGAGTCGATGACGAGCCACGCGCCACGCAATTGCTGCGCCGCGTCGCGGTCGGCCACTCCGGCGAAGCTGACGATCAGGCCACCGGCGTGGGGCCTGGCATTGGCGATCGTGAGCGGGCCGAGCGCTTCGGGCTGTGTGGCAAGCACACAGCCCGAAGCGAACCTCTGATCTGGATCGTCGGTCCGGACTTCGACTGTGACCTCCCCGCGGAGTCCGTGCGGGCGGCCGACGCGGCCAACAACGAGGAGCATGCCCCTCAGCGGACCTCATCCAAGTCAAGCAGGTCGACCCGGACATAGCGGCCTCCGGCGAGCGAGCCCAGGACCGTCCGCAGGGCGCGCGCGGTGCGGCCACCACGGCCGATGACCTTACCTAGATCATCAGGATGGACCCGAACTTCGAGTACTTTGCCACGGCGCAGGCCACGGGTCGAGACCCGGACATCTTCTGGATGCTCGACGATACCCCTCACCAGATGTTCAAGGCTTTCCTCAAGCACCTCAGGCTCCGCTACCGGCCTCGTCGGCTGCAGCGCTGCCGACGGCTTCGGCTTCGGCCTCGGGCGCACGCTGCCGCGCGGCCCCCGTCTCGGCCTCGCCATCGTCAGCCGCCTGGTCCGCCTGGTCCGCCTCAGCTGTCTTTTCAGCAACGTTATCTAGCTCGTCCGACTTGGCGGCGGCCATCTCTGGCGCGGCGTCGGCGTTTGCGCCCGCGTCGGCGTCGGGCTTTCCTGCCTCGGCAGTGCCGGCCTCAGCTTTACCGGCCTCAGCTTTACCGGCCTCAGCTTTACCGGCCTCAGCTTTACCGGCCTTTGCCTTGCCATCCTCGGCCTTGCCCGCGCCTGCTTCCGCACCGGCCGTCTTGGCCGACTTCGAAGAACGCGTCTCGGGTTTCTCGGCCTTCGCCTCAGACCTCCTGGCACGTGCCTTCTGCGTGGTGGCCGCACCCTCAGCCTCGCCGTGCGTCTCCTTCAGTGCCGCGGCGAAGGCCTCCTTCTTATCCGGCCCTGGTGCACCGGTCTTGAGGGTGCCTTCCGCGCCATCCTCGCCGTGGAACCGCTGCCAGTCTCCGGTGATCTTGAGCAGACTGCGCACCGGATCGGTCGGCTGTGCGCCGACAGAAAGCCAGTACTGCGCGCGCTCGGAGTTGATCTCGATGAGCGAGGGCTCCAGCTTGGGGTGATACTTGCCGATTTCCTCGATCGCGCGCCCATCCCGCTTGGAGCGGGCGTCGGCGACGACGACGCGGTAGTACGGCGCATGGATCTTTCCCATGCGCTTGAGTTTGATCTTGACAGCCACGGGTGTGGTCTTCTCCCAGCAATCTCGGTGTGAGCGGCGTCCTGCCGGGTGGGGACCGGCGGGGACCGTTCACGCGGTACCCGGCCCTACGAGTTAGAGAGGGCCCCGCAGCCCGGGTGGTCGCGGTCACATTGTGCCAGACGGCCGGCGCCGACGCGTAATCGCCGCCGACCCCCAGCCGCCTGCCCTGTCCGGGGTACTTCGCCGCCAGATCCCGAACGGCTGCCACTTCCCCTCGCGCCCAAGGCCGCCCATCCGCCCAGGGCCACCTCCGTCGTGATCGCGATAGCTTTCGGCGCCTAGCATCGCGGGTTCGATGAATCGTCGCGACCCTGCCCGCCAGCCGACTGGCCATCCTGAAAATCAAGCTCATTCCGTACGTCGTGTCACGTCGATGATCTCCACGCCGTAAGCCCGGCGGCGCACGAAGTGGCAGCCGCGCTGCACAGGACCCCTTCGGATAGGTCGAACAGGGTTATGCGACTGGCTCGCAGTGCCCGTAGCCGCGATCCTGAGCCACCCACGCCCAGTCGGCGTGCGAGGCACCGCGCGAAGGCGGCGGCAGGCCCCCCTGCGGCCGGCAATCACGCGACGATGTCCGATTTGACGGGTTTCTCCGGCTCCCGCCGCACCGGCTTCGCCCCTGCCCACGGCGCTTTCATGATCGCGGTAACTTTTCCGCACATATCGCCGATGCAGCCCGGCCCAGGCGCGGACGGTGACGGTGCCGTAGACCCGGTCACCGGTGGCAAGCCGGCATCCGGGGCCCCCCAGGTGGCGGGGTCCTTGAGGCGGAACGGCGCGCCGTGGCGGCGGGCCGGCCGTTGGTGCCGGGAAGCCGCGGCGGCGGGTCGCGGAAGAACACCCGGTTCTTGCGCAGCCGCACCAGCAGCTGCGCCCGCTGCCCGGCCAGCTCGATACGACAGGGTGGCCGGGTCATCAGACGAGCCGGCGTCGAAGACGAACAACGGCACATCATCGCCGGCACCCAGCCGGGCCAGCACGCCACGGACCTGCGCCACCGTGGCCGCTGCCACATCCTCGCGCGGGCCGATCCGGCGGGCATCCACCGGCCAGGTCCACGAGTCACCGGCGAAGTTCAGCTGGCTGACCTTCTGATAACACCAGCCCGGCACCACCGGCTTGCCCCCGGCCCGCCGGGACGGGTGATAGCACAAGCCCCGGCCCGGGAGGAAAGTTACCGCGATATGAAAGCTCGGCGCCGCCCGGGCCGCTGTCATTGCCTGAATCGTGATCGATGGCCCGTAGGGCGCCGGATATGCGGGTGATGCACCACGATCATGGTCGCGACGACGATGGCCGACGCAAACGCTCGGGCCGCGGCAGTGCCGCGCAGCACCCCCGGCCCACGCAACCGACCCGAACCAAAGGAGCCCGTACCCAAATCCCACGCATCGCACATACCACTCATCCCCCACACGCCACTCATCCCCCACACGCCACGCAGCGCACTCCTCGCCCGCACCGCAGGAGCACCGCACCGCAGGAGCACCGCACCCCAGAAGCACCGCACCCCAGAAGCACCGCACCCCAGAAGCACCGCACCCCAGAAGCACCGCACCCCAGAAGCACCGCACCCCAGAAGCACCGCACCCCAGAAGCACCGCACCCCAGAAGCACCGCACCCCAGAAGCACCGCACCCCACATGACATGCACCGCGCTCGCGGCCTCGCGGGGGGTACACCGCACACCTGCCCGCACCCAAGAGCCGCGCAGCCAAACTACTCACACCCCGTGCCCGCGCGGGGCTCCAGGAGCCCCGCACCGCCGACCACCACACCGCCAGGCGCCACGCACTCCGCGACCGCCCGCACCCCAGGAGTCCCGGAACCCACGGACAGGCCGCACGGACGCGGGTGGGACGGCTCGCGTGAGCCGTTAAGGATCAATGACGGCCGCTGGGACGTGCGTGAGCCGCGGGGCGGACGGGACCGGTTACTTGCGCTTCGGGTCCTTGCCCTTAGCGGCGCCACGCAGCTTGAACGCCGCGGGCAGATCCTGGAGATCCGGCAGGTCCGCCGGGCTCGGCGCCCGCTTGCCGAGACCCGCAAGGCCCGGGGTCAGGTCGCCCAGGCTGCCAGGCAATCCGGGTACTGCACCCGGACCTCCCCCGCCGATCCCGGACAGTCCCTGCGGCAGCGCCTGGCCGCTTCCACGAGCCTGCCCATCCGCGCCTGTGGACGCCGGCCGGTCGGGTGCGCCGCCCGGCCGCCCACCCCTGGGCTTCTTCTTGCCTTTCTTGCCGCGCGCATTTTTGACCGCCTTGCGGCGCATGCCGGGAATGCCCGGCATGCCAGGCATTCCGCCACCGAGCATCTGGCGCATCATCTTCTGTGCCTCGAAGAAGCGGACCACCAGGTCCCCGACCTCGCTGATGCTCACGCCGGAGCCGCCCGCGATCCGCGCCCTGCGTGAACCGTTAATGATCTTGGGGTTGCGGCGTTCCTCTGGGGTCATCGAGCGGACGATCGCGAGCACACGGTCGAGCTGTGCGTCGTCTATCTGGCTGAGCATCTCCCTGTTCTGCGCGGCGCCTGGCAGCATGCCGAGCAGGTTGCCGATCGGGCCAAGCTTGCGGACCATCAGCAACTGGTCCACGAAATCCTCGAGCGTAAATCCCTCACCGGAGACGAGCTTGCCCGCCATCTCGGCGGCCTGGTCCTGGTCGAAGGCCCGCTCCGCCTGCTCGATCAGGGTGAGCATGTCGCCCATGTCCAGGATCCGCGACGCCATCCGGTCCGGATGGAACAGGTCGAAGTCCTCGAGCTTCTCGCCGGACGAGGCGAACATGATGGGCCGGCCGGTGAGCTCCGCGATGGAAAGCGCCGCGCCGCCGCGCGCATCGCCGTCCAGCTTGGTGAGGACCACGCCGTCGTATCCGACACCGTCGAGGAACGCCCGCGCGGTGCTCACGGCGTCCTGGCCGATCATCGCGTCGACGACGAACAGGATCTCGTCCGGCTGGACCGCGTCCCTGATCGCGACGGCCTGGCGCATCATCTCCTCGTCGACACCGAGGCGGCCCGCAGTGTCGATCACGACCATGTCGTGCAGGTGGATCTTTGCTTCCTGGACGGATTGGCGAGCGACCGCGACCGGATCGCCGCCGCCGTTGCCCGGCTCGGGTGCGAAGACGGGAACCCGCACCTGCTCGCCGAGAATCTGCAACTGACCGACCGCGTTGGGGCGCTGCAAGTCCGCCGCGACCAGCAGCGGTGTGTGGCCCTGCTCGCGCAGCCAGCGGGCCAGCTTGGCGGCGAGCGTGGTCTTACCTGAGCCCTGAAGCCCGGCAAGCATGATGACGGTCGGCGGCGTCTTGGCGAACTCCAGCCTGCGGGTCTGCCCGCCGAGGATCTCGATAAGCTCCTCGTGGACGATCTTGATGACCTGCTGCGCCGGGTTGAGCGCGGCCGAAACGGCCTCACCGCGGGACCGTTCCTTGACGCGCGCGACGAACTCTCTGACCACGGGGAGCGCCACGTCCGCCTCGAGCAGTGCGATGCGGATCTCGCGGCAGGTCGCGTCGATGTCGGCCTCGGACAGGCGCCCCCTGCTGCGCAGCGAGGAGAAGACCTGGGTCAGCCGGTCGGATAGCGTCTCGAACACGTGTCTTGCCGTCCTCGGGCCGGGTATTTACGGATCGGCTACCCAGGTTATCCGGTCGAAGCCCCGGCGGGTGCCGAGCCGTCCGCCGTTACCGTACGTCCTCGCGGTCCGCCGCCTGCGCGGCGTCCTCGCGCACCGCCTCCATGGCGGACACGCGGTCCGCCGTCTCCGCGGCGGACAGGCGGTCCGCCGCCTGCGCGGCGTCCGCACGCACCGCCGCCTGCGCGGCGTCCGCACGCACCACCGCCGCCGCGGCGTCCGCACGCACCACCGCCTCCATGGCGGAGACGCGGTCCGCAGGTCCACGTGGACCTTGGCTGGCTGGCGGCGCGTCGATGGCGCTGGTCAGCGCGGCGAGCACGCGCTCCCGGATGAGCGCGCGAACCTTCTCTCCCACGGGGGGCTTGCCTGAGCTGTCAACGACGTAGAAGGAGTCCACCGCCTCCGCGCCGAGCGTCTCCACCCGGGCTGCCCGGACATCCAGGCCGCACTCCCCCAGCGCACGGCCGATCCGCCACAGCAGGCCGGGCTCGTCATGGGCACGCACGTCGACCACGGCAGCGCTGCGGGACGCGTCGTCCACCATCGTGACCTTGGGCGGCGCGACGGACACGCCGGGGCGTGGCCGGTACGCCCGCTGCCGTCTGGCCAGCCGCTCCGCCACGTCCAGCCGGCCGTCCAGCATCCGGCGCAGATCGCTTTCGATCAGCTCCGCATCCGCTGGCGTGCCGAATTCACGCGCCACGGTGAACACGGTCACCGCCATGCCGCCGCTCGATGTCGCGGTCGCGGACCGCACCACGAGGCGATGCGACGCGAGGACCCCGGCGGCACGCCAGAGCAGCCCCGGCCGGTCGGGCGCGACGACCGTCACCTCGGAGTCGAGCACGACCACCGCCGGCGTGCCGCGCGCCACGAGTTCCAGTTGCCCGGGTGAGAGCGCCGCAGGCTGCGGTGGCTCGTCCCCCGCGAGCACGGCCGCCGTGCGGCCTACCAGGTCGGCGATGAGCCCGGCTTTCCAGTCGTTCCAAGCGGCCGGCCCGGTGGCGTGCCCGTCCGCGATGGCGAGCGCATGCAGCAGTTCGAGCAACTGCCTGCTGCCGACCAGTTTCGCGACCCGCTGCGCCGTGAGCGGGTCCTCCAGGTCGCGCCGCGTTGCTGTCTGCGGAAGCAGAAGATGATGCCGAACGGCTGCCGCGAGCGTCTCCACGTCTTCCGCGGTGAGCCCGAGCCTGTGCCCGACGTCCCTGGCGACCTCCGCGCCAGAAATGCTGTGATCACCGGGCCAGCCCTTGCCGATGTCGTGCAGCAGCGCGCTGAGCAACAGCAGGTCGGGACGGGCCACGTCGCGGACCAGTGGCGCGGCGGCTGCTGTGCACTCCACCAGATGCCGATCGACCGTGAAGGTGTGCAGTGGATTGCGCTGGGGCCTGTTGCGCACCCGTTCCCAGTCCGGGAGCAGCGCTGTGATGAGTTCTTCCTGGTCCAGAGCCTCCCACACGGTGATCGCGGCGGGCCCGGCACCGAGCAGCCCGATGAGCGCGTCCCGCGCCTCGTCAGGCCACGGTACCGGCATCGGTGGGCAGTCACGGAGCCTGCCGAGTGTGCCAGGGGCAAGTGGCAGCCCGCTTCCCGCCGCCGCCGCGGCGGCGCGAAGCACCAGCGTGGGATCACGCGCGGGGTCGGCGGAACGGGCGAGCACCACCTCGCCATCCTGCTCGACCACACCGTCTGCGATGGGCCTGCGCTCGGCCGGCCCCCGGTTGGCGGCGCCGCGTCGCTTGCCGCGCGGCCGTTTGGCGAGGCTGCGGTCCACCTGCCACCAGGTGTGATCGACGGCATAGCCGACGGTCCGGCCGGCCTGGGCAAGCGCGCGCAGCACCGCGTCCGCGTCGAGAAGGCCGAGTGCGCGCGCCACCTCGTCCTGTTCTTGCAGCACCAGCCGGTCGGTATCCCGCCCGCTCACCTCGTGCAGTGCATGCCGGACATCCATGATCAATTCGTACGCGGCCCGTACCCGGGGGCCCGGCGCTGGCGCCACCCAGGCGGCGGCTACCGCCTGGATGGCATTCACGTCCCGCAGGCCGCCCCGCGCTTCCTTCAGGTCGGGTTCGAGCAGGAAGGCAAGCTCGCCGAACCGCTGCGCGCGCTCCGATCCCATCGCCGCGAGCTCGGCCAGGCGGACGCGCGCCGCGGCCCGCCAGTCGCCGAGCACCGCCTCACGCAGCTGCGCGGTAAGACCCGCCTCGCCGGCGATGTGCCGAGCGTGCAGCAGGCCGAGCGCGGCCTTCAGGTCAGCCTGCGCGACCCTCCTCGCCTGCGGCACTGTCCGGACGGCGTGGTCAAGCTGCGCCCCGGAATCCCAGACGGGGTACCAGATGCGGTCCGCGAGCGCGCCGACGTCGGGGCGCCCGGCGTGCAGCAAGATGACGTCCAGGTCGCTGCCAGGGGCGAGCTCGCGGCGGCCATAACCGCCCACGGCCACAAGCGCCACCGCTTGCTCCGCGCCGAGCAGGCCGGCGAGCCACCGGTCGGCCTCGGTCGTACGCTGTGCGCGCTGCGCCGCGAACGAAACCCTCGCGCCGCCCCTGACCGTCATGTCGTCCCCCCCGCCTGGCCATTCGTGCCCGCCCCCGTGGCCGCGTCGTCCACGACCCCTTGAAGCAGACTGCTAGGCGGTTCCCCCATGGGACCCCTTTCCCTAAATCGCGTCTGGGCCGCGCTCCCCGGTCCTGACCCGGACGACGGAATCGACAGGAACGGACCAGACCTTGCCGTCGCCGATCCGGCCGGTCTGCGCCGCCTTGACGATGACATCGATGAGAGCTTCGGCGTCCTCATCGTCGGTGAGCACCTCGAGGCGCACCTTGGGTACCAGGTCGACCTGGTACTCGGCGCCCCGGTAAACCTCGGTGTGGCCTCGCTGCCTGCCGTATCCGCTGGCCTCTGTGACCGTCATGCCACGTACGCCGAATGCCTGCAGCGCGGACTTCACCTCATCGAGCTTGAACGGCTTGATGACGGCTGTGATGAGCCTCATCCTTCACCAGCTCCTCTGCCCTCTCACCTGCTGCCTTGTCACCTGCCTGAAACGCGGACACGGCGGGCGCCGTCCCTCTGGCAGGCTGTTACGCACGGCTCTTGGCACGTGCGTTCATCCGCACCCGTGGGGTGTCCTGCGCTCTTGCGGGGTGCCGCGCTGCGGCACTGCCATGACCTTCGGCCAGCGGAGTTTCGGCTCATGCGACGGTGTGTTTCCACGGTGTGAAACCAGTGGCTCATATGTTTCAGGGATGTTTCGCATCTCCGCGAGACCCCCAGGTGGCCTTGAACGGCGAATCTAGGCCCTTCGGCCCTATCGCCGGGGACGGACGCTTGTCAAGATCCCTCGTGGAGCGGTGGGCCGCCAAGGCTAATAATCCCTGGGCCGGACGCGGCCCACCGCGAACGGGGCCCAACGGGCCGCTTTCCGGTGATCGCGGCGGGTTCGACGCCATTTCGGCGGAGGATCCACCGCGATCATTTATGCGCCCGCCGTGGCTTGCTCGGACCCGCCCCTGGCTGCTCGGACACGCCGCGCTCGCGTGACCGCCCCGACGATGTCCCTGCCCTCCACGACCTGCCCGGCCTCCCGTCCGGAATACTGGCTCGCCGGAGCGCGGTTGCGGCTTAGAGATCGCGGCCCAGGTCGCCATGGCGTGGCCGCGCGGCTTATCGATGTGGTGGTGGCAAGGAGGCTGACCATGACATTTACCGACTCCGAACGTGCCTACCTCGACAGCCAGCTGCTCGGAAGGCTGGCCACGATCGGCCCGGACGGTGGGCCGCGCAATGCCCCCGTGGGATTCCGGCTCAATCCCGAACTCGGCACGATCGACATCGGCGGCCATAACCTCGGCGCGAGCCAGAAGTTCCGCAACATCCGCCGCGACCCACACGTCTCCTTCGTTGTCGATGATCTTGCTTCGGTCAATCCCTGGACTCCCCGCTGCATCGAGATCCGCGGCACGGCGGAGGCGCTCGACACCGGCGGCCAGGCGCTGGGACCCGGCTTCGGGTCCGAACTGATCCGTATCACGCCGCGCCGCATCGTCGGCTTCGGCATCGACGGGGGCCGCATCGCGCGGAACGTCTGAGCCTTGGTTGCGAACAGGTTCAGGGGGCCCTAACCGCCGAGGATCGCGTCCACGAATGCCTCGGGCTCGAACGGAGCGAGGTCGTCCGGGCCCTCACCGAGCCCCACCAGCTTGACGGGAACGCCCAGCTCACGCTGCACCGAGATGACGATCCCGCCCTTGGCGGTGCCGTCGAGCTTGGTGAGCACGATCCCGGTGACGTCGACGACCTCGGCGAAGACCCGCGCCTGCCGCAGACCGTTCTGGCCGGTGGTCGCGTCGAGCACAAGCAGGACCTCGTCCACGGGCACCTGCTTCTCGATGACCCGCTTCACCTTGCCGAGTTCGTCCATCAGCCCAGTCTTGGTGTGCAGCCGTCCGGCGGTGTCCACGATGACCGCGTCGACGCCCGCGGTGATGCCCTCGCGCACCGCCTCGTACGCCACGCTCGCGGGGTCGGCACCCTCCCGGTCGGACCTGACAGTACGGGCGCCGACCCGCTGCCCCCAGGTCTGCAGCTGATCCGCCGCCGCCGCGCGGAACGTGTCCGCCGCGCCGAGCAGCACGGTGCGCCCGTCCCCGACAAGTACCCGCGCCAGCTTCCCGCAGGTCGTGGTCTTGCCGGTGCCGTTCACCCCGACCATGAGGACCACGGCGGGCCGGCTGCCGCCCGGGTTCAGCCTCAGGGCGCGCTCGCTGCCGGTGCCGATCTGTGCGACCAGCTCGGCCTTCAGCATCGCCCGCACGTCGTCCGGGCCGCGGGCACCGAGCACCTTCACGTTGGTCCGCAGCTCTTCCACGATCTGGCGGCTCGGCGTTACGCCCACGTCGGCTGTGATGAGGGTGTCCTCGATCTGCTCCCACGCATCCTCGTCAAGCGCGTCCCTGGACAGCAGGCCGAGCAGCACCGACCCGAACGCTCCCTGCGACCTTGCGAGCCTTGCGCGCAGCCGGACCATCCGCCCGGCGGACGGCGGCGGCCGCTCGACCTCAGGTGCGCGCGGAGCTTCAGCTACGAGCGGCGGCGGGGCGATCGTGCCGGTGACGCCGGCTTCGCCTGTCACTCCTGGGCCGGCCCGCTGCCCCTCGGCGGGCGGCGCGGGTGGTGCCTCCGGTGGGGCGCCGCGCCTTCTGCGCGGACGCAGGAAGAACAGCCCGCCGGCGACGACGAGCACGACAAAGATAGCGATAACCAGGATCAGATAAGCCATGACGGTCCCAGTCTCGCAGACCACAGGCACCGACCGCGATGAGCGCCCCATCCCGCGGGCACCCACCCCAGGCGGGAACTCCACCTTGGCTGGCTAACGCCGCCCTTGGCCGGCTCATGGGCGCGTGGCCGGCATGGGCGCGTGCAGGCTCATGGCACGTGGGCCGGCTAACGGCGATGAAGCGACACACCAGCCGGCCATGATCGTGGTGGATTCGATGTCGCATGTGGCTTGAAATCCACCACGATCACGGGCAGCGTACCGAGCCGACTGCGCGGCCGGCTCGGGCTCCAGCCTGGCTCAGGCGTGGTCGAACCGGCCTTCCTTGACCTGGCTGGTGAAGGCCCGCCAGGCGGCCCGGGTGAAGACAAGCTTCGGGCCGTCCGGGTCCTTGGAATCGCGGACGGCGACTACGGACGGCAGGTTCCGCGCCACCTCGACGCAGTTCCCGCCGTTGCTGCCGCTGCGGCGGCTCTTGCGCCACCGCGCGTCGGTCAGGTCCATTTTCTTTCCGCCACCTTCCCGATCAGCTCTCGCGAGGCCGCGCGGGGCAGCGCCTCCGACCGGAGCGTGTCGTACGTCAGCGCGATCTCGGCGACGGCCGACGGTAGCTCGACCACCTGGCCCGACCCCGCGGTCTCCAGGTACACGATATCGGCCGCGCCGTCGAAGCTCGCGATGACGAACGCGCCGAGCAGCCCGGCGTGCGCGCCGACGTCGAAGGGCACCACCTGCACGCTGACCTTCTGGTGGTGCGACATCTCCGCCAAGTGCAGCAACTGATCATGCATGACCTTGGCGCCGCCCACGCAGCGATGCAGCGCGCCCTCGTCGATCAGGCACCACAGGTGCAGGCGCTGGTTGCCGGACAGGACTGCCTGCCGGCTAAGGCGCGTCGCGACCTGCTGCTCGAGTTCGTCCTCTGTGCCGCCCGGCCGGGCGCCGAGGACCGCGCGCGCATATCCGGGCGTCTGTAACAGACCCGGGATGATCAGCGGCTCGAATGAGCGCAGCGCCGCGGCCTCGCGCTCGATCTCGATCCACGGCCGGAACCACGACGGCGCCGCCTCACGCGACACGAGCGGCCACAGCCGCCCGAAGATGCCGTCAGCGCCGAGCGCCTCGTCGCAGCGTTCCGCGAGGTCGCGCGAGGGTGTGCGTTTCGCGGTTTCGATCATTCCGACCAGCGCGCCGGAGTACCTGATCATCTGGCCTAGCTGATCTTGTGACAGTCCGGCCGCCAGCCGGCTCCGGCGAAGCTCAGCGCCGAAGAACGCCAGTGCGCCCTCATGTGGATCAAGCTCCCGCGACGGTGGCATCTGCGCCTCCAACACATCCAACAGGTGGCCGGCGGTTCGCCACAAAGATCGTGTCAGGCCACATCCTCTTGCCCAGCGTATTCCTGTGACGACAGGCTGTGTGGCGCAAGCCGCACGGCGGCCGGCCGACCCAGCGCCCGCGTACCGGACAGGCACCCCGGCTTGCGCGGGCCATGCAGGTCCGCACGGCGCGCTCAAGTTAAGGAGTAAGCGGGCAATGACGACTCCCGGCAATGGCGATGGGCCCGGCCCGGCCGGCCCTGCTGCTGATGATCTGCTTGCTCCCGCGCCGGGATTGCCCGTGCTGAATGCGGCCTACACCGTGCGGCCACGCCGCCGCGTCTTTCCTGGCCGGCCCGATCAGGTGCGACACGCCCGCCGCTTCGTGGAGCGCGCCCTGGACGGCTGCCCCGTCACCGACACCGCGGTGCTGCTCACCAGCGAACTCGCGAGCAACGCCGTGCAGCACACCGCGACCCGCGATGGCGGCAGCTTCGAGGTCATCGCCTGCCGCGCCCTCGCGGCCGCGGCCGTCGCGGTCATCGACGACGGCGCTGCCACGACGCCGGCGCCACGCGAGGCCCGTCCAGGGGACCTGAACGAGCGTGGCCACGGCCTCGAACTAGTCGACATGCTCGCAACCCAGTGGGGCCATTGGGGCCATTGGGAGTGCGCGCAGCCCGGCGAGCCCGGCCCCAATGGCGCCGGGAGCAAGGCGGTCCGCCGTCTCGTGTGGTTCCGCCTCGACTGGGATGCCGCCTGACCGGCTCGGCCGAGCCAATGGTGGAGAGCTTGATCGTTGGCCCCTGGAGGGCGCCATAGCGCCCCAACGGGCCAACCATGGCGCGGACCGCCTGCCGGATCGGTCAGTAGCCGACGTACTGCTGCCCGTTGTGGACGGCGACGACGCCGGGCACGTTGTCCAGTGAGCCGTAACGCGCCAGGGCGTAACGCACGCCCGCGATGATGTTGTCCACCGGGTTGTAGATGTTCCCGTGCCCTGGCAGCGCATAGGCATTGAACGTGGGCTGGATTGTTTGCATAATTCCAATGGACGGAGTTCCCGCGGCGGCATTTGAGTTTCCGGTCAGGAAAATGTGCCCATCCTGTTCGGCTGTCCACGACCCCAGCTCGGTTTTTACGCACCAAGCTGGCCCGCGACCAGCACCTTCGCGGCGAAGGAGTGCACCCGCAACAACTGGCCTGTTGATGCCGACCGCGAAGCAGGGTGCCCACTGTTCTTTTCCTGAAAGCATACCAGTTGATGGCCGGGCGCCCGACAGGTAGACCGCGAGTTTAATCGCATTGAGAAGTGGCCCCTGGCATTGGTAGACCACGGTTCGCGGCCGCGTGTAGCCCGGCTGCATGGTCCGTGACCCTGCTGCGTCGATGACGGCGCTCAGCCATGCCGTGCGCTGTTCGGCCGACATGGCAAGCACGATCGAAACTCCGTCGTTCTTTGGATGACCGCTGCGACGGAGCAGGTCCTGTGCGTATTCGTGCTGGAGCCGGAACTGGTGGTGAGGGCCGCAGCCACCGCGGTCATCAGCATAGACAGCGTGTGGCACATCCTTGAGGAGCACATGCAACCGTTCAACCATCTCGGGCTTGGACTGTGCGATGGAGATGGCGGGGCGGTGTTTGCGGGTTTCCACGTGACCATCCCCGGCTATCCAGCCAAGGATCGCCGCTTCGTTGACCGTGATCTCCAGGCCGGACACCGTATCTGCTGGAGCCGCAAGAAGGATACGGTCATTGCTCCGGATAGCCGCCGTGGCGACCCATCGCGGGTTCGTCTCGAATCGGGTCTGACACCCCTCACCGGCTACGCCGTGCACCTTGGCGAGGTGGATACGCACGCCGCCCCTGGTCGTCTTCCCGCGACGGCGGAAGGTCTGCGGTCGCTCGCTACGCGGCTTCCCCGCGACGCCGTGGGCACGTGCTCGGTGAATCGCAACGCCACTGGGCCGCTCCGGAACCCAGCCACACTCAGGACAAGACGGCAGCGGTGCAGGCAGTGGCGGCGGCGCAGGCCAGTCACACAGCGGGCAGGCGTCCGGCATCTCGGGCTTCGACTCGGTGACCCGGGGCAGATTCAGCCAGCGATGGTTCGGTGTGACGGTCGCTTGCCAGCCAGAGTGGCCGATCCGGATCAGCGGCGCATCCTTATAGTGAACAACGTGGCGGACAGGCGTCCACTCGCTTCGACCTGTCCGCGGGTTGTAGCCAATCGTCTGGTCTCCCTGGCGCACCTCGTCATGCTTCAGCCAGCCACGACGGGTGAGGATAAGAGTGTCCAGCGTGACACAGTCCCAGCCGTTGACAGCCGAGGGGTTTCCGCCTGATTCGTGCTGGATGATGAGCCAGATGTCGGACGGGCTGAGCTTGGACGCGGGGATCCCCTGCGCCTCAAGGACCTTCGTCGCCTGGTTGATCCAGCCATTGACCTGCTGCGGTGCCGCGGGGCCGCCAGACGGGGGCGGTCCGCTCAGGTGGACGCTGCCGACCGTCTGCGCGGCGCCGCCAGCGGCGACGGGCAGGCCGTCGAGGGAACCGGAGCCGGTCGTCCCGCCAGAACCCGATGGCGCGGGCGTGCCCGCAGAACCCGATGGGCCTGGCGCGCCGCTGCCCGTGCTGCCTGTGCCACCGCGCGTCGCGCCGCTTCCCCCGCCAGACAGGGTCCCCTTCGGGGCGAGCAGCCAGCCATTCGGCTGTCCCCAGCCGCGCATGAAGTTCGCGGTGCCCGCCTCGGGCAGGGCGGAGAACGTCCGGTTCAGCCTGCTCAGATCCCCGCTCAGCGCCTGCTGCGCGATGCCGAGCGCCTGCTGCGCCTCCGCGGCCTTGACGCGTGCGGCATCCGCCGCCTCGCTGGTAAGGCCGCTGATCTGGCCGCTCAGCTGCGAGGGGGTCGCGTCAGGATGCGCCGCACGCAGCCGTGACACCTCACCGAGCAGGTTCTCGCAGATGCTCTCGATGGAGATCTGCGCCTCTTCGAGCGTCCCGGCGGCCCCGCGTAAGGTCCGTGCGGCCGCCCTGAGGGCGTCTTCCGCCGCCATGCCCGCCGCGCCGAACCGGCCCATGAAGGCGGCGAACGCCGTGGCCGAGGTGCCCTTCCAGACCTGGGTGACATCCGCGGCACCCGCCCGGACGGACCCGGTGTGCGCCGCGCAGTCAGCGGCCGCCTCCGACCAGCGGTTCGCGATGGCGCGGATAGCGCCCGGATTCCCACGGACCTGCGCGGCAAAAGCCGCCACGGCGCCGCCGCCTGGCAGGCTGGCGACCTCGTCTGAAGCGCTCATGGGACCTCAGCTAATGGTCTGAATCGCGTTGATATTGGCCTGTTCGGCCTCGGCAACGCCTTGCCGCACGGCGTCGAGTCCCCGCTCGACGCCGCGCAGGAACTTCTCCGCAGCGGAGAACTGGCCGCCCGCCGCGCTGTCCACCTGGCCGGACAGGCTGGCGAGCATGGGGGCAGCGGGAAGGGTGCCGAACATGCCCGCGTCGATCTCGTGGCCGGAGAAACCGTCAGCGATGCCGCCGAACTGCCCCGCCTGGGCGAGCATCGCCCGCCGGCAACTGTCGAGCCCGTCGAAATCGGCCGTCAAGCCACTCATGGCCGCCTCCCGTTGGCGCTCAGGCGCTGAAACCATGCCAGAGTAACCGCAAGACCGCGCACCGTGCCACCTACTCGCACGCTCCCGCAGGCGCGCCCATCCCGCCACGCGGCGGCGGCCCGCACCCTCGTGACCGCGGTAAGTTTTCGGCCGTATGCGCGGAAAAGTTACCGCGATCATGAAGCAAGCCAGACCGAGGGGGCCGGGCCGGGCCGAGGGGGCCGGGCCGGGCCGGGGGGGCCGGGCCGAGGGGGCCGGGCCGAGGGGCCGGGCCGAGGGGCCGGTTGATGTGGGGCTAATGGGGCCGGGTTGATCGGACCGGGTTGATGGGCGATGTCAGGCGGAGGCGGGCTCGCGCAGGCGCTGGCTCACCACCGCGGACACGCCATCGCCGCGCATGGTGATGCCGTACAGGGCGTCGGCGATCTCCATCGTGCGCTTCTGATGGGTGATGATGATCAGCTGCGAGCTCTCCCGCAGTTCTTCGAAGATGCCGAGCAGGCGCTGGAGGTTCACGTCGTCCAGCGCGGCCTCGACCTCGTCGAGCACGTAGAACGGCGAGGGGCGGGCCTTGAAGATCGCCACCAGGTAGGCGATGGCGGTCAGCGAGCGCTCTCCACCGGACAACAGCGACAGCCGCTTCACCTTCTTGCCCGGCGGGCGGGCCTCGACCTCCACCCCGCTCGTCAGCATGTCGTCGGGCGTGGTGAGGAGCAGCCTGCCCTCGCCGCCGGGGAACAGCCGTGCGAAGATCCCCTCGAACTCCCGCGCGGTGTCCTCGTAGGCGGCTGCGAACACCTGCTGGACCCGCTCGTCCACTTCCCTGATCACTGTCAGCAAGTCACGCCGCGTCTTCTTGAGGTCCTCCACCTGCGATGACAAGAACGCGTGCCGCTCCTCCAGAGCGGCGAACTCCTCGAGCGCGAGCGGGTTGACCTTGCCGAGCCTGGCAAGCTGACGCTCGGCCACGCCGGCCCTGCGCTCCTGCGCGTCCCGGTCGTAGGCACTGGGCACGACACCTTCCAGTGCGTCCGGCGGCGGCGGGACGGGCACGTCAGGCCCGTATTCGGCCGCGAGCGCTTGCGCGTGCACCCCGAACTCCTCCACGGCGCGGCCTTCGATCTGCTCGAGCCGCAGTCGCTGCTCGGCCCGGGCGATCTCCGCCGTGTGGGCCGCGTCGACCAGCAGGTCGTGCTCGGCGCCCAGCTCACGAAGCCGTTCGCGGACGGCCTTCAGATCCGCGGCACGTGCGCTGCCCGCAGCCTCCGCGGCCGCACGTTCGGCACGTGCGGCGGCGACATGCCCCTCGATGCACGACGTGGCATGGACTGCACCCTTGGCCACGGCTCCCGCGATCACGGCCTGCTTGGCCCGGATCTCGCGACGCCGCTTGGCCCGTTCGATGGCCGCGCGTTCTTTCGCCGCCGCGGCCGCGAGCGCGTCCGCGCGGCCCGCGATCGCCCGTACCCGCTCCTCGACGGTGCGGACGGCTAGCCGCGCCTCCATCTCGGCGTTACGCGCGGCCTCACGCCGCTGCGCGAGGATCTCGCGCTGATCGCGAGCGGAACTGCCCGGGCCACCCTCGGCGTCGTCGCCCGACTCGGCGATCTGCGTCTCGGCCTCGACCTCGTCAAGCCGCCGCTCAAGCTCGCCGAGCTTGGCAAGATCCGCCTCACGGGAACGCTGCGCGGCCTCGATCGCGCTGGCCAGCCGCTCGGCCTCGTCGGTCGCGGCGCGCGCGGCGCCGCCGAGCCCGCCGAGCCGGCCGGAGACCTCTGCCGCCGCGGCGTCGGCCTCGCGCAAGACACCCGCTGCCTCGGCGACCGCGCGCTGTGCGCGCTCTTCCTCCTCGACAGCGGTCGCGAGCCGCCGTGCGGTCTCTGCGCACCACTCGTCCGCCTCGGCGAGCCTGGCCACCGTCTCGTCGGCGGCCGCGCGCACCTCGATCTGGCTCGGCCCGTGCGCCGATCCGCCATGCGCCCAGTGCGTGCCAAGCACGTCGCCGTCCCTCGTGACGACCCGCAGCCCCGGGTGGTCACGCACGAGCCCACGCGCGGTCATCAGGTCGGCGGCCACGACGACCCCGGCGAGCATTTCGGCGACTGCTCCGGCAAACTCGGCCGGCGCACGGACAAGATCAACCGCATACTTAACGGCCGGGGGCAGGGCGACGCGAGCCGCACCTGCGGCGTGCGTGAGCGGGATACGCGAGCCCGGCGCGACACGGCTGTCCCGCACGTCCTCGCCTGCGGTGGAATCCGCGGTCACCGCGGCACCGGACGCGGTGACCCCGGACCGCGCGACCTCGGATGCGCTGACCCCCGACCCGCGGCGCACAGCAGGGTCCGTGGATGCCCTCCGGGCCTCGTCATACAGCGCCTCGGTGCCCCCCGGCCCCGTGACCCCGGGCGCGCTGACCTCGGGCGCGCTGACCCCGGGCGCGCTGACCCCGGGCGCGCTGACCCCGGGCGCGCTGACCCCGGGCGCGCTGACCCCGGGCCCGACGCGCACTCCGGACCGCGCGACCTCGGATGCGGTGACCCCGGATGCACCGAGCCCCGAACCGGTGATCCCGGATCCGGTCTCGTCCGGTCCGGCAGTTTCTGGCCCGGTCGCCCCAGAGTCGCCGGTCCCTGACCCGGCGTCCGTGGAACCGATGACCCTGGAGCCGATGATCGCGCCGACCTTGCCGGCGTCACGGCTCTTGAGTTCCGCGATCACCGCCGCAGCCGCGTCGACGTCCGCCACCGCGATGGCGTCGGCGGCCACACCGAGCGCCGCCGCCAATGCGGCCTGCGCGCCGTCATCGACGCTGAGCAGCGCGGCAACCGGCCCGAGCACGCCGCGGAACCGCTCCGGATCCGCGAGCACAGTCCCCGCGGCGTCGGTGCCCGCGCGCAGGCTCAACTGGAGGGCCTCCGCGCGTGCGTGCAGCGCGGCTCGCTCCCTGCTGGCCTGATGTTCGTCGGCGCGCAGTTCCTTCACTCGCTGCGCGGCCTCGGCGGCGACGGTCTTCGCGTCCTCGTGCGCCGTCTCGAGGTCGGCCTGGTCGCCCGTCCGGCCGGTCACGCGTTCCTCAAGCTCCGTGTGCTCGGCGCGTGCACGTGCCGCTCTCGCCTGCGCCTGCGCGGCGGCCACGGAAAGCCGTCCGACCTCCTCGGTGGCCGCGTCGGCGTGGCTGCGCAGAGCCTCGGCCTGCTCGCGGAGCTTCGCGGCCCGCTCGGCCCGGTGCGCCGCCTCCTTGGCAGCGGCGGACACCCGCCGCTCGGCCTCGGCGAGCGCCGACTCCGCAGTGGTGCGTTCACGCACCGACGCGTCGAGGAAAGCACGGTCGGCAGCGAGCCGCTCCGCGAGCTGTGTCTCCTGCTCACGAGTCTGCTCGGCCTCGGCCGTAAGCTCGGCCGGGTCCCGGCCAGGCCTGGCCGGTTCTTCGCCAGAACTCAGATTGCGGTGCCGCTCTGCCGCGAGCGCAGCGACCCCGCGGAGTCGTTCGGCTAGGGCTGATAGAGCGAACCACGTGTCCCGCGCACGCGTGAGCCTGGGCGCGTCCTGCGCTGCGGCGGCTTCGAGGGCCGCTTCGTGCTGTCTGGCCTGCTCCAGCGCGGCGGCGGCGGCGGCGCGGCGCTCCGCGACGAGTGCCTCACCGGCTTCCTCACGGCCGAGCGCCGCGAGCAGCGTCACGTAGTCGTCCGCGAGCAGCCGCAGCCTCGCGTCGCGCAGTTCGGCCTGGATGATGGCGGCCCTGCGGGCGATCTCCGCCTGCCGGCCGAGTGGCTTGAGCCTGCGCCCAAGTTCGGCGGTCAGATCCACCAGCCGCGTGAGGTTGGCCTGCATCGCCTCAAGCTTTCGCAGCGCCTTCTCCTTGCGCTTGCGGTGCTTGAGAACGCCAGCCGCCTCCTCGATCAGCGCACGCCGCGCCTCCGGCCCGGCGTGCAGGACGTCGTCGAGCTGGCCCTGGCCGACGACCACGTGCATCTCGCGGCCCATGCCAGAGTCGGAAAGCAGTTCCTGTACGTCGAGGAGACGGCAGTGATCGCCGTTGATCGCGTACTCACTCTGCCCGGAGCGGAAGAGCAGCCTGCTGAGGGTCACCTCGGCGTAGTCGATCGGCAGGGCGCCGTCGCTGTTGTCGATGGTGAGCGTCACCTCTGCGCGGCCGAGCGGCGGGCGTGAGGACGTCCCGGCGAAGACAACGTCCTCCATCTTGCCGCCGCGCAGTGACTTGGCGCCCTGCTCGCCCATGACCCAGCAGAGGGCGTCCACGATGTTGGACTTACCCGACCCGTTCGGGCCGACGGCGCAAGTGATCCCGGGCTCGAAGCGCAGCGTCGTCGCCGAGGCGAAGGACTTGAACCCGCGCAACGTGAGGCTCTTGAGGTACACCCGCGAGCACTCCTCCTCATTCGGTTGCTGCCGGGTCGCTGCAATTCCGCACCCTACCGCGACGGTCTGGCCAGTTCGGGCATGTCGGCGGCGAGCCGCAGGCCGACTTACGTCGCCGCGCCCCCGATTCCGCCTTTGTCCAGGCCCGCGGGCAGCCTGAACCCAAGGGTGGCATGCGGCGCGACGCAAAGGGCTTGCATGCGGCTAAATCCCGGCTTGGTGTGCGACCCAAACGAATAGGGGCGCCGCGTCGGCGCCCCTATGTCGTCGTCGGGTGGCCCCCGTCAGGTGAGCGCAGGCTCCCTGACGAGCATCGAGTCGCGAGCAGGAGCCAGCAGGTCGTTGCCCGCCTCCGAGGCAAGCGCGTCGTTCTCCTGCTGGAGCCGAACTAGTTCGGCTTCCAGATCACGAACGCGCTGCTGGAGACGGCGCATCTCGGCGACCATGCGCGGATCCGGACCGCCGACGTGGCCGAGTATAGCCTTCGCCATGGTAAAAGGTCCTCCACACTGAGTGACCAGAGTGGGCACACGCACAAAACACGCCAAATACACGCGGAAGGGTGCGCGGCGGGTGGTAGTACTAGGGTCCCACCGAGCCGTTTAGCAGTCAAGTTGAGCCGGGGGTTGCGCTTGGCAAGCGGTCATCTTGCCACGAAGCTGGAGGCCCGGCGTTCGCCCGGTTCGCTCCAGCGTACAGCGATATCAGTGACCCGGCCGGGCGCACCGGGCCCGTGCAGCAGGGTGAGCAGACTGGCGCACGCGGGCCGCGGGCCTTCTGCGACAACCTCGACCCGGCCATCGGGAAGGTTCGTCGCCGACCCCCCGAGACCGAGTTCAAGCGCGCGCGCCCGGACCCACCAGCGGAACCCGACGCCCTGCACCCAGCCGTCCACCCATGCCGTCAGCCGCACCTGGGACTGCCCGCCACCCGCCGCCCGGTCGGACGCGTCACCCGTCGGGTCTGACCCGCCACCCGCCGCCGCGCCTGACCCGCCACCCGCCACCCGGCCTGAGTCAGCCGAGCCTGCTGGGCCCGCATCAGATGTGCCCGGCATCGCGGTCACCACCTGGCGCGGCGTGGCCGGGGCTGGCATCGCGGGCAACTGTAGGCCGACCTGTTCATGAACGAGTCGCGGCGGACGGGTTCGCCGCAGCGCGGGCAGGGGTGCCCGGCGCGTCCGTACACCGCGAGCGACCGCCCGAAGTAGCCGCTTTCCCCGTTCACGTTGACGTACAGCGCGTCGAACGAGGTCCCGCCCGCCACCAGTGCCTCGGAGAGCACCTCATGGATGGCCGCGAGCAGGCGCCGCACCTCAGCCCCGCGCAGGGTCTCGGTCGGGCGCGCCCAGTGCAGGCGCGCCCGCCAGAGCGCCTCGTCCGCGTAGATGTTGCCGACGCCACTGACCAGCGACTGGTCGAGCAACGCCCGCTTGACACCGGTGCGCCTGCGGCGAAGCGCCGCGGCGAAAACCGCGGGATCGAATGTGGTCTCGAGCGGATCGGGCGCGATATGCGCGATGGGTGCGGGCAGGTCGGCTCCGCCCGGCACCAGGCACAGGTGGCCGAACGTGCGCTGATCCACGAACCGCAGGTCGGGCCCGGCGTCAGTAAAGGTGAACCGGGCGCGAACGTGGCTGGAGAGCGGGCGGCCCGGTTCGCCGATCAGCAGTTGCCCGCTCATGCCGAGATGGGCGAGCAGCGCGTCACCCGTGAAGCCTGGGGCATGGGGAGTACCCGGCGCGGCGGCGTCGCCACCCGGGGCGGCGGCGTCGCCACCCGGGGCGGCCGCGTCGCCACCCGGGGCGGCCGCGTCGCCGCTGCCGCCGTCGCCGCTGGCGCTGCCAGCGGCACTGGCACCGTCAGCGTCGGTCACGGGCAGCCACAGGTACTTGCCGCGGCGGCGGGCGCCTGTTATGAGCCGACCCGACATCCGGTTGGCGAAGTCATCGGGGCCGGCCGCATGCTTTCGCACGGCCCGCGGGTGCAGCACCTCGGCCGTCTCGATCGTGCGGCCGACCGCGTGCCGCTCCAGCCCGGCACGCACAACCTCCACCTCAGGCAGTTCAGGCACGGGGTCAGTCTTCCTGGCTGCCCGCCGCGCCGGGTGAGCCATTGGAGCCGCCTGGCCCGGTGTCGTGAGGAGGATCCGGGGCTTCTGTCTCACCGGGTACGCCGGTCTCTCGCAGCGAGTTGCCCGCGCCCGTCGAGCGCCCGGTGGTGCGCGTCGACTCTGCGCGGATCGCTCTCCATGCGACCTCGGCGGCCTGCTGCTCGGCCTCCTTCTTCGACCGGCCCTCGCCCGAACCGTAGATCCTGCCGCCGACACGGACGACCGCGCGGAACGACTTCTGGTGGTCGGGCCCGCTCTCCGCCACCTGATACTCGGGCACGCCAAGCATTTCCGCGGCGGTCAGCTCCTGCAAGGAGGTCTTCCAGTCAAGGCCCGCGCCGAGGCGCGCCGAGCGGGCGATCACCGGATCGAACAGGCAGTGCACGAGCGTGGACGCCTCGCCGAGCCCGCGATCCAGGTAGACCGCACCGATGATCGCCTCAAGGGTGTCCGCGAGTATCGAGGACTTGTCACGTCCGCCTGTGCCCTCTTCGCCGCGGCCAAGCATGATGTGGCGGCCGAGGTCGAGACCGCGCGCAACACCCGCGAGCGCCCGCATGTTGACCACGGCCGCCCGCAGCTTGGCAAGCTGTCCCTCAGGCAGGTCCGGGTGCTCACGGAACAAGGTGTCCGTGACCACCAGGCCGAGCACCGAGTCGCCGAGGAATTCCAGGCGCTCGTTGGTGGGCAAGCCCCCGTTCTCGTACGCGTACGACCGGTGGGTCAGCGCCCGGTCGAGCAGTTCGGGACCGAGCGGGACGCCCAGGGCGGCCAGCAATTCGGAGGCGTCAGGCTCGGTTGGACCACCGTTGGCCGGTGGCTCACCGTTCATCACGCTCACCGTGTTCCTCTCCAGTCCCCGAGCTCGCCTGCGTATATGGCTCATCGTGCCCGCCTGATAGCGCATTGTGGTGGCAGAACACGCGAACCGCGGCACTGCTTCCGGCTGAAGATAAGCATGCCGATCCGGGCATAACGGGATTTTTCCGCATGCCGTTTCCGCCAGCCAGTGGCCTGCGCCGCACGGATAGGGGCCTCGTGGGATACAGAGTGTGCGAAGCCGTTATGCGGGCGTGATGACCTGACGGCGGTTATATGTGCCGCATGTCGGGCACGCAGTGTGCTGAAGCTTTTGCTCGTGGCACTGCGGGCACTCCATGAGCGCAGGCGCGGCGCTCTTCCACCGCGCCCGGCGCGCCCGGGTGTTGCTCCGCGACATCTTCCGCTTGGGGACGGCCACGTCAGCCCTCCTGTCGATCGTCTGCGTGATCCCGGCCGATCCGGGCCGCAGTGTCGGCTGTGTCCAGCAGCCGCAGCGCCGCCCACCGTGGGTCGACGCCGTCGTCATGGCCGTGCTCCGAGCCGAGGTCGGCGAGCCGCGCACCACACTCGGCGCAAAGGCCGGGGCAATCACCCGAACAGAGCGGCGAGAGCGGCAGCGCAAGCAACACCGCGTCGCGGCAAACCGGTTCAAGGTCAAGCAGGTCACCGTCGAGGTAGTGATCCTCTTCTGTTGCCTCGCTGTCCAAAGGGAAACGGACAGCCGGGTAACAGAAGAGTTCCTGGAACTCGACCTCGATCGATGAGGTCACAGGATCCAGACAGCGGGCGCACTCACCGGTGAGCGGCGCCCGTGCCGTGCCGGAAACCAGCACGCCTTCCATCACCGCCTCGAGCCGGATGTCCAGCTCGACATCGGCGCCCGCGGGGACGCCGACCAGCTCAACACCGAACCCAGCGGGCGCCACCACGGTGCGGTGCTCGGCACGCGAAGAACCCGCCTGGCGTCCGAGCAAGCGTGTGTTAAACACGAACGGACCGTGAGCATCGCGAGGTGCCGTGTGATTACTGCTTCCGTGAGACATAGCTGATAACGGTGTCGGGCACGACGCAGGCAGCCTACCCGACGACCATCATGTAACCAACTCGGGCCGCTACGGGCCGCCGCAAAAACCGCACAGAACAGGAATTTGCCGCAGGCGTGCAGACCAGGCCCGCGACGCTCACGACTCGCCGAGGCGGTCACGTAGCCGCTGCACGACGTTCGCGGGAACCAGGCTGCTCACGTCCCCGCCGTACTGCGCGATCTCCTTGACCAGGCTCGACCTGAGGAAGGAGTAGAGCGGATTCGTCGTCATGAACAACGTCTCGACCCCTGCGAGGCTGTAGTTCATCTGCGCCATCTGCATCTCGTACTCGAAGTCGCTGACCGCGCGGAGCCCCTTGATGATTGCCGAGATCTCGTTGACCCGGCAAAAATCGACAATAAGTCCGTGAAACTTCGCTATCCGGACGTTTGAGTACTCTGCCGTCGCCTCAGTCAGCATGTCGACGCGCTCATCGACGGTGAACATGCTCCGTTTGGAGATATTGATCAGCACCGCGACGACGACTTCGTCGTAGATGCGCGCCGCCCGGCCGATGATGTCGAGATGCCCGTTCGTGACCGGGTCGAATGACCCTGGGCTGACGATACGACGCACGCCGATCCACCCTCCAGTCGTCCTGCTCAAGCGCCTGCGGCGAGACCGTACCAGAGGGTCGCATCACCGTAGCGGCGCGCCCGGTCCGCAACGTATCCGGACGGCCACGCGAGCGGCCTGCCAGCGGTTCTGCGCTCCACCACGATGAGCGCGCCATCCGCTAGCCAGCAGCCGGTGCGCAGCGCACGCAGCGTCGCGGCGATCTCGTCGTCGCCGACCGCGTACGGCGGATCGGCAAACACGAAATGGTAACCATCGCCAGCGCCACGGACACGGCCGGGCAGACCGCCAGGCGCGGAACCGGGCAGACCGCCCGGCGCGGAACCGGGCAGACCGCCCGGCACGGAACCGGGCAGACCGCCCGGCACGGAACCAGGCGGGCCGCCCGGCGGGGCGGCTGACCATGGCAGGGATGCGGGACCGCGCGCGAGTACTCGCTCGACGCGGTCAGGGACAAGGCATGCGCCAGGCAGATCGAGCGCGGCGATGTTCGCCCTGATCGCCCGGATCGCGGCGGGCGCCGACTCCACGAGCAGCGCGTGCGCAGCGCCACGGGACAGCGCCTCAAGACCGACGGCCCCGCTGCCCGCGTACAGATCGAGCACGCGGGCGCCGGTGAGCGAGCCGAGCACCGCCCGTACGGTCCCGAACAGGCCCTCGCGCGCGCGGTCGCTGGTCGGCCTGGTCGCCAGGCCTGACGGCACGGCAAGCCGCCGGCCGCCCGCGACTCCCGCGATCACACGGGTCATGGCGCGAGCGCTGCCGCCGTGATTTCATGATCTGCGCCACACTTCGCGATGATCACGGTGTGCGGAGGGCGGCGGGCGCCTGACCGCGTGCCCATCCGGCGCCGGCCCTGCTTCGCGGTGCGCCACGGTGAGCCTGTCGTGGGAACGGTCACGCTTGGCCTGCGACCTCGAGCCACGTGCTGCTCTGCCACCCCAGCCACCTCACCCGTCACGGTCAGCCACCTGACGGACCGGCGGCCACCCAAGATCGATGTCCCGTTGGGCGGCCTGTAGCACGACTGTCAATATGAACCATCTTACCTATTTCAAGATCAGCTTCGGCTTCATAGGCCGACGGATAACCCCATCAATGGGCCATCGATGGGGTCGGGGCCCCATCGATGGGCCATCGATGGGGCGATCACAGTACCCGATGGCCCGTAGGGCACCAGATCCGGTGCCGAACGGGCCCTGGATCATGATCCAGGCGATGGCTGCGGCCCGGGCAGCGCCGGGCTTCATGATCGCGGTAACTTTTCGGCGGTATGTGCGGAAAAGTTACCGCGATCATGAAAGCCGCCGTGGGTCAAAGGCGATGGTACATATTGACAGCTGTGGGATAGGCCGCCCAACGGGACATCGCGGGCAGGGCCCGGCCGGGCAGAGGCCCCGGCCAGTGGCCACGGCCAGTGGCCACGGCCATCACGAATTACGGGCCAGGGCCCAATTTCATGATCGGGAGACGCCAGCGGCGCGGCAACGGCGGCCGGGAAACGCCGCGAGGCAGCGTTATGGGAACACCGCGTGACACAGATCGCGCGCAAGCGCGCAGCACAGAGCGGGGCGGCGGTGTGCCGGCTCATGCCTTCTCCAGGTAGCCGGCGCGCTCGGGGTCGACGAGCCCGGCAAGCGCCGCCGCCAGCGCGGGATGGCAGGCAAGCTCAGGATCGGCGCTGACCAGCGCCGTCGCCTCCGCCCGGGCCTGCACGATCAGATCCTCATCGCGCAGGAGGGTCAGCAGCTTGAGGTGCGACCTGCGTCCGGACTGCGCCGCGCCGAGCACGTCGCCCTCACGGCGCTGTTCCAGGTCCAGGCGGGAAAGCTCGAATCCATCGACCGTCGCGGCCACCGCGTCCAGTCGCGCACGCGCCTTGCCTTCCGCAGGCGCCTCGGTGACAAGGAGGCACAACCCTGGCTCACTGCCGCGGCCGACCCGGCCGCGCAACTGGTGCAACTGGGACACGCCGAACCGGTCCGCGTCCATGACCACCATGACAGACGCGTTGCGGACGTCCAGCCCAACCTCGACCACGGTGGTCGCGACGAGCACATCAAGGTCACCGCCGGCGAAGGCGCGCATCACCCGGTCCTTCTCGTCCGGGTGCAGGCCGCCGTGCAGCACGGCGAGGCGCAGCCCAGCCAGCGGACCGCTCGCGAGCTTGGGCGCGACGTTGAGCACAGCGAGCGGCGGCCGTGACGCCGCTTCGTCCCCGTAGCCGTCCGCGGCGAAGAGGTCATCCGCATCAGAGCCATCCGTTGGCGATTCGTGCCGCCCCGGGGGGGCGACCCCCCGGGATCCCCCCGCTCCAGTGGTTGCCGCATCCGAGTCATCCGTTAGGGATCCTTCTTCGCCAATACGTGGGCAGACGACGTACGCCTGGCGGCCCTTGGCCACCTCCTCGCGCAGCCGCTGCCATACGCGTTCCAGGTACCGCGGCTTCTCCGCCGCGGGCACCACATGCGTGGCGATGGGCGAACGGCCCTTCGGCAGTTCGGTGAGGGTCGATACATCGAGGTCGCCGAATACGGTCATGGCGACGGTGCGCGGGATGGGCGTGGCGGTCATGACGAGCACGTGCGGGCGGGCGGGCGTACGCGAAGCCGCTCGCTCACGCAGCATGTCCCGCTGTTCGACGCCGAACCGGTGCTGCTCGTCGATCACGGCAAGCCCGAGATCCGCGAACTGCACATTTTCCTGGAGCAGGGCATGGGTCCCGACGACGATGCCCGCCGCGCCCGAGGCCGCTTCGAGCAGGGCCGCACGCCGCGCGGCCGCCCCCAGAGAACCCGTGAGCAGCGCCACGCGGGTAGCTCGCTCCGCTCCGTCCAGCTGGCCTGCCCTCGCGAGCGGCCCGAGCAGTTCGCTGATCGAGCGGTAATGCTGCTGCGCGAGCACCTCCGTCGGGGCGAGCAACGCTGCCTGCCCGCCCGCGTCTATCACCTGAAGCATCGCGCGGACCGCGATGACCGTCTTGCCCGCGCCGACCTCACCTTGCAGCAGCCGGTGCATCGGATGGCCGCGGGCCAGATCGGCGGCGATCGTCTCCCCCGCAGCTTGCTGGCCACTTGTCAGGGTGAAGGGCAGGGCGCGGTCGAATTCGGCGAGCAGGCCACCGTCACGGCCGCGGCGGGGCGCGGCGGGGACCGCCTCCGCGGCAATCCGGCGCTGCCCGAGCGCCACCTGAAGCAGGAAGGCCTCGTCCCACTTCAGCCGCTTTCGCGCCCGCGCTGCCTCGGCCTGCGTGGCTGGGCGGTGGATCGCGATGAAGGCCTCGCGCAGCCCGCACAGCCCGTAGCGGTCGCGCACCTGCGGCGGCAGCGGATCGTCGATGCTGCCGAGAGTGTCTAGCACGACCCGCACGGCATTGGCGATCTTCCAGGAAGCCAGGTCTTTCGTCGCCGGGTAGACCGGGATCAGTTCGCTGGCGTACTGCTCCGCGACGGCCGTGTCCGGGTCCACGACGGGCTCGAAATCGGGATGGGCCAACTGGCGCCTGCCCTTGAACGCGGACACCTTCCCCGCGAACAAGCCGTACGTCCCTGGCTTCAGCCGTGATTCCCAGTACGCGTTCTTGTTGAAGAAGGTCAGAATCAGCCGGCCGTGCCCGTCCGTAACTGTCACCTCGGTCAGACGACCCCGCCTGCCCGTCAATCTGCGGCTGGTAACCGTGGCGACCCGGGCCAGGACCGTCACATCCTCGCCCTCGCGCAGCGAGGCCAGGTCCGTCAATTCACCGCGCTGGGCGTACCTGCGCGGATAGTGACCGAGCAAATCGCCGACGGTGTGCAGGTCCAGGCCGGAGGCGAGTTTTTTCGCCGCCGTGCCGCCGACCACCGCGGGCAGTGGTTCGTCGAGCACGGTGCTGCCAGTGCTAGCAGTGCCAGTTTCCATCGCGCGGTCCCGTTGCCGTTCCCTCCGCAGATCATCGCGCTTTCATTCTGCCCGCGGCGCCTCGCCGTGCGCGGCGCCCCGCCGTGCGCGGCGCCCCGCCGCGCGGCGCCCCGCGGCGTCCCGCGGTGCCCGGCGCGTGGCTGGCCACCGAGTATCGCCCGGCTCAGCCGGTGCCGGGCGGCCCGGTCAGCCTGGCCCGGTCAGCCGGCCTCGCGCGGCCTGGTGAGGCGGTCGAGCGGCTCGGAACGCCTCGCCCACGATCACGTGGAATGCTGTGACACATACCGCGGGCCGGGGCGGACCGGCACACGGCTGACCGGCGCAGCATACATGGACAGCTCCCGATTGGAACTTCATCGTGCTCGGTATCCCTGACGAGATCCATGCCTGCCTGTTCGACCTGGACGGCGTGCTCACCAAGACGGCGAAGGTGCACGCGGCGGCGTGGAAGGAGATGTTCGACAGCTATCTGCGCGAACGCGCGGAACGCACCGGCGAGCCATTCGTTGCCTTCGATCCGGTCGCCGACTACGAGACGTACGTGGACGGCAAGCCGCGCGCTGATGGGGTGCGCTCGTTCCTCACCTCGCGCGGAATCGAGCCTCCCGAGGGGAGCCCGGACGATCCTCCCGGCGCCGAGACTGTGCATGGTCTCGGCAACCGCAAGAACGAGATCCTGCTGACGATGATCCGCCGCGACGGCGTCGAGGCGTACCCGGGCTCGGTGCGTTATCTGCGGGCGGTGCGCGACGCCGACCTGCCGCGTGCGGTCGTGTCGTCCAGCGCCAACTGCCACGACGTGCTGGTCGCGGCGGGCATCGACGACCTGTTCGACGCGCGGATCGACGGGGTGGTCGCGGCGCGGGAGCATCTGCGCGGCAAGCCCGCGCCCGACACGTTCGTCGCCGGTGCGCGTGCGCTCGGCGTGAAACCCGCGGAGGCCGTCGTCTACGAAGACGCGCTCGCCGGGGTTGAAGCGGGCCGGGCAGGCGGGTTCGGCTTTGTGGTCGGGGTGGACCGGCTTGGCCAGGCCGACGCCTTGCGGGCGCACGGCGCCGACATCGTCGTGAGCGACCTGGCCGAACTGCTGGACACCCCGTGATCGGGCAGCCGTCCTTCCCGGTCGAGCCGTGGTCCGTGCGGGAGACCGAGCTGAGGCTCGATCTGCTCGCCCAGGCGGAGTCGGTGTTCGCGCTGTCGAACGGCCACATCGGCTGGCGCGCCAACCTCGACGAAGGTGAGCCACACGGTTTGCCCGGCGCCTACCTCAACGGCGTGTACGAGCTGCGGCCACTGCCGTACGCGGAGGGAGGTTACAGCTTTCCCGAATCGGGCCAGACGGTCGTCAATGTGACCAACGGCAAGGTGATCCGGCTGCTCGTCGACGACGAGCCGTTCGACATCCGCTACGGCGAGCTGCGCTCACACGAGCGGCTGCTCGACTTCCGCAGCGGGGTGCTGAGCCGCAGCACGGAGTGGGTCTCTCCGGCCGGCCGCCTGGTACGGATCAAGTCGGAGCGCATCGTGTCGCTCACCCAGCGCGCCATCTGTGCCATCAGTTACGAGGTCGAGCCCGTCGACGGCCCGGCACGGCTTGTCGTGCAGTCCGAGCTCGTGGCTAACGAGCAGCTTCCCGATTTCGGTGGTGATCCTCGGGTCGCCGCCGCGCTCAGGGCCCCGCTGCGGCCGGAGCAGAATGGCGCGCGCGGCACCGGGGCGCTGCTTGTGCACTGCACCAGGAAGAGCGGCCTGCGAGTCGGCGCGGCCATGAGCCACGTCATCGAGTGCCAGGAGGACTGCGGGGTCGACGCGGAGAGCTTCCCCGACATCGGCCGGGTGACGGTGACCGCGTTCCTGCAGCCGGGCCAGCGGCTGCGGATCATCAAGTTCGTGGCATATGGCTGGTCGGGGTTCCGGTCGCTGCCGGCGGTACGCGATCAGGTCGAGGCGGCGCTCAGCGCGGCGCGGCGAACCGGCTGGGACGGAATGCTCGCCGAGCAGCGGGCGTATCTTGACGATTTCTGGGACCGCGCCGACGTCGAACTCGATGGCGACGCCGAGATCCAGCAGGCTGTCCGGTTCGGGATCTTCCATCTGCTGCAGGCGGGCGCGCGGGCGGAAGCGCGGGCCATCCCCGCAAAGGGCCTCACCGGCCCCGGCTATGACGGGCACACCTTCTGGGATACGGAGATGTTCGTCCTGCCCGCGCTCACCTACACGGTTCCCGAAGCGGCGGCGGCCGTGATGCGGTGGCGGCACGGCACGCTCGACCAGGCGTACGAACGGGCGAAGCAGCTCAACCTGGCGGGAGCGGCCTTTCCCTGGCGCACGATCAACGGCGAGGAGTGCTCGGGCTACTGGCCCGCGGGAACGGCCGCCTTCCACATCGGCGCCGACATCGCCGAAGCGGTCATCCGGTACGTGCACGCCACCGGGGACGACGAGTTCGAGCGCATCATCGGCCTCGAACTGCTCACGGGAACGGCGCGGCTTTTCCGCTCGCTCGGCCATCACGACGCCGCCGGCAGCTTCCGCATCGACGGTGTCACCGGCCCGGACGAGTACAGCGCCATCGCGGACAACAACGTGTACACCAACCTCATGGCCCAGCGGAACTTGCGGGCCGCGGCGGACGCGGCGAAACGCCATCCCGACCGCGCGCGCGAGCTCGGCATCGACGACGAGGAGGCCGCGTCCTGGCGCGACGCGGCCGAGGCCATGTTCATCCCGTACGACGAGGGACTCGGCGTGCATCCGCAGAGCGAGCTGTTCACCAGCCACGAGGTATGGGATTTCGCCCACACGCCACCCAACAAGTACCCGCTCCTGCTGAACTACCCGTATTTCGATCTGTACCGCAAGCAGGTAGTCAAGCAGGCCGATCTGGTGCTGGCCATGCAGGTGTGCCCGGACGCCTTCACCGAGGAGCAGAAGGCGCGGAACTTCGCTTACTACGAACGGCTGACCGTGCGCGATTCGTCACTTTCCGCATGCACCCAGTCCGCGGTCGCGGCGCAGGTGGGACAGCTGCGGCTGGCCTACGACTACCTCGCCGAGGCCGCCATGATGGACTTGGCGGATCTTGAGCACAACACCAGGGACGGGCTGCACATCGCCTCGCTCACCGGTGCCTGGATCGCGCTGGTGACCGGTTTCGGCGGGATGCACCGCCACAACTCGACCATGGGATTCGCGCCGCGCCTGCCTGAGGGCATCTCCAGGCTCGCGTTCACCGTCACCGTGCGGGGCAGGCGGCTCCGGGTGGCGATAACCGACTCCACCGCGAGCTATGTGCTCGCCGAGGGCGAACCGCTCGAGATCCTCCACCACGGCAAGCCGATTACCGTATCCGTAGCGCAGCCGCTGGTACGGCCGGTCCCGCCGGTGACCAGTCACCCATCTCCTGCGCAGCCACCGGGCCGCGCACCTGCCCCGCGGCTGCTCAGGGACACGCGGCCGAAGGCGGCCACGCGCGTGGCCGGCTCCGGCTGACTCGGGACCGGTCCCGAGTTCGCTCACAGCATCAGCACGAGCATGTATCCCATCGTGATGCCCATCACGATCTGGCAGCATGCGGCGACGCGCGGCGCCAGGGGCGTGTGACCGCGGCGATGGCCGGCAGCCGCGCCGTGGGCAGTGACGCCCGAGGCCGCGCCGTGGGCAGTGACGCCCGAGGCCGCGCCGTGGGCAGTGACGCCCGAGGCCGCGCCGTGGGCAGTGACGCCCGAGGCCGCGCCGTGGGCAGCGACGCCCACGGCGGGCGCTTGCTTCGGCCATCGGCCTCCCTTTCCGCCGGGCGGACGAGCATTATCCCGAACGGCTGCCGCGTGGCTCGCGCCGAGGTCGCCTGCGCTGGCTGCCTGTGGCGAAGCGGCTGCGCCGCCTGGAGTGCCCGCTGGAGCGGGCGTGAGGCGGTCAGCAGTCCACACCACCGAGCCGAGCAGGGCCACGGCGAGGACGACCGTGAGCGCGGGTATTCCCACCGGGGCACCCGGTGAGCCGCTGCCGCGGCCCATCGCGGCGTCCATCGCGGCCCTCGGTGCCGGGCCCAGCGTGGCACCGAGCCCACCGGACACTGCCGTCAGCATGTAGAGCATCGCAACACACGCGAGCAGGTGCGGCACGTGGTGGCCGACTGCCCGCCGGTCCATCCTTCCGCCGCGGAAATCGTGCGCGATCCGCCACCCGAACCATGCCGTCGCGACCCCGAACGCGCCCTCCCACACCTGGTTCGTGAATGGATTCAGCCGTGACACAAGCATGCCCGCCATGGCGACCCCCATGACGACGTGCATGAGGTCGACGTCGCGCTCGGTGCCGCGCCGCCAGATATGGGACACGGCCAGCCGGACGGCGCAGTAGGCGGCCGTCGCGAGCATGGCGACGGCCAACGTGTCCGCCAGCCACGGCTGGCCTACCATCGTGACCCCTTTGCCGTGTGGCCAGGAGCGGCCGCCCCAGCCGGCCAGTAGGCGGCAGCGAGCAGCATGAGCAGCGGCGCCGAGCCCGGATCCGTACCCCGGCCGGTGAAGATGGCGCCGAAGTCCTGCCCGACCACCCAGATGACAGCCGTCACGACCACGGCCAGCACAAGGGTGGCCCGTGCGGCGGGCGCCGGCAGGTAGACCCCGATCGCGACCGCGCACAGCGCGACCCCGAGGATGATCGACGCCTGCTGGCCATGGTGCGCAAGCGGCGTCGCGGCCACACGGTCGATACGGGCGAGCCAGCCCGGCTCCCCCGGTGCCCGTTAACCGCTACCGCGTGGTGCGCGACAAGGCGGGCGTTCCAGGTAATCGGCCCCGCGACCACCGCTGGATTGCCGCCTGCCGTCGCAGCCAGCATCTGGCTGAACTGTTTGGTGAACATGAACGCCTGATATTGGAGCACGGCATCAAACAACCAGATTCCAGCCAGGCAGAGCTGAAGTATCCGCCGCGTGTCCGGAATATCACGCTGGGCCGAAAGTGCCACGCCGCGACTGCTGCCTGTGGCCGTCACATTCCCGGCCGTCGCAGTGTCGCTCATGGGTCACTCATGGGTCACTCATGGCCTCGACTCCTAACCGGGACCTCCCCGACGGAGCCGGTTACTTTACTGCCGTTGTTACAACGGCACTGCCGTTGTAACAACGGCCCGAAGGGCGGTGAGGTATACGGCGGTGACAGCAGGGTAGCCGAGCATGACCGACCCGCACAAGCACGTGCATGAACACGGCTGACCTGTTCACCCGGCTCTCCTGCGCAGCATAGAATCCGTCCACCAGAGCCCAGGGCATTGCCATCACCCCGCCGGGGTATCAAGGAAACCCGGCCCGGGTATAGGCGAGAACCCGGTAGGGGTATTCAGGCACGCTGGGCGCCTTCGATGTCCCCGCCGCCGCGATCGGCATCCCGCTAGAGCCCCTCTAGGAAGCGTCCCAATTGACCCGCGGGGATGGCCCTTTCCCCCAGCGGCACGACGCGCGCTCGACGCATCCTCAACTGGTTCTCGAGCGGCCGCTCCCGCCAGGTGAAGTTTCACATCGAAGTCGTGCGTAGATCCCCACCATCACTCTCCTGCCGGGCGCCCCGGAAAGACGGTGATCACAACACAATTTCTCGCACGGAAGAGGCACATTATATTCGTGACTCCGGATGATTATATTCGTGACTCCGGATGATTTGATTCTGCCGCCAAAGCGAGGCCGGCACGCGAGATCGTGTTTATGTGTAATGGCGCGGCCCACGGGAAGGAACGCAGCGGCGCAGCGACAGAATGGCGCGGGGCAGACGACGAACAGCGGGCTCACCGAGTCGATCCCGTCCGTGCAGCGGTGCGATCATTCGACGCCGATCAGCAGCAGATATCCGGGGTCGCCGCCATCGTAGGTGACTACCTCAATCCCGGGCTGGGTGGCTTCGATATGGGCGGCAACGGCGGCCGCCGCCCCGCTTCCCGCGGCCCCGCTTCCCGCGGCCGCACCCGCGCCGGGTGGCGACCCCGTGATGAGAGTGACGAGCTCATCCTCGTCGGCGAGCAGGCCGCCGACCACAGCGATCGCGACCGCAGCCGGATCGGCGCCCCGTACCACGACGTCATCCCCGAGCGACCCAGCGGCCTGCCCCAGCGAGCCGGGTGCCGCGCCGACCAGGTCGCCCGCCGGCGACCACGTCAGCCGGCCCCACCGGGTGGCTGCCGCCGCGTCGGACATCGCCGCCACGTCATCGTCAAATGCGCGTGCGCCATCATGGACCGCGAGCGCGGCCAGGCACTGCACCGCCGTCCGCGGGCACCACCACGGTGGCAAGTCCAGCCTGGCGCGCTTGCACGGCCGCGGACTCCGCGACATCGGCGGCCTCCGGATCGTCAGGGAGGATGACCACCCGACCCGTGGCGGCTCCGGCGGTCCGGACACCGTCACGTAGTGCTTCGGTTCCTGGAGCCTGCCCGCTGTCGCGGCGGACCACGACCGCATCTGCCGCCTCGAACAAAGCCGCCACGCCCCCGCCCGCGACGATCGCGACCACGGCACCGCCCGGCGATCCACCCGCGGCAGTGGACGAGGCACCTACCGCCTGGGACCCGGCTCCCGGGCCACCGGCCCAGGGACCCGGGGCCGTGCCGTCGCCGACGTGGCCGGAGACGGCGAGATTGGTCACCCGGATCCGGTAGGGCCGCCCAGCGGCCATGCCTGCCTCGATCGCCGCGCCTGCGTCTGCGACATGCACGTGCACATTCCAGAGACCCTCCCCGCCCACCACGACCAGGGAGTTGCCGAGCATGCCGAGCTTGTCCCGCAGCGTCGCGACCGGTTCATCCGCCGCTTCAAGCAGGTACATGACCTCGTAGCCTGCTGACGAGCCCGGCGGCGAGCCGGATGAGGAGCCCGATCGCCAGCCGGCCGAAACGACGGCCGCTGAGCCGCGATCACCGGGTGGAGCCGGAGCGACGGGCGAGGGAATCAGGTACGCGCCTGCGTGCGCTCCCGTCACGACCACCGCGAGCGCGTCAAGGAGGACACAAAGACCAGCCGCGCCCGCGTCGACCACGCCGGCCCGCGCGAGCACGTCGAGCTTGGCCGTGGTGCGCGCGAGTTCCAAGCGCGCGCCGTGCGCGGCCGCCCTGGCCACGGCGGCGAGACTGCTGCCGCCCGCCACGGCGGAGGCGGCGCCCGCCGAGGCCACTGTCAGCACGGTGCCCTCGACAGGTTCGCCGACAGCCGCACGCGACAGGCGAGCGGCGTGCACGAGTGCCTGCTGTATCGCGGTGCCGTCGCAGGGCGAGGCTGGCGCGCAGACGTCCGCGAGGCCGCGCAGGAACTGGCTTACGATCACACCCGAGTTCCCCTGCGCACCGAGCAGAACGCCGTGGGCAAGGGTCTGCCAGACCTCATGCGGGCCCGCGGCCGGTGGCAGCTCGGCAAGCGCACGGACCGCGGAGAGCATCGTCAGATGGAGATTGGTGCCGGTATCTGCGTCGGCGACCGGGAAGACGTTGAGCGCGTTGAGTTGCTCGCGCACGGCGCCGAGCGCCTCAGCGGCGACGCCGCACCAGCGCCGCACCGCCGCGCTGTCGAGGAACTCCAGCGCCGTCATGACCGCAGGATAGGCATGATTCGCGCGGCGGGCGCCGCTTCGGTTATCCTCTGACGACTGCCCTGACCACATCACCGGGCCTGGGGCCCAGCCAGGGTCTACTGACCATTTCCGTGCATGCACCCCATTGGAGCGATTCCCGTGGCTTCCGTCTGCGACGTCTGTGGCAAGGGTCCGGGCTTCGGCAACAAGATCTCGCACTCGCATCGCCGCTCCCGCCGCCGCTGGAACCCGAACATCCAGACCGTCCGCGCTGTTGTCGGCCGCACGCCGAAACGCCTGAACGTCTGCACCTCGTGTATCAAGGCAGGCAAGGTCAGCCGCTGACCTTCCCGCGCCACTTCCAGGCGTGATCCACGGGGCCGATGCCGTCACCCAGGGAGAAACCGGCCCGGATCGCCCCGGTCACGTACTCCTTGGCCCGGCCCACCGCCTCAACCATGTCGGTGCCGCGCGCGAGGTAGGACGCGATCGCCGAGGCCAGTGTGCAGCCGGTTCCGTGGGTGTGCCGCGTGTCCACCCGTGGCGCACTGAAATGCCACCGCGATTCCCCGTCGAAGAGCAGGTCCACCGGCTCGCCCGGCAGATGGCCGCCCTTGACGAGCACCCACCGCGGGCCAAGCGCGCGCATCGCCTCCGCGGCAGCCACCATGCCCGCCTCGTCGTCAGCCGGTACCCCGGTCAGCAGCGCCGCCTCGGGCAGGTTCGGCGTGACCAGCGTGGCCAGCGGAAGAAGCCGATCCTTAACGTCTGCGATGGCATCGGGCGCGAGCAGCCTGTCTCCGTGTTTGGACAGCACCACCGGATCCACCACGATGGGAGCCCGCACGCTGGCGAGGGCTTCTGCCACCGTGACGACGATCCCGGCCGAACCCAGCATCCCCGTCTTGACCGCATCGACGCCGATGTCGGACAGGACCGAATCAAGCTGAGCCCGCACGGCCGGTGGCGGTAGCTCCCACGAGCCCTGAACGCCGATGGAGTTCTGCGCGGTCACCGCGCAGACGACGCTCATGCCGTGCACACCGAGGGCGAGCATGGTCTTCAGGTCCGCCTGTATGCCCGCCCCGCCGCCGGAATCCGAGCCGGCGACACTCAGCACCCGGGGCGGCGCCGTGATCATCGCACCAGCCTAGTGGTCTTTGAGAGCCTGTTGAGAGCCCTCGCTCGTCCCGAGCGGACCCGGCGCGTAGGGCCGGAAGGCAGCCAGGGCCAGGCTATGGCTGGCACGGTCTCACGGGCCGGCTGGCACGGTCTCGTGGGCTGGCACGGTCTCGTGGGCTGGCACGGTCTCGTGGGCTGGCACGGTCTCGTGGGCTGGCACGGTCTCGTGGGCTGGCAGGGTCTCGCGGGCTGGCATGGGCCAGGCCCGCCGCTCGAAGCTGGCGCAGCATCCAGCCTTTCCCTTCCGGGTCGAGCGGGCGGGTCGCAGCGGCGAACAGTTCCGCGGCGCGCCGGTAGGACAGGCGACCACGGCCGGTCAGCGGGCACCTGTCGCGGCGCGGGGTGGCCGGACCGGCCTTGCGGTCGGTGAGGAACACGGCCCGCTGGTGCGGCCGACGAGCAGCAGGGGCAGCAGCCGGGCGGAGCCCCGGCCCAGCCGGGCCTGCGGTCCGCTCCGCTGGCTGTCTGCGTGGGCCGCCCAAAGCCGGGTCCGCGTCTGGTCGATGTCGTCGATGTCAAGCGCGAGAATCCGCTCGACCCTGCTGACCGGGCATCCGTCCATCTGGGTTTTCCTCGCGACGGCCGCGACCCTGGGCGTTGGTGAGGGCTTTCTTCATGCCGGCGCTTGGCGCCATCGTCCCCCGCGTCGTGGCACGAGGCCGGCCGTACGAAGGCAAACTTCAGGATGCTAACGCCCTGACCGGGCTCGCCCGGTCAGCCGCCAGTGTCTGCGGACCGGCGCTCGCGGGTGTGGTCGTAGCGGTGGCCGGCCCGGGCGTAGCGGTGGCATTCGACGCCGCGACCTACGCCGTCAGCCTTGTCGCTCTCGCCCTGCTGCGGATCGCCGGCGGCCCGGCCTCCGCCCCGGCCCGGCCTCCGCCGCCGGCGGCCGGGGTCTGCTCGCCGACGTGCGTGCGGGCTGGTCGGAGTTTCGCAGCCGGACCTGGATGTGGGTCACCACGGTGCAGTTCTCGCTGTTCAACTTCCTCGTCTGGGCACCATTCCTCGTGCTCGGGCCCGTTGTCGCGCACCAGGACCTCGGTGGAGCCAGCGCCTGGGGCCTGATTGTGACCGCATACGGTGCGGGGGCCGTGCTGGGCGGGGTCGCGATGATGGGCCGACGGCCGCCGCGCCGTCCGATGATCGCCGCGACCGCGGCGACCTTTGGCCATGCGCTCCCATCAGCCGCCATCGCCGCAGGCTTGCCGACTTTGTGGATCACAGCCGGCGCGATGCTCGCGGGGATCGGCTCCGCGGCTTCAGGCACCATCGCCGCGACAGTGGATCAGCAGCACGTACCCGCCGCCGCGCTTGCCCGGATCACTTCCATCACGACTGTCGGCGCATTTGTCCTCGGGCCATCGGCCTCGCCGCGGCCGGCCCGGTCGCCTCGGCCACCGGAATCGCCGCCGTGCTTGGCTTCGGAGCGCTGTGGCAGATCGTGACGTGCGCACTGGTGCTCGCGGTGCCGGACGTCCGGCGCCTCCGCAGCCGACCGGTCACGGCACGGATCCGGATACCGTGGCAGACCCGGGCGCCGCCGCCCGCGCGGCCGTGACCACGGCCCACACAGGCACGGGGCAATCGGAACCACGGCGTAATGGGCCACAATAGGCGCCGGGCGGGGCCCTATCAGATCTTGACCCTGCGGCGGAGAATGGAGATGGCCCGTGCAGGAGACAGCACCAAGCCAGGGGGGAGGCCGATGTGACGACGTTGCCTGAAGCAATCGGGGCGGTCCACGAAACGGCGCCGGCGGTGCACGTGCGGGGCCTGCGGAAGTCTTACGGCGGCCTGCGCGCCGTCGACGGCATCGACCTGGAGATCAGGCGCGGCGAGATCTTCGCGCTGCTCGGCCCCAACGGCGCTGGGAAGACCACTACCGTCGAGATCCTGGAAGGTTACCGGGCGCGCGACGGCGGTGACGTCACGGTGCTTGGCTACGATCCGGGCAAGCAGCGGCAGCCGCTGAAGAGCCGGATCGGTATCGTGCTCCAGTCCACCGGCGTCGACCTCTACCTCACCGTCGCCGAGACGATCGCCATGTACTCGAGCTACTACCCGCACCCGCGGCCGGTCGACGAGGTGATCGAACTGGTCGGCCTCGAAGAAAAGCGCAACGCCCGGGTCGTGAAACTTTCAGGCGGTCAGCAGCGCAGGCTCGACGTCGCGATCGCCCTCGCTGGTGACCCTGACCTGCTGTTCCTCGACGAACCCACGACGGGTTTCGATCCGTCCGCTCGCCGCGACGCGTGGGAAGTGGTCAAGAATCTGGCGACGATCGGCAAGACGGTCCTGCTGACCACGCATTTCATGGACGAGGCGCAGTACCTGGCCGACCGGGTCGCGGTCATCGCATCGGGCCAGATCGTCGCGGCAGGTACGCCGGCCACCATCGCGGGCCGCAACCTGACCAGGGCGCGGATCCGCTACCGGCTGCCGGACGGGCCAGCGCCGCCGGGCGATCTGACCGGCGACGTGACCGGGAAGCTGTCCGGCGAACTCGGGGACACGGCAGACGGCCGATTCACCGAGTTCGCCCCCGACGACCTGACGCAAGCGCTGCACCGCCTCACCGGATGGGCAATCGAGCAGCACGTCGTCCTGGATGGGCTGCAAATCATCCGGCCGTCCCTCGAGGACATCTACCTCGAGCTCACCGGCCCGCCGCCGGCTGCCGAACAGGACAAGCCGGCCAAGCGCCGCGGGCTCGGACGGAGACCACGATGAATGCCTCGGCGCTGACCGTCTCGCAGGTCCGCTACGTGAACAAGGCCTTCTGGCGTAACCCGGCATCGGCCTTCTTCACGTTCGCGTTCCCCCTCATGTTCCTGGTGATCTTCACCTCGCTGCTCGGCAGCGGCACGGTCGACGTGGACGGCCAGCTCGTGCGGCAATCCACCTACTACGTCGCCGCGATGGCGTCATTCGCGGTGATCACCGCATGCTTCAACAACATCGCGATCGCGGTTACCTTCCAGCGCGACGCCGGAATCCTGAAGCGGACCAACGGCACGCCGCTGCCGAGCGCCGTTTACCTCGGCGCGCGGATCCTGCACGCACTGCTCGTCGCGGTCCTGCTGGTCGCGATCACGGCCGTGTTCGGTAAGGCGTTTTACCACGCCGCCGTCCCGACCGGCCTGACGCTGCTGCGCTTTCTCGTCATGCTGGTGGTCGGGGCGGCCAGTTTTTGCGCGCTCGGGCTCGCGATCACCGCGGTCATCCCTAACGCGGACGCGTCGGCGGCGATCGTCAACGCCACCATCCTGCCGTTGCTGTTCCTGTCCGGGATCTTCATCCCGTTCCGCACCAACACCCCGAACTGGATCATCTGGACCGCCCGGATCTTCCCGGTCAAGCACTTCGCGGACGGCATGCAGGCAGGCTTCCTCGGCACGCCATTCCACTGGTCCGACGTTCTGGTCGTCGCCATCTGGGGGCTCGGCGGGCTGCTGTTCGCGATGCGCCGCTTCAGCTGGGAGCCGCACCGCGGCGGGTAGCCGCCAGCCGGGCGGGCCGCCGCGCGGCTGCGGGCCTGCGCCGTCATCGACCGCGATGTGCCTGGTCGGCGAATCTGGTGCTGCTCCAGGCCGGGGCCTCGGCCGGCGGCTCGCCGGCGGAAATCCACCGCAGGAGTGCCCGCGCGGTCACCGGCGCCATGAGGATGCCGGTCCGGTAGTGCCCTGAGGTGAGCCAGGCGTTGTCGACGCCTGGGACCCTGTCGATGACCGGGTGCCCATCTGGATGGCACGGGCGGAAGCAGCACCATTGGTGCGAGGCGCCGACGCCGCGCAGCGCGGGCAGGGCGGCGTACAGGCCGTCCAGGATGGACTCGATCACCTCGGGGCGCACCGATGGGCTTTCGTCGCCCGTGTCGAAGGTGCCGCCGACGAGCAGCCGCCCGTCCTCCAGTTGCGTCGCGACCGGTGCCACTGTCCCAGGCAGCCGCACCGACACCGGTTCTGTTACCAGGAGATGCCCTTTGACCGAGTCAGAAGGGACATCGAGCGGCAGGCCATCGAGCATGGGCGGCCGGCCGGTGGCGAACACGACCACGCCCGGCTGGATGTCACCGGCCGACGTACCGACCGAGACCACGCGACCGCCATGGACAGTTGCGGAAACTGCGGCGACGCCCGTGGCGACGTCGGGCAGCGAAGTTGTCAGCCGCGCGACCGCCCGGAGCGGATTGACACGGGCCTGATGACGGATCATGGCACCGGCCATCGGGAGAGCGAGACCGGGAACGGCCGCGTGTACCTGGTCGGGCATGAGCCACTCGACCGCTGGCCGCTGATGAAGGGCGAAACTATCGGGATCGGGCACCAGGCCGATCCAGTCGAGGTGGATGAGGCCGACGCCACCGGGGCGGCTCAGTTCGAGATCCTTCCAGTACCCAAGGCTGGCGCGCGCAAGGTCCGCGAACGGCCCCGGATCGCTCCACTCACGGATCTCAGGTGTCAGCAGGCCCGCCGCACCTCCGGTGGCACCCGAACCCAGCTGCCCGGCGTCGATCAGCAAGACCGAACCAAGCCCCGCCTCGTAACACGCGACCGCGGTGGCAGCACCGACGATGCCACCGCCGACGACGAGCACATCCGGTCTCGGCTCGGGAATGAAGCCCGCGCCGCGGCCGAGGGCGGCCCGCTCCCCCGCGGCGAGCTGCTCACGCCAGATCGCCCGCCCAGTCGTCATAACTCTATTCTCGATCCTGCCGGTGACCCCCGCTGCGCGATCGGCGCGCCGTGCACCTGGTTCCCCGGGTCCCACCCAGTTCCAGCCCGGTGCGAGCACGTCCGCGCCGGATCGGGTTCGGCCACGCCGAGGCCCGGAGGCGGCAGCCTGACGGCGAAGAGATCTCCGCCAGGCGGTGCAAAAGCTGCCAGCCTGGAGTATGCCGCGCAGAACCTGAACATGCGATGGGAGCCCGGCGAACCTAGCCACCTGAGCGGGCAGGAAGTGAGACCACGGAATGAGCGAATTCGGCGACAGATCCGCCGTCGTCACCGGCGGGGCATCGGGGATCGGCCTGGCCACCGCGCATCTGCTGGCGGCCCGCGGCGCGCGGGTCGCGGTACTCGACCGCGACATCTCAGACGCGATCTTCAGCGCGCCGGGCATGCACGCGGTTGAAGCGGACGTGACCGACGACGCCCGGGTACGGGCGGCGATCGCCGATTCCGCCCGCCGCCGCTCGCCCGCCCGCCGGCGGGCAGGCACTCATCCCGCCTGGATCACCCGCCCCATCCGTCACTGTCTCCCGCGCGTGGTTCATGATCGTGGTGCATTACCCGCGCAATCGCACAGCCGTCAATATGTGCCAATGCCCTGCCCCATGGCGGCTTTCATGATCGCGGTAACTTTTGGGAGGCATACGCCGAATAGTTACCGCGATCATGAAAGCCCGGCGCTGCGCGGGTCGCTGTCAGTGCCTGAATCGTGATCGATGGCCGTTGGGTGCCGCATGGCGGCATCGATGGCCCGTCTGTGTTGTCAGGGCATCCGCGCCCCGCGCCATCCTGACCCGCCCGTGGACGTCCTGACCGGGCCGGTCACAGGACCGACGCCAGCCACTGCTCCACGCTGGCGATGTGCACGGTCGCCCACGAACGGGCCGCCTCAGGGTCGTGGCCGGCAAGCGTATCGAGGATGGCGCGGTGCTCGGCGAGCGTCCGCTCGACCGCACCCTCCTGCGTGAGCCCGCGCCACACCCGGGCCCTGGTCGTGGGCCCGGACAGGGTTTCGAGCAGCGAGCAGAGCACGGAGTTGCCGGAGGCGGCCGCGATCTGGCGGTGGAACTCCAGGTCTTTGGCGACAAGTTCGTGAACCTCCAGATGCGGGCCGAGGCCGTCGAGCAGCCTGCGCACCGCCTCGACCTGCTCCTCGGTGATGCGCTCGGCCGCCATCGCCACGGCCGCCGGTTCGAGGATCCGCCGTACCTGCAGGAATTCAAGCGCTGTGTCGTCACGGTGGAAGTCCACGATGAACGTGAGCGCCTCGAGCAGCAGCGGGGGCTTCAGGCTGGTCACGTACGTTCCGTCGCCGCGCCGCACATCGAGGATGTTGACCAGCGTCAGCGCCCGTACCGCCTCGCGCAGCGAACTGCGCGACAGCCCGAGGTCCGCGGCCAGGTCGGCTTCCTTCGGCAACCGGTCTCCCGGCCGCAGCGCGCCTGAGACGATCATCGATTTGATCTTCTCGATGGCCTCGTCCGTGACCGCCACCGCAGATCCCTCATCCCCAGATCCGATGTTTGAACTGAGTATGACATGCTGCCGTTTCGCCTTTTTGGGCCTGGGCGACACGCATAAACCACGGACGCGTGACCAGATCCCGCCGATCGGAGGCCGGCCCGGGGAGGATGCGGGGGGCGCCCCCAGGCCGGCACAGCCCGCCGCAGTCCGCCGATAGTTAGGGCTGGCGGGGGCTCCGGGAGGTCGCCGCTAGGCGGGCACAGTGCGCCGCGGTCCGGCCGATCGGAGGGGCCGGCGGGGGTCCGGGGGCCCCCGGGCCAGGCACAGCCCCGCCGCCGTCGCGCCGACAGGAGGCCGACGGGGCTCCGGGGGGTCGCCCCCCAGGCCGCGCAGCCCGCTGCCACGACCTGATCGCGGCCCGGACCCGCACCGCCAGAAAGAAGGGCTCAGCTGCCCAGCGTGCGCGGAGCGACCCGCCACCCGTGTCGGCCCGGCCAGGCCAGAGGCATCATGGAGACGGCGGCTGTCATGGCCGTCACGCGGCATCCCAAGGCGCAGGCCGTATGCCGGTCCGTCAAGGACCGGCCGTCTGAAACGGATCGAGGAGGAGCGGTTGACGAAGCCACGCAAGCTGGTCGCGCCGGCGATGCCAGGCGAGCCGGCCAGGCAGACAGATCTGATCTCACTGTCGGTGGCAGATCCGACGAGTGGCGAGACCCTCGAACTTGACAGCACCGACGAGACGGCCGTCGTGGTGCTCGCCGGCGCGGTCGAGGTGCTGGCGGGATCAAAGCCGCTCGGCCGGGCTGGCGGGCGGCGCGACCCCTTCGAGGGGCCAGGCGACGCGATCTATGCGCCGCCCGGGGTAACTCTCGGCCTGACCGCATCCGGCGGGCCCGCGTCACTCGCGATCGTCAGCGCGCCACTCGACGGCGCCGCGGCGCCGGCCGAAGCGAGAATCATCTCCCCCGCCGACCAGCGGATCGCCGAAGTCGGGGAGGGCAACTGGCAACGGACCGTACGCACCATCCTCGGCCCTGAGCACCACGCGGGCCGACTGCTGCTCGGCGAGACCATCAACCCACCAGGCAACTGGTCCTCCTACCCCCCGCACAAACACGACACGCAGGAACCGCCGCGCGAGGTCAAGCTCGAGGAGGTCTATCTGTTCAAGGTCGACCCCCCTGGCGGTTTCGGCGTGCAGCTTCGCTACGGCCCGGAGGGGGCGTCCTCCTTCAGCGTCCACGACGGCGACGCGGTCGCGATCCGTTCCGGATACCACCCGGTCGTTGCCGCCGCGGGTTACCGGCTCTACTACCTGTGGGCGATGGCCGGTGAGGGCCGCGAAATGATCCCGTACCTCGACCCCACGCACGCCTGGGTTCAGCAGAGCGGACAGCCAACTGCGGGCTGATGCCGCCGGCCGGCACGCAGGTCGCCGATCCTCCTGATCGGCGCGTCAACAGCGCGCCGCCCGCGTGGGCCGTACAGGAACGCGCAGATTCGGGCCGAGCGCCTGCGCGCTCACACCGCCGTCGCGCCACCGCGGCTGAACCTGCCCGGCGGCATGGCACGAACCCGCCGCGCAGGCAAGACCGTGTGCTCGCGCCCGCAGGGAGCCGTGGCATCGCGGCGATCGGTCAGGCGCACTGTGCGCGGGGATCTTTGGCGTGAGTGATGGGCTCGTGTCCAACACCGAGCTGATCATGGCTATCGCCGACTCCGGCGCGTCGCACGCGTGATTCTGCTCACGGGTACGGCGGGCATGCTCGCCGTCGCCCTGCTCAGTCGGCGATTTCAGCCAGGATTTCAGCCGACGATGTGGCAGCGTGCGCCGTCGAACAGGCACCCTGATGGGGCACCTGGCGGGCCGATCGCGGCGAACGTGACGGGCACTGTCGTGCCCGTGTGAAGCTCCCGCGTCTCCGCCATGGGCTCGATGACCACAGTGCCGCCGTCCGTATGCCAGGTCGCGCCCGCCATCCACATGATCCGCACGCCCGGGTACCTGAACGAAATCCACCAGTTGCCGTCCTGCGGGCCGCCCCGGTCCGTGATGGAGATCTCGGCCACGAAGCCGTCAGGGACCCCGCGCATCGTGTGGTACGTGATACGGACCTGTATCCGTGGGTGTGCCGGCCGTCGCGGCGGCGCAGAAGTATCCCGGTCCGGTGACGGCGACGGCTGCCCGTGCCCGCGTGCGGTTCCCGCCGCCATCGGGCCCCCCGACGCCGTCCCGCGTGCGCTGTGGCTCGCGTCAGGGTTCACGCATCCGTCGGCCGTGCAGGTCGTGCCCGGCCCCGAACTGCTGAACCGCAGATATGTCTGGGTAGTGCCGAAGGCCAGCACGGCGACGGTCACAACGGTGACGCTGAAAACGAACGTCGGCGTCACCATCAGCCGGCGCAGTGAACTGCCGCTGGGCGCACGCTGACCGGCCGCCTCGGCCTCTGGCTGGGCCGTTCGGCGGTGGGCAGGCGTTACCTGGGCCCTGCGCCCGCGACTTCTATGCATCGGGCGATTTATACCAAGCAAAGGCCGTTCCCGGCTAGTTAACGGAAACGTGGCTGTTTAATTACAATCAGTTACACCACCGCGAATCACCGGAAATGCTCCCAGCCGGCCCGGCCCGATAGCCGCTTGCCGTCCACCAGAACACCAATGCGCGCGCCGGTTTCCGGTGCCCGGACCTGCCCGATGACCGACCACCGACCCGGCAGCGCGGTGCCGGGCGGGAATGTCGCGGCGAGCGCATGATCCTCTCCGCCGGTGAGCATCCAGTCGAGTGGCCAGCCGCCGTCCAGCGCCGAGGCGGCCTCTTCAGTGCGGGCCACCCCCGGCTGGCAGGGCGTGCCAGCGGCAGCCGTTACGAACAATTCGGCCGCCACGGTAAGCGAGCGGCTGGCTGGCAGCATGCCGGCGACCAGTTCGATCAGCACACCGCTGGCATCGGCCACATGACCGAGGTCGGCGAGCAGCCCGTCACTGACGTCGATCATCGCGGTGGCGCCGTGGCCCGCCGCCTCCGGTCCCGCGTCATACGGAGGCTGCGGGCGGCGGTGGGCGGCGAGAAGTTCGGCTGGGGCGGCCAGGCCGCAGCCGAGCAGCGCAAGCCCAGCGGCCGAATGACCAAGCGTCCCCGCGACCGCGACCATGTCGCCGGGACGTGCGCCCGCGCGGGTGACCGGGGGGCGGCCCTGCAGGTCACCAAGCGCGGTTACCGCGACCGTGATGGAGTCGGCCTGCGCGACGTCACCGCCGGCCACTGCCGCGCCGCCGCGCGCGCACTCGGCGGCCAGGCCCGCGGTGAACTCTTCCGCCCAGCTCACCGGGAGCTGCGGCGGCGCGGCGAAAGCCACGAGCAGCGCGGCCGGCACGGCACCCATGGCGGCGACGTCGGCGAGGCTGCGCGCCGCCGCCTTGTGGCCGACATCACGCGGGCCCGACCAGTCGCGGCGGAAATGCCGCCCCTCGACGAGCATGTCAGTCGTCGCGACCACCCTGCCATCCGGCGCGCGCAGCACGGCGGCGTCGTCACCGATACCCAGAATGATGTGACCGCTGCGCGGCAGCCCGGCGGCCATCCGGGCGATCAGCCCGAATTCGCCAAGTTCCCCGATCGTGATGGTGGACCTCCAGGGATGCGGCCCGCAGAGTCATCCACCGGCAATCCGTCCGTCCGGCCGGCGCGTGGACAACGCCAGCCCCAGGCGCCCGCCGGCCCGGCCTCTAAGGTAGCGTGGCGTTTCCGGATAGTGGTCACTCTGGTCAACTCCGCCCCCGGGGAGGACGTCATGGTCCAGGCCTACATCCTCATCCAGACAGAAGTCGGCAAGGCAGCCGATGTTGCCGTGCGCATCGGGAAGATCACCGGCGTAACCCAGGCCGAGGATGTGACGGGCCCATACGACGTCATCGTGCGCGCGGAGGCGTCCAACGTCGACGATCTCGGCAAGCTCGTGGTCGCGCAAATCCAGGCCGTCGACGGCATCACACGCACGCTGACCTGCCCCATCGTGCACATCTGAGGCTTGTCACCCCGGGACCGGACACGCTTCGCGGTCGATGCCCTTCCGTAGCCTGCCCACCCGGCTGGCGATCGCCGCCGCGGGCGCGGCGTGCGTGCTGCTCGCCGGCTGCGGCTCCGATGGTCCAGGTACTGGAAGTGCTGGCGGTTCGGGCGCGGCCGTTCGGCTCGTCCCGCCCAGCGCCGCACCGGCCGCCGTCGCGCACTGCGCGGCGCTGACCCGCGGGCTCCCCTCGCACCTCGGCGGCCACGCGCGCCGGGCCGTAACCCCGGGCTCCCCGCTCACCGCAGCATGGGGGGATCCGCCGATCGCGCTGCGCTGCGGTGTCCCGCTTCCGGCTGCACTGACCCCCACCGCGCAGCTCACCGTAGTGAACGACGTCTCGTGGTTCGCGCAACCAGCCGGCTCGGCGATCCCGTCGCGGTTCACGGAAGTCGGGCGCGAAGCCTATGTCGAGCTCACCATCCCGACGCGGTACGCGCCAGATGCTGCCATCCTCGTTGCCATCAGCAACGCGATCGCTCCCGCGGTTCCGGCCAAGGCAGGCGGCCGGATCTGAGCGGCGGGATCTGGGCGGCCGGGATCTTGGCGGCCGGATCTTGGGGCGGACCCCGTGCCGGGCGCCGCGACGGCCACGGCGCCCGGCGGGAGCGCCCACGGCGGCGCACGCAGGTCCGTCCCCGGCGGTAAGCGGCGAGTCAGGTGGAACGCTGGTAGGCGCGGAACGCCCGGGTAGACGCCGCGGCGGTCACCACGAGTGCGATGGCGAGGAAGCCAGCGTAGGAGCCCACGGTGCCCCAGGCGGGATTGCCGCCGATGGCGGCACGTCCGGCGCTGGCCGCCCAGTTCACCGGGTTGTACCTGGCGATTCCGGCGATCCAGCCGGGCACGAGCTGCAGCGACAGGAAGGCCCCGGACAGGAACGTCAACGGCATCACGAGTGTGGTCGACGCGGCGATGAGGGTCTCGCGCTGGCGGGACAGCAGCGCGAGCCCGTTGGAGAGCCCGGCCATCGCCAGCGCAATCAGCACCGAGATCCCGATGAGGGCCGCGACGCCGCTGGCGCCACCAGGGAAGCCGGCCCCGATTCCCCAGCCGATCGCGATGATGACGGCCGACTGCACCGCGGTGGTGACCGCCTGGTAGGCGAGAGACGCCCCGATCAGCGCGCCACGATGGATGGGCGCGGTAAGGAACCTGTCCATGACGCCGGTGTCCAGGTCCTCGATGAAGGACATGCCGGTCCAGCTCGACGAGAACAGGGCCGTCATGATCACCACCCCGGGCGTGAGGTAAGTGATGTAGTTCCCCCCACCGAAACCGGGGATCTCGGTGACCTTCTTGAACAGGGCGCCGAAGAGAAGCAGCCAGATGACCGGCTGGGTGAGCGTGATGAAGATGACCGCGGGCTGCCGGTAGAGCTGGCGCAGGTATCGGGTCGTGAGCAGCACCCACGCCTCTCGGGCGAAGTTCATGAGACGGTGATCCCTTCTGCCTGCCGGAATGAACGGCCGGCGTGGTGCAGGTAGACGTCGTCGAGCGACGGCCGCGCGACGGTGACGGACAGGACGTTGACCCCGCCCGCCTCAAGCCCGGCCAGCACCGCGGGCAGCGCCCGTGGCCCGTCCGTCACCCGGGCCCGCATGACGGCGCCGTCCGCGGCCGCCTGGCGAACCTGGGGAACGCGGGTAAGGGCGCGGGTGGCCTGCGCCACGCGCCCGGCGTCCTCGAGCTCGAGCAGCACAGAATCGCCCTGCAGCCCGGCCTTGAGCTCGTCGGGGGTCCCGGCTGCCACGATCCGGCCGCGGTCCACGACGGCGACCCTGGCCGCGAACTGGTCAGCCTCTTCCAGGTAGTGGGTGGTGACCAGGATGGTCGTCCCCGCACTCGCCGCCAGGCCGGTGAGCACCGCCCACAGCTCGGCGCGGCCTTCCGGGTCGAGCCCCGTCGTCGGCTCGTCGAGGAAGAGGACCGCTGGGCGGTGAATCAGGGCGGTCGCGACGTCAAGGCGCCGCCGCATGCCGCCGGAGTAGGTGCGCACCTGCCGCCGGGCCGCCTCGGCGAGCCCGAACTGCCCGAGCAGCTCAGCCACGCGCTGCCGCAGGTCGGTCCCCCGCATCCGGTGGATCCTGCCCTGCATGACCAGGTTCTCGTAGCCGGTGAGCCCACTGACCGCACCACTGCGCTGGCCCACCGCGCCGATGACCGACCGGACCCGGCCGGGCCGCCTGAGCACGTCGATCCCGGCCACGGCGCCGCGGCCGCTATCTGGCCGGGACAGCGTGGTCAGGATCCGCACTGTCGTCGTCTTCCCCGCGCCGTTCGGGCCGAGCATGGCGAAGACGCTGCCTGACGCGACCGAGCAGCTCAGTCCGTCCAGCGCGCGCACCCCTCCCTTGTAGGCCTTACGGAGCTCGTCGGCCTCGACAGCGCCGGTTACGTCGCTCATGGTGATCCCCCCATGCCCGAGCCACCGTGGCGGTCCGCACCGCGGCGTCGCAGCGTGCCGAGGCCACAGCTCAGCCGTGAGGTCGTCGTTGCGGCCGCGCTGGAGGTGGTAGAGGCAGCGGGCGGGCAGGCACTCACCATGCGCCGCGTCGCCGACCAGATCGGGGTCTCGGCCTCGTCGCTCTACGGTTACGTCGCCAACAAGGAGGAACTGGTCCAGCTGGTGCTCGAACGGATCATCGAGGAAATCGACATCCCGTTGGCCGACGGCGACTGGCAGGAGATGCTCAAGCAATTCGGGCGCGCGATGCTCGGGGTGTTCAGGCGCCATCCGGGCGTTGCCGGGCTGACGCTCGGCCGGGTGCCGTGGGGCCCCGGCATGCTCGCCATCGCAGAAGCTATCCTCGCGGGACTCCGTTCGGCCGGCATCCCGGACCAGGTCGCGGCCTACGTCGGCGACCTGGCCGGGCTCTATGTCGGCAGCTACGCCTACGAACTCGAGGTGACGCCGGTGCCCGGTCCAGGGGACGAGCAGCGTGCGCAGATGGCCGGGTGGCTCGGATCCCTGCCGCGGGACCGCTTCCCCAACACGGTCGCGCTCGCCACCCAGCTTGTCGCGGGAAGCGCCGACGACAGGTTCGAATGGGGCATGGATGTGATCGTGCGCGGCCTGGCCAGCTACCTGGACGTGCCACCGGACACGCGGGCCCGGTGGCCATCGGTTACGCCATAACAGGCGCGCAGGTCGCAGGCTTCAGGCCGCTGTCACCGCGCGTGAGCCGTTCAGGATCATTCTTCGTAACGGCTGCCGCGGGGGGAGTTGGCTCAACCGCGGCGTCAACCGGTGTCGTGGGGGCTCCGGGGAGTCGCCCCCGCGCGAGACGCCCGGCCGGCCCTAGCAATGCGCGGCGCCACGGCCCCGGAGCAGAAGCGCTGCGAGCGGGGCGGTCGCGGGGCCGAGCCCGAGGAGGGCGGCCTCGCCCAGGTCAGCCGCCGTGTCCACGTCGCGGCGCAGCCCTGGCAGGTCGTCACGGCTGATCTCGCAGGCGCCCGCGTCGATGTGGCGGCGCCGCGACCCGGGACCGAACCTCGGCCGGAACGGTACGCCTGGCCGGGCCGTGTACAGCGTGGTGCCAAGGCCGGACGCGTCAGGGACAATCGCCTGCGGCCACCGGGCCGCATGCCGTAGCGCGCGGTCGAGCTCGGCCGCCCTGAGGGCGGGCAGGTCGGCCGAGAGCGCTCCGACGCCGGACCGTGGATCACTGGCCACCGCCTCACCCGCGCCGTATGCAAGCGCCGGGTTGAGCCCGGCATCTGGTTCGTCGCCGACAACAACGGCACCGAGCTGGCCGAGTTCATTCGCCGCGAGCTCGTCATCGGTGACCACGATGACGTGCCGAACGCGCGGGCAGTCGAGCGCGGCCCGGACCGTGTCGGCCGCTACCGCGAGCGCGAGCGCCGGCCTCGCCGGTCCGGCCAGGGCCGCCAGGCGGGACTTGGCCCGGGCCAGCAACTTGACCGGGACCACGAGCGACCAGGTGAGCGGGCCGTCAGCCCTCATGGCGATGATCCTGCCTCGACACTGTGCACGATGAACCGCGAGACTAGATTACGTGCGGGGACAGTCAGGTCAGGAGGCCGGCGTGGCGGGAACACAGGAAGACCCGGGGTACACGTACTCGCGCGCCTTCCGGATGCTGACGGTCATCGTGCTGTGGCCCACGATCCGGCTGCTCATGAAGCGGGACTGGGCGGGCCAGGAGAACATCCCGCAGACCGGTGGGGTGATCCTGGCGCCCAACCACATCTCGTACGCAGACGTGTTCGAGATGTGCCTGTTCAGCTACGAGTCCGGCCGTTATCCCGTGTTCCTGGCCAAGGACAGCCTCTTCAAGGTCAAGGTGATCGGCACGGTCGTGCGCAAGGTGGGCCAGCTACCCGTCCACCGCGGCCAGACCGACGCCGCGCTCGTGCTCAAGGACGCCGAACGGGGCATCGCACAAGGCGCTTGCGTCATCGTCTACCCCGAGGCGACCTGTACCCGCGATCCGGACCTGTGGCCGATGACCGCGAAGACCGGCGTCGCCCGGCTCGCCCTGAGCACAGGTGCCCCGGTGATTCCCATAGCACACTGGGGCTCGCAGAACGTGCTGCCTTATGGCAGCAAGCGACCCCATCTGTTCCCGCGCAAGCTCATCCGGGTGGTGGCCGGCCCGCCCGTCGATCTGGCCGAGTTCCGCGACAAGCCGCTCAACGCGGCTACGCTGCGTGGCGCCACCGCGGCCGTTATGCATGACATCACCGAGTTGCTCGCTGGGCTGCGCGGCAAGCAGGCGCCCGCTGTCCCCTACGACCCTCGCAGGGATCGCAGCCGGAAGCGCATGACGACGGGGGCGGAGACAGATGCAGCAGCGGAGAAGGACAGCGACTCGGGGGTGGAGACCGGGATAGAAGCCGATGCGGCGACTGACGTGGCCGCGGGCGCGGAGACCGGGATGGGGGCCGGTGCGGCGACCGGGATGGGGGCCGGTGCGGCGACCGGGATGGGGGCCGGTGCGGCGACCGGGCGGGCGACCGCAACCCCCGCGAGCGGGCCGCAGCCGCTGACCGGTCCTGCGGGCACAGGCAGCGGAACGGCGGGCCAGGGGTGAGGGCAGCCGTCCTCGGCGCGGGCTCATGGGGCACCACATTCGCCCAGGTGCTCTGCGACGCGGGGACCGAGACGGTCATCCTGGGGCGCAGGCCCGAGCTCGTCAAGGCGATCAGCGAGCGCCACGAGAACCCTGAGTACATGGCGGGGATCCTGCTGGACCCGGAGCTGAGCGCGACCACCGAACCCGCGGTCGCGCTCGACGCAGCGGACATCGTGGTTCTCGCCGTCCCCGCGCAGTCGCTGCGGCCCAACCTGACTGACTGGGCACCCCACATTCCGCCCGCCGCCGACGTTGTCAGCCTGATCAAAGGGATCGAGATCGGCAGCTGCAAGCGAATCAGCGAGGTCATCCACGATGTGCTCGGAACGCCCGCCGGGCACACGGCGGTGATCAGCGGGCCCAACCTCGCCAGGGAGATCGCACAGCGGCAGTACGCCGCCACGGTCGTCGCCTGCGCGGACGAGACGACCGCCCAGCGGCTCCAGCGCGCCTGCCATACGAGCTACTTCCGGCCCTACACCAACCCTGACGTTGTCGGTTGCGAACTCGGCGGCGCGGTGAAGAACGTGATCGCGATCGCCGTCGGGATCGCGATCGGAATGGGACTCGGCGACAACACCAGGGCGCTACTGATCACGCGTGGCCTCGCCGAGATCGCCCGCCTCGGCGCGGCGCTGGGCGCCGACCAGCTCACCTTCGCCGGGCTCGCCGGGCTGGGCGATCTTGTCGTCACGTGCAGCTCACCGCTGTCGCGCAATCGGACCTTTGGCGAGAACCTCGGCCGTGGCATGACCTTGCCCGAGGTCATCGCGACCACGAAACAGACCACGGAAGGCGTCAAGTCGTCGGGTTCCGTCCTCGAGCTTGCCCGCAGCCACGGCGTGGAGATGCCCATCACGGAGGTGGTGGACGCGGTCATGCGCGACGGCCTGCCCGTGGAGAAGGCAGCGCAACTGCTGGCCAGCCGTTCCGCCAAGCCCGAGCGTTACGGGATCTGACACCGGATGAACAGACGACTTGGCGAGAACACAAGAGCCGTCCATCTCCCGCCGCCACCCGCCCCGGCGCAGGAACCGCTCGGCACGCCGGTCCGCCGGACGGCCGCGTTCGCCTTCCGGGCCGCCGAGGAATACTCCGACGTACTTAACGACCGTGTGCCCGGCGACACCTACAGCAGGATCGACAACCCGATGGTGGACGCGTTCGCTGGTTCTGTCGCCGCGTTCGAGGGCGCTAACCTGCGCGCCGAACACAATGGTCTTCGCGGCCACGCTCACCCGCCACCCGGCGGTCCGCTGGATCGACCCTGGGCTGCCACAGCACCGGGGGCATGAAGTGGCACGGCGGCTCTTCGACGCCGGGCCGGAAGGCACCAGGTTCGGCGCGATCGTCACCATAACCCCGCATGGCGGCCGGGCCGGAGGAGTGCAGCTTGCCAACAGCCTGCGCGTCGGCTCTATCGCGCCCTCGCTCGGTGGCACCCATACCAAGATCAGCCACGTGGCATCCACCACGCACCGGCAGTTCGACGACGGTGCGCTCGTGGGCGCCGGTATCGATCCCGGTGCCGTCCGATTTTCGATCGGGCTTGAAGACGCGGACGACCTCATCGCCGACGTGACCGAGGCGCTGGATACGTTGCCCGTTGATGACTCCCCCGGCCCAGCGCCGCCTCCCGGTCCACAGGCGACGCCACGGTCCACAAGCGACGCCACGGTCCATAGGCGACGCCAATGGTCCACAGGTGACGCCACGGTCCACAGGCGACGCCAACGGTCCACAGGCGCCTGTGGACGGCGCTTACCAGGCGCTTTCCCGCCGCGGCGGGCGCGACTCGTGCGACCTCAAGGTCATGAAAGTGGATCGAGCGGGTAAGGTCGGGCGCTGCGACTAGATTCGAGGAGGCGGCGTGAGCGAGCAGCGGAAGATCAAGGTCGCAGTGGTATTCGGGGGCCGCAGCACCGAGCACGCCGTGTCATGTGTCAGCGCGGGGAACGTGCTCGCGGCGATCGACACGGACAAGTACGAGGTGATCCCGATCGGGATCACCCGGGCAGGCCAGTGGGTGCTCGCTGCCGGCGATCCGGCGCGCCTGGCCATTAGTGGCGGCCGGCTTCCCTCGGTGGAATCGCTGCAGCCGCTGACAGTGCTGGATCCCGATGCACCCGTGGCCGGGCCAGGCACAGCCGCGGAACCGGGCACACCGCGGGAGCGGACCGCGCCGTTGACAGGTTCAGGTGAGTCCAGCCTCGTGCTGACCGGGCCGGGCCAGGTTCCGCAGGCCCTGGCCGAAGCCGACGTGGTGCTGCCACTGCTGCACGGAGCCTACGGCGAGGACGGCACCATCCAGGGGATGCTCGAACTCGCCGGTATCCGCTACGCGGGCGCGGGAGTCTTTGCCAGCGCGGCCGGCATGGACAAGGAGTACATGAAGCTGATCTTCAAGGCCCATGACCTGCCGGTCGGGCCCTACGTCGTCGTCCATGACAGAGACTGGGGGCAGGCCGCCGATGATGGCACGGGGATACCTGTCGCCGTGCAGCGCAAGGGTGTTCTCGACGAGATATCCGACCTGGGCTGGCCGGTGTTCGTCAAGCCTGCGCGCGGTGGATCGAGCATTGGTATCTCGAAGGCCGCCGACATCGCGGAACTGCACGAGGCGATAGAAGCCGCCCGCGAGCATGACAAGAAAGTGCTCGTGGAGGCAGCCATCGCGGGGCTGGAAATCGAGTGCGGCGTGCTCGAGGGCACCGCCGGCGCGCCGCCGGACACAAGCTTGCCGGGCCAGGTCCGGGTGGCTGGTGCCGCGGAGTTCTACGACTTCGAGGCCAAGTACCTCGACGGCGCCACCAGCATGGTGATCCCGGCCCCGATCCCTGCTGAGCACATCCGCGAGATACGGCGGCTTGCCGTGATCGCGTTCGAGGCAATTTCCTGCGAGGGGCTCGCGCGGGTGGACTTCTTCTACACGCCGGATGGCCGGATCCTCGTCAACGAGATCAACACAATGCCGGGTATCACGCCCGCCTCAGGCTTCCCGCTCATGTGGGCGGCGACCGGCGTGCCGCTCAGGGAACTGATCGACCGGATTCTGCAGACCACCCTGCACAGGCCGACCGGCCTGCGCTGAGTCGCGCGCGCCTGGCCGTGTGTGCCTGGCCGCGCGCGCCTGACCTTCTGCGCCTGACCGCGAGCCCATGTGGCCGGGCGGCGCTTTCCTGGCCAGGCGCCGCCCGGCCAACGAAGCGCCGCCCGGCCAATCGATCGAACCGTGGCCGCTAGCTCTTCCTCGCGGTTCTCGCCGGCGCCTTCTTCTCGCCGTTCACCATGGCCTTGAAGTCCGCACCAGGCCGGAACTTGGGCACCGATGACTTCGGCACCTTGATCGGCTCCCCGGTGGCTGGGTTACGGGCGGTCCGTGCGGGACGGACCGCCTTCTCGAAGACGCCAAACCCTGTGATCGCCACCTTGTCGCCCTTGGCCACTGTTGCCTGAATGGTGTCAAGCACGGCGTTCACGGCCTCGGTCGCGGTCTTCTTGTCCCCCAAGCGGCCGGAGATCGCGTCGATCAGGTCACGCTTGTTCATGAGTCACTCCTCCGGTTACCCCCGAGGTCACGCACGCTACCCAGCCGTGCTCGCGACCTCTGACGTGCTAGAAATTAGGGCACTTGGGCGCGTCGCACAATTACCTGCGGCCCGAATTCCGGCGTGTCGGCTCATCTGCCGTTGAATGCGGGACCTGTGGTGCTCATGGGACTCGTGATGCGTACAATTCGGTCCCCGATTCGGAACACGTCCGCTGCGGCACCCGTCGCTGCGGCACCCGGCGCTGCGGCACCCGGCGCTGCGGCACCCGGCGCTGCGCCACCCGTCGCTGCGCCACCCGTCGCTGCGCCACCCTCCGCTCCCTGACCACGCGCTCCATCGCGCGAGGCCGAGCCGCACCTGGTTCTGGATGAGCTCGCCGACGGTGCGCAGGGCCTGCACCACCGGTCGCTGTACCACCCGGCCCTGCCAAAGGCCAAGGCGCTGGTGCAGCAGCTCGGCGGGCTGACGGTCGACCTCGCCGCGATCAACGTGCTGCACCACCCGGCGCGTCAGTTGCGCGCTCACCCGACAGCGGAAACCCGCCCCCGCGGCACCTGCACGCGCACCAGGGCGTTCGCATTGCCCGTGCCGGAGGGCTCGGGCAAAGCTCGATCGATGGCCCGTAAGGCGTGCTATCCCACGGCTGTCAATATGTTTACCATCGCCTTTGACCCACGGCGCCTTCATGATCGCGGTAACTTTTCCGCACATATCGCCGATAAGTTACCGCGATCATGAAGGCTCGGCGTTGCCTGGGCCGCGGCCATCGCCCGGATCATGATCCATGGCCCGTTGCGACCGGATAGGCCGCCCTACGGCCACCGATCTTGGCGAACGGCAAAGCTACCAGCCGGTAGCAGGCTGGACAGCTCTAAGCGGTCACCGGCATCCACGCGGGGCGGTGCTGCTCGAACTCGGTGATCTCGGCGGCGTGGCGCAGCGTGAGGCCGATGTCGTCCAGCCCTTCCATGAGCCGCCACCTGGTGTAGTCGTCGATCTCGAAACTGGCGCTGATACCACAGGAACGGACCTCGCGGGCGTTCAGATCGACAGTGATCAGGGTGGCCGGATCCGCCTCGACGGCCTTGTGCAGTGCCTGGACAGTTTCCTCGGGCAACCGCACAGGAAGCAGGCCTGCCTTGGTCGCGTTACCCGCGAAGATGTCGCCGAAGCGCGGCGCCACGACAGCGCGGAAACCGTAGTCCTGCAGCGCCCACACCGCGTGTTCACGTGAGGACCCGATGCCGAAGTCGGTTCCGGCCAGGACGATCGTCGCCCCGGCATACGCGGGGTTGTTGAGCACGAAGGCCGGGTCCTCCCGCCACGCGGCGAACAGCCCTTCGCCGAAACCGGTGCGGGTGACGCGCTTGAGATACTCCGCCGGGATGATCTGGTCGGTGTCGACGTTGCTGCGGCGCAGTGGCAGGGCCCGGCCGGTGTGCGTCGTGAACGGTTCCATCGGGCTCTCCTTACAGATCGGCCGGGGCGGTGAGCCTGCCGGTGACCGCGGTCGCCGCGGCGACCTGCGGTGACACCAGGTGCGTACGGCCACCCTTCCCCTGCCTGCCTTCGAAGTTACGGTTGGAGGTGGAGGCGCAGCGCTGCCCCGGCGCGAGCCTGTCCGGGTTCATGGCGAGGCACATGGAACATCCCGCGCTCCGCCACTGCGCGCCGGCGGCGGTGAAGACACTGTCGAGTCCCTCGCGTTCCGCCGCCTCTTTGACCTGCATGGACCCGGGAACGACGAGCATCCGGATGCCGTCCGCGACCCGGCGCCCGCGCAGCACGTCCGCCGCTGCGCGCAGATCTTCCAGCCGCCCGTTCGTGCACGAGCCGACGAAGACGGTATCGACCGTGATGTCGCGCAGCGGCGTGCCCGGCCGCAGGTCCATGTAAGCCAGCGCGCGCTCGGCCGCGGCGCGAAGATCAGGATTCCCGAACGACTCCGGATGTGGCACTGCGCCGTCGAGCGGACCGGCCTGCCCCGGGTTGGTGCCCCAGGTGACGTACGGGGTCAGCGCACCCGCGTCCAGTTCGACCTTGCGGTCGAAGCTGGCGTCACTGTCGGTGCGCAGGGACCGCCAGTAGTCGAGCGCGGCCTCCCAGCCGGGGCCGCGCGGCGCGTGCGGCCTGCCCTCGAGGTAGCCGAACGTTACGTCGTCAGGGGCGACCAGGCCGGCCCGCGCGCCCGCCTCGATGGACATGTTGCACACCGTCATGCGGCCTTCCATCGAGAGCCCGGTGAGCGCGGCGCCCCGGTACTCGATGACGTGGCCCTGCCCGCCTGCGGTGCCGATCTTCGCGATGATGGCGAGGATGAGGTCCTTGGCGGTGACGCCATAAGGCAGGTGCCCGCCGCAGGTGACGGCCATCGTCTTGACCGGATTCTGCGGCAGTGCCTGGGTCGCGAGCACGTGCTCGACCTCGCTGGTGCCGATGCCGAAGGCCAGGGCTCCGAAGGCCCCAAGCGTGCTGGTGTGCGAGTCGCCGCAGACGATCGTCATGCCGGGCTGGACCAGGCCAAGCTGCGGTCCGATGACATGCACGATTCCCTGGCTGGCGTCGCCCATCGGGTGCAGCCTGATGCCGAACTCGGCGCAGTTCTTACGCAGCGCCTCCACCTGGGCGCGCGACACGGGATCCGCGATCAGGCTATGCGGGCCGGTGACGCCCTCCGTGGGGACATTGTGGTCCTCGGTCGCGATCGACAGATCGGGCCGCCGCACCCTACGGCCGGCCAGCCTGAGACCGTCGAACGCCTGCGGGCTCGTCACCTCGTGTATCAGGTGCAGGTCGATATAGAGCAGGTCAGGCTCGCCCGCGGCGCGCCGCACCACGTGGGCGTCCCATACCTTCTGCGCCAGTGTCCTGCCCATCGTCCCGCCTTCCCGTTTGCCGCGCCCCGCCAGTTGCTTCTCGAATGGCGAGACGGCAATATTCAGTACATGGACAACTCTAGCGGAGTCGGCGTCCTGGACAAGACGGTTTCCGTGCTCGACGCCCTCGAATCCGGCCCGGCCTCGCTCGCGCAGCTTGTGAACGCGACGGGACTGACGCGGCCGACGGCGCACCGCATCGCGGTCGCGCTCGAGCGCCACAGGCTCGTGGCCAGGGACTCCCGCGGCCGGTTCACTCTCGGTCCACGGATCGCCGAGCTTGCCACCGCGGCCGGCGAGGACAGGCTCCTTGCCATCGCGCAGCCGGTGCTCAGCCAGTTGCGCGACCGGACGGGGGAAAGCGCGCAACTGTACCGGCGACAGGCGGACGCGCGGATCTGCCTGGCAGCCGCGGAACGGGCAAGCGGCCTGCGTGACACCGTACCGGTGGGCGCGGCGCTGCCGATGACGGCCGGCTCCGCGGCACAGGCGCTCCTCGCCTGGGATGAGCCCGAGCGGATGCACCGTGGCCTGCGCGGCGCCAAGTTCAGCGCCACGACCCTCGCGCAGGTGCGCCGGCGTGGGTGGGCGGCGAGTGTAGCCGAGCGAGAGGCGGGCGTGGCGTCGGTATCCGCGCCGGTCCGCGGCCCGGGCGGCAAGATCGTGGCGGCCGTCTCCGTGTCCGGGCCGATCGAGCGGCTCACCCGCTCGCCTGGCCGCCTGCACGCGGCCGCCGTGGTGGCGGCCGGCGAGAGGATCAGCGAGATGCTCGGGCGCGCCGGCTGACATCGCCGCCGGCCCAAAGGGCCGCGTGCGGGCCCGGCGGAGCGACACTTTCCATGATCGTGCTACCTGGCCCGCTATATGAGCTGACCGGCAAATCCAGCCTCAGCTAGGAGGCCGCTGGTCACCCTCGCCGTTACAAACCGCTGGTAGCGGCCTCGGGCTCCGCCTTGCCAGCCGGGCGCGGATGACCCGCTCGCTGATCGGACGCCGTTGTTCAGCGGCCTCCTAGGCGCGCGGCAGCCCCGGCGGGCAACCCACCCCGGTTTCCACGCCGGCGCGGCGTCCCCCGGCGGGGATACCAGGACTAGTCGCGTAACTGTGCCCAACGTGTCCGGATAGAGCGCTAGTGGAGCGTGGGTGTCATCTTTAGGGCCCCTGAGCCCGCGCAGTGGAGATCATCGATGCAACACGCCACACAAGATGAGCTTGATTCTTCAAGATCACGAGTTGTGCGACAGCCTCGTATGAGCCTGTCGCATGGTCGCGGATCTTCGGCTGTTCAGCCTGCTACCTGCCGGTAGCCCCTGCCGTTCGCCAAGATCGATGGCTTCTAGGGCGGCCTGCAGGCCGCCCTAGAAGCCATCGATCGAGCTTCGCCCGAATCCTCGGCTCGGGTAGCACGGCAGGCTCGTACAGCGCGTGGTGCACCACGATCATGGGAAACAGTGCCACTGCGGATCACGGGGGTGCGCAGGGCGGGCAGGCTACGGCGATCATGCTCACTGGCAACACTGGCCCCATCCGGGCCACAGCACCACTCCAGCAATCCCTCCACCCGCCGCCGCCCCGCAGCCACGCCAAAGCCCCTCCAGAACTGCGTCCATGGCCATCGCGGCTGTGCGATCAGGGGGTCCGGGTAGTGCGGCCGGTCCGCAGCGGACCAGGCCAGAGACCGGCCGCGATCCGCAGAGTGAACAGCTCGGCAAGTGTTCCGCAGCACGGGCACGTAAGACGCACGTAAGAGGGATCAGGCACACGGCCCAAGCGGCCCGCGCCATACTGGATCCATAGAGATCACGCAGACCGGGCTGCCGCGCCCGCGTCGTGCCGCAGGCGCGCGAGGCAGCACGGTCCCGCTTCCCGGCTGGCGGCACTGCAGTCCTCGACGTGCCTTCAAGCACGCCTTCGGGCTGCGCAGGCGGCTCCGCCGTGGAGGCGGCTCCAGGCGGCGCCGCCCGCGGACAGGGGTGTCCCGCTCCCGTCGCAGCGACGCCGCGCAGGGGAAACGCTGCCGACGCCCTATCCGCGCGACCTCTAAATCGGTCAAATCGGGACCGAGAGTCCCGCGCACCAAGGGGCGTAAGCCCCTAAAGCTGCACCGCACCCCATGCGATGCTTTTTGACGAGCGAGAATCGCACTGTATGGCTGATATCAGGCTCGTTCTCAGAGCCATCCGGTTGTCTCTACATGATCGTTGAGGTCGCGCAGGTGAAGGTAGCTGTCGTCAAGGAGAGCGCGCCAGGCGAGCGGCGCGTGGCACTTGTGCCCGACTCGATACATCGGCTCGCGCAGATAGGTCTCGACGTGCTGGTCGAGGAGGGCGCGGGTGACGCCGCGTTCTTCCCCGACCATGCCTACACCGACGCCGGCGCCAGCATCGCCAGCCATGAGGAACTGCTGGCGATGGGCGACATCGTGCTGCTGGTCGGCAAACCGCCAGAGCAGGACATCGCAAAGCTCAGGGCGGGCCAGGCGGTGATCGGCATGCTCAGCCCGCTCACGCAGCCCGAACTTGCCCGCCGGCTCGGCGCGGCGGGTGTGACGGCGATCAGCCTCGACGGCATCCCGCGGACGGTGCCCGCGGCGCAGACCATGGACGCGCTGACGTCGCAGGCCAACGTCGCTGGCTACAAGGCCGCGCTTGTCGCCGCGGGTGCGTTCGCGCGCTTCTTCCCGCTGCTCATCACGGCGGCGGGCACCGCGAGGCCGGCCGAGGTGCTCGTTCTCGGCGCGGGCGTGGCGGGCCTGCAGGCGATCGGCACCGCCCGGCGGCTCGGCGCCGTGGTGTCCGGCTACGACGTGCGCCCCGCGTCCAAGGCAGAGGTGGAGTCACTCGGCGCGACGTTCCTCACGGTCGGCGCGGTCGCGGACGGAGGCGCCTCAGGCGGCTACGCGCGCGCCCTCTCAGACGAGGAGCAGCGCGCACAGCAGGACGAACTGAACGCCCACATCGCACGCCACGACGTCATCATCACCACCGCCCAGGTGCCGGGCCGACGGCCACCGCTGCTCGTGACCGCTCAAGCGATCAAGGACATGCGGCCCGGGTCGGTCATCGTCGACCTCGGGTCCGGTCCGCTCGGCGGGAACGTGGAACTGTCCGAGCCCGAAGAAACCGTCGTGACCGACAACGGGATCACGATCATCGGAGCGGGAAACCTGCCCGCGACGATGCCCACCGCGGCCTCCGCCGCGTACGCCCGCAACCTCAGCGCGCTGCTCGCCCACATCGTCCGCGACGGCGCGCTCGCCATCGACCCCAGCGACGAGATTCAGGCCGGTGTCGTCGTCACGCACGCGGGCAAGGTGATCAACCCAGCCGTGGCGAAAGTCCTCGATCCCGCACCAGCCGCCGGAGGTAAAGCCGATGAGCCAGGCCCTGCTAGCTGATATCACCATCTTCGTACTGAGCCTGCTCGTTGGCTTCGAGGTCATCAGCAAGGTGCCTTCCATGCTGCACACGCCGCTGATGTCGGCGGCCAACTCGATTCATGGCATCGTGCTCGTCGGCGCCATGCTCATCGCGGTCACCGCGAACACCGCCCTCGGCTACGTGCTGGCCTTCGTCGCCTCAGCGTTCGCTGCGGCGAACGTCGTCGGTGGCTACGTCGTGACCGGCCGGATGCTGAAGATGTTCCGCAAACGGCCAGAACCGCCGCCCGTCGAAGCGGCAGCGGCAGGTAACGGCCAGGTGGCCGCGGGCGCGAGCCGCGGGCTGGACAAGGGTGCCGCGTCATGATCAAGTTCGACACGTTCGACACGATCGTCCGGCTGATCTACCTCGCCGCCGCGGTCTGCTTTGTCCTCGGGCTGCACCTGATGAACTCACCGGTGACCGCGCGGCGGGGCAACCAGCTCTCCGCAGCAGGCATGATCGCCGCGATCGCCACGGCATTCGCGCAGGTCGTGCACTCGGGCACGGTCACGGCCACGGGCTGGATCGTCCTTGTCGCCGGCACCCTCGTCGGGTCGGCCGCGGGGCTCTACAGCGCCCGCACCGTGAAGATGACCGCGATGCCGCAGCTGGTGAGCCTCTTCAACGCGGTAGGCGGCGGCGCTGCCGCCATCGTGGCCATCGCCGACTTCGTGCGGCTCGCGACCAGGCCGGGGGCCACCAGCGTGGCCGGGACGGTGGCTGTGGCGACGGCCCTCGACGTCCTCATCGGCGCGGTGACCTTCTCCGGTTCGCTCATCGCCGCAGGCAAGCTGCAGGGCTGGGTGAGTGGCGCGCCGATCACCTACCGCGGCTCCCGTGTGGTCAACGCGGCGCTCGCCGTGCTCATGATCGGCTCGGGCATCTGGCTGATGACCGGGGCGGGCAACATCGCGGTCCTGATCGTGCTCATCCTGGCCGCCATCGGATTCGGCGTGACCATGGTGCTGCCGATCGGCGGCGCGGACATGCCGGTGGTCATCTCACTGCTGAACGCGTTCACCGGCACGGCCGTCGCGATGGCCGGTTTCGTCATCGACAACCCCGTGCTCATCACGGCCGGCGCCCTGGTGGGCGCGTCCGGAAGCATTCTCACCAAGCTGATGGCCGATGCCATGAACCGGTCGCTGACCAATATCGTGATCGGCGGCTTCGGCACCGGTGACACGGCCACGGCAGCCCTGGTTGGCGCGGGCGCCTCGGTGCGGACGGTCGATGCCGACGACGCCGCGATCCAGCTCGCCTATGCCCACAACGTCATCGTGGTGCCTGGCTACGGGCTCGCCGCCGCGCAGGCGCAGCACGAGGTGCAGGCGCTGGCGCAGTTGCTGGAAACCAAGGGTGTGAACGTCGTCTACGCGATCCACCCCGTCGCCGGGCGCATGCCCGGGCACATGAACGTGCTCCTCGCCGAGGCGAACGTCCCCTATTCGCAGCTCAAGGAGATGGAAGAGGTCAACCCGGAGTTCGCGCGCGCCGACGTGGCCCTCGTGATCGGCGCCAACGACGTCACGAACCCGGCCGCGCGGCGTCCGGGCAACCCCGTCTCCGGCATGCCGATCCTCGATGTGGACCAGGCCAAGAGCATCATCGTCGTCAAGCGGTCGATGGGGCACGGATACGCGGGAATCGACAACGAGCTGTATCTCGACCCCAAGACCAGCATGTACTTCGCGGACGGGAAGAGGGCGCTCACGGAGATCGCGGCGGCGGTGAAGACCCTCGTCGGCTGACCGGTGAAACATCCAGCTCCGTAACGGCTGCCGCGGATGCGGCAGCCGTTACGGGCCGGGGCCGATCCTGGGACCGCTAGTGCCGCCGCGGTCCTAGCGTCGCGAGTCGCAAGTCCACCGTCAGTTCGCCGCCCCGCTCGGCGGCGCCTATCCATGATCGTGGTGGATTTTCTGTCGCATGTGCATGGTGCATGAAATCCACCACGATCACGGTCTGCGGGCATGTGGGCCAGGCTGATGGCGAACCCAATGGACTCGGGACAACCAGCATCGGCCCCCGCCGCCAGAACCGCCCCCTACACGACCCGGCCTCCCTACACGACCCGGCCTCCTACACGACCCGGCCTCCCTACAAGACCCGCCCTCCCTTGGGGGCGTTGCCCCACTGACGATCTTGGCAGGTTGTCAAGTGCTCGGGCTAGGGCGGGCGGGAATCTGTGGATGAGCTTCTCGCGCGTCGGCACCCTGTGGATAGTGGCGGCCCGCGGCAGCCGTCACAAGCCGGCGGGTCTTCCTGTTACAGACTGCTAAGAGACGTTCGCGCCGATCAGGTGGCCGATGCCGAATGTCACGAGGGCCGCCGCGCCACCCAGGATGAGCTGGCGCAATCCGGAGCGCGCCGGTGAACGGCCGTTCAGCGCACCGATGCCCGCGCCGACCCCTAGCAGCGCGGCGGCCGCGAGGATGATCGCCGTGACGAACGCCGCCGTCCCCCCGCCGAAGAGGTAGGGAAACAGGACGACGAGAGCACCGGCGGCGAACGTGAGCAGGCTGGAGACCGCCGCGCGCCAGGGCGAGCCCAGCGCATCCGGATCCAGGCCCAGTTCCTCGCGGGCGAGCGTGTCGAGCGCGACGTGCCTGTCCGCCATGATCCGGTCGGCGAGCCGCTCCGCATCGGCCCGGTCCAGGCCCTTGGCCCGGTACAGCAGCACGAGTTCCGCGCGTTCCTCCTCCGGATTCTCCTCGAGTTCCTGCGCCTCCAGGGAGATCTCCCGCTGGTACATCTCACGCTGGCTGGCCATGGACACGTACTCACCTGCCGCCATCGAGAACGAGCCGGCGAGCAGGCCCGCCGTACCCGTGAGCAGAATCACGGTGTGTGATGCGCCGGAGCCAGCGATTCCCATGACCAGCGCGGTGTTGGACACGAGCCCGTCACTCACGCCAAAAACCCCCGCGCGCAATGCGCCGGACCGGTCGCCGCGATGCCACGGCTCCCTGCGGGCGATCTGAGCTGCCGGGGTCGGCTTGCCCCCCTCGATGAGTTTCGCGATCGTGCGGGCATGGCCATGCTCGTCCGCGGCCATCCCGGGTGCCGCGTCCGGGTCTGCGTCGTAGATGCCCGCATCGGTGCGCTCGGCCCGCTCGATCAACGGGAGCACGGCGTTCGCCGACATGCGGCTCGCGGCCGTCGCGAGCAGCCGGGTGCGCAGCCCCGGCCTGCCAGCTTGCGGCACGGGCGCACCGGCGCCGCGCAGCTTGCCCTCCCAATGTGCGGCGTGCCTGCGCTCGACGTCGGCGAGCTCTTCGAAGATCTTCCGTCTTTCGCCCGTCTCAATCTCGGCGAGCCGTGCATACAGGGCCGCCGCGTCGCGCTCGCTTGCGAGAAGTTCCTTCCAGCGCTTGACGCGGCCCGCGCCGCCGTTCGGGATCATGTTGTCCTCATATCAGCGTGATATCCGCGTGAGTAGTCGTAGGTCATGCTGAGTCATGGTGACTTGCGGTCCGTAGTAGTGACGAGCAAGGCCACATAACAGGCTTCCCGCCCGATCCGTTAACAAGCCTTGCGCCGCGATCCATCCACATGACGGTGACGGCCCGAGTACGAAGCGTCGGGCCGGAGCTTGACCAGACCTGCCTGGACCTTCGCGCCCCGCCACGGCCGGCCGACCGTGTCTGACCGCGCTCGGATAGCGACTGAGACCGTCCCAAACTAGATCAATTCGCTAATTTCGGACTGACGACATCGGTGGTTTTGTCCTTGATCATCGAGATTCGGTGCTAATATCGCAGCCCGTTTCAATATCCGAATCATCTTCGTGGCGCGGTGCCAGCCGCGCCTGTCCACCTCTCACAACCGGGGCCAAAGTCATGGGTTTGCGCCGGCGGTCTATTCGCCTGAGGATCTTCTTCCTCGTCCTCATCCCCCTGCTGTCACTACTCGGCCTGTACATCTTCGTGGCGAGCATCACGATCGGCGAGGCGGTCAACGAAGCGCACGCGCGCGCGCTGAAGAACGACACCGGTGAGCCGGTCGGCGGCTTCGAGACCCAGATCGACGCCGAACGCCGGGTCGCGATGATCTACCTCGCCGCGCCGATACCGCAGTTCCTCGCGCAGCTCGACGCGCAGGAGACGAAGACCGACCAGGCCCGCTCGGCAATGGTGGCGGCGGTCACCTCTGGCGCGACGCAGAGCAACGCGTCCGTGGCGGAGAAGGCGGCGATCACCAACCTGCTGAAGTCCTCGGCGGGGCTCGGCAAGCTGCGCCCAGCGATCACGGCACGATCCATCAGCAGGCCGCAGGCGATGGACGCCTACAACGGCATGGTCACTGACTCCGGGACCGTGCTGAAGCAGGTCATCTTCCGTGAGTCGAACGCCGCGCTCGTGGTCCAGGGGCTCGCGCTGGTCAGGATGGGCGACGCGGAGAACCTGCTGCTCCAGGAGGACGCGCTGCTTGAAGGCGACATGGCGGCGCAATCGTTCCCCGCGGCCGACCGCCATCAGTTCACCGAGCTTGTCGGGGCGCGGCGCGCCATGCTCGCGGCGGCCCTGCCCGAGCTGAACGCGAACGACAGGTACTTCTACGAGAAAGACGTCGACCCGCAGATCAGCAACGCCCTCGCCTCGACCGAGGACAGGGTGATCAACGATGCGCACAGCACCGGCCCGCCGCCGGTCGAGCCCACCTCCTGGGGCGCCGACGTGGGCGCGATCTCGAATGGGTTCTCTGCGGCGGGACTGCAGGCCGCGAACGACCTGACGTCCCGGGCCCAGCCGGTGGCGCGCGCCATCTACCTGCGGCTCATCCTGGCAGGAGGACTTGGGCTCATCGCGCTCATCGCATCGGTGCTCGTGTCGTTCTGGATCGGCCGTGGCCTCGTGCGGCAGCTGGCCGACCTCAGGCGGTCGGCGCTCGATCTCGCGGGCGAGCGCCTCCCACGCATCATGGAGCGGCTGCGCGCAGGCGAGGACGTGGACGTGTCCGAAGAAGCGCCGCCCATCGAAACGAGCGCGGACGAGATCGGCCAGGTCGGGCAGGCGTTCAACACGGTGCAGCGGACCGCCATCGAGGCGGCCGTCGATCAGGCCAGGCTCCGGAACGGGATCTCGGACGTCTTCAGGAACCTCGCCCGGCGCAGCCAGTCGCTGCTGCACCGCCAGCTGACGCTGCTCGACACCATGGAGCGGCGGGCCAGCGACCCGGACGAACTAGGTGACCTGTACCGCCTCGACCACCTCACCACCCGCATGCGCCGGCACGCGGAGGGCCTGATCATCTTGTCCGGCGCCGCGCCAGGCCGGGCGTGGCGCAACCCCGTGCGGCTGGTGGACGTGCTGCGTGCCTCGGTGGCCGAGGTGGAGGACTACACCAGGGTCACGGTGGTGACGATGACGCAGGCTGCGCTGGCAGGACCGGTGGTCGCGGACGTCATCCACATGATCGCGGAACTCGTCGAGAACGCGACGATCTTCTCACCGCCGAACACACCGGTCCGGCTCACCGGGGACATGGTGGGCAAGGGCTTCGCGGTCGAGATCGAGGACCGTGGTCTTGGCATGAACGAGGAGAAGCTGGCGGAGATCAACGATCGGCTGGCCAACCCGCCGGAATTTGATTTGTCCGACAGCGACCAGCTTGGCCTGTTCGTCGCCGGGCGCCTGGCCAAGCGGCACAGCATCAGGATCGCCATGCGGCTCAACCCGTACGGGGGCACCACGGCGATCGTGCTGATCCCACGGGATCTGGTGGTCGCGGAGGAGCTCTACGCGCGCGACCCATCTGCCGCGATCGAAAGCGAGGGCTCGGTCCAGGCGACAGGCCGCCACGCCGCGCGAAGCGAGGACATCATCGCGGCGGCCGCGACCGTGCCGCCGACGGGCGCGCACCCGTACGCCACGAACGGCCTTGGCGGAGCCGCGATCGCAGAAGGCAGAGAGGGCTTGGATGGCGGTGCCGGTGAAGGCTGGGCTATCCCCTCCGGCCTGGTCGGCAGCTCCGGCCTGGCTGGCAGCTCCGGGCTGGCCGGCAACGGCGGCCTGATCGGCAACTCAGGCCTGGCCGGCAACGGACTCGCGGATATACCGGAAATGCCGTCAGCACCGTCCACGAGCTGGTTCCAGCGCCCGGGTGAGAACGGGGGGTGGCCCGAGCCCGAGAAGGCAGTGACCGCGGATGCCACGGACGCGGCTGCTTCGACCGCTGGCCTGACCGAGCTTGGCCTCCCGAGGCGTATCCGTCAGGCCAACCTGGCGCCCCAGCTTCGCGAAACAGGGCCGCAAAGCATCATCGGGCTGGACAACGAGCCTGGTTTCCGATCCCCAGAGGAGGCGCGTGCCACGATGACGGCCATCCAGCAGGGCTGGGAGCGCGGCCGCTCCGCATCGGGCATGTTCGAGCCGGAACCCGGCGAGCTGGCAGACGATGAGCCCGCCGCGTCGGCGCCGATCGACGGGAGCGATGAATGACGACCAAGGCGGCGACTGGCGGAACTGGCCAGCCGAGGGAGCAGATCGTGACTTCTAGTGGCGAGCTTGACTGGCTCCTCGACGATCTGGTAAACCGTGTCGCCCAAGTTGAGAAGGCCGTGATCCTGTCCAGGGATGGTCTCGCCATCGGGGCTTCCTCGGGCCTGCGCCGTGAGGACGCAGAGCACTTGTCCGCGATCGCGGCCGGCTTCCAGAGCCTGGCGCGAGGGGCGGGCCGTCATTTCGGCGGCGGCCATGCGCGGCAGACCATCGTAGAGATGGAGTCCGCCTTCCTGTTCGTGACAGCCGCGGGCGAGGGAAGCTGCCTGGCCGTGCTCAGCTCGGCCAGTGCCGACGTGGGCCTGGTCGCCTACGAGATGGCGGTCCTCGTCAAGCGTGTAGGCCAGCACCTGTCCGTCAATCCACGGCCGGTGCCCGCCGACGACGGATCTAAGTGACCGTGGTATGCCATCGCAGGACGATATTTGGCATGACGAAGAGGCCGGGCCAGTGGTCCGGCCCTATGCGGTCATCCGTGGCCGGACCCGGCCCACCGGCGAGAACCTTGACCTGATCGCCATGGTCACGTCCACCCGCCAGCCCCCGCCCGACCCTTGGGTCCTGGACCCGGAGCACTTCACACTGCTACGCCTATGCCGCGTCCCCATGTCGGTTGCCGATCTCGCCTCCGACCTCAACCTGCCCCTCGGTGTCGTCCGGATCTTGCTGGCCGACCTGCGCGACCGGGGCCTGATCACGATCCGCCGTCCCGTTTCGCCCGCACGACTGCATGACCCGCGCATCCTGAGGGAGGTGGCCGATGGGCTACGCCGGCTCTGATCGCAATGGCGGCCTGGCCGACGTACCGGTCACGATCAAGATCTTGATCGCGGGCGGATTCGGCGTCGGCAAGACCACGCTGGTGAGTTCGGTCAGCGAAATCCGGCCGCTGCGCACCGAGGAGCACCTCAGCGAGCCAGGTGCACAGATCGACGTGCTCGACGGCGTGGAACAGAAAACGACCACTACAGTCGCGATGGACTTCGGCCGGATCACGATCCGCGACGATCTGCTCATCTACCTCTTCGGCACGCCTGGCCAGGACCGGTTCTGGTTCATGTGGGACGAGCTCGCGCTCGGGGCGCTCGGCGCGGTCGTCCTGGCCGATACCCGGCGGCTGGCGGACTGTTTTCCTTCCATCGACTATTTCGAGCAGCGCGCAACTCCGTTCATCGTGGGAGTCAACTGCTTCGAGGGAGCCAGGCACTTCGATCCGGAGGACATCAGAGCAGCGCTCGACCTGGACCCAGATGTACCGATCATCCTCTGTGACGCGCGTGCGCGGGCATCTGGTAAGACCGTGCTGATAACCCTCGTTGAACACGCGATCCGGATACTGAGCCGTGATCCAGGCTACGGCGCACGTGTCCCGGCTCCCTGATATCCCGCCCACGGCCACCTGCGCCGGCCCTGCCGCCGCCGTGGCCACGGCGGCGATCTGATCGACTGCCATACCGGGGGGACGAATGTGACGGCACCAAGGCCTTTACCCCAGTACCCCGCGCTGAGGTGTTACGCACCCGCGCGGGAACCGCCACGGCTGGCGGACAGGTATCTCCTGGTGAGGTCGACACGGCCAAGCTGGTGCCGCCGGGCCGCATCGAGAGCCTGCGCCCACGCGGGCCGGCTGACCAGCGGCGCGGTGTATGTGCGGTTCGCACCGGCCTGGCTGCCCGACTTCCGCATGTCCGTTCCGATACATCGTTAGAGGTCCCATGGCTTCACGTAAGCGACCGCCGCGCACGAGGTCGATCCGGCTCACGCTGGCCAGCTTGTTCATCATTCCGCTGGTCACGCTGGTTGGTCTCTGGGGGTTCGCCGCGAGCGTCACGCTCAAGGACACCATCGCCAAGCACAGCTACGACACGCAGAACACGGACACCGGCGGGCCAGGACAGGCGCTGCTCGTCCAGCTCGTACAGGAGCGTTTGGAGTCATTCGTATGGCTGGGCAGCGGACACCGCTCATCGCACACGCCCGTTGAGTTTCAGCGCGAGCACACCGACGCGGCTGTAATCGCGTTTCGCAACGGCGTGGCCGCGGCCGAAGGGGTGATGACCCCCGCCACGAAGCAGAGCCTCGCGGCGCTGCTCGTGCAGATCCGCGGGCTGCCAGGGATCCGCGACGCCATCGACTTCGGCGCCATGAACGCCTCGCAGGCATTCCAGGCGTACAACGGCGTCGTCGACGCGCAGTTCCAGTTCTTCGACAGCCAGGCCACCATCAACGACGTCAGCCTCTACCGCGAGGCCGAGGCGACCATCGCGAGCGGCCGGGCGCTCGAGATGGTCGGCCGCGAGGCGGCGCTAGCTGGCGAGGCGCTGGCTGCGCACGGCCGGATGGGCGAGGTGGACCACAACCTGTTCGTGCAGACGGTGGCCACGCAGCGGTTCCTGGAAAACGAGGCGCTTTCCCAGCTGAGCGGCAGGCTCGTCGCGCCTTACAAGCTGCTCTTCGCGTCGCCGACGTACACCTCGTTCAAGACGATGGAGGACCAGATCGTCGCGAGCCCACCCACCGGCCCGCTCCCCGTCAACCCCATCGCCTGGCAGTCCGGCGTTCAGTCGTTCCTGACGGCCTTCAACCAGACGGTAGGGATCGGCCGGCAGGCCGTGACACGGGGTCTGCGGCAGGCCGGCAGCGGCATCCAGCTGCGGCTGATCCTCGCGGGCGGCGCCGGGCTGCTTGCGGTCATCATCTCGGCCCTCCTCCTGCTGCGGTTCGGACGCCGCTTGTCAAGGGAACTCGTGGGCCTGCACGAGGCCGCCCGTAAACTCGCCGACGAGCGGCTGCCCTGGGTCGTCAGCCGGCTGCGCCGCGGCGAGGACATCGACATCCCCACCGAGGCTCCGCCGCTCTACCCGGGCAAGACCACCGAGATCGCCAAGGTCGCGCAGGCCTTCTCCACGGTTCAGCGGACGGCCGTCGAGGCCGCCGTTGGACAGGCTCAGCTGCGTAAGGGGGTGAACCAGGTCTTCCTCAACCTCGCGCGCCGCAACCAGTCGCTCCTGCACAGGCAGCTCGACATGCTCGATTCGCTGGAGCGCAGCACCGCTGATCCGGAGGTCCTCGAGGACTTCTTCCGGCTTGACCATCTCACCACGCGCATGCGCAGAAATGCCGAGGGCCTGATCATCCTGTCCGGCGAGGTGCCCGGGCGTGGCTGGCGCAGCCCGGTGCGCGTTCTTGACGTGCTGCGTGCCGCGATCGCGGAGGTCGAGGACTACGTACGGGTCGATGTGGTCAACGAGTCGCGCGAGGCGATCGTCGGCACGGCCGTGGCAGATACCATCCACCTGCTGGCGGAGCTGATCGAGAATGCGACCGCATTCTCGCCGCCGAACACGCGTGTCACGGTAAGCGCCGACAGGGTGGGCAGCGGTTTCGCCGTCGAGGTCGAGGATCGCGGGCTCGGCATCAGCCCTGGTGAGCTGGCTGACATTAACCAGCGGCTCGCGAGCCCGCCCGAGTTCGATCTCGCCGACAGCGACCGGCTCGGCCTGTTCGTCGTCGGCCAGCTTGCCGCCAGGCACCAGATCAAGGTCTCCCTCGTCGAATCGCCGTTCGGCGGCACGACGGCCGTCGTGCTCATGCCGCACACGATCGTGGTACCAGAAAGCGACCTCGACAGTGTCGACGGCAACGGTCACGGCGGTCACGGCAACGGTCACGGCGGTCACGGCAACGGTCACGGCGGTCACGGCGGTCACGGCGGCGCGCAGGCGGGCCTGCGCGCTGACGAGGGCCTCGCCGCGCAAGCCACCGCGGGGATCATGCCCTGGGAGCACGGACCTGCCACGCGCGGCGTGAACGGCGGGCCGTCGCCGTTGGCAGCCGCAGAACCGGCCGGTCCGCAGCCAGTCATCGCAGTGGCACCCGCCCCGGGCCAGCCGGACGCGCCACCGCCGGTCGCGCCGTGGCCCGACGCGCCACCGCCGGGGGCGCTGCAGTCGGACACGCTGCAGTCGGACACGCTGCCGCCCGACGTGCTGCCGCCCGACGTGCTGCCGCCGGACCCGTGGCGGCCGGACCCGCCAGAGACGTGGCGGCCGGACCCGCCGGACACGTGGCGGCCGGACCCGCCGGACACGTGGCGGCCGGACCCGCCGGACACGTGGCGGCCGGACCCGCCAGAGACGTGGCGGCCGGACCCGCCGGACACGTGGCGGCCGGACCCGCCGGACACGTGGCAGCCGGACCCGCCGGACACGTGGCCGCAATCACCGGAAACCCCAGCCCCGTGGCTGGAGACCCCGGAAGCGGCGACCCCGTGGGTGGAAACACAGGAAACCCCGGCCTCATGGCTGGCAACACAGGTACCGGAAACCCCGGACGGGATGTCCAACGGGTCAGCCGCCCGGGGGCCTGGCGGCACAGGCGCCGGCGCGGCCCCCGCCCGCGCCGCAGGCGGCGCCGCACACACGGCGGCGGGTCCCACACCCGCGGCGGCGGGGACTTCCGGTACCTACATGGGGCTGCCACGGCGGATCAGGCAGGCGAGTCTCGCGCCTCAATTGCGTACTGTTCCCGCGCCCGACCCGGGCGCCGCCGCCGCGCAGGCCGACCCGCCGGGCCAGCGTTCACCTGAGGACGCGCGCGCCATGATGACGTCCCTGCAGCAGGGCTGGCAACGCGGGCGCGCCGGCGCCGCGGCGCCGGGCGAGGACGCGACGACCGACGTCGAAGGGGGCGATGTGTGATGCCGGTTGAACCCGCGGGCGAGGGATTGACCTGGTTGCTTGACAACTTCGTGCGGCGCGTCGACCACGTCCGCCAGGCCGTCATCCTGTCCAGGGACGGCCTTACGATGGGTGCGTCACAGGGGCTGGGCCGCGGTGACGCTGAGCACCTGTCCGCCCTCGCGTCAGGCGTGCAGAGCCTGGCTCGTGGCGCCAGCAGGACCTTCCAGGGTGGTGACGTCCGGCAGACCATCATCGAGATGGAGTCGGCATTGCTGTTCGTCACCGCGGCAGGCAAGGGCACCTGCCTGGCGGTGCTGAGCGCGGCAGACGCCGACGTGGGCCTCATCGCATACGAGATGGCGATGATGGTCAAACGCGTCGGGCGGCACCTTGCCGCGAACCCGAGGTCTCCTGATCACGATCTCGCCGCTGGGTGATCAGGCCATGAGTTCGTCGAAGGATCGATGGCTGGACCGGGACGCGGGCCCGGTGGTACGGCTGTACGCCCTTACGCAGGGCCGTACGCGACCAGCCGGAGAATCGTCGCTTGACCTGATAGACGTGGTGATGGCGACCAATCTGGAAACGACAGACGGCTTCCGGCCTGGGCCCGAGCACAGGAGAATGCTGCGCCTGTGCCACCGGCCCGTTCCTATCGCAGATCTCGCATCAGAAACCGACCTGCCGATCGGTGTGGTACGTGTGCTGCTCGGCGATTTGATCGAGCACGGATTGATCAGGGTGTACAAGTCGGCGGAGCGAGGATCGACAAACGACGAGCGTCTACTGAGGAAAGTGCTCGATGGGCTACATGCACTCTGATCCGGCCGCTGGAATCGGCCTGCCTGAAACGGCAAAGATCCTTGTCGCGGGCGGATTCGGCGTGGGAAAGACCACACTGGTCTCCGCCATCAGCGAGATACGGCCGCTGCGCACGGAGGAGGATCTCAGTGACGTCGGCGTCGGTGTGGACGACCTGAACGGCCTGGGCAGCAAGACGACGACCACGGTCGCGATGGATTTTGGCCGGATCACCTTCGAGGATGACCTCGTGCTCTATCTGTTCGGCACGCCTGGCCAGGAGCGTTTCTGGTTCATGTGGGACGAGCTGGCCAGCGGCGCAGTCGGCGCGGCGGTCCTCGCGGACACACGGCGCCTCGGCGACTGCTTCGCGTCCGTGGACTACTTCGAGCGCCGCGAGACGCCGTTCATCGTCGCCGTCAATTGCTTCGACGGCGCCAGGCCCTACGATCCGCAGGACGTGAGAATCGCGCTCGACCTCGATCCAGAGGTACCCCTCGTCATGTGTGACGCACGCAAGCGGGAGTCCGCCAAGCAGGTGCTCATAACGCTGGTCGAGCATTCGATGAAGACGGCCCCCATGCTTCCCGTCTCACCTCTTTCATGATCGCGGTAACCTTTCCGCACATATCGCCGAGAAGTTACCGCGATCATGAAAGCCCGGCACTGCCCGGGCTGTTCATCGCCCGAATCATGGCCAATGACCCGTTGAGCTTCGGATAGCGCGGATAACTCACCACGATCATGAGGACCACGCCGCACGTGCCCGTGAATCGTAGACCATTGCGCCGATGAACGGCGCCGACTGCCGTTCAACGGTGCCGCCAAAGGCGGCCAAACCACCGCCGCGATCAATCCGCTGCCACGTTCCAGCATGCGCTGGCCAACGAATGGTGATATCGGCTGGGCCGCGCGGCCATTAGACCCCGCGATGACGTGGCAGGCTCACGTCAACGGGCAAGCCGGCGCGATCAGGTGACGCCGGCCGCCCCGGCCGTGCCAGCGATGCGCGGGTCCTGCAGGGCCGCTCCATAGCGGATGGCGACAAGCTGCCCGATGGCGGGATGCGCACCAAGCGGCTGGGCGCAGCGCGCACCGGTCTCGGCCGCGGCGGCAGCGAGTTCGTGCTGTGTGGTCTCCGGCCCGATGACACACGGCGCGAGCGCCAGATGCGTTGCACGGGCCTCTCGCAGCCGTGCGGCGGCTTCCCGCAGGCTCGCGACGTTGCCGAGCGCAGCGGGCACGACAGGGGCGGCGAGCCTGGCGGCGAGCAGAACGGCCACGATCCCCGCTTCCTGCACGCCGACAGGAACACTCGCATCGCTGACGCCACCAGTGCCAGAAACGCCGCTCGCGGCGGCCACGATGACGCCCTCGGCCGCGGCGGCGATGCTGATCTCGCGCATACGGCCAGCGCGGGCGAGGCCCGCCTCGGCAAGCCGCGCGTGCAGCGCTTCCCCGAGAAGTGGATGCGGGCCGAGCGGCCCGGTGAGGACGACGGGCACACCCGCCTCAGCGACCGCCTTGGCGAGCGCGGCATCGGCCCACGGATGCGGGCCGGTCAGCATCGGCACCACGACGGCGGCCGGCACGGCATCGCGGCCCGTGCGCAGCGCGCCGAGCACCGTGGCGAGGTTTGCCTCCTCGCCCTCGAGGTAACCCGCGCACACCACGACACCTGGGCAGGAGCCACTCGCGTACGCCACGATCCTGGTGCTGATGTCATCGCTCGCGTGGCCCGCGGCACCTGGGACCGCGAGCACGAGGGCAGGCGCGTTCGAAGGTACCGACAGCCGGTCCGGGCTCCGGTGGCGCCCGGAGGGCCGGCGGCGGGCGGTACGCATCGGAAGGGCATCTCCAGCCCGGGCGTCAGCGCTCACGCAGGGGATCGTAAATCATGATTCTCACGGAACAGTCGAGATTAGGGATACTTTCGTGATCTGGAGTGGCACCGTTCAGACTCCAGGGGGACGTTCACCCGCACCCCAGCGCACGTGCGGCGCCTCCCACCCGGCCGCCAGACATCACGATATATCCTTAACGCCTGCGCATGGTGGCGCGCGCGGGTTGGTGCGGCGTTGCGTTCGTGCAGGCGGGGCTTCCGAGGGTCACTGCCCGGGCCAGTAGAGCCTTAGCGGCTGCGCAAGCAGTCAGCTGAACTGAAGGTGTCACACCGTCGGCGGATGTTTGCGGGGAGTCGCTCCCGGGCCAGCAGAGCCTCCACGGCTGCGCGGCGCGCCACGTCACCTGTGCACGGCCGTCGCGGTAGTCAAGTTATCCACAGAACCGCGTTCGCCTGTCGCGTCCCGCTTGACAACTTGGCAAAATCGTCAGTAGGGCAGCGCCCCCAGGGCGGGAGGGTCCTGTACAAGGGCCGGCGGGTCCCGTGCAAGGGCGGGGTCCGTGCGGGTCCCGTGCGGGGGGGGTTCTGGCGGGGGCGGGAGCCTTCAGGGATGGTCAAGGGCATCCGTTACGGTGGCCGCCATCCGCGGGTGGACGGCAGCCGCACCCGGGTCGCGCGCACTGCCGCGGACAAGCCTGCCGACCTCGGCCCGCAGGTGCACGAAGGCCGGCAGTTCCCTGGTGGCGATCTGATCGCGTGGACCTGGCAGCCGCACCGGCAGGTCGGCGGCGATCCGGGCGGGTGCCTTGGTCAGCACGATGACACGGTCGCCGACGTACACGCTCTCGTCGATGTCGTGCGTGACGAGCAGCGTGGTGATGCCGCGGCTGCCGTGCACACGCAGCACAAGATCCTCGAGATCCTCCCTGGTCTGCGCGTCGACCGAGCCGAACGGCTCATCCATGAGCAGCAGCACGGGGTGGGACGCCAGCGCGCGCGCGATCGCTACCCGCTGCTGCATCCCGCCCGACAGCTGCCAGGGGTACTTGTGCGCCACCTGGTCAAGCCCGACATCCGCGAGCGCCTCGAGGGCCGCCTGCCTGCGGCCGGCGCGCCCGAGGCCCCTGCGGCGCAGCGGCAGCCCGACGTTGTCACGCACGGTCAGCCACGGGAAAAGCGACCTGCTGTAGTCCTGGAACACCACGGCAAGCCCGTCGGGGACCTCATCGACGTTGTCGCCCCGCAGGGTGATCGTGCCGCGCGTCGGCTTGAGCAGCCCGGCGATGGACCGCAGCAGGGTGGTCTTGCCGCAGCCGGACGGGCCCACGATGCTGACGAGTTCGCCCTCGGCGACGTTCAGGTTCACCCCGTCGATGACCTTGTGCAGCGTCGCCCCCTTCCCGTAGGAGTGGGCCAGATTCGCTACCTCGAGCACGGCGACTCCATCAGTCAGTTCGCAAGCCGGCGAGCGCCACGGTGCCAGGCCAGCATGCGCCGCTCCACCGCGAGCAGCAATCCGTTCAGAACGTATCCCAGGATGCCAAGCAGGACGATTCCGGACCACATCGCGGGCAGGTCGTACGAGCTGGACGCGTTGTTGAGCTCGTAGCCGAGGCCGTTATTGCTGCCGAAGAGCTCGGAGAACACCATGAGGATCATGGACAGGGCCAGGCTGAGCCGCAGGCCGGCGAATATCTTCGGCAAGGCGCCAGGGATGATCAGCCAGACGAACCGCTGAAACGCGGTGAGCCGGAACGCCCGTGCCGTCTCGACCTGGAGCGGATCCACCGACCTGGCACCGTCAGCCGTATTGAGCAGGATCGGCCAGACCGTCCCGAACACGATCGTCGCGACTTCCATCTGGGTCCCGAGCTTGAACAGGACGATGAACACGGGAGCGAGCGTGACAGGCGGGATCGCCCTGGCGAAATGGAACAGCGGTTCGAGGTAGGCGGAAACTGTGGCCGAGCGGCCGATCGCCACCCCGGCCGGAACGCCGATCGCGGTCGAGATCGCCATCCCGGCGAGAATCCGGCCGAGGCTCGGCAAGATGTTGCTTACGGCGTCGGCGGTCAGGAACAGATGCGAGGCCGGGCCGGAGAACCACAGGTGGTGCATCCGCGCCACGATCGTCGTGGGCGGCGGGAAGAACGGGCTCTGCTTCCAGCGGGACCAGGCTTCCCAGGCAGCCACCCCCGCGGCGAGCACGAGCCAGCGCGACAGCCCCCGCAGGCCCGCCGCTCGCACCGCGGGCGCCCTCGTCCCTGGCGCTCCCATCCCAGGCGTCTTCGTCCCTGGCACTCTCACGCCGTCTCCACGACATACGCATGATGCCAGCGCAAAGCGCGCCGCTCACCCCAGACAATCAGCGCGTTCAGCGCCAGCCCGAGGATGCCTGCCCAGACCGTCGCGGCGAGGACGAGGGTGATGTCGCCCGCCCCGCTGTTCGCATCCGCGATGAACGCGCCGAGCCCATTGCCGTTGATCCGGCCGGTGATGATCCCGGTGCCAACATCGAGGATGATCGCGATCGCCGAGGCGAGCCTGATGCCGGTCACGATGAACGGCGCGGCGCTCGGCAGCGATACCCTCCAGATCACGGCGAGGCGGCCGAACCCGAACGCCCGCAGCGTCTCCTGGGCGACCGGGTCGACGTCGTCCAGACCGTAGATCGTGTTGAACAGCACCGGCCAGATCGCCGCGTAGACGATCAGCGTGAGTGTCTCCCGCAGCCCCGCGCCCAAGATCAGCGCCACCAGGGGGATGATCGCGACGGAGGGGATCGGCCGGAGGAACTCCACCACGGCCCGCGTGGCGGTGCGGACGCCCGGCAGGGTGCCGAGGAGGACACCGCAGGGCACCGCCACGGCGACCGTGATCGCGAGCCCGAGCGCCCATGCCTCGACCGTGGCGGTGAGATCGCTGCGAAACTGCGTGTCGCCAAGGAGGCCAGCCGCGCGGGCCAGCACCGTCGATACGGGTGGCAGCACCGCGCGGCTGATCAGCCCGGCCCGGCTGAGCACCTCCATGACCAGCAGGAACGCGGCAACGCCGGAAAGCCCGCGCACGAACCGTGCGGCGCGGACCTTCCGGCGTCCAAGTGGTCTGTAAGGGGAGTCTTCGTTGGCTCTGCTATCCACGACAACCCCCAGCCGGGCACCTCGCGGCGTTGTTGTCGTCGTCGCACGTAGGAACCACTACGCGCTCCTCGAAGACAAGCACCGCCTTGCGATGCACCCACCTGGACGCCGTTCGCTCAAAGGATCCCCCTTACCGGCCACTAGCGAGCCGCCTGCTTCGCCCGTGGTCATCGCCTGACGAACGGCCGTGGGCCAATCAAGCACGTGATTCCAGGTGTCACGTCACTCACTTGAAGAGCAGGGGTTGCACGTTGAACTGGCCGGTCAGCAGCCCGCCCGACTGCATCAGGTTCACGACCCGCTGGAGCCGCATCGCGTCCAGGGAGGTCGGGAAGCTGTTGAGAGCGATGAGTGCCGCCACCTTTGAGCTGATCTTGGTATAGGTGGGGAGGACCTGCTCGACCAGCGCGCGGTTGCTGTCCGCGAGCGCCTGGCCCTTGTCCATCGCGCGCTGGAAGGCCCGCGCGGTGTTCGGGTACTTCTGTGCCCACGCCTGCGTGGCGAAGTAACCGGAAAGCGGCATGCCGGACTGTGCGCCAAGGCACTGGTCCGTTACCTCGGTGGCGCCAAGGGACTGTTCGGCGCCCGTGAGGAAGGGCTCGACCACGCTGATGGCATCGACCTTGCCCGTCTGCAGCGCGGCCGCCATGTTCGGGAACGGGATCGCCACGTAGTGCACCTTGGCGGCGTCGATGTTGTCGGCCTTGAGCTGCGCGTTGAGCATCAGTGTCTGGATGTTGTTGGTGAGGTTGACCGCGACGGTCCTGCCCACGAGGTCCGCCGGGCTCTTGATACCGCTCTTGGGCAGCGCAAGGACGCTGAACGTGTGGTGGCCGCACGCGGTCCCGTCGACGAGGACGCGGATCTTGAACGCGCCGTGCGCGTCCCCTTCGAGGAACGACACGTAGTTACCGCCTGCGATGACGTCAACGCTGCCCGCGAGCATCGCCGAGATCGCCGCGGTGCTCTGCGCGACCATCTTGACGTTGACGGTGAGGCCTTCCTGCTTGAAGAAGCCCTCCTTCTTCGCGATGAACATACCCACGGTGTCAACGATGGGCAGGGCCGCGACCGTGATGGTCGTCTTCTCCAACGCCCCGCTGGATGTGCCCCCCGAACTGCTTGATCCCCCCGAACTGCCGCAGGCGCTGATCACCACCGCGAGCAGGCCGACGATAGCTGCCAAGTGCAAACGACCGAACCGTGCACGTCTCATGGACGCTCCTTAAGCTGCGAAGACGCGCGAAAGCCAAGCCCGCACGGCTCTCCGGCGGGGGGCGGAGCCGACAGCAGCCAGCTGAACCCCGCCATTGAACGGCCGTGTCCGGCCTCGGGCGCGCGGCGGAGGGGGTAGCCGCAGCGCAAGAGAGTACCGCATCGTGACAGCCTGGCATCTAATATCACGTTAAGTGATATTTCTTTCATGTCACGATCTGGTCACACGCATTACCTGACGTCACGCTAAAGTGGACCCTTGGCTGTGCTGCGGTCTCCATGCTGCACGACTTGTAACCACGGACAGTCACGACGATGGCCGCAACGTTACGTCTGCTGTTCCATTTTCGCGATGTTTGACCGGTTCGGCCACTAATGTCCAGCTAGAGATGCGAAAGCAGTGCGGACGCAACCGATGATCGATCAAGACAGCCACACACACGCCAGTCAGCCCGCCGCACCTGCGACGGCCGCTCCGGGCCAAGCGAGCGGCACCAACCCCCGTAAGGGGCGAACGGGCTCTGCCCTGGCGCTCAAAAACTGGCGGGTGCGCTGGAGGCTGCTCGCTCTCATCGCGATCCCCACCGTCACCGCCATCGCGCTCGGCGGCATCAGGATCGAGTCGGCGGTGCACAGCGCCGATACGTTTCAGCGCATCCAGCAGCTTGCCGTACTCGGCGGTGACGTAACCAAGCTCGCGCAGGCCATGGAGGACGAGCGCGACATCACGGCGGGATTCATCGCGGCCGGCAGGCCGCGCAGCGGTCAAGCGACGCTGCGCAACCAGTACGGGATCACCGACGCCCTGTCAAAGACCGTCCGCGCGAACGCGGCGGGCATCAGCGGCGCGTACCCGACAGGGACGCGTGAGCAGCTCGCGGCGGTGCTGGCCAGGATCAAGGACCTCCAGGGCCTCCGGGATGCCGCGCTGCGCAGCAAGCTCCCCGCGCTGCCCATGATCACGGACTACTCGCAGGCCATCGCCGCGATGTTCGCGCTCAACGACGAGATCGCCCAGGGCAGCGCCAACCCGGCGCTGAGCGACAGTGTCCGGACGCTCGGCCTGCTCTCGCGGATGAAGGACCAGGCGTCGCAGCAGCGCGCCATCCTCTACGCCGCGTTCATCGCGGGGCAGATCACGCCCAACGAGATGAACGCCCTGGCCGCCGCGCAGGCGCAGCAGGCCAGCGACCTTTCCACTTTCGTGGCCTCGACCTCGGTCGCCGAGCAGCAGCAGTTCGCTGACACGGTGACCGGCGCGCAGGACGACCTCGCGCAGAACCTCGAACAGCACGCGATCACGCTGGGCAGCAGCAACACACCCCTGCTCACCGGGACCACGAGCACGCTCGCGAGCCAGAATTGGTACGCGGCCATGTCCACCACCATCAACCAGATGCGTGACGTCGAGAACCAGGTGGTCAACTCGATCATCGCGCAAGCCCGGGTACTGCAGCAGGGCGCCGCCCGCTCCGCCGCGCTGACCGGCGTCGTGGTGCTGCTGATCCTCATCGTCGTCCTGATCGTGACCGCGATCATCGCCAGGTCCATGGTCCGCCCGCTGCGCCGGCTGCGGGCCGGCGCACTCGACGTGGCCGGGGTGCGGCTGCCCGAGAAGGTGCGGCAGCTCAGCGAGACCGGAGGCGGCGGTGAGACCTTCGAGGTCGACCCGATCGACGTCACCTCGACCGACGAGGTGGGTGAGGTCGCGCGGGCGTTCGACCAGGTGCACCGGGAGGCGCTGCGGCTCGCGGCCAACGAAGCCATGCTGCGCGGCAACGTCAACGCCATGTTCGTCAGCCTGTCGCGGCGCAGCCAGTCCCTGGTGGAGCGCCAGATCCGGCTCATTGACGAGCTGGAGCAGGGTGAGCAGGACGCGGAGCGGCTGTCGAACCTGTTCCGGATGGATCACCTCGCCACCCGGATGCGCCGCAATTCGGAGAACCTGCTGGTCCTCGCGGGTCACGAGACGGTGCGGCGGTGGGGCAAGCCGGTCACGCTCGTCGACGTGCTCCGGGCCGCCGTATCTGAAATCGAGCAGTACGAGCGGGTCAGCCTGAACATCCAGCCGGGTACCTCGGTCGCGGGTAACGCGGTCAACGACGTGGTGCACCTGCTCGCCGAGTTGCTTGAGAACGCGACGTCCTTCTCACCGGGCGACACCCCCGTCAAGGTGGCAGGTCACCTGCTGAACAGCGGCGGCGTGCTGCTCGACATCACCGACCAGGGCGTCGGGATGGGTGCAGAGGAGATGGCGCACGCGAACTGGCGGCTGGAGAACCCGCCGGTCGTGGATGTCGCTGTCTCCCGCCGCATGGGCCTGTTCGTGGTGGCCCGGCTGGCCGCACGGCACGGGATCCGGGTGCGGCTGCGCCAGCCCGAGCTTGGCGGTCTTACCGCACTTATCTGGCTCCCCGACACCTTGATCTCGCAGGAGATCACGCCACCGACCACATGGCTGCGGCGTCTCGGCACACTCGAACCAGGCCCCACCTCGGCCGTCGAGGCGTGGAATCCGCCCTCTCAGCCCCCGATCTTCAACGCGCCCGCGCTGCCCTCGAATGATTGGCCAGGCGCGGGCCGCCCGGCAGAGATCAGCCCGTTCCGCGGTGCGGACACCGGGCCGATCCAGCGCGCCGGTACCGGGCCGATGGGTGACGCGGACACCAGGCCGATCCGGCGGGCCGAGACGGGTCCCATGCAGTTCGCGCAGCCGATGCGTGAGATCACTCCCGTGGTGGTCCCGGCGGGCGTGCCGCAGGGACCTGACGCCAGGCTCCCGATCTACGACTCGCTCGAATCTGATTGGTTCAACCGCCGCGGGCGTTCGCTGCAGCGAGACGAGGACGTGGCCGAGGTGACGGCGAATGGCCTGGCCGGCATGCCGGAGTGGAGGTCGGCAGGCGACGAGGGCTGGCGCGCCGCCAAGGGCGCGGCCGCGCCGTCGGCCGGTGGGCTGACCTCCGCCGGCTTGCCACGGCGCGTCCCGCAGGCCAACATCGTCCCCGGCTCGGCCGGCACCCGCGTCTCGGCGCCAGCGAATCCGGCGCATTCCGCGGAGAATGCCCGTAATCGGATGGCAAGCTTCCAGCAGGGTGTGCGCCGGGCGCGCGCCGCGATCAAGACGGAGACCCCCCCGGATGGATGAGAGCGGTGATCCAGCCAGTTCGGAGCCTGGAGAGTTACGGTCAGGCGCCCGGCATGGCGCACAACATGGACGCGGTAATCATCGACGAGGCCGGGTCTACGGACAAGGTCTGCTGAAACGATTGAAAGACACGGCGGAGCGCAGCAGTGGTACGCGTTCGCGTGGAGAGGAGCATCTGTTGAATCCGGCAGGTTACCCGGTACAGGATCTGGGCTGGATGATCAACAACTTCATCGAGCGTGTCCCCGATGTCGCGCACGCACTCGTGGTGTCGTCTGACGGCATACCGGTAGCGTGCTCCGCTGGGCTTCCCCCGGACCGTGCCGATCAGCTTGCGGCGGTCACGTCCGGGCTGACCAGCCTGACCCAGGGCGCATCCCGGATCTTCGAGGGTGGCACGGTCACCCAGACCGTGGTGGAGATGCAGCGTGGAGTACTGATCGTGATGGCGATCAACAACGGCTCCATCCTGGCCGTGCTCGCGCGCCGGGACTGCGACATGGGCTTGGTCGCATACGAGATGACGCTGCTGGCGGAGCGCGCTGGCAGCGTGCTCACGCCGCCCGTACGCGGCACTGCGCACGCGTTCGGGCAGCGGACATAGGTAGCTCGCGGCACGCTCCGGGCCCGGGACGTGCCGCGGGGTATGTGGATCTGCGCTCGTCATGCGGATTCGTGCGGACAGCGCGGATCCGCAGGGCAACACCTTGAGACGGCACCGGCATGCGCCTGTTTTCGATCTCGGCCGCTACGCCGGTGAGGATCAGATCAGGACGTGAGGCAGTGACAGGCACATCCGGCACGGGCGCCACCCGGGACCGCCATGCTCTGACGGGCAGCGCCAGCGCTGTGACGTCGGTGAAGATCGTCGTGGCGGGCGGCTTCGGCGTGGGTAAGACGACGTTCGTTGGTTCTGTCTCGGAGATCACGCCGCTGACCACGGAGGCGGTGATGACGTCCGCGGCGACAGGTATCGACAATCCATCGCTGGTGCCAGGCAAGGGCACCACGACGGTGGCCATGGACTTCGGCCGTGCAACCCTGGACGCGGGGCTGATCCTGTACCTGTTCGGCGCCCCAGGCCAGGAACGTTTCTGGTTCATGTGGGACGACCTGGTACGGGGCGCGATCGGCGCGGTCGTGCTCGTCGACACGCGGCGGCTGTCCGACTCGTTTCCCGCGGTCGACTACTTCGAGGCGGCCAGGCTACCTTTCATTATCGGCATCAACGGGTTCTACGGGCAGTATCCGCACCCCGCGGACGCGGTGCGGGACGCACTGTCGCTCGGCGCGCAGGTACCTGTCGTACATTGCGACGCGCGCGGCCGTGAACCCACCAAGGCCACTCTGATCACTCTCGTCAAGCACGCGATGGATTTACGGGACAGCTAGCCGTTGGCGACGATCTGCGGGCAGCGTGCCGTCTGGAGAACCGACAGGGCAAGGAGCGCCAGAACGTGACCGACCGGCCCTACACGACGAGCACCGCGTTGCTCGAGGCGCTGCACGAGGGCGGGGTTCGCTATCTGTTCGCCAACCTCGGCAGCGATCATCCCTCGCTGATCGAGGCACTGGCACAGGCGAGCGCCGACGGATCACGTGCGCGCATGCCCGAGCTCATCGTGTGCCCGCACGAAACGGTGGCGTTCAGCGCGGCGCATGCCTACGCCCTCGTCACGCGGCAACCGCAGGCCGTCCTCGTGCACGTGGACTCGGGCACGATGAACCTGGGCGGCGTGGTTGCCAACGCGGCACGCGGCCGCGCGCCCGTATTGATCCTCGCGGGGTCCGCGCCCTTCACGATCGAGGGCGAACTGCCCGGCAGCCGCAACGAATTCATCCACTGGATCCAGGATGTCCACGACCAGCGCGGCATCCTGCGCAACTACACCAAGTACGACAACGAGATCCGCACCGGGCGCAACGTCAAGCAAATTGTCCACCGTGCGCTCCAGATCGCGCGCAGCGAGCCCGCGGGCCCGGTCTACCTGGTTGGCCCGCGGGAGGTGATGGAAGAGACGCTGGAGCCCCAGACGGCCGACCCGGCCCACTACACCCCCATCGCGCCCGGCGCGCTCGACCCAGACGTGGTGGCCGAGATCGGCGGCGCGCTCGCCGCCGCGCGGCGGCCGCTTGTGATCACGTCCTATCTCGGCAGGAACCCGGCGGCCGTGGACGAACTGGTCAGGTTCTGCGAACTCCTCGCCGTCCCGGTGATCGAGGCGGCCGCCAGCCACGTCAACTTTCCTTCCGATCACTACCTGCACTGGGGTTACGAGTGGACGCCCGGGCAGCAGAATCAGCTGCTCGCCGAGGCGGACACGATCCTCGTCGTGGACACCGACGTGCCGTGGATCCACACGACGAGCCGCCCGTCCGCCGGTGCCGAGATCTACTGCATCGACGTCGATCCGCTGAAGTATCAGATGCCGATGTGGCACATTCCCGCCCGCCGGTTCGCCGCCGCGAACTCGCGGGTGGCCCTGCGGCAACTGCACGACTTCGTGCTCGGCAGCGGCCTGGCCGACCCCGCCGCCGTGGCCGCGCGGCGGGCAGCGGCGACCGCAGTGCACGACGAGCAGCGGGCAGCCTGGGCCGAGCGCGAGCAGGTGCGGGACGCGGTGATCACGCCCGCGTACCTGACGGCGTGCATCCGGGACGCGCTCGAAGGCCAGGACGCGTTGATCCTCGCCGAGCCTGTCACGAACCTCAAGACGGTCGCCGAGCACCTGCGGCTGAGCCGGCCGGGCTCGCTGATCAACAGTGGCGGCAGCGCGCTCGGTTTCGCCGGCGGCGGCGCCGTCGGCGCCAAGCTCGCCGCACCTGGCCGGACCGTCGTCTGCCTCGTCGGCGACGGCAGTTACCTATTCGGCGTGCCCTCCTCCGCGCACTGGGTGGCACGGCGCTACGGCACGCCTGCCCTCACGGTGATCTACGACAACCGGGGCTGGCGAGCCCCCAAGCAGTCCGTGCTCGCCATCCATCCAGGCGGAGCCGCCGCCGCTGGGGACGACTTCAACGTGAGTTTCGAGCCAGAAGCCGACCTGCCGGGAATCGCCGCCGCGGCGGGAGGCGCGTTCGGCCGGACCGTCACGGATCCCGCCGAGCTGCCGCAGGCACTGAAGGAGGCGCTCGCCGCGGTCCAAGGCGGCAGGTCGGCCGTGCTCAGCGCCCACCTGCCAGCGGTCTGACCCGGCGGTCGCGACGCACCGGACCGGACCGCCCGGGCCCCGCCGCGCGCGGCCAGGACGCACAACCCCTCTACTTAACGACTGCGTGGGGCCGCGCCGATCGCGGGACTGCAGGGCTCTGCGGAGGGCCGGCTCACCCGTCGTGGGTGATGCGTGCGTTTTGGCCGCAGCTCGACGCTGTACCGCGGCGCACGTGTCCGGCAGGGGGCGGCCGGCCACGCACCGGCCGGCCTGAGGCCCTGCCCCACTCGCATGCCGCCACGCGCCTCGATACGGTAATGAATCGGCCGTGGGGAGGAGCGGGACCGCGACGGCCTCCCGCTCGCACGTGATCCCGCGGAGGAGAATCAGATGCCGGTCAACCTGCGCGACCGCAACTTCCTCAAGGAAGTCGACTTCAGCCCCGATGAGTGGAAGTACCTGCTCGAGATCTCGGCGGAGGTCAAGCAGGCGAAGTACAGGGGCGCGGAGCAGCCGCGGCTGCGCGGCAGGAACATCGCCCTGATCTTCGAGAAGACTTCGACGCGCACCCGTTGCTCGTTCGAGGTCGCAGCGTACGACCAGGGCGCGCACGTCACCTACCTCGGCCCGGAGGGATCGCAGCTCGGCCACAAGGAATCGATCAAGGACACCGCGCGGGTGCTCGGCCGGCTGTACGACGGCATCGAGTACCGCGGCGCGGCCCACGAGGGCGTGGAGATCCTCGGGCGCCACGCGGGCGTACCCGTGTGGAACGGGCTGACCGACGAATGGCATCCAACCCAGTCCCTGTGCGACATGCTGACGATGCGCGAGCACAGCCCCAAGCCCGACAGCGAGATCGCGTTCGCGTTCTGCGGCGACGTGCGCAACAACATGGGCAACTCGCTGCTCGTGGCCGGAGCGATGATGGGCATGGACGTGCGCATGGTCGCGCCGCGCTCGCTGTGGAACGACGACAGCGTGATCAGCTTGGCACGGCGGATCGCGCAACGGACCGGCGCGCGGATCACCCATACCGAGGACGTCGGGCAGGGAGTGCGCGGCGCCGATTTCCTGCATACCGACGTGTGGGTGTCGATGGGGGAGCGCAAGGATGTCTGGGATGAGCGGATCGCGCTGCTCCGCGCGTACCAGGTCAACATGGACATGATCCGCGCGACGGGGAACCCGGACGTCCGGTTCATGCACTGCCTTCCGTCCTTCCACGACCGCGGCACGAAGGTTGGCGAGGAGATCTTCGAGAAGACCGGGCTTGACGCCCTCGAGGTCACCGACGACGTATTCGAGTCCCCATACTCGATCGTGTTCGACCAGGCCGAGAACCGGATGCACACGATCAAGGCGATCATGCTCGCGACGCTTGGCGCCTGAGATTCGATCTGAGGTGAAGGATGGCCTCGAGAGCCGAGACCGCCGTCGTCAACGCCGCAGGCCTGGTGCAGGGCATCGTGCTTGTCACGTTCCCCGCCGCGAGCACCATCTTCACTGCTCCTGCGGGCAATCACCCGGCGCGGGCGATGTAGGGCGGCTGCGGCGCGGGCAAAGGTTGCGATGAGCCGCGACGTCGAGGACGGTGCCAATGACTGACAGCGAGACAACACAGGCCGCGCCACAGCTCAACTCACGACTGCTGCTCAGCGGGGTGCTGCTGATGGGTATCGGCGGCGTCATCGGGCTGACCGGCCTGGCGATCGGCAGTTCGGCCGTACTCGCGGCCGGCCGGCGGTGGGTACAGCAGATGGAAACACCTCCGGGCGAGCTCGCCAAGCGGCATTTGGCCCGGGCCAGGGTGGCAACCGCCGCCGGGGTCGGCGCCTGGCGGAACGGTCAGCAGCACACGCGGCCGGTGTCATCCTCCTGACCGGCTCGGCCGGCGCCCTGCGGCGGAGATGATCTCCGGCGGCGTTGCCCGTCAACCAGACGGCGAATTCGGATCGCGTAACGGGAGGGCGGATGAGCCAGCTCGATCTCGCGCGGTGGCAGTTCGCGATGACGTCGATCTATCATTTCCTGTTCGTCCCGGTGACGATCGGGCTGGCATTTCTGACCGCGCTGCTGCAGACGACGTGGTACCGGAGCAAGCGGGATGAGTATCTGCGGCTGACGAGGTTCTTCGGCACCCTGCTTGTGATCAACATCGCGGTCGGCGTGGTGACCGGCCTGGTGCAGGAGTTCCAGTTCGGGATGAACTGGTCGCAGTATTCACGGACGGTCGGCGGTGTCTTCGGGGCGCCGCTGGCGATGGAGGGGCTGGCCGCGTTTTTCCTGGAGTCGACGTTTCTGGGGCTGTGGCTGTTCGGGTGGGACCGGCTGTCGCGGCGGGTGCATCTGCTGACGATCTGGGCGGTCGCGCTGGGCACGGTGCTGTCGGCGGCGTTCATCATGGCGGCGAACTCGTGGATGCAGCACCCGGTCGGCTACACCACGAACAAGGCGGGGGCGGCGCAGCTGAGCGACATCTGGGCGGTGCTGACCAATCCGGTGTTCCTGTGGGGGTACACGCATGTGCTGCTGGCGTCGGCGGTGACCGGGGCGGCGGTCATGCTGGCGGTGTCGGCGTGGCAGCTGCGCCATCGCGACGGCAGGGAAATCTTCAGCCGGTCGGCGCGGCTGTCGCTGGTGGTGCTCGTCCCGGCGATTATCTTCGCGATGTTCGTGGGCAGCGAGCTCGGGGTGGTGGAGGCCAGGTACCAGCCGATGAAGATCGCGGCGGCGGAGGCGCAGTGGTCCACCTGCCAGCCGTGCTCGTTCTCGCTGTTCCAGATCGGCGGCGGTAATAATGACCAGACGCCGACGCAGATCATCGCGATCCCGCACCTGCTGTCGCTGCTGGCCACCAACCACTGGAACGGCCAGGTGGTCGGGCTCAACCCGCTGCAGTCGCAGTACCAGAGCCAGTACGGGCCCGGTTACTACGTGCCGGACGTGTTCATCCAGTACTGGGCGATGCGGGTGATGGCGTACTCGGCGGTGGGGGTGTTCGGGCTGGGGGTGTGGGGGCTGTGGCTGATCAGGCGGAAGAAGATCGCCGTGTCGCGGTGGTTCCTGCGGGCGGCCATCTGGGCGGTGGTGCTGCCGTTCCTGATGAACACCGGCGGCTGGCTGCTGACCGAGAGCGGCCGCCAGCCGTGGATCGTGCAAGGCGTGCAGCTGACCAGGAACGGGGTGTCCCCGTCGGTCAGCGCCACCAGCGTCGTTATCAGCCTGGTGGTGTTCGCCGCCCTGTACACCGTGCTCGGTGTCGTCGACTTTGTGCTGATGCGGCGCTACGCCCGCAAGGAGCTTCCCGCCGCACCGGCCGGCGATGCCGGCCTGCCCATCCCCGCCGTCCAGTATTGAGGCCGCGATGACACTGGCCGGGTTCTGGTTCATCGTCATCGCCGTGCTGTGGACGGGTTTCTTTGTGCTGGAGGGTTTCGACTTCGGTGTCGGCATGCTGCACGGCCTGGCCGGGCGGGACGAGCCTGGGCGGCGCGCGGCGATCAACACGATCGGGCCGTTGTGGGACGGCAACGAGGTCTGGCTGATCGTGGCGGGGGCCGCCATGTTCGCCGCGTTCCCCGGCTGGTACGCCACGATGTTCTCCGGCATGTACCTCGCCCTGGTGCTGCTGCTGGCCGCGCTTATCGTGCGCGGCGTGTCGTTCGAGTACCGCGGCAAGCATGACTCGCCGCGCTGGCGCGGCACCTGGAGCATGCTGCTGACCAGCGGCAGCCTGCTGGCGCCGCTGCTGATCGGGGTCGCGCTCGGCGACCTGCTGCACGGCCTGCCGATCAATTCCAAGCAGGAATACACCGGCTCGTTCTGGACTCTGCTGCAGCCCTACGGCATCTTCACCGGGATCACCCTGGTCGCGCTGTGCGTGCTGCACGGCGCCACCTTCCTGGCCCTGAAGACGACCGCAGACGTGCGCGAGCGGGCCGGCCGCCTGGCCCGCCGGGCCGCGCCGGTGACCGGGGTCCTCGTGCTCGCGTTCGCGTCGTGGACCCATGTCACCGCGGGACAGGGCTTCTTCCCCAACCTGCCGGAGATCGCCGCGGTGCTGGCCGTGTTCGCCGCCGCCTGGCTCGTCTATGAGCAGCGTGAGGGCTGGGCCTTCGCCGCGACCACCTTCGCCATGGCCGCCACCGTAGTGTCGATCTTCGTGGACCTTTATCCGCGTGTCATGGTGTCGAGCACGAACAAGGCGTACGACCTGACCATCAGCAACACCGCCGCGGGCAGTTATGGCCTGAAGGTGATGACGGTCGTGGTCGTCATCTTCCTGCCGTTCGTGCTCGCCTACCAGGCCTGGACTTACTACGTCTTCCGGCGGCGCCTCAGCCGGGACGATTTCGCGGCCGCGACCGCCGCGCCGCCGCGCACGCCGGGCGGCACCATGGTGACATCCCCGGACCCGGGACCTCCTATATGAGCCACGAACCTGCCCACCGCGGGAAGGAAGAGCACGAATGACTGATCGAGTGGATGCGCTTGTCATCTTCGGCGCGACCGGCGACCTGGCCAAGCTGGAGACATTTCCCGCGCTGGTCGGGCTGGTCGATCGGGGGGTTCTCGGCGTACCGGTGATTGGCGTGGCCAAGAGCGGATGGGGCCTGGAGCAGTTCCGCGACTACGCGGCCGCATCACTGAAGCTGAACGGGATGGACCCGGCGGCCCCGGCCGCCGCGAAGATGCTCGGGCTGCTGCGCTACGTCGATGGTGACCTCGGCGATGACGCCACCTACGCGGCGATGTCCGGCGAGATGGGTACCGGCGCCCGGGCGCTGTTCTACCTGGAGGTGCCGCCCCCGCTGTTCGGGCGCATCGCCCAGGGGATCGCGTCAGCGGGCCGGGCGCAGGGCGCGCGGGTGATGGTGGAAAAGCCGTTCGGCACCGACCTGGCCAGCGCGCGGCAGCTCAACTCCACCATGCACCAGTTCTTCCCGGAGGACGCCATCTACCGGGTCGACCACTGGCTGGGCCTCGACCCGGTGGAGAACGTGCTGTTCGCCCGGTTCGCCAACTCGATCCTCGAACCGCTGCTGAACCGGACCCATGTGCAGAGCATCCAGATCACCATGGCGGAGGCGTTCGACGTCGCCGACCGGGGCCGGTTCTACGACCGGACCGGCGCCATCCGCGACGTGGTGCAAAACCACATGCTGCAGGTGCTGGCGACCGTGCTCGCCGATCCGCCGGACGGGACGGGCCTGGGATCGTGGCGGGACGCCAAGTCCCGGGTGGTGGCCTCGCTGCGGCCGCTGGCCCCGGAGCACACGGTGCGCGGCCAGTACGACGGCTATCACGACGTGGCGGGCGTGGACCCGGACTCGACCACGGAGACCTTCGTCGCGGTCCGGCTCGGCGCCGACTCGTGGCGGTGGGCCGGGGTGCCGATCATGATCCGCGCGGGCAAGTGCCTGCCGGTGACCGCCACCGAGATCACCATCCGCTTCCGGCGCGCGCCGCACGACGTCTTCGGGCTCGAGCCCTCGCCGGCCGCCAACTCACTGCGCTTCAGGATCTGGCCGGAGACCGAGGTCGGCCTCACCCTGGCCGGCAAAAAGCCCGGCGCCGGATGGCAGCCCGAGCACGAGGAACTGACGTTCGCCCAGCAGCCCGGGGCGGACATGCGCCCCTACGACCGGCTCATCGGCGCCGCCCTCGGCGGTGACCGCTGGCTGTTCGCCCGCCAGGACACCGTCGAAGCGGCCTGGAACGTCGTCGATCCCGTGCTCGGCGACGTCGTCCCCGTGCACATGTATGCCAAGGGGACCTGGGGCCCCAAGGAAGCCGACCGGCTGCTGCCGGACGGGGATACCTGGCGCGACCCCGCCGGCTAGGAGCGCGGCTAACCCGGCCGACCGGCCGTGGGAGATGGAGCGGCATGACAAACCAAACCGGGCCGCATCGCGTGGTGATCGTGGGCGGCGGCTTCGCGGGGCTGTTCGCCGCGCGGCGGCTGAAGGGATGCATCGTCACCCTCATCGACCGCAACAGCCATCACCTGTTCCAGCCGCTGCTGTACCAGTGCGCCACCGGCATCCTGTCCGAGGGCCAGATCGCCGCCCCGCTGCGCAAGGTCCTCCAGGGGTACAAGAACGTCGACTGCGTGCTCGCGGAGGTGACCGGCGTCGATCCGGCGGGCCGGCGGGTGCACGCGCTGCGGCCGGGCGGCAGCCGCATCGAGTTCGGCTATGACGACCTCATCGTCGCCGCTGGTGTGCAGCAGTCCTACTTCGGCCACGGCGAGTACGCCCAGTGGGCACCTGGCATGAAGACGATCTCCGACGCGCTCACCATCCGCCGGCGGGTGTTCGGCGCGTTCGAGATGGCCGAAACCGCCACCGATCCAGCCGAACGGCTGCGCTGGCTGACCTTCGCGCTCGTCGGCGGCGGCCCGACCGGGGTCGAGCTGGCCGGCCAGATCCGCGAACTCGCCACCAAGACGCTGAAAGCCGAGTTCCGCAACGTCAAGCCGGAAGACGCGCGCGTGCTGCTCTTCGACGGCGGCGGCGAACCGCTGGCCGCCTTCGGCCCGCAGCTATCCGCGAAAGCCGCCCGCACCCTGCAGGGCCTGGGCGTGGAACTGCACATGCACACACTCGTCACCCACGTCGACGCCGAGGGGCTGCAGGTGCGCGGCACGGCAGGCACCGTCACCCGCTACGACGCCGGCACCGTGCTGTGGACAGCCGGCGTCGAGGCGCCCCCCATCGCGGGCGTGCTCGCCGAGGCGACCGGCGCCGAGCGGGACCGGGCCGGGCGCATCATCGTCGATGACAACCTGACCATCCCCGGCCACCCCGAGATCTCCGTCCTCGGCGACCTCATGAGCCACGACAAGCTCCCCGGGGTCGCCGAGGTCGCCATGCAGTCCGGGCTGTACGCCGCACGCCGCATCCGGCACCAGGCCGAAGGTAAACCCGTCAAGCCATTCCGCTACCACGACCTCGGCTCGGCCGCGTACATCTCCCGCGGCCGCGCCGTCGTGTCCGCCGGGCGCCTGCACCTTAGCGGCTTCATCGGCTGGATCGGCTGGCTGTTCATCCATATCGCATTCCTGACCGGATTCCGCAACCGCTTCGGCGCCATCCTCACCTGGTGGGTCGCGTTCACCCGCGACGTCCGCCGCGAACGCACCTTCACCACCCACGAGGTCGGCCTCGTGGCCGACGTGTACTCGGCGCGCCTGGCCGACGCGCAGACGGCCCCCGAGCGGCCAGCCGGGGCACCGGCGACCGACCCCCGCCCGGCCGGCACACCCACCGCTGAGCGCCCAGCCGACCCGCCCCACCCAGCCGACGCGCCCGCCGGCGACCAGCCCCCAGGCAAAGCGCGGACGGCGAGCTCACCCCGCCCGGGTGACGTCTGATACGTCCGCATTGGCGCAGTCTGGAGTTAACGAGGGTTTGTAGAACTCGGGCAAGGGAGGCAAACATGACGTCGGCACCAACAATGAGACCCGGCGCCGGATCAAGCGAGGAATACGCGCGCGGCCACGGCATGGTGGTTTTCGCGTCCGTCCTCCTGGCCGTGCTTGGCTTCTTCAACCTTATCGACGGCATCGCCGCCATCGCCAAGTCACATGTCTTCGTGGCGAATGCGGTTTATGTCTTCGGCAGCTTGCGTACGTGGGGCTGGATCATCCTGATCCTGGGTGTCCTTCAGCTGATCGCCGCTGTTGGGGTCCTGACCGCCAATCAACTGGCGCGGTGGTTCGGGGTCGTCGTGGTCGGGCTGAACGCTATCGGCCAGATGTTCTTCATCACCTCCTATCCGTTCTGGTCCCTGACGATCATCGCGGTGGATGTGATCGCGCTCTACGCCCTCTGCGCCTACGGCAGCCACGAGGTGATGGACGCTTAGGACGGCCGGTCCGGGCGCAAGGCGCTGGCGCTGTCGTCGCCAGCGTCGTTGATGACGGCTGCCAGAGGATCACCCGCTGCGGGCGGGGCGCGGCGGCCCTGGCAGTTGGTGGACTCGGACCCGGCGACAACATTCACTTATGGACATCCACAAAGGAGACGAACCCCTCATGGCTGACCTGATCGCCATCGGATATCCCGACGAGACCACCGCGGAACAGGCGGCCGCGGAAGCGCAACGGCTCGCCCGCGACCTCATCATCGAACCCGACGCCATCGCCGCCATCGTCCGCGACGAGGAAGGCAAGTTCCACGTCCACACCAGCCACCACCCCGTCGGCACCGGCGCCACCTGGGGCATGTTCTGGGGCCTGCTGTTCGGCGTGCTGTTCTTCGTCCCCTTCTTCGGCCTGGCCATCGGCGCCGGCCTCGGCGCCCTCATGGGAAAGATCACTAAATCCGGCATCGACAACGCCTTCCAGGAACAAGTCCGCGACATGCTCAAGCCGGGCACCTCGGCCCTGTTCCTCATGGTCGAGAAGGTCACCCCGGACAAGGCCGTCGAGGCGCTCAGCAAGTTCGGCGGCACCGTGCTGAAGACCTCGCTGTCCAAGGACGCGGAAAAGGAACTGCAAGAATCCCTGCACGGCTCACCGGAGTCCGCCGGATGACAAGCGATCTCGCTGCCGGATAACAACCGATCACGCCTCGCGGGCGGGCCACGGCGCCGGGCTCCGGCGCCGTGGCCCGTTTCCCCAGCGGGTTCAGGAGCTGTCGTTCAGGTGCCGAGCAGCTTCGCCTTCGCGGCGCTGAACTCGTCATCGGTCAGGACACCCTGCCCGTGCAGCGCGGCAAGCTGGTTCAACTGGTCGTACATCGACGGTTCGGCCGGTGCGGGCGCGGCGGGCGCCGCAGGGGCGGCTGGCGCCGGTGGCGGCTGCTGTTGCTGTTCGAGGTCGCTGATGCGCTCGTCCTGCTCGGCCTCGGACTGCTGCTGCTGTGCCGACTTATTCGCGACATGCTTACCCGCGACATACGCGCCACCGCCGATTACGGCAGCACGCATGAGCGGACGTCGTCGGAACATGGCCCTCTCCCCTTTCTGTCTCAGCGCCGTCAGACGCCGTCCGGCAGGGACAATCCGAGGGCGAGCATGATCTCGGGTACGGCGCCAACGACGCGGGGCCCGCCCACCTGCGGCGCGACCGCGCGCAGCACACCCAGAATGTCCCCGGGTGTCGCCCCGGAAGCCAAGGCGTTCGGCACCTGCCACAGGTACGAGGCGGGCGGGGCGTCGAGAGCCACCAGAGCGGCGATCTTCACGAGCGCGAACGTGCGTGGGTCCAGACCGCTCCGCTCCTGCGCCATCTCACGGAGTTCCAGGGCATCCTCTAGCACGCTCGGATCACCCAGGACAATGCTGGCCAGCGCGTCTTGCGTGGCCTGGTCAACGTCGGCTGTGTCGGCAGTCATGATCAGATTCCTCTCGATCACCCATGGTCAGGGGCAAGCCCTGGGGGCTGTTGGCTTTCCTCTGACACTCGCTTGAATGCGGCCTGGCCACGCCACCCGTAGGGGATGGTCATGCTCACATGCTCCGCTGTGCGGGCCACGACCGGATCACCCCTGCTGGGTGACGCCCGACCGCGACGGCGCCAACGACTCTTGGATGAGCCAGCCTGGGATGAGCCAGCGGAGGGACGGGGCTATGAGACAGGCCTCGGTTCCCCGGCACGCAGCCGGGTGGGACGCGTGTACACCGATAATGAGCTGGCGTGGCCGCGGACACCGGTGAGCACGCCGCCCGCCTGCCGCACATGCTGGAAAGGCGCGGCGACCGTTATGGGCTCCTGCTGCTCCTGCTCGTCTTCAGCTATGTGATCTCGGCGTTCACCACCACCAACTACACCAGCGCCGCCGCGACCCTGCTGTTTCTCTTGACGCTGCTGCTCGCGTTGCGGACGTCCGGGGTGCACAAGCGGACCATGCAGCTGATCATGGGCATCACGCTGGCGGGCAGCGCCACCGTGATCGTGCTGGTAATCACCCACGCCACCGACATCGCCCTCGGCATCGGCGACATATGGACCGCGCTCGTCCTGCTCCTCACCGTCGGCGTGATCCTGCGACGAGTCCTGACCAAGCCCACAGTGTCCCTGCAGAGCATCTACGGCGCCGTGAGCGCGTACATGATCATCGGGCTGATGTTCGCGTCCATTTACGCCGCGATGTCCCGGCTGGAGTCCGCGCAGTTCTTCTCCGCCGGGTCTCCGGCCAACACGAGGACGTTCCAGTACTTCAGCTTCACCACCCTGACGACCCTCGGTTACGGAGATTTCACGGCCGGCACGAACGGCGGACGCGCCGTCGCCGTCATGGAGGCGATGGGCGGCCAGATCTTCCTGGCCACGCTCATCGCCCGCCTGGTCGCCTCCTACCGTGGACCCCGCCGCAGCGTTACAGCCGAGCCGGCGAATACCGGTGTTCCCACGGCCGGCCCGGCCAAGCCCCGGAATGCCAACCCGCGCCGCAATGGGGTACGGCCACGGGCCGGCCGCCCGCCGCCGGTCAAGTGGCGCAGCGCCCGCCGCCGGTCAAGCGGCGAAGCGCCTGCCGCCGCTGACGCTACGACCGATCCATAGCGGCTGCGCGTCAGCCTAATCTGGCGGCTGCTGCAAGCCGCCCTCGACGTCATCGGGAATGCGGCATTGTGGCGGGATGCAACCCGGAGGAGTAATCGATCTTGGAAAGCGCGGCCTCGTGGCGTGGACGCCCACGGCGGCCGACCGGGATGCCGTGCGGCTGCTGCTGCATGGCAACAATCTGCGCCGCCTGCCAGGGGAGATCGGCAACCTCGAGGCGCTGGAGGTTCTCGACCTCGCAGGTAACGCGCTGCGGGCACTGCCCCGCCAGACGGCGGGGCTGTCGAGACTTCGCTACCTCTACCTGCACGACAATCGCTTCGGCCAGGTCCCCGGCGTGATCACCGGAATGCGCAGGCTGTGCTATCTCAACCTCTCAGGCAATCCGCTCGAGGAACTCGGCGCTCCGATCGGATCTTGCTTGCGGCTGCTCGAACTCCGGCTCGACCGGTGCGAGCTTACGTACCTGCCTGAACAGATCGGCCGGCTTTCCGCGCTGCGAGAACTGCATCTGCGCGGAAACCGGCTCGCCGAGGTGACCCCAGCGGTGGCCGGGCTGTCCGAACTTCGGCACCTGGACCTCCGCGACAATCAGCTTGCGGAGATTCCCCCGGCCTTGTGTGAACTGCCGAGGCTGCGTCATCTTGACCTCCGCCAGAACAACATCAGTGCCCTGCCATCCGAGCTTGCCGAGGTGCCAGAGCTCGACAAGCTGGATCTGCGCTGGAATCCGATCGACGAAGGGTCGCCTGTCGTCAAGGACCTGACCAGTCGCGGCTGCCTCGTCCACGTCTGAGCCGGGACCCGTGCCCCGCACCGCCCCAGCGCCGCCGGCCGCCATCCTGCGCGCTGAACCCGCGCGCCCTACCAGCCACCCGTCCCCGCGCCACGGGCCGCCCGGACCGCGCGCTGGACCCCGCCGCGCCACCCGCACTCCCCTGCCGCAGCGCCCCGGCGCTGCCGACCACCACCCTGCGCCCTGCCCAGCCACCCGCGCTGCCGACCGCAGCGCCCCCGCGCCACTGGCCGCCCGCCCCGGGCACTGAACCCCGCCCTGCCGGGCGACCTGCCGCCTGCCTAGGCGGCCGCTGAACAACGGCGTCCGATCAGCGAGCGGGTCATCCGCGCCCGGCTGGCAAGGCGGAGCCCGAGGCCGCTACCAGCGGTTTGTAACGGCGAGGGTGACAACGCCGCCAGCCGGGATGCGGGGGCACGCGAGCCGGGCAGGTGTTGTTCCGCGGCCTCCTAGCCACCCCGCACCCTGCCGGGGCGCCCACGGCTGGGATTCTGTACGGGTGAGGAGCAGCGAAGGCGCGCCCATGCCGATCCCTGACCGCGACTCCGCTCCCCATCTCGTCCTGCCGCTTGTGGTACGCGTCGAGCGGGCATCGCCGCCCGAGCGGACCGATGCGCTCGAGGCGGCCGGGCGGGCGGTGCTCACGCTGCTGAGTGACCCACGTTCAACGGAAGGGGACTGGGCGGAGCCCGTCCGTGCCTGGGAGGCGGGCCGGATCAGAAAAGTCGTACGCCGCGGCAGGGGCGCCGGCTGGCAGCGGGCGGTGGCCCTCCCAGGTATCACCGTCACATGGAGGACTGCCGAGGTACGGGTCCACCCTCCGGTTCCGGTCGAGGAATGGCCCGCCGACCTGGCCAGGCTGCAGGTCGCTGGTACCGATCTGGCGGATACCGCACCCCCGCCCGAGCCAGATCCCGCAACGCCCGTGCTGTGGCTGAACCCTGGCCTCGAGATGACGGCGGGCAAGGCGATGGCCCAGGTCGGCCACGGCGCGCAGCTAGCGTGGTGGCGGCTGCCCAGCAAGGCCCGCGACGGCTGGCTGGCCTCCGGCTTCGCGCTCGCGGTTCGGACGGCGACGGCGCAGCGCTGGGCAATGCTCGTGGAAAGTGATCTGCCGCTCGTCCGTGACGGTGGGTTCACCGAAGTGGCTCCGGGTTCCTGCACGGTCGTCGCCGACCACCCAGCGCTCCGGTCTTGCTGATAGCGGTGGACGTTATGCCGCGATCTGCCGCCTCATCGCGCATCCTCGGCCGTCCTGCCACCACCCGTCGGCAGCTCTATCCGCTCGCAACCTCAGTGGCCTCTTGATGTTGCCAGGGCCCGCCTGCAATATCTACCGTCAGGCTTCTCCTAAACTACCGTCAGGCTTCTCCTAAAATCATTTGCCGTGAATGTGGCATTACTGGTCGTATGCGGCCCGTAATGCCACATTCACGGGTCACCGGCGGCGCCGGACCACACGATGACCCATCGGGTGTCAAGATCAGCTGCGGCCTAGTACATGAATGGGCCGTAGGGGCACTACCCCCACGGCTGTCAATATGTACCATCGCCTTTGACCCACGGCGGCTTTCATGATCGCGGTAACTTTTCCGCACATATCGCCGAGAAGTTACCGCGATCATGAAGCCCGGCATTGCCTGGGCCGGGCAGCGCCGGGCTTTCATGATCGGGGTAACTTACCGCGCGGCGGGAAAGTTCTTCTGACCTTGTTCTTGACCTTGACCTGTTGTGCTGCGGCCGAGCCGGCGACCGGCGTTGGTACAGGTGGGCGGGGGCGTGCTGGCCGGGGTGGTGGGGTCACAGCGGCGGCATAGTGGCCTCACGGCCCGTGATGGGTTGTGCGGGGGCTGTGCGGCTGACGTAAGGGACCGTGACGGACCGGGCCCAAGACCTCGCCGGCGCCTGCGACCGCCTCCAGGCCCTGACACCGCGCTTGAGGCACTCGCCAGCGTCCCGGCCACCAGCACCACCCGGCCGGACCGTGAACCGGCGCCCACCCGAGCCCCGTCTGGACCATTGCCATTGAGATCATGGAGTCGTGGATCAGCGTGAATGATCTAGGTCTATACGTCGTCCGGCTTCCGGAGCATCTTCTCGATCTCTGCGACGTCCAGTTTTTCAGTGCGGATCATCTGGCGTGCGAGCTCTTCGAGTGACACATTGTGCCCCTCGGTCAGTGCCAGGAGTTTGCGGTACAGATCGACAGCACGGCGCTCATGCCCGAGCATCTCCAGCAGCATGCCGTCGATCGAAGAAGGGTAGGTACCCTCGAGCTCGCCGATGCCTAGTGAAACGTTTCCGCCGAGTGTCGTCACTTCTTCGCCCGCTTGTGTGGCGTGGGCGAGCGACTCCAGTGCCTGCTCGCGCATCCAGTTCATGATGGGAATCCGTGCGTGACCGAAGATCATGAGCGAGAACTGGGTATAGCGCACAACTCCCGCCAGTTCGAGCTCAACGATCTCGTTCAATACCTTCAGTGTCGCGTCGTAGTCGTGCTCCATGTGTGCTCCAATCTCTCCGATGTCCTCGTGCGTGCTGACCAGGCCCACCAACGACCAAGGTGAGGCTCCTGACATCATGCGCACGCTTGATCCCGCAGTGGTAGGCAACCATCGGGAAGGCCATGGACGAGCGGGTCTGGATAGCCGGTGACCCACCCGGACGATCGCCCGGCCACGCGCTGGGTACCGACGCTCGCTGGTCAACCTGGGGTATTCGCACAGGCTCTTATGATCATGACTCCGAAGGGCGTCGTGACAGTGAAAGGTGCCTTTGACCTGGGAGAATACGAATTGCGTAGGCCCGTATCGGGTCCGAGGAAGAGACACCGTCACGGTGCAGGCTACAGGGAGTCGCCGGGCGGTCGCGGATCCCGCGCTGGCCTGGTCGCAGAAGTTGTCGGTGCAGGTCGGTGGGGCCGGGACGGCGGCGCGTGGCTGAGTGCGGCGGGAGCCCGCGCCCGGGCGTGGGTGGGTGGGTGGGAGGGAGGGAGGGAGGCAGGCAGGCAGGCAGGCAGGCGCGGGCGGGGCCCGGTGCGGATGCCGCCGCGCCCACGCGCGGTGAGCACGGAACGGAGCCAGCCGGACTGGGCGGGGTGATGATGGGCGGCCCCGCGCCGGTGGCGGTGATCTCGCCGGCGCGGGGGCGGGTGGTGCCGTTGCCGGCATTCCGCCCCGGTAAGTGCGACGGCATGTTGCCCAAAGTCCGCTGCGATCATGGCGGCACTCGCGGGCCGGGTGGTCAGTGCATGACCCAGCCGCCGTCGACGCAGAGCAATTGACCGGTGATGAAGGACGTCTCAGGCGCGCTGAAAAAGAGCACCGCGTTCGCGACATCCTCGGGTATTCCCCGTCGCTTGACCGACTGCTGGTTGAGGACGAACGCGTTGTAGCCCTGCGGATCTGGATGGATCTCCTCGGCGGCGGTGGGAAACGCGCCGGGGGCGACCGTGTTCACGGTGACGCCGTCCTGGCCGCATTCGCGCGCCAGTGCCCGGGTCAGCCCGACCAGCGCCCCCTTCGACGTGACATATGGCGCGAGCCGCGCCAGCCCGCCGAAGAACGTGATGCTGGAGATGTTCACGATCCGCCCCGATCCCGCCGAGCGCATGGCGGGCAGCACGGCCTGAGCGCACACGAAAGCCGCGTCGACGTTCGTCCGCTGCACGTGTTGCCACTCGTCGATCGTGTACTCGCCGACGGCCTTGCTCGGGTAGATGGCCGCGTTGTTCACGAGCACGTCGACGCCGTCATGCCGGGCCCCGATGCCTGTTATCACAGCGGCGGCCGCCGGGAGGTCCGCGAGGTCACACTCGACAAAGAAGGCACTGCCTGCGTGGCCGGCCCCATTGATCTCAGCCGCGACCGCGGCCCCCGGGCTGCCCGGGCGGTCGACGACCGCGACGCTGCCACCTTCGGCCGCGAACGACGCGGCCATGACCGACCCGAGCCCACCGGCCGCGCCGGTAACGACGATGGTCTTGCCCGCGAAACGCATCCGCGCCGCCTCCTCCTCGTCGCGGCGGCCGGTGGCCGCCCACGCCAGACGACATCCAGTCTCGCGGACGCCGCGCCACGTCGCCGGGAGCGCCCCGCCGCCGGGGAGCCCCGACGTCGGCATGGCCCGCTGTCGGCAATGCCCCGTCGGCACGGCCCGCTGCCGGCAACGCCCCGTCGGCACGGCCCGCTGCCGGCAGTGCCCCGCCGCCAGAACTGCCCCGCCGCCGGCGTACGCGCCGGCAGTGCCCCGCCGCCGGAAATGCCGGGTGCTCACCCGGCGCGGGTGGCGCGAATCGCCCTGCCGAGCGGACACTTAAGAGGTCGCGCGGATGGGACGTCGGCTGTGCTTCCCGTGCGCGCCTGCGGCACGACGGGAGCGGGTCATCCGCGCCTGGCTGGCCAGGCCGCAGCCCGAAGGCGTGCCTGGATCCCGCGTCGAGGGCGAGAACGCCGCCAGCCGGGATGCGGGACTGTGTTTGCCGCGCGCCTACGGCACGACGCGAGCCCAGCAGTCCTATTCGCGCCACCTCTAAGTAAGAACCCGGGGGTCAGACATTGCTCGGCAGGCACAGACGGCAGGAGCGGCGCGACGTCACGCGTTACCAGATGCGCCAGCGCATGATCTCCATCGGAGACGACTACGTGATCGAGAACGATCGAGGCGAGCGCGTTTTCAAGCTGGACGGCAAGGCCCTCCGGATCCGCAAGACGATTCTGTTCGAGGACATGCACGGGAACGAGCTGTGCAAAATCCAGGAACGCATGCTCCGGATCAAAGACAGCATGGAGATCGAGGATCCGGGCGGCAACCGGATGGCCGTGATCAAAAAAGCCATGATCACACCCTTGCGCGAACGCTGGGTCGTCAAGCTCGAAGACGGCCCCGACCTGCGCGCGAAGGGCAACATCGTCGACCACGAGTACACGATCGAGCGTGACGGCGACAAGGTCGCCGAGGTTTCCAAGCGGTGGTTCAGGGTCCGCGACACGTACGGGGTCGAAGTGGCGCCAGGCGAGAACGACGTCCTGATCCTGGCCACTATCGCGGTGATCGATACGATGGCGCACCCGGACCGGTAACCCGCCGCGATCCACTCGACACCGGGTCACTCACGTCTGCCGCGCCACGGGGGCCGCGCCACCCTGGGCACCACAGGCCAACCACGGGGCCGCGCCACCCTGGGCACCACAGGCCACCACCCCGGTCACACCACGGGCCACCAGCCGGCCGCACCGCCTTGGGCACACCGCGGAGCGGGCATCCGCGGAGCGGGCATCCGCGGGACGCCGGGCAGGCGGCGTGATCATGCTCGAAGGCCGTCGAGGAGCAGACCGACGTAGTACTCAGCTACCTCCTCGGCGCGGAGCGGTCCGTCCGAGTGGTACCACGCGGAGATCTGGTGAACCGCGCCGAAAAAGAACTGCACCACGAGATCAGCAGGCAGGCCGGGCTTGAACAGCCCGGCGCGCTGACCCTCCTCGACCAGCGCGCGGAACCGCTCGTGGTACCCGCGCCGCTGCGCCCGCACGGCCAGCCGCTTGTCACGTGACAGCATGTGCATGGAGCGGAAGAAGACGATCAGCTCGTCCATGTGAGCGAAACTGATTCCGATAACGTCAGCCGCCGCAGCCCACAGGCGCTCATCCGCCGTTCCGCCGCCAGCGGCGATCTGCTCGAGCCGGGCCGTCTGCATCGCGAGCAGCCCGTGGTAGATCTCGTACAGCAGATCGTCCTTGGAATCGAAATAGTGGTACATGGCGCCCTTCGTGACGCCAGCGGTGTCGACGATCTCCTGTACCGAGGTGCCCTCGAATCCCTTCTCAGCGAAAAGGTGCGTCGCAACGGCGAGCAGTCGCTGCGGGACAGACGCCGCGGGCACCGTGCGTGCGGAACTGCGCGCCATGAGTCACCTCTCGGTCGCGGCCTGGAACCACACGGTCTCAGCTACTGTCATGCCGCTGCGCGGTCACGTCAACAGGCGGCTGTCACCGCTGAGTTGACGTACCGACTGGTCGGTTTTGGGGACTGTCGCGGCTTCTGCCGGAGGGCTAGAGTCCTTTTGACGTCCTGGCCTGCGCCGACCTGATTTCTGCTGGAGCGTGACCGTGTTTTGGAACCGTAGGTTTCCGCGATTGCTGTTCGTCGTCACCCTGGTAGCCGCCTGCCTGGGCCCGATCGGCATCGGGTCCGCCCTGGCGTCCGGATCGGCATTAGCGGCTAGCGGGACCCGGACAGGGTCACTGCCAGACGGCGCGACGTACAAGATCGAGGTCCCCGCCAACTGGAACGGCACCTTGTTCCTCTATAGCCACGGCTATGTTGCCCCATGCCAGCCGTTGGCATCGTGCAACCCGGCGGAGGACGTAGGCGACCCCATCACCGGTGGCTGGCTGCTCGCCCACGGCTACGCCCTGGCCGGCTCCTCGTACGCGTCCACCGGCTGGGCCATCCAGCAGGCATTGCCTGATCAGATCGGCACGCTCGACATCTTCGACCATGTGTTCGGCCATCCGTCCACGACGATCGCGTGGGGACATTCACTCGGGGGCATCATCACGGCCGGCCTCATCCAGCGCTATCCCGACAGGTTCAACGCCGCCCTGCCCATGTGCGGCGTGCTTGCCGGTGGAGTGGCCACGTGGAACACCGCGCTTGACTCGGCATTCGCCTTCAAGACGCTGCTCGCTCCGTCTGTGGCGGTCACCGGTATCACCAATCCATCCGGCAATCTGGGTGCCGCGGACGGCGCTGCCTCGGCCGCGCAGAACAGCCCGCAGGGCCGGGCGCGGCTCGCCCTGGCGGCGGCGCTCGGCGACACGCCCGGCTGGTTCACGCCGCTGTCACCAGAGCCATCGAGCACGGACTTCGCGGGCCAGGAGGCCAACCAGTTCCTGTGGGACACGCAGGTCGACTTCCCCTTCGTTTTCGCGCTGCGGGCCGAACTGGAGGCCCGTGCGGGCGGAAACCCTTCGTGGAACACCGGCGTCGACTACGCCAAGGACCTGGCCAGATCGGCCGACGCAGCGGAGGTGCGCGCGCTCTACCGCGCGGCCGGGCTCAGCCTGCGCACCGACCTGAACACGCTGGACAAGGCGACCCGCATCAGCGCGGACCCCGCGGCGGTCCGCTACCTGGAGGACAACATCACCTTCACCGGGCGGCTGGGCATCCCCGTGCTCAGCATGCACACCACTGGCGACGGGCTGGTCGTACCTGAGAACGAGCAGGCCTATAGCGCCGTTGTCGACAAGGCTGGTGACGCGCGACTGCTCCGGCAGGTCTTCGTGCACCGGGCCGGCCACTGCGCCTTCACTCCCGCGGAGACGATCACAGCAGCTCAGGACCTGTTGCGCCGTCTCGGCACCGGGCATTGGGGCCACGCCGCAACCGACCCTGCCAACCTGAACACCGCCGCAGCGGCTCTGGGCGCCACGTACAACGTGTTCGCCTCCGGTGGCCAGCTCATCCCCACGTCACCCGCATTCCTACGCTACGAGCCCGCGCCCTACCTCCGGCCGTTCGACGCGCCTGAGCACCACCAGGGGCACTGAACGCCGCGGCCAACTGGGCCTCGCTCGCCGTGACCGTGCTGCCGCCACTGGCGGTTCTGATCTGGCGTATCCACGTCGAGGAGCAGGCGCTGGCGGCCAGCATGGGCCCCGCTTACGCGGCGTATCGCAGCCGCACCAAACGGCTGGTGCCGGGCATCTGGTGACGGCCGTGCGAGGCCGGGCGACCGGGCCGACGTGATCAGGTGCCGCGAGATTGACACCTAGGAGGCCCTGAACAAACGGCGTCCGATCAGCGAGCGGGTCATCCGCGCCCGGCTGGCAAGGCGGAGCCCGAGGCCGCACCAGCGGTTTGTAACGGCGAGGGTGACAACGCCGCCAGCCGGGATGCGGGGGCCACGCGAGCCGGGCAGGTGTTGTTCAGCGGCCTCCCCGGCTCGCCCTGGCCGAGGCCGAGGACCATCTCCGTGCCGCGGTCGCGGAAGGTTTGGCCAAGAACCTGCCGGCGCAGCAGGCCGAGCATGACGCGGTCGTCCGCTTCGGCTCCCCCGCCCGAGTCGCGCGCCAGTTGCGCCGCGCCCACCGCGGCGCCGGGTTCAACTCGGACTTCTCGAGCGTGTGGCTGCCGGCCGGCCTGGGCCTGGCCGGGCTCGGCGTGTCCTACCTGGCGGCGGCCGCGAGCATCGCAGTGGAGCTGTGGACGCACCCGGAGCGGGTGCCGACCTGCGCCGAGAACCTCCACCGGGTTTGCACCGACAGCGTGCCGGTCATGCGACGCGCCATTGTGGCCGGCCTGGTGGTGCTGGTCCTCGGTGTCGTGGTCCTGCTGGGCAGGCGGCTGGCGATGCGGTTCGCCCGGCTTGCGCCGGCCGTCCGGCGCTTTCCCCCGCTCGCCGCGTTGCTGTTCGCCCTGGCCGGGCTAGCCCTGTTCGCCGAGCCTTTCATCACCCCAGGCGCGGGCGGATTCGCGCCACAGTCGGCTCCGGCGATTCTGGCCATCCCGCAGGGACCGGGCCCGCCGGGCACGTCTCATCGCCAGCGTGGCGGCGCTGGCAGCCGCCAGCGCCACCATCGCAGGGGGCCCGACTCAGGCTCGCCGGCCCAGATACCTGTGGTAGGAACCACCCGCGCAGCGCGCGCCGAGGATCGGCGCTGCTGCCACGCTCGTGCCAGGAAACGCAGCCGTTCGGATCAGTTCTTGCCGCCCGTTCCGGGCCCGCGACCGCCCGCCCGTCGCGCCCTATTTGCGCATTAAATGAATCGGCACGGCGAAATCAGCTTAATTGCGATCGGGCGCCCTGCGCCAGTACCGTATCCGGTCAGCGGAACGGTGATGGGCCGCTGCCCGGAAGGCGCAATTAAAGGATATCTGAGGAAAGGTCAGGCGCAGGTCATGCAGCCCTTCGAACTGCCCGAATTCTACATGCCGTACCCCGCGCGGCTGAACCCCCATCTGGAGACGGCACGCGAGCATTCCAGAAAGTGGGCCCGTGAGATGGGCATGCTGGACGATCCCCGGGTGTGGGATGCGCGTAAATACGACACCGCCGACTATGCCCTGCTCTGCGCGTACACTCATCCGGACGCACCGGGTCCCGCGCTTTCCCTGGTGACCGACTGGTATGTCTGGGTGTTCTTCTTCGACGACCATTTCCTGGAGAACTACAAGCGCAGCAGGGACACCGTGGGCGCGACGGCCTACCTGGAAAGGCTCCGGGCCTTCATGCCGGTGGACTCCGCTGGCGCTCCGCCCAAGGCAGAGAATCCGGTTGAACGCGGCCTCGCGGACCTGTGGGCACGCACCATCCCGGCCATGTCGGCGGGCTGGCGGCTCCGGTTCGCTGAAAGCACCAGGAACCTGCTCGAAGAATCCCTGTGGGAACTTTCCAACATCAGCGAAAGCCGGGTCCCCAATCCGGTCGAATACATCGAGATGCGGCGCAAGGTCGGCGGCGCTCCCTGGTCGCCGGCCTCGTCGAATACGCCGTCGGCGCAGAAGTTCCCGCTGTGATCGCTGCCGCCAGGCCCATGCGCGTGCTCAAGGACGCCTTTGCCGATGGGGTGCATCTGCGTAACGACATCTTTTCGTACCAGCGGGAGACAGAAGACGAGGGCGAACTCAACAACGGCGTCCTTGTAGCTGAACGGTTCCTCGGTTACAGCACCCAGGAGGCGGCCGGCGTCATCAACGATCTGGTGACCTCGCGGCTACAGCAATTCGAGGACACCGCGCTGACCGAACTGCCGCCCCTGTTCGAGGAGCACGGCCTCGGCCTGATGCAGCGCGTGAACGTGCTGAGTTATGTCAAGGGCCTGCAAGACTGGCAGTCGGGTGGTCATGAGTGGCACATGCGGTCGAGCCGCTACATGAACGCGGGCGCGGGCGCGCCGCCGGCCACGACCGAGTCTTTCAGCGCCCCCGCGGGCCTGGGCACCTCGGCGGCGCGCATCAGAATGACATCAGCCACAATGGGCCTCGGCAGGTTCAAGAGCTACACGCACGTTCCGTTTCAGGCAGTGGGACCGGTGGCGCTGCCCGAGTTCTATATGCCATTCCACACGCGGCACAATCGGCACCTGGATGCCGCGCGCCATCATTGCCTGGAATGGGCAGGCCAGATGGGAATGCTTGACTCACTTCCCGGCAGTCCCGGCTTCGGCATCTGGGACGAACGCAAGCTCGCGGGCTTCGACTTCGCCAACTGCGCGGCGATGATCCACCCAGATGCGTCAAGCCCCGAGCTTGACCTGAGCTCCGGCTGGCTCACCTGGGGAACCTACGCCGACGATTACTTCCCGATCGTTTTCGGGCACACCCGCGACATGGCCGGCGCGAAGGCGTTCAACGAGCGACTGCCCGCGTTCATGCCGGTGAACTCCGCCGCTACCCCGGTGCCCGTGAACCCGGTCGAGCGCGGGCTGGCTGACCTGTGGTCTCGCACCGTATCCACCATGACCGAGAACGCGCGGCGCCAGTTCCGCGGCAGCGTCCTCGATATGGCCGGAAGCTGGCTGTGGGAACTCGCCAACCAGATCAAAAACCGGATCCCAGACCCGGTCGACTATATCGAGATGCGCCGCAAGACCTTTGGCTCTGATCTCACGATGAGCCTATCCCGCCTTGGCCATGGCCGGGAGGTCCCGCCCGAGATCTACCGGACCAGGCCGATGCGCGGGCTGGACAACTCGGCCGCCGACTTCGCCTGCCTGACCAACGACATCTTCTCCTACCAGAAGGAAATACGGTTCGAGGGCGAGCTCAACAACGGCGTCCTCGTCGTGCAGAACTTTCTCGGCTGCGATCTGCGCCGGGCCGTCAACGTCGTAAGCGACCTTATGACCTCCCGTATGCGCCAGTTCGAACGCATCGTGGCAACCGAAGTGCCAGCCCTGTTCGAGGAATCCGGCCTGGACATGAAAACCCGCGCGATTCTTAACGGCTACGCGGAAGGACTGCAGAACTGGATGGCTGGCGTCCTCGAGTGGCACAGGACAACCCGGCGATATCACGAATCCGAATTGCGTTACCCTGCGACGGCGTTCCGGCCACTCGACGGCCCCGTGGGCCTTGGCACCTCGGCCATCCGCATCGGAGCGCTCCGCAGCGTCGGCCCCTGAACCCTCGGCAGGCACGGCAACGGCCGTAGACAGCTAAGGACTAGCTATGTAGAGTACGACTCATGACCTCAGCCCCGCGGATGACACTGCAGACGCAGCTCGTGCTCCGGGCGATGCTGACCGAGCCTGCCGCCGAGCGGTACGGCCTGCAACTATGCGCGGAAACCGGGCTGCCAAGCGGCACGATCTACCCGATCGTGGCCCGACTTGAGCACATCGGCTGGGTGGAGAGCCGCTGGGAAGATCCTGGCGAGCACATCACCGAGGGCCGTCCACGGCGCCGTTACTACCGGCTCACCGACGACGGCGCCGAACATGCCCGGGTCGCCCTCGCCAAGGTCTGGCGGCCGCGCAAGCAGCCTCTCCTGAGCTGGGGTCCACCCGAACCCGGCACCGCGGGGACGACCTCGTGAACCGCGCGGATCCGGCCCCGGATATGCCGACGCTGCCCGAGACCGCCCCGAACCCTGCCCTTGCGCCGCTGCTGCGGGCCATGGCCACCAGCCGGGCCGGAGGGTGCGAGGCGGATGTGGAGCTCATCGAGCGCGCCTACGACTTCGCCGCCTACTGGCACCGCGGGCAGGAACGTATGAGCGGCGACCCGTACATCACCCACCCCCTTGCCGTCGCGACGATTCTCGCGGGGTTCGGCGCGGACGATCAGACGCTATGCGCGGCGCTGCTGCACGACACCATTGAGGACACCCGATGCACCCTGGCCACGCTGAGGGGCGAGTTCGGCGCCGAGATCGCTGGACTGGTCAACGGGCTCGGCCCGCTCGACAAGATCAAGTACGACCCAGCGGCTGAGGCGGATGCTGCCCGCGCGGTGGCGGCAGTGATGTCCGCCGACATCAGGGTCGTGACGATCAAGCTGGCGGACCGGCTCCACAACATGCGTACCCTGCGCCACCTCAGGCGCGCCAAGCAGGAGCGCAAGTCCAGGGAAACACTGGAGATCTTCGCTCCAATCGCCGACCGGCTGGGCCTTGATGTGGTCAAGTCCGAGCTCGAGGCCCTGGCGGCCGCGACGCTCTATCCCGAGGACCACGGTGACCACGCGCGGACAGCGTCCGGGCGGATGCTCGCCGCGACGACCGTGCTGCTGCCGCCCACGGCACGGGCACGATGGCACGAGGAGTGGCTGGGGGAACTGCAGACGTTGCCGACCCGCAGACAGCGGGCCCGCTTCGCAGCGCAGACACTGCGCGGGCTGCCACGCCTTGCGGTGACGCTCCGCCGGCCGGCCTTGCCTGGCAGACGGGCACGATAGCCGTGACTACGGTCACACCGCTGGCAGCGGCTCCACCGACGGTGGCCAGCCCGCCAGCGGCGGCGCCGACGTCATCCGATCCGCTGCACCGGGCCGTCGTGGCGGTCGACATCGAGAGTTCCACCACGCGCACCAACCCGGTCAAGGCAGAACTGCGCAACAAGATCTACGACGTTTTCGAGCAGGCCCTGCACACGGCCGGAATCGGCCCGCGCAACCGCGATCCGTTCACCGACCGCGGCGACGGCATCCTCGCGCTCATCCATCCCGTCGACCAGGCACCCAAAACGGTCCTGCTGAATGTGGCCGTCCCGGCCCTCGCCCGGCTTCTCGCCGACCACAACTCCAGCCAGCCCGTTGCCCGGCGCCCGGAGCGGCGCCTCAGGCTTCGCGCGGTGCTGCACGCCGGAGAAATCCACTACGACGACAACGGCTGTTTCGGCGAGGCCCTCGACGTCGCGTTCCGCCTGCTCGACGCGGCGCCAGTGAAAAAGAGGCTGCAGCTCACCACGGCCCCGCTGGTCCTGGTCATCTCCGAGGACATTTTCCGGTCCATCGTCCGGCACGGCTACGGTGGTATCGATCAGAGGTCCTTCGACCCCCTGGTACGCGTGCAGATAGCCGGCCATCGGTACCGAGGCTGGGTCCACGTGCCCGGCGACGTCGCGGACAGGGGGCAGCGGGGCGGCAGCGTGGAATGGGCGTCGCGCCCGGCGGCAGCCGTCACGACTGTATTGCCCCGGAGGGACGACCTCACGGGATCCCCAGGCAGACCGTCGTGACCACTCACTGCTGGCTGGGAATCAGCCGGCCTCACCTACGTGCGGGCTCCCTGCATCGCCGACGCGGCCAGTGACCTCGTCATCCACGGGCGGCGCGGCCACTCGACGCCCACTGGTGTGCCGAGCCCTGGTGGATCGCCGCGTAGATCCGGTCCCGGAGCAGGTTCGCGTCCCGGTCGGTCAGGGTCCGCTCCAGATCGCGCAGCACGACCCGCACGAGCAGATTGTCCTGCTCCGCGGTCGCCCCGAGCCGGTCCAGGGCGCTCGCGGGCAGCGCGGCGCAGGCCGTGCGCTGAAGGATCTGAATCGACTCCACACACCCGGCGTCGTCGCCCAGAGCCTCGCGTACCCGATCGCCGAGATCTTCAGCCAGGTCCCGGGCAGCCACGGCCACCGACAGGTCGCGGCGGATCGCTGGCAAGGCGGACACCGCTCGGTAGGGACCCAGATCCAGCATCTGCGTGGCGGCGCGCGGGTCCGCGGCGCGCAGCAGCCGGATGTCGGGAACATCCTTGATCAGCATCAGCAGCCGGTCGAGCCCGACGCCAAGCGCCAGGCCGCTGCAGGAGCCGTCGAGTCCCGCCCGCCGCAGGACGCCGGGGTGGGTCAGGCCGCACTCGGCCACCTCGACCCAGCTGCCGCCGTGCTGTACGTCGACTTGCCACCCGCGCAGGGTGTACGGGTGCACGCGCGGCTCGAGGCGGTGCCGGGTGCCCGGAAGCAGCGCACCGAGCAGGATGCGGATCATTTCCCGCAGGTCCTGCTCCGCCATCCGGGGCGGGTGGCGGGTCACCCGCCACAGGTCGAGCTGGTGCGGTGTGCCGGTGTGCAGCCGGTCGATCGCGTCGCGCCGGTACACGAGGCCTGGGCAGACAAGCAGCACATCGTCGCCTGGCTGCGCGGCAAGCGCGCGGAGCGCGGGCGGGATCATGGCGGTCGAATGGCTACGCAGCATCCGCCGCGCGTCGACATACCGGGTGTAGCGGGAGTCGCGGGTGACGTCCGCGGGATCGTAGCCGAGCAGGTCATAGTTGTCGGCGACCGTCACGATCCGCTCGCCGCGCCACCAGCGCGGCTGGCAACCCCACCGGTCGGCGAGCACGGCGGCGGCGCGGCCGAGGATCAGCTGGATCGCGTGCGGGCCCTCGGCGGGGTCGGTGAGGTCGCGCACGGACAGGTCGCGGGCGAGCTGCCCGGGGGAAAGCGTGGCTGGCATGGCAGACTCCACTGCGGATGGAGCGAACGGATGGGGTGTCCCCTGGCCCGAGGGCTCGTCCGCCTGGAGTCGGTCAGCGGCCCGAAGCGGCTGCGGCGTGGCGAGATCCGACCCCTGCGGCGCCCAAACAGCGCCAGGAGCCGGCAAATCGGTTCGCTACCGCAGCCATGACCCGCACGATATCCGCGCACCGGCCCGGGCCGCCACGAGTTTTTGGCTGTGCCGCATCACCAGCGCTGCAGCCGTTCAAGATCAAGGGAACCTGGTCAGCTGGCGGTCACGGATATTCGCCCCAAAGGTTCCATGATCGTGGTTGCCTACCCGCTGTTTTCCACGACTGTCAATATGCGCAATCGCCGTTGACCCACGCCGGCTTTCATGATCGCGGTAACTTTTCCGCACATACCGCAGAGAAGTTACCGCGATCATGAAGCCCGGCGCTGCCCGGGCCGCGGCCATCGCCCGGATCATGATCCATGGCCCGTTGGGCACCGGATGCGCGGGTAACCTACCACGATCATGGGCGAAACGCGGTCGGCGCCACCGGTCAGCACCACCGGTCAGCACCACCGGTCGGCACCACCGGTCAGCACCACAGTCGGCACCACCGGGTCGGCACCACCGGGTCGGCACCACCGGGTCGGCGCCACCGGTCGGCACCACCGGGTCAGCACCGCCGGGTCAGCACCACCGTCGGCACCACCGGTCAGCACCACCGGCGGCACCACCGGTCAGCACCACCGGGTCAGCACCACCGGGTCGGCGCCACCGGTCGGCACCACCGGGTCAGCACCACCGGGTCAGCGCCACCGGTCAGGCGGGCGCGACCACGAGACGGTGCGCGGGGGCGTCCGGCTCGGCGAATCGCAGTAGCGCCTGCGCCTCGGGTTCAAGCGCCGCGACGGCTGGCCGCGCCAGCGGCTCGAACGGCGTCATCGTCAGCGTGGCGGCTTTCGCGGTTCTCGCGATCGCCCAGGTGCCCCGCATCACGCCGTCGTGCAGGAAGGTAGCCCGTATCCGCAGGTTGCGCGTGGCGACCTGGCCCTTGAACGCGTCGGCAAGGAACCGGGTGCGGTCGGCGTACCCGAGCACCAGGTTGTCGAAGTCGGGCAGGAAACGGGGCGGCGCGTTGGTGCCGGTGTCCGGGCGGGGCGCGTCGGGCAGGTCGTAGAGAGTGCGCTTGCGCTCGTCACGGAAGGTGACCAGCCGGGGTGCCAGCCGGTCGAGCACCGGCTTGAGCTTCGGCAGCCCAGTGAACGCCTGCGCGTCGGTGGCGGTAGCCGGCCCGAACGCGGCGAGGTAACGCAGGACGAGCTCATCCGGTTCTGCGGCGTTCCCGAAGGGCTCGGTGAGGGCGAATTGCGGCGCGCGCGGGTACCCCCACCGGTCCTCGGTAGGCACCATGACCAGCGGCAGGTTCATCCGCACGGCGTAGCCGAGTACCCGCTCGTCCATGCCAGGGAAGTCCGGCGCGAGCCGGGCACGCAGATCCTCGAAAGTCATCGGGCCGGCCGCGTACGCCGCGTGCGCCGCGGGCAGCACCGCGGCGAGGTCGATACCCGCGGCCCGGTCACCCAGCGCCGTGAACGAATCCGCGAGGACCGCTTGCAGCGGCGCACGCAGCACCGGATAGTCGGCCGCGACCACCAGGTGCAGCGTGCCCCGGACCAGGGTCACGCGCAGCACGTCGCGCTTGTGGACCGCGGCGTGCAGTTCACCGGGCGTGAAGCCGGCGAGCCGGCTCCAGAGAGCCAGGTACGGCGGCTTGGGTTCCTGCGCCTGCAGCGCGCACAGCCGGTGGACCGCTTCCGGTACGGGCACCTGCTCGCGTTCGAGCAGCATCTGGCGGGCCAGGGTCGCGCGGCCCAGACGAGCCGGGCTCAGTGTCTCGATCGGCATCGCGAGCATTCTGACACGCCGGGGCCGGCGAGACAGGCGGGCCCGCCGCGGTTCGCCGTGCGTCAGGCAGCCGCAGCCCGCTGCCATGGATGCCGTGGGCCGGTGCGCAGGACGCCGGCCTGCTGGCCTTCGCGCGACGCGTCGTAGCGCTGAGGATCGCCCATCCCGTCTTCCGCCGCCGCCGGTTCTTCCACACGGCAGCGGAGTGTCCTACTACTGGCCAGACGGCCAGCCGGTGGGAGACGGCGGCCTGGACCAGGGCGGCCCCTGCGCGGCCGCGGTATTCCTCGACGGCACCTCGATCCCCGACACCGGGCCAGACGGCACACGTGTGCGCGACACCCACTCGTTCCTGCTGGCGCTCAACGCGGCAGGGGACCCGGTGGACTTCGTGATCCCAGCCGCGCTCGCGGGAGGCTGGCGCCCGGAGTCCGCCGCCGAGGCCGCGGACGGCGGTGGGGGCGCTGATGTCCTTCCGCTCACCCGGCCCGGCCGCTCGCTGCTCGTGCTGAGTCGCGCCGAACCTCAGTAGGAGCTCCCGCCGGGCGCCATAACGGCGGATGCCATTGATCCTTAACGACTGCCGCGCGAACCACGACGGAACTGCGGGGAGATCCCCAGGGGTCGCCCCCCGGGGCAATTGAGGCAACAAGTCAGGATCGCACCTCTGCATGATCACGAAGGCCGTCCTCGCCCGCATTGCCCGGGCCGGCCTTGCCCGGGCCGGTACGGATGAGCTGTGGTGCGTGCCGCCACACGAGGCAGGCGACCGCGCCGAGGGGGATGGGGGGCAGGTAGGTGACGGCCCTGTACAACAGCACGGCGGCGGTCACCTGCGCACTCACCCTGTGGTCGGCGCCGACCGCCAGGATGCCGACCAGCCCGAGTTCGGTGATCCCAACGCCGCCGGGCGTGATGGGCAGTGCTGTCAGCAGCCCGACGAACGCGAAGGCCGCCAGGGAGGTCTGCCAGGGCACCTGGGCCTGGGACAGGCCGACGCCGCGCAGGCACGCGAGCAGGACGAGCCACAAGGCGAGCTGGCTCGCCGTCGTGGCGGCAGTGATCCGCCAGCCGCGCGCGGCGATCAGGCCGGCCGCCCGGCCGCGGAAGCCGAGCAGCGATCCGGGGATGTCGGCCGGTGGCCGCCTGCGCGCCAGCCTGGCGGCGAAGGTGAGTACGCGCTGCAGTACGCGGCCCGCGCGCAGCGCGAAGGATTCGCTGTGCAGCAGGAGGCCGAGCCCGGCGACCGCCCCAGCGAGGAACGCCAGGCCCACGGCCGCGGCGGCGATCAGGCCCGCCCCGGGCCGGCTGACCGTCAGCAGGACCAGGATGGCCAGGACCGGCAGGCCCAGGCGGACGAAGACATTCCAGATGCCCGACACCAGGGTGTAGAGCACGTAGTCTGCCGTGCTGACTCCCCAGCTGGACATCATCGCCCAGCTGACCCCCATGGCGAGGGCCCCGCCCGCGGGCAGCGCGTTCGCCACCGCGTTGGAGCCGAGGTTGACCACCGCCGCCTCGCGCAGCCGCAGGACCGGCAACACCGAACGGATCATGATCCAGTAAGAGACCATGCTGATCGCGGCCGTGGCGGCGACGAGCAGGATCTGCGGCCACGTCATCGCGTAGATGCTGGCCCACACGCTGTGGTAGGACGCGAAATGCGGGAGAGCGAAACCGAATGTGACCGCGACGAGCGCCGCCGATACCGCGGTGCGCAGGACCTTCCGCCAGCGCCGTGGCCCTGCGGTTACCGGCTGCCGCACCGCTACGTCACCGCGGCCCAGCCCGGTCCCAGGGCCTGCACGCCGGGCCGGCAGTATCCCGCTGGCTGGGGCGGTCCCTGGCACCGCGGTCACGTTGATACCCGGCCGGCGCGGTGAGCAGCCACCGCCTGATCAGTCACGATCACTCCTATCGTCCGAACAAGCGCCTGGAACGCGTGGGCGAGCGGAATGGCGAGACCCCCTTACGGTGGCGGAACACACCGGGCGTGGCCCGGCCGGTCACCTCAGTCAACCCCAGCGGCGCCCGCCGTGGAAAGACGTGATCCGAGCAGGGCTCATCATCGGTGCCGATCACGCGGAGAATCCGCGGGCGCCGCGCGGGCGCCGCGCGGGCGGCGCGCGGCGCGCGGAAGCAGGCGGGCTGGTAAAAGCGTTAGATGACCGGGGCACTGCTGACCAATCCTTGATATGTACCGCCGCGTTTGGGTACCCGTCGCGCCTGCCATGGAGACTGCCGCCTTGACACCCTCGCCCGCCGCGCTGCGAGCTCGCCTGCCCGGGCTGATGCTGCGCGATCAACGCCGGCTCGGCCGCCGCGTGGAGAAGGCCGCCGCGCTGCGCGACACGGCGGCCCGCGAGCGCGCGCTCGCGGGCGTCCTCGCGGAGCTTGACGCGGCGTCGGCCCGCGCCGAGGCGCGCAAGAGCGCCGTGCCTGCGATCTCCTATCCGCCCGAGCTTCCCGTCAGCCAGCTGAAGGACGAGATCGCCGAGGTCATCCGCGACAACCAGGTCGTGATCGTCGCGGGTGAGACCGGTTCGGGCAAGACCACGCAGCTGCCGAAGATCTGCCTCGAACTCGGCTTCGGCGTGACCGGCCAGATCGGCCACACCCAGCCCCGGCGGATCGCGGCCCGCACCGTGGCGGAGCGGATCGCGGACGAACTCGGGACCGAGCTCGGCACCGTGGCCGGCTACAAGGTGCGCTTCGCCGACGCCTCCAGCGACGACACGATGGTCAAGGTGATGACCGACGGCATCCTGCTGGCCGAGATGCGGCGCGACAGGCAGCTACTGCGCTACGACACCCTCATCATCGACGAGGCGCATGAACGCAGCCTGAACATCGACTTCATCCTCGGCTACCTGAAGCGGCTGCTGCCCGGACGGCCCGATCTCAAGGTCATCATCACCTCGGCCACGATCGACGCGGAGCGCTTCAGCAAGCATTTCGACGGCGCACCGGCGATCGAGGTGTCGGGACGCACCTACCCGGTCGAGGTTCGCTACCGGCCCGTCGCCGACACCAGCGATCCCGGCGACGAACCGAGGGACCAGGTGCAGGCCATCTGCGACGCCGTAGCGGAACTGCGCCGCGAAGGGCCGGGCGACATCCTCGTCTTCCTCAGCGGCGAGCGGGAGATCAGGGATACCGCCGACGCGCTGGCCGGCTGTGCCCCCGACCTGGAGGTGCTGCCGCTTTACGCCCGGCTGTCGGCGGCCGAGCAGCACCGGGTATTCCAGCCACATCGCGGGCGGCGGGTGGTCCTGGCCACCAACGTCGCGGAGACCTCACTGACCGTCCCCGGCATCAAATACGTGATCGACCCGGGCAGCGCGCGGATCTCCAGGTACAGCCACCGGACCAAGGTCCAGCGGCTGCCGATCGAGCCGATCTCCCAGGCGTCGGCGAACCAGCGCAAGGGCCGGTGCGGGCGCACGTCCGACGGCGTGTGCATCCGGCTCTACAGCGAGGAGGACTTCGCCTCGCGTCCGGAATTCACCGACCCGGAGATCCTGCGCACGAACCTGGCGTCGGTCATCCTTCAGATGGCAGCGCTCGACCTCGGTGCGGTGGCGGAGTTCCCGTTCGTCGACCCGCCGGAGTCCAGGAACGTCGCGGACGGCGTCCGCCTGCTCGAGGAACTCGGCGCCCTCTCGCAGGCCCGCGGCGGATCCCGGCTGACCGACGCGGGACGCAAACTTGCCCAGCTCCCGGTGGACCCGCGCCTCGGCCGGATGATCCTGGAGGCCGGCCGCAACGGGTGTGCCCGCGAAGTGCTGATCATCACTGCGGCGCTGTCCATCCAGGATCCCAGGGAACGGCCCGCGGAATCCCGCGAAGCGGCCGACGCCATGCACGCGCGCTTCGCCGAGCCTGGATCTGACTTCCTCGCCCTCCTCAGCCTGTGGGATTACCTGAGCGACCGGCAGCGTGAGCTGTCGGCATCCGCGTTTCGCCGCATGTGCCGCCGCGAGTACCTCCACTACCTGCGGGTGCGGGAGTGGCAGGACGTGTACGGCCAGCTCCGGCAGGCGGCCGGGGAGCTGGGCATCGCAGTCGGGCGTGATCGCGCCCCGCACGCAGTGCCGGGCAAAGACGTTACGCCCGCGCCCGGGACGGCGGCGCTGGATGGCCGGACGCAAGGCACGGTGCCCAGCGCGGGGCCCAGCGCGGGGCCCAGCGCGGGGCCCAGTGCGGGTCCGCGAGACCGGGCCCCGCGCGGCCGCACCGGGGAACCCGGGGCCCGCTTCCCCGCGGATAGCGCCGACCGGGTGCACATGTCGCTGCTGGCCGGTTTGCTCTCCCACATCGGGATGAAGGAAACCGACCAGAAGCCACGCGCGAACAGGCGCGCCGCCACCGAGTTCGCCGGGGCGCGCGGCGCGCGTTTCGCCATCTTCCCTGACTCCGTGCTCGCGCGGAAGCCGCCGCAGTGGGTCGTCGCGGCCGAACTGGTCGAGACATCCCGGCTGTGGGCGAGGACCGCCGCGCGAATCGAGCCCGAATGGGCGGAGCCGCTGGCCGCGCACCTGGTCAAGCGCACTTACAGCGAACCGCACTGGGACGCGGGGCGCGGCGCGGCTATGGCAGCAGAGAAGGTGACGCTGTACGGGTTGCCGATCGTGGCGGCGCGGCAGGTCAACTACGGCCGCATCGACCCCGTGGCGGCACGGGATCTGTTCATCCAGCATGCCCTGGTGGAGGGCGAGTGGCAGACCCACCACCGGTTCTTCCACCACAACCGGCACCTGCTCGAAGAGGCCGGGGATCTGGAGCGCAGAGCGAGGCGGCGGGGCCTCGTCGCCGACGAGGCTGCCCTGTTCGACTTCTACGACCGGCGGATACCCGCGACCGTCACGTCCGCCCGGCATTTCGACGCCTGGTGGAAGAAGGCGCGGACGGCCGACGCCGACCTGCTGACCTTTTCTCCCGCCGATCTCGTCAGGCCGGCTGCCGAGCAGATCCGCGCCGCCGACTATCCAGGCAGGTGGGCAGGGCTTCCGCTGTCGTACGAGTTCGCTCCCGGTGAGCCGGGCGACGGGGTGACGGTGGATGTCCCCATCGAGACACTCAACCAGGTGCGCGGCGAGGAGTTCGGCTGGCAGGTGCCCGGCCTGCGCGAGGAACTGATCACAGAGCTGATCCGGTCACTGCCGAAACAGTTGCGCAGGGCCTTCGTGCCCGCGCAGGAAACCGCCCGCGCGGTGCTGGCCCGGCTCGGCCCGCCCCGCGGCGACCTGCTGAACTCGCTAGCGGCAGAACTCGGCCGGCGGAGCGGCGTGGCGATCCCGCGCGAGGCGTGGGACCTGTCCCGGCTGCCCGCCCATCTGACGATCACGTTCCGGGTGGTCGACTCCGGCGGCGTGCTCGCGACGGGCAAGGACCTGGGCGCGCTGCGGGAGCAACTGCGCCCTCGGCTCCAGGCGGTGCTCACCCAAACGGCTCCCGGCATCACGCGGTCCGGGCTGCGGAAATGGGACCTCGGCGCACTGCCCCGGGTGTTCACCGACGGGCGGGTCCGCGCGTACCCGGCCCTGGCGGACGCCGGCGACGTGGTCGACGTCCGGCTATTCGAGACCGAGGCCGAGGCCAGTGCGGCCATGTGGCGGGGTACCAGGCGCCTGCTCCTGATCCAAGTTCCTTCCGGGGTGCGCTCCGTCGCCAGTGGGCTCGCGACGAGCGCGAAGCTGGCGATGAGCCGGCACCCGTACCCGAGCGCCGCCGCGCTGCTCGAGGATTGCGCTGCGTGCGCGGCGGACCAGGTGATCGCGGAAGCGGGCGGCCCGGCCTGGGACGCTGAGGGCTTCGCGCATCTCCTGGCGGCGGCGCGGTCAGCGCTGCCCGCTGCCACGGCCGCCGTGGTCGGCGCCGTCGCTCGGGCTCTCGCCGAGGCGCACGAGGCCGAGGCCCGGCTGGCCCGGGCCGCCAGCCCGGCATTGGCACCGGCGCTCACGGATATGCGCGCACAGCTTTCCGCGCTGGTCTATCCGGGGTTCGTCGCGGAGACCGGCGCGCGGCGCCTGCCCGACCTCACCCGCTACCTGCGGGCCATCACGCGGCGGCTGGACAAGGCGCAACTGGATCCCGGCCGAGACGCCGCACGCATGACGGTCGTGCACCGGGTGACGGACGCCTACCAGGGGGCCATGAGAGAGCTTGCGGCGTCCGGCCGCCGCCGCGATGGCCGGGCGGTCCGCTGGATGATCGAGGAGTTGCGGGTCAGCCTCTTCGCCCAGGCGCTTGGCACGCCCGCTCCCGTATCCGAGACGAGGATCCAGACGGCACTGGATCAGCTGACCGCGTGAACCAGCCAGCCAACTGGCCGGCGAGGGCCGCCGCGGCCCATGGCGGCGGCGCATGGCCTGGCCGGGCCGGCCGCGCAGCCGTTCGGGATCATTCCATCCTCCCCCGGTCCCGAGGCGAGTGCCCGTGGCCGGCCCTGCCGCTGCCGGGACGGTCAGCCAGGGATGACGCCGGTTCACAGGCCGTTCGCGGAGAAGTGCATGTAGTCCTTCGGCGACTGCCAGTCCCCGCCCCAGGTCCAGCCGATCGCGTCGAAGGCGCGCCAGGCCGCGTCCGATTCGCTGATCGCGGCCGGGCTCGACCGCGACCGGTCGGCCCAGGCGGCCGCGGCGGGCGGGTCCACGTTGCCGTCGCTGACCTCTGGGTTCTCGAACGGGTTGACGTCAACGGCCAGGCCGTAGGCGTGCTGTGACCAGACGTTCGTACCTGGAACAAGCCGGCAGTTGAATGCCGAGGTGTTGTCGGCCAGCATCGAGCGTTCGTCGTCACCGCCGAACTCATCCACGACCCGCATCTGCTTGATCGGGAACCGGGCGGCGAACAGCAGGCCGAACGCGTGCGACAGGTCAGCGGCGGCGGAACCGTTCACGACCAGTTCGCCCTGATGAGCGCGATGGTCAAAGCCCCAGTAGCTGAGCCGCAGCAGCCGCAGCCTGTCCAGGCTGACCGGGCAGCCCCGGCGCCAGGAGACGCCGGTCATGCGCGCCCGCATCGCGGCCGTCAAAGCCGAGGTGCTGGCCTCGAACACCGGCCCGGCCGGTGTCGCCGTTCCGCTCGCGGCCGGCGCCGGGGCCGGGGTCGGTGAGCCCGCCAGGCCGGACGTCCCTGCGCCCGGGACCGGATGAACCGGTCGGGCAGAAGTGCCGTGCGACGCCAGCCCCGGAGTTGGCGAGGCGACGTGCTCCCCGGCGCAACCCGCGGCGATCAGGCCGAGTGACGCCATCGTCGCGGCGACCCCGATGGCCACCCGGATCCGCCGCCATGGCGCCGGGTGACACGAGCAGGAGGTCATGGCCTGACCATGACCGGCGGTAAGCGGCGAAGCCATGGGTCATCCGGCCGGAATGCGGGGCCCTTGGTCCCGGCCAGGCGCCTGGCCCGCGCCCCGCGGTTCACCCGCCATGGGTGACGACCGCTCCAGCCCGGCAGGCGACTGTTCCAGGTACCGGACCAGTCCGGGCCGGTGACGCGATGGGGCGATGGTCTGTGTACGACAACGGGCACGCGCCGCGCTGGGCAGGCGGCCGCCGGGCGCTGAGATCCGCAGCTGCTGCCGCGACCGTGGCGCTGGCGCCGGTGCTTGCCTGCGCGGCGTGTACGAGCGGCGGAACCACCGCCGCGACACCAACGCGGTCCGCGGCTGCGACGCCGGCCGGGGTGGGGAGCGCCATCGGCGTCCAGCAGGCGTACGTGAACGCGATCCGCCAGGTGCTGCCGTCGGTGGTGGAGATCAAGACGGCAGCCGGCCTCGGCTCGGGCGTCATCTACGACGCAGCGGGCGACATCGTGACGAACGCGCACGTGGTCGGCAGCGCCACGTCGTTTCAGGTTTTCCTGACCGGTTCGGTGACACCGCTGCCGGCCCGGCTCGCGGGCAGCTACCCGCCGGACGACCTGGCCGTGATCAAGGTCAGCGGGTCGGCGCACCTGATCCCCGCTCATTTCGCCGACTCTTCGAAACTTCAGGTTGGCGACATTGTGCTCGCGATGGGCAACCCGCTGGGCCTGGCCAGCAGCGTGACAGACGGAATCATCTCAGCGGTCGGGCGGACCGTGTCCGAGCCGCAGGAGAGCGGGTCGCCGGGGCCGACGCTGCCGGACGCGATCCAGACCTCGGCGGCTATCAACCCCGGGAACAGCGGCGGGGCGCTGGTTGACCTGTCCGACCAGGTGGTAGGCATCCCCACGCTGGCCGCTACCGACCAGCAGGTTGGCGGCGCCGCGCCAGGGATCGGTTTTGCCATCCCCGCCAACATCGTCACAGACATCGCCGGGCAGATCGTCAGGACCGGGCATGTCACCAACTCCCACCGCGCGGCCCTCGGCGTGAGGGTGCAGACGGTCGCGGGGCCGGACGGCCAGCCCGCGGGCGTAGGCATCGCCACTGTGACGGCCGGCGGCGCGGCGGCGAAGGCAGGCCTGACGGCCGGTGACGTCATCACCGCCGTCAACGGAACGGCCACCCCTGACACCGAAACACTGGCGGCGGTCCTCGCCGGCCTGCGTCCCGGCCAGCAGGTACCGGTCAGCGTGACAAAGACCGGCGGTGGCACCGCCACGGTCCAGGTGACCCTGGAGCAACTGCCCGGCTCCTGACCGGGCTGCCCGCGTCCGCAAAGGCACCGGATGCGACCCCATACGCTGGGAATATTGATGAGTATCAATATGTTACCCCGGATGGGTGGGGCAAGGTGAGGTGAGTCCGGTGTTCTGGGTCATGCATCTGCTCGCCAGGGTCGCCGCCGACGTGTGGTCGACGGTGGCGGCGGACTGGCCGTATCTGCTGGTGTCGATCGTCGCGGCGGCCGCGGTCCCGGTATACCTGGGCACCGACCGTCTTGGTGCCTGGATGTCGCGGCGGCGCTGGGTGGCGATCAGCGGTGCCGTGCTGCTCGCGACGCTCACCCTAAGCCAGTTTCGCGATGTGGGCCAGCCTGCGGGCACCTTTCCCGTCTGGCCCAGGGGTGACCAGCCCGAGCTGAGCCGGTTCGTCATTGTCGAACTGCTCGGCTGACAGCCGGGGCGGCGGCCGCCTGCCACGCTGCAGGCGTGCCGACCGCAGACGGCGCGGTCGCGGCGTTCCTGGCTGGCCAGTAGGCCGCGGCGAGCAGCGCGAGCAGCAGACCGGAATTGGGATCGGTGGCTGAACCGGTGAAGATAGCGCCGAAATCCTCGCCGACGACCCAGATGAGCCCGGCCGCGGCAACCGCCAGCAGCACAGTGGCACGGGCGGCAGGCACGGGCAGGAATACGCCGGCCGCGATGACGGCGAGCACGACCGCGAGCACGACCGACGCCGTCAGGTCCCAGTGAACGAGCAGAGCCGCGGCGCCGTGGTCGATCGAAGCGATCCAGCCGGGCTCCCCGGACGCCGACGCGGAGATCATGGCATGCAGCCCGGGCGACGTCGTGTCCGTGGCCTGGACGGCGAGGTAGGCGAGGCTCCCCCACAGCACCAGCCACAGCAGGCGCGCGGGCAGGGCACCCAGCGGGCGGCCCGCCGCAAACGATGAACGAGCGCCCCGGCCGGCGGGCCACAGCAGCACCGCGAGCAGCGCGTACATGATCACCGCGCCCGGTGCACCGTTCACCGGGCTCGCGTTCCCCGCCAGCACGCCCCCCAGGCCCTCCCCGAGCCACCAGACCGCGAGGGACCAGGCCACCGAGGCGGCGAGCGTGATCTTGACCGTCGGGCGCCAGGCTAGTCCGAGTGCCAGCAGCAACTGTATGGTCGCGAATGCGGCGTTGATGGCCGTGGGGTGATAGCTGACAATGCGCGCCGACCAGGTGATCGGGCCGGCGATAACCTGCGGGTTGCCCTGTGCCGTCCCGGCGAGCGTCTGGCCGAACGCCTTGGTGAACATGTAGGGCTGATATTGCAGCACCGCGTCGAGCAGCCAGATGGTGGCCAGTCCGAGGCGCAGGCGGCGCTGGATGTCAGGGGCGTTCCGATCGGCCGCCTGTGCTCCGCCGCGTCGCGCCGATCCCGCCAGGAATACTCCGTATCCGGCCATGTCGCCGCGTACCCGGTACCGCTGCTACCTGATGGCCTGGGTCAGGCCCGCCGTGCCGGCCGTGGCCGGCACGCTCGGCTGATCCCCGATCACGGCGGCCGGGCGGGCCCGATCGTAGGCGGCCCTGATCTCGTGCCGCTCGCGCCACAGATGGTAGAGCGACACGGCGAAGATGAACGAGCCGATGACGTTGGCGAGGAAGTGCCACCAGATCCGGTAGGTCCACAGACCAGGACCCGGAGGAAGCAGGCCGAACCAGGTGGACAGGCCGATCGCCTGCCTGGCCCCGAACGCGACCGACAAGGTCAAGGACAGGTGCTCGAGGCCGTGGATCCCCTGCATCCAGACACCCATCCTCGCCCACCGGCGGGACCGGGCGCGTGGCGTGCGCCGGGTAATGACCATGATGGCCGCCAGGCCGGCCAGGAAGATGAGGTTGCCTGTCAAGTGCACGATCTCCATGCCGAGCGTCGGTTTGGAGGTATCGATCTGGCCGATCCCGCGCGACAGCCCACTGCCCCACGGGGTCATCCAGGCCGGGGAGTTCGGGTGCTGCACCCAGTAACCGACCTGGGCGACGTGCTCCGTGAGGTGGCCGATCTGGCCGAGGACGCCGATGACGATCACGGTGGCGCAGGACCGGAACAGCCAGGGCCGCCCCTGGCCCCGGTTGGCGTACGCGAGCCCTGCCACGGCTGCCCACATCGCGACGGCCCACAGCACGAGCAGAACGGCGCCGGCGGTGTCCCAGCCAGAGACGGAATTCCCCATACTGTGCATGTTCGGCATACCGGGCACGCCTCCCTGTTCTGTCCGGGCAGTCGACCGGAGCGGTTGCGTTCCACAACCAACGCGCCGGCGCGGCAACTGACGACCGCGCCGACCCGTTCCAGGTAAGCAGAACCTCGCGTGACACGATCCTCCGTGATTGCCCTTTTCGCGCGAGCGGGCCGCAGGGAGGTGCGAGGCCGGCGCGAACGCGGCGAGCAGCGAGACCCGAACGCCGCGGGCCGGCGCTCTGGCTCAGGCCGCAAGCATGGCCGGGAGGCGGAATCCCGCGGCACGCATCTCTTGCGGGCACGCGGCTACACACATGTACCGAGCCCGCGCGGACGGTGTCACAATTCGCGTTCGAGGAAAGCCCGCAGCGCCGACATCGCGCGTGACGTGTGGCTTTTCACTGTTCCCTGGCTGACCCCCATCGCCTTGGCGATCTGTGCTTCTGACAGGTCCGCGTAGTACCGCAGCACCACTGCCTCACGCTGGCGGGAAGGAAGCCTTTGCAGTGCGGCGAAGACGGCCGACCGCTCAAACAAGGTAAGCGCTTCCTGCTCGGCGCTCGGCGCGTCCGGCATCGGCTTGGGCGGGTACTTCTGGCCGACCGCGACGTGCCGCAGCACCGACCTGGACCGGTTGACCACCGACCGCCGCAGATAGGAAAGCGCCTTGTCGGTGTCACGCAGCCGCCCCCAGCCGCCGTGCATCGCCACGAACGCCTCCTGCACGACCTCCTCCGCGATGGCGGCGTCGCCGACAAGGCTCGCCGACAAGCGCACGAGCGAGCGGTAGCTCGACTTGTACAGCGCCCACACGGCCTCGTCCGCCGCGGTTTCCTCGGTGCCGCCGGGAGGCGGAATCCGGCGGACGGCGTGCCCGTTGGCGACTACTTTTGGCCGGTCCATGCGCTCACTGTCTGGCGCGGGGGTAGCTGCGGCTTTCTCCGCACGGTTGCGGTCCGGTTGCAGGGGCCCCGCGGTGGGCAAGGTCAGCGGCCACTTGCGGCCGGCTGGCTGGCTGACGCCATACTGGGGAGGGCAGACAGCGTCTTACCAGGCAAATACGGACAGCACGTCGATCAGAGGGTGGGCGTCATGCGCTTGCGGCAGGGCGTAGCGATCGACCTCGGCACGGTCAACACGCTCGTCAGCGTCACCGGCCGGGGTCTCGTTGTCGAAGAGCCCTCCGCGGTGGCCGTTGACAGGGCGACGGGCAGGGTGGCCGCCGTAGGCCAGCCCGCGGACTCGCTGGCGGGCAAGGAACCCGTGGATGTCGAGGTCATCTACCCGTTGCGGGACGGGGTCATCGCCGACCTGGACGCATCCGCGGCCATGCTGCATGCCTTCCTGCGCCGGGCGAGCGTGCAGCGCCGGCCATTACGGCCGCACGCGGTGGTCTGCGTGCCGGCCGGCGCGACCTGGGTGGAGCGCCGGTCCATTCCTTCGGCCATAATCGCTCGCGGTCCCCGCTGCGTGGTGACACTCGTCGACGAGCCGGTCGCCGCCGCCGCCGGAGCAGGCGTCGACCTCCCCGGCGGGGAGGGCGCCTTCATCGTGGACGTCGGGGGCGGGACAACCGAGGTCGCGGTGGTGGCAGGCGGTCGCGTCGTGCGGGCCCAGTCGCTGCGCCTGGCCGGCAACGCCATGGACGAGGCGATCGTCCGCGCCGCCCGGGCTGAGCTCGGGCTGCTCCTCGGCAGCAAGGCCGCCATGCGCTTGAAGATGGCACTCGGGCTCACCGGGGGTGACACCGGGTACGCGGAGACGGTCGGGGTGGACGCCGCCCACCGGGCGCCCCGCGTGGAAAACGTGCCGGGGTCGCTGGTGGCGGCGGCACTCGAGCACCTGGTCACCACGATCGTCGCCGCGGTCAGGGACATGCTGACCGACATCCCGCCAGGCCTCGCGGAAGACGTCGTCAGGGGAAAGATCCGCCTCACCGGTGGCGGAGCATTGCTCCTCGGCCTGGCCAGCCGGATCGAGGCGTCGGCGGGCATTCCCACCGTCGTCGTGGACGACCCGCTCCGCTGCGTTGTCCGCGGAGCAGCCGAGATCCTCGAGCACGGCGGTGGAATCGTCGCTCCTGTGCTAATCGGCTGAGGTCACCACGCCGCGTTCCCGGCGCGACCATGCTTTTGCACGGGCCAGGCAGCCGGCACGCCGCTCGCGGACTACTTGTTTATAGGGACGTCAGCTCCCAGCACACGCCCTGCACGGGACGGGCCCTGCACAGGACGGGGCCCTGCACGGGACGGGGCCCTGCAGGGGGCCCTGTACGGGACGCCCTGCAGGGGGCCCTGTACGGGACGGGGCCGTGCAGCAGAGCATGGGGCTCTCAGACAGGCTCTAGGCCTGCGTCTCCGCGGCTGCGGCCGGGATCTTGCTTGCCATGGGCGCGGTGTCCTGGCCTCCGGACCCAGGACGGAGCCGACCGGAAAGCTCGGTGCGCGAGGCGATGCCGAGCTTCTGGAAGGCGTGGCGCAGATGCGTCTCCACGGTGGGCTGGGTGACGAACAGATGCTGGGCGATCTGGCGGTTGGACAGGCCGTCCGCAGCCAGTTGGGCGACCTGCCGCTCAGCGCTCGTGAGCGCGTCGGGGCCGGTGAGAACCGCCCGGCGGGGCCGGCTGCCGGCCGCGACGAGCTCGCGGCGGGCCCGCTGCGCGAGTGGCACCGCGCCGCAGCGGTGCGCGAGGTCGAGGGCCCGCAGCAGCGGTGGCCGTGCCTCGAGCCGCCGGCCCGCCGCCGCAGCGCCCCGAGCTCGGTGAGCGCGTGCGCGAGGTCCAGCCGGGCGGGCGTGCTTTCGAGCAGGGCGACCGCCTCCACAAGAAGATCTTCGGCCTGATGCCTAACGGCTGCCGCCTGGCGCTGCGATCGCGGGCTGCGGAGCCCATCGGGGGCCTCCGGGCCGTCGGGTCCAGGGTCGCCACGGAAAGGTGCCGTGTCCGCCCGGGCCGCCCGGTAGCGCCAGCCGCCTGGCGCTGCGATCGCGGGCTGCGGAGCCCATCGGGGGGTTCCGCGCCGTCGGGTCCGGGGTATCCGTGGAAAGGCGCCGTGTCCCCCCGGGCAGGCGCTGCCCCCCGGGCCGGCGCTGCCTTGACGGCTGCCGCGGCATGCGCCCGCAGCGCGACACCGAGCGTGCGCGGGGCGGCGACCCGCCGGGCAAGCGCAAGGTGCTCGGCCGTGAGCGACACGGCGGTTTCGACGTCGCCAAGCGCCGCATAAGCCGCCGCTGCCCCGATCCGCCAGGTCGCCACGGCGGGGTGGTCGACGCCGAGCCGGCGCCAGCCGTCGCCCGCTGCGACCAGATCGCCGAGCGCCTCCGCGTAACGTCCCTGGGCGGCGCGCAGCCCGCCGCGCGCCTGCTGGAACATCAGCGTGTGGAAGTAGCCGGCTGGCGGTTCGCGCGTGGCGGCCGTTGCCGCGACGGTCTCGGCCTCCTCGAACCTGCCAAGCCCGGCAAGTGCGTCGACGCGGCTGGCGGCGGCCCACGCGATCGCGGCCGGCGGCGAGGTGGCGAGCTTGAAGTCCAGGGCGAGGCCGCTGTCGGACACGGCGTCATCGAGCTGACCGCGGCACCGCGTGATCATCGAGCGGAGGCAGCTCGCGTGGGAGACCATGCTCATCGACCCGCGCGAGCGGGCCGAGGCGAGCACGGCGTCGCAGATCCCGCCGGCCGCGGTGAGCTCGTCGTTCCAGATGAGGGCGAGCAGCACGAACACCGCGGCGAGCGAGTCGGGCGGCAAGTCGCGGCTCCCGCCTGCGAGCACGGGGGCCAGCAGCCCCATGACCTGACTCGCGGGCCGCGCCGCGAGGGTCGCGGCCACCGCGCCGTTGATGCGCCACTGGCCGCAGGCGTCCGGCGCGCCGGATCGGCGCCTGGTTGCCGCCCATGCCTCCCCGGCCGTCGCGGGGCTGATCCATTGGTTCGCCACGAGCTCGGCCTCAAGGCTGTCGGCCTGCGCCGCGTCGAACGCATCGCGGTTGGCGAGCGCGTCGCGGCAGACGGCGATGACGGCGTCGTGATGCGCCCAGATGCCGAGCACGCGCGCGCTGAGCAGGGCCGCGGTCGCGCGAGCCTGCGGCTCGACGGTCTGTTCGACCGCCTCGAGCAGGGTGGCTGGGGCCTCGCTGCCCCGCACCGCGGCGAGCGCGAGCCCGAGTTCGAGCAGCAGGCCGGGCCGTTGCGACGGGCCGGGCGGCTCGTCGAGCGCGCGCCGCAAGCAGTCCACCGCGGTCTCAGGTGAACCGCGGCCGCTGGCGGCCGCGGCGGCGGCGCGCAGCAGTTGCACCACCTCGGCATCTCCGGCCGGCTCGCTGCACAGCAGGTGCAGCGCCACCCGTTCGGCGTCTGCCCCGTCCTGCCCGAGCAGCCGTGCGGCCCGCGCATGGGCGAGCCCACGCTCACCTGACGGGATCGCCTCGTAGATCGCGGACCGCACGATCGGATGTGCGAACTCGAGCAGCGACCCCGGCGTGAGCACGTCGGCCGCGCGCAGGCTGTCGGCCAGTTGCGCCGCGAGCGCCAGATCCTGGCGCGCGAGCGCGGCCGCGTGGCGCAACGGCGCGGGCCCACCAAGTACGGCAAGAGCACGGGTCAGGCAGCAGGCCCCATCCCCGAGCCGCGCGACCCGCCGGAGCACCGCGTCAGCGACCGGCCCGGGCGCGAGCAGCGCCACCCGCGACACCGGCACGCCCGCCGCCGGAGCAGCGGCGGACAGCGCGGAAACAAGTGATTCGAGCAGGAATGGATTGCCCACCGTCGCTGCGTGGCAGGCCCGGCAAAGCTCGTCATCCGCCGCGTAGCTGAGCTGGTCACGCACAAGCGTGGCTGCTGCCTGCGCGCCGAGAGGTTCAAGCCGCAGGCACGCCGCGCTCGCGCGCAACTCCTCGAGCACGGCGGGCGCGTGCGCGCCAGGGCCGCTGCGCACCGCGAGCAGCAGCAGGATGCGCAGGCTGTCGAGACGGCTCGCGGAATGTGCCAGCCATCGCAGCGACGCCGGGTCGGCCCACTGCGCGTCGTCGACCGCGATCACCAGTGGGCCGCGCGCGGCGAGGTTCGCGGCCAGCCAGAACAGGCCGTGCATCGTCGCGTGGGGAACGTCTTCCCAGACCGGGGCGACCTCGGCGCCGTCCAGGACCCGGGTGGCAAGGCCGGCCGCGCCGTCGAGCAGCCGCGCCCACTCACCCGCGCCGGCCGCCGCGCGGACGGGATCGAAGAGCTGGCGGACGACGCCGTAGGGAAAGTCTCCCTCGAGGGCAAGCCCACGGGCCGTGAGGACCTGCCAGTCCGCGTCCCGGATACGCGCGCAGGCGGCGCGAAGCAGCGCCGTCTTCCCGATGCCCGCCGGTCCTTCGACGAGCACCAGCCCACCACGGCCCGCGCGGGCCTCCGCGGCAGCGGCCGATAACGCCGCGAGCTCCCCGTCGCGTTCGAGTATCGGGCCCTGGCCACTATGCATTTTCCGCACCCCCGGTGCCGGAACCGGACATCGCGGCCAGCGTATGCCGGGTGCATTAACCCGGTAATCCTCGTGGTGGCATGCCCAAGATCCACGGTCACCGCCAAGTGGTCTGTAAGGGGGGTCCTTCGAGCGAACGGGGTCCAGGTGGGTGCATCGCAAGGCGCTGCTTGTCTTCGAGGAGCGCGTAGCGGTTCCTACGCGCGACGACGACAACGCCGCGAGGTGCCTGCCTGGGCGTTGTCGTGGACCTGCAGAGCCAACGAAGACTCCTCTTACAGGCCACCGGCTGCCGCACACGCGCCGCTGCGGGAGATGGCCTGGACAGGCGCGGTGAAACCCCGCGCAGCCGTTAAGGATCGGCTCAATCGCGCCTTAAGGCAGGCGCCGCCGACAGGTTCTCTGGCGATCACGTCGCGGCGAGCGAGGCGAATGTGGGCGCGTTGGGTTCGGGTGGGAGGCGGGTGGCGCGTGCGACGTAGCTGATGGCGTGGTACCAGCCGGTGAGCAGGAGCAGGTCGAGTAGCTGTGGCTCGTCGAAGGTCCCGGCCAGTTCCGCCCAGAGGTCGTCGGGGACGTCGGCGGTGTCGTGCAGCGCGTCGACGGTCGTGATGAGCAGCCGGTCGCGGGCGGAAACCCAGCAACGGTCGGCTGGCTGTCCGTGGGCCAGAGATGCCACCTGGTCGTCGGTGAGACCGGCCCGCCCGGCGAAGAATGCCACGTGCACGCCCCACTCGTATTCGCATCCGGTCCTGGCGCAGGTCCGGTCGATGACGATCTCACGGTCGCGGATGGTCAGGGTGAAGTGGCGGCCAAGTTCGTAGGCCCCCCAGGGATGCATTGCCCGGGTCATCGCGAGGTTCTTGGCGAACATGCGGAACAGGGCGATGGGGGCTGCGCCAGCCGGCATCATCCGCTGAAGTTGCTCCCCGATCTCTGGATCGTACGGCGGCTGGAGCGGGGCGATACGGGTCATCGGGACCTCCTGCGTTCCGGGTCCTGGTGTTTCTGATTTAGAAACGTCTATGCCGTACGATAGCGTTTCTGATTCAGAAACGGCAAGGGGTGAGCGATGGGTGACGTGCCTCGGCCAGGCCGGCCGGTGCGGGGCTCGACGACCGGGCGGCCGCTGATGGCCGCGCTGGATCTGCTCGGCCGCCGCTGGGCACTGCGGGTGCTCTGGGAGCTGCGCGACGGACCGGTCGGTGCGCGGGACCTGCGTGATCGCTGTGACGGCATGTCCAGCAGCGTGCTCTACGAGCGGATCAGGGAACTGTCCGCCGCGGGCCTGATCTACCGTGACGCCGACGACCGCTACCAGCTCACCGCAATCGGGCAGTCGCTGAGCGCGGCCATCGCACCGCTGGACAAATGGGCCGACAGCTGGGCCGCGTCGACGCGCTGATTGCGCGGCGCACCAGGGGACTGAGCGCTCCTCATGGGGCGAGCCGGGCGGGGAAACCTCCGGTGGCGAGCGGGCCCCAGCGGCGCGGCGTGATCCGGATGAGCGACTTGTCCTGGCGCCGCATCGCCTCGCGGTACTCCGCCCAGTTCGGGTGCTCCCCTGAGATGCTGCGGAAGTAGTAGGGTCACCCACAGCCCGTGATCCCGCTGCGGCCGTCCGGTCACGTGACGTTGTCGCGCAGCCGGCTGAGCAGCACCTCGATCCGGTCGATGTCGCGCTCGGACAGCCCGGTGTTCAGCTGCTTGTCGAAGGCCATCGCGGCGTCTCGCAGGCGGATGAAGAGCGCTTCGCCCTCGGGGGTGAGTTCCACCAGGTGCATGCGGCGGTTCCCCGGATCCCGTCGACGCGTCACGAGCCCGGCCGACTCCATGGCGTTCAGATGGTGGGTAAGGGTGGCGCCCTGGATTCCGACCGCATCGGCGAGCTGGCGCTGGCTCGCTGCCTGCCGGCTCTTGATTGAGATCAGCACGAGCCACACGGGCACCGACCCGCCGGCCTCGGCCAGCGCATCGTCGAAGGCGCGGCTGACGGCCTTCGCGACCCGGGTGAGGTGCAGGCCGATCGGCTGGCGCACGGGGCGGGACATGCCTGGAGGCTAACACATTTCGATAGATTACTAATCGTTTTACATCACATGATTAGATATCAAACATCGATCAGGAGCGAAGGAGGAAGCGAATGGAGAACCTGCCGATGCGAGGACGGGTGGCCCTGGTGGCCGGCGCCAGCAAGGGAATCGGGGCGGTCACGGCCGAGGCGTTCGCCGCCGCAGGTGCCGCCGTCGTCCTGGCGGCCCGCGACACCGCCTCCCTGGAGTCCGTCGCGAAGCGCATCGAAGCCCACGGAGGGATCGGCCGCTCAGATGCTGCGCCCGCGCGCATGCCAGTGCACTTCCAGGTTCTCGACGAGCGCCGGGCTCAGGTGGCAGCGTGCCTGCTCGCGAGCGTAGGTCGACATGTACTCGCGAAAAAGATCGAGCGGTTCCTGACCGGCCCGCAGGGTGCGCCGGTTGGCGGTCGCATTCACGAGCCCGGAGTTGGTCAGCGCCTCAATCCGCGCGCTGAGTGCCCGGTCCATGTCCCCGGGTTCCACGACCTCGTCGCAGAGCAACGCCGCGTCCGCGTCACCCGCGGTCCACTCCCGGCCCGAGAGAATCGCCTGACGGGCGGCGCGATCCCCGACGAACCGGGGCAGGCGCAGGTTGGACGCCCCCGGGATGATCCCTTCCTTGCGGGCGGGCAGGAACAGGCGCGACCCGCGTGCGGCGATCACGTGGTCCACGACATGCAGGAGCTGGCAGGCACCGCCGATCGCGAAGCATTCCACCGCGGCGACCCACAGCTTCTCGGTGTCCTCGGCTCCGCCGGGGCTGTGCGCCACGCCGCTCGCGTCCCGGGCGGCAGGTGTGATGCCGCGGTAGATCTTGTTGACATAGCCGAGGTCGCGCAGCAGATAGAAAAGGAAGTCGATGCGCCCGTGATAAAGATGGGTGAGGTTGATGCCCGATCCGAAGACGCGCATACCGGAGTAACGCGGGTGGTGCACCACTCCGCCGCGCACCACACCGACCTCGACAGCCGGGTCGAGCAGGAGCAGGTCCACGGCGCACTCGGTCGCGGCGAGTGTCGTTTCGTCTTCGGCGTTGAGATGCTTAGGATTACTCAGCTCGAGGATGCCCGCCCGGCCGCGGCGGGTGACCGTGACCGGGCCGAGGTCGACCGTGCCACTGTCGCGCAGCTCGCCGAGATGCTCGAATGCCGCAGGGGTGGGCAGGAGCATCGCGCCGATCAGATGCCGTCCGGCCTGCGGCAAGGCCAGGACGTGGGAAACAAGCAGGCCCTGGGCGAACTCGACGCCTTCCTTGTCCGGTAGCGCCCGCGCGCGCTCTGCGTCCATCTCGGCGGACGACGGCACGAGGCCGGGGACCGCCGCCGCCGCCTCGTAGACGAGCTCCTCGAGCCGGAGCGGCCTGGTGCGGCGGCGGGTGAGCGCGTCGTAAAGATCGGCCGCGTGCGAGCTCAGGAAGGTCTCTGTGGCCCCATTCATGATCGCGGCGATCGCTTCGCGGGCAGCGTGCTGGTCGGCCGTGCAGGCAGTTGGCGCGGGCAGGCGGCGGACGAGCGCCTGGCCGCGGATGAGGAACGCGCTGACCGCACCCGCAGCGGCCCCGAACGAGCCGCGGCGGCCCGGTGCCGTCACTGCCCAGTCCTCCGCGTCGGCTGCGGACAGCCCTGCTCGCGTGAGAACCTCGGTCGGAACGTGTGCTGTGGTCATCCGGGCATGGAGTCGTACATGCGGGCCACGTTCGGCATCGCGGCGTCGAAGGCGGGAAATCGCCGTGCGGTGTCAGGCATCGCTTCGGCTCCGGATCATCTCGGCGGGATCGGGCTGCGGCGGACTCGCTCGGCCCGATCGGGCGGCGCGAACGCGCCGCGTCTGCGCAGCCGTTCAGGATGCTGGTGGGGTCACTTCACAGGGCAAGCCTAGCGGTCTAGCTGATCACCGAACCTGCCCGGCCCCGCGCGGGGCTCCTGGCCGCGGGCCTCCTGGATCGGTGACAATGGGCAGCATGCGACTGCCGGTCATGCCACCAGTGCCGCCGATGCTGGCGAAACCCGTCAAGCAGATTCCCGGCGGCGCCATGAGCTTCGAGCCGAAATGGGATGGCTTTCGATCCATAATTTTCCGTGATCACGACGACGTGGAGATCGGAAGCCGTAACGAGAAGCCGATGACCCGGTACTTCCCTGAGCTGGTCGAGGCGGCGCGGGCGAATCTGCCCGAGCGGTGCGTGATCGACGGCGAGATCATCGTCATCGGCTCCACCGGCGACCGGCTGGATTTCGACGTGCTGCAGCAACGTATCCACCCCGCGGCCAGCCGGGTGAAGATGCTGTCGCAGCAGACCCCGGCCCGCTTCGTGGCGTTCGACCTGCTGGCGCTCGGCGACACCGACTACACCGGGCGGCCCTTCGCCGAGCGGCGGGCCGCGCTCGTGGACGCGCTTTCCGCCGCGGCGGCGCCCATTCATGTCACGGCGGCCACGACTGACGCAGCGGTGGCCGAGCAGTGGTTCCACCAGTTCGAGGGCGCCGGGCTCGACGGCCTCATCGCCAAGCCGATCGGCGGTTTGTACGAGCCGGACAAGCGGACCATGTTCAAGGTCAAGCACGAGCGCACCGCGGACTGCGTGGTGGCCGGCTACCGGCTGCACAAGAGCGGCGAGGACCGGATTGGATCGCTGCTCCTCGGTCTCTACAACGACGAAGGCACGCTGGCCAGCGTGGGCGTGATCGGCGCGTTCCCGATGGAGCGCCGCAAGGAGCTGTTCGAGGAGATGCAGCCCCTGGTCACCACGTTCGATGACCACCCGTGGGCATGGGCCAAGCAGGAGGAGGGCACCCGGACGCCGCGCAACGCCGAGGGCAGCCGGTGGGCCGCCGGCAAGGACCTGTCCTTCACCCCGCTGCGTCCTGAGCTCGTCGTCGAGGTCCGCTACGACCACATGGAGGGCGCGCGGTTCCGGCACACCGCCCAGTTCGTCCGCTGGCGCCCCGACCGTGACCCCACGTCGTGCACCTACCAGCAGCTGGAGGAACCCGTCAAATTCGACCTCGCCGACGTCCTCGGCGCAGGCCGCTGAACCCGCCGCCGGATCTGCCAGGTTCTTCCGCGCACGGCAGGTCGGCGCGGGCATGCGCCCGAAGGTCACCCCGGACTAGCGGTATGGCCAAAAGGAAGCGGCGGCTGACGCGTTTGGGCCCATGTTCGCCAGCGTGATCTGGATCAGGATCAGGGTCTGTGAAGCTCGGGGGGTGCCCAGCCCAGCGCGTCGCCGCCCGCGAGGGCGGCGCCGCGCGCGCCCGCCATGTCCAGATCTGGTACCAGGGCGAAGGTCACGACGGGTAACTGCTCCTTGCGCAGGTCGGTGTGCTCGCGGACCGTGGCGAGGAACCAGTCGCGGAAGCTGGGCGCCGCCTCGACCACGCCGCCGCCGAGGAAGTAGGCGTCCGGGTCGGTGAAGTTCGCCGCGATCGTGAACAGCCTGCCGATCGCGATCGCCTGCTGGCGGAAGATCTCCAAAGCCATCGGATCCCCAGCGCCTGCGTAGCCCCGCACCAGCTTCGCCGCGCTGTGCGCGGAACCCTCCGCGTGGAGCGCGTGATCGGGGAAGCGGGTGAGCCAGTAAGGCAACAGGTTCCTCTCGATCCCCTTCAGTGAGGCGACGCTCTCCCCGTCGGCGGGAAGCCCGCAGTTGCACCAGGGCATCGGCTGCCCCTCGGCCAGCAGCCCGTCCATCGCGATCCGGATGTGCCCGAGCTCGCCGGCCATCCCGGCGGCACCGCGTACGACCCTGCCGCCTTCGATCACGCCACTGCCCAGCCCGGTTCCGACGATCAGCGAGACGGACGAGCGCTGCGCGGCGCTGGCCCCGAAGCAGACGTGATGAGCGTACAGCGACGCCGCATTCGCGTCGTTGTTGTAGATCACCGGCAGGCAGACCCGGGCCTCGAGCGCGCTGCGAACGTCGAAGCCACGCCAGGCGGGATCGAGGAAATTTACCGCGCCTCGCGACGAGATGACCCCGTCCGCGCTGGCCGGCCCCGGCGTGTCCAGGCCCACGGCGCGCACCGATTCGCGCGACACCCCCGTCAGGCCGAGCACATGCTCCAGCGCCTCAGCAAGCGCCTCGATGGCCACGCCCGGGCCTTCAGCGACTCGGCTGGGCGTCTCAACCAGCCGGTCCACCAGGAACCGCCCGGCGGAGTCGAGCACCGTCGCGTTGATGGCCGTCCCGCCATTGTCGAGGCCGACAACGACCTCCTGGCCCTGACCCGGCATCTGGCGCCTCCCTCGCATCGCCGAGCGTACCGCCCGACTGGCCTGCCCGCGCGCGAGCGGCCCATCAGCCGCAGGTGCCCGATGCGGTGCTCCCGCCGGTGCCAAATGAGACGGCGGCACTGTCTCCGGTGCGTCTGCGTCATCGCCCGTTTCCGGCTTCCCTGAGGATGTGAGGCCAGGCGACCGCCCAAGCGGGGGCGGAGTGTAGTCGCGGTGCTTCACGCCCGGCGGCTCCGGCCGCAAGAAAGGGAAACATGGTAGGGAGCGTGCCTGATGACGGGACGGTCTCGGCGTACCCGCCCTGCAGCACGACGTGCGGCGGCTGGCCGGCCCGCCGGAACAGTGGCGGGCGGCGGGCTGCGGGCCGGCATCGGCCTTGTCCGCGCCCGCGTGGGGGGCTGGTTCGACGGCGCCGGCTGGTTCGTCGGCCTCGCGGCCGTGCTGTTCGTGTTCACGCTGATCATGGTGCTAGGCGAGCTCCAGTCACCGGACGTCGTGCTCTGGACCGGCCACCGCGTGACCGGGACCGAACAGGGCGGGATCGTCTACTACCGCTGGCAGGGCCAGAACTATTCGATCGACGCGCCGGGAAACGGATCGTCGAAGGCCGTGAACGTCTATCTCGACCCGGGCAACCCCGAGCACGCCCTGGCCGACAACGTGTACAACCGGGTGGCGAACGGCTCACTGGTCGGCGTGCCGTTCGCCGGCGGCCTGGTACTGCTGGCCGCCGGCCTCACCCGCGGGTACCGGTGGAAGCGCCGGCAGTTGCGCGAGGTCGTGGGCTCGGACGGCTACGGCCACGGCCTGGACCCGGAGTTCGTCGCCCGGCGCCTGCGGGAAATGCGCCGCGACGACCAGAACGCTCAATAGCCCGGGATCCAAGGGGTGGCCGGCACCGTGGTGGTGGCAGGCTTGAGCTTCGGCGCCTCGCTATGGTGGATCTGCCATGACATACACCGCCGACCCACGCGTCGACGCCTACATCGATGCCCTGCCCGATTGGCAGCAGGCCATCTGCCGTGAGGTCCGCGACCTCGTTCACGCCGCCGACGCGGAGGTGGCGGAAACCATCAAGCGCACCAACCGTCCGTACTTCGTGCTCCAGGGCAACATCTGCGCCCTGCTGGCGGCGAAGGACCATATCAACGCCCACGCGACTGCGCGAGCTCGACCTGACTGTCCTTAACGACTGACGCGCCGACCCGGCAATGGACGTGCGGTACCGTCAAACGGGCGAAAGGCGGAGGGATGGGCAAGGCCCGATACGATCTGCGGCCCATCGGCTGGGTCGAATCTCCGCTCGTCAACCGGGACCTCGCCCCAAGACAAGGCGACGAGGGAGCGCCGGACGCCTGGCTCGTGCTCGACCCGAACACGCGCGCGGGGACTGCCGACCTCGAGGTCGGCACCGAGATCATCGTGCTGACCTGGCTTGATCGCGCCCGGCGCGACGTACTGGCCGTGCACCCTCGCGGTGATCAGGACAGACCCATGCGTGGAGTATTCAGCACCCGTTCCCCCGACCGCCCGAACCCCATCGGGCTGCACACCGTGGCGATCGTCGCGATCGACGACACCAGGATCCGCGTGCGGAACCTGGAGGCGCTCGACGGCACGCCCATCGTGGATATCAAGCCCCTCCTCGGGCCAGCCGAACAACGGTGACCCCGAAAGTGGCCCACAGAAGCTCCTAACCACGTCCAGTGACCGGATACCGAGCCGTGTCACCACGGCATGAGCGTGCCTCACCTGGAGCGCTGCTGGCCTGCGCAGTCGTACAGCTTGTCAGCGGCACCGGGGTGCCGCTGCTCGACCGGCTCATCGGCCTGACCGGCCGCGAGCCCGGGTGGCATGCGGCGCGGGCACACGCCTGACCGAGCCAGGTGGCGGGCCTGGTGCGGCGCGTCACGCAGCTCGAACCGCTTCGCCGGCCGGTCACCGACGTGGGAGGTCAGGCGCAGCAGGATCCCGAGCTGCGCGTCCACTGCCGCTTCTGCCGGGGAGAACGCGGCGGTCACCGGCCAGGGACCGGCCGTGTGCGGGGTTCGCACCGCGCTGAGCCGGAAGCATCGGCGGTCGCCGACGGCGACGTTAAGAAGGTGTTCTCCTGCTGAGACTGCCGCATTGCCTCGAGCCGGAGCGCTCGGGCGAAGCTTGATCGATGGCCCCTGGGGCGGCCAATAACCCGGCCAACGAGCCAAGGATCATGATCCGGGCGATGGCCGCGGCCCAGGCAGCGCCGGGCTTCATGATCGCGGTAACTTTTCGGCGGTATGTGCGGAAAAGTTACCGCGATCATGAAAGCCGCTATGGGTGCCCGCTGCTGCTGCCCGGGTGATCCGCATCGCGGCGCGCCTGCGGCGCGTTCGTGCGGTTTTCAGGACAGTGTGGCGCGCAGGAGGCGCTCAGCACCCTCGGCCAGTTCCCGTACCACCTCTGCGGCGGGTACCACCTTCGTCACCGCCCCCACGGACTCCCCAGCGTAAAGGGCCATGGCCGCGATGGCGCCGGTCGTGTCCCGGCTGGGTGAGGGCACCGAGAACCTGGGCACCGGCATCCGGGTGGCACCGAAGGACATCTCTCCCACTATGTCGGTGGTGACGGCCTCGGCGGCCTCGATACACGAGCGGAGCACCCGGTGGGGGGCGTCGGGCCACATGCCGGAGAAGGCCGTGGTGAGGACCGTGTCGTCGGCCGATGCCCGTAGCAGGGCATCGACGTACAGCGGGTGGGCGTTCGCCTCCGAGGTGGCAACGAAGCGGGTGCCTACCCGCGCCCCGGCAGCACCGGCGGCCAGCACAGCGGCCACTCCCCGCGCGGTGGCGATGCCGCCGGCCGCCACCACAGGAATGTCGATCGCGTCGAGCACCGAGTCGAGCAGGGGCAGCAAGCTCACCTGGCCACGCACGTGGCCGCCCGCCTCGGTGCCCTGAGCGATGATGAAGTCGCAGCCGGCATCCACGGCAGTGCGGGCCTCGGTGAGCGAGCCCACCTGCCAGGCCGCCAAGGCTCCACCATCGTGCACGCGGCGAACCAGGGCCGCGTCGGGGTCGGCACCGAAGAACTCGACCACCCGCACCCGGGTCGCCGCGACCTCAACCATCTCGGGGTCCAGGAAGGGCATGAGGATATTCATCCCCACCGTCCCTGTTGTCTGATCGGCCAGGGCATCCAGCGCGACCGCGACCTCGTGAGCAGGCATCATCACCATGTTGACCATGCCGAGGCCACCGGCATCGGCGACCGCTGCTGCCAACCCGGGCACGGCCACCCCGCCCATGCCCGCCTGCTGGATCGGCACCCGGCAACCCACGAGGTCGGTAAAGGCTGTGGCCAGCATCGTGACGGCACCCCCTGAATCGAGCTGATCCCGACCTTATCCCGAAAGGGAAACCGACCAGAAGCGGCGCCATGATGACGAACACGACCCGGCGGCCTGAGCGTGGCTGACGTAGGACGCATCCCGTACGCTCATGTTCCCGTGACGCCGACGATGGCAATCCCGCCGTGCGGGTGTTCAACGTCCTGCGCGGGGAGGCCAGCCAGATCCGGTCCACGCTCCGTGGCACCTGCCGGGCTGCCCGCGCGTCAACGCGGCCGGAATCAATACGATCGAGTCGTGCTCAAGCCTGACTATCCGCTCCGGACGTCCCGGCTCATACTCCGGCCTTACACCATCGACGACCTCGACGATCTGTACGACATGCAGTCGCGGCCCGAGGTGACGCGTTACCTCCTCTTCGATGTCCGCGATCGCGTCCAGGCACGGAAGTCGCTGGAGGACAGGATCCGCACCACGGTACTTGACCAGGAGGGCAGCAGCCTGACCCTGGCGGTGGTACTGCCGGAGACTGCGGCCGTGATCGGGGACGTTGTGCTGTTCTGGACGAGCCGAGAGCACCGGCAGGGCGAGATTGGTTACATCTTCCATCCGGACCAAGGTGGCAAGGGCTATGCCACGGAGGCGGCCCGGGAGATGCTGCGGCTTGGCTTCGAAGGGCTCGGGCTGCACCGCATCGTCGGCCGTCTCGACGCGCGGAATACGGCATCCGCGCGGGTCCTTGAACGCCTCGGCATGCGCCGCGAAGCCCACTTCGTGCAGAACGAGATGGTCAAGGGCGAGTGGACCGACGAGATCGTCTATGCCCTTCTCGAAGACGAGTGGCGAGCGCACTGATCTTCGAGTGGCGGGGTCGGCGCTCCCCGCGGATTGGGCCGCCTGTTCTGCCTGACCGGCAGGACGCGATCAAACGTGCGACCTGACCGGTGACGGTCCTCCGCTGCCATGTCGGCGCGCGCCAGGGATCCGGCCGGTACGCAGCCACAACGCATCTGGCCGCAGCTGTGACATGGCGGTCGGCCTTGTGCGGCCCGGGTACCCGGCCTAGCGTCCGGTACGTGTGCCTGCGGCTCGCAGGCACACAGTGTCACGTCCTGCCCATGCAACGGTGCCTGGAGGCACGATGCGAATTCGCCGACCCTTACCCCTCTTTGTCATCGGCGCGCTCCTGCTCGGAGCGAGCCAGTTCGCCGCCGCGACGGGCGCCAGCGCGCAGCCGTTCGGCTACAACAAGCTCACCCCGAATCAGAAGAGGCACGTTACCGGCCTGCTTGCCGTCGAACTGGGCGGTGCGGGCGGTGCGGGCCTCAGGACGGCGGCGCGCGCCAATACGGCGCCGAGCCCGGTGACCCAGCCAGGCTGCGCCGTGAACCTGGGCACTGACATCAAGGTCAACCAGAACTGCCTCAACCTTTCCGATCCCGCCTTGAATGGGCGCGGGCAGGCACAGAACGAGACCTGGGTCGCGGCCGACCCGGTCAATCCGCTCGACATCGTGGCCGGTTACAACGATTACCGCCGCGGCGACTCGACGTGCGGCGTCTCGTACTCCACCACCGGTGGCCGGACCTGGGCCGACGCCACGATGCCGAACGGCTTCGTGAGTGGCGCCGCCTACGGCGGTACGGCACGCGAGTACATGCAGGCGAGCGGTGACCCGTCGGTCGAGTGGGACACCCGAGGGAACGCGTACTACGCCTGCCTGCAATTCAAGCGCGGATCCGGCGCGACCGAGGACCCCGACCAGTCCACCGGTATCTACGTGTACCGGTCCACCGGGACGAACGGCGCGTCGTGGAACTTCACCGGCCGCCCGGCGGCCGAGCACAACGATGTCGCGGGCGCAGGAAACTTCCTGCTCGACAAGCCCCTGATGGCCGTCGACGACGGCATGCACAGCCCGTTCCGTGACCGCGTCTACATCACCTGGACGACGTTCGCCGCTGACGGCACCGCCTACATCTACGAGGCCAGCTCGGCCGACTACGGTGAGCACTTCAGCGCCCCGGTCGTGGTCAGCACCGACAGCAGCCTGTGCGCGAGGCCGGCGAGCGCTACCCACCCGAACGGCCGGTGCGACAGCAACCAGTTCTCCGACCCGTTCACCGCCCCGGACGGGACGCTCTACGTGGTCTGGGCCAACTTCAACAACGCGACCAGCGGCGGCGGCGACAACCACAACCAGGTGCTGCTCGCCAAGTCCACCGACGGCGGTGCGACCTTCTCCGCGCCGGTCAAGGCCGGCGACTTCAATGACCTGCCGGACTGCGCGACCTACCAGGGCGGCGCCGGCGCCTTCAGCGCATGCGTGCCCGAGAAGGGTGCCACAGCCGCGTCGATCTTCCGCGCCGCTGACTACCCGTACGGTGCGGTCGACCCGCGCCACCCGGACACCGTCGCGGTCACCTATGCCTCCTACATCAACCGCAACTCCAGCGAGGCGAACGGCTGCACGCCCGCCGGGTTCTCCGCGACCACCGGGCTGAACCTGTACACGGGTGTCAAGACCGCGGGCGCCTGCCACAACGCGATCGTCCTTTCGGTGTCAGGGGACGGCGGCGCCACGTTCACCGGCGGCAGCCAGAACGTGCGCACCCTCCCCGTAGCCGAGAGCACAGCCGGTCAGCGCACCTCCGACCAGTTCTGGCAGGGCATGCGGTTCACGCCGGCCGGCACTCTTGTCGTCGGCTCCTTCGACCGCGCCTACGGCACCGATGAGACGACAGGCTTCTCCGACATCTCGGTGTCCACGTCGCAGAACCTGACCTCCTTCGGGAACGCCCAGCGCGTGACCACCTCGAGCATGCCCCCGGAAACTGAGTTCAACGGGCTCTTCTACGGCGACTACTTCCAGCTCGCCGTGACAGGCGACACCGCCCACCCCGTCTGGTCCGACACCCGGGCCGCGGACTTGTTCCTGTGCCCGGGCACCGGCACGGTCGGCCACCCACCGCAGGCATGCACCGGCGCGGGAGCGAACTTCAGCCCGGCAAACGACGAGGAGATCTACACGGCGAGCGTCTCCGTCCACTGAGCCGCCGCCACGTGCGAACTGCTGATTGCCCCGGCGGGCCGCTGGCAGCGGCCCGCCGGCGCCGAACCGGAGCGGGAATGGATCGCGCATGTCAGGCGTCCGGACCCGGGTGGCCGAGGCCAAGTCGATCGCCTGCCGCGCCGGTCCCGCTACAGGTGGATGACTGTGCAGCTCAGCGTTCTTGTCACGCCGTCGAGGGTGCGGACCCGGGTGGCTACCAGTCTGCCCAGCTCGTCGATGTCCCGGGCCTCCACGCGCGTAATGACGTCGTAGGGTCCGGCCACTCTCGCCGTCTGCGAGACGTTCGGCAGATCCCCGAGCGCAGCGGCCACGATGGCCGCCTGGCCAGGGTCGGTCTGGATCAGAATGTACGCGGCAATCATGTGGCACCACCCCAACCTGCTGGGACCATTCAACCGCCCTCGCGGTCATGGGTCATCCCGGGCATGCCGGGCAGCTGACGCGACCCGGCGTGCCAGTCACGCAGCCCGGCGGTCCCGCGGACGAGGCCCGGCCGGCGCCGCTGACGTCGGCCGCCCTCACGCCCAGCGTGCAGCCGGCCTGGCCAGCCGGCTCACGATCCAGGCCGTGCGCGACCCGGCCGGCCACCAGCGCCGCGTCGTTGAGCGCCATGTGCGCGAGCAGCGGGGCGACAACGCTGCCTGACCGCAGCCGCAGCCAGCCAAAGGCCGCGCCCGCCGCGGTGGTGACCGCGACGTTGCCAGCGACAAAGGCAGCCTGGCGCAAAGGACGCTGCGCCAGGTGGCGGTGCTGCGCGGTCTGGTTCATGGTTGACAGCGTCGGCAGGACGTGCGAGAGGCCGAACAGCGCGCTCGACCACGCCACCGCGCTGGTCCGCGTGCCGTGCCCCAGCCACAGGCCGAGCAGCGCCGACCGGTGGATGAATTCTTCCGGCGGCACCGCAGCGAAAGTGATCCGGGCCAGCTCGGCAGCAAGATCGCTGCGGGCCCCGGCCGCGGCGGCCCGTTTGTCCAGGAAGAACGGCCGCGTGGCTGGCAGCGCCGCGCCCGCGAGCTGGACCCGCCGTACTCGTGCGTCGCCCGTCACCACCTCGCTGTGTCGTATGTGACCCACACTCCGGCTCGCCGTTCCCGGAGTCCTCACCCGTCATGGGTGACCTCCCGGCCACGCCGTGGGCAGCGGGCCGCGAGGGTGTCCTCCCGCGTCCGGCTGACGTTAGGCCGGCACGGCACCTGCCTGGGGGGACGGGCAGATGATCCCGAACGACTCCGGCGCTGGCTCATGACGGCATTGCGGCGTACCCGCCGACGCGAACCCGCAGGTGACGGCCTGTTCCTGGCGGCCGACGCCGCACTGTCGTGCTGGCTGGCGGCGGCCGTCACAGCTGCGGTGCGGTCACCAGGGCTGGCCGCGACAGCGAGAACCGCTCGCGGGGGATTCCGGCGTCGTGGCCGAGCGCCAGGTCGGCGAGCACCTCACCCAGCAGTGGGCCGAACTTGAACGCGTGGCCCGAGGGTCAGGTGACCGTCACTGGCGGGTTGAGGCGGGCTGCGGAGCGCCCCGGCCGGTCACGGGTGTGGATGAGACGTCTTGCCTGGTGGCGAGCTGGCTTGGCCACCAGATCCCACGGCCGATGTCGAGGGTCAGCGCGCTGACCAGAACGGATCGGACTACGAAGGTGTCGAGCAGGATGCCCAGGGCGATCGCGATGCCGAGTTCGGCGAAGCTCACCAATGGGAGGGTGGCGAAAACGCCGAAGGTGGCGGCCAGGACAAGGCCGGCTGACGTGATGACGCCGCCGGTAGTGGCGAGACCGGTGAGCATGCCCCTGCGGGTGCCGTGCGTTTGCGCTTCCTCGCGGACCCGGGTCATCAGGAAGATGTTGTAGTCGATGCCGAGGGCGACGAGGAATACGAACACGAACAGCGGGAGCGAGCCGTCCGCACCATGCAAGCCGAGCGCGTGGAACAGCAGCGCGCTGAGACCAAGCGCGGACCCGAACGACAGCACGACGGTGCCGACGAGCAGCAGTGGCGCCACGACCGCGCGCAGCAGCACTCCCAGGATCACCAGCATCGCAAGCAGCACGAGCGGGATGATGATCTTGTTGTCATGGTTTTGGGCCGCGGTCAGGTCGATGGTCATTGCGGTCGTGCCGCCGACCTTGGCGTTCGCGCCTGTTACGGCGTGGACGGTGTCGCGGACGTGCTTGACGGTCACGATGGCGGCGGTGCTGTCCGGCGCGGCCTGCAGCGTACCGGCCAGTGCGACCAGGCCGTCTCGCACCACCGGCTGGGACACTGTTGCGATACCGCTCGTGCCCGCGAGGGCGTGCTCCAACTGCGTGGCCGCGCTGGCGTTGCCGATCACCACGACTGGCTGGCCGTCCTGCCCCGCCGGGAAGTGCTCGGCCACGACCTGCTGTGCGACGACCGACTCGGGCTTGTTGATGAAGGAATTCTTCGCCGTCAGACCGGTTGCGTGCAACTGCGTCACCCCGAGTGCCGAAGCGGCCAGGACCAGGACAGCGACGCCCCACACGAGGCGGGGGCGGCGAGCGATGCGGCCGCCGATCCGTGCCCACGGCCCGGTACCTGCGCGGCCCGGCGTGCCGAACTGCGGCTTCTTCGGCCAGAACAACCACCTGCCGAAGATCACGAGCAAAGCTGGCAGCAAGGTGATCATCACCAGCAGCCCCACACCGACGCCGATCGCGGCCACCGGGCCCAAACCGCGGGTGGAGTTGAGCTGCGCGAACTGCAGGCACAGCAGGCTGATCGCCACCGTGGCGGCGCTGGCGATGATCGCCGGACCCGCACGGCGGGTGGCGATCGCCATGGCCTGATGTCGGTCCTCGTGCCGGTGCAACTCTTCCCTGTACCGGGAGATCAGGAGCAGCGCATAGTCGGTACCGACGCCGAACACCAGCACCGTCAAGATACCGGCGCTCTGCCCGTTGACGACTACGGCACCGCTCTTGGCCAGCAGGTAGATGACGGCCTCCGCGGTGGTCAACGCGATACCGGCGCACACAACCGGCAGCAGCCACAGCACCGGGCTGCGATAGGCCAGCAGCAAGATGATGATGACCACAAGCACGGTGGCAAATAGCAAGCTGTGGTCGACGCCGCCGAACGCCTTGATCGAATCGTTATCAACGCTGGCCAGACCGGCGATATGGACTGTCAGTCCGTTGTCGCCGGACCGCGCGATCTGGGAGATGGCGGCCATCCTCTTGGTGAGCTTGGTCCACCCGTTCGCGCCCACATTGAGCGGCACGGCCGTCTGCAGCGCCTGTCCGTCCCGCGAGGCGATGGGGCCCACGATCTGACCGGTCACCCCATCCAGTCCGGCCAGCGCCCGCGCATCTGCAGCGGCCTTGGTCCGATCGGCCGACGTGATCCCGGACGGGCGCACATAGACGACGACCGCCGCAGCGACGTTGGGGTTGCCGAACCGCTGCTGCAGCGCGACCACCTGAGTGGCCTCCGCGCGGCTGGGCAGCCAGGTAGTGGTGTTGTTCTGCTCCACCCCCGCGAGCTTGCCCGCCAGTGGGCCAGCCACCGCAATTGCGATCACCAACCACAACGCGAGGAAGACCCACTTTGTCCGCCGGCCACCTGGCCAGGCCGGTACGTTGCGTATCACGAAAGCCTCCTTGAGGGTCAGGTGCGGACACGATGGTTGACTGTATTGGCGACGCGTGAACCGTATTGTCCTTGCCCCTCGAAACGAGCCAGGCTTATGGCCAACGGCTCACTGGATTGGTGAATTTACGCAGCGCGAACATTCCTGATCAGCAATTCTGTGTGATCGAATAGTCGCGTTGCGTACACCAATCCGGGACCCATCCGCCTCCACGCGCACCGATGCTCGTTCCAAATGCCGGGCACGCACGAGTGTTCCCGAACACCCTTGAATCTGCCTCGAACAGCGCTTGAGCCCACCTCGAACAGCGCTTGAGCCCACCTCGAACGGCACTCGAGCCTGCCCGCGAGGCCCAATGCTCAATTCAATAACTGCGCCTACCGTATCTATTTCACCAGCAATCGAGCGTCCGGTTCGCTAAGCGACAAACGAGACAATTAAGGATTCTCATGCGAAAGTAGTTATGGCAGTCTCGCGATCAGGCCCTTGAGCTGCTACAACGCGCGTAGCCCCGACCGGATGAACCGGCGCTACCCGCTAAGTCTGGCCGGCGGACTACGGCGCCCGCGCGAGGGGGACGGCGGAAGCCGACCCCGGCGTCCACGCGCCCAGCGGCCGCTCGGATCCCGCATTCGGCTGGCGGCCGCAAGCCTGCTCTTGGCCGGACAGTGTCGCGCGGGCGAGCGCTTCGACGAACCCAGGCGCGGACACGGCACCGGTGAAGAGGGCTCGCTGGCGGTCGGCCCCGGTCCCCCAATCGTCAAGCCGTTGCAGCAGCCCGGTGACGGCATCGGCGTCGCCGCGGTCGCTGAGTGCGGCGCCGACATGGTCGAGGAGGCGGGACCGCAGGCTGCGCGCATCGACGTTCTGCCCGGTGAACGGGTCGACTCCGGCCCCGGCGAGCCCATGCCGCGCCGCGGCCGCGAGGCCCACGGCGACCCACCGGGCCGGTGCCGCTGCCACCGGCGTCCCCCGGCGGGCCTCCGCCAGGGCGGTCGCGACGAGGGCACGGGTCAGCCCGGCCAGCAGCACCGCGGTGCCGACGTCGAGGCAAACGTCCGCGACGCGTACCTCCACCGTCGGGTAGCGCGGGGAAAGCCGCGCGAAGACGTAGACGCTCCGCTCATCCAGCGCCGCGCCCCGCCCGATGAGGCGGCGGACCGCCGCATCGTAGGCGGCGGCGTCCGGCCACACCGCGGGCGCCGTCGCCGTCGGCCAGCGTGACCACAGCGGGTACCGCCAGCTTGCCCAGGCCGTGTCGTGGCCGCCCGCGATCGGGGAGTTGACCGTGATGGCCAGCAGCGAGGCCAGCCAGGGCCGCAGCCGCGCCAGCACCTGGACGCCGAGGTCGCGGGAAGGAACCCCGACGTGCACGTGGCAGCCACAAGTGCCGGAATCGGCCACCAGCCGGCCGATACCGGCGCGCCAGCTCCCGGTAACGGGGCTGGTCCGTCACGGCGGCCAGCCCCGGCGTGCGGTACGGCGCGGTCCCCGACGCCACCAGCCGGCAGCCCAGACGCGCCGCGACGTCCGCGACGAGCCGCCGCAGCCGCATCAACTCGCGGCCGACGCCGTCCAGGCTGGTGCACACCCCGGTGGCGATCTCCACCTGGAACCGCATCAGCTCGGGCTGCACCCCCGGCTCCCCGTCGAGCATCCGCACCAGATCCGGGGCGACCGCCGCAGCGGCGCCGGTGGCCGGGTCAAGGAGCACGAACTCCTCCTCCACGCCCAGCGTGATCCCGCCGACCGCGCCCGCCGTCCCGGACGGGTCGCCGAACACCTTCGCGCCCCGTCCCGCACCGCCCGACGTGGGCATCATCGCGGCCACCCGGTCGCCTGTCCGCTCCTCTGGCTCCCTGCCGCGCGGCGCTCCGCTGCACACGCGACGGGCCCCGCTGTGAAGGACACCGGGGCGCTACGCGGCTAGGTTCTCGCGGCTGCCGCCGAATACGTAGTGCGCATTGGCGACGAACACGTGCGAGTTGGCGATCGCGGCGATGCCGTAGATCATGTTGAGGAAGCCAGCCATAGCCAGCATGACAGAGGCGAATATGATCAGGCCGTGGCCGCGGCCTTCCGCCTGGCACCCGCCCTCGTCCCTGGCTGGCTTAATTGTTGACGACGTCATTCTGGCCTCCTTGGTCAAAAATCGCCGGAACCTCTCGCCGGGATCCCTCCAGCCGCTTTTGCTCGACCCCTTCCGGCAACGACCCACCCCATGAGGGCGGCGTACCGCAAGCACGGTTCGTGGCCCCCATGGCTTAGTTCAAGAGTCACCCGACGGCATGCGTGTACTTAGGGCCAGATGTCCCGACATTTGGGGGCCGATCGGCCGCTATGGCAGGCGCCGGGTCCTCGGCGCGGCGAATGTAACACCGGCCCCGGCTGAGGCCCGAAAGACATTCCTGAGCCAGCCCCCCAAGTGAACAAGGAGCCGATGAGGTGCTGTCGCAGTCTTCGGCACCTGGGCCTGCCGCAGGCCGAGCCACCTGGAGGGCTTTCGCCCCTGGCGTCGGTTGCCGCGAAGCGCTTCGGTGAGGTAAGGCAGCTGTGGGGCGAGTGAGGTGGTGCCACATGAGGGTTCTGCACCGCTAATGGGCCATGAAAAGTACCCACACCGCGTGATGACCTGCCCCTCCGCCTGCATCGTCAACGGGTCAGGGGTCACACGGCCTCTAACCGAGATCGACGACAGTAGAGAGGAGCCACGACGTGTGTCGCTGGCTTGCATATTCGGGAAGCCCGATCCGCATCGAGGAGCTGCTCTACCAGCCCACTCACTCGCTGATCGACCAGAGCCTCCACTCCGAGCTAGGAGCCGAGACGACGAACGGGGACGGTTTCGGCATCGGCTGGTACGGCGTGGGCGATACTCCCGCTGTCTTCCACAGCGTCGAGCCGGCCTGGAATGACCGTAACCTGCGTGAGATCGCACGCCATGTCGAGTCTCCGCTCGTGTTCGCGCACATCCGGGCCTCCAGCGGCAGCCCGGTGCAGCAGACCAACTGCCATCCGTTTCGCCACGGCCGCTGGTTGTGGATGCACAACGGACTGATCCGCGATTTCGCGGCGGTGAAACGAGATCTCGTGTTTGCCGTCGATGCCTCGCTCTACCCGCAGATCGAAGGGTCCGCCGACTCGGAGGTGCTTTTCTTTCTCGCGCTCACGTTCGGGCTCGAGGACGACGCGCCGGCCGCGGTCGAGCGCGCCGTTGGGCTCGTCGAGGAGGCCGGGGCGCGTCACGGCGTCGAGCATCCGATCCAGATGACGGTCGCGACGACCGACGGCGAACGGCTGTGGGCGTTCCGCTACTCAAGCGAACGAAACTCCCGCTCGCTCTTCTACAGCACCGAGATACATGCGCTCAGGCATCTTTATCCCGGCAATGAGCGCTTCAAGGACACCGGCGACGAGACCAGGCTCGTTGTCTCCGAGCCGCTCAGCGAGCTTCCCGGCGCCTGGAACGAGGTCCCGGAGTCGAGTTACGGGATTGTGCAGCACGGCCCGGACGAACTCCGGCCATTCACACCGTCGGCACCGCGGTAGGACCACCCGAGCGGCTTCTCCCTTGATCGGCCAAGGACCAGTGCTGGGCTTCGCTGCCTCGATCAAAGCACTGAGGCTCCGAATCCCTGTGTCCACGAGCAGATCCAGGCCGTTGCCTGTACGGGTCACCCGCGCAGCGTAACGCGCACGGCCGTACATCACCAGCGCCGTGCCCAGTGACGAGCCCAGGTTGGAAACGCTGCGCGACAGCCCGGATATGTCGTCCTGGTCGGCATCGCGGAAGCTCGCCGTGGTAGGTGATGCCGGCGGACCGGAAGTGGTTCGCGCGTACCTGCACCGGGGCGGTGCTGGCGCACACGCTGATCGATATCGATCCGAGGCCGCCCGGCAGGACCTGCTCACCGTCAAACATGAACTGGAGGCCGAGGCGCCCAAGGGTGCCCCTGCGATGCCGCATCGGTCCCCGGTGCATCCGCCCGCCGGCCTCACCGCGACGAGGAACCGCGTCCTCACCGCCTCGTGCCGGGTGACGGCTTAGATTTCGGTCGTGGCTTCGGCTTTGCCGTCTTTGACGGCGCGCTGGAGCGCCTCGTAGTCGCGTTCGTTCTGGTCGGCGTAGGTTTCGGCGAAGTCGGCGATCGCCTGGTCGAATCTGTCGGAGCCGCCGAGGTAGGCGGCTAGGGCGATGCGGTCGCCAGAGCGGGCGTGCGCCCGGGCGAGCGTCCAGCCGCACAGGCGGGCGTAGACGGTCATGCCCGCGGGCAGCATCTGCTCGATCGGCATCGAGAATTTCCAGTCCCGCAGCTGGCGGACGTAGAAGTCGCGGTCGACCTTGTCTTGGCCGGTGACGCGGGTCCAGCCGAGGAAGATGTCGCTCTGGGCCTGCTGCAGATGCTGCCCGGCGACGACACGCTCACCTTCGTTGTCGTACTTGCTGCGCCCGCAGTAGTCCGCCAGCACGGACGGCTGGGCCTCCTTCGCCTGCAGGAACAGCGGTTCGTCGCCGTCGCCGGCGTCCATCAGCACGATCCAGGCGCGGGTGCCGACACTGCCGACCCCGACCACCTTGCGGGCCACCTGGACCATGGTGAACTGTTCGAGCAGATGCCGCCGGTCGGACTGGAGGCTGCGCTGGTACTTGGCCAGCACGGCGCGCAGCTGCTCATACAGCGCGTCGGCCTGCACATCGGAGAAGACCTCTTCGACCGGGACGATCATCGGCGGGTCGCTGATGATCTGCCGCCGCCCGTCGACCACGGTGGTGAGCTTGCCCAGCGCCTGCGTGCTGTCCCGGGTGTGCGCCTTGGCCAGCAGCACCTCGGCTTCCTTGAACCTCGTCGCCTTGATCTGCGACCTGAACTCACCGATGGCCTGCTCGATTTCCAGGTGCGCGTACCAGACCGCCAGCAACGGCTGCTTCGCGAACCCGCGCATCGCGGTGCGGTAACCCTCGGCCGCCGCCAGGATGATCTTGCGGCGGGCTTTGGCGGGGAACCCGTTGTCCCGCCCGGCCACGGCAAAGCTCGCCGCCAGCCGCTTGACATCAAACTCGAACGGCCCCGGCAGGGTCTCGTCGAAGTCGTTGACGTCGAAAACCAGGCGCCGCTCCGGTGAGGCGAACGCGCCGAAATTGGACAGGTGCGCATCCCCGCACAACTGCACCCGCAGCCCCGACGTGGGCGTGCCGGCCAGATCCGCCGCCATCGGCAGCGCAGCCCCACGGTAGAACGTGAACGCCGACACCAGCATCCGCCCGTGCCGGACCGGCACCAGTTCCGGCACCCGCGTCTTCGCCTGGCCAAGCAGCAGCCCGACCGGATTGCGCCTGCCAGCCGGCCGGAAGTCCGCATGCGAGCCCAGTGGGGCGGCCGCCCGGGCGTCCTTCCCCCTGGCCGCCCGGTCCGCGGCACTCAGATGCTCGGCCGTCCCGGTCCGCGCTGGACGCTCACCCGATGCCCGCGCCCCAGGCCTTCGGGCCGCGGCGCCATTAGTCTTCACCGTCATTGCCAGTTCCCTCCAGGCCGCAGCAGGGCGATGCCGCGGTTGCTCAGCTCCTCACCAGCGGTCACCGATCTGTGCCTGGAGACGCCGCGGCAGCGTGCCCCGCCCTCTATGCACCGCCCCGTCTGGCTGGTGCACCGGCACATGAACAAAGAAAACTCCGAACCCTGCCACACCATCGCCAAGCACGCGAAAGTGTCCGCCGCCGGGGTCCGGAGCAACATCTTCACGCTACACCGGCTGGGGCGACGAGAATAGGCCAGCCGCAGGCGGCGTTGACCAAGACCCAGCTCACGGGGGATGCTCGGCACGACGCCCGGGTCAGCTTGTGTGCGGTCGGCCGCGTAGAGGACGGCGGATCAGTTGCCGTCACTGTGCGCTCGCCCGGCTCGTCAAGGGATCTCCGTCCACCCACGGTGGGTGATGACGGCACCGGTCGAAGCCGGTCAGGATCGGAACCAGCCAGCACCGCTCCCCTTCGACGAGGCTGGTGCCAAGCCGCGGCGATTTCGGAGCGGGGCCGGCGCGGAGTGGATCTTGACCAAGGAGATGCTGGCTATGCCGTTGCACGAGCGTGACACCGTCCGCGAGCAGATGGAGGACTCGGTTTTCGCCGGGCACAGCCTGACCGCGCCCGTCCCCAAGTACCGGTTCCCCCAGGACGAGACCCTGTCGAGGGAGGCGTTCCAGGTGGTGGCGGACGAGCTGATGCTCGACGGCAACGCCCGCCAGAACCTGGCCACGTTCTGCCAGACGTGGGCCGAGCCCGAAGTCCTTGCCCTGATGGCCCTTTCGGTCAACAAGAACATGATCGACAAAGACGAGTACCCGCAGACCGCTGAGATCGAGCGGCGCTGCGTGCACATGCTGGCCGACCTGTGGCACGCGCCGGAGGCGGCCAACACGATCGGCGCGTCGGCCATCGGCTCCTCCGAGGCCTGCATGCTGGCGGGTATGGCGGCCAAGTGGCGATGGCGGGCCAAGCGGCGGGCCGAAGGCAAGCCGACGGACAACCCGAACATGGTGTGCGGCCCGGTACAAGTGGTGTGGCACAAGTTCGCCCGCTACTGGGACATCGAAATGCGCGAGGTCCCGATGTCCCATGGCAGCTACGCCATGGATCCCGCCTCGATGCTGGAGCGGGTAGACGAGAACACGATCATGGTCGTCCCCACCCTGGGCGTCACCTACACCGGCGCCTACGAACCGGTCGAGGCCATGTCCAAGGCCCTCGACCAGTTGCAGGCCGACACCGGCCTCGACGTCGGCATTCACGTGGACGGGGCCAGCGGCGCCTTCCTCGCCCCGTTCTGCGCGCCCGACGTGGCTTTCGACTTCCGCCTCCCCCGGGTCAAATCGATCAGCACCTCGGGGCACAAATTCGGGCTCGCCCCGCTCGGCGTCGGCTGGGTCATCTGGCGCGACCGCGCCGAACTCCCCGACGATCTGGTGTTCCACGTCAACTACCTGGGCGGCGACATGCCCGTCTTCCAGATCAACTTCTCCCGCCCGGCCGGGCAGATCATCGCCCAGTACTACAACTTCCTGCGGCTGGGCCACGAGGGATACCGCCGCGTCCACAACGCGTCCTACGAGATCGGCCAGTACCTCGCCGCCGAAATCGTCAAGCTCGGCCCCTTCGAGCTCCTATGCGACAGCAACCCAGCCACCGGGATCCCGACCGTCACCTGGCGGATCCGCGACGGCGCCGACCCCGGCTACACCCTGTTCGACCTGGCCGACCGGCTGAGCACCAAGGGATGGCAGGTGCCCGCCTACACCCTGACCGGAACCGCCGCCGACATCCCCGTGCAGCGCATCCTGGTCCGCCTCGGGGTGAGCCGGGACATGGCCTCCCTGCTCCTCGACGACTTCAAGGCCGCCATCGCCCACTTCGGCAAGCACCCGGTCACGGTACCCATGTCGAAAGAGGAATCGACCGGATTCAACCACCTGTAGTCAAGATTCCCACGGTGCCCGCCACGCTGCGGACCATTATCACCCCGGAGCAGTTCGATGCGATCTACGGAACGCTGCCGGACGCCGATGCCCAGCTGCTGGTGGAGACGGGCTAGTCGTCGCCCGCAGCCGCTTGTTTGGCGCGTTCCAGCCAGCTAAGGCTGTTCTGGATGATGGCCTCGTGGGCGATCTGCTTGGCAGACGGGGTGGCCAGGGCCGCGACCGAGTGGTGCGGGTCTCCTGGCTGTCGTGCCATAGCGCGAGGAACGCAGCTCGCTGCGGTCAGCGCCTTCCATAGCGGCGATCACCGAGGCGATGACGCTGGCACGGAAAGAATGGTCAGAGACCGATTCAGGCGAAGGGACGCCAGCCAGGGACCAGCCGGTCCGCTTGTAGCGCTTGAGCAACCCGATCTCGTAAAGGAAACCGGTGGTGTCCCGCAGCTGGTCGCTCAACCCGCCTGCCTCTCAGTATCCAGAGATTTCAGTATCGCCGTGCCATCGCGATGCCGTAGCGCAGCGCGTCCAGCTCTCTGCATGCGGCCGTTGACACCAGGCTCTCATCCAGCAGCCGCTCAAGTTTGGCCTGGAGCTCCTCAGCCACTGGGGTATCACGGATCATCTCGGGCCGGACCCGGATCAGCGACCACAGCATGTGGATGTTAGTTCGAGAAAGCCGATGTTCCCGTGCAGCCGGGCTCTCGGCGCTAAATCCGCATCGTGGCAGGCAGATGACACCTTTGTCACCACCGGTTCCCAAGGCCGGCCTGGCCGCTGGACGACCCGGGCGTCTAACTGGTCAGGGGTACTACGGCGGCTGCCCTCGACCTGGTAGCGGCCGGGGCGCTGAACGGCCAGCGCCGACTGCAGGACGCGCACGCCCTCGGCGATCTCGCGGGTGTCCCACCGGCCGCGGTCCTGCCGGTCGAGCGTGACGATCCGGCCCTCGGGGTCGAGTCGCGCCGGGAGGCGGGCGTGGTTGAGGAGCATCAGCGCGAGCAGCCCGCGCGCCTCCGGTTCCCCGGTGGCGAGGGTGAGCTGGCGGGCCAGCCGGATCGCCTCGCCGGCCAGGTCGACCCGGCCCGCGTGGCCGGCCGTGTAGACGAGGTAGAGCACGCGCAGCACGACGGCGAGGTCGCCGGGCTGGTCCAGGCGGCGCCCCTGCAGGGCGCGCTTGGCCCGGCTGATCCGCTGCGCCATCGTCGCCTCCGGCACGTAGAAGGCGTCGGCGATCTCCCGGGTGGTGAGGCCGCCGGCGGCGCGCAGGGTCAGCGCCACCTGGGAGGCGGGCGCGAGGTCGGGGTGGCAGCAGCAGAAGAGCAGGAAGAGGGTGTCGTCGCCCTCCTCGGTGGCGGCGGGCCGCGGCTCCGCGTACGTCGCCTCCTCGCGGCGGTGACGGGCGGCCTCGCTGCGGCGGGCGTCGACGAGCCGCCGGGTCGCGACCGTCGCCAGCCACGCGCGCGGGTCGCGCGGCGGGTGCTCGGGCCACACCCGCAGCGCCTCCAGCAGCGCCTCCTGCAGCGCGTCCTCGGCGGCATCGAAGTCCTCGCCCCGCCGGACCAGCCCCGCGAGCACCCGCGGGACGAGGGCGCGCAGCGCGCCCTCGTCCAGCCGTCGCGTCGGCTCGTCGATCACGCCGGGTCAGTCGCCCGACGGCGCCTCGGACATGACCTCCCGGACGTCGATCCACTCGTACAGCGGCTCCCCGCCCGGGCCGGGCTCGGAGGAGACGTAGGCCGCGAGCTCGACCGCGCGCTCGTGCGACTCGACGTCGATCATGTACCAGCCCGCCACGAGATCGCTGGTCTCGGGCAGCGGGCCGTCGGTGGTGACGGGCGCGGCGTCCGGGCCGCCGTAGCGCACCCAGGTGCGCGCCGGCGTGAGCGCCTGCGCGTCGACGTACTCGCCGTTCTCCTCGAGCAGCTCGCTGACGTGCTTGAGGAAGGCCATGTGCGCCTCCACGTCCCCGGGGGCCCACTGGTCCATCGGGGGCACGGGACGGTGCGGCGCCGGGCCGCCGCGGTAGTGCTTGAGGAGCAGGTACTTCGGCATGGTGGTCTCCTGGTGTCGTGGGCCGCGCCTGTCGTGGCCCTTCACCTGGTGAGCGGAGCCGGTCAGAGCTTCTCGACATGAAATCACTCATCTAGCTCCGAGACCGTCGCGCAGGGGGAACTCTCCACGGGAACCTTGCAGATGGGAGGCCATGCCCGCTCAGGAGCGTCCCGTATACCCCGCCCGGTGAAGGTTCTCCCTGGGGTGCCCTATCCGGGACACCCGTCTCCGCCCGCGGCAGTCCGGCACAGAAGCCGCGGTTCGGTGCGGCTCGGGCGGTGATGCGGGCCGGCGCGGCTGCCATACAGATCGGCGGGACTGTGCGCTCGCGTGACCGCTTGCTGGTGGAGGATCTGGCGGTGACTATGCTCTTCAACTCGCGCGTCGCCGCGCGGGCAGCGACGAGCGCATTCAGGCATGGCGCGACGGTGAATCTCGGCTCGCTCCCTGTCAAGGCGCTTGAGGATGCGACGGACGAGGTCACTTTGGCCGTCACTCGCGGCGAGGTCTTCGGCTTCATCGGCTTCAACGGTGCCGGCAAGAGCACGACGAGCAACATGCTCTGCACGCTCGCCCGGCCCGCCTCTGGCACCGCACGCCCCTCGCTTGGGTGGCTATGAGCCAACCGCGAGCAAGTGCCGGATCCGTGCGTCGGGGGCCGGGTCGCGGTTCCGGGCCGTCGCGGCACGTCCCGGGGCGTGCGGCAATCCGCAGGCCGTGCCGCCAAGTCGGCGACCGCAAACGAGAAATGAAAGACCGCCCGGCGGGGCTGAAAGGAGAGGTGAGCTGATGGGCAGCTACGTGCTGGGTTTCCACGAGGTCGACCGGAGCCAGATCGCGGTCGTCGGTGGCAAGAGCGCGCACTTGGGGGAGCTTTCGCGGATCGAAGGCATCCACGTGCCGGCCGGCTTCTGCGTGACGACGGATGCCTTCCGGCGGATCATGGCGGAAGCGCCGTCGATCGATGATCAACTCGACCGGCTGTCGCGCCTGAGCCCGGATGACCGGGAGGCGATCCGCAGGCTCAGCGCGGAGATCCGCAGGACCATCGAAGGGATCACCATCCCCGGCGATCTGGCGGCGGCGATTAGCAGCGCGCTCGCCCGGCTCGGCGATCAAGCCGCCTACGCCGTCCGGTCGAGCGCGACGGCGGAGGACTTGCAGACGGCCTCCTTCGCGGGCCAAAAGGACACGTACCTGAACGTCGTGGGGCCGGCGGCGATCCCGCAGCACGTCAGCCGGTGCTGGGCATCGCTCTTCACGGAGCGGGCTGTGACCTACCGCCTGCGGAACGGCTTCGGCCATCAGCAGGTCCAGATGGCCGTGGTCGTGCAGCAGATGGTCTTCCCGGAGGCGGCCGGCGTCCTGTTCACGGCCGACCCCGTCACGTCGAATCGGAAGGTCACCTCCGTGGAGGCCAGCTTCGGCCTCGGCGAGGCCCTGGTTTCCGGCCTGGTGAACGCGGACGGCTACAAGGTGCGCGACGGCGAGGTGGTCACCAAGGCGGTCGCCACCAAGCAGTTTGCCGTCCACGCCTTGCCGGCAGGCGGGACGCAGGAACGGGCGATCGAGCGGGGGCGGCAGGACCTGCCAGCGCTGACCGATGCGCAGGTCGTGCGGCTTGCGCAGCTGGGCCGGCGGATCGAAGCGCACTTCGGCTGCCCCCAGGACATCGAATGGTGCCTGACCGGCGATGACTTCCAGATCGTCCAGAGCCGGCCGATCACCACGCTGTTCCCCATCCCCGCGGCCGGCGACCTGGAGAACCACGTCTACGTCTCCGTCGGCCACCAGCAGATGATGACCGACCCCATGAAGCCGCTCGGGCTCTCCCTGTGGCAGCTGACGGCGCTCCGGCCTATGTACGAGGCCGGCGGGAGGCTGTTCGTCGACGTCGCCCAGGGCCTGGCTTCGCCAGCGAGCCGCGCTGGGCTCCTCGAGGTCCTGGGGAAATCCGATCCGCTGATCAGGGACGCGCTGCAGACGATCCTCGACCGCGGTGACTTCATCCGGTCGCTCCCGGACGACGGTCCCGGCGGGCCACCGCCTGGCGGGACCCCAGCCCAGATCGAGACCGATCCGGCCATCGTCGCCGAGCTGACCGGGCGCAGCCAGGCTTCTATCGCCGCCCTGCAACGACATATCCGGACGAAGTCTGGATCGGCAATGTTCGACTTCATCTTGGCGGACATCCAGGAGCTGAAGCGGACCCTGTCCGATCCGCAAAGCCTTCAGGTGATCACGGCCGCGATGGATGCCACGTGGTGGCTCAACGAGCAGCTCCAGGCGTGGCTGGGCGAGACGAACACGGCCGACACGCTCACGCAGTCCGTCCCCCACAACGTCACGTCGGAGATGGGGCTGGCACTGCTGGACGTCGCGGACGTGATCCGCCCGCATCCGGACGTGGTCGCCTTTCTGCAACACGCCGGGGACCACGGCTTCCTGGACGAGCTGGCGAAGGTCGCAGGCGGACAGGCCGCCCGGGACGCCATCCGGACCTATCTCGGCAAGTACGGCATGCGCTGCGTCGGCGAGATCGACATCACCAGGCCGCGTTGGAGCGAACGCCCCACCACGCTCGTGCCCGTGATCCTCGGCAACATCAAGAACTTCGAGCCTGGCGCCGGCCCGCGGCGCTTCGAGCAAGGGCGGCAGGAGGCGTGGAAGAAGGAACAGGAGCTGCTGGAACGCTTGCTGGCCTTGCCGGACGGAGCGCGGAAAGCCGAAGAGGCCAAGCGGATGATCGACCGCGTCCGGACCTTCAGCGGATACCGGGAGTATCCGAAGTACGGCATGATCAGCCGCTACTTCATCTACAAGCAGGCTCTCCTGGAAGAGGCCGAGCGGCTCGTGCAGGCCCATGTGCTCCGCGAGACAGACGACATCTTCTACCTCACGTTCCAGGAACTCCACGACGTCGTGCGCACGCAGCAGGTGGATGACCAGCTCATCCGCCAACGCAAGGACGCGTTCAGGTCGTATCAAGCCCTCACGCCGCCCCGGGTGCTCACATCCGATGGCGAGGTCGTCGCCGGGACGTACCGACGCGAGGACCTGCCAATCGGCGCGCTGATCGGCCTGCCGGTTTCCGCCGGAACCGTTGAGGGGCGGGCCCGCGTCATCCTCGACATGGCGGAGGCCGATCTGGAACCGGGCGACATCCTCGTCACGGCCTACACGGATCCCAGTTGGTCGCCCCTGTTCGCCGCGATCAACGGCCTAGTGACCGAGGTTGGGGGCCTGATGACCCACGGCGCCGTGATCGCACGAGAGTACGGCTTGCCGGCCGTCGTGGGCGTACAGAACGCCACGCATCTGATCCAGGATGGGCAGCGGATCCGGCTGAATGGAACGCAGGGGTACATCGAGATCCTTCCCGCGACGTGACATAGCGCAATACCGACACTGCGACATCCTCGCCACCTTCAACCCCCCGGTTGGCTCGGGCAGTCCGGTCAGGATGGCTGACATGGCCTTCTCGCCGTGTCTCGTCCGTGCCGACTGTGATAGCCGTGGCCTGACCCGGATCGGGCATCCGTTGCTGGATGCGTACCTGGAACTGGCCGCGGCGAGGGCCCGGCTCCTGCCAGGAGGCATCTCCAAAGACATAACCGCAGCCCAGGCCGCCAATGTCCTCGAGCAGATCAAACCGTCAGAGGCCGTCGCGCTGGCCCGCTGCGAACTCGCCGCCGCGTTCCTCGATGACCTGCGCCGCATCGACACCCAGATGCGCGACACCAGGAAAAGGCTGGCCGTGGCGGTCACGGCATCGGGCACCACGGTCACCGAGGTCTTCGGGGTCGGCCCCGTCATCGCCGCCACCGTGATCGGCTACGTCGCCGACGTGTCCCGCTTCGCCAGCCGGGATCACTTCGCCGCCTACAACGGCACCGCGCCGGTTGAGGTGTCCTCGGGGAACCGCAAGATCTACCGGCTGAGCCGGCGCGGGAACCGTCGCCTCAACCACGCCATCCATATGGCCGCGGTCACCCAGATCCGCCACCCCCACAGCGACGGCCGCGCCTGCTACGACCGCAAGCGGTCCGAGGGCAAAACCCCCAAAGAGGCACTCCGGTCCCTGAAGCGGCGGATCAGCGACGCCATCTTCGCCCGCCTCCAGGCCGACGCCCGGCGGGCCGCCCCAGCAGCCAGCAGCAAGGGCCCGGGAGGGCAACCGGGGAACGACTCTGTCGCCAGCGCGGCCGGCTCACACCCCGAGCACCGGCTCTTCGGCCAAGCCACTCCCGAGCCCAACAGCACCCTACGACCCCCGGGCGGACGCTCACGTACCCGTCCGGCACTAGCTCCGAAGAAGACCCAAAAAGGCGGCCGCCGTGCAGATCAGGCCCGACTGTGCGCGGGTCCGCAGCCGGAGCTGGCGCGGCCTGCCCGGGGCAAGGCTGGATCGTGATGTCCAGCGCGGCTTCCTCGGGGGGCCCCGCCGGGCGCCCTGCTTTGCCAGACCGGCCGGTGGTGCCTCGTTACCGACCGTGACAGCTCGGCAAGTCGCCGGTACGCGATATCCGCCGTTCTGCGCTGACGACGGCTCCGATGATGCCGATCAAGAAAAGCGCTGTACAGATGGGTGATCTGCGCGTTGGCCAATCAGTGAGCCGAACACACGCGGCGATGGGTTCCCACCGCACAGAGGCCGGACACAACCCGGACTAAGCGTGGTCAGTCCGGGCGGGGTGGCGTTACGGTGCCGGTGGCATGGTGAATACGCAGGCTTCGTTCGGAGAAGGCGACTGCGTCGCCTGGACGGCTCAGGGCGGAAAGCGCCAGCGCGAGGTTGTTCAGGGTGAGGGCGACATCGGGGTGCTCGGAGCCAAGCGAGGTCTCCTGAATGTGGAGAGCTCGCTCAAACAACGGCAAGGCCTCCTTGACGCGGCTCAGGGCGGAAAGCGCAAGCCCGAGGTTGTTGAGGGTGAGGGCGACATCCGGGTGCTCCGGGTCGAAGACGGTCTCTTGAATGCGCAGCGCTCGCTCGAACAAGGACAACGCCTCAGCCGGTCTGCCGAGGGCCAAGAGGGCCCGCCCGACATGATTGATGTCGATGGCCACACGTTCATGATCAGGGCCGTGGATGGCTTCGTGAATGGTTACGGCCCGGCGGTGAAGGGGCAGGGCCTCAGCTGCACGGCCGAGGGCGGACAAGGCGCAACCGATGTTATTGAGGTCAAAGGCAACGTAGGTGTGGTCGGGCCCAAGACGATCCTCGTCGATGCGCAGGGCCCGCCGGTGCAGTGTCAGCGCCTCGCGGTGATTCCCGAGAGCGGACAGCACAAGGCCGAGGTCTCTGAGGGATGTCGCTACGTACGGGTGGTCAGTCCCGAACGTTGCTTCACGGATCTCCAGCGATCGTTCCTGCAGTGGAAGGGCTTCGCCGGGGCGGCCAAGGTCGGACAAGACCTGCCCAACCTGGTTAAGGGCGGTGGCGACCTTCGGATCATGAGGGCCGAGCGCCGTCTCGCGAATGTGCAGGGCCCTCCGGTGCAAAGGAAGCGCCTCCGTGTGACGGCCGAGGGTGGACAGAACCCATCCCACATCGTTGAGGGAGGCTGCGATATCGGGGTTGCCGGGGTCGGCCTCACGGATGTGCAGTGCCCGCTGATGCGCTTTCAGCGCCTCAAGATGCCGGCCTTGATCGGATAAGATGTGACCGACATGAGCGAGCGCGGAGGCGACCTCTGGATGGTCGCCACCCCGCACTGCCTCGCGGATGCGCAGGGCCCGCTGATGCACGGACAGCGCCAGGCTGAAAAGGCCTACGCGTCGCGAGTAGGTGCCTGCCCGGTTCAGCAACCACGCGATGGTGTCTGCGTCTGAGTCTGAAGAATCCCCGTCATCGTGGTGGGCAGTCGCGGCGAGGATGTGCGGAACCAGGCGCCGATAGGCGGGCCAAGCGCTCGGCTCTCCCCAAGGGTCAACGGGCAAGCTGGCTCGCAGGAGAGCAAGGGCGATGGGGAGCGGGTGCTTCTCGAGGTCGGCAGTGAGCCGGTAGCGGCTGACTTCCTGGACGAGCCGGTGCACGACGAGTCCAGCACCAGTCCGGCGCGCCAGGGAGTAATCGACCACGGCCGCGATCGTTTCGGTGAAGGCGAGCAAATCGTCCGCGGCTGCTGCCAGTCGCCGCGGCAGAATGTCCGAGTGATCGGCGAAGAGGTCAAGGGGGATCGGCTCTGGCGCCAGCCACGCGCAAATGGCGAGCAGTTCAACGGCTGCGGGGGAATGGGCGCGCAGATGGTCGATGGACAACGCCCAGACACTAGCCACAGTGTCCTTATAGGTGTACGCCTGGCCGCGAGTCAGCATGTCGCTCGCACGGGTGGACAACAGCTGCAGATAATCTTCCGCGGGCACGCCCGTTTGGTCGATATAGGCGGCCGCTTGGTCCAGGGCAAGAGGGAGGTGGCCGAGCCGTTCAGCCAGCGCCCCGGCGTCGTCCGCCGTCACGCGGGGGGCACGCTGGCGAAGTAGGGCCACAGCATCGACGTGGTCCAAAATGTCCAGATCGAGGACACCGCCCAAGGCACGAAACCCGTCGCGGCGGGTCGTAATGAGCACGTGCCCGGAGCCGCCAGGCAGCAGCGGGCGGATCTGGGCGGCCGACTCCGCGTTGTCGAAGATCAGCAGCCAACGCTGTCTTCCCCGCAATGCCGCCTTTACCGCGTTGAGCGTCGCGTCTGGGTCGGCCATAGGCCCTAATTCAAGCTCGGCCGCCAGCTTGGCGATTTGGTCGGTGATCGCTGTGGGCTGTTCGACGTCGAACCACCAGATCACGTCATAGTCCGTCGCGTACCGATGCGTGTACTCGATCACAGTCTGGGTCTTGCCGATCCCGCCCATTCCACGGACGGCCTGCACGGTCATCGTCGGCCGGTTCGTCAACTCCTCCTTCAGCCGCGCCAGCTCTTCGTGGCGGCCGGTGAAGTTTGGATTGCGCAATGGAACATTCGAAGCCGTAGGCAAGATCGGGGTGTTGCCGGGTCGCTCGGTCTGCACCCGGTCCGGCGGACAGGCACCCGAACCCAGCGGCGGAGGAGCGAGCGCAGGCTTGCCACGGCCTGCCAAGGCCTGCGCCACCGCCTCCAGCAACCGGCGGCGAGCGTCCTGCTCAGGTATTCCGAACAGGTCAACCCCGATCAGCCCGGCCAGCAGCCCGGGCCGTTCGCACTCGGCCACACGCACGGGAACCACGCGCCGTTGCACACCCGTCGGGTCCTGGGCCCAAATCGCTTGCCACTCCGCGCCCGCATATACCGATGTCAGGTACGCGGGAGATAGCACCAGAATCACTCGAGCCGAGTGCGCAAGGCCCTCGTGCATCCGGTTGATCCAATTGGTGCCCGGAACAAAGTCCCACGCTTGAAGAAGGACGTTGTAGCCAGCCTTCTCCAACTGCCAGGCGACCCATTGCGCCGACTCCGAGTCCGCCTGGGTGTAGGAGACGAAGAAATCCCACCGCGCTGTCGACTGGTCCCCCACCGTCACCTACCGAGGTTCCCACACGATAACCTTCCCGACCACCGCTCCAGGACCGCGCCCGGCTCGGGCGGAGCACGCTATGGTCAGCCCATGCTGGCCAGCGAGTATCCATGGCCGGGGAACCGGCCGGGCCGCGACCAATAGTGTGGCTTCGGCCCCCAGGCTATGGCTCGCGGAGACCGAGTTACGAGCAAATCCTCGCCCACAGTTCGTGATCTTGCACCGGACGCTCGCACAGCCAATGTCCGGTGCTGCCGCCGGTGATCTTCGTTCAACGTCCGATCACCAACCGTAGTTACCGCCTGATTTCGGTAGCGCGCACTCCCGCCGCTATGCGCGGTCGCCGGTGCATGACAGAGCCGCCCCGCAGTCCGCGCGGAGTTGGCTGATCTGGGCGTGGCCACCGCGGGCTGGCCGCCCAGGAACGCTGGCGCGCCGTCAACGCACCCCACCTCGTCGCGCTGGTCCGCGCCGGGGCCCGCTTCGAATGCGGCAAGCTCGTTGAACGCGACCCCGTACTCCAGGCCACCCAGGCCGCCGGCGACACCCCTGTTCAGCCGCAGCGCCGCCTCGGATCAACCCGTCAGCGACGCCGCGTAATGGTCTTCATCCGCAAGTCTTGACAATTGCTCCTGGGCTTGAGCGGGAACTCCATACCGGGGCGTTATGCGCACCGATGAGCCCGCCTTTCCTCCCGTCCGTGGATGTACGGGGTGTCGGGTGGCCTTCCCGGCTGCCCACTTGATCTCGCGGCCGGTTCCGAGCACAGCACCGCAAGGACCGACAGCGTCTGCGCCGAAAACCCGGGTGGGTTGGCCGCTGGCGTCTCGTCGAGGCATTGCCCGGTGAGCTTGGATGGCGGTAGCTCCTTCGCAGACAGCCGAGGCGACTCGCTTGATTGAGCCGTGGCGGACATCGCCGGCTGCGAAGACGCCGAGCAGGCTGGTTCCGGTGGCAGCGGGGGCCCGGTCCGGCGGCCAGCCCGGTGGGGCCTGCGTCGCGGAGCAGGTCGCGGCCGGTCACTATGAAGCCCTGATCGTCGTGCCCGGCCTTGTTGGCGAGCCAGCCGGTGTGGGGCTCGGTGCCGATCAGGATGAACAGCGCCGCCGTCGGCGGGGTTTCGGCCGTGCCGGTCACGTTGTCGCGACCGGATGCGGTGTGACCAGAAATTGGTCACGGCAGCAGAATACGGCCTCGGGATCGACGCTCCAAAGGCTGTTTCGGCTGGTAGCGGGGGCCCCGATTGCCATGTTAGCTCCAACCGGCCCGGAGCCGGTGGTGCTGGACGGCGTCCTGGTGCTGACGTGGAAACCTGGCCGCCGGCCAGCCCGGCCGCAAGGTTCAAATCGCGACACGATCAACCATTCTGGATCGCTGACCACGACTCGGGACATGGACGGCCGACCGGCGGATACACGCGCCCGGATACATCGCCATCAGTCGTGTGTGCCCTTCAGCCGCGGGGTGCGGAGACCCTAACGGCTGCTAACGAAATGCCCAGTATTCATCCGGGGACTGGCCGGGGACCTGATGGGAGACGGAGCCCGGGAGGGAGCGGCTCGTCATGAAGCGAAGCGCGACCGAGCCGGCATAGGCATCCGCGTCCGCGGCCGTCTGCCAGGCGTAAATGCCCTGGCACCCGCCGGTTTGCCGGTTCACGCACCAGTACTTCTCGCGGAAACCGGGCATCCCGAGCAGCGGGACCATTGGAAGCAGCGAGAAACGAATGTTCTGGCGCACGCTCATGTGCGCTGGCGTGAAGCGGACGATGAACACCGCCCCCGGCCGGCCGGGGGCCTTCACCCGGGCGTGCCTGAAGACGCTGAACTGTTCGCCGTCTTCCATTGTCAGTTTCCGTCCAATATCACCGCGGACAAAACGCACCCGGCCGCTGAGCAGCAGCGCGAGCGAACGTGCGATCGCGGCGGCCACGGTCACGCCTGTGCGCGGCTGGGACATGAGGTAACCGTACGCCAGCTCCTCGGTCCCGCGGACTTTGACACTTGTCCCGAGTTCGCAGGCGCGTAACGTCATGAGCGCCCGCTCCACAACTTTGCCAGCAGTGCCCTTACTAGCCACTTTGGCGTGGCACGGCCGGTTCGATAATGGGACCGGACTTCGGCGCAGCGGGTGGCGGCGGCCGGCGATCATGACCGCAGGTCCCTGCGTAAGCCCACCCAGATTCGCGTCACGTGAGCAGAAAGGCCAGGTCAGCGGACGCCTCGGCGGTCCGGGGCGGAGCCTTTGCGGTGCTGCAGCAGGCGACGTCCGCCCAGCCGCCGCAATCGCGTGGTGACCGCATGCTCCCTGACGCTGTCCACCTCGCGCCCCTTGACCTGCCACCACACTGGGAACAAGCTGGTGGCGCCCGAGGGCCGAGTCCGCAGCCAACTGGCGGAGGGAGAAGCCATGCCCCCCACAACACCCGGCCAGGGGCCGGGAAACGGCGAGGCCGCCCGGCACGCGCGGGGCGGCGGGACTGCCCGGCCGGCGCGGCAGTACCGTCCCGGCCGTGGCCGCCACGTGGAGAACACGATCATGAGTGCGCTCGTCCGCGCGGGGCTGGTGCCCCGGTCCTACCTGCTGACCACCCGGGGCCGCACAACCGGCCAGCCGCGCACCAACCCCGTGGTCCCGGTAGAACACGGCGGGCGCCGCTGGCTGGTCGCCCCCTACGGGCCGGTGTCCTGGGTGCACAACGCGCGCGCTGCCGGGCGGGTGCGCCTGGCCCGCAGGCGCGACACGCGCGACTACACCATCCGGGAGGTCTCCGCTGACGAGGCCGGGCCCGTCCTCAAGCGATACATCCGCATGGCCCCGTCCACGCGAGGGTACTTCCAGGCGAACAAGGATTCCCCGATGGAGGACTTCGCCGCCGAGGCGGACCGCCATCCCGTGTTCGAGCTCATACCGATCGGTGAGGATCGCCAGCGCGGCCACCAGGGACACTGAGGAGGCAAGCGTCGCCTGCGGCGGCACTGGGTAGCCGCGCAGCGTAGCCGTTCAACGCTGACGGTCCGTGCGAAGATCCGCTGCTATATGCGGCCTGCGGATCATGGCCGTTTCGCCGGCGGGCGCGCACAGATCGCGTCAATCTGGGGCGTCAGCGAGTAGCCGCAGGCGTGGCCAGAGACGCCCGGTCATGCTGATGTGAGTGAGTGTCCAGACGGGGCCACCTACAACGCGGCACTACAGCCGCGAATCGGCGAGAGCGGCAGAGGCGCTGCAGACTCCGGTGTCATCCCGATGCCTGAAGCGCGCCTGTCACCACTTCTGGGTGATGCGGCGTGGCACAGCGGGGCGCGAGCATGAGGGCGAGTCCCGGTATTCGCTGACGCGTACAGGGCAAGCCCTGGACGTCGCAAATGTAGCGGCGGGCCGCTGTGGCCGCGGTTGACGATACCGCCACAAGGGAGGCGGAAGGCATGGCAGTTGACGAGGCCCCGACGAAGGATGAGACGGCGGAGCCGGTGATCGCCAGGGTCGTGCGGGCGGTCACCCAGCCGGGCGGAATGAATGTCGACTGGAAGAAGATCCGGGCGAGTGGTGCCATTATCGCTGGTATCTCCGTGGTACACGGAATCAGGCACCGTAGGTGGCGTTATATTCATAGTTTCGGCGTTGTGCTGGGAATTGCCGCAGCGGCAGCGGCGCGTCTTAAGAATAAATACGTCGAGGCGCCTGAAAACGAATGAGTGTGGTCCACGCGGGACGGGTGGATTGAGACCACTCCGACGGACCGCACCCAGGGAGCCGCCCGAGCGGGCCCTGCCCGGCAACCCACAACCAGCAGGCTCTTCCTCGCTCTCGATCATCGGCCGCCGCTTGCCGGGTATCGAGCTCGTCCGTCCTTGCCGGCGCTCTGAACGGCGCTACCGCTGCGTGCGCTCCAGCTTGCCCCGCCGCGCGCGACGGCCACGAAACGCCGCCACACCGTCACGAACACCCGGACATAGCGTGAGGCGAAACCGGCGCGAAAGCGGTGCGGGCTACTGCGACATGGTTCAGCGTCTGGTAGACGGAGGTGGCCGTGGTCGTCTTAGCCGCGACAACCCTTGGTGGGTGGAGCGCCCAGCCGGTGGCGCCGGGCCCACCGTGCGGACGCCAAGCTGTCTGGTCCCCATGATCTCGCTTGAATTGTGGTGGTGGCCGAAGCGGCCTACCCGGGTTCCCACGGCCTGGACCGCCGGGCTCTTGGCGGGCCTGGGAGCAGCGCTGTTCGCCATTTCGGCGCTCTTGCTCAAGACGGGAGCGGTCGGCTGGGATGTGAGCCTGTTCCAGGTTCTCAACGAGGTCCCGCCGACCCTGGCGTCGGTGCTCACTCCGCTCTCACACCTGTTCTTGCCAGCGGGCATCATCGCTGTCGTCACGCTCGCCGTCGGCTACGTCGTGGCCAGAAACCGGAGCGTGCTGCCGGTGGCCGCCGGAGCCGCGGCCACCGCCACCGCGTGGGTATTGTCGCACGTGGCGAAGGCCATAGCCGACCGCCCCCGGCCCTACGAGGTGGTAGCCAGCGCGGTGCTGCGCCAGCAGCCCGCGCACGGCACGAGTTTCCCCTCCACCCACACCGCCGTCACCCTGGCGGCGGTGATCGCGCTCGTGCCGTTCCTCCCCCACGCGCCGGCCGCGGTGGCAATCGCGTATGCCGTCCTGATGGGCTGGTCCCGGGTGTACCTGGGCGTGCACTACCCACTTGACGTCCTGGGCGGAGCAGGCATCGGCATGGCGGTGGGAGGCGTGACCTTGCTGGCGCTCGGGGTGCTGCTCCACCGCGCGGGGTCGTTAGCAAACGGCCGGAATGCCGCCGGGGCGCAGGTCCCAGGGCCGGCGCCGGAGGATGGGTACATGGCCGGGATGCCCCCGCCCCCCGCGCAGATGACCACCGCTCCCCAGTTGAGCAGCCAGGTGATCGGCTCGATCTCCAGAATGCGCCGGAACTGGGGAGATCACGCCCCCAACGCAATAGATAACCCGGCTGATGGTCACCCTCCGTATCGGGTCCCGGGTCGCGCTGCCGGGCGCCGGAGCTGCCTGCGCGGGTGGGGATGCGGTGCCGGATGGTGATCTTCTCCGGGCCGATGAGGATGTCCTTGACGAGCAGCCGCAGGACGCGCTGGCGGTCTTCGACGGTGGCGGTGGCGGTGGCGGCGGTGGCGGCGTTGCCGGGCAGCTCGTCGGGGAAGCCTTCCAGGTCGCCGGCGAGCTTGAGGCAGGCATCCCGGTCGGCGAGCTGGGCGTCGAGCGCGTCGATCTGGCCGCGCAAGCTGGTCTCGCGGGCGCGCAGGTGCGGCATCCGGGCACGCAGTTCATCGATGGTGATCAGCTGCTCGGCGTAAGCCTCGATCATCGCGGTGATCCCGGTGCTGGCTTTGGCCAGGGCCAGTTCCAGCTGCTTGCGTTGCCGGGTGGCCGGGTCGGCGGTGCGTGCCGAACCCGAACAGCTTCGGCAGCTGGCCGACGAGGATCGTCAGCGCCAGGCCGTTCATGTAACCGATCATCGTCGGCTTGGACAGCAGATCGGCGATGAAACCGAGCTTCGCGACCGCTGCCAAGATCATGATTGCCGCGACCATGATCGCCAGGATCGAGGCGAGCGCGACCGCCCGCTTGGCATCCGACTGCGTCGAACTCGAGGGCGGGCCGATCCCCGGTCACCGCCTGACCAGCGTTCGCCCCGGACCGTTCGGCCGGCCCACGTGATCGGTACGCGGTCGTGTCACCACGCGTGAGCCGTTCGGGATCTTGATTCTTAACGGCTGACGCGAGGTGCGCCACCCCGGCAGGTGTCAGCGCGGTTCCCCGCTGACGTTGCTCGCGCCGGCGTGAGCCAGCAATCTGCGGGCCTTCCTGCGGCGGTAATACCGTGCGGCAAGCATGGTGCTGCCGGCAGCGAGCGCCAGCCCGGCCACCAGCGCGCCGAGGCTGCCCCAGTCGCTCTCGCCGGCCGACACCTTGCCCGCGCCGTAGGCAGCGGGCCCGATCGACAGCACATACACGGCACCGACCACGAAGTTCCACACCACGAACTGCGAGTACTTCATCTTGAGCAGGCCGGAGACGATCGTGGGCGTGAAGAATACGGCCAGCCGCCCCCACTTCGCGTAGATCCCCTCGGCCCGGGCGACGGCCTGCTGCCGCCGCGCCTGAAAGCGGCCCGGGCGGTCCAGCAGCCTGCGGCCCCACCGGTCGCCGATGCTGTAGCCGGCCAGGCCGCCGGCCTCGGCGCCCAGCATCGCCACGATCAGGACCGCGCCGATGTCGAGCTTGCCCTGACTGGCCAGCACAGCAGCCCAGCCGACAACGGCCGCCCCGATGGCCGGTATCCCGGCGAACGTCAGCGCCATCAGGGCGAAGACGGCCAGATACGCCCACACGCCGTACTGCGCCGTGGACGCGGCCGCTGCTGTTGCGTGCATGATGGCTGCCTCGAGGCTCGTGGGATCGGCGCAGCACGGCTAGCCCCTGGCGGGGGCCTGCTCGTCCTGGGGCTCGCCTTCGACAAGCGCTGGCCTAGACTACCGGCTCGGCTTCGCGCTCCGCCCGGGCGAGTCCGCCGAGGACCTCATCATCGCACCAGCACCAACACCGCGCGGCGCAAGCGCCGGCACCGAGCAGCCGCAGATACAGGCCCGCATCCGCCCGCAGCTCGTGCAGCCCGACCCGCGACGCGTCCGAGAACAGCACCAGCGCGAGGGTGAACTCCGCCAGTTCCTTGATCAGCTCATTACTTGGCTGCACCCCAAGGAACGCCAGCGGTCCATGGGTCAGCAGCAGCCCGGCGATGACGGTGAAGCCGGGTCCTAAGTCTCTACCGGGACCGCTCGTGGCTGGCTGACCCTGGTGGTCGGCCGTTTAGGTGGTGCGGACGTGAGGGGAGCCGGAGCAGGCGCGTGATCCTCGCTGTTGTGTTCGCGTTGGCCGCCGCTTTCTGCAACGCGGTCAACCTGATGACGCAGCACTCGGCGAGCGTCGGCGCCCCAAAGCGGGAGAAGGGCTGGCGCCTGGTCGCCTATCTGGTCCGGCAGCCGCTGTGGCTGCTGGGTGCTGTCGCGGCGGTGGGCTCGTTCGCCTTTCAGGCCCTGGCCCTGCACAACGGCCTGCTGTCGGTGGTCCAGCCCGTTCTGGTCACCGAGCTGGTCTTCGTCCTGGTGCTGCGCCGGGTGTGGATCCACCAGGATGTGACCCGCGCCGCATGGGCCGCGGTCCTGGTCGTCTGTGTGTCACTCGGGGTGTTCCTCACGGCGGCCGAGCCCACGGGCGGCCACCCTGTCCCGGAGACGGCGGAGTGGCTGTCGGCTTTGCTGGTGTTCGGCGGGACGATTGCCGTGCTGACCCTGGCGGGGAGGCGGGGCTCTCCGGTGCGCCGGGCCGCCGTCTTTGCGACGGCTGCGGCGCTCGCGTGGGCGCTGCTGGCCGGGTTCCTCAAGACGGCTACCGAGATGCTCGCCACGTTCGGCATTGGCGGCTTGCTCACGCGCTGGCCGGTGTACGCACTTGCCGCCGCTGCCGTCGCCGGGACGCTGCTCGAGCAGGCGGCTCTGCATGTCGGGCCGTTGAGCGTGTCGCAGCCGGTGCTGGTCGTCATCGACCCGTTCGCCAGCATCGTTTTGAGTGTCTGGCTGTTTGACGAGCGTTTCACCAACAGCCCGGCGAAGGTCGCCGCCGGCATCGTGTCGTTCGCCGTGATGGCCGTCGGGGTCATCGCGCTGTCGCGGACAGCGCCGCAGGATCTCACTCCGGCCAGATCGTGAGGTGTATGGCAGATCTGTGGTGTCGGGAGCGGCCTGGATATCCCGGCCATTGCCCGCGCCCGCCGCCCGCAGCTGGGTGCTTTAGGTCCGAAGGTCCCGGTCCAGTGGGACTTGTGACGAGCTTGCACTCCAGGCTGGGGGCCGAGACGACCAACGGCGACGGGTTCGGCGTCGGCTGGTATGGCGAGGCACCGGCCCCCGGGATCTTCCGCAGCATCGAGCCGACCTGAAACGAAGACGAGATTACGCCATTCTGAGGGCACGCATCTATGTGGCGGTGGGCCGCCGGTGCCAGGAACTCCTCACACCGTGGGTCAGGCTGCTCCTTGCCATTGTCTGTCCACAAACCTGACACTGTCCCCTCGGCTGGGGCTGCCAGCGGATCCAAGGCGCTACTGGGTCTGCACTGTGACCTACGTCCCTAGCGCCGGTATAACCCGCCGGGCGACCATTAAGGACCATGGCGCGGGATATACCGGGGCCGCCATCCGGTCCGTCACCGAGTGAGCATCCAGATGTGGCGAGCCAGCGTGCCGCCGATCCGGCCCGGGCCGGTCAGCCGCCCGCGGCCGCCCAAGCTCCCCTGGCCGTAACAACGGCTGAAGGGCCTGAGCCGCCGCCGGAGCCCGGGAAACGCCGGAAGCTGCTGTATGTCACGCTGCCCGGCTGCTGGGGTGCGCTCATTGGCGCGTGCCTTTCTTTCACGCCGTCGCTGCTCCCGCGCGGTGGCCTCATCCAGGGCGTGGTCTGTGGCATCACCGCGGCCATCGGTTACGGGCTCGGGGTGCTGGCCGCGAGCATTTGGCGTGCTTTCGCCGACCGGGACACCCGGCGTCCGCGGCGCTGGGCGTGGCGCGCCTTCGTCATCAGCGCGGTTGTCTTGTTCGTTGTTTCCTTCGGGCTCGGGCAGTACTGGCAATATGAGATCCGCAAGCTGATGGGGGTGACCGATTACAGCATCCCGCTGGTGGTTGCCTCGCCCTTCGCCGCGGCGCTGATGTTCTGCCTCATCCTGCTGATCGGGCGCGGCCTGCGCGGCCTGTACCGCTGGCTCGCACACCTGCTCAATCGCTGGATCGGGCGGCGCGCGGCAAACGCGGTCGGCTGGATTGCGGTGGCCGGCCTCGCCTATCTGGCCGTCACCGGCCTGCTGCTGAGCGGCTTGGTCAACATCATCAACGCGGCATATTCGGTGCGGGACACCAGGACGGCGGAGGGGGTGCACCAGCCCACGACCAGCCTGCGTTCGGGCGGCCCGGGTTCGGTCGTGCCGTGGGATTCGCTCGGCTGGCAAGGCCGCAACTTCATCGGCAAAGGTCCCTCGGCAACCGATATCGGGAAGTTCACCGGCCATCCGGCCATGGAGCCGATCCGGGCCTACGCCGGGCTGGCGTCAGCCGCCGACACGCAGGCCCGGGCCGATCTCGCGGTCAGCGACCTCAGCCGCGAAGGCGGTTTCCAGCGCAAGAACCTGCTCGTGGTGACGACGACCGGCAGCGGATGGGTCGACCCGGCGCTGGCCGACTCGTTCGAGTACCTCAGCGGCGGCGACTCGGCGATCGTGGCGATCCAGTACTCCTACCTCCCGTCGTGGGTTTCCTACCTGGTCGACCAGTCCAAGGCCCGCGAGGCGGGCCGTGATCTCTTCGACGCGGTCTATGGCGATTGGTCGAAGCTGCCCGCAGGCCAACGTCCCAGACTGTTCGTCGCCGGGGAAAGTTTGGGATCGTTCGGCGGCGAAACGGCCTTCAGCGGCGAAAACGACCTGGGCAACCGCACCGACGGCACGCTGTTCGCCGGGCCGCCCAATTTCAACACGCTGTTCCGCGAATTCAGCGACCACCGCGACGCGGGCAGCCCGGAGGTCCAGCCCGTCTACAAAGACGGCCGGATCGTGCGGTTCACGAATGATCCGGGCACCGAGATCCCGCCGAAGGGCCAGCCCTGGAACCGCAGCCGGGTCCTCTACCTGATGCACCCGTCCGACCCGATCGTCTGGTGGAGCCCGCATCTCATCTTCAGCCAGCCAGACTGGATCGGCGAGCCTCCCGGCCGGGACGTGCTCAAGGGCATGTTCTGGATGCCCTTCGTGACCTTCTGGCAGGTCACGGCCGACCTTCCGTTCGCCACCGGCGTTCCGGGCGGTCACGGCCACACGTACACGGCCGAGTACGTCGACGGGTGGAATACCGTCATGCAGCCCGCCGGTATCACCTCCCAGGACCTGACCAACCTCAGGAAGATCATCGCAGCCGGGGAGTAATCGCAGCGCTATCGGAGCCCCAGGGGGTGTCCAGTGCAGACGCCCCCTAGTGAACCGCGAACCACGCGACGGTGAGGGCGAGGCCATTGGTCGCGGCGTGAGCCATCACCGGGGCGATCAGGCTCTTGGACCGCAGTCTGAGCCAGCAAAAAGCGAGACCGGCGAGGAACGTAACCGCGATCGAGCCGAGCACCACCAGCACTTGCCCGCCGGTGCTGGCGGCGGCACCGCCGACTTCGCGGTTGTCCGACATCGTGTGAAGGGTCGGCTCGATGTGCCAAAGACCGAACAGCGCCGAGGTGATCAGGGCCGCGCGCCATGGACCCCACAGCCGCAGCGCCGACCCCAGCAGGACGCCGCGAAAAGCGAATTCCTCCGGGATCGCCGTCAGCAGCACGATCGATACCCCTAGTTCGTAAAGCAGCCGTCCGCCGCTGATCTGCGCTCGCGAATCGTGCAGGAAGCCGTTCGTCGCGGGCATCAGGGCAGCCACCAACAGGGTCAGCAAGACGACGCCGAAGGCGCCGGCTCCGTAGCGCAGGCCCGCGCCGATGTCCGCCCGGTCAAGCCCGAGGTCAGCACGTGTCGCGCCCGACCTCCAGGCGATCAGGACAAGCGCTATGGCCAGAAGGCTGACCGATACTGCGGGTGGGCCCAGCAATCCGAACGTGCGCCCGATGGTGAACAGGACCAAGATGGCCACAGTCCGCACAAAGCAGCGGCCGGCACTCACGACGATGCGTTATCTTTGGCCGGCATGAATACCCTGCCCAGGGTTTCGAAACTAGCGGGTGACCGGATCCGCAGGACGGCGGCGGCGATCGCCCCAAGGCAGAGCCAGCCGAGCGCCGCGAAGGGCAGCAGGTCCACCAGTGCGCGGGCATGCGGATGAAGGACCCCCCACAGCGGAAACATGAAAAGGACGGCGGCCGTCACCGGCATGAGCAGATGCCGCCAGAGCCTGAACTCGCCGCGGAACTCGGTGCGGAACGCGCGGACGGTCGCGATGTTCACGGCGAGGTAGACGAGCACAACCGACAGCCCGCCGGCTCCCGCGAGGTACCCGAAGGTGCGTACACCGCCGTAGCGGTAGGTCAATGGCAGGCCGAGCACGAGCGTCAGCGCCGCGACGCACCCAATCGAGACGATCGGCGTATGGCGGCTGGACAGCCGCGCGAGCGATCCTGGCAGGGCACGTTCGCGTCCCATGGCGAACAGGACCCGGCTGGCCGTGTTGAGCGAAGCGATGACGAAGCCGAGCCCGGTGAGCACGACCACGAGTTCGATCGACCACAGCGCCGACGGCGACCAGTACCGGGTGGTGAGATAACCGAGCGGGTTGCCCTGCCGCATCAGGCGTGGGAGGCCGTGCCCGCCCACGCCGAACATCTCCGCGGAAACGACGAGCAGATAGAAAATGCCGGTCACCATAACGATGCCGATAGTGCTCGCGGGGACGGAGCGGCGCGTATTCCTCGCCTCCTCTCCGAGCGCGGCGGCCGCCTCGAAGCCGGCGAATGCGGTAATGCCGTAGATCATCGCATTCGTCAGGCCGCTGAGCTGGCCGGCCGGCAACGACGCCGGTGAGAAAACCGCGGCCGAGTAATGCGCGGGCCCGATCTTGACCAGAACCGTGATGGCGAGCGCCGCGATCACGGCCACTTCTCCAGCCACAAGGGCCAGATCGACTGAGGATGAGGTTCCGATGCCAAGGTATGCGATCAGGGCCACCGCCCCCAAGATGACCAGGAACAATGCCCAGCCGCCGATGGTCACATGCAGCGCGGCGGCGAGCAGTTGAGACGCGTATGCGCTGGTCAGCGCAATACCTGCCGGCACATACAGCGCGTAAGCGAAGACCATCATCCAGCCTGTCAGGAAACCTCCGATCCGCCCGAGCCCGCGATTGGTGTAGGTGTACAGCGAGCCGGCCGACGGCAGCCGGCGAGCGAACTCCGCGATGCTGCTCGCGCAGCACAGGGACGCCATGAACGCGACGAGCACGACCAGCGGGGACGCGAAACCGGCGTAAGACACCACGAGGACCAGCCCACCCACGACCGCACCAGCCGGGGCGACGTTGCTGGCACCGAAGGCGATCACCCGTGCGGACCCAACGGCCCCGCGGGCCAGCCCGCTTGCCTCATCGCCGCCAGCGCCCATCGCCATGGCCCTCCTGATGCGGTGCGCGCCCAAATCTCCGGCCGCGCAAGCCCGGCCGCATCACCCGTGCCGGATGAAGGCCGTCCGCCGCCGCGGCCCGTTCCGCGCGGTGTCACCACGGGCGTGTCCTCCGGCGGTGTAAGTGACGTGGCCTGAGGTCAGCCGTTCAGGCCGCCGATGCGCCGCGGCCCGCTTGGCGGTGCCGGGGGGCTGCCTGGCCGCCGGCGGCGAGCACATGGTCACGGATCGCGCGGATCGTGTCGTCCAGGTGCTGGATGGCCGCTGAGATGCGCTGCCTGGCCACGTCGCTGGTCAGGTCGATGGCGGTCTGCAGGCTGATGCCGACATCGAACAGGTCGTTGACGATCGTGTCGAGCAGTTCCGGGCCGCAGTGATCCCGCGCGGCTGCGGCGGCATCACAACCGCCCGCGGGCACGTCCGGACCGGTCATGGCACGGGCGGCGGCGCCACGAGGTGCAAATGGATCAGTTCGAGCCGCAGGCCGGTGATCCGCTGCACGAGTCCGGCGAGGGCTGCCTGATCGGGCAACTCGGCGCGCAGGGTGGTGACGCCCATGCCTACGTTGATCTCGCAGTCGTCGAATTCCGCGCGCAGTGCCGTGCCCGCTTCACCCGTGAAAGTGATCTCGTAAGTTCGTGCTCGCACTGCGCTCACGCCTCGCAGTCTGCCGGTTCAGCGTGCCGTCAGCCTTCCTGCGCGGCCGGGTCATTGTCATCACCCATCCGCGGGTGATCCGGTCGGCTTTATCACTCCCCGAGGGTGAGGTGGGGCTCGGGCCCGTGCTGCACCCTGGTAACAGCAGACGGATGGAGCTTGTGGCTACCGCGTCGGAGGCGGGCAACTGCGGGAGAAGTGCCTTGGCAGAGGGCGTGGAGCGCGGCGTCTCACCGGGTACGCGATTCGCGCAGACGAAGTTCCGGCGGACGACGCTGCCGCCCACGCTGGTCGTACGGCCGGTGTTGCACGACCAGCTGACGAAGGGAGCCGGCCAGCGCCTGACCGTCGTGGTGGGATCGGCCGGTGCGGGCAAGAGCGTGCTGCTGTCGAGCTGGGCGGAGAAAAGAGCACCCCGCGTCACGTCCTGGCTGTCATGCGACAGCGCCGACGCCGACCCGGTCCGTTTCTGGGCCGGCTTCATCGAGGCCCCCCGGGCCGTGGCGCCGTGGTTCGGCGCCGATGCCGCCGACCTGCTCGCGATGGACAGGGCCATGTCGGCCGACGTCACCGCGTCGATCGCGAACGATGCGGCGAAGCTGCCCGCGGGATCGGCGGTCATTGTCGATGACTTCCACACCGCGGCGGCCGCGGTCTCCGGGCACATGACCGACCTTGTCGAGTGCTGGCCCGCCGAGACCGCACAGCTCGTGCTGGCCAGCCGCTTCGACCCTGCGCTGCGGCTGCACCGGCTGCGGCTGGCCGGGGAGCTGTGCGAGCTTCGCGACCGTGACCTGTATTTCTCGCTGGCGGAAACCCGCGACCTGCTGGCGAAATTCGGTGCGCAGGTCGCCGCCGCTGACCTGGAACTCCTGCACCGGCGCAGCGAGGGATGGGCCGCGGCTTTGCAGATGGCGGCGCTGTCACTGCGCGGCACCAGCGACCCGCGGCGGACAGCGCGCGCCCTGGACGTCCGCGGTCACAAGGTCGCTGGGTACTTCCTCTCCGAAGTCCTCGAGCAGCAGCCTCCCCAAGTTGCCCAGTTCATGCTCGACACGTCCGTCCTCGGCGAGCTGACGGCGGCCTCGTGCGCGGCCGTCACCATGAGGCAGGAGGCGCCGGCGCTGCTGCGCAGCATCGACGCGGCCAACCTGTTCCTGGTGGCGCTCGATGATGAGCGGACAAGCTTCCGGTACCACCACCTGGTGCGTCAGGTGCTGCACGCCGAACTGCGGGCCAGGGACCGGGCGCGCGAGCAGGCGCTGCAGTTACGGGCGGGCGAATGGTTCGAGTCGATCGGTGATACCCGACCCGCGACCCGCCATTTCCTCGCGGCGCAGCAGGCCGACCGGGCACTGACCCTGCTGCAGGACCGGGTCGTGCCCGACTTCCTGCACGACCCGGTCCTGCCGGCCGCACCTGGATCTCGCCGCGGTCAGCCCTTCGCTGCTCGCGGATGCCCCCGACCGGCTGCTTGCGCTGGCAGCCGACCTGCTGACGTGGGGTGACACGGCTCGCGGCGGGGAGTACCTGGACCTGCTCGAGCACGCCCAGCCGTCGATCCCGCCCGAGTCGAAGCTGGCGGCCAGGCTCGCGGCGATGCGGTCATTCCACTACGCACTGACCGGCCATCTGGACGAAGCCGTAGCTGAGGGTCTCGCCGCCCGGGCCATCCAGGAGCGGACGGGGCTCACCGACGGGTGGAACACCGCCGTCCCGTTGATCCTCATGCGCGTCTACACGTGCCTGGAGGACTTCCAGGCAGTTGAGCGCGAGGCCGCCGCGGTTCTTGGGATTCCCGACCTCACCGAGCCGGTCAAGCTCGTGATGGTGCCTGGGACGCGCGCGCTGGCATGGTTCGAGTCCGGCCGCCTGACCGATGCCGCCGATGCTGCCACGGCGGCCGACGCGCAGGCGCGGCGGCTGGGATTCGGCCAGCATTTCTTCGCCGTGGATTGCCTGCGCGTGCTGGCCGGTGTCGCGCTGGAGCGGCGGGACCTAGGCACCGCCGAGCAGCTCACCGAGCAAGCGCTCTCGATAACGGAGCGGCGGCGACCCATCTTCGAGTTCCTCACGCTGCTCGACCGGGCCGCGATCTGGGCCGCGCGCGGGCAGTTCCGCGACGGCCTGGCTACCGTCGAGGTGGCGCGCCTCGTCCTGGCCGGGACCGGTTCGGTGCTGCTGGCACGGGCCGATGAGCTCGAAGCTGTGCTGCGCCTGTCGCTCGGCGACCTGCGCTCCCCCATCGAACTGGCGCGCAGGCTGCCCGCCGCCAGCCGCGGGCTGCTGCTGGCCAGGATCGCGCTCGCCGCAGGCGATCACCACGCCGCGCAGCAGCACCTTCGTGCACTGGTGCGGGAAGACCTGACTCCCCGGCGCGCGCTGGTACGTGAGATACTCCTGGCCGCCGCCGCGATCGGCCGTGGCGACCCCACGGCCGCTGGCGTCGTGGGCAATGCCCTCCAAATGGCCCGCCGCTGGGGCTTCCTGAACACCGTCGTCACGACCGCGCCCCAGGTGACGAGCTACCTGATCGAGCATTCGGCGCAGGCGCAACCCGATCCGTTCATCGAGCAGGTCACCGTGGCGGCTTTGGAGGTGCGCGCCGCGCAGCCCGCCGCCTCCCCCTCCCGTCGCGTGCTCGCCGACCCACTGACCGCTGCCGAGCTGCGCATCCTGAAGCTCCTGCCGATCAACACCTATCTGCAGATCGCAGCCACCCTCCACATCTCGCGCAACACGGTGAAGACCCATCTCCGGTCGATCTACCAGAAGCTCGGGGTGACATCGCGGTCACAGGCTATCGAGCGCGCGGTCGATCTGCGCCTGCTGTGAGATCGCTCCCGCCGCGGGGGCCGAAGCCCCGGCGCGGCCATTGCGGAGCGCAGCAGCGCCGCCGCGGCCGCCGAGCCGGCGGAATCCAGGGATTCACCCTCAGAAGGGTGACGACACCCAAAGACGGTTCCAAAAGAATCTGAAGCGGTCTCCGGCGGAGTGGAACGGACGACGGCCACGTGGCCCGCTCCCCTCATTAGTGTTCACCGAACATTCAAATAACCTTAGGCCAGAATTCTCCGGAAGGACACACAATGGATGGGCGTGGTGAAGGGTGGCTAGTGTTCGCCGCCATCATGCTGGGCGTGGCGGGCATTATGCGTATCTTCGACGCGATCTGGGCATTCAGCTATCACGGGGTGCTGCCGGAGAATCTCGAAGGCGCGATCTTCGGGCACAGTCTCAAGACCTACGGCTGGGTCTATCTCGTCGTTGCGATCGTGCTCATCGCATGCGCGTTCATGGTTCTCAACGGCTCGCAGGTGGGCCGGTGGGTCGGGATCGTCGCCGGCGCGGTCGGGTGCGTCAGCGCCATCTGGTGGATGCCGTACTACCCAATCTGGTCGCTGACCTACATTGCCCTGGGCGCTCTCGTGATCTACGCGCTCGCCGCGTACGGAGGCCGGGCCCAGGCTGCATAGCACGGCGGCCGCCACGATCTCGAACGGAGCGGTGAGCAGAAAATGGCCAGCGTCCCTGCCGGTCGGCTGGGGTGCGCCATGAGCGCGGAAAGGGCGAGCAAGAGCCGGGGTCGTACACTGCACTTTCACGTCTGGACATACCCGAGCACATCACCCTCGGAAGGTGTAACGCCCCTGTGCGGAAGCGACGATCCTGGTGGAGTGAGGACCCCGGCGGGAAAGACCGGGCGCCCCGGCTTGCCGGTGAAGCGCGATGACTGACACCAGCGCGGCGCGGGCAGCGGCCCCCGCACAGGCGATGATCGTGCCCCTGGCGCTCGCGCAGTTCATCGCCAGCTATGCCGCGACGAACATGAACGTGGCGATCAGCACCATCGCCAAGGACATCGGCACGACCGTGATCGGTATGCAGACGGCGATCACGGTCTTCACGCTGACAATGGCGTCGCTGATGATTCCGGGCAGCAAGCTGAGCGGAATCTGGGGCCGTAAATTCTGCTTCGTGGCCGGCCTGGCCGTCTACGGGACCGGGGCGCTGATCGCGGCGCTCGCGCAGGGTCTGGGGCTGATGATCGTCGGGTACTCGCTGCTCGAGGGCGTCGGCTCCGCGCTGATGATCCCGCCCATCTACATCCTGGTCACCGTGGCCTTCCCCGACGTCCGGTCGCGGGCCAAGAACTTCGGCATCATCAGCGGCGCGGCCGGCCTCGGCGCCGCCGCGGGGCCGCTGATCGGCGGTGTCATCACCAGTCCATCAGCTGGCGCGCGTCGTTCCTGCTGCAGGTACTGGTGGTGGCGGCGATCATCTTGCTGGCGCCCCGGATAGCCGACCCCGGGATAACCGGCCCGAGGCCGCCGTTCGACCTGGAGGGAGCGATCCTGTCCGCGGCCGGGCTGTTCTTCGTGGTGCTGGGAATCCTGCGGTCGGGAACCTACGGGTGGTTTGTCTCCCGGGAGGATTTCTCGATCGGCAATACGGTCGTGATCCCCAAGGGCGGGGTCTCCCCGGTATGGCTGTTCGCCGGTATCGGCGCCCTGATCCTCCTGTGGTTCTTCCTGCACATCCGGTCCCGGGAGCACGCGGGCAAGGAACCACTGCTGCCGCTGCGGCTGTTCGCCAACAAGACGGCCAACCTCGGCATGGGGACCCAGACCGTCCAATGGCTCATCATGCAGGGGTCCTTCTTCGTCATCTCGCTCTTCCTGCAGGAGGCCCGGGGGTACGGCGCCATCCAGACGGGTCTGGTGCTCACGCCCGCCACCATCGGGATCCTGGCTTCCTCGGCCCTCGCCGGAAGGTTCGCGCGCAGGCACTCCCAGCGCTGGCTGATCCAGACCGGGTTCGTGATCACCACCGTCGGCATGGTCCTGCTGCTGGCGCTGGTCAGGGTGCACTCGAACATCCTGACTTTCGTGCCCGGGCTGCTGCTGATGGGAATCGGGGTCGGGGCGATGCTGACGTCGTCGGTGAACGTCGTCCAGTCCGCCTTCCCCGCGGCCGACCAGGACGACATATCCGGGCTGTCGCGCAGCGTGTCCAACCTGGGCTCCTCGCTGGGCACCGCGCTGGCAGGCTCGGTTATTGTCGCCGCCGCATTGCCGGACGGCAGGTCATACGCGCTTTCGCTGACGGTGCTCGTGGTGATCGCAGTGATCGGCCTTGTTCTCGCGCTGCTGATCCCCCGCCAGCAGACCGAGGCGACCGCACCGCAGACCGGGGCAACCGCACCGGCAGCCTGACGTTCCAGCCGCCGTGTCACCCCGCGTGAGCCGTTCGGGACTCTGCCGGCCCGGGGGGACGACCCCCCGGAGCCCCCCGCTGCGCTGCCGCGCCACCCCGCGTTAGCCGTTCGGGATATTGATCCATAACGGCTGCCGCGGGCTGCGGCAACCATTGACCGCGGGGGGATCCCGCGGGCCGTACCGGGCGGCACAGCTGGACAACGGATGCTGTACGGCGTACCCGGCAGGTGCCGGCTGGCAGCCGCTGCGGTTGTTCAATGCAGGTGAACCAGGACCAGGTCCTTCAGCGCGATCATTATCAGTCCCAGCGCGGCCGCGATCGATGTGGTGGCAAGTAGCTGCCGGCCGTGCAGGTGAGAGGCGCGCCCCGCGGCCCATCCGTGGACTGTGAGCAGCACGATCGCCACGATCAGCCCGGCGTTGGCGGCGGCTGCTGCCGACGCCCCGGCCAGCCGCGCGAGCACCAGCGCGAGCAATGGCAGGTAGGAGGCGCTGACCATCGGCCAGGTGGCGGCCAGCGCCCCCCGGATGTACGGCCACGTCGGCAGGTGCCCGCCCTCCACTTGCTCGCCCAGAAGCTCGGCGTATTCCTCAGCTATCCAGTACACCAGCAGCGTGACCACGACCGAGACCGACAGCGCCCGGGTGGGCAGCTTGGCTCCGGCGGCGGCGAGGATCGCGGCCGTGATGATCGCACCGTAGATACCGGCCGCGCGCCGCTTCCTCCGGGCCTTGCCCGCGGGCCCGATCCGCGTCCCGTCAGCCGCGATTCCCGCCATGATCGCCTCTCTTCGTCAGCGAGCAGGATCCTGCGAGCGAGCCGTCCGGATGTGCGCAGCCATGGGGCGGCGACGGATCACTTCAGGGCGAGCAGGTGGAACTGCCAAGGGTCCAGGGCCACGTACAACCCGGGGCTGGCCAGCTCGTCGCCGTTCCGGTCGAACACGGTCTCCTGCAGGAGATCGGTGAGGTGCCAGGCGCGGCCGGGCAGGTCCGGCCAGTCCAGCGGGATCTGGCCCTGCGCGGGCTCGCTGGAGAGGTTGACCACCACTACGTGCCGGTGACCGGCGCCGTCCCCAGCCCAGGACCAGGCGGCCAGGTTGCGGCAGGACTGGTTGTCGGGCCAGCCGCCGGCCTCCAGCAGCCGCCATGCGCCTGCACGCACCTGGTGGTCGGCGACGGCGGCCAGCAGCCGCCGGTACCAGCGCGCGAGTTCGAGGTCGGGCGGTTCGCCCGGCCGCCGCGTCAGGAAGACCGGGGGCCGTACCCGCCTTCCCTCGAACTGTCCTTCGTGCCACAACGTCGCGCCGGGCAGCGTGGCGACGGCGACGGCCGCGGCCCGCTCAGCGTCCGCCGGAAGGCGGGCGGCGATGCGCGGCTCGTCATGGTTTTCCAGGAAACGCACCAGCCGCGACTGGTAGCCGAGGCCGGCGCGCAGGTGATCGCGGACGGCAGACGTGTCCCCCGCGGCGATCCGGTCATACAGCCGCTTGTCGTAGCAGAAGCCGAACCCCTGCTGCTGAAGCTCCCATTCCATGTCCCAGTAGGCCTCGGCGACCAGCACGGTCTCCGGGTGCCGGCCGCGCAGGTCACCGATTACTGCCGGCCAGAACTCCCCGGCCGGCTCGGGCCCGGCCCGGCTGCCCCAGGTCTTGGCGAAGACCTGATTGGTCATCAACATGGCCATGTCGCAGCGGATTCCGTCGCACTGGCTGGCGATGCCCGCGAGCGTCTCGGTGGTGGCAGCGCGCAGGGTGGGCGAGAACGCGTTGAGCTGCACGACATCGGGCCAGGGCGGGAAATAGGGATCGCGGCCATGGGCCAGCACACTCCCAGCAGCGGCCATCCAGCCCGCTGGATCCGCCTCGAGGTCGTGCTCGTCGCCGCGGATGAACAGCTCGGGGTTACTTGTCACCCAGGGGTGGTCGGGGGCGACGTGGTTGGGGACGTAGTCCAGCAGCAGCCGGGCGCCGCGGGCAGCCAGCGCGGCACGCGCCGCAGCCAGCGCGGCCGGGCCGCCGAAGGCCGCGTCAACAACATACCGGCGCACGCAATACGGCGACCCGATGATGTCCGCACGCCGCAGGTCCGCCAGCGCATCCCGGAACGACGCCTGCAGCCCGGGGTTCGCGTTCGCCAAGGCCAGCCCGGCCGGGCTTCGTTCCCACACGCCCATCAGCCACACCGCGTCCACGCCGACCGGGGTGACCGCGTCCCAGTCGGAGGCCGCCACATCCGCCAGCGTGAGCCGCCGGCCTTTCTGGACAGTTCGTCCAGCCAGACGGCGGTGTTGATCTCGTAAATCACCGGTTGCGCCGGCCAGCCCTTCATCGTGCCGCCGCGTTGGACCATTGTGCCCGCCCTTTCGCCGCCGCACCGCCACCGGCTCATGCATCCCGGTCGTTCCTGAGATAGTGGCCCGGCTATCAGTCTCCCCCCACCGGCGCTGCGGCTCATCACCCCCCGCGGATGAGCGCGCCAGACACGCCGCTAAAGGCTCGCATGCTTGCCGGTCGAATTTGTGCTTTGTTCATTATTCTACTTGTTTGCCTTAAAGCGCAGTTAACTCTCGCTGCTCATGGAACCCGGAATTCGGCACCGTCGCAAGCTCACACCTGCGCCTGCCAACTCACTCCCCACGGGTGAGGCGGCCGGTCGCCGGGCGGCGCATGATGACACCTGGCTAGCGCAGCGCCGGGCGATCAACTACGGGTCCGTCGATGGCTGACGGCCGTGGAGGAGATCATCGTGGCTCGTTATCCGAACATCAGTGATCATGGGTTGATCGGGGATCTGCAGACGGCCGCGCTGGTGACGACGGACGGCACGGTGGACTGGTTGTGTTTCCCCCGCTTCGACTCGCCGAGTGTGTTCGCGTCGTTGCTCGACGCGGACCACGGCGGCCATTTCCGGGTCGCTCCCGACCGGGACGATTACGTCAGCAAGCAGCTGTATTTCCCGGACACCGCCATCTTGATCACCAGGTTCATGACCCCGGACGGGGTCGGTGAGGTCCATGACTTCATGCCGGTCGCCACCGGCGGGGCAACCGGCCGGCATCGGCTGGTGCGGCAGCTGCGGGTGGTGCGCGGCACGATGCGTTTCGTGATGGATATTCAGCCGCGGTTCGACTATGCGCGCGCGCCGCACAAGCTGGAGCTGTCCGAGGATGGGGCGGTGTTCCAGGCGGACGGGCTGGAGCTGACGCTGCATTCGGTCGGCGCGCCGGGCACCTCGCTGGCTGACCAGGGGGTGACGCTGCAGCGCCACGGTAACGGGCTGCGGGCGGCGCGGACGCTGCGGGCGGGCCAGACCGGTGGGGTCGTGCTCGAGTCGATGGGCGGGGCGCCGCGGCGGCTGCCTCCCGAGGAGGTGCAGCGTCTCGCCGGGGAGACCATTGCTTTCTGGCGCGGCTGGCTGCACCGCTCGACCTATACGGGCCGCTGGCGGGAGATGGTGGCGCGGTCGGCGATGACGCTCAAGCTGATGACCTACGCGCCGACCGGCGCCGTGGTCGCCGCGCCCACCGCCGGGCTGCCCGAGCAGGCTGGGGGGGAACGGAACTGGGACTACCGGTACACGTGGATCCGCGACGGCTCGTTCTCTATCTACGCGCTGCTCGGGCTCGGATATGTGGAAGAGGCCGGCGCGTTCGGCGGCTGGCTGCGCGACCGCGCCGACGAGTACACCGGTGACGGCTACCCGCTGAAGATCATGTACCGGGTGGACGGCAGCTCCGATCTCACCGAGGAGACCCTGGACCATTTCGAGGGCTGGCGCGGCTCACGGCCCGTGCGCATCGGCAACGGCGCGGCGGGGCAGTTGCAGCTGGACATCTACGGCGAGGCCATGGACGCCATCTACCTGGCCGACACCCACGGCGTGCAGGCCGCCCACCGGGGCTGGCTGAACCTCGCCCGCATCATCGACTGGCTGTGCGACAACTGGGACCAGCCCGACGAGGGCATCTGGGAGACCCGCGGCGGCCGGCGGGACTTCACCTACGGCCGGTTCCAGGCCTGGGTGGCGTTCGACCGGGCGATCCGGATGGCGGCGCTGCGGGCCCGCCCGGCCAACGTGGCTCGGTGGACCGCCGAGCGCGACCGCGTCTACAACCAGATCATGCAGCGGGGCTGGAATCCGAAGACCGGCGCGTTCACCCAGCATTACCGCACCGAGGTTCTTGACTCCTCGCTGCTGATGATGCCGCTGCAGGGGTTCGTCGCCCCCCGCGATCCCTTGTGGCTGTCCACCCTTGCGGCCATGGACCGTGAGCTTGTCTCCGACAGCCTCGTCTACCGCTACAACCCGAGCGCCTCACCCGACGGGCTGGCCGGCGACGAGGGCACCTTCACGCTGTGCACCTTCTGGTACGTCGACGCGCTGGCGCGCGCCGGGCGGCTGGACGAGGCCCGGCTGACGTTCGAGAAGATGCACACCTACGCCAACCACCTCGGCCTGTACTCCGAGGAGATCGGCAGCACCGGCGAACAGCTCGGCAACTTCCCGCAAGCCTTCAGCCACCTCGCCCTCATCAGCGCGGCGATCAACCTCGACTACCAGCTCGACCACGGCGCCGGGATGACCGGGCCAGTCCTTCGCGGGCGCTGAGCGGCCAGGTTCTGGCGGCTGCCATCGGCGCACAGGTCACCCGCGACCGCTACGCCATCCGCGGCTACATCTCCACCGCCGCCAAGCACGGCACCCATGTCCTGACCGCCATCCACGACGCCCTCGCCGGCAACCCCTGGATGCCACCCATTCCCAGCCCGCCGTAGACCGGCTGCAACGCGCGTCACACCGTCCCCCGGACCGCCAAATAACGTGGCCACCGGGAACTGAATGTTTACGGTCGAGCTTGAGCGCATGGTCCCTGACGATGTCTCTGCCGAAGATGTTCAGGCTGAGCTGGCGGCATTCGTGGCCAACCTGGATGTCGCGGCGGAGCGCACCGAGGAGACGTATGACTCCCTCGTTCGTGCTGCTCAGGTTGCCTCGGCTTGACCGCCTGTTCGTGGCCGCACGGCCGCGCACAGCTCACCGGCGACTTCCGCTGCCGCCCGCGTGCCCACCTCGTGCGCCAGGACGTCATAACCAGCTTGTTCCGGCTCGGCCGCCACGACACTGTAGAGCGCCATTTCGGCATCTCCGGCCGCGCGGCCGCCACGGTGACGCCGGCTATAGAGACCGCGCCTATCTGCCCGTTCTCGTGAGCGCGTTGGATCGCCGAGGAGTATCACGGTCAGATCGGGCCGGTCAGCGTACTGGTTGAGCTGCCACAGGAACTCTGGTGCCACGCCGTCCATGCGCTGCAGCACGAGCGATGAGGCGCCGCAGGATCTCACTCCGTCGAACTAGCCAGCTCGTGACGGACGCGGACGACGCCGGCGGCTTGCGCCGCTACTTCTGTCCGAGAACGCGCCGCTTGGCTGCCTCATAGTGAGCATCGGAAAGCACGCCCCGGTCGTGCAGCTGTGCGAGCATTCGCAATTGCGATATCCACGGCACCTCGTCATCCGCGGCCACCGGCGGCGGCTGGGCAGGGGTGGCTGATCTGACCGGAGTGGCTGGCTGGGCGGGCGCGGCGGCACGCGGGTTGGCCGGAGTCAAAAGCTGCTGGCCCGCGGGATTCACCCCGAGCTGACGCCAGAACCGCTCGACCTGCGCCATGTACTGGGCTTCGGTGAGCCGTCCCGCGTGAAACGACGCGGTCGCATTGGACATCGAACGTACGTGAGGCAGCTGGGTGCCGCTGATCTGAAGACCCCGGCTGCAGATGGGACACACCAGGTAGTCGTCCGTACCGTAGGGCACGACGGGCACGAAGTAGAGGCGCACCGACTTCTTCGACCGAACGTGGTGGAGGAACACCTGGTTGTGACAGTTCGGGCATACACCCGGCGCGACCTCGCCCAGGTCCTCCTGTTTGCCCGGCCCGAAGCCGAAAATCACCACCATGCGGCGATCGAAGCAAAGGCACGCACGCGGCGATTCATCCATTGCAGGTGATAACGACGTCGCCATCACGAAGGCCGTGTCCCTATGGCCTTGCATTACTGTAAGTGATCATATCATGATGTGATCACTTTGTGGCTCATGATGGTACTGAGGGGCTGTCGCCGCACGGCTGGTTACCGGACCGGGTGTCGGTAGGGGCGCTGACCAAGGCGTTCCCGCCGGACCTGGTGGATGCGATGGTGGAGGCGACGGGCACCCGTGAGGCTCTGGAGCAGTTCACGCCGTCCTTTTTCTTCAGGAAACCCGGCCTTGTAGCCCGGCGAGTCCACCAGCCAAACGGCCCGCCGCGCCGCACCCTCAGGGGGTGAAACGCGACTCGGCGTCGGCCCGGTCGGTGGCGGTCCACTCGGCACCAGTTTCGCCGCGGAACGCATCGACGGCGGCCCCGACCGTGGGGAAGAAGTGGCGCGGATCGATCGTGCGGGTGAGCCCGTACCGTTCGATTTTCCGCCGGACCGGGTCCTTGAGTTCCGCGAACACCAGGCTGATGCCGTCGGCGTTGAGCGCCTGGTCGAGGTCCTCGAGCACATCGGAGGCGGTCGTGTCCACGTCGGTGATCGGCTCGGCCGCGATCACGATCCACTTCGGTTTCGGCTCGGCCCTGGCCAGCCGGCGGACCTCGTCGCGGAAAGTCTTGGCGTTGGCGAAGAACAGCGGGGCGTCGAATCGGTAGATCACCAGGCCCGGCATGTGTTCCGCGCCGGGGTAGGAGCGGATGTCGTGGTAACCCTCCAGGCCTTCCATGCGCCCGAGCACCGTGTCATAGGGCCACCAGGCGCGGCGGAAGACGTTGAGAATCGACAAAGCGACCGCGATCGCGATCCCCGCCAGCACGCCGAGCAGGGCGACGCCGAGGAACGCCGTGATCGACAGCACGAACTCGGCCTTCCGCTGCCGCCAGAGCCGGACCGTTGCGGGAATGTCGGCGAGGGACAGCGAGGCGGTGATCACCACGGCGGCCAGTGCCGGCTGGGGCAGGTTGCGGAACAGGCCAGGGATCAGCACGATCATGAGAATGATCAGGGCCGCCCCGGTGACTCCGGTGAGCTGCGTCTTGGAACCTGACCGCTCCGCCACGGCGGTCCGCGACCCGCTGGTGCTGACGGGAAAACCCTGGAAGAAGCCGGCGGCGAGGTTCGCGGCGCCGATGCCGATCATCTCCTGGTTGCCGTGGATCTCCTGCCCGGTGCGGGCGGCGAAGGCCGACGCCGTGGAGATCGTGTCGGCGAGCGACACCAGGGCGATGCCCAGGGCCCCGGCGAACAGGGGCGCGAGGTCGGCCAGGCGGACGTCGGGGACAGTGAGCGGCGGGAAGCCCTTGGGCAGCACCCCGACCAGGCTCACACCGTGCGCCGCCAAGTCGAAGACAGACGTCGCGGCGATCGCAAGCACCACCATGATCAGTACGGCCGGGACCTTCGGCAGCCAGCGCTGCAGCACCATGATCAACACGATTCCGGTGATCCCGACCGCGGCCGCGGCCGGGACCGCCTTCCCGTCCGCCAGGCCGCGCACGAAGCCAGTCAACTCCCCGATCAGGCCCTCGGCGCTGACCTTGAACCCGAACAGCTTCGGCAACTGCCCCACCAAAATGGTCAGCGCCAGGCCGTTCATGTAACCGATCATCGTCGGCTTGGAGATCAAATCGGCGATGAAGCCGAGCTTCGCTACCGCCGCCAGGATCATGATCGCGGCGACCATGATCGCGAGCATCGACGCCAGCGCGATCGCGCGCTTGGTGTCGCCTTTGGCGGCGATGAGCGGCAGGATCGTCGCAGCGATCATCGGCCCGAGCGAGGAATCCGGGCCAAGGACCAGGATCCGCGACGGGCCGAACACCGCGTAACCGAGCAGGCACAAGATCGACGTGTACAGGCCGGTAATCGGCGGCAGGCCCGCAAGCTCGGCGTAGGCCATCCCCTGCGGAACCAGCAGGGTCGTCAGCACGACCCCGGCGACGACGTCCTTGACCAGCCATTGGCGGCGGTACGACGAAATCACGCGGAGCCCAGGCACAAGGCCGAACATGTGCACCACATCCCCGCCGTGGCCGTACACCGCACCTGCAATTTCCCGTCTGGACATACCGAGCGCATCACCCGCGAAGGATGAAGGCCTACGTGCCGGGGCCGACGATCCTGGTGGCGTGACGGCCCCGGCCGCGAAAGATCGAACGCTCCGACTTGCCACCGAGGCCACGCCATGACCGGCACCGATGCGGCACGGCCCGCGGCCGCCGCGCAGGCGATGATCGTGCCGTTGGCGCTGGCGCAGTTCATCGCCAGTTACGCGGCGACGAACATGAACGTGGCGATCAGCACGATCGCCAAGGACATCGGCACGACCGTGATCGGCATGCAGACGACGATCACGCTGTTCACGCTGACGATGGCGTCGTTGATGATTCCGGGCAGCCAGGCCACCGTTCGACCTGGAGGGAGCGATCCTGTCCGCGGCGGGCCTGTTTTTCGTCGTGCTCGGAATCCTGCGATCCAGCACGTACGGGTGGTTCGTCTCCCCTCCGCCCTGGCGACAGCCTCTTGCAGCCGCCCCTGCCGACGGTCCAAGAACTTGCGGCCCCACCGGTCGCCATTCGGGCGGGGTGATGACTGTTCACCCAAATCCACGCGAAAACCAGTTACAGCAACGGATATTGCCCACGCTGTGCGGAGCGCACCTCGGCGGGAAATCCGGAACGGGCGGCGTGCGGTCGGCTCGGGTCGGCGTCTGGACGAGGGGACGATCGCGATGGGGGCTCGCGACCGACACGCCAAGGGCGTCACGTCGGCCTTTCTCCCCGGTTCAGTCGCGGCCACATCCACGATCTTTGCAGCCAGGTCATCATGACCGACGCCATGCAGCAAGAAGTACGGCAACGTGCTCTCACCGCCGCCAGCCTCATCGACTACCAGCACCCGCCGCTAGCTGGCCGTCCGTTGCCCAGCTCCAGGTCTGCTGGTCCCTAGCTTTGCCCTTACAGTAAGGCGCCGGGCCTGCCGATTAGCTTTGCGCGCAAGGCGCCGGGCCTGCCGATTAGCTTTGCGCTCAAGGATCTGGACCTGCCGTTTATTCCAGGCAGCCAGGCGCTCAAAGGTACTGGCCCGGTTCTCCTGTCCCAGCCTTCGCAGCGCCGTCAGCACGATGGCGCCAACGATCACCCGCTCATAGAAGCGGCGGCTTCGCAGCATATGAATCAACACAGCCAGCCCGATCAGTCCCAACGCCGCCTGATTGTCAGGACTTGCGGTCTGCGGACGCCGCATCGGCCCGCTGCTGCCTGCCGAAGTCATGGCCTCCGGCGACCAGTGGGCATCCCGCCCTGATGTTGTCATCTCGCCTTCCCCTACCCGGCCCGGCATGAACCTGATTGACCCTGCAGACCCCAAGCTGCACAGGTCTGCCAGCCTGGCCTGGGCGGCGTTGAAGCCGACATCAAGCCGAACCTCAGCACTGATGAACATCTATGCATCCCACCAGGGCAAAGGATCACGCAAACAGGGCCGTAAGTCCCTGCCGACACGGGCGGAAGTTCAGAGGCGATGGCGAACAACCCGCCGGGGCAGGTCGCCTCTATCATCTCTCACGACCGTCTCACAACCTGGGGAGGATAGCCACAGCACCGGACAAGGACGTCTGCATAGGACACGCGGCAGACCCTGACCTGCGGATACCGATGGACCCGCATAGGCTGGACACGCCGCACCAATCTACGGATCAGATGGTCTCCTCGCGGTTCAGTCCGTACGGGATTGCACGCTGATGGTCCGGACCCGCCCCTCCAACCTCGAGGGGCGCTCCGCGTCGCGAGCGATGGCCTTCGGCCCCCCTTGACCTTGGCGCCTAATGGGCACGTGAGCAGGTCACCTTAGAGGCCTAGCGGGGATGAGTCCTTTTTGAGATCGCGGGACCTGCTTGCCGGATCGATGCCTTCCCGGAGCTTGGCAGGTGATGGCTACGCAGAGACCGGCAGGCTCCGATGCCGTGGTAACGGCGGCTGGCGCCGGCGACCCGCACAGCACACCGGGGATCTGATCCTTGCGCAGAGACTCCCGGCGCTGGCCGCCGTCACCACCGTGGTCATACTCGAAACGGCGCCGGCGCCGGCAGGCTGTCGGTTGTGCTCGTGTACCTCGCCGTGAAGATCGCGACCATCCGCGCGTTCCGCACCGAGTTCTGCGGCGAGTTCAGGCTCTAGCGGCATCTGCTCCCGCCCGCCATGGCCGCGGTGCTCTTCATGTTCCCGCTGTGGGGGATCCTTCCCCGCGGGCCCACCGGCTGGTGGACCTGCTGCCCTTCGCGGCGATCGGCTGGCCCTGCCTTGGCGTCATCGTCGCTGCCGTCCTCCGGGCCCGGCGGCCCAGCAGTTTCGAGACCCTGGGCAGAGTATTCGCGCCAGCCGAAAAATAACCGGCAGCGTGCACACCGCTGCCCGCCACGGGCCGCGGCGGATCACCGCAGGGCCAGCAGGTGCGATTGGCACGGCTCCAGAGCCACATATAGCCCCGGGCTGGCCAGTTCGCCGCCGTCACGCTCGAACACGGCCTGCCGGAGGAGGTCGGTGAGGCGCCAGCTACGGCCGGGCAGGTCCGGCCAGTTGAGCGGGATCCGTCCTTGCGCCGGTTGCCCGGACAGGTTGACCACCACCAGGTGCCGGTTCGTCCCACCGTCACCGGCCAAGGACCAGGCGAGCAGGTTACGGCAGAACTGGTTGCCTTCGTAGTCGTCGCGCGGGAATGTGCCAGCCTGACCGCCGTAGCCCCACGTCCACTCCCGGCCGTAGCCGCACGGCTTGCGTCCTTCCGTGAGCGGTTCAATGATCACGTGGTCGCCTCCATGAATGTGGACACGCAATCGGCCGGAATCGATGGACACTCTCACGCCCCGCCTGTCGAGTGCTGCCGCCAGCTGGAGTGCTGGGTTTACCCCGCCCAAGGTCACCGCGCCCTCAAGGAGGCGGCAACCGGAACGAGGCCCGGCTCGTTGTGACGGGTCTGCGCGTCCCATTGATCACTCCGGATCTTGCCGGCTCCAGCGCCGGCGCAGGTGCGGTCGCGTTCATGCACGCTGGCCGTGGCGGCATGAGATCGCACAGGACGTCCAATGGGATGAGCACATTCACGGCGAGCCGGTCAGGTGACAGAGCGCCGGGCGTAGTCTCAAGATGCACCGAGATAGACAAGCCGCCGCTGCTGCTGACGCCGATCGACTCAGCCATGGCCAGAGCCCCCAGCATCCTGCGCACCTTGCTTGCTGGCGTCCCGGGCCGGATTCGTAGCTGGAACTTCACTGAACACCTTCGCAACGACGAGCAGCCAGGAACCGGACAGGGAACGGCCCATCATCAAGAGCGCGCGAAGCCGTAACTGCGTTAGTTATCAGTTCCGAAATGATCAGTTCGGCGGCGTCTCTCATATCGGGCATTCCCCATTCCCACAGCACCAGCGTCGCGTGGGCACGCGCGCAAGGCACGGCGGTCGGGATCGGGCCGAGAGGCAGACCGCTCCGGAGTGGCCAATCGCGGCCCGTCACGTGCGTGCGCTGATCTTGCTGTGCGCGTGCCGGCTGAGTCATCATTGACCACCTCCCTCTACAGGCAGATCAGTATGCGTTACCCGGGCCGCGCGAACCATGACGGACGGCATGTCATTTGCTGTCATTTGCATGACACGACCGCCAGTTCCATGACACATGGCCGGCTGAGTTTCCCCGCCGGCGTGTCATGAAAGCCAGCATGCCGGTTTCCTGTCCCTCGCATGGCCCATCGCCAGTCGCATGACAGGGCGGGCGGGCACGGCCTCCGCGCGCAGTCTCCAGATACACACGGAGCGGGCTATACTGGTCAGCGATCCACAGGCCTGCCCTGATGATGGCGTTTACGGAGCCGGATGTGAACGGTCGACCAAAGGTCCCTAACCTTGTACTGCGCCGTATTCGTGAAGAAGATCGCCAGGAGTCCCGGTGCGAATTCGCCGATGCCCTGGCCAGGGTGGCGCGAGAGCTTGGTGAGCCGGTTTCCCCGTCCGAACGATACGTTGCCCGCCTGGAAGATGGTGATGTCAGATACCCCAGTCCTGCATATCGTCGTGTTCTGACAGAATTGTGCAAGCGCCCTATCACGGAACTTGGTTTTACCCCACGGTATCGGGCGAGGGGCGGAACAGCATTCGGGGACGGCGCAAGTGGCCTTACCTTATCGCCCCAGCCCGGCGATACGAATTACGCGAGCCCGGATCGCAAGTCACTGCTGGTATCAGATGCCCGTGGCACATTCGTGCCTGTGCGCGGCGCATTGGACTCGCGGTTCCCGGCGTCCGTGAATCCGGCTGATCTCGTTGCAGCGTCCGAATGGCCCGTCTGGTTCGGAATCCGGCTCGCCCATCTGATCGCGCTGGTCGATAATTGGCAAGCTCCAGCCACTCAATTCGACTCCCTGCAAGCACTGTTGCATCAGGAGGTCCTGATGTTCGATGCGACCGCGCCGGAAGGCGAGCATTCCGCTGGTGCGCTCCATGCTCTGTCCCGCCGTCAGGCCCTGGTGACTCTTGCTGCATTGCCGTTGACGCTCGGCCCATCCGGCACGACATCCGCTGGCACTCCCGGCACTGCGGCTGCAACCGAGTTCTTTCTGTCGCGGTGCGCGGCAAGTCTTACGGCATGCTGGCATCTGCTCCGGGGCTCTGATCTTCCCACGGTTGATCAGATGCTCTCCACTTATCTCCTCGCACTCGAAGGGGCCGCACAGCAAGAGTCCAGGTATCAGCGGGCCGCCGCGCGGCTGGCCTCACAGGCGCACAGAATCTGCGGAATTGTCGCTCTCCATCGCAATCAGCTAAGGGTGCGCGAGCATCACTGCAAGCGGGCGCTCTACTATGCGACCGTTGCATCCGATACCAGCAGCCAGGCATCAGCGCTGATATCTCTCGCCAGCACGTACTTCTACAGCTCCGATCCAGCACAGGCTGCCGTCATCTACGAACAGGCGTCTGATCTCGAGGCCGACATGCCACCCCTGCAGCGGTCACGCGTTTACGCTGAGTTGTCAGTTGTCTATGGACAGCTAAGGCGCGAGCAGGATGCCATCCGTTCGGCCAGGCTAGCCGAGCAATTGTATCCGGACTATCCAGAACAGGACCGGAGCTTTCTATACGCCGAGTTCACGCCGGCGTCACTAACTCTCGAACATGGCCTTGCATACGTTGCGCTCGCCGACCAGTACCCTGGCCGCGGCTATCAGAATAAAGCGGCAGACACATTTGCCCGTATCGAGCAGATGACATCAGCAGTGCCAGATCGTATCAGGCTTGAGATTATCAATCATCAGGCGACGACGGCGGTGCTGCTTAATGATCTCGACGCATTCGAGACCTATATCAGCCGTGCTTTTGCCGGTGTTGTCCTGCTCCCAAGCAAGCAACGGCAGAGGGAGATCAGGACAGCATGGCACCGTGCAGCGGAAACGTGGCCACGGGAGCGGCGCCTCAAGGCACTAAGTGAAGGGCTCAAGCTCACCGAAGACGAGAGCACGGAGGATCGGGCCTGATGCCCAGCACGCAGCCTGCCGCAATTGTTACGGGAAGCTCCAGCGGAATCGGCAGGGCTATAGCGGTCAGCCTGCTGCGCTCAGGATACAGGGTGGCGCTGAACTACTCCGCCAATGACGAGCAGGCGGCAGCAGCTCTCAGCTTGTGCCGGCAAATCGACCCCAGTGCCGTGCTGGTGAAGGCCGACGTCAGTAATGCAGATGCAGCTTCCGCTCTCGTAGAACAAGCGACCGATGCTTTCGGCAGGCTCGACGTTCTTGTCAACAATGCGGCGCGCGTCATCGACAGGCCCGCCTTGGAAATGACCGAGGATGAGTGGGACAGGGTAGTTGACGTCAATTTGAAGGGTGCTTTTCTCGTTACCCAGCACGCAGCTCGCCAGATGCTACGGCAAAAAGATGGCGGAGTGATACTTAACATCGGCGCATCGACCGGCATCAGAGGACGGCGCAACGGTGTGAATACTTGTGCATCCAAGGCAGGTCTCATGGTCATGACTCAGTGCCTGGCGCTCGAACTGGGGCCGAAGATCCGGGTCAATACGATCATCCCGGGCCTTACCGTGACGGAGGAAACAGAGCGGCGCTTTGGGCTAGATGATCCAGCGTCGCGCCGTACGCGGGAGGAAGCCGTTCCGCTAGGACGGCTCGGCCGGCCAGAGGACGTCGCAGACGCCGTCATGCTTATGCTGGCCAGTGAGTCCCGTTACATAACCGGGCAAAAGATAGTGGTCGATGGTGGCCAAAATATGTGGTAGACGATTGTCGGCCAACACGGGCACCGATGGCTGAGATGAGGATTATGGCCAGGGCTACCGCCTGCTTCCCCGTGTTGTGTCGCCGGAGAACTGCTTCCCGCTCCCTTGCTCCACGTGGGTGGGTGGCCAGGTGACGGATGCTGACCTCCGCTGGCCCCGCATGCGTTCGAGGGGTTGATGTTCCCGCCAGCGACGTCAACGGCTCACCGGACCTGGTCTCGGGGAAGTGCCGCCCCGCGCGAAGCGCGGTAAACCAGGCCCCGGAAAATGGGTGAACCGTTTCAGCCAAGCGCGGGAGCATGACCGGCATGCGCGACATGGATCCCGACAACGTGCGCAGTCGGCTCGGCTCCGCCGATCCGCGGGTCGGCTGCCCTGCCGGTCTGTCCGTGCCACGGCTCGTTCGAGCTGCTGCGGGCCCCGACCGCCGATCTGCGGCGGCTCACTCAGGACTATCCCGACACACATGCCAGGCCCGCCGGCCTGGCGTGTGCTGACCCATGGCGTTGTGGTCAATGTCAACGACGAGCTCGTGTCGGCGCGATCACGCCTCCGCCAGGCCCGCCAGAAGCGCCAGAACCAGCGGCGGGCTGCGCGGAAGCACGAGTCGATCCGTCGCGCTCGCCACCGGTAACGCGCGCGGACCCCGGCAAAGGCGCCAACCGCCATGGCATGCGATGCAGCGCCAGCCCCTTCCCGGATTGTCACATGCGTCACCCGCTACGAACACGCGGCGTCACCCATTTTGAGCACCGCCGAGACCGTGATCTTCTGCTCGGCGGCGACGGCTGGTGAACGCACCACATCCTCCCTGCCGACTCGGTGCGGGCCGCGCAGATGCCTGTTCGTTATTCCGAACCTCTCCGCCGGAACCAGGCGGGTCATCACCCGCCGGATTATGGAGCGCGTGTTCTGTTCGCTCCGACCGTCGCAGTCCGTGGCTATCACGCGGGAGACAACCATGGGCTACCCGCTCTTACCGGGCAAAGTGTCCGGCCCTTGCCGTTGCCGGCGCGGCGGGTGATCATCTGATCCTGGGCCCCGCAGCTCAAGCGCCGTGGCCCTGATCGGCGAGGCGATCAAGGGGCAATAGCGGAGCGCCTGGCCATGGCATCGGGTCGAAAGTGAGCGGCTCTGTTTCCTCTGCGGCGGGTCCGGCCTTCCTGATCTCACAGCAGGGACGGCAGGCACGGCAGCCCAGTGCGCAGGCTGGCCGTCGCCCGTGCGGTCAGATCCAGCCGCGGGAGCGTGCCAGCTGGGCCGCCTCGTGGCGGTTGGCCGCGCCGAGTTTGGCGGCTGCCGAGGACAGGTAGTTGCGGACGGTGCCGGGTGTCAGGGCTGCGCGCCGCGCGATTTCCTCGACGGGGGCGCCGCCTGCCGCCAGTTCGAGGACGTCGGCCTCGCGGGAGGTGAGCGGGCTGTCTCCGGCGGCAATGGCGTCGGCGGCGAGCTCGGGGTCGACGTAGCGGCCGCCGCGGTGGACGGTGCGGACCACATCGGCCAGTATCTGGGCCGAGACGGTCTTCGGCAGGAAGCCGCGCACTCCGGCGGCGAGTGCCCGCTTGAGGTGCCCGGGCCGTCCGTAGCTGGTCAGGATCAGGCTGGCGCAGGCCGGCAGCTCGCTGACCAGCGCCTGGGCGACGGCGATCCCGTCCAGGCCGGGCATCTGCAGATCCAGCACTGCCACGTCGGGGCGGTACCGGCGGGCCATCGCGAGGGCCTCGTCGCCGGAGGAGGCCTGGGCCACGACCTCCAGGTCGTCCTGGATGCCCAGCAGGGAAGCCAGCGCGGAGCGGATGAGGTTCTCGTCGTCGGCGAGGAGCACGCGGATCATGACGCGGGCTTGTCTGTGCCGATGCGGGTGCCGTGCTCGCGCGGAGCTGGCAGCGCCGCCGCGGCAGCGCAGGCGGGCAGACTGGCTTCCAGCCGGAAGTGACCGCCGCTCGGTTGCTGGGTGGTGATGGTGCCCCCCAGGCTGGACAGCCGCTCGCCGAGCCCGCGCAGGCCGCTGCCGCCGGCCCTGGCGTCGGCTCCCGTCGTGCGCGCGCGATCGTTTTCCATGCTGAGCGTCACCGTGCGGGCAGTGCCCGGCGAGTCCACGACGTAGAGCTCGATCGTGCAGGCGGTGGCGTCGCTGTGGCGGATGACGTTGGTGGTGCCCTCGCGCACTACCCAGCCCAGGGCTTCCTGCACGTCGGGGGAAAGGCCCGCCGCGTCGCCGATGACGCGGCAGCTCGCCCCGGCCGACCGCAGCACCGCCTGGGCGCCGGCCAGCTCGGAGCCGAGGTCGGCGGTGCGGTAGCCGCGGACGACCGCTCGCATCTCGCGCAGCGACTCGTGGGCAATCCGGCGCACCTCGAGCATGCTCTCTGCGGCGTCCTCGCCGCAGTCACGCGCCAGCTGCGCGGCGAGCTCACTCTGCACCGCGATCAGGGAAAGGTTCCGGCCGAGCACGTCATGCAGGTCGCGGGCGAAGCGCAGCCGTTCCTCGGCGACTGACAGGCGTGCGTGCGCGGTCCGGGAGCTGTCGAGTTCCCACATGATCCGCAGCGTCCACGCCGATGCACGGCCGGTGACCGCGGCGACGCCGCCGACGAAGAGGACATAGATCAAGAATGACCCGACCAGCGCCTGTCCGTGGGCCCCGACGCCGGCTCCCCCGATGCTGGCGGACAAGCCGCTGGCCACGGCCGCGCCCGCGAGGATCAGGGCGAGCAGCGCGGGCGGGCGCAGCAGCGGCGCGAGCGCCATCGTCAGCGCGCCGCCGAAGAGTATGGCCACGAGCATGCTCACCGGGAACGCGCTCACCGAGGGGCGGGTGAAGGCCGGGAACGCCGCGGCTGCCGAAGGCAAGCCAGCCGCGGTAAGCGCGATGGCCGTGGCGACCAGCCACCTCTTCGGCCGGGGCCCCCTGCCCAGGTAATAAGACAGGCCGACGTGCAGCAGCGCGATGCATACGGCCACCTGCGCCACGCACAGCAGCAGGAATACGGCCAGGCCAGGCACCCGGACCTGCTGCTGTCCCCCGGCGAGACTTAGCACCGCGAAGGGCTCGAAAACTAACAGCGTCGCGTACAGGCTGACCCGGATAAAGAAGTCGAATCGCTCGGGACTGCTCCGATCATTCCAGCGCCGCCATATCGACATCACGTCATCAGCCTGTCACGTCCCGCTCAATGCCGCGGTTCCCAGCGGAACCAGCGCCGCGCGGCCCAGGTGCCCGCCGCGATCCAGGCCGCGAGCACGAGAACCGGGATGACTGCCGCGCCGAACGTCGCGGCCAGGCCGAGGTGATGGCCGTCGGCTGCCGTTGCGGTCAGGCCGAGCCGCATCAGTTCCACGACCGGCGTCAGCGGCAGTGCCTGGCCGACCGACCGCAGCGGCTCGGTCAGCGTGGCCAGCGGGAACAGCATGCCGCTGAACACCAATGAGAGCATCAGCACCGGCAGCGTCGTGACCTGCGCCAATTCCACCGTCCGGGTCACCGCCGTGGTAACCGCGGCCAGCAGCACGAACACCGTTGTCCCCAGGAGCACAGCGGCGAGCACGAGCAGAGCATTAGCCCGCAGGTCCATGCCAGACGCGGCGCCCGCGGCCACGGCGGCCACCGCGACCTGGACCCACGCGATCGCGACGGCGGGCGCGGCCGTCCCTGCCAGGATCTCGGCGTCGGTGATCTCGCCGGAGCGCAGCCGCTTAAACACCAGCTCTTCACGGCGGGCCACCATCGCTGTCACCAGGTTGTAATACACGGCAGCAAGCAGCGCGAACGCCGCCAGCCACGTCACCAGCATTGCCGCCGCCATGCCCCGGGGCCCGCCAGCGTCAAGGCCGGAGGACTTGAGCCAGACGACCAGGGCGGCAGGAAGGGCGACGCCGGTCAGCAGCGCGATGCGATTGCGCCGCAGCAGCACCCCCTCCGCCCAGGCCAGGGCCGCGAACCGGCGCACCGACTGCCTAGAACTGTTCGTGGTCGAACTGCTTACTGTCATGATTGCGGCGTTCATGCCGCCACTTCCTGTCCGTCGTTGGGCACGTTGGCTGGCTCGCTGCTGGAGGTCGCCACGGCGTGGAAGGCCTCCTCCAGCGAGGTCGAGCGGGCGTCCAGGCCGCCCAGCACCAGATCGCGGGAGTTCGCCCACTGCAGCAGTGCGGTCAGCGTCCGCTGGAGGTCCGGGGTCTGCAGCCGCACGCTTCGGCCGGTGACGCTGGCCCGCGTCCCCGCCAGCTCGGGAACCGGCTCGCGCGAGCCCTCGGGGAGCTCGAAGGAAATACGGGCCGGCTGCGAGGCCGCGACCTCCGCGGGGGTACCCATGCGCACGATCTGGCCCTCGTGCATGATCGCCAGGCGATCCGCCAGATCCTCCGCCTCTTCCAGGTAGTGGGTGGTCAGCAGGACGGTGATACCCGATCCCAGCAGCTCGCGGATCAGCAGCCACGTGCGGCGGCGGCTTTCCGGATCCAGCCCGGTGGTGGGCTCGTCCAGAAACAGCACTTCAGGGCGGCCGAGAATCGCCATCGCAAGATCCAGGCGGCGTCGTTCGCCTCCAGAAAGCGATCTGATAACGACACCGCCGCGGTGGCTGAGGCCGACCAGTTCCAGCGCCTCGGCAACCGGTCGGGGCGCGGTCAGTGTCCCAGCCCACATACGACCCGTCTCCGCGACCGTCAGGTCCGCGGGGAACCCGCCCTCCTGGAGCATGATCCCCATCCGGCGCCGGATCCGGGCTCGCTCGCGGTAGGGATCGGCGCCTAGCACTCGCACGGTGCCCTCGGCAGGGGGCGCCAGTCCCTCCAGCACCTCCATCGTGGAGGTCTTCCCGGCCCCGTTGGTGCCCAGCAGCGCGAAGAGCTCCCCGCGGCGGACCGAGAAGGTGACCCCCCCGACCGCATCGAAGCCGCGCCCACCCTGGCCGCCGTAGCGGCGCCGTAGATCCCTGACCGTGATAATGCCGCTGTCGTCCATGCCAACCAGCATCGCGGCGGACCAGCGCGCCCGCCCGTGCCCGCCATCACCAGTCCCGATGACATCCGCCCGGGCCGCCCATGACAAACCTCACGTGCCGCCCGGCTGACAGATCGAGCGGCTGGTACTCCCGGCCGGTCCTCCGCGCGCCATAACGACGGCAGGAACGCCAATGTTGAAGCTGTCAGATTCGGCCATTGAGGGCGTCCAGAGAGAGCACAGCGAGCGCTGTCGCCGCCCAATTAGGCGGCTATTTGAGCGTCGCCAACATGACCGCTGACCACGTTGCGTAGCGCGCCTGACTCCTGTGCCGCGCGCGGGGCGGGATGCGTACGACTATGTGCCGGCGACCCGCCTAGTGCCGTGATCGCCGGCCGCGCCTGTATCACTCATTCCGGCGCCCGCTATGGAACCCCCCGGTGTCCGGCACACCGAGTTGGGCGAGACATGCTCCCCATCGTCGCGGGCGGCTGCGTGTCAGCTGTCGCACACCGAGTTGGGCGAGACATGCTCCCCATCGTCGCGGGCGGCTGCGTCCGCGGGGCTCACACAGGCGGGCTTGGTCGCAGCGCCGCTGGTCTTACCTGGAACCCTGGAGATCAGCACGATGCCTGGTCACGGCGGTGTGGACTCTGGCCGGGCGCTGGCCGACGGTCGACACGGGCCTGCTTGCGCCGGGCACGCAGCGCCATTCCCTTCCTGCGCATGACCATGACGGCGATCACGACCCGGCCGGGATGCCCAGCCAGCCGGCGATGTCGTGGGCGAGCATGGCAGCTCCCTCCAGTGGCGGACTCAGCGGTCGGCGGGCGAGGAGGCCCGCGGTCGGGCTCCCGGCGCGCCGGGTGCTCGGCGTGCCGCTGGGCAGCGTCCTGGCCCGCAGGAGCAGGGTGGCGGTGCGGGCCAGCAGCATCCTCCGATGAGTCACTGCCGGGCTGGCTGCCGCGTGATACCCGCGACTGGCAGGCCGCCGGGTATTTCTTGCCGCTGGACATCAGTCGCGCCGACCTTGCCGAGGCAGCACAAGCCTGGAACCCGCGAGTGCCGACAGTACCCCCACTACAGGGGTGTGACTCCCCCGGGGCCATCCGACCAGGGGCTTGGAGTACCGGGGCCGCCGACGCAATCAGGGGTGGCGGCTGCGGTTACCCGCTAGCAGGGCGCAGCTGGTTCAAGGCAGACGGCCTAAGGTTCCGTGCCTGGCGCCAGGGGGCTGGCCCAGCTTGGCTGGATGCGTCGCCCGCTGATCCGGATCGGCGCGATGCGCACGTACACGTCGCGGGCGCCGGCTGCCCACGGCTCGAGGTGCGTCTTGTCCTCAAGGTGCTTCACTTCACGCTCATCAGTGACCTTGTGCGCGTGACCATGCACTAGGACGCTCCAGCCTTCATGGAGCGCTTCGTCGAGGCGGTCGACTTCGAAGCTGACCTGGGCATTAGCGTACAGAGCCAGCAGCGTGTCCGGTGCGGTGCGGAAGACAATGGTCTTTCCCGTTACGGCGAAGTTGACCGGCAGCATCATGATCCCGTCTCCGGATGTGAACCCGACGCGGCCGATGCCGCCCGGTTCCAGCAGGTCGAAGCACTCGGCTGGGCTGAGCGTCCGCAGGGCGCGCTCGTGGGCAGCGAACTCGGGGACTGGGGACTCGCGGTTGGGCAAGGCCCGCAGCGCGTCCCGACTGTTCGCCGGGCCCCTCCCGGTTGTCATATATATTCACCTCCGCCATTCGGGGGCTGTTTCGTTTCTTCAGCCTTGTCTTGTGGCGTCAGCGGGCGCTGCGGCCCGAGGTCCCGCTTGGCCGGGCCGTTCGGCCCCAGGCGACATCCGCGAGGCCCTGGCCGAGCTCGCTGTCGCAGACGCGCCGGTACTGAGCAAGGACCAAGCGCTGCGCCTGATCCCCGGCCGGTGGGCGAGGACGGCCACGCGATTGCGTAGACAGCCCCGCCAGCCGGCACGCTAGGCCGGCTGCCGGAGAAGGTCGCCGCGGCGGTGGTGGAGTTCCTGTACGGGTCCCTGGCGGCCAGCCCGCACCGGATCGGCAAGCCGCTCAGGCTCGGGCTGGAGAGACTGCACAGCACCGCCGCAGCGACTACCGGATGATTACCGCATCGACGATCAGCGCCGCAGAGTCGACGTCATGGCCATCTAGCACCGCTCCGACATTTACCGGCCACGACTGCTGTGAACATCACCTCAGCCTACGGCGACTGACAGGCCCGCAGGACATGGCCGCGATCTGTGCCTGGTGAGCCCGCCGCCGTTAGAGGCACGGGTATCATCGGCGTCGCCTCGCCCGGCTCCTTGACCAGAACAGCTACCAGGATGCCCGCGCAGATTACCCCGTTCGGGCGTGGCCAGGACCACCCTGCAGATAACCAGGCAGACGTACCGAACGGCGGCTACGTGTGCGCGCCAGACCGCACCGACGCTTACGAAGCGTGACCACGCTCTCGGCGTCACCGATGACGGCAGCGAAGCCTCTTCTCAGTCAGCGGCGCCTGCGTCGCCGCCCGGGCCCGGGCAGGGGGGCGGATCGCCGGGTCCGCGCAGCGGGCTGTCCGCCGCGCCCGGCGCCTGGCCTGCCGGGTCCGCCGGCGGGCCACCCGGAGCGAGGCGCGGGTTTGAGGGGCTGCACGATACTTCCATGCCGGGGTGGCGGTATCCCGCAGCGCGAACCCGTTTTCGCGCAAGAACTCCAGCGCGGCCTCTGCCGTGTAGATGCGCAGCCCGCTGCCGACAGCGGCGTCGCGGATGGTAAGCGCACATTCGGCCCGGCGCAGCAACCGCAGGACGGTGATGCGGTGGAGTTGGGTCAGCAGCTTGCCCTGCCCGGCGGTGGCGGCCAGTTCGCCGAGCTTGCCGATCAGCGCGCTCAGCATTGTTCCGGTTCCGCCTGAGCCGGGCGGTGGGCCCGCGCCTGGCGGCGATGCGGCGCCTGCAGGAGCGCGCGGTTCCTGACCGGTCATGATGCCGGCGTGCCGCCGTCAACGCCTCGGTCGGCGAGGCCACCGTGACTCCTGCCAGAGACGGGGCTGATCGCGCGGCAGCGCTGCCGGGGCTCCGTTACCGCGGTTGCTGGCTCGCATGTGCTCAACCCAAGACGCTGGCTGGCCTGCCGGGCGGCGCTGGCCGCCGTTTGCGACAATCTGCTGACGCAACCGCTCCGGGCAGCAGCTGGCGTGGGTAACCGCCGTACCGCGACGCCCGGCGCGGCGGCTGGCGGAACGTGTCAACGCGCGCGAATAAGGTCAGACCGCAACCGGGAGAACAGATGTGGAAAGGGGGTGAGCCGTGGCAGTGTTGCCGGACCGGGATGTTGAGCGGGCGCTGGTCATCGTCGCCCACCCCGACGACGCCGAGTCCTGGGCCGGCGGCACCATCGCCCACTGGAGCGATGCGGGCATCGAGGTCACCTACTGCGTCCTCACCGACGGCAACGCCGGCGGCTTCGACCCGGCCATTCCCCGCGCCGACATCCCCAACATCCGCCGCGCCGAGCAGCACGACGCCGCGGCCATTCTCGGCGTCAGCGACATCCGATTCCTCGGCCTCGGCGAGGGCGGCCTGCGCCCAGCCAGCCGCGACCTGCACGAGACCCTCGTCCGGATCATCCGCCAGGTCCGCCCCCAGCGGGTGCTGACCTGGAGCCCGGAATGGAACTGGCAGCGGTTCCGCAGCTGCCACCCCGACCACCTCGCCACCGGCGCCGCCGCGCTGACCGCCATCTACCCCGACGCCGGCAACCCGTTCGCGCTGCCCCATCTCGCCGGCGAAGGCCTCAGCGCCTGGACCGTGGCCGAGGCGTGGCTGCTCAACAGCCCGGCCCGCGAGACCAGCCACCATGTCGACGTGACCTCCGCCTTCGACCGCAAGATCGCGGCGGTGCGGGCCCACACGAGCCAGATCAAAGACCCCGAAACCCTTCCCGAACGGCTGCGCGAGCGGATCGCCGCGAACACGGTGGCAGCCGGTCTGCCGGACGGCCACTTGGCCGAGGCGTTCCAGGTCGTCGTAACCGGCTAGATCCCCGCTGCGGCGGTTCCGGGCGCTCGCGCGACCAGCAGCTCGCGTGCCTGCGCCAGGAACCCGCCCGCCGCCGGTGTCCTGACAGCCGCGATCGCCCGCGCGAGCGCCGATACTTCTGCGAACACGTGCCCGGAGTGCAGGTCCCAGGCTTCCTGGACGATGGTTTCCCCCACAGCGGCGGCCGCGTCGACGTCACCCATCCGCAGCTGAGCGGTTGCCTGGATGGCGCTTCGCTGGGCGCGGGTGCGGCTATGGCCGGTCCGGCACAGGGCCAGTGACCTGCCCGCGTACTGCCCGGCCTTCTGCGGGTCGCCCAGGTCCCGGTAGGCACGCGCCGCGTGACCCCAGTAGCCGCCCTCATCGAAATCAAGCCATTCCGGCTCCGGGCCCTCCGGCCCACCGCCAGGATCGCCGGTCAGGGCGTTCTCGGCATCACCCAGCGCCTCCTGGCACAGCCGGGCGTCACCGGCCGCCGCGTGCGCGCACGCCTCCATCGCCGCGAGCATCGCCACCGCGTGCGGTGTCGCCAGCCGCGCGGTCCCGGCCCGCGCGGCCCGGGCCAGATCGACCGCCTGCGCAATGTGCCCGAGGTAGATGGCCTGATGGCTCATCGCCGCCAGGATCCGCCCGCCGAGCAGCCGGTTCCCCGCCGCATGAGCGAAACGAAGCGCATGCGCGAAATACGACGCCGCTAGCTCCTGCTGACCGGCGTCGTAGGCCATCCACCCCACATCGTGCTGGAGCTCGGCCACCACCTCGAACAAGCCACGCCCCGTCGCATCGTCGTAACGCCCATCCAGCAGCCGCGGTATCTCACGGCGCACATACGACATCGCCATCGGCAGCGCCGCGCCGCCGCCGTGCGCGTTATCGATGTCTTTCAGGCACTGCCGGACCCCACGCAGCCGCCGTGAGATCTCCCGAGCCGATCGGCCGCCAGCCATCCAGCCGCGCGGCGGATGCGTCGGGCGGGGCGATAAGCCACCGCAGCGCCACGACCGTAGCCTCAGAGCCGGCATCCTCATCCCGGAAAGCCGGATCATCCAGGCCGCCGGACCACAACGACACGGCCGCCACGTGGGCCTTGCCGATGGTCTCCGTCCATCCGGCCCCGGCACGCCGCTGCTCCTGGTCCCCGGTGTCCGGCGGTCGCCATTGCTCAGCGCGGGTCAGTTGAGCTGCACGTGCCGCCCGGGCGGCCGCCTCACGTTCGCGCCGCCGCCGGGTGAGGAGTACCGACGTGGTTGGGCAGCTCGGAGCTCCGTGGGAGACAGCCGAGTCGGGGTCTGCCGCCGAAGGACATGCGTTAGTGGGAACGCTCGAGGCTGATGACGACATTGCCGGTTTTCTGGCCTGTCTCGACGTACCTGTAGGCCTCGACGATCTGGTCCAGCGGATACGTTCTGTCGATGACCGGCTTGAACTGCCCGGACTCGATCAGTTCCTTGACGTACCGCACCATCAACTGGTCATGCTTCGGAATGGGGAACATGACCTTCTTGCCGCCATGTAGCGGGGCGATGAGCGCCAGGAACGGATTCTGGGCCAGCGGGCCCAGCTCCGACGAGATGTAGATTCCGTCCGGTTTCAGAAGCCGTTTGCATTGGCTGAAGGAGCTCTTGCCAACCGAGTCGAGGACCACGTCGTATTTCTGCTCGTCCGTGGTGAAATCCCCGGCTGTGTAGTCGATGACTCTGTCGGCGCCCAGGCCCCTGACCAGCTCCACGTGGCCCGTGTCGCAGACCGCGGTCACATTGGCACCGAGACTCTTCAGCAGCTGGACCGCCGCCGAGCCGATAGCACCGGTTGCGCCATAGACGAGGACGTCCTGCCCGCTGTGGATCTTTGCCGCCCTGATGTGCGCGAGGGCATAGTGCGAACCCTCGGTACTCGGAGCGGCCTCCTGATAGGTCACGTTCGCCGGCATGGTCGCGAGCGAACCGTCCTCGGGAACCGACAGGTACTCGGCATGAGCACCGAACGGGCCCTCGTTGTATCCGAACACCTTGTCGCCGACCTTGAAAGACGTGACGCCATTGCCGACCGCCTCGACCACTCCCGCAAACTCATTCCCCAGGATGGTCACCCGTGGCCTGATAAGCCCGGTGAAGAATCTCATGAAGAAGGGCTTGGCAGCCCGGCAGGCACAGTCCGTCCGATTCACCGTCGTCGCGTAAACCTTGACGAGCACCCCATTGTCCCCGGTAGCCGGCTTCTCCACCTCTGAGATCAGAACCACATCGGGCGGGCCGTACCTGGTCTGGACCGCTGCCTTCATAGGCGGAGTTTAGCCAGCCGCCATGGGGCCGGAAGATCACTAATCCGGTCGAGGCGCAACAGGGAACTGAGCGGCCCGAGCCGCCAGCACGCCAGGGCCGCTGGAGGCTTCCCGATGGCCGAACCCCGCGCGGTGCGTCCCCCGGTGGGCGCAGTCTCCAGGTGGAACCTGGGGCAGACGGGTCGGCGTACACCAGCCCGCAGCATTCACCCGGACAGGAGCCTGTATGTACACCCAAACGACCGCGTCGAGCCCTCGCTCGCTATGCGGTTGCTGTCAGGCCGGCGCTGGCCTGCCACAGCCGGGCGGCGGCTGTGGTGTCGTGGGAGGCCTTGCTGGAGGTCGTGGGTTTGCGGTTGCCGTAGTAGCGGCCGGTGATGCCCTCGACCGCGGGGGAGGAGGCGAGGTAGATCGGGGTAACCGCGCCCCGCGCCGGGGTCTTCATGAACGGGCGCGCCACGCGGATCATGACGGCGACGTACGCCGCCTGGTCTTCGGCGCCGAAGCTGGTGCGTACCACGCCGGGGTGGCACACCGTGGCGGTCACGCCAGTGCCTTCCAGGCGGCGGGCCAGCTCGTAGGTGAACATCACGTTGGCCAGCTTCGACTGGCTGTAGGCGCGCTGCCCGGAGTAGTTCCGCTCGCCCTGCAGATCGTCGAAGTCAAGGAAGCCCCTGGCGTGGGCGCCGGAAGATACGGTGACGATCCGGGCGGGTGCGCTCGCGGTGAGGCGGTCCAGCAGCAGGTTGGTCAGCAGGAACGGCGCGAGGTGGTTGAGCGCGAAGGTGTGCTCCAGGCCGTCGGCGGTGACGTGCCGGTGAGCCCAGAACCCGCCGACGTTGTTGACCAGCACGTCCAGGCGCGGGTAGGTGTCAAGCACCTGCGCGGCCAGACGGCGCACCCCAGCTTGAACTGACATGTCCGCGGCAAAGACATCCACGGCTGGGCTGCCCGGTGCGGCGCGGACGCCGACCGCGGCCGCCTCGGCGCGGGCCTGATCACGGCCGGTGATGCCGACCCGGGCGCCCAGCGCGGCGAGCCCGACGGCGGTGGCCCTGCCGATGCCACCGGTGCCTCCGGTAACCAGAACGGACTTCCCGGCGATGAAGGCGGCGTCAGCCATGGTTCATTTCTACCCCGGCGACCTCCCGAAGACAGTCGCGGACCCGCCCGGCCAGCAGCTCGTCATAGGCCATGCCCGGATCGCAGGACCCCCACCTCGCGTGATCGACCCCCGGCGTAGAGACCAGGCTGGCCGCCGTGCTCCAGTGCGGCGCCCGGCACACATTCAGCCTGGTTGCCGTCTCTCCACACACGTTCACCATCACCCGGACACTGATCCGCCTGGGTTCGTGCCTGGCGAGCACCGTTCTCAGCCTGGCCGCCCGTGATCCCTCGGCGATGCTGGTGGAGACCACCGACGCCTGCGCCCCACCACAACGCGCGCACGCCCGCATCGTGAAGATCCGCGGCCACCCCGCACGGCTGGTCCGGTGCGGGCTGGGTCGCGAAGGCCGCCGGCGATGGCGGCGAGGACGACGTCGTTGGCCGTGGCGCCGGCTGCGTGGGCGGTGTTTTTGGCGACGTCGAGGCGGCCAGGGATGACAGCCAGCCTTCGGTCCGGGCCGATCGGGCGGTTGAGGCTGGTCCGGGGGGCGCGCTGCTCGGCGAAGGTCTCCCGCCACGCCGGCCAGGTGCGCTGCGCCCGCCGTAGCGTCTCGATCGGTTCGGCCAGGCTGGTCAGCACGTGGCCGAGCCCGTGGGCGCGTCGGCGCACATTGTCGGACAGGAGCTCGCCTGCCGAGGGGATCGGCGCCGGCGTCCAGGGCTGCGCGGCTGGCCCGGCCGCGGCGGCGGCGAGGTCGAAAAGCGCGCCGAAGGCCGCCACGCCGGCCATCCCATCGGCCATCTCGTGATGCATCCGCAAGAACAGGCCGACCTGCCCCTGCGGCAGGCCGGGCAGGAACCACATCTCCCATAGTGGGCGTGCGGGATCCAGCCGCCGGCGGCGCAACTCCTCACACGCCAGCAGAAGCTGGGCGTGGTCCCCCGGCGGGGGCAGCGGGAAGACCCGGATATGGTCGGCGAGCTCAAACGATGCAGCATCGGCCCATAGCGGCCAGCCCAGCCCCCGCGGCGGCCGGTACAGCAGCTGCCGGAAGCGGGGCAGCAGCTGCAGGCGCGGCCCGATCGCCCGGTGGACAACCTCGATCCGGAACCGGCCATCCCGGCCCACCAACCCGGCTCCATCGACCACGGCCAGCGCCCCGATGTCGCCCGGCCAGCCGTAACTGTCCCACCACAGGGCGGCAAGGTCCTGCGCGCTCAACCGTTCGATGAGGTGCGCCTGAGTCATGACGCCACCTCCTTACTTCCTGTTTCCCGACCGGGTACCGCTGGCATACATGCATGCCTAGGGCCGGAAGTCCCGCAAAGCCGGAACAGTTCCCTCAGCGCTGCCCGCGGGGCGCCTGGCTGGACATACATGGATCCACTGACTGCCGCCGCCTCCGGTGAAATCGACGGCGTCGGATGTTTAAGGCAGTCGGAAAATCCGGGATCATTACTCGTGAATGCCCGATTGTGCCGGGAGGCCGGCAGCCGGTGAGAGGCTTATGCGGTGGCAACCCTCCGGGCCGAGCCGTTCACCGTCAGGGTGAGTGATGAGGTGCTCGCCGACCTGCGCGCCCGCATCCGGAACACACGGTGGCCCGGGCCGGCACCTGGTGCCCCTTGGGCGCAGGGCACCGACCTCGGTTACCTGCAGGATCTGCTGGCGTACTGGACGGCCGGCTTCGATTGGCGCTCGCAGGAGCGCTGGCTCAACAGTTTTAATCACTTCCGGGCCGAGATCGACGGCACATGGGTCCATTTCGTCCACGAGCGGGCCCGCAGCGGCCGCGGAATCCCACTGATCTTGACCCATGGCTGGCCGAGTTGCTTCGCCGACTACCTGCCAGTGGTGCCGTTTCTGGCCGACCCCGCCGCGCATGGCATCGGCGGACCCGGATTTGACCTGGTCGTCCCGTCGCTGCCGGGCTACGGGTTCTCGCAGCGGCCGGCCCGGACCGGGGTGAGCAGCCGGTACACGGCCGGGCTGTGGCACCGCCTGATGCGCGGCCTCGGCTACCGACAGTACGGGGCGCAGGGCGGCGACTTCGGGTCCGCCGTCACAACGTTCATGGCACTGGACGACCCGGCACCCATGCTGGGCATTCACCTGCACAACCTGGACCTCGCGCCCTACACCGGACCGGGGTCGCGGCCGTTGTCGGCGGCGGAACGCTCGTTCCTGGCGCAATACGAGCGCTGGCGCCAAGACGACCGCGGCTACGGCGCGATCCAGTCGACCAGGCCGCAGACGGTCAGCTATGGGCTCAACGACTCGCCGGCGGGCCTAGCTGCCTGGGTGCTGGAGAAGTGGCGGGCGTGGGCAGACTCCGGCGGTGACCTCGACGCCACCTTCTCCCGTGATTTCCTGCTCACCGTCGTGACCTTGTACTGGGCCACCCAGACCATCACGTCCTCGATGCGGGACTATGCCGACAACCGGTGGCTCGCAGCGGAGCTCGGGCCGGCCGACATCGTGACGGTGCCGACCGCGGTCGCTGTCTTCGCTCACCAGCACATCGACGAGGGCAACCCTCCCCGCGAATGGGCCGAGCGTCTGTACAACATCCGCCGGTGGACGCCCATGCCCCGCGGCGGCCACTTCGCCCCGGTCGAAGAACCCGAACTGCTCGCCCGCGACATCGCCGCCTTCTTCGACGAACTCCTCGCAAACTCACCGTCCTCCTTTCGCTAAGGCCGGCGAGCCGATGAGCAATTGGCGGTTCTCCGCGGCGATCTACACCGTCAGTGACGGAAACCAGCCCTCACAGGGACGTCCTCAAAGACGGCGGACAACGCCCCACCAACTGCTGCTCACCTACCAAGCCGCAGCCAAATCGATCCCTCCCTGGCCAACGTCACCAGCAGCCATCCCGCTCCACTGGAGGCACCGGCTCCTCACACTGCAAACCACCAACCACCGCTACGGCACCCCCACCGACCACGACGCCTACATCCACGCAGCGATCTACCCCGATGCCATCACCCTCGCCGCAGCCGAACTCAACCCTTGTGTCCTGTTCACGTGAAGATTGCGGATGATCAAGGCTGCGACCTGCTGTCCGAAAGGTAGATCCGGACGGCCGGCGCGCGAGTTGTTCAGGGGTACTTTTCGGAATCGAATGATCCGGCCCGCAGGGTAGGTCTGGCCACTGCGGCTCGAATCTGGTCAGACCTACCCTGCGGATTCGATGGATCTTGGCCGAGTCGCTGGAGGGACTCACCGTATGATGGACACCATCGGTCTACCTAAGTAGAGTGCTGTGTCGTGGCTGATCGTCCGAGGTTCTCCGCCCAGACGTTGTCCCTGCTGGCCGCGCTGGAGGCGGACCCTACCGCGTGGCTGCACGGGTACCTGCTCGCCAAACAGACCGGCCTGGCGTCAGGCACGTTGTATCCGATCCTGATCCGGTTGGCCGGGCGGCGCCTGATCGAGGCGCGGTGGGAGGACGAGCAACCGGCCGGACGCCCGCGCCGGCACCTGTACCGGCTGACCGCAGGCGGTCTGGTCGCCGCCCGCACGGCGCTGGCCCAGGCCGCACCCAAGCGGCGACCCGCGGCCCGACGGCGGCTGGCGACGGAGGGCGCGTGATGGACAGGTTGACGCGGATGCTGGCCGGGCTGCTTCGATGCCTGGCCGGGCTGCTGGGCGAACACCGCCGCGACTGGGTGCACGCCCTGCTGGCCGAGACCGACGACCAGCCCACCCCCTCGGCCCGGCTGGCCTGGCTGGGCGGCGGGCTGTGGCTCGTGACACGGGAGGTACTCATGAACCGGATCATCCAGGCACTGGCCTTCGCGGCCGGGGCGGTGGGGCTGGTGTGGATCGCCTGGCCGGGCGCCTCGACGAACTCCGCCACCCCGGTCAACCGGATGTACGTGGTGGGCACCCTGGTCCTGCTGGCCGGGCTGCCGCTACTGGTACGCCGTTACGTCGGGCCGGTACGCCCGGGCTGGGCGCCTCGACTGGTCCGGGTGGGTGGGTACGCGGTGGTGCTCGCGCTGATCGCCGCCACCGCCGTCCAGCAGCGCATCGGCAGCCAACTCGGCAGGTACTTCCCCGTCATCCCGCCCATCTGGGCGATGGACGTGGCGTTCCTGCTGATCCTCGCCGGCTACGTGGCCGGACTGCTCATCCTGACCTCCCGCCGCGCCCAGTTCACCCGCCGGGTCCTGCCTCTTGCGCTGGGCATCGGAGCACTGACCGCCGGGGTGCTCTACCCGCTGGCACCCTTCGGCATCAACGACACGGCCGAGACAGCCGCTCACTCCCTGCACGGCGGACCTGTCGTCGTCGCGGACTACCTGGTGCTCGCCTGCTTCGTCCTGGCCGCGCTGGCCGTCCCCGCGGCCGTGCACGCCGCGGCCACCCGCCTGGCCGACCGCGACAGCCGGCCTGCCATCCTCAGCCCGGCCCGGCAGGCCCTGCTGGCCACCGCCGGCGCCATGGCCACCGCGGCCATCCTGGTGGCGCTGTTCACCACCCTGACGATCGCGCTATCGCCGCACCACGTCACCGGGCCGCACCAAGCCGCCGGCGATGGCATCTGCCCCACCTGCGAGCCGAGCACCATCGTCATCCCGGCCAACCTGCGCCACGAGTACTACTTCGAGGAGAGCGTCAACGGGGCCGGCGACGGGGCCATCGCGTTGCTGATCGTGCCGCTCATCGGCGCCGCCCTCGGCGCGCTGCGCGGTCACCTCCGCTACCCACCGGCCGCCACCCGACCCGAGGGCCTCCCCGAGGGGGCGTGACAGACCCGTTGGGGCGGGTCGCTGCCTGTCAGTCGATACCCGCCTGTCAGTCGATAACCGCGGAAAGACCGGCGGGCGGGGCGCATCGGGCGCGCCCGGGTCAAGCCACCGCGTGCTGGCGCCGGTGCAGCGCCTGGCCGGGCCGCTCGGGCGGCAATCTTGCCGTCGCCCGGGACAGGATCTTGTCTTCCCTCGGTCCGGCAACGACTCAGATTGAGCGGGACCGCCATTGATGCGCCTCGTCCCGTTGATCATGAGGCATCCTGAGTACCGCCCGCCGCCTACGGCGACGCTGCTGCTTCATACAAGCTGCCGTTAGCCGACTGCCTTGTGCGGCCATGCATTAGGTCAAGCGGACGAAGCACCGGATGCCTCAGATCAGAAGGTCTGCCCCAGTTCCACCGGGACCGGACAGCTCGCACCGGGCGGCGCGCGGCGGTACAGCCAGCGCGGAGTAGGTGAAGCTAGTTGAGCATCAGGATGCCACCCCGTACCGACCCGTGGCGTGCTCGGCCGTTCAGCGCCGGCCAGTCCTGCGGTCACCATGCGGCCAAATGATCAAGGGCCTGACCGCGATGCCTGCCGGTCAGGCCCTTGAGCTGCTACTACACGAGTAGCCCCGACCGGATTTGAACCGGCGCTACCGCCTTGAGAGGGCGGCGTCCTAGGCCGCTAGACGACGGGGCCAGACTGCCGTACCTGAGCGCGTCACGCCACACCGCCTGGCAATGCCGGGGGACGTAACGGCTAGGCCAGCATAGCGGGTTCCTGCCAGGCGGCCGAATCGGACACCGCTCCGGGCAACGGCGCTGGGGCAGTGCCGTTCCGCCACAGCAGGGGCAGGAGGTTAACCGGGAGGCTTCCCGTTTGGCCACAGGCAGGTCCGCCCAGTTGTGCGCGAACATCACGGCACCGCACCAGGCAACGTCGACCCGATAGCTGCCGTGGCGCGCGAGAGGCGCGTGCCCGCCACGACATCCACCCGGCCCCGTCCGCGAAGCAGATCCACATTCCGCCCGCCGGCGCTGGCCTCGAAGCTTCGGCGAGGCCCGTCGGGCTACGTGGGTATGACCGACCAAGCACTCGGCGTATGTCCGGAGCAAGACTTCCACGCTGTGTCCTGCCCATTCGGCCACCTGCTTGGGCGCTACGCCCGCGTTGAGCAACGTGGATAGGCACGTATGCCTGAGGTCGTACGGCCGCTTGGCCAACGGGGACTCGCGCTCCTTCTCGGTCAGTGCTTGCCCTCGCGCTCTCGCCCACACCTTCCGCAAGGTCTCACCTGACACAACCTCCGAGCGCAGTCCGCGGAACACGCGGCCGTCGTCCCCGGTGCCATACTCATCGAGGCGAGCACGGAAGAGCTTTACCTGTTGCGGCGCGACGGGAATCGGTCCGCGGGTTTCTCCCTTGGCGCGGTGCTTGGGCATCTCCCGAACGTCTCGACGGCCGCCGTCGTCGGTCCAGTCCCTAGCCACCTCCGGAGCAACGGGACCGGCATACGACATCCCATCAGCGGTGCCCGTCCCCGCCCACCGGCCGGGGCACTATCTTGACTCAGGCCTCACGGGCCTGGGCGCCTTCGCGAGTGCCCACCGGTCGGCGGCTGGGATACCGAGTCTGCGTCTGTCGCAGCCCCGGTTCCTCCCATTAGGGCGCTCGCTACCCTCGCGTCGCCACGGCGATGGCGCTACGCGCCACCCTTGAGCAGTGACCTTCCCCGGAAAGACCCGGCACCTATCAGGAGGACGGGGAAAGAGAGAGCAGTCCCTTGCGGGCGGTGACCACCCGGGAAGAGTGGCCGGGGAGCTTGGAGATCACGGCGCCGACTCTGGCCAGAGCCATTGGCCCAGCAGTCGGCATTGCAGGAGCAGGCGGGTGAAATGCCCCTTTCTCATTGCGAGTCGGTGGCGGGCCACCTTACCGTCAACACTGTCGAGTCCTCCACAGCCCGCCAGCTGTGGGGGAAGCCTGGACCGTACAGGACATAATCGCCCGGCTGGGAGAGCATGACTTCTTCGCCCAGGGTCGGGAACTCAATTACGAATCTTCCGGATATCAAGATGGCAAGGCTATGCTCATCTAGGTGGTTATTGAGGCCGACGCGGTCCTCCCCTGCCCTGTGCAGTCCCCACTTGGCCTGCAACGCATCTGTACGTCTTGTTCCTGCTTCCTCAGAAATGAAATGACCGATGAACCAGCCGCCGTGTTCGCGGCCGGTCAGCGTGGCATTGCCAACCGAAATAGTACTTCTGTCATCCGCCACCAATGGCGTCCCCGTAGTCTGCTTCGAATGGCTAGCCATTACCACCTCCTGGGGAGTGAGGAAGGGAGATTACTGGGTCTCGGCACGTGAGCATGGCGTCATGTACCTTAAATGCCGCCGCCAACAGACTGTCGGTCTCGCCGGTCCTCAATTCGATTGCGAATCGCTCCTCGAACGTGAGGCTCGCGCCGAATTCGATGAGCCCAAATGCTCCTTTCGAGTCATACAGGTGCACGAAGGAGAAGATCGGTGAACTGGGGAGGTAGAATAGTTGGAAGGAGCCGCGGGAGGATGCAGGCGGTTCTGTCAGCCTGTGAAACTTCTCAATAGCCGCAGTGAGATCAAGCTGAGCGTAATCCGAGGGCACCATCCAGTCCTGCGACTTCAGCGACGGGTCGACGACAGCAGCGCGGATCCGTACATGGTGATGATCAATGCGATCCTGTATTGCCTGAAAATGCCGAGCCCAACTCTCCAGGCTCCGTCCGACAACCAGCAATTCGGATTCATCCGCAACTCGGCTGAGGAGTTGCCCGACGTTTCGCCCCATTGTAATTTCAGCGCGTCCAGCAAGCACTCGTTCTATTCCTAGGCGCCGGACCCTGCCGAGGGTGAGCCGGTCTTGGCCGCGTACCTCGTCCGCCCTGTAGAGCAAGCGGTCCCATTGCCGGTTGGCTGGGTCGACGAAGTTGAGTCGGTCAAGCCCCTCCAGCGCACCGTGGAGCTTCAGGCCCCGCTCGTAGATGACAGGCAGGACAGGTACGCCGAGAGCCAACGCGTACGCCCATTCGAATGTCACTTCCTGTGAGTTCACCGAGCGCTTGGTGCAAATGACTAAAACTACGCTGGCATGATTTAGCGCCCCGACTGTGGCAGACCGCCACTCATCTCCGGGTGAAAGGTACGAAGTGTCGATGAAGGACGGTATATTAACTTCGCTCAGTCGGTCCCGAAGGGCACGCGCGAGGTCCTCATCCTCTCGGGCGTAGCTGATGAAAGCTCTACTCTCGCTAACCAACATTTATGCCTCCCTTCCGCGTCGGTCATTGGTCCAGTTTCTAAAGAAACTGTTCAGCTACGGTGTCCGCGATTGCGTCCATACTTGATATGTCGCTGTCTTTTCCCAACCCTGGCGTCGGCTCGCGCGCCAGTCCGCTGAGAAACGTATTCAGCTCGAAGAACCGGGTACAACTGCCACACTCCTCATAGCCACGACCCGGCAGGAGGCAAACTCTTTCGCGAAAGACTGTGCCTAGGCGATCGAGCACCGCGTCGCCGTGCGTGAAGATGTTGCCCACCATGAAGCCGGAGCGCATGGCGTGGTATCCCTCGTTGTCGGGCCGGGTGTCCGCTTGAAGGTAGTCGCATGGGAAGACGTTCCCTTCCGGGTCGATGACCAGGAAGAACAACGGAACGAAGCAGCGAGCACGCCGAGCGGCATAGTACTGACGTACCGGCCGTCCTGCTGCAAGGTCCTCAAGCTGCAACACGCCGTCCAGCAGGCGGGATATAACCGCTAGGTTTGTGGACGGCCTGGCTGACGTGGTGGCCGCTAGCTCATGTCGGGCCCACTCCAGTACCTGTAGCCATTGATCTGCGCTCGGAACGTAACGGCCGCGTGGATCATGCCCATGCGGGATCTTGAACATCAGGGAATCTACGCCCAGGTCCCGGGACAATGACACCATTTCTGCCAGCTGATGTAGATTGCGTCGTTGGATAACAAAGTTGATTGCCACCTTCATTCGTGATTTCCGGATACACAATTCACGAATTGCGTCGGTCGTCAGATCGAAGAGGCCGGCTGTGCCCCGAATTCGATCATGCACTTCGGCCGTAGCACCGTCGATGGAAAACCTCATCCATCTCAAGTAGTCGTCGGCGGCGGTTATGAAGGCCGGTTCCAGTACTACACCTCCCTCGGTGATCATTCCGATGGAAATGCCAGATTCATGCAATAACCGCAAGAGATGGCTGAGATGCTTGTGCAGCAAGGGGTTCCCGCCGCCAACGGTCACGGAACGGACGTTCCAGCGACGCAATACTTCTATCAAATCGTTGATTTGGCCGAGGCTCATCTCCGGCCGCTCACGCCAAGTCCATTGCGCGCAGTGCATGCAACGTGCGGTGCAGCGGAAAGTGAGATCTAGGTGTACGGAGATTGGCCGAGGCATGGTGGGACCCCCGTCGCGCAACCAGCGAACAGCCGCCGAGAGTCGGCTAGGGGGTATGTGTGCACCGCTGCCGCGGAGCAAGTCTTGGCCCGTCAGGAACTCAGACATCGTCCCCCCATGAGCTTTCGGTGATCGCGGAGAACCTGTAGCGCACCAGCTCCCCACGCCTCATAAACCTGGTCAGTGCGGTCTTCCGCCAGTAGAAGCCGCAGTCAGATGCCTGGATCTGGCAGTACTCCCGATCCACGGGACTGCATGGATACCACTGGCCAGACGCTTCGTCCTGCCAGCGTTGGTGATCTTCGGAGTACTGGCCGAACCCAGCCGTGATCTCTGGTTTCGAGTTCCTTTGGCCAGAGCGATGATACCGGCGCCGAGTGACGGCACCAGGAAGACCCCCAGCCACCAGATTGCCCTCAGGAAGAACCAGGCGGGCTTGAAGGCGCCCACGATCGGGGACACCTGTGATGAAGCCCCAGAAGTAGTCCTCTCGCTCACTCATCGTCCCCCTCCCTTCTAAGCCGAGGATTCCTTCGTTACCTCCATCCAAAGTCGGCGATCCGTTAAACCCAGTGTTCTATAGTGCGGCTTGGACTGTTTAGGGGCGTTGTGCCAAGCAAGATGAGGACCTTAGTCTCCAGTTGCAAGAGCAGCAAGTCACTGGACCGGTGCGGTAGGCACGGCCACACGGTGACAATGCCATCCGACAACAGCCAAGCCGCACACAGGCTCATGCGACCACCCGTGGACAGCCACCTCGTCCTGCCCTCGCGACAACATCCGGTCACCCCCGGATGAACTGATAAGGATGAGGTCAACCCGCCAACAACCGCCATCCGGGGATGAGTGACCAACTGAATGACGATCGTGGCAGCGGCGCACAGACGCCCACGGACGTACACGGACAGCATGAGCACGTCGACCGCGGTTTTGTCCACGACGATGACGTATCAACTTTGGCTTCGGGACGAAGAGGCCCGTGCCGCACGCGGACCACATGTGAACCAAACGTCGGATCGCCTCGTGATCTGCGCAGCTAGGCGTGCTGGCGAGCTACCTCCTCCGGAGCCGTGAGCGCGCCACAACCATGCCAGAACGAGGCCGCACGGTGGGTCTTTCGCGGTCACTCACGAGGCAAGCGAACGGACGTGACATGGGCAGCGGCAGGTGACAGGCCCATGTGAAACGACCTTCCGGTCAGTAGGTCATCGCTCGGCTGAGTGGCAAGCGTACGCATGATCACCGCGGCACGACCCCGCGCGCAAGCGGGCACCGGCACACAGGCTAGCTGGGGACCGGTGGCTGACCGCCCAGCACTGCCACTAGTTCGGGACGAAGAGGCCGACAGCGTGCGGCGAACCACGGTCACACAGGCCTGGGGCCTGATTCTCTCGCTTGAGCCATACGCGACCTTCCGTGATGGATCTCATAGCCAACCGCCTCAGAGAGGAACCCTGGGGCTTGCTCGTTCCCCATACGTTCCCAACCGACCTCCAGAACAGCCAGTGCGGATGCCTCGAAGAGGCATCCGCACTGGTCACGCACGTGCTGGGGTACCAGGACTCGAACCTAGACTAACGGAGCCAGAATCCGTTGGGCTGCCAATTACCCCATACCCCAAGGGTCGCAAGCCTCCGCTCGCGCCCGTGCAGTTTAGCCGAATCCAGACCGCCGAGCCAAAGTGATCGCCACACGCCGCCTGCCGCCGCTTCGGCGGCACCTACCACCGTCACGTCGCATGCTCATCCGGTGACCGCGGCCAGCGCCCGGTTCAGCCGGGCAAGCGTCCGCTCCACGCCGACAAGCTCGATCGACTCGAACAGCGGCGGTGACACCCGCCGCCCTGTTACCGCGGCCCGCACCGGCCCGAACGCGGCCCTCGGCTTGAGCCCGAGACCATCCACCAGCGCTGCCCGCAGTGCGGCTTCGATCGGCTCCGCTGCCCAGTCGCTGACCCCCTCGATCGCGGCAATCGAAGCCTTCAGCACCGGCGCCGCGTCCGGTGTCAGTACCCGTGCGGCGTCCTCCTCGACCTTGAAGCCCTCTTCGTCCACGAATAGGAACCCCAGCATCGGCGCGGCCTCGGTCAGCCGCGAGATCCGCTCCTGGATCAGCGGCGCGCCGCGGGCGATCAGTTCAGCCGCGTGCTCGTTGACCGGGTCGCCGGCGAGCTTGGCTGCCTGCAGGAACGGGGTGATCCGGCGCGCGAAATCAGCCGGGTCAAGAGCGCGGATCTTGTCACCGTTGATCGCCTCTAGCTTCTTCACGTCGAACTGTGCCGGGTTCCTGCCGACCCGGGCGAGATCGAACTCGGCGGCCATCTCGGCCAGCGAGAACTCCTCCCGGTTGTCCCCCGGCGACCAGCCGAGCAGGGCCAGGTAGTTGCACAGCGCCTCGGGCAGGAAACCCTCCGCCCGGTACCAGGCGATCGACACGACGCCGTTGCGCTTGGACAGCTTCTGGCCGTCCTTCCCGAGCACATACGGGAGGTGGCCGAATCTCGGCATCTGCGCGTCCGGCACGCCCATCGCCCGGTAGACCGCGATCTGCCTGGGCGTGGACGACAGCAGGTCCTCGCCGCGAAGGATGTGCGTGATCTTCATCGCGATGTCGTCGACCGCGACGGCGAGCGTGTAGAGCGGGCTGCCGTCGGCCCGGACAAGCACAAAGTCCGGCACGGCCGTGTGGTCGATGGTGACGTCGCCGCGGATCAGGTCGGTGAAGGTCGTCGATCCCTCCGGCACGCGGAACCGTACGACCGGCCGCCGTCCCTCCGCCTCGAACGCCGCGACCTGCGCCGGGGTCAGGTTCCGGCAGTGCCCGTCATAGCCTGACGGTCCGCCCGCGCTCCGCGCCGCTGCCCGCCGCGCGGCCAGTTCCTCAGGAGTGCAGTAGCAGTGGTAGGCCTGGCCGCGGTCGAGGAACCGGCGCGCCCAGTCCGCATAAAGTTCCATCCGCTCGCTCTGCCGGTAAGGCCCGTGAGCGCCGCCCTCGTCCGGCCCCTCGTCCCAGCCGAGCCCGAGCCAGCGCAGCGTCCCGATCGCCGCGTCGATGTACTCGTCGGTGACCCGCGTCCGGTCCGTGTCCTCGATACGCAGCACGAGCGTGCCACCGCTGCGGCGGGCGAACGCCCAGTTGTACAGGGCGGTGCGGATGTTCCCGACATGCAGGTCACCGCTGGGTGACGGCGCGAAACGCACCCTGGCGCCGCCGTCTTTGCCATCCCGCGACTGCCCCGCGGCCCGGCCCGGATCAGTCACGGGAAACCACCTTGCTCGTCAGCGTTCCGATGTCCTCGATCGTCACGGCGACCTCGTCGCCGACCTCCAGGGGCCCTGAACCCACCGGAGTCCCTGTGAGCAGCACGTCACCTGGCACCAGCGTCATTACCTCGCTGATGAAGGCGATCAGCGCGGGCACGTCGTGCCGCAGCTGCGAGGTGCGGGCCCGCTGCCTGACCGTGCCATTCACGCGAGTCGTCAGGGCAAGATCTGCGGGGTCGGCGTCCGTCTCGATCCACGGCCCGAGCGGGCAGAAGGAGTCGAAGCCCTTCGCCCGGTCCCACTGACCGTCTGCTTCCTGCAGGTCGCGGGCTGTAATGTCGTTCGCGCAGGCGTAGCCGAAGATCACGTCCTTCGCGCGCTCCGGCGGAACCTCACGGCACAGCCGGCCGATGACGACCGCGAGTTCGCCCTCGAAATCGATCCGGCTGGCCAGCTTGACCGGATACGAGATCGGATCGTCGGGGCCGGCCACCGCGGTGGACGGCTTGAGGAACAGCACCGGCCCGGCCGGCCCGCCGCCGGCACCCTCGCCGCCGTAGGTCCGCTCGACCCCGACCACCTTGCTGGGCAGCACAGGCGCGAGCAGGCGAACGTCGGCGAGCCGGTACCTGGCCCCGGTAAAGCGAACCACCCCGGCCCCGAACGGGTGCCCAGAGATCTCGGCCACGACCAGTTCTTCTTGCGCGACGTCGGTCAGCCCGTTGCCTTGACCGCCCTCGACCACGCCAAAGGAAACCTCCCCGTCACGGGAGAATCTCGCGATCCGCAACGCCACCCCTTAACAGCTCGCCGACCCAACACCATCGAGCCTACTGAGCCCGGCGCAGTGCTCGCGTGCACCCACCGCGAAGCACCTGCCGCGGCCCGAGCGGCCCGAGCGGCCCGCTGCGGCGTCAGGGACGTCTGCCGACCCCGCAGTACAGCCAGCGTGAACCGTCGCTGTCGGCCAGTGCCGGGTCGTCCGCCGCCCAGTCGCCCGCATAGCAGACGCTGCCCTTGGAGTCCGGCCGCTGCGGCGACACCAACTCCAGCCCGGCGAAGAAGCGCTCGATGTCGAGCTTGGAGCGGAAATGGACCTGCTCGGTGGCGTGGTCGAAGACGCGGCAGAACTCCTGCACCGCGCGCGGCGGCTTTTGGTCGGAGGTCAAGTGTGACAGCGACAGAAAGCTACCCGGCGCGAGCCTGCCCAGGTAGCGCTGCAGCAACCCCCACGGATCCCATTCGTCGGCCACAAAATGCATAACCGCGGTCATCAGCAGCCCGGTCGGCTGGCTGAAATCAATCAGCGCGCGCATGTCCGGGTTGCTCAGCACGCGATCGGGATCGCGCAGGTCGCCCAGGATGACTCGGACCCTGGCGCGGTCAGTCAGCGGGATCGCGGCCTGCTCGGGCACCATCGGGTCGTTGTCCACGTAGACGACCCGGCACCATTGGTCGACCAACTGCACCACCTCGTGGGTGTTGCCGACGGTCGGCAGCCCGGACCCGATATCGATGAACTGGCGGATCCCGCGCTCGGCTATCCATCTGGCCGCCCGTTGATGGAACCCGCGGTTGGCCCAGGCGCAGTCCCTGATCTCGGGCACCACAGCCATGATGCGCTGGGCGGCAACGCGGTCGGCGTGGAAGTTGCTCTCGCCGCTGAGGAGGTAATCGTAAATGCGTGCAGGCGCTGGCCTGGCGGGGTCTACCCCGGCCGGAACCTGGCGAACCTCGTTCATCCCACCCCACCGATTCGTCGATTGCAGTTTGACACGCTTGCACGTGATTCGCGACACCGCCACCATCCGCCCGCCACTCCCACCTGGATGAGGCGGGCCGCTGTTTTGCCCGTCAGCCCGTGAACAGGCCTGCGACCAGGCGCGCAGGCACCACCTCGACCTGGAACGGCCGCTCCAGCCGCAGGCCCTCGTCCCCGGTAACGTGCGCGACCTCCTCATATCGCCCGTCCCTCAGCTCGAACACGATCAGCTCAGGGCGGGCTTTGCCGGGCACGACGATCCAGTACGAGGCCACGCCGAACGCTTCGTACGCGGCCTTCTTCCTGTTCAGGTCGATCAGGGCCGTGCTCGGCGAGCGCACCTCAACCGCCAGCAACGGCGGCTCCGTGACCTTGGCCCCGCCGACATGCTCACGGCGGACCACAACGATGTCCGGATCGAACTCCGTCTGGTCGCTCAGCTGAACGGCGGGCTCTGGCATGACGTACAGACCGTCAGAGCACGCGGTACTGAGCAGCACCAGCAACCTCCCCGCCACCATTTGGTGGATCGTGGTCGGCCGGGGGCTCACGATAAGCACCCCGTCCAGGAGTTCGTACCGGCGGCCGTCATCGGGCATCCGGTCGAGTTCGCCGACGGTGAACGGGTGCCCGGCCGCCGGCCACTCGGTAGTGCTCACAACAGTCATGGTGCCTCCTCGCGTCCATGCCCGCCACTTTCGCAGGAGGTGCCGACAATCCGCGGCGCGCGCGGCGGCCGCCGTCTGAAGGCAGAGGCTGGCCGCCTTGCCTGGTCCGCCGCCGCCCGCGGGTCAGTCCGTGAACAGGCCCGCGACCAGGCGCGCAGGCACCACCTCGACCTGGAACGGCCGCTCCAGCCGCAGGCCCTCGTCCCCGGTAACGTGCGCGACCTCCTCATATCGCCCGTCCCTCAGCTCGAACACGATCAGCTCAGGGCGGGCTTTGTCGGGCACGACGATCCAGTACGAGGCCACGCCGAACCCTTCGTACGCGGCCTTCTTCCTGTTCAGGTCGATCAGGGCCGTGCTCGGCGAGCGCACCTCAACCGCCAGCAACGGCGGCTCCGTGACCTTGGCCCCGCCGACATGTTCACGGCGCACCACGACGATGTCCGGATCGAACTCCGTCTGGTCGCTCAGCTGAACGGCAGGCTCGGGCAGTGCACGCAGCCCGCGCGGGCACGCCTGTCTCAGCACAACCAGTAGCTCGGCGGCCACTTCCTGGTGGACCGTCGTCGGCCGGGGGCTCACGATAAGTGCCCCGTCCAGGAGTTCGTACCGGCGGCCGTCATCGGGCATCCGGTCGAGTTCGCCGACGGTGAACGGGTGCCCGGCCGCCGGCCATGCCCTTGCGTTGGTCACAACAGTCATGGTGCCTCCCGCGGGTCATGCCCGCCACCTTGGCAGGAGGTACCGACAAATCTCAGCTCGCTCGGCGCTCGCCGGTTGCCGACGGCAGGCAGCAACCGTGCGGGCCCGTCGCTCGATCAGTGCGTGAAAAGGCCCGCGATAAGGCGCGCAGGAACCACCTCGACCGCGAACGGCCGCTCCAATCGGAGCCCCTCGTCGCCGGTGACGTGCGCTACCTCCCCATAGCGCCCGTCCACCAGTTCGAACACGATCAGCTCAGGGCGGGCTCTATCTGGCACGACGATCCAGTACGACGGCACACCGAAAGCTTCGTACGCGGCCTTCTTCCTGTTCAGGTCGATCAGGGCCGTGCTCGGCGAGCGCACTTCAACCGCCAGCAACGGCGGCTCCGTGACCTTGGCCCCGCCGACATGCTCACGGCGCACCACGACGATGTCCGGATCGAACTCCGTCTGGTCGCTCAGCTGAACGGCGGGCTCCGGCATGACGAACAAACCGTCTGGGCACGCTTGATCAAGCTCGCGGGCCAGCCTGAACGCGACGAGCTGATGAATCGTGGTCGGCCGGGGGCTCACGATAAGTGCCCCGTCCAGGAGTTCGTACCGGCGGCCGTCATCGGGCATCCGGTCGAGCTCGCCGACGGTGAACGGCTGCCCGGCCGCCGGCCACTCGGTAGTGCTCACAACAGTCATGGTGCCTCCTACTGCTCATGCCCGCCACCTTCGCAGGCGGTACTGACAGTCGCGCTAGCCCTCGCCGGGGTCTTGACATCAATCAGAATCGGGCGTAAACAAAGAAAAACACAGATGAAACGGATAGGAACGCAGGTGTACGCGGAAGAGCGACTCCAGCTGATCGTCAACCGCGCCCGTGCGCAGGGCCGGGTCGACGTCACGACACTGGCGGCCGAACTGGAGGTGACACCGGAGACGGTGCGCCGTGACCTGACCTCGCTCGAGCGCCAGGGACTGCTGCGCCGCGTCCACGGGGGCGCCATCCCGATGGAGCGTCTCGGCTTCGAGCCCGCCGTCGGCCAGCGCGCCGAACGATTCCAGGAAGAAAAGGAGCGGATCGCGAAGGCCGCTCTCGCCGAGCTTCCGCCAGAGGGGGCGATCTTGCTCGACTCAGGGACGACCACCGCGCGGATCGCGGACCTGCTGCCGCCCGACCGCGAGCTGACCGTGGTAACCAACTCCCTCCCGATCGCCCTCACCTTGTCGGTCCGGCCTAACCTGCAAGTCCTCGTGACCGGGGGCCGCGTGCGCTCGCGCACGCTGGCCGGCGTCGGCGACTGGGCCACCAGCGCGCTCAGCAGCGTCCGCGTCGACATCGCCTTCCTCGGCGCCAACGGCGTCTCCGTCGCCCACGGCCTGACCACCCCCGACCAGTCCGAGGCGGCCGCCAAACGCGCGATGATCCGGGCGGCACGGCGAGCCGTGGTCGTCGCGGACCACAGCAAGCTCGGTACCGACTACTTCGCCCGCTTCGGCGAGCTGACCGACGTCGACACCGTCATCACCGACAGCGGCGCCGACGGCGACCTCATCGCCGAATTCGAGGCCCACGGCGTGACGGTGGTGCGCGCATGATCGTCACCCTCACCGCCAACCCGAGCGTGGACCGCACCGTCGAGGTCGCGAGGCTGCGCCGCGGCGCGGTCATCCGTGCCCTCGCGTCCCGTGTCGACGCGGGCGGCAAGGGCGTCAACGTCGCCCGCGCCCTCGCCGCCCATGGCCGGAAGGCCACCGCCGTGCTGCCGAGCGGCGGCGCGGAGGGCGCACAGTTGGAGGCCCTGCTCACCGGCTCGGGCCTCGACCTGCTCACCGTCCGCATTTCCGGCTCGATCCGGGCGAACGTGACCGTGGTCGAAGCCGATGGCACCACCACGAAGCTCAACGAGCCCGGCCCACGCCTCTCGATGCCGGAGCTCGACGCACTTGCCGCCACCCTCGCGGACGTCGCCGCCCGCGCCGACTGGGTCGTGCTGTGCGGCAGCCTCTCGCCGGGCGCTCCCATGGACTGGTACGCGGGCCTGGTCCGGCACATCAGCGGCAGCGGCCCGCGCGTCGCCATCGACAGCTCGGGACCGCCACTGGCGAAGGCCATCGCCGCGCTGCCCCGATCTCGTCAAGCCGAACCGGGATGAGCTCGCGGAACTCACCGGACGCAGCATCGACACGATCCCCGACGTCGTCCATGCCGCGAGGACGCTGACCGCCCGCGGCGTACCGGCCGTGCTCACCAGCCTGGGTCCTGGCGGCGCCGTGCTCGTCGGCCACGACGCGGCCTGGCACGCCACCGCACCGGACATCCAGCCGCGCAGCACCGTCGGGGCCGGTGACGCGCTGCTCGCCGGTTACCTCGCGGCCGGCGGCGACGGGCCCGGCGCGCTGCGGGAAGCCGTCGCATGGGGCAGTGCCGCCACTGCGCTGCCCGGCTCACGCATGCCGGGGCCACCTGACATCGTCCGCGCCGGCATCCACCTCACCGACCTGACCGCCACGGATCTCGCCTGACCGCCAGGATCTCGCCTGATGACCGCCACGGATCTCGCCTAACCGCCACGGATTTCGCCGTCCACCCCTCCAGGAGCACCCATGACAAGCCCGATCATCACGCCAGAACTCGTCGACCTCGACCTCGATGCGGCCGACCGGCGCAGCGCCATCCGCCAGCTCGCACTGCGGCTCGTCAAGGAAGGAAGAGTCACCGACCTCGACGGATTCCTCGCCGACGTGCGCAGGCGCGAGGAGCAGATGCCGACGGGCATCGAAGGCGGGATCGGCATCCCGCACGCCCGTTCTCCGCATGTCACCGAGCCGACGCTCGCGTTCGCGCGCAGCACGGCCGGTGTGGACTTCGGCGCCGCCGACGGTCCCGCGCACCTCATCTTCCTCATTGCCGCGCCCGAAGGTGGCGGCTCCGAGCACATGACCATCCTCGCGGCGCTAGCCCGCCGCCTTGTCCACGCCTCGTTCCGTGAGGCACTCGCCGCTGCCCCCGACGCGCAAGCCGTCGTGGACGTCGTCACAAAGGAGGTGCTGGGGCAGTGAAATTCGTCGCCGTAACCTCGTGCCCCACCGGAATCGCACACACCTACATGGCCGCCGAGTCCTCGAGCAGGCCGCCAAGGCGGCCGGTCATACCATGACGGTGGAGACCCAGGGCGCCGGCGGCGCCGACCCGATCCCCGCCGATGTCATCGCCGCCGCAGACGCGGTCATCTTCGCCGCCGACGTCGAGGTGCGTGACCGCGAGCGGTTCAGCGGCAAGCCGCTCGTCACCGCCCCGGTCAAGCGCGCCATCAACGCCGGCCGGGAGCTGATCGAGGAAGCGGTCCACGCGGCGGAGGCCGGCCCGGCCGAACCGCACCAGGCGCCGCCACCGGGCGAGCCGGCGCCGCACGCGCCGCCAGCGCAGGCCGCGACGCGTTCGCGGGGCTGACGACCAAGGTCGACAAGGATGCCGGCTTCGGCACCCGGCTTCGTCAGTGGCTGATGACCGGTGTCAGTTACATGATCCCGTTCGTCGCCGCCGGCGGCATTCTCATCGCCATCTCCTTTATCTGGGGCGGGCCGCAGGTGGCCAGCAAGGTCTTCGGCGGCACCTTCCACGGCCACACCTACCACGGCGTCATCACCGGCATCGAGGGCTTCGATGTCAGCGCGGTCATCCACGCCGCGGGATACGCCGGGCTGTTGTTCCTCATCGGCAAGGTGGCATTCTTCATGCTGGTTCCGGTGCTCGCCGGTTTCATCGCCTTCGCGATGGCCGACCGGATGGGCCTGGTCCCCGGTTTCGTCGCCGGCCTGATCGCCACCGCGACCGGCGCAGGGTTCCTTGGCGGGCTCATCGGCGGCCTGCTGGCCGGCGCCGTCGTGATGGCGCTGAAGCGGGTACGGGTCCCGCGCGCGTTCGCCGGAATCATGCCGGTCGTGGTCATCCCGCTGCTGTCGGCCGCGGTCGTCGGCGTCGTCATGGCCGCCGGTGTCGGGCGCCCGGTCGCTGCCGCCACGACCTCGATGACCAACTGGCTGCACACCCTTTCCGGCGCGAACGCGGCCCTGCTCGGCCTGCTGCTCGGCGCGATGATGGCATTCGACATGGGCGGGCCCGTCAACAAGGTCGCCTACACGTTCGGGCTGGCCAGCCTGGCCAGCGGCGACACCAAGGTGATGGCCGCGGTGATGGCGGCCGGCATGACGCCGCCCATCGCCCTGGCTCTCGCGAGTGTGGTGCGCAAGCGGTTGTTCACTCCCGCCGAGCGCACCGCGGGCGAGGCTGCCTGGTTGCTCGGCCTGTCCTTCATCACCGAGGGTGCGATCCCGTTCGCCGCGGCCGACCCGCTGCGGGTCATCCCGTCACTGATGGCAGGCAGCGCAACAGCGGGAGCGCTGTCGATGGCGTTCGGCGTGACTTCGCTGGCTCCGCATGGCGGAATCTGGGTCATCGGCCTGGTCGGCAGGCCCCTGCTGTACCTCGTCGCCATTGCGGCCGGGGTCGTCGTCAGCGCCGTTTGCGTGATCGCGCTCAAGACGTTGCGCGATTCCACGTCGGCCGATGCCCGGGCCGACGTGACCGACGCCAGCAATGAGCGGGTTGCGGTGAGTGCGTGATGGCTGAGCGTGAGGTCGTCGTCGGATCCTCTGTCGGGCTGCACGCCCGCCCCGCGTCGCTGTTCGTTCAGGCCGCTGCCAGGGCGCCGGTTCGGGTCGCGATAGCAAAGAACGGCGGCGACCCGGTCGACGCGCGATCGATCTTGTCGGTCCTCGGCCTCGACGCCCGCGGCGGCGACACCGTCGTCCTCTCCGCCGAGGGCGCCGGCGCCGCGGCAGTGCTCGACGAACTCGCGGCCATCGTCGCGGTCAATCACGACGAGGAGCGGTGAATACGGTGAATGCCACGACCAGGGACCTGCGTGGCCTCGGTGTGAGCGCCGGCTCGGCGACCGGCCCGGCCGCTCGGCTCGGCACCCCGCCGGCGCTGCCGGCCGCCCCGTACACCGTGGCTGACACCGACGCGGAAGCACACCGCGCCGCCGCCGCGCTCGAGGCAGTGGGCGAATTCTTCCAGAGCCGTGCGGCAGCCGCCGGCGGCCAGGCGGCGGACGTGCTCGTGGCCGAGGCGATGATGGCCTGCGACCCGGCGCTCGCCACCCAGGTGCGGGACCTGGTGCGGTCCGGCCGGCCCGCACCATGGGCGGTCAGCGAGGCCCTCGCGGCATACCGGGCGATGCTTGAGTCGGCCGGCGGTTACCTCGCCGAACGTGCCGCCGATCTGGACGACATCGCGAACCGCGCGGTCGCGCTGCTCCTGGGCGAGCCGATGCCGGGCGTCCCCTCGCCGGGTCACCCGTTCGTGCTGCTGGCCCGCGACCTCGCGCCCGCGGACACCGCGACGCTCGATCCGGCGACCGTGCTCGCGATCGTCACCGAGTCCGGTGGCCCCACGAGTCACACCGCGATTCTGGCGAAGACGCTCGGGATCCCGGCCGTCGTCTCGTGCGCCGGAGCACTGTCGGTCGGCGACGGCACGGTGGTCGCCGTCGACGGCTCCACCGGCATCGTCCTGATCGACCCGACCCCGGCGGAGATCGAACGGTCCGCACGGCGAAGCGCGGAGCGGGCCGCCCGGATCGCCGCCGCGCGCGGCCCGGGCCGGACCAGGGACGGCCATCCGGTGAAACTGCTCGCCAACGTCGGCGGGCCCGCCGACGTGCCAGGCGTCCTCGCCGCGAACGCCGACGGCATCGGGCTGCTGCGCACCGAGTTCCTTTTCCTGGACCGCCGCGATGCCCCCACCGGCGAGGAGCAGCGGGCCACCTACGCCGAGATCCTGGCCGGTCTGCGGGGCCGAAAGGTCGTCGTGCGCACGCTGGATGCGGGTGCGGACAAGCCACTGGCGTTCGCGACCCAGCAGGCCGAACCGAATCCGGCCCTGGGCATCCGCGGCCTGCGGCTCGACCGGCTGGTTCCGGACCTGTACGACGTGCAGATCGAGGCGCTCGCGCATGCCGCCAAGGACACCGGTGCCGACGTATGGGTGATGGCGCCGATGGTGTCGACACCGGCGGAGGCGGCGGCGTTCGCGGATCGGGTGCGTGGGCACGGGCTGCCGACCGCAGGCGTGATGATCGAGGTCCCGGCGGCGGCGCTCTGCGCGGCGCAGATCATGCCGCACGTCGACTTCGTCTCGATCGGCACCAACGACCTGAGCCAGTACACGTTCGCCGCTGACCGGCAGGCCGGCGCGCTTGCCCCGCTACTCGACCCATGGCAGCCAGCGCTGTTGCAGCTCATCACGATGACCGCGACCGCAGGCCGGGCAGCGGGAAAGCCGGTGAGCGTTTGCGGCGAGGCGGCGGGCGACCCGCTGCTTGCCGTCGTGCTCACGGGCCTCGGGGTGACAAGCCTGTCGATGGCGGCGCCAAGCATCGCCGAGGTCCGCGCCGCCCTGGCCGACCGGACGCTGGCCGAATGCGAGGCCGCCGCGCAGGCCGCTCTCGCCGCCACGGCACCGGCCGCTGCCCGCGCCGCCGCCGCGCCCGGACGCTAGCTAGGCCGGTCCAGCCGCCCGCGGGCCGTGGTCAATCCCGGATCCGGCCCGGGCGGCGCCGGTGTAAGGGTCCCGGCTGTGGACAACCTCCGGGTGCGGGGGATCGCATCCACAGCCCACGCGCGCGCCGGCACCGATAGGACGTGGCTGCGCGAGACTTGTGGCTATGCGCTCCTTCCGGTTCGATGCCGTCGTCGTGGGCGGCGGCCACAACGGCCTCACCGCGGCCGCCTACCTGGCCCAGGCCGGCCGGTCGGTCCTGGTCCTCGAACGCCTGCCCGAGGTCGGTGGGGCCACCGTATCCGCGGCGACCTTCGCCGGCGTCGACGCGCGGCTGTCCCGCTACTCCTACCTGGTGAGCCTCCTGCCCGCGAGCATCGTCAGCGACCTGGGCCTCCGCTTCGGGACCCGCGCGCGGCGCATCGCGTCGTATACGCCGTGCGGAGACAGCGGCCTGATCGTGGACGGCGCTGATCCGGCGCGAAGCGCGGCGTCGTTCGCCGCGGTCACCGGCGGCGACAAGGACTGGCAGGCGTGGCAGAACTTCTACGCCGCCACCGGCGACCTCGCGCGGCGGCTGTTCCCGACCATGACGCAGCCGCTGCGCTCCCGCGGCGAGACGCGCGCACTCGCCGGCCCGGGCCCGGCATGGGACATGCTGGTGGAGCGGCCGGCCGGCGAGGCCCTGGAGCACGAATTCGGCCATGACACGGTGCGCGGGGTCGTGGCGACCGACGCCGTCGTCGGCACGTTCGCCCGCGCCACAGAACCGAGCCTGCGGCAGAACCGCTGTCTCCTCTACCACGTGATCGGAAACGGGACCGGGGCCTGGCAGGTGCCGGTCGGCGGCATGGGCGCGCTCACGGCCGCGCTGCGGGACGCGGCGTGCGGCGCAGGCGCCGAGATCCGTACCGGCGCCGGGGTCGTGGGTCTCGACCCGGCTGGTGAGGTCACCGTGCGCGAGGATGAATCCGAGTACGCGGTCGGGGCGGCGCACATCCTTTCTAACGTCGCGCCCGTCACGCTGGCCCGGCTGCTCGGCGAGGGGGCCGGCTCCGCCCAAGGTCCCGGCCCCGCCGGGACCTTGGGCGGCCCCGCGCCGGAAGGCTCACAACTGAAGATCAACATGGTCCTGGCCCGACTTCCCCGCCTTCGTGACCCGGCCACCGGCCCTCGCCACGCCTTCGCGGGGACCTTCCATGTCAACGAGGGGTACGCGAATCTGGAGGCCGCGTACGAGCAGGCCGCGGCCGGGCGCATCCCCGCGCTGCCACCGTGCGAGGTCTACTGTCACACGCTGACCGATTCCTCGATTCTGGGAGCCGGGCTCGCCGCGAGCGGTGCACATACCCTCACGGTGTTCGGGCTGCACATGCCCGCTCGCCTGTTCCGCGAACGTCCTGACCAGGCGCGGCAGGAGGCGCTTGAGGCGACCCTGCGGTCGATCAACACGGTGCTCGGCGAACCGGTGGAAGAGTGCCTGCTGCGCGACGGCAATGGCGAGCCGTGCCTCGAGGTCAAGACACCCGTCGATCTCGAGGCCGAGCTCGGGCTGCCCGGCGGCCACATCTTCCACGGCGACCTGTCCTGGCCGTTCGCCGAGGACCCGGACGAAGTCGGGCGCTGGGGAGTCGAGACTGCGCATCCCCGGGTGCTGCTGTGCGGCGCGGGCGCCCGCCGCGGCGGCGGGGTCAGCGGAATCGGCGGCCACAACGCCGCCATGGCCATCCTGCGTTCTTCGGCATTGACAGGATTTGGCTCGTGAAAGGCTCGGGATAAATCCGGGCACTTACCGCCGTAAGCGCTCAACCCGATGCCTGTCGTGCCACCATCAAAAGCCAGCGGCGCGGGTGCGCCCGCCAAAGCGGCGTTCAGCCGCGCGCAGGCGCACCTGTGATGCCGGGCCGCAGGCGCTGCTCGGTTCCGTCGGTACCACACCGCGAGGCAGCGATAGCTAACCCGAGCATGCTGGTAGCCGGGGCTTCGCCCCGGCTACCAGTAACACGAGCGCGCTGCCCGCGGAGCGGGCAGCGCGCTCGACTCCTCCCTGGGTCTAGCTCACAGAATGCGTGACCGTGCCCGTGTACGTCCCTGCGACCGCCGCTTCAGGCACGTTCACGATCAATGTCGGATTCCACGTCGCGGCGTTGTCCCCCTCGGTTCGCTCGCCGTTGCGGCCGTTCTATCCGTCGCCACGGCCGGCCTGGCCGGCGCCACCGCGATGCCGAGTACGCCAGGAACAGGGTCGGGCACGCCGCTGCGACCAAGGATGTTGTTTTCGCATGAGTGAATCCCCACCCAGAAAGCGCGCGAAAGCACTATGCCCCCGTAAGTCGAACATTCCGGCGCACATCGGGCTCTACATCTACGACCGCGCCCCCACGCGGTAATGCCGACAATCCCTCCGCACGCGATTATGTCCTATCCGCGGCGGCAACTCCGTAAACGCCTTTATGCACATACCTCGCCGTGTGACCGCGCCTGGCCGCTAACGGCGAGCTACCCGCCATGCGACGGCCTTCGTACCTAAAGAGCGGCCCAAGCCGATTCATGCCAGCTTCCTAGGAAGCCCTCGGCGCTCTGCGTTACCCGGCATTAACCGTGTATGGCTCCGGAGTCCGGTTCAGGCGTTATCAGGTATTTTTGCCAGAAACGCCAGCGCGGTACCCGCTGGCGTTCCTGTCCGCATCCGCGGGCGTGCCACTTTTCAGGACGGGTAGCGCAGGGCGCCTGGCCGGACGGCACTTCGGGGTCCGGGGTGTCCCCGGATAGCGCCGCGCCGTCGGCAGGCGCACCTGCGCTGCCTGGCCGCAGCCGCCGATTGGTCTCGCAGTGCCGGCCTCGGCCGTGCCACTTTCAGGACATGGCAGATACGCGGCAGCCGTTCGGGATCATGATGGGTTTGCCTGGCCGTCGACGTCAGGTTCATAGCCGGCGCGCAGCAGACAATAGGCGACGGCTTCCTCAAGAGCTTGCCAGGAGGCCGCGATCACATTTTCGTCCACGCCGACGGTCCCCCAGCTCGCAGCACCGTCGCCGGACTCGATCAGCACCCGCGTCACCGCGCTGGTGCCGTGTGAGCCCTCCAGGATGCGGACCTTGTAGTCGATGAGCTCCAGAGCCGCCAGCTCCGGGTAGAGCCGCCCGAGCGCCTGCCGCAGTGCCGTGTCGAGGGCGTTGACCGGCCCGTTGCCCTCCCCCGTCGCGACGATCCGCTCCCCCTTGGCCAGCAGCTTCACGGTGGCCTCGCTCATCAGCGCCCCGTCGGCGCGCCGTTCAACTATGACGCGCCACGACTCGACATCGAAATGGCGCAGCCGCTGCGAGGCTAGCTCATCCCGCAGCAGCAGCTCGAACGACGCGTCGGCGGCCTCGAACGTGTAACCGCGGGCCTCGAGTTCCTTCACCCGTTCCACGACCGCGCCGGTGACGCCGCGGTCGGTGGAAAGGTCGTAGCCCAGCTCACGGCCCTTCAGCTCGATGGACGCGCGGCCGGCCATGTCCGAGACGAGCAGCCGCATGTCGTTGCCGGTGACCGCGGGGTCGATGTGCTGGTAGAGCATCGGATCCACCTTGACGGCGGACGCGTGCAGCCCGGCTTTGTGGGCGAACGCCGACATCCCGACGTAGGGCTGGTGAGTGTCCGGCGCGACGTTGGTGACCTCACTGATCGCGTGCGCGATACGGCTCATCTCCGCCAGGCAGCCATCGGGCACGACCGGCTTGCCCTTCTTCAGCTGAAGCCCCGCCACGACGCTGAACAGGTTCGCGTTGCCGCATCGCTCGCCGTAGCCGTTCGCGGTGCCCTGCACGTGGGTGGCGCCGGCGTCCACGGCCGTCAGGGTATTGGCTACCGCGCAGGCGGTGTCGTCGTGGCAGTGGATGCCCAGCCGCGCACGCGTCGCCGCTGCCACGGCCGTGACCACCTCGCCAAGCTCGGCGGGAAGCATTCCGCCGTTGGTGTCGCACAGCGCCACGACGTCGGCGCCCGCCTCGGCGGCGGTGCGCACCACTTCGAGCGCGTACGCCGGATTGGCGCGGTAGCCGTCGAAGAAATGTTCTGCGTCAAGGAACACGCGCTGGCCCTCCGCGCGCAGATGCTCGACGGTGTCGCGGATCATCGCGAGGTTCTCCGCCAGCGTGGTGCGCAGGGCCAGCTCGACGTGCCGGTCGTGGCTCTTCGCGACGAGAGTCACGACCGGCGCGCCGGATTCGCGCAGCGCGGCGACCATTGGGTCATCGGCCGCCTTGGCGCCGGGCCGGCGGGTCGCGCCGAACGCGGCGAGCTGCGCGTGCTTGAGATCCAGCTCGGTCTGTGCGAGCCGGAAGAATTCGGTGTCCTTCGGCATGGCGCCCGGCCACCCGCCCTCGATGAAACCGGGGCCGAGCTCATCAAGCTGCCGCGCGATGGCCAGCTTGTCGGCCACCGTGAGGTTCAGGCCCTCTTGCTGTGCCCCATCGCGCAGCGTCGTGTCGTAGACGTGGAACGCGTCGTCGAGCATCGGCTCTGTCAGTCCCTTCGAGTTCGTCTTGGCCCGGCGAGCGCCAGCCATCCGCAAAAGCAAAAGACCTCTCGCGGGGTGCGAGAGGTCTGCGCGTCGGCGGGTGGGCCTCGCTGAGCTTTTCTTGCTGAGCGTTCGTGGTGGCCCTAGGTGCCGACGCGCCCGCCGATAATGATCCGGCCAGACGGCATACGCTCAGTGTGCCAGATGCATCGCCCCTTGGCACATCCATCTCACCATCCGAGACGACCGCCCGTAATCTTCGCGCCTGCCAGGGCCTACTCGGTCATCTTGGGATGCCCCGTGGACGCGATCACGGCCCAGACAGTGCGCTTGTCGTCATCGACAAGGTAGAAGATGCGACCGCCACCGGTGACCTCGATCTCCCACTGTTCCACCTCACGGCTGCCGAACTTGCGGGTGGCCAGGTTGCCCCGGAGCCGCGTGTGCCGACGGTCCTCAGGCGGCCGAGGATTCGAGCGCATGAGCTCGAACGCAGCGCGAGTGTTTGCCGCTGCCTGAGAACAGAGCTGATCCCATCCTCTCGCTGCCTCGGACGCGCCGAATCTGACCTCCCACTCGTCTGCGACCGGGGGCGGAGCGACACGCTCTCCTCGCTTTGGGCTCATCCGCTCAGCGAACCTCGGGAACGGGGCCGTAGTCGGTGTCGTCAAGCGGCCGGGTTGCCGCCTCCCGCAGGCTGGGATCTGCGTAGACCTCGGCGGTGTGGCGCCAGGCCGCGACGACAGACTCGACCGGTGCCATGTTGTGAAGCTCAGCGCAGGCTCGCGCTATCTCGACCAGCTCCACCAGGAACGCGCGGACGTCCTCGGCTGGCAAGAACCGTACCCACGGAAACACCTCGGGAAGGGCCACAAGGAGCATTCGCGCTGCATCGTCGTTCCTCATCAGCGCCATGAAGAGCCGCGTGGTCATGTTTGCCGCTTCGGCGTCCGCCTCCGCATGCTCGGCAGACTCCAGGATCAGGTCGCCACCGTCGCGGCGCTCTAGCCGCAGACGGCGGCGCGGACTCGCCTCCAGCTGTGCCACGGTCGCCTTGGGGTGCCGGACGAGCTGCGAGAAGGGGATCTCCGTGGTGGCCATGACGCCATGCTAAGCCGACATTTGAACAACTTCAAATCTCGGACGCTCTGTGAGGCGGCGGATCGTCATTGCATGGGTGAGCACACGGGCCGTCGGGTGGCCAGTCGAGCCGTGATCCCGGTCGATCACGCCGTAGAGGTCCAGCAGGAGGCGCACTCTGGAGTTCCATGTAGACGACGGCGGGCTCGGCGGGCTCGGGAGGGGCGAGCAGTCGTGAGCCGGACGTGTGGCGACTCACACTCGGGTCTGGTCCTGTACCGGCCGCCGTCGCAGAGGCGGCGCCAGCGGTGACAGCATCTGAAAGGTCGGCAAGGACCGCAGACAGCGCCGTCCCGGCGTCGGGTTTCATGATCACGGTAACCTTTCGGAAGTATGCGCGGAAAAGTTACCGCGATCATGGGCTTGGCCCGGAAACGGACGGGCTCCGAGCGGCGGCGCTGGGGCGTGCGGGTACCGGGCGTTCTGGTCTTTGCCCGGAACCGCACGTGCTCAGCGGCGGCGCGCGGGACTGCCAGCGGCGGCCGCGCCAAGGGGAGTGCCACCGAGCAGGTCTGGCGTGCGCCAAACGGGCGTGGCACGCCAGACGAGGGTCACTTTGGCGGCGCGGGCGACCGAAGGCCGCACCCGCTCGCGTTCGGGCCACATAGCAGGCACGGTGTCAGGGCGCGCAGCCGTTCGGGCCGGACCGCCCCGGGGGGCGGCCCCCGGGATCCCCCCGCATCAAAGGCCCGCCGCATCCGCGGCAGCCGTTCAGGATAAGACCCTTCGCGGGTTAGCAGATCTTGTGGATCCAGCCGTAGGGGTCGGGAAGGCGGCCGTACTGGATGCCGAGGAGTTCCGCACGCAGCCGCAGCGTGACTGGCCCGGGCTCACCATCGCCGACGACCCATTCACCCCCAGCGGAACGCACCCGGCCGACCGGCGTGATCACCGCGGCGGTGCCGCAAGCGAACACCTCGCCGAGTTCACCCGATTCGCACTCCGACCGCCACTGCGAGACCGAGATCCGCCCTTCCTCGGTCGGGATCCCCATGTCGGGCGCCAGCTTGAGCAGCGAGTCGCGGGTGATTCCCGGCAGCAGCGCCCCGGTCAGGGCCGGTGTGACAAGGCGTGCCTGCCCCCCCGAGTTGTAGCCGAAGAACAGGTTCATGCCACCCATCTCCTCGACGAATCGGCGCTCCACGGCGTCAAGCCAGACGACCTGGTCGCAGCCGTTCGCCACGGCCTGGCGCTGGCCCGCGAACGCCGCCGCGTAGTTGCCACCGCACTTCGCCTCGCCGGTTCCGCCCGGAGCCGCCCGGGTGTAGTCCCCGGAAAGCCAGACCGTGACCGGGCGCACGCCGCCAGCGAAATACGCCGCGGCCGGTGAGGCGATCACCAGGAACAGATAGGACGTGGACGGGAGGTTGACGCCCAGCCCACGCTGGGTGGCAATCATGAACGGGCGCAGGTAAAGAGCGTTGCCCTCGGCCACGGGCACCCAGTCGCGGTCATGGGACACCAGCACATCGATCGCCCGGACGAACAACTCCTCAGGCAATTCCGGCATGGCCATCCGCCTGGCGGTACGCCTGAACCTCGCGGCGTTGGCCTGCGGCCGGAAGGTCGCGATCGTCCCGTCCGCCTGCCGGTACGCCTTCAGCCCCTCGAAGATCTCCTGGGCATAGTGGAACACCGAGGTGGCCGGGTCGAGGGTCAGCGGCCCGTAGGGCCCGAGCCGCGCGTCGTGCCAGCCACGGTCCTCCGTCCAGGCAATCGTGATCATGTGGTCGGTGAAGGTCTGCCCGAAGCCAGGCGCGCCGAGAATCTCGTCGCGCTGGCCCGCTGGGACGGTGTCACCTGACGGACGGATGTCGAAGTCGAGGTCGGTCTGGGTCTGTGTCTTTTCAGTCGCAGCTTTCATCGCAGTTCTCCTCTTACCCGGCAGCACCGGGGGGCGGCGGCGTTGCCGGACCCGCACTCCCATCTTGCCGCGCGCGAACGGGATTAGCCTCCTGCGTCACGGCATACCGCCGTGGGGCGCTCCCGGAGGACGGTCCGCTTGCCGAGTGCCGGTAGATGATGCCCGGCTCCGGATGCGGCAGGCGCGCCCTAGGAGGCTACTCGTTCCGCGATGTCGTCGCCGATCTCCAGTGTCGAGCGGGTGGCCCACGCACCCTGGCGCTCAAGCAGGTCGTCGGCGACCGCCTGCTCGATCCGCGCCGCCGCCGCGGGCAGGCGCACGTGATCGAGAAGCAGTGCGGCCGACAGGATCGCCGCCGTGGGATCGGCCTGATGCCGGCCGGCGATATCCGGTGCGCTGCCGTGCACGGGCTCGAACATGGATGGCGAGACCCGCTCCGGGTTGATGTTGCCGCTCGCCGCCAGGCCTATCCCGCCCGCCACAGCGGCGCCGAGGTCGGTGAGGATGTCACCGAACAGGTTGTCGGTCAGCACGACATCGAACCGCTGCGGCTGGCTGACGAAGAACATGGATGCCGCGTCGACGTGACAGTAGTCCACGGCGACCGAGGGAAATTCCTTGGCCAGCGCGTCGACCGTGCGGGACCACAGGTCGCCGGCGTGGGTGAGCACGTTCGTCTTGTGCACAAGGGTGAGCTTCTTGCGTGCCCGGGCCGCGGCGCGCTCGAACGCGTACCGCGCCACGCGCATCGTCCCGTACGCCGTATTCACGCTCTCCTCGATCGCGACCTCGGCCGGGGTGCCCTTGCGGAGCGCACCCCCCACGCCGACGTAGGGGCCTTCTGTGCCCTCCCGCACGACGAGCATGTCGAGCGATTCAGGCCGCACACCAGCGAGCGGAGTGGCGACTCCTGGATAGAGCCGGACCGGACGCAAGTTCACGTAGTGATCCAGTGCGAAGCGGAGCCGCAGCAGCAGCCCGCGTTCCAGGACCCCGCTCGGCACCGTTGGGTCGCCGACCGCGCCAAGCAAGATCACGTCGTGTGCGCGGATCTCTTCGAGGACGGCGTCCGGCAACGCCTCACCCGTACGTAGCCACCGCGCGGCACCGAGATCGTAGTCGGTGATGTCGAACGCCACGTCCGGGGCCGCGGCGGTGAGAACCTTCAGGGCCTCGGCCACGACCTCGGGTCCGATCCCATCGCCCGGGATCACGGCGAGCCGGATATTACGCGATGCCATGCGGGTACCTTACTGGCCGCGCGTGCCCCGCAGCGGCGGGCTGGCAGGTGCGAAGGGCAAGGCATTCACATCGCCGCCGTTGTCACGCCGGTCGAGTGCGACCTGAACCGCGCGCACGGCCTCCGCGGCCTCATCGCTGGCGTCGGCGGGCTGGTTCCAGGGATACATGTCATACACGGGAACGTCTCCAGGCATGGGTTTCGTCTCGGTCACGGATCTTGCAGGGCCTTTAGGTGGGGGTCCGCGCAGCCATGGAGCCCCGGGGAACACTGCCAGCACCTCCACCCGTAGCGGGCGCTGGCCTGCCCTGTCAGGCCCCGCTACGGCAGCGAAGGATGGATACGAAGTGCCACATGCCAGATACCACATTACCTGGTAGTAGCGTCGTTGTCCCATCCAGGCATCGATGTGTCTCACGATGCGAGAAACCCGAGGACGATGACCGGCCCGGCTGGCGGCGGCCGGTCAGCTCGGCGTGGCCGGTCAGCTCGGCGTGGCCGGTCAGCTCGGCGTGGCCGGTCAGCTCGGCGTGGCCGGTCAGCTCGGCGTGGCCGGTCAACTGTCGTCGTGGCCGGTCAACTGTCGTCGTGGCCGGTCAACTGTCGTCGAGATCGACGCCGCTGCCCACATCCGCGCCGATCGCCTGGGTGATCTCCTCAAGCAGCGGTGGGGCCATCGCCGAGTCGACCGTGAGCACGATCAGCGCACTGCCGCCCCTGGCGTCCCTGCTCACCTGCATACCCGCGATGTTGACGCCCTGGCTGCCGAGTATCTGGCCGACCAGGCCGATAATCCCCGGCCGGTCGGTGTAGGTGAAGAACGCCATGTGCGCCGCCACCGCGATCTCCATCTCGAAGCCGTTGACCTCGACGAGCTTTTCGAGATGCCGCGGCCCGGACAGTGTTCCTGATACCGAGATCACCCGGCCGTCCGGCATGGTGCCGCGCAAGGTGATCACGCTGCGCCAGTCCGGGCTCTCCGCCTCGGTCCGCAGGCTCACCTCGACGCCGCGTTCCTTGGCCAGGAGCGGCGCGTTCACGTACGTCACGGGGTCGGTGACCACTTCGGAGAAGACGCCCTTGAGCGCGGCGAGTTGCAGGACCCGGACGTCATGGGCGGCGATCTCACCGCGGGCCTCGACGTCGAACGCAACTGCCACACCGCCCGCGATCGCGGTGAAGATCCGGCCGAGGTCTTCCGCGAGCGGCAGGCCCGGCTTGAGGTCCTCCGCCACGGCTCCACCGTCGACGTTCACCGCGTCGGGCACGAACTCGCCAGAAAGCGCGAGCTTCACAGATCGCGCGACCTGGGTACCCGCCTTCTCCTGCGCCTCGTGCGTGCTCGCGCCGAGGTGCGGGGTGGCCACCACCCCGTCGAACGCGAACAGTGGGCTGTCCGTGCACGGTTCGGTGCGGTACACGTCGATCCCGACGCCGGCGACCCTGCCATCCTTGAGCGCCGACGCCAGTGCGTGCTCGTCGACGATTCCGCCCCTGGCGGCGTTCACGATCCGGACCTCCGGCTTCACCAGGTGCAGTTCCCTGTCGCCGATGAGCCCGAGCGTCTCGGCATTGCGCGGCAGGTGCACGCTGATGAAGTCGGCCTCCGCGAGCAGTTCGTCGAGGCTGAGCATCCGAACCCCGATCTGGGCGGCCCTCGCGGTGGGGACGTACGGGTCGTACGCCACGACCCGCATGCCGAACGCCGACAGCCGCTGTGCGACGAGCACGCCGATGCGGCCAAGGCCGAGAATGCCGGCCACCTTGTCGTGCAGTTCCACGCCGGTGAACTTGGCACGCTTCCACTCGCCGCGCTTGAGCGAGTTCGCCGCCTGCGGGATGTTGCGCGCCGTCGCGAGCACCAGCGCCACCGCGTGCTCGGCCGCGCTCACGATGTTGGAGGTGGGCGCGTTCACGACCATGACCCCGGCTTTGGTCGCGGCCTCCACGTCGACGTTGTCGAGCCCGACCCCGGCACGCGCGACGACGCGCAGCTTGGGCGCCCGCGCCAACGCCTCCGCATCGACGCTCGTCGCACTGCGCACGATCAGCGCATCGACGTCGGCGAGCGCAGGAAGCAGCGCGCCGCGGTCGGCGCCGTTCGTGTGACGCACCTCGAAGTCGGATTCGAGCACGGCGATGGCAGCTGGCGAGAGCTCTTCTGCGACAAGGACGATGGGCTTGGGCACGGCGACGGTCCTTCGGATCCGGGTGGTAGCGGTCGGTATCCGAGCTTACCGCTTGTGAAGATATTCACGAGCGCACGGGCTTCGGCCCGGCTGCGGAACCCGGCGCCGCCCTTCGCCCTGCCGCGCTTGCCGTGGCGCTGGGCTGCCGTGCAGGCCCGGTTTTCGGCCGGCCAGGCCATGGATGTGACCTGGCTGTTGCCATCGGCCCAGCCAGGTCACATCCACCACGTTCACGTCGCGGCTAGGGCCGCGCCGCGTTCAAGAGGCGGGCAGCGCGACGCCGCGTCAGGCGCCGCGGTCCAGCCAGCTCATCAGCGGGCGGAGCTTCGCCCCCACCTGCTCGATCTGCTCGGCCTGCTCGGCCTCGCGGCGCTTGGTGAAGTTCGGGCGGCCGGCCGCGAACTCGTCGACAAGCTCGCGGGTGAAGGAGCCGTCGCGCACCTCGGCGAGGATCCGCCGCATCTCCTCACGCGTCTGCTCGTTGATGACCCGGGGTCCGCGAGTGTAGCCGCCGAACTCGGCCGTATCCGAGACCGACCAGTACATCTTCGAGATGCCGCCCTCGTACATGAGATCGACGATCAGCTTCATCTCGTGCAGGCATTCGAAGTAAGCGACCTCGGGCTGGTAGCCGGCCTCCACCAGGGTGGTGAACCCTGCCTTGATGAGCTCGGAGATGCCGCCGCAAAGGACGGCCTGCTCACCGAACAGGTCGGTCTCGGTCTCCTCAGCGAAAGTGGTCTTGAGCGCGCCCGCGCGGGTGCCGCCGATCGCCTTGGCGTAGGACAGCGTGAGCGGCCACGCGCCACCGGAGGCGTCCTGCTCGACCGCGACCAGGACAGGTACGCCCCGGCCCTCGTTGAACTGACGCCGCACCAGATGCCCTGGACCCTTCGGCGCCACCATGCACACGTCCGCGCCTGGCGGCGGTGCGATGAGGCCGTAGCGGATGTTCAGGCCGTGGGCGAAGAAGAGCGCGTCGCCGTCGCCGAGAGTCGGCGCGATCGCCTCGTCGTACAGCGAGCGAGCCGCCGTGTCGGGAACGAGAACCATGATTACGTTGGCTTCCTCGCACGCCTGTGCGGGCGCGGTCACGCGCAGGCCCTCGTTCTCGGCCTTCTCGACGCTCGCCGAGCCGGCCGGCAGGCCGACCCGCACGTCCACCCCGGAATCGCGCAGCGAAAGCGCGTGCGCGTGCCCCTGGCTGCCGTATCCGAGTACGGCCACGCGGCGGGCCTGCAGCACGCTCAGGTCGGCGCCGTCGTCATAGATGATCTCTGCCACTGCTGGCTTCTCCTTGCTGTCTGCTATCCAATTCGAAGACGTGTCACGCCCGCGCAGCCGTTAAGGACAAATGATCCCGAACGGTGGCCGGGGTGTCGCGCGGTCTGCCCGGGGGGTCGCCCCCGGGGCATGTAGAGCACGGTGGCCGGGCTGTCACGCGGTCCGGTCGGTGACACGCCCGCCTTCGCCCACCGGGCGCAGCGAGCGGTCGGTAATGGAGCGCGCGCCGCGGCCGATGCCGACGATGCCCGACTGGACGAGTTCCTTGATCCCGAACGGTTCGAGTATGCGGACAAGCGCGTCAAGCTTGTCCCTGTTCCCCGTCGCCTCGACCGTGACCGCATCGGACGCTACGTCCACGACCTTTGCGCGGAACAACTCGATCGTCTCGAGAACGTGGGAGCGCGCCTCGGCGTCCGCGCGGACCTTGACCAGCATCAGCTCGCGCTGCACCGAAGCGCCCGAGTCCAGCTCGACGATCTTCAGCACGTTCACCAGCTTGTTCAGCTGCTTGGTGACCTGCTCAAGGGGGTGCTCCGCGCAGTTGACGACGATCGTCATGCGGGAGATCTCGTCGTGCTCGGTCGGCCCGACGGCCAGTGCGTCGATGTTGAAGCCCCGGCGTGCGAACAGCCCGGCGATCCTGACGAGCACACCAGGCTTGTTCTCCACCAGCACCGACAGCGTGTGCGTGCTCATGATCGGCTCCCTTTCTCGGTATCTGTGCCGCCCACGGCGATAGTGCCGCCCACGGCGGCGTTGCCGCCCATGAACGCGGCGGTGCGGCGCGCGGCCCGCGCGGTCATTCTGTCCGGTCCCAGTCAGGCGCCATGTCGCGGGCGAACTGGATGTCGTCGTTGCTCGTGCCGGCGGCCACCATCGGCCACACCATCGCGTCGTGATGCACCACGAAGTCGATGACGACAGGGCGGTCATCGGTCTTGGCCGCGGTCTCGATCACGTGGTCCACCTCCTCGGCTCGCTCGCAGCGCAGGCCGGCGCAGCCGTAGGCCTCAGCCAGCTTGACGAAGTCGGGGATGCGAGTTCCGCGCAGCGGCGCGGCCGTGGGCGACCCAGCCGGCCCGGCCGGGCCGGAGTTGCCCAGATCGGTGTTCGAGTAGCGCCGGTTGTAGAACAGCGTCTGCCACTGCCTGACCATGCCGAGGTTCCCGTTGTTGATCACAGCGACCTTGATCGGGATCCCCTCCAGGGCACACGTCGCCAGTTCCTGGTTGGTCATCTGGAAGCAGCCGTCACCGTCGATCGCCCACACCTGCGCGCCCGGCCGGCCCACCTTGGCACCCATCGCCGCGGGCACCGCGTACCCCATCGTGCCGAGCCCGCCGGAGTTGAGCCAGGTGTTCGGATGCTGATACGAGACGTACTGCGCTGCCCACATCTGGTGCTGGCCGACGCCGGCGACGAACACCGCTTCCGGTCCCGCGAGCTTGCCGATCCGCTCGATCACATACTGCGGCGCCAGGGAGCCGTCGGCGGGCTGCTCGTAGCCGAGTGGATAGGTGCTGCGCATGGTGTCGAGTTGCGCCCACCAGGCGTCGTAGTCGCCCTTGCGCCCGGCTGCCTGCTCGCTGGTGACCGCGGCCACCAGGTCCGCGATCACGTCGCGGCAGTCTCCGACGATCGGCACGTCGGCGTGGCGGTTCTTGGAGATCTCGGCTGGATCGATGTCAGCATGAACGACCGCCGCGCCGGGCGCGAACGAGGCGAGCTTGCCCGTGACCCGGTCGTCGAAGCGCGCGCCGAGCGCCACGATGAGATCTGCCTTCTGCAGCGCCCCCACCGCGGCGACCGTGCCGTGCATGCCGGGCATGCCGAGGTGCTGGTGGTGGCGGTCGGGGAATGCCCCCCGTGCCATCAGTGTCGTGACCACCGGGGCGCCGGTCAGTTCAGCAAGCTCGGCGAGCTGGGCCGAGGCGCGGGCCCGCAGCACGCCGCCACCGACGAGCAGCACGGGCCGCCGCGCCTCCACGATCATCCTCGCGGCCTCACGGACCTGCTTGGAATGCGGCCTGCTGACCGGGCGGTACCCGGGCAGGTCGAAGGGGACAGGCCACTCGAACTCGGTGGTCGCCTGAAGCGCGTCCTTGGCGATGTCCACCAGGACCGGTCCGGGGCGGCCCGTCGACGCCAGATGGAAGGCCTCGCCTATGGTGCGGGCGATGTCACCGGGCTTGGTGACGAGGAAGTTGTGCTTGGTGATCGGCAGCGTGATCCCCGAGATGTCGGCCTCCTGGAAGCCGTCCGTGCCGATCAACTGGGTCGGCACCTGGCCGGTGATGGCCACCACCGGCACCGAGTCCATGTACGCGTCGGCGATCGGGGTCACCAGGTTGGTCGCACCGGGCCCTGACGTCGCCATGCACACGCCAGGACGCCCGGTCGCGAGCGCATAGCCGGAGGCGGCGTGCCCGGCGCCCTGCTCGTGCCTGACGAGCACGTGCCGCAGCTTCACCGAGTCGTGCAGCGGGTCGTAGGCAGGAAGGATTGCGCCACCCGGGATGCCGAATACGACGTCGACACCGGAGTTCTCGAGCGCGCGGATGAGTGCCTCCGCGCCGGTCACCCGGGGGCGCGGGACCGGAACCGTGGATGGCGCCGCGGGGGTCGTGTGCTCGGTCATCGGATGATTCCTCTTTCTGTGGCCTACTAGGGTCTTCTGTGGCCTACGACGGCGTGCTTGGCTTTCTCGGGCCTTCGCGGGCCCCGGCTGACCCAGCTGGGTTCAGTGCCGAGCTTGGCTTGGTCTAGTCGGGCTTAGCTGGGGTTCGTCGGGCTTGGCTGCGTTTATCGGGGCTTGGCTGGGGCTTGATCGGGGACTTCTGCGGCGGTGAGGCGGTGGGCGGACAACAAAAAACCCCTCGCGCCAGTGGGCGATCGAGGGGAGCGCGCAGGCCAGAACGTTGATCAGCGGCCTGCGCGCCGACCAAGTACGAGAATCACGCTGCGTTGCACGTCACCAACCATGACGGACGTACCGCCAGGCGTCAACTTGATCACTTGATCGTCTCACATTCTGAGATGCAGATCCCATCAGCGGCGGCCAGGGATCCTGCCGTTACCCCGGCGATGGCCCGTTGCCGTTGCTGGCACCCCGGCAACGGGCCATCGCCGGGGTAGGGACCTGGCCCGAGGAGCGGTTAACCGGGGTCGCGAGCGGCGGCGGGCCGCTTCGCGGGCATGCAGGCGGCGGATCCGCCCCAGCAGGTAGCGCACTCGCAGCACGCCACCCGGCCAAGATCGATGAGCCCTGGCTGTAAAGGCCGCGCGCGGGCCCGACGGAGCGGCCTTTCCATGATCGCGGTAACTTTTCCGCACATACCGCCGAGAAGTTACCGCGATCATGAAGCCCGGCGCTGCCCGGGCCGCGGCCAGCGCCCCGATCATGATCCATGGCCCGTTTGGGCAGGAGCCGACCGGCCCGCGCCCGGCGCTGCGCGTGCCACGGGCGGCGGAGCTTAGGCCGGACCGGATAGGCCGCCCAACGGGACATCGCGACCTGGTTGAAGGTTGAAGCTCAGGAGGCCGGTGCGGGCGCCTTGCCCTGCTCGGTCACGTCCGGTCCGTACCCTGCGACGCTCGCCCTGATCATGGATTCCACACCGGGGGCCGGCATCGGGCGGCCGACAAGGCTCCCCTGGCCCCGCGCACAGCCCATCTCGCGCAGCAGTTCGAGCTGGCCGGGGCGCTCGATCCCCTCCGCCACAACGCTCAGGCCAAGGTCACGGCCGAGCCGGACGATCGTATGGGTCAGCAGGGTGAGCGTCTCATCGGTGCCCACTCCCGACACGAAAGAAGGATCCACTTTGATGATGTCCACCGGTAGCTGGCGCAGGTTCCCGAGCGACGCATAACCGGTACCGAAGTCGTCGATCGCGATCCGGACCCCCTGGCGGCGCAGGTCAGACAGCCTCCCCGCGGTCTCGCCCCGGCGGGCCTCCAGCACCTGCTCGGCGACCTCGACGATGAGCGCGCCCGCGGGTACCTCGGCGTTCGCGAGCGCGGCGAGCACCGATTCGACGAAGCCAGGCGCACCGATCTGCCGCCCGGAGAAATTCACCGACACGGCGACATCCAATGCGGAACGGCGCCACTGCGCGAGTTGCCCACACGCTTCACGCAGCACCCAGTCGCCGATCGGCACGATGAGACCGGACTCCTCGGCGATCCCGAGGAACTCCTCGGGCGGCACCGGCTCACCGCCGCGCCACCAGCGGACCAATGCCTCGACGCCGGTGACCCGAGAGGTGGCAAGCTCGACAATCGGTTGGTACTCCACGGCCAGCCGCCCCTCGCTCACCGCGCGTTGCAGGTCGCTTGTAAGCTCCAGCCGGCGGACGATGTCGGCGTGCATATGCGCCGCGAAGATCTCGACGAGGCCCCCGCCGAGGTTCTTCGCACGCGACATCGCCACGTCCGCGTTGCGCATGACGTCCTGAGCGGTGCTATCTCCCGCGAGCGCCACGCCGATGCTCGCGGTCAGCGCGATGCTGTGGCCGGACACGCTGAACGGCTCGGCGGAGATACACCTGGCCAACTGCTCGGCGAGGTCAACCACCTCCCTGGCGCCCGCGCGGGCTTCCACGAGGACCGCGAATTCGTCATCGCCCCAGCGCGCGAGCGTGTGCCGGGCGGGGACGACCCCACGCAGCCGGCGCGCGGCCTGGGTGACCAGCAGATCCCCGGCCGCATGCCCGGCCGAGTCGTTCACCGCCGTGAAGCCGTCGAGGTGCACGAACACCGCCGCGAGCTGGGCATCGCCGAGATCGCCTGGGTGCTCGCCCGCGGCCCTGGCACCCGCGGGGGCCCGGCTCTCCTCGCTCGCCGCCACCTGCCCGGACGCCCCCGCCTGGTCGGCCTCGCCGGTGGGCCGGCCGTGCTCGCCGTAGGCGTGGTGTTCACGGCGGCTGAGGACATCGGCGACGCGCTCCTCGAAGTAGACGCGGTTCGGCAGGCCGGTCAGCCGGTCGTGGAAGGTCAGATGGGTCACCTGCTGCCGAAGCGCCACCTGGTCGCTGACGTCGCGCGCGGTGACGAGGAGCTGACCGCGCTCGCCGGGCTGCTTGTAACGAGACACGGTGGCTTCGATATGCCGCCAGGTCCCGTCAGCGGCGAGCACCCGGCACGGGAAGCGGGCGGTGCCTGGCTCGACACCGGGATCGGCGTCATCGCCTGCGCGCACGTCAACAGCGCCGCGACTGTCCTCATCGGCGTGCCCGGCCTCATCGCCGTCGCTGTCACCATTGGGGCCGCCATGACCGTTGGCGCTGGCCTCACCGCGGCCGCGGTTGTCACGGCCGCCGCTGACGTTCGCATCGCCGTCCTCGATGCCGTCGACGCCGGTGCGGTCGTCGCCGTCGCGGGAGATCCGCCGGATCTCGCGCTGCCCGGTGGGCCGGTCCTCCGGGTGCACGAATTCCGCGAGATTGCGGCCCTCGATGGTGCCGATCACATACCCGTACGCGGCGATAGCGGGACTCGAGTAACGGATGGTCCCATCAAGATCGCAGATAAGGACCACGTCGCTCGTGCGGTCAGCCAGGTCGCGGACGTGACCACCCGACAGCCGGGCAGCCGCGACGGCCAGGCCGTTTTCCCGCAGCAAGCCGAGCACCCTGATGGCCAGAGCGACAACGGCACCGCTCGCGGCGAATACGACGACCGGGTCGACCCGGCTACCACCGGCCACCTCGTCGGCGATGATCAGCACGGCCGCGGCGGCGACGGCGAGCGCGGAAACGATCGCCGCGGTGGGCAGCCCGGCGGTGGTGAGCTCGGTGCGGGGCGCGCGGGCGCCGAGCCCGCGGCGCTCCGCGCGGGCGGCCCAGAAGCCCGCTGCCCACGGCGCCGCGGCAAGCAACAGATAGCCGACGATCTTGGCAATCTGCTCGGCACCACCCGGCTCATGGCCTCCGGCCAGGCGAAAGGCCGCACCGAACGCGTCGCCCACTGTTACGGCGATCAGTGCGAGGTACGGCAGCACAGCGCGCCGCCCGGCCGCGGCCACGATCGGCAGCAGCGCGCTCACGACCAGGATGCCCGCGAGTGGCCGGAGCAGGCCGAGCAGGAACGTCCGCGGGTCCTCACCGGTCCTGTGGTACTGGGTCCCGAAGATGACCAGCCAGCCGAGGACGAAAAGCCCGGCCGCCATCACGTAGCTGTCCGCCAGGTAGCCCCAGAATTGCCGTGTCTCCTGCCCTGGCCTGCGGGGGAACGTCAGTGCGCTGTGTGAAGAAGGGGTCCGCGGGTCCCTGGCGACGTCCGGGGCAGTAGTGCTGGCCAGAGTCCCCAGGGTCCCCGCCATCCCCACGATCGGGATGGGACCGCTGACATGACCCGTGCTGGCCGCGTCCGCGGTGGCGGGCGTATCCGTGGCGGCCTGGGCGTTGTCCGCGATGCCGGCCGGTTGCCCCGCGAGTGTGACGATGCCGGCGACCATCGGCGCGAGCGCGAGCAAAGGGAACAGGTCGGCGAGCGTGAGCGGAGTGGCGAAGCCGTTCAGCTGACCGGAGAGGATCTGCTGTCCCGCTCCCCCGACGCACCACAGCAGCGCAGCGGCGGCCAGCCACCGGTAGCCCGCGCGGTCTCGGCGCGGCGCGTGCGCCGCACCGAACCAGAGGCTCGCCGCGGCGGCACCGGAGGCGATGACGCCCACGAGCCAGAGCCAGCCGTATGGGCCAACCGACCGCAACGGTACTCCTTCCACGTTCCACATTGCTCGTCACGCTACGCATTTCCGGCGAATCCGGTCATGTGCTGACGGACCGGGTCAAATCTCCTTGCGTCACATCCTCGTAACGATCAGTTACCGCTGAACGTGCGCCGGAACCGGCTGGTCAATGGGTGCTTGGCAGCTCGCCGGCCCGCCGGGGCGCGGCTTTGCGCCAGGCGACGTCTTTCACTGTACGTACCGAAGGTCACACTTCGATTGCGCCCCGGCGGAATTAACGCGACGAAATACGCCGCAAGCCCCGGCAATCCCCGCAGGCCAGAGCGTGCATGCGGGCAAAGGGCCGGCCAAACAGGACAGCCCGCGGGATTGGCACGTGTGCCAGCTCTGCGCCAGTTCGCAGCCCCCATCCTTACCGGCCCATTACGTGACGCAGGCGCGGCACGAACCTGTGCGGGAACCCGGCCTGGGCTGTGATCCCCTGGCCAATCCGGCCCGATCCCGGCCGCTCAGCCGCCCTGGCCGAGCCGCTCGAGGATGAGTTCGCGCACGCGGGTGGCGTCGGCCTGCCCGCGGGTGGCCTTCATCACCGCGCCCACGAGCGCGCCAGCCGCCGCCACCTTCCCCGCGCGAACCTTGGCGGCCGCATCGGGATTCGCCTCGATCGCTTCGTCGACCACAGCGGCGAGTTCGCCGGCGTCGCTCACCACGGCCAGGCCGCGCGCGGCGACCACCTCATCCGGTGCGCCCTCCCCCGCGACCACCCCGGCCAGCACTTCCCTCGCGAGCTTGTCGTTCAGCGCGCCCGAGGCCACAAGTTCGGACACCCGCGCCACTTCGCGCGGCGTAATGGCGAGCTGAGCCAGGTCGGCACCCTTCTCGTTGGCATGGCGGGAAAGCTCACCCAGCCACCATTTGCGTGCGTCGGCCGGCGCGGCGCCCGCCTCGACGGTCGCGGCGACGAGGTCGAGCGCGCCCGCGTTGCGCAGCGCCACCATGTCGAGGTCGGAGAGCCCCCACTCCGCTTGCAGGCGCGCGCGGCGCGCGGCCGGAAGCTCCGGCAGCGCCTGCCGCAACCGCTCCACCCAGTCAGCCGGCGGGGCGATCGGCACCAGGTCGGGCTCGGGGAAGTACCGGTAGTCCTGCGCCTCCTCCTTGCTCCGCCCCGGCGTCGTCACCGCGGTGTCCTCGTGGAAATGCCTGGTCTCCAGCACTATCCGCCCGCCGCGATCGAGCACGGCTGCCTGGCGCTGAATCTCGTAGCGGACGGCGCGCTCGACCGAGCGGAGCGAGTTGACGTTCTTGGTCTCCGTCCGCGTCCCCCAACGCCCGGAGCCGCGCGGCGAGAGCGAGGTGTTCACGTCACAGCGCAGCGACCCTTCCTCCATGCGGACATCGGACGCCCCGAGCGTCCGCATCAGATCCCGCAGTTCGTCAACGTAGGCACGCGCGACGGCCGGCGCGAGCGCGCCGGTGCCCGCGATCGGCTTGGTCACGATCTCGACGAGCGGTATCCCGGCCCGGTTGTAATCGACGAGCGAGTACGCCGCGCCGTGGATACGCCCTGTCGCACCGCCCACGTGCAGCGACTTGCCGGTGTCCTCTTCCAGGTGGACGCGCTCGATCTCGACCCGCATCACCCGCGGCCCGGCCGCCGGATCGTCCACCGTGACGTCCAGCCAGCCATCTGTGCACAGCGGCTCGTCGTACTGCGAGATCTGGTAGTTCTTCGGCATGTCCGGATAGAAGTAGTTCTTCCTCGCGAACCTGCACCATCGGGCGACCGAGCAGTGCAGCGCCAGGCCGATCTGAATCGTGTACTCCACCGCGGACCGGTTCGCCACCGGCAGCGATCCTGGCAGGCCCAGGCAGACCGGGCAGACGCGGGTGTTGGGCTCGGCGCCGAACTCGGCCGGGCAGCCGCAGAACATCTTCGTCACCGTGCCCAGCTCGACGTGGGTCTCCAGGCCGATCAGCGGGTCGTAGCGCGCGACGGCCTCGTCATAGGGCACGAGCGCGCCAGCCGACGGCGGCGCCGGGGTCTGCGTCATCGTGCCTCCTCCAGCTGGGGCGCGGCGTCGGGCAGCAGGTGTCCCCAGCGAGCGGCGAACGCGGCTTCGGCCGCCGCGGCCACGCGGTACATGCGGTCGTCGGCCAGTACGGGCGCCATGATCTGCAGCCCGACCGGAAGCCCGTCCTCGTCGGCGAGCCCGCACGGCACGGAGAGCGCGGCGTTTCCCGCGAGGTTGGACGGGATGGTGCACAGGTCGGCCAGGTACATCGCCATCGGATCGTCGGCCCGCTCACCGATCGGGAACGCGGTCGTCGGAGTGGCCGGCGACACGAGCACATCCACCTGGCCGAACGCGGCGTCGAAATCCCGCGATATGAGCGTGCGGACCTGCTGTGCCTTGCCGTAGTAGGCGTCGTAGTAGCCGCTCGACAGTGCGTACGTGCCGAGCATGATCCGGCGCTTTACCTCCGCACCGAAGCCGGCCGCGCGGGTGAGCGACATGACCTCCTCGGCACTGCGGGTCCCGTCATCGCCCACCCGCAGCCCGTAGCGCATGGCGTCGAAGCGGGCCAGGTTGGACGAGCATTCGCTCGGCGCGATCAGATAGTAGGCAGGAAGCGCGTAGCGGAAATGCGGGCAAGACACCTCGATGATCTTTGCCCCGGCCGATTCCAGCAGGTCGACGGCCTCCTGGAACCTGGCGAGCACGCCTGGCTGATAGCCCTCGCCACGGAACTCCGTGACGACGCCCACCCTCATGCCGCTCACGTCGGGGTGCCTCGCCGCGGCGACCACCGGCGGAACCGGTGCGTCGATCGACGTGGAATCGCACGGGTCGTGCCCGGAGATGACCTCGTGCAGGAGAGCGGCGTCGAGCACCGTCCGTGCCAGCGGGCCGGGAGTGTCAAGCGATGAGGCGAAGGCGACCAGGCCGTAGCGCGACGAGCCGCCGTAGGTCGGCTTCACCCCGACGATGCCACAAACGGCCCCGGGCTGACGGATCGAGCCTCCCGTGTCGGTGCCGACGCCAAGCGGCGCCTGGCCGGCCGCCACCGCGGCCGCCGAACCGCCCGACGAGCCGCCCGGCACCCTGTCCAGGTCCCACGGGTTGTGAGATGGCCCGAAGGCGGAGTTCTCCGTGGACGACCCCATCGCGAACTCGTCCATGTTCGTCTTGCCGAGGATGACGACGCCCGCCCGGCGCAACCGCGCGGTGACGGTCGCGTCGTAGGGCGGCTGCCAGCCGTCGAGAATGCGGGACCCGCATGTCGTCGGCATGTCCTTGGTGGTGAATACGTCCTTGAGCGCGAGCGGCACGCCGGCCAGCGGCCCGAGCGGCTGACCCGCGGCGCGCCTGGCGTCGACCGCGCGCGCAGCCTCAAGCGCCCCTTCGGCGTTCACGTGCAGGAAGGCGTGCACCTTCGCTTCGGTGAGCGCCACCCGGTCCAGGTGGGCCTGCGCGACCTCGACCGCGGAAACCTCGCCCGAGGCGATCAGGCCGGCGAGGTCGGCCGCCGTCCTCCGCGTCAGCGGGTCCATGTCAGTCCTCCTCCAGGATCCGCGGGACCCGGAAGCGCTGTAGCTCCACCGCCGGTGCCTGCGCGAGCGCCTCAGCGGCCGACAGCGGTGGCACGATCTCCTCGCTGCGCAGCACGTTGGTCATGGGCACCGCGTGCGAGGTCGGGGGAATGTCGTCCGCGGTGACCTCCTGGACCCGGGCCACGGCCGAAATGATCACATCGAGCTGCGCGGCGAGATGTTCGAGTTCGGCATCGTCAAGCGCGAGCCGCGACAGGCGGGCGAGATGAGCCACCTCATCACGGGTAATAGACATGCGCCTCATACTAGGGGCCGCCGCCGCAGGCCGACGAAACGTTAATGGGCAGCGACCGCGGACCGCCGGGCGCGCCGGGCAAGTCCACGCCGCGCGCGGACAAATGCGCCGGGTACCGCGCGGCCGCGCAGTATGAGAACCGGCAATCCGGTCGCGCGGATGAAGCGGGTGAGGTTCGTGGCAGCGCCCGCACGTCGACATGTCCACCCGCGTGCCGGGCCTTGCGTAAGGCCCAGTCGCCCGTGCCGCGGAGCTAGGGCCACACTCCGCGGGTCAGCCGGCCGGGCCGGTGGCGAGCACTACGGTCGCGGTGTGCCGCTGGCTGGATTGATCCAGCCAGGTAAGGCTGACCATGTCGCCCGGGTGGTGCGCCTCCATCACGGCCGCGACCGCGGACTGCGAGTCCACGCTGTGACCGTCGATGGCCACGATCAGGTCACCCGCCACAAGGCCCGCGGCGCTTGCGGGCGCTCCCGCTTCGACTCCCGCGACCGTCGCGCCCGCGGCGGCAGAGCCGCCGGGGCGGCCCGCTCCCGCGGCGCCGGACGTCAGCAGTGCGACGCCGAGGAAGGCGGTGGCACCGATGTGGACAGAGGCTGACGGCTTACCCGCTTCGATCTGCTTCGCGATGGCCACCGCCTGGTTCACGGGAATCGCGAAGCTCTCTGCTGAGGTTGCCGCAGTCCCCCGCTGGAACTGAAAGTCCGACGAGGCTGCGGTGTCGACGCCGATCACCTGGCCAGCGGTGTTGACGAGCGGCCCGCCTGAATCGCCGGCCTGGATGTCCGCGTTGGTCCGGATGAGCCCCGTCAGCTGCTCGGAGGTGCCGGCCGACTCGTCTGTCGCGGTGATCGCCGCACCCAGCGACGTGACGGAACCGGTCGCGACCGACGGGCTGCCGCCCTTGCCGCCGGCGTTACCGATCGCTACTACCCTGTCTCCGGCCCTGACTTTCGACGAGTCGCCCAGGGCCGCGGTCGCGAGACCGGACGCACCCCGCAACTGAAGGACCGCGATGTCGTGGGTCTCGTCATAACCGACCACCGTGGCCTGGTAGGTGCGGCCGTTGCCCACATCGGTCACGCTTACGGCGGTGGCACCCTCGATCACGTGGTTGTTGGTCAGCACCTCGCCCGATGAGCTCACCGCGATGCCGGTCCCCGACGCGAGGCCATGCTGATAGCCGAGCGTCGAGTTGACATCGACCAGGCCGGGGGCGACCTTGGCGGCGATCGCGGAGGTGCTCAGCGAGGCAGCGGCGGTCGTGGCCGACGTCGTCCGCTGGGTCCGCGCCCAGCCAGATCCCAGCGCCGCGACCAGGGCGGCGGCCAGGACCGCCGCGACAGGGATCCACCGCCGGCGCCGCCTGGCCGGTGGCGCCGGTTGTTCCGGAACCGGATCACCCCAGGGCGGCCTGGCCTCATCCGATCCACGGGTGACTGGCGGATCGTGGACCGTGCTCATGATCGATGCTCCTCGATGACGTGATAGCTGGCCGCACTCCGCCGCGGCGTGCCGCATCGGGCTTCTGCCCGCCGGGGTCCTTGCCGCCGGGGTCCTCCCCTGGCAGGGCGTGCTCCGGACCCGCACTCCCCGTCCTGCGCGACGTACTCGTCCATCGCGGCACCCCCTTCCAGCGGATCCGCCACCCTGGCGGCTCTACTTCGATGGTGGCTCCCGTTTCTGAACCGGCGCTCGGAGCTCCTTCTGGCCTGCCTCTGAGATCGCGCTGATCTCACCCGCGCACCGCACGGCCGCATTTCCGCTGCCGCGTCAGTTACCCGCACGCCATCAAGTGCAACTGCGTGCGACCCGGCGCGATTCCGCGCGATTCGCCATACGGTTCCCACGCGCGGCTCGCTTATCCACGGGACGTGCGCAAAGACGGCCTACCGCCGTACCCAGGCAGCCCGGCGTGACCGACGACGCCCGGGCTGACGCGCGGAAGGCGCCTTCACCCGGGCGCTGTTGGCGACACGACAGCGCCGGGCAGAGAGTAGGTTCCGAGTCGGGAAACCCGCCCGCAGAGGAGGAACAGGTGCGCTTCGCGATCAAGACCAGGCCCGAGCACACGACGTGGGACGAACTCCGCGATGTCTGGCTCGCCGCCGACGAGGTTGACCTGTTCGAGTCGGCGTGGAACTGGGATCACTTCTATCCCCTGTCGGGCGACCTGACCGGGCCCAACTTCGAGGGCTGGACAATGCTCGCCGCCTTGGCGGAGGCCACGCAGCGGATCCGCATCGGCTGCCAGGTGACCGGGATGGTCTACCGTCATCCGGCCGTGCTCGCGAACATGGCGGCCACGGTCGACATCGTCTCTGGCGGCCGCCTCGAGATCGGTGTGGGCGCGGGCTGGAACCAGTACGAATGCGACGCGTACGGAATAGACCTGCCGCCCCTGCGTGAGCGGTTCGACCGGTTCGACGAGGGCGTGGAGGCGATTGTCAGCCTGCTCAGCAAGCCCACGACGACACTGCACGGCCGGTATGTGCGATTGACCGAGGCCCGCTGCGAACCCAAGCCCATCCAGCGGCCCCACCCGCCCATCGTGATCGGCGGCCGCGGGCCGAAGCGAACCCTGCGGGCGGCGGCCCGGTGGGCGCAGCAGTGGAACGCGCTGACCGAGAACGCGGGGCAGTGGCGTGGGCTGAAGGACATCCTGCTCGGGCACTGCGGAGACCTCGGCCGTGATCCGAGCGAGATCACATGTTCGGTCAACGTCCGTGTCGATACGGCCCAGGGTCTCGGGCCTGTGGTCGAAGCGGTATCCGCCTACCGTGACGCGGGCGTGGATCTCGTGATCATGAACCTGCCCCACCGGGCGGACCCCTCGTCGCTGGAGCCGCTGGCCAGCGCCCTCGCGCCGCTGGTCTAGCGCTTACCGGGGTAACTGGCGCAAGAGCCGAGCACGGCTGAAGGTCGGCTGGCCGGGCACCGCCGGGCAGGGCCGCGCATTGGCCTCGTGCGGCCAGTCGCCGGGCGGCTCAGCGCCTGGCCGGGCGGGCCGCGCCAGGGCGCGCCGCTGCGCCCGCGCCTTCGGCGGGATCCGGACGCGCGCCGTCACCTTGGGGAACACCGTTGCCGCGGGGAACACGGATGCGTTCGGACAGCCACGCGGTGGCGGACGCCGCGTCCATCGGCCCGCTGACGAACCAGCCTTGGGCAGCGTCGCAGCCCATCTCGCGGAGAACCGCGGCCACGTCGGCCGTCTCGACGCCCTCGGCGACCGAACGGATCGCGAGCGCGCGCACCAAGTCGATCAAGGATTGCACGATGACCTCGTCGTCGGGGCTGTGCGGCATCCGGCCGACGAACGAGGAGTCGATCTTGATCTCAGAAACCGGCAGCCGTTTGAGCCTGACCAGCGACGAGTAAGCCGTCCCGAAATCGTCCAGGCTGAGCTGGATACCCATCCTGGCCAGCGTGTCCACACACCGGGCCGCGTGAGCCGGCTTGCTCATCAGGACCCGCTCGGTGATCTCGAGGAGCAGCGCGGACGGCGGGATCGAGTGCCGCCGCAGGCCAGCGGCGATCAGGTCGGCGAGCGCTGGGTCGAACAGGTCACCCGCGGATACGTTGACCGCCACCTGCACCTGCAGGCCCGCCCGCCACCAGCTTGATGCCTGGTCGAGCGCGGTGTCCATGACGTAACGGGTGAGATCGCGCATCAGGTGGGACTGCTCGGCCAGCGGGAGGAACGCCTGCGGCGCAAGCATCCCGCGGACCGGATGCCGCCACCTGACGAGGGCCTCCATCCCCACCGGCTGAGCGTCGGCGAGCGCTATCTTCGGCTGGAAGTACAGCTCGAGCTGACCCTCGTTCACGGCGCGGCGCAACTCGCCCGCGAGGCGCAGCCTCGCGGGCGAGTTGCGGTCCTGGTCGGCATCATAGGCCTCGACCCCGCTGCGGCGATCCTTCGCCAGGTACATCGCCACGTCGGCGCGCTGCAGCAGCAGTTCGAAATCGGGCGCGTGATCGGGATGGAGCGCGATGCCCACGCTGGCCTCGATGTCCAGGCTCATGGTGTCCATGCGGATCGGCTCGGCGAGCGCGGCCCGCAGCCGCGCCGCGACCTCACGGGCGGCGGCCGCGTCCCGCACGGCCGGGAGCAGCACCGCGAACTCGTCGCCACCCAGCCTGGCCACCACGTCGCCCGGCCGCACGCTGTGCACGAGCCGGTGCGCCACCACGCCGAGCAGCCGGTCACCGACCGGATGCCCGAGGGTGTCGTTGACCTCCTTGAAGCGGTCCAGGTCGAGCAGCAGCAGGCTGACGTGGCGGCCGTGCGCGGCGGCCGTGTTGACCTGGGCAAGCGCCTGCTCGGTCCGGAGCACAAGGAACTTGCGGTTAGGCAGGCCGGTGAGCTCGTCGTGCATCGCCTGGTGCGCGCGGTTCACCGACACGGCGGCGTTCGTATAGACCGCGATCAAGGGCAACAGAAACAGCGGCACCAGCGCGGCCGACGTGTGCATCACCACGACGACCAGGGGCGCGACCGCAAGCAGTGCGACGTTCACCAGCACCTGATACGGCAGATCCGCGCGGACCGTGCGGATGACAGGGGCGCGCGCATGCAGGGCGACGGCGACCGCGACAAGGACGATATTGCACACGAAGAACACGGCCGCGGCGACGGCGACCTGAGCCACCTGGCGGCCGGTCGGCACCCATGGGCTTGCCGGGTCGGCGTGCACCCCGGCGGCCGCGAGCACCGCAGCGGCGGCGCCAAGGCTGAGCGTGTACTGAGCGGCGTTGAACGCGTTACGGTGCGGCGCGTGGCGGGCGGCGGTTCCCGCGATCACTGTCGCGCCGGCCTGGAGGACGGCGGCGGCCGGCAGCCCCCAGTAGATCAGGGCGGCGAAGCTGAACGTGATCGACGCGGCCGCCGCGTCCGCCACGGTTTTCCCCGGCGTGATGATCGGCCGCAGCTCGCCACAGACGACCAATAAGGCGAGCATCCACCACAGCGGGCTGCCGGCCAGCGCCCGCAGGTCGCCCGGCTGTAGCCGGGCAAGTGCCCACGCGAGGACAGCCACGCCGCCGACGGTGACGGCCGTCAGGTACAGCCACAAGGGCGAACCTGGCCGCGGCCCGGTATCCCGTGTGTCGCTCGCTTCCTGCATCATTTCCTCGCGCGTGGGCTCGAACGCCAAACGTACGCGCCTCCGGTTGCCGATGCGGCGCCCCCTCGTCACAGCCGCCCTCAGATGGCTAAGAGACCGTGCGGACAGGGCGGGCGGGGCGCACGCCGCGCCGTAGGCACGCCGGGTGGGCAGCGTCCCGCATCCCGGCCGACGGCCCTCCGGGGAATCCAGGGGCCGCCCCCCGGGCAGACACGGCCGCCCCTGACGCGGGATCCAGGCACGCCTTCGGGCTGCGGCCTGGCCAGCCGCCCGGTGCCGCCGTGGGCGCGGATGACCTGCTCACTATCACACCCCCATCCGCTATCCGCGTAACCTCTCAGGCGAAAATACCACTTCTTGAAACCGATTGCGTACTTTCCGTGACACCAAGGCCGCCACTGTTGCGATTCGCTTCCGCTGTTTACGTACCGTCCGGCGCGCCGCCAGCTGAGTCGGCCGGCCCGCCGTCACCTGAGTCGGCAGGCCCGCCGTCACCTGAATCGGCCGGCCCGCCGTCACCTGAATCGCCGCTGTCCGCTGCGGCCGCCGCGGCCGCGGTTGCCGCAGCTCTCGCCGCCTCAGGGCCATGGGCCAGAAGCTCACGGAAACCTGATTCCGCGAGTACGGGGACGCCCAATTGCACGGCTTTGTCATATTTCGATCCTGGATTGTCCCCGACCACGACGAAATCGGTTTTTTTCGACACAGAACCAGTTACCTTGCCGCCAAGGTCCTGTACCGCCTCGGTCGCTGAATCCCGGCTGAAGGTCTCGAGCGATCCCGTGATGACCACGCTGAGCCCGGCCAGTGGACGCGGCCCGCGCGCCGCTTCCTCGGCCATCCGGACCCCGGCGGCCCGCCACTTGTCCACGATCGCCCGGTGCCAGTCCACTTTGAACCATTCCACGACCGAGCCTGCGATGACCGGCCCGACCCCTTCGGCACCCGCGAGGGCCTCCTCGGGCGCCTCGGCGATCGCGTCGAGCGAGCCGAACTCCCGCCCGAGTGCCTGCGCCGCAGTCGGTCCCACGTGCCTGATGGACAGGGCGACAAGGACGCGCCAGAGCGGCCGCTGTCTTGCCTCCTCCAGGTTGCGGAGCAGCTTGCGGGAGTTGACCGTCAGCTCACCCTGCTGGTTCACAAAGAACCGGCTACGCCCCAGCGCCTCTTCTGACAGCGTGAACAGGTCACCCTCGTCGGTGATAAGCCCGGCATCGAGCAGCGCCGCGACCGCCTCGTAGCCAAGCACCTCGATGTCGAACGCGCTGCGGCCGGCCAGGTAAAACAGCCGCTCACGGAGCTGGGCCGGGCAGGATCTCGTGTTCGGGCAGCGCCAGTCGACCTCGCTCCCCTCGCGGGCGAGCGGCGTGCCACAGGCCGGGCATTGCCGCGGGAAGACGAACTCCCGCTCGGAACCGTCCCGCAGGGCCGCGACCGGCCCGACGATCTCGGGTATCACGTCGCCGGCCTTCCTGAGCACGACCGTGTCCCCGATGAGGACGCCCTTGCGCCGGACCTCGTCCTCGTTGTGCAGGGTGGCCTGTGTCACCGTGGAGCCGCTGACCTTGACCGCCGCCATCACGGCATAGGGCGTGACGCGCCCGGTCCGGCCGACGTTCACCCTGATCTCCAGGAGCTTGGTGTTCACCTCCTCGGGCGGGTACTTGAACGCGATCGCCCACCGCGGCGCCCGGCTGGTCGAGCCGAGCCTGCGCTGCAACGTAACCTGGTCGACCTTCACAACCACGCCGTCGATCTCATATGCCGCGTCATGCCTGTGCTCGCCGTAGAAAGCGATGTACTCGCGTACGCCGTCCAGGTCTGCGACCACCCGGTACCTGTCGCTGACTGGCAGTCCCCAGGCCGCCAGCCGCTCGTAGGCGTGTGACTGGCTGACCAGCTCGAAACCGTCGCGCGCCCCGATGCCGTGCACGATCATGCCCAGCGCGCGGGAGGCGGTCACCCGGGGATCTTTCTGCCGCAGCGAACCCGCGGCGCCGCTGCGGGGGTTGGCGAACGGCGCCTTGCCGTCCGCTACCAGCCGCTCGTTCAGTTCCTCGAAGGCCCGCACCGGCAGGTACACCTCGCCGCGGACCTCGAGCAGGTCGGGAACGTCGTCACCGGTCAGCCGCCCGGGCACGTCCGCGATTGTCCTGATGTTGAGCGTGACATCCTCGCCGGTGCGCCCGTCACCGCGGGTGGCTCCGCGGACCAGCCGGCCGCGCTCGTAGACCAGCGCGATCGCCAGCCCGTCGATCTTGAGCTCGCACAGGTAGTCCCCGGCCTCGGCGGCACCTCCCACGGACCGCGCCACGCGTGCCGCCCAGGCGGCGAGCTCCTCGTCGGAGAATGCGTTGTCCAGGCTCTGCAACCGCTCCAGATGCTCGACCGGCGTGAACTCTGTACTGATCTTCGCGCCGACCTTCTGGGTCGGGGAGTCCGGCGTGCGCAGATCCGGATACCTGTCCTCCAGCTCGCGCAGCTCGACCATGAGCTTGTCGTAGTCGGCGTCGGAGATGACCGGCGCGTCGAGCACGTTGTAGCGGTAGTTGTGCTCCTCGATCTCCTGCGACAACTCGGCGTGCCGCTCCCGCGCGGCCGGCGGTGTCTCAGGCACCTCGGGCACACCACCGCCTGCTGGCACTTCGGGCACCTCGGCTGCGTCGGCCGGATCGCTGGTCATCGTCTGCGTCCTCCCGTCAGCTCTCGAGCTCTTCCCGCAGCGCTCGGGCGGCATCGCGGCAGCGCGCGAGTGCGGCCCGTGCGTACTCGGGCGACGCACCCGCCAGCCCGCAAGCCGGCGTGAGCACCACCCGCTCGGCGCACCACTGGGCCGGCAGGCCGAGCCGCCGCCACAGCCCCGCGACCCTGGCCACAATTGTGTGCACTGTCTCATGGGCGCCACCGCGGTCGGCCGAGTCGGATGACCCGGCCGCGTCACCTTCGCGCAGCCGTTCAGGATAAATCCCGCCGCCGCCCACCTGGCCGCCTGGCACGGCCGCCAGCACACCGGCCAGCAGGCCGAGGCCCGCCTCGGCCAGTTCCGCGACCGCGTCCTCCTCGTCCCGCCGCAGCAGGCTGAGGTCGAAGGAGACCCCCCGCGCGCCTGCCCCGCCCAATAGCAGCAAGGGCGCGCCCTGCTCCCCACGGCCGCAGCAATGCATTATCCCGAACGACCCCGGTACCGCCTCGAGCACGCCACGGATCCCGTCCTGCGCGGCCGGCGTGTCGACGGGTGGCAGCCGGCCCCAGCCGCTGGCGGTCGGCACGGCTCCGGCGAGGACGGCGGGCAGCGCGGGCTCGTCGAGCTGCACGAGAATGCGCGCACCTGGCAGCCGTTTGACGATCTCGGCAACGTGGGCCGCGACGCCCTCGGCGAGCGAGCGGGTCAGGTCGCGCGCCGCGCCGGGATCGGCGAGCGCCGGGTGGTGGCTGGCGAGCTCGATCGCGGCGGCGAGCGTCCACGGGCCGCACACACTGATCTTGAACGGGCCCTGATAGCCGACCGCGGTCTCCTCGAGCGCGTCGAGGTCATGGGCAAGGAACCCGCGGGCGCGGCGCAGATCCCTGCCTCCCGCGGTGGTCAAGCGCCAGCCCGACGGCGCGGTCTCCACCGGCATGTCGACAAGGAGCGCCGCCGTCCGGCCGATCATGTCCGCGCCGGGGCCGCGGGCCGGAAGCTCGGGCAGGAAAGGCAGGTCGGGCAGCTCGCCGAGGACGACCCGGAGCGCCTCGGCCGGATCGGTGCCTGGCATCGAGCCGATGCCTGTGGCGCTGGCTGGCGGCCAGGGGAACGCTGCACTGTGCTGATCATTCACACAGAAGAGCCTAGAGGGCCTCTCAACCGGTGACTCCGGTCAGCGACACCGTTGGTCAAATTTGTGACGTTTGGCATCTTTACACGTTCGTTGTCCTGATCGTCTCGTAACTGTATCCGGGCTGAATAGGAGCTGTACTCGATCTGTACACACGCTGTATTCAAGGTTTACGGGAGCTGTATCGGCTGGATCGCCGTTTGGACCGACCGCAGTGCGACTGCATGGGGGAAGCATGTCATTCCAAGTGAAAGCGCTAGTGCCAGCCGGCAATGATCCGCGAGCAGCACACCCTGCCTTCGCTGCCGCGGCCCGGGGCAAGGTCACCCTCCTGGACGCCCCAGAGGACTACTTGCTGACCGAAGGCCTGGCAGCTGCGTTAAGACGCGAGGGTCGGCGTCCGCTTTGGCTGCGGCTGGGCCCGCAGGATCGCGACCCCGGAGCATTCCTGGTCTCCCTCGTAACAGCGGCGCAACGCTCGCATGGCGACGTGGCGCGAGCCACGCTGGACCTGATGCGGGCAAAGCCCGGGCCCGTCTACGGCTGGCCGCCGCTGTTCGCGCAGCTTGCTGCCGCCTTAAGCGGGCGCTTGGCGGAGCACGGGGCGTTAGTGCTGGAGAACCTCCACCACACCTGGGCAGGAACTGGCACGTTTTCCCTGGTCAGCTCCGAGCTACTGCCGAGATTGGCAGCTGTCGCGCCATGCGTGCTGCTCGCTTCTGGCAGCCCGCCATCCGGCGCACTCGGCGAGTGCATACGGCGGTCCCCCCCAGAGTTGCGGGCACCGGCGAGCGCTGTGCTGGGGGTTCTCGACGAATGCGCTCCGGCGATGCCCCATCGCGCAAGAGACCGGGCCGCCGCCCTCATCGCCGGGCAGCCAGCGCTGCTGGCCGGGCTGCGCGCGGCGGGTGGTGCCGTCGACAACGGCGACCTGGCCGGACTGCTCGAGCAGGCGCGCTGCGAGGAGGAGTTGCTCACGCGCCTTGCCGAGGTGCTGCTTTCCGACACCGGCCGAGACGGGCGGCGTGCGCTGGGCCTTGCGCTGCGGATCAAGTACGCACATCCCGCCGCCGCATGGGCCGTGGTGGGCCAAGGCCGACTGCCTCCGGGACCTTGGCTGCAAGCACTCGAGGACGGCTGGGCACGCGTCAGGACCTGCTGGAGCAGGCCACTCCAGGCCGCTCTCGGCCAGCGGGCCATGCCCGACCGCGAAACATTGCACCGGGCGGCGGACTGGCTACTCCAGGCAAGCGCCGGCGAACACGCGATCCCCTTGTATCTCGAAGTGGGAGATCACGAGTGCGCCGCACGAGCGATCGCCAGCCAGGCTGAGATGCTCATGGACCTCGGTCAGTGGCTGACCATGGACGGCTGGCTCGCACAGCTGCCTTCTCGCGTGCACGCCGCATACCCGGTTCTCAGCTATGCACGGGCGGATATGGCGGCCGCCCGCAGCGATTCGGGTACCGCACGACGCCTATTCGATACGGCGGCAGCACAGTTCGCCGAGCACAATGACGCGGACGGCGCCTGCCGCAGCCTGCTGGGGGCAAGCGCGGTCGCAGCGGACGCCGGTGACCTGGAGGAGGCGCGAGCCCGCGCCGCCGCTGCCGGCTCGCTCGCGGACAAGGCCAGCCTGACGGTGATGCAAATGTGGGCTGCCTGGCAGGAGGGCCGCACGGCGCTGGTCGCCGGTCATACGGATGACGCCCTCGCCTTGTTCACCCACGCCGCCACGGCCCTCTCCGATGACGGCACCGTAGAGCCAGTAAGGATGGCAGGACAGCTGGCTAAGCGGGTGGAAGACCTGCGCCGACGCCAGGAATCCTACCGCGAGGCTGAGGCCGCACTCAGCCATGCCGAACGCAAGGCCCTTGACGAACTGCTTGCCAGCGTCAAGGTACCCGGCCGCCGAGACGACGGCCTGTTCGGAGCGGATGGCTGGTCACGGGCCCCGGCGCCGATGAAACTGCCCGGGCTGGGTGAGCCAGAAAGCTCGCGGGGCAGCAGGCAGGCGGGATCGTGGACGAGGCTGCGCCGGGCGTTGTCGCCGAACCGGTCCTGCGGGGATTGGCGCCCCTCCCCTCGCACCAGCGAAGGCGACAGCGTCGGCAGCGCCGAACATGCCGCGGCACACATCATCGGCGCCGGCCACCCTGGCACTCGTGGCTTTCCACGCGACGGCAACGGCGCGGCGGACGACCAGCCCGAACTCACCCCGGCGCACAGCGAAACGAGTTCGCTGACGGCCGCGCCGCCCGGTCGCGCGGGAAGCCGCCAGGACTTACCACCGCATGCCGCCCAAGGCGGCGCTCTCAGTGCAGCGCGGGCCACCGAGGTCCGGCCCGCCGCTGTCACGCAGCGGCGCGCACGGCCGGTAGGGCCCGAGCTCGCCGTCCATCTCCTCGGGCCGCTCTGTGTCACCGTCGACGACGTTCCTGTCGAGGATTGGTCCAGCGCGCGCTGCCGTTCGCTGTTCGGCTACCTGCTGACCCACCGTGCACCCTGGCCGCAGCGCGAGGTCCTGATGGAGGTGTTCTGGCCCGGGTCGCCGCCCGCGGCGTCCAGGAACAACCTGAACGTCGCCATCCATGGGCTGCGGCGGATGCTGCGCAAGGCCACGGACATCCAGGTGATCGTGTACGTCGGCGGCGTTTACCGGATCCACGCTGACATGTGCCTATGGCTGGATGTCGAAGAGTTCGACAGCCGGGTCGACCGCGGCCGGCGGCTTGAGGCTGCGGGCGAATTCGATCGGGCCACGGAAGAATATGAGTTCGCGGCAGGGCTTTACCGCGGCGACTTTCTCGCCGAGGACCCCTACGAAGACTGGGCCGCACTTACCAGGGAACGCCTGCGCCTCGCCCACCTCGACTCGCTCGGCCACCTCAGCAACCTTCACTTCAGCGCCGGGCGGTATGCGGCCTGCGCCAGCCTCTGCCAGCGCATCATCGAACGTGACCCCTGCCGGGAGGATGCTCATCGCCGCCTGATGCGCTGCTATAGCAGGCAGGGCCAGCCGCATCTCGCGCTCATGCAGTACCGGGCATGCGTCCGCGCTCTCGCGGGCGAACTGGGCGTGGGACCCGCCCCAGCGACGGCGGCATTGCACGAAAAGATCCGCCGGCACGAGCCGGCATGAGCCGGGCGTGAGCCGGGCGTGAGCCGGGCGTGAGCCGGGCGTGAGCCGGGCGTGAGCCGGGCGTGAGCCGGGCGTGAGCCGGGCGTGAGCCGGGCGTGAGCCGGGCGTGAGCCGGGCGTGAGCCGGGCGTGAGCCGGGCGTGAGCCGGGCGTGAGCCGGGCGTGAGCCGGGCGTGAGCCGGGCGTGAGCCGGGCGTGAGCCGGCATGAGCCCCCCGACCTCTCCAGCCGGCGATTGCCAGGCTTTCGAGCGCCGCGCCCGTTGGTGATGTCCGGCGCCTTCCCACCCAATGGCTTCAAATTAATGCGCACAGCCCGCCGACTAAGCGCAACATACGCGTCGATTAAGCGCGAGGCTCCAGCCTGACGTGGTGGATCCCTGCCACTGGCCAAACGGACTGAGCGGCGAAACGCGCCCTGCGGGGCCTCGACCGAGAGAGGCCGGCTCGCGCCTGCGGCCGGGGCAAGTCCGATAGGGGTCCAGACCCACTGCTCGACGTAGGAAGGTAAACATCATGTCCGTACCAAGTTCCAGCCCTATCCAGCTTGTGCCCCCCGGCGCGGCCGAATTCTCGGTCGACACGATCACCGATCCGGGCGGGGCTCCCGCCAGCGTTATCGACGTTGACCTTGGCTTCGTTATCAGCGGCAAGGTCAAGCTTCCCAACTGGATGACCGGCACTGGACATGTCGCCATCTACGCCGACGAACTCGGCGGCCCCATCGACAAGAAGATCGGCGAGGTCGCCTTCGCCATCACCGCCAGCGTCGGCGAACCAAGCCTCAAGACCTACAACTGGAAGATCAACTTCCCCGGTAGCCCGCCGGTGCTGCCGGATCCTTCGACCGGCTCGCAGTTGTACCGCCTCGCGGCCATCTTCACCTTCGGAGATCAGTCCACCGACATCGCCGCATTCGTGGAGATGGGGCTGTACCTGGTCAACTAAGTATCTCGCTGGCCGAGGCAGGCCGCCGTTTCGGGCACTCCCGAGACTGCTGGCGCAACGGTCGAGGAACTCGTGGAGGGCAGTGCCGACCGGCACAGCCCTCCACGAGCGGGTGGCTGCCCAGCCCAGTCCGGGATCCCAGACCGCGAGTACACGAGGAGGCGGCCGTGTCCGAGGACACAGCGCAGGGCAGCAACGGCGGCCGGCCGGAGGAGGCAGACGGCCAGCACTACGAAAGCTTCGTCGTCCGCGTGCTGTTCAATGATGACCGCTCGATCCGGGGCACCAGGATGGAGCACATCGGGACCGGCGCGGTGAAGCGATGGGCTGGCTGGGAGCATTCGGCGATGCTGGCCTTTATTCATGCCATCGCAAATCCACCGCTCTCAGCCCCAGTACCGCTCTCGGCCCCGGTAGGGGATATGGGCGCGGCGCCGCGTCAGAAGCGGGCACCCACGGCCGCCGAGCCAGCGGCCGAGCCAGCCGCCGAGCCAGCGGCCGAGCCAACCGCCCAGCCAGCGGCCGAGCCAGCCGCCGAGCCAGCCGCCCAGCCAACCGCCCAGCCAGCCGAGACCGCCGACCGGATCGTGTTGACCGCGCAGGCCGCGCCAGAGCGGCCAGACGTCGCGTCACAGATGATTCTCGCGCCAGTCGCCAGATTGTGCGTCGAGCGAGAGATACTCCGCGCAGCAGAGCCGTTCACCATGACCATGACCCTGGACCTGACGAGCGCCGCTGTAGCCAGCGACCGTCTCGCCTACAGCGCGGTCATCGTGGCCAGACAGCTGGGCGGCGGATACAAGGGGACGCTCGCCCGCGCATCCGGATTAGTGGCCACGGCTGGACCAGCGGCCATCCAGGTCGAGGCGCAAGGCCTGCCGCCCGGCGTCTACCGCCTGGAGGGCGCGGTGAGCCTCCGGGCCCCTGGAGCAAGCCATTCTGGGGCACTCGCCGCCACCGCCGAGGGGTTCTTTCTGCAGGTCCTGGCCGGCTAGCCGCAGGTGGTCACGCGGACCTACCGTCCCAGTCGATGCCGTTTTCCCGCAGCCACTCCCGCTCGGCCGTGGGCACATCGCTCGCTGGCGCGGGCGTGACCGCGACATGGCTTACCTGCACACCGCCCTTCGCGCCAATGTGGACGGCCTCGGCGTCGCCGTGGTCGAGCACAAGCCGTTCGTAGTTGGGTGGCCATCGAAGCAGCAGCCTGCGGCCACAGGTGGGGCAGGCCCACTCCTCGGCCCCGGAATCTACCGGGCCGATCAAGACCATCTCGTGTTTTTCTGACACCGGCGCGTCACCCATCCAGTTGTGCGGAGTTGCTCTCGGGCACACATGATCCGAGAGAGTCACCAGATTGTGACTATGTGGTTCATCTGCGTATATACCCGGTTTTCCGCCAATGTACTTATCCCCGTTTGCGGACAAGGGAGACCGCGCAACGGGTTATGCCGCCGCCGCGATCGTAGCGGAGCCGAGCACCGCGTCGCCGTCGTACAGCACAGCGGCCTGTCCCTTCGCCACGCCGCGGGCCGGTTCGTGCAGCCCGATCCGCAGCGCAGCGCCGTCCGGCACGGCCGTGCATGGGTGCACGTCGCCGTGCGCGCGCAACTGGACGAGGCAGTCGCGCGCGCCGTCGAGCGGTGGGCAACCGGTCCAGACGGGCCGCTCCGCGGTGATCTCGCTCACGTCGAGCGCCTCGGCCGGGCCCACTGTTACCGTCCCTGATACGGGCTCGATGTCCAGCACATAACGCGGCCTGCCGTCGGGGGACGGGTGCCCGATGCGAAGCCCCTTGCGCTGGCCGACGGTGAACGCGTAGGCGCCGTCGTGGCTGCCTACGGTATGCCCGCTGGTGTCCACGATCTGCCCGGGCACGGAGCCAAGGCGCCGGGCAAGAAACGCCCGGGTGTCACCGTCGGAGATGAAGCAGACGTCGTGGCTGTCTGGCTTGTCCGCGACGGCGAGCCCGCGCCGTGCCGCCTCCTCCCGCACCCGGGCCTTTGTGGTGTCCCCGAGCGGGAACATCGCGTGCGCGAGCTGATCGCGGGTCAGCACCGCGAGCACGTACGACTGATCCTTGCTCTGGTCGGGGCTACGCCGCAGCACTCCACCGTCGAGCCGGGCGTGATGCCCGGTGCAGACCGCGTCGAAGCCGAGCGCCCGTGCCCGGTCGAGCACGGCGGCGAACTTGATCTTCTCGTTACAGCGCAGGCAGGGGTTCGGGGTGCGGCCGGCCGCGTACTCGGCGACGAAATCCTGCACCACGTCCTGGTCGAAACGCTCCGCCATATCCCAGACGTAGAACGGGATGCCGATCACGTCCGCGGCGCGGCGCGCGTCGCGCGCGTCCTCCAGCGTGCAGCAACCGCGTGCGCCGGTCCGGTAGGAAGAGGGGTTGGCTGACAGCGCCAGATGCACGCCGGTCACGTCATGGCCAGCATCGGCCGCGCGCGCGGCGGCGACAGCGGAGTCGACGCCGCCGGACATGGCGGCAAGCACACGCAAGCGGTTCATCACACCAGAGGGTAATGCCGCGTCCGCACCCGGCGCACCGCACGCCCCGGCGTGACACGGCGCCCAAACCCCCGCCGCGCCCCGGCGTGACACGGCGCCCAAACCCCTGGCCGCCCCGGGCATGACACGGCACCCAAACCCCTGGCCGCCCCGGGCGTGACACGGCGCCCAAACCCCTGGCCGCCCCGGGCGTGACACGGCGCCGGAACCCCCGCCGGGTCGCGGCGTTGCACGATCACGCCATCTTCATGATCGCGGTACTTTTCCTGCGGTATTCGCCGGGAAGTTACCGCGATCATGAAGCCGCGAGAGGCCGGGCCAGGCGGCACAGACCTTCGCCGCCGCCCGGCGCTCGCAGCCACGATGTGATGCGTCAAAGTGGAAGCGCTGGCGGCGTCGTCAGCGGAGGGCGGCGCGGCGGGCGCGTTCGACGGCCTCACCGATCACGGCGCCGACCGCGTCGACATCCGCCTGGACCGAGGTATGTCCGAGGCTGAACCGCAGCGAGCCGCGGGCTCGGGCCATGTCGGCACCCGTCGCGAGCAGCACGTGGCTCGGCTGCGCCACGCCCGCCGTGCACGCCGACCCGGTCGAGCAGGCGATCCCCTTCGCGTCGAGCAGCATGAGCAGCGCGTCACCCTCGCAGCCGGGGAAGGAGAAGTGCGCATTACCCGGCAGCCGCCCTGGCCCGGGATCATCGCCGTTCAGTATCACGTCCGGCACGGCGGCACGGACCTGCCTGATCAGGTCATCCCTGAGCCCGGCAACGTACTTCGCGTATTCGGCGCGGTCCTCCACCGCCAGCTCGACGGCGGTCGCGAAGGCGGCGATCCCTGCCGTGTCGAGGGTGCCCGAGCGGACATCGCGTTCCTGCCCACCACCGTGCAGCACGGGAACCGGCTCCGCGCCGCGCGCGAGCAGCAGCGCGCCCACACCGACGGGCCCGCCGATCTTGTGCCCGGTGACCGTGAGCGCATGCGCGCCGCAGGCGGCGAAGTCGACCGGCAACTGGCCAACGGCCTGGACCGCATCGGTATGGAACAAGATCCCGTGCTCGTGGCAGATGGACGCGAGTTGCCGCACCGGCTGCACGGTGCCGACCTCGTTGTTCGCGTACATGACGCTCACCAGGGCGACGTTTTCCGGATCGCGTTCGATCGCCGCGCGCACGACATCTGGCTGGACCCTGCCCATGGCGTCGACTTCGAGCCAGCAGGCGTCCGCGCCCTCATGGTCGGCAAGCCACTGCACGGAGTCGAGCACGGCGTGATGCTCGACCCGGCTCGCGAGCACCCGCAGACGGCGAGCATCCCCCGCCCGCCGCGCCCAGAACAGGCCCTTGATCGCGAGGTTGTCGGCTTCGGTGCCTCCGCTTGTGAAGATCACCTCGCTGGGCCTGGCGCCAAGCGAAGCCGCGATCTGCTCCCTGGATTCCTCGACCACCCGGCGAGCACGGCGCCCGGCGTTGTGCAGCGACGACGGGTTGCCAAGCCGGGCAAGCTCTGCCGTCATGCTCGCGAGCGCCTCGGGCACCATTGGCGTCGTGGCGGCGTGGTCGAGATACGCGATGACACCGGGCGCTGACCCTGGACCGCCGTCTGATGAATTGCCGACGTACCCCATGACTGCCACAGCCTAGCTGTGGATCCGGGGTCTGCTCAGAGCCAGCGCCCGATGCGAGGCGCTCACTTCCGCTTCTCGATCTCCTCGGTGAGTTGCGGAACGACCTTGAACAGGTCACCGACCACGCCGAAATCGGCGAGCTCGAAGATCGGCGCTTCGGGATCCTTGTTGACCGCGATGATCGTCTTCGACGTCTGCATACCCGCGCGGTGCTGGATCGCACCCGAGATCCCGATCGCCAGGTAAAGCTGCGGCGACACCGTCTTGCCCGTCTGGCCGACCTGGAACTGATGGGGATACCAGCCCGCGTCCGTCGCTGCCCTTGACGCGCCCACGGCGGCGCCGAGTGAGTCGGCAAGTTTCTCGATCAGTGCGAAGTTCTCCGCGCCGCCGACGCCGCGGCCGCCCGAGACCACGATCGCCGCCTCGGTCAGATCCGGGCGCTCACCGCGCTCTGCCGCCACCCGCTCCGTGATCTTCGCGGTCTTCGCGGTGTCGGAGAGCGCGACGGTGACCTCCTCCACGCTAGCCGCGCCTGGTGCGGCCTCCGGAGTGGTGGAGTTCGGCCGGACGGCGATCACAGGGACGCCCGTGCGCACACGGGATTGCACGATGACCCCACCGCCGAAGATCGACTGCTCGGCTACCAGGCCGTCGCTGAGGCCGACCACGTCGGTGAGCACACCAGAACCCGTCTTGACCGCGAGCCTGCCCGCGATCTCCTTGCCCTCCTGCGTGGCGGCCACCAGCACGGCTGCCGGGGACTTCGCCGTGACGAGATGGGCGAGCACCTCAGCCTGCGGTGCCACGACGTAGTCGCTGAGCTCCGCATCGGCGGCCACGTACACCTTGGCGGCGCCGTATTCGGCCAGCTTGGCCTGGCCTGCGTCGACTCCGGCGCCGATCCAGACGGCGGCGGGCTCGCCGAACCGCCTGGCCAGCGTCAGCAACTCATAGGTGACCTTCTTGACCTCGCCATTCGCGTGCTCGGCGAGCACCAGAATCTCTGCCATAACTCTCTCTCCTCAGCGCTTATCCTCAGCGCCGCTCCGCGGCGCCGCGCGCCTCGAATGTTCTGCTTTGGACCGCGGTCAGATGAACTTCTGTGCTGTGAGGAAGCCGACGGCCTTGACACCACCGTCGCCCTCGTCCTTCACGATGACACCCGCCTGACGTGGCGGCCGCTCGGCAAAGCTGACCACCTCGGTCCAGGCGGCCGCGAGGCCCACCTTCGCCGGGTCGATCTCCGCCTCCGCGAGGGTGAGCTTGGTCACAGGCTTCTTCTTCGCGGCCATGATGCCCTTGAAGGAGGGGTACCGCGGCTCGTTGATCTTCTCGACCACGCTGATCACCGCGGGCAGGCTCGCCTCGACCTTGTCGTGGCCATAGTCCATCTGGCGCTGGATCCGGGCGGCGCTTCCGTCGATCTCGACCTTGTTCGCCAGCGAAAGCTGCGGCAGCGACAGCAGTTCCGCGAGCATGGCGCCGAGGACACCCATCCGGGCGTCGGTTGATTCAGAACCAAGAATGACCAGGTCAAAGCCGATCTTCTTGAGCACCTGAGCCAGCGCGTAAGAGGTCGCCGCCGCGTCGCTGCCGTGCAGCGAGTCGTCGACCAGGTGCACGGCCTTGTGCGCACCCATCGACAGCGCCTTACGTATTGTCTCGGCTGCCTTCTCCGGGCCCATGGTCAGCACGGTGACCTCGCCACCGTGCGCCTCGGTCAGCCGGAGCGCTTCCTCGACGGCATACTCGTCGATTTCGTTCATCACGCCGTCGACCGACTCGCGGTCCAAAGTGGAGTCGGACTTATTGAGCTTGCGCTCCACCGCCGTGTCTGGGACCTGCTTGACGCATACGACTATGTCCATGGCTGGTGGCCGACCTCCTTGCACTGGAAGTGGTCACGGTCTCCGCCGCTCGAAGGCGGCCAGAGGCCGTGCGCTCGCATCTAAGCCTGCCAAATGCCACCGTCACCCACGCCGGCGGGTGCGTGTCCTGTCCGGCCGCTACAGCATGACCATCCATGAGACGTGGATTATGTTACCCGCGGGTAGGAACCGTGCCAACTGGCCGGTTCGCGCTCGTTGTCGTCATCGTATGCGAACCCGCCTCGTCAGCCCATGCCCTACGTGCCGCAACCGCGCGACCGTGCTGTGGACAAGGCCCATGCCGTGGACGGGGCCCGTGCCGCGGAAGAGACCCGTACCGTGCAAAAGGCCAGCGCCGGGCAGATGCGCAAGCAGGCTGTGCGGATCTGGCACGGGCCAGTACGCCGGCGCCTTGATCATGGCCAGCGAAACGAGCGCGGCCGCCAGCGAGCCCAAGACGATCGTCGCCGCTGCCGCGGCGAGCCGTGTCGGCGCGATCGCGTTGAAGAGACGGTTCAGCTGGCGGCGGGGTGCACGGGACCCTGGGCCAAGACAGCTCACGGCCATGAACACGCCGGCCGAATAGGCGCCGATGACCTGCAACTGCGCGCCGCGCGCCACGATGATCGCCGCGACGGCCGCGACTCCCGCGATGAAGAAAGACAGCGGAGCCACGAGCAGCGCCACCAGGATCGACCTCGCCAGCGTCCACGGCGCGGAGAGCGCGACGACCAGCGCGTCCGTCGCCCGCGGCCCGCGCACGCTGCGGCGCACGGCCAGGCCGCTCTGCGCGCGGTCGCCCGCGCGGAGCAGGGCGATCACCGCAAGCATCAGCACCGTCCCAGCGATGGGCAGGATCACGCTGACCCCCACCGCCATCACCAGGGCGGCCAGTGACAGCGTGCGGTGCCTGCGTGACGCGGATGCGGCTCGGCCCGGCCTGGCCGTGTCCGCCGCGTCCGCCGCTTCCGCCGTGGTCCCCGCAGGTCGGGCCAAGTCCCGGCCGCCGGGTGGCTGCACCCGCCCGCCCGCCTGCCGCGGCGCGTAGCGTACCGGCGGGAGCATGTCCGCGACGTCGGCGGGAGTCTCGTAGGCGGCAGCCGCCCCGTTCGCTGGCAGGTAGCGGGCCGCGGCGGGCGCCATCGCCACACCGGGTGCGGGCCCGGCGAGCGGGCCAGCAACCGGCAGCGGGACCGCCGGCACCTGACGTGTCGGCAACGGGCTGCGGGCTGCCGGCGCGCCACCGAAGCCGCCGGCCGTGCTGCCTGTGCCTGCCGTGCCAACTGTGCCGACCGTGCCAACTGTGCCGCCTATGATCCCGGCATCGACCGGGCTGCTGGCGACCGCGGGCTGCCAGGTCGGCGCCGGAACCGTCAGGTCGAGCCTGGCCACCTGGCCCGCCAGCCACGCCGCGTCGGGGCGCAGCGCGGGCTCACGGGTCAGCGCGGCCGCGACCAGCGGGTACAGCGCACCGGGGAGCCCATCCAGGTTGGCGCTGCCGTGCAGGATCCGGAAGAAGACGACCTCGTAGGTGCCGGTCCCGTAAGGCGGCCTGCCGGTCGCCGCGAACGCGACGGTGGCGCCCCAGGAATGCACATCCGAACTCTGACCGCTCGGCTTGCCCTCGATGGCCTCTGGCGCCAGGTAACCCGGCGTGCCGACGAACATGCCGGTCTGGGTGAGCCGGGTGGTGTCACCCGCCTGGGCGATACCGAAGTCGATCACTACCGGATCGTCGCCGACCATCATGACGTTGCCCGGCTTGAGATCCCTGTGCACCACGCCTGCCGCGTGCACCGCGGACAACGCCGAGGCAAGACCGCACGCAAGCCGCTGAAGCGCACGGCCGTGCAACGGCCCGCACTCGTCGACGACCTGTTCAAGCGTGCGGCCACGCACGTACCTGGTGACGATGTAAGGGACCGGGCCCGTGACGTCAGCGTCGATCACATCGGCGACGAACGGGCTCCGAACCCGGCGCATCGTCTCCACCTCGCGGGCGAGGCGGCGCCGCGCGGTCCCGTCCCCGGCGATCTGCGGGCGGAGCACCTTGAGGGCGACGAGACGATTCTCCGAATCGGTGGCAAGGTGCACGACACCCATGCCGCCTTCCCCGATCCGGTCGAGTAGCCGGTACGGGCCGAGCCGATCCGGCAATGCGTCCTGGATGGCCATCGCACTTGCACCATACGAGATGTCGGCGCGATCGTCACACGTATCACGGAGAGCCTGGTTGCCGGTGCGGCGGCAACCGCGCCGCCGCTACGCGCGCCCGAACCGCTCCACCACAGCGCGCACCACCGCCCGTGGAGCGAATCTGGTCAGTTGCGCGGCCGCCTTGTACTGTGCTCCAGGCACGGACAGCGAACGTCCCGCCGCGACCGCGGCCAGGCCGGCCCTGGCCACGTCATCGCTGTCCAGCCAGGCGAAACTCGGGATGCCGCCCGCGTCCACCGAGTTAGCGGCGTGGAACTCCGTCCGGGTGAAGCCAGGGCACAGGGCCGTGACGTGCACACCTCGCTTGCGCACCTCGACGTGCAGGCTCTCACTGAAGGAGGTGACGAAGGCTTTCGTCGCGCCATAAGTGGCGCTGCCCGGTGAAAGGACGAAGCCGGCCATCGAGGACACGTTGAGGATCCCGCCATGGCTGCGTTCGAGCATTCCGGGCAGCACCGCATGCGCGAGCCTGGTCAGCGCGAGCACGTTGAGCTCGATCTGGCTCTGCGCGATTTCCACCGGCTGCTGTGCGAACGATCCGGCGGAACCGAAGCCGGCGTTGTTGACGAGCAGCTCGACCGGCCGGTCCCGGTCAGCCAGGCGGGCCTCCACCGCCGCGCGGGCATCCGGTTCGGTGAGATCGGCGGCGAGCACCTCCACCCGCACCTTGTGCTGTTCCCGCAGCCGGGCCGCGACCTCCGCCAGCCGGCCGGGGTGGCGGGCGACCACGACCAGGTCGGTGCCGGCGGAGGCGAGGAGCCTGGCGCAGCTCGCTCCGATACCACTCGACGCGCCGGTGACGAGCGCGCTGCGGTACGCCTGCACCGTAGTGCGGCCCATGTCCTGCTGCCCTCCTCAGCTGCCCGTCACGAGCCGCCGCAGCGCCTGTGCCGCGCGGGCGTTCTCGCCGGCGTGGGCGACGAGCGCCCGGGCGAGCGCCTCCGCCCACTCGTCGAACTGCACCTGCTGGCGGGACAGAACCACGCCGCGCACTTCATGGCAGATCTCGGCGGTGGGCTGGCCACGGAGCACGCCGAGCGACATGACCTGCTCGCCGAGCCGGACCGTCACCCGCTGCACCTCGCCAGGCCTGCCGCGCATGCGGTCGGCCATCGTCCGCTCGCGCTCGACCGTGACGCACCCAGGTGGCAGCGAGTCGCCCAGGCTCTCCGTGAACACGCGGGCATAGGTCGCGACGTCGGCGCTGTCGGCACGCAGCGCGGCCGCGACCAGGTCGAAGGAGGGTCCGGCTTCCTGCTCGGTCATCGTGGGTCCGTTCGGATCGGTGCTTGTCGCTATGCGCTCTGTGCTACCAGGTGCGCCGTCGCGGACGCCCCGGGCCGGGCACCCGGGGCCCCGGCTGAGGGCTGGGGCCCGGGTGGCACCCCCATTGTCACCGCCCGGTGAAGGTGGCCTCACCAGGTCCATTCTCGATGAAGCTGCGCATTCCTGTCCGCTGGTCCTCCGTGGCGAACAGGGCCGCGAAATGCAGCCGCTCGATCTCCAGGCCTGTGTCAAGGTCCACTTCCAGCCCGCCGTCGATGGCCTGCTTGGCGGCGGTGAGGGCGAGGGCGGGCCCGGTCGCGTACCGCGCCACCATCTCCCGCGCCGCAGCGAATACCTGGTCGTCCGGCACGACCTTGTCGACCAGGCCAATGGCCAGTGCTTCCGCCGCGCCGACGAACCGGCCGGTGAAGACGATGTCCTTGGCCCTGGCCGGGCCCACCAGGCGGGGCAGCCGCTGCGTCCCTCCCGCACCTGGGATGATGCCGAGCAGGATCTCGGGCTGGCCGAGTTTCGCGCGCTCACCCGCGACACGGAAGTCCGCGCAGAGGGCAAGCTCGAGCCCGCCGCCGAGCGCGTACCCGGTCACCGCGGCGACGACGGGCTTGCCGATCTTGGCGATCGCGGTGAACGACGCCTGGAGCCTGCGCGTGTCCGCGGCCATCCGCGGGTAGCTGGCCTCGGCCATTTCCTTGACGTCGACCCCTGCCGCAAACACCCTCTGGCCGCCGTAGATCACCACCGCGCGGACGGCTGGATCAACGGAGACCTTAACGGCTGCCGCGGCGATTTCATCCTGCATGCGCGCATTGATCGCGTTCATCGGCGGCCGGTCCAGCGTGATGGTGGCGACGGCCCCGTCGACCTCGACCCTGACGCTTCGTTTCCCGTCCGCCGCGGCGGACTGCTGCTCCACTGAATCGTGCATGGCTCAAGGATGCCCTGTGGCCAAGCCCAGTTATCCCCAGACTCGCCTCCCGCCGGAGCAAGTTGTCCCCAGATCCCGTTTCACCCCTGCCGCGGGCCCTTGACAACCTGCCAAGATCAGCAGTGGGGCAACGCCCCCCGGGTGGGTGGGCCATGTAAGGGGCGGCCCGGAAAGGGTGGGCCGCGCGGAAGGGCGGCTGGGCCGCGCGGAAGGGCGGCTGGGCCGCGCGGAAGGGCGGCTGGGCCGCGCGGAAGGGCGGCTGGGCCGCGCGGAAGGGCGGCTGGGGCCGCTCAGCGGAGGTCGCCGTTGGTCATCCCGGGGGGCGCGGCAGGCAGCGCGACGAGGCCAAGTTCGGCGCGGCTGGCGAGCAGCGGATGCCGTGGCAGCACGCGGACGGTGTACCCGAACGGGCCTGACCGGTCCAGTTCCACCGATCCCGAGTAGCGGAACACGGCCGCATCGGTGCCGTCGCGGCCGTCCGTGCCGAGCGGCGCGTACGCGGGCCCGATGATCTCGTCGTCCTCACTGGCCCGGCCGTACACAAGCTCGACGGTCACGTCGGCGGGTGACACGTTGCCCAGCGCGACGGTCGCCCGCACGGTGAGCCTGGCACCGAGCTTCAGGTCTCCCTCGCTCGCCTCGACGTGCTCGATCCGCACATCGGGCCAGGCAGCGGAGATCCGCTTCTTCCAGCCCGCGACCTCGCGCGCGGCCGCGTAGCGCTCGCCGTCAGGCCCCGCCGCCCCGAGCGCGCGGGACGCCTGGGCGGCCGGCGCGTAGAGGTTCATCACATAGTCGTGCAGCATGCGTGACGACAGGACCTTCGGGCCGAGCGAGGACAGCGTGTGCTTGACCATCTCGATCCAGCGCCGCGGCAAGCCGTCGCCGTCCCTGTCGTAGAACAGCGGCGCGACGTGCTGGCCGAGCAACTCGTACAGGCCGTTCGCCTCGATCTCGTCCCGCCGGTCCGGATCATCGACTCCGTCCGCGGAAGGGATCTCCCACCCGTTGGCACCGTCGGACCATTCGTCCCACCAGCCGTCCCTGATCGACAGGTTCAGCCCGCCGTTGAGTGCCGCCTTCATGCCCGAGGTCCCGCACGCCTCGAGGGGGCGCAGCGGGTTGTTCATCCAGACATCGCAGCCCTGCACCATGGCCTGGCCGAGTGCCATGTCGTAGTCGGGCAGGAAGACGATGCGGCGGCGGACCCGCGGGTCGTCGGCGAACCGCACCATCTGCTGTATGAGCTTCTTGCCGCCCTCGTCCGCGGGATGCGCCTTGCCGGCGATCACGATCTGCACCGGCCGCTCCTCGTCAAGCAGCAGGCCGGTCAGCCGCTCCGGATCACGCATCATGAGCGTGAGGCGCTTGTACGAGGGAACCCTGCGGGCGAAACCGACGGTGAGCACGTCCGGGTCGAGCACGTCATCGATCCAGCCAAGCTCCGCCTCGCTCGCGCCGCGCTGCCGCCAGGCCGCGCGCAGCCGCTGCCTGGCGGCATTCACCAGGCGCTCCCGCAGCTTGCGGCGGGTCGCCGAGATGACCTCGCCCGGGACGACCGCCACCTCGTCCCAGTGCCCGTGCTCCAGCAGGTCGGGGCCGATGTCGCGCTCGGCGACCTCGAGAACCTCGGGCGCGACCCAGGTGGGGGCGTGCACTCCGTTCGTGACCGAGCCGATGGGGACCTCGTCGGCGTCGAAGCCCGGCCACAGGCCGCCGAACATCTCACGGCTCACCCTGCCGTGCAGGGCGCTCACGCCATTGACCCGCTGGGCCAGCCGCATGCCCATGACGGCCATGTTGAAGACGTCGGGATCGCCGCCCGGGTAGGTCTCCGCGCCGAGCGCAAGCACCCGGTCGACGGGCAGCCCGTCCTGTGCGCAGGCGTCGGAGAAATAACGCTCGACCAGATCCCTCGGGAACCGGTCGATCCCGGCGGGCACCGGCGTATGGGTCGTGAAGACGGTGCCGACCCGGCACGCCTCGACCGCCTCGTCGAAGCCGAGCCCCTCCGCGGCGTGCTCCCTGATGCGCTCAAGGCCGAGGAAGCCCGCATGCCCCTCGTTGGTGTGGAAGACCTCGGGAGCGGGATGGCCGGTGATCCCGCAGTAGGCACGGACCGCGCGCACGCCCCCGATGCCGAGCAGCAATTCCTGGCGGAGCCTGTGTTCTCCGCCGCCACCGTAGAGGCGGTCGGTCACCTCGCGCAGGGCCGGTTCGTTCTCCTCGACGTAAGAGTCGAGGAGCAGCAGCGGCACCCGGCCGACCTGCGCGCGCCATACGTGGGCGGCGAGTGCGTGGTGGGCACCGGGCGCGCTGCCGCTGCCGCCTGGCAGCGCCACGGCGACCCGCACCGGCTCGCCGTGGTCGTCGCGCAGCAGGCTCAGCGGCAGCCCGTTCGGGTCGCTGGCCGGGTAGCGCTCCAGCTGCCAGCCCTCGGCCGACAGCGACTGGGTGAAGTAGCCGTGGCGGTAGAGGAGTCCCACGCCGATGATCGGCACGCCAAGATCACTCGCTGTCTTGAGGTGATCACCGGCCAGGATGCCGAGCCCGCCGGAGTATTGGGGCAGCGCGGCGGTAATACCGAACTCCGGCGAGAAATAGGCAATCGCGGCCGGCGGCGCGGCCGTGTGGCCGACGGCGAGCGACTGATACCAGCGCGGGCCCTCCAGGTACTCGTGGAGATCGTCGGCGGCGTGACCGAGCCGCCGCAGATAACGCCTGTCCTCCGCGAGCCGGGCCAGCCGGTCCGGCGGCACCTCGCCGAGCAGGCGGATCGGATCGTGGCCGGCTGTCTCCCACCGCTCACGGTCGATCGAGGCGAACAGGTCAAGTGTTTCTGCATGCCAGGACCACCGGAGATTCAGCATCAGCTCGCCAAGCGGGGCGAGCGGCTCCGGTAGTGCGGCCGCAACGGTGAACCGGCGGATCGCTCTCACGGGGAGTGACCCTAATCTGTCCCGTGGCTACCACGCGAACCGGTCGGCGCAAGAGGTCGCGTGGACACGACCGCCAGGCTCGATCCGACGCCCCATCCGCAGCGACCTCCAGGGAGTTCAATGTCGGCACTCAGGCAAAAGAACGCGTCCACAGATAACTTCAACGCCCGGTGGATGGGTAGCGTGACAGAGTGATCGGACGTATCCCCATCCTCGACGTGCAGCCCGTGATCGAGTGCGGGCGAAGGCCCGTGAAAGCGGTTACCGGCGAGTCGTTCGAGGTCTCCGCGACCATCTTCCGCGAGGGACACGAGATGCTCGGCGCGGACGTGGTCCTGCACGACGCCGAGGGCCACAGGCGACCACGGATCCGCATGCGCGAGCTCGTGCCGGGGACCGACCGCTATGGCGCCGAGGTCACGGTCACCTCGGTGGGCTCGTGGCAATTCCACATCGAAGCCTGGGGCGACCCGTTCGGGCACTGGCACCACGACGCCGGCATCAAGATCCCGCGAGGTCAGGACGTCGAGCTGATGCTCGCCGAGGGCGCGCTGCTGTTCGATCGCGCCGCGCGGCGGGTCCGCGAGCCTGGCCAGGACACGTTCGCCGCCCTCGCGGCACGGCTGCGCGATCCGGGCATCCCACCGGCCGACCGGTTCGCCGCCGCCTCCGACGCCGAGGTCATCTCGATCATCGACGCCTATCCGCTGCGCGACCATCTCACCCGGTCGAGAAAATATTCCGTTACGGTGCACAGGCAACGGGCGCTCTATGGCTCCTGGTATGAGTTCTTTCCCAGATCCGAAGGGGTGCAGGTCGACCCGATGGGCCGCAGGGAGCCAATTTCCGGAACCCTGCGAACGGCGGCCAGACGGCTCGACGCCATTGCCGCGATGAGTTTCGACGTCGTCTACCTGCCGCCCATCCACCCGATCGGTTTCACCGGCAGGAAAGGCCGCAACAACACGCTTGAAGCGCGACCGGGCGACCCCGGATCACCGTGGGCGATCGGGTCGGCAGAGGGCGGTCACGACGCGGTGCATCCCGACCTCGGGACGCTGGCGGACTTCGATGCGTTCGTCGCGCGCACCCGTGAGCTCGGCATGGAGGTCGCGCTGGATCTGGCCCTGCAGACCTCGCCAGACCATCCGTGGGTGAAGGAGCACCCGGAATGGTTCACGACCAGGGCGGACGGTTCCATCGCCTATGCGGAAAACCCGCCCAAGAAATACCAGGACATCTTCCCGGTCAACTTCGACAACGACCCCGAGGGCAGTTACGCCGAAGTGCTCCGCATCGTCAGGCATTGGATGGACCACGGTGTACGGATCTTCCGCGTGGACAATCCGCACACCAAGCCGCTGCGGCTATGGGAACGGCTGCTGGCCGACGTGCACGCCACCGACCCGGACGTGCTGTTCCTCGCCGAGGCCTTTACCAGGCCAGCCGCGATGAGCACCCTTGCCAAGATCGGCTTCCACCAGTCCTACACGTACTTCACCTGGCGCGCCGCCGCCGCCGAACTCAAGGACTATCTCCAGGAGCTATCGGGGCCCAAGGCCGCGTACATGCGCCCCAACTTCTTTACCAACACCCCTGACATCCTGCATGCTTACCTGCAACATGGCGGCCCGGCCGCGTTCAAGATAAGAGCCGTGCTCGCGGCGATGCTGTCACCCACCTGGGGCATCTACTCTGGATACGAGCTGTGCGAGAACGTGCCGCTACGTCCGGGCAGCGAGGAGTACCTGGACTCGGAGAAGTATCAGTACAAGCCGCGTGACTGGGAGGCTGCGGAGCGCAGCGGCCGCAGCCTCGCCCCGTTCATCACACAACTCAACTTGATCCGACGTGCTCACCCTGCACTGCACCGATTGCGTAACCTACGCTTTCATTACGTCGATCAGCCGGAGTTCATCTGCTTCTCCAAACGGCTCACCGTGGCGAAACCCGGGCAGGATGCCGGGGCCGCCGCGGCGGGTTCTGGAGAGGAGGAAGCTGACACCGTCCTGGTCGTCGTGAGCACCGACCCACACCAGCCGCGCGAGGCGACTGTGTGGCTCGACCTGCAGGCACTCGGCTGCGACGCCGGTGAGGAGCTCGTGATCACTGACGAGCTGACCGGTGAGTCGCACCAGTGGGGCCGGGCCAACTACGTCCGGCTCGATCCGGCACGCACGCCAGCGCACATTTTCACCGTCAACCCGCGGCAAGCCCAGCCGTAGCGCGGCGGCGAACGAACCGCCCCGGCGGCTCACAACACAACAACTGCGATGCCCGGGGCTTCCGGCGCAGAGCACATATCCGCACATCTCTGCACAGACAGTCGCACTTCTGGAGACGCCAGTGGTGACACAGCCTGACCCGGTCACGCCCGGGCCACACCGCTCCGCTTTCGGGCCTGTTCACAGCGAACCGGTGCCAGATCCGTTCTCGTTCGGCAGGCCACGGGATCCGCACTGGTACAAGCGCGCCCTCTTCTACGAGGTCGTCGTCCGCGGTTTTCACGACTCCAACGAAGACGGCACGGGTGACCTGCAGGGCCTGACGGCACGGCTGGACTACCTGCAATGGCTCGGCATCGACTGCATCTGGCTGCTGCCGATCTACGAATCACCGCTGCGTGACGGCGGGTACGACATCTCGGACTTCATGACGGTGCTGCCGGACTTCGGGCACATCGGGCACTTCGTCGAACTGGTCGACGAGGCGCACAGGCGCGGCATCCGGGTGATCGCCGACCTGGTCATGAACCACACCAGTGACCAGCATCCGTGGTTCCAGGCCTCACGGGGTGAACCCGACGGCCCGTACGGCGATTTCTATGTGTGGTCGGACACCGACGACAAATACACTGACGCCAGGGTGATCTTCGTCGATACCGAGCACTCCAACTGGACCTACGACCAGGTCCGCGGCCAGTACTACTGGCACAGGTTCTTCTCCCATCAGCCCGACCTGAACTACGAGAACCCGAGGGTCCAGGAAGCGATGCTGGAGGTGCTGCGGTTCTGGCTGGACCTCGGCATCGACGGCTTCCGGCTTGACGCCGTGCCCTATCTGTACGAGCGGGAGGGCACCAACTGCGAAAACCTCAAGGAGACCCACGAGTACCTCAAGCGCATCCGGGCCGAGGTCGACCGCCTCTACCCGGACCGGGTGCTGCTCGCGGAGGCCAACCAGTGGCCTGACGACGTGGTCGAGTACTTCGGCGACGCGGAGAGCGGCGGCGACGAATGCCATATGGCGTTCCACTTCCCGCTGATGCCGCGCATCTTCATGGCCGTGCGGCGCGAGCAGCGCTACCCGATCTCGGAGATCCTGGCGCAGACACCCGCCATCCCCGAGCACTGCCAGTGGGGCATCTTCCTGCGCAACCACGACGAGCTCACGTTGGAGATGGTCACCGACGACGAGCGGGACTACATGTACGTCGAGTACGCGAAGGACCCGCGGATGAAGGCGAACATCGGCATCCGCCGGCGGCTCGCTCCCCTGCTCGACAACGACCGCAACCAGCTTGAACTTTTCACCGCGCTGCTGCTGTCCCTGCCCGGCTCGCCGGTGCTCTACTACGGCGACGAGATCGGCATGGGCGACAACATCTGGCTCGGTGACCGTGACGGCGTGCGCACGCCGATGCAATGGACCCCGGACCGCAACGCGGGGTTCTCCAACTGCGACCCGGCTCGGCTCTACCTCCCGGTGATCATGGATCCGATCTACGGGTACCAGGCGATCAACGTCGAGTCGCAGCAGAAGAACGCGGGCTCGCTGCTCAACTGGACCAAGCGGATGATCGAGATCCGCAAGCGCCACCCCGTCTTCGGCCTCGGCAGCTTTCAGGAACTCGCCTCCTCGAACCCGAGCGTGCTCGCGTTCGTCAGGGAATACGACCCGAGTAGCGGCGCCGGGCACGGGCACGGACACGAACGCGAACGCGGCGGCCGAGGGCTTGAGGGCTCGGATCGGATACTTTGCGTCAATAACCTGTCGCGCTTCCCCCAGCCGGTCGAACTCGACCTGCGCCGGTTCAAGGGTGTCACCCCGATCGAGTGCATGGGCGGGGTGCGGTTCCCGCCGATCGGTGAGCTCAGCTATCTGCTGACCCTGCCTGGTCACGGCTTCTACTGGTTCCAGCTCCCGCCACCGCGGGATGAGGAGCTGCCGTGAGCCGCGCCCCGCGGGCGGGATTGACGTAGTCCTGTGCGGGAAGCGTTCCGGGCAGCCCGTGCCCAGAAGGAGAGCTTTGGGATGGTGTGGTGTAAACGAGCATCATGAGATTCGAGGAGATCCTCACCGTTTGGCTGCCCAGGCAGCGCTGGTTCGCCGGAAAAGGCCGCGTCATCCGGGACCTCGCTGTCGTCGCGGACACCCAGCTCGCCGCGGGCGACCCAGAGCTGCGGCACCTGGTGGTCGCGGTCTCTCAAGACGGCACCGTGGACAGATACCAGGTGCTCACCGGCGTGCGGGCCGCACTGCCCGACCGGCTGAGGCACGCGATGATCGGCCGCGACGTGCGGCCGGACGGCAGCACCGCCGTCATCTACGACGCTGCCCACGACAGCGATCTCACCAAGATCCTGCTTCGGGCGATCGCGGCCAGGAAGGATGCCGGGCGGTTGCGATTCCGCAGATCTCCTGATGCGCGCATCAACACGAATCTGGACAGCCTGGTGCTCACCGGCGAGCAGAGCAACACGAGCCTTGTCTACGGTGAGGAGGCCATCCTCAAGCTGTTCCGCAGGCTCACCCCCGGCCCCAACCCGGACCTGGAGGTGACGAGTGCGCTCGCCCGTCTCGGCTCGGCGCACATCGCACAGCCGTTCGGGTGGATCGAGATGGATCTGGACAACGAGCCGACCACCGTCGCCATCTTGTCCGAGTACCTGCGGACAGCGAGCGACGGCTGGTCACTCGCCGGGACGTCGGTTCGGGACCTCTATGCGGGCGAGGGCGTCCGCCCAGAGGAGGCAGGTGGTGACTTCGCCGGTGAGGCACACCGTCTCGGCGCCGCCACCGCCGATATCCACCGTGACCTCGCGGACGTGTTCGGGACCTCCGAGCTCGAGCCGGACGCGGTCGCCGAACTGGCGGCGCAGATGCGGGAGCGGCTCGACATCGCGCGCATCGCGGTCCCCGCGCTAGCCCGCCACGCGGACCTGGTGCAGACCGCGTTCGACGATTTCGCAAAGCTCGACAAGCCGCTGTGCGTACAGCGCATCCACGGCGATTATCACCTCGGCCAGGTCGTGCGCACGGATACCGGCTGGATCGTGCTCGACTTCGAAGGCGAGCCCGCCGCGCCGCTGGCGCAGCGGCGCGCGCCGTCGTCACCGCTTCGCGACGTCGCGGGGATGCTCCGCTCCTTCGACTACGCCGCGCGCACCCAGCTCATCGGCCACCCGCACGCGGACAGGCTCCGCGGCGCGGCGTACGGCTGGACGCAGCGCAACCGCACCGCGTTCTGCGAGGGCTACGCTGAGGCAAGCGGCCGGGACCCACGCCTCAACCAGGCCGCGCTGCGAGGCTTCGAGCTGGACAAGGCGGTCTACGAGGTCCTGTACGAGGCTCGTCACCGGCCATCCTGGCTGCCCATACCGCTCGATTCGCTGGCGGCTGCCGCGTGAGGCGGCCCGCGGCGCCGTGGCGCCGGTCAGCAAGCAGCCGCCCACTACCCTTCTGAGGAGCCATCCCCGCATGCCGAAGATCAGCGTGGTTGACATCGACCGCATCGTCGCGGGGCAGCACCACGATCCGCACTCGATCCTCGGTGCCCACCCCGAGCCGCGCGGCGTCACGGTACGTGCGCTCAAGCCGTTTGCCACCACGGTCACCGTGGTGACAAGCGACGGCGGCAGGTTTCCCATGCGGCACATCCATGCGGGCGTCTTCGAGGCGATCCTGCCGCCAGGTGACGTGCCCGACTACCGGCTTGCCGTCTCCTACGCACCCTTGGGCGCGGCAAACGGCGCGTCCGCGGCGGACGGCGCGTCCAGGGGAGACGGCGCGTCCAGGGGAGACGGCGCGTCCGTGGGAGAGGTGGGAGGCACCGCCCCGGCACCCGGGCAGGAGACGCTGACCGACGATCCCTACCGCTACCTGCCCATGCTTGGCGACATCGACCTGCACCTCATCAGCGAGGGCAGGCATGAGCAGCTATGGACAGTGCTCGGCGCACACGTGCGGACGCTGGCCGGCGAGAGCCCGCCGGGAGGCGGCACGCCCGGCACTACCCGCACGCCCCTGGCGCAGGCGCCCGACGGCGCGGCGCAGGCCCCCGACGGCGCGGCGCACGATGGAGCCGGTGCCACGCAGCGGCAGCCGTTCGGGATAAGTGGCGTCGCGGGGGGTTCCGGGGCGTCGTCCCCCCGGGCTAGCAGCCACGCGCGTCCGGGATTCGGGCCGGTGACCGGCACCTCGTTCGCCGTCTGGGCGCCGAACGCCCGTGGCGTGCGCGTCGTCGCCGACTTCAACCACTGGGAAGGCCGCGGGCACCCGATGCGCTCGCTCGGCGGCTCCGGCGTCTGGGAACTCTTCGTCCCCGGCGCCGAGGCCGGTATGCGGTACAAATTCGAGATCTGCGGGAGCGGCGGCACGTGGCGGGTCAAGGCGGACCCGATGGCGCAGGCGACCGAGCACCCGCCCGCGACCGCATCGGTCATCTATGTCAGCGACCACACCTGGGCAGACCACGCCTGGATGGCCGCGCGGGCCGGGCGCAAGCAGCACCGTGAGCCGATGAGCGCCTACGAAGTCCACCTCGGCTCCTGGCGGCCGGGCCTGTCCTACCGCCAACTCGCCGACGAACTGACCGAATACGTCGCCAGCATGGGCTTCACGCACGTGGAATTCCTGCCCGTCGCCGAGCACCCGTTCGGCGGATCATGGGGGTATCAGGTTTCCTCGTACTACGCGCCCACGGCACGGTTCGGGAGCCCGGACGACTTCAGGTACCTGGTGGACCGGCTCCACCAGGCCGGCATCGGCGTCATCATCGACTGGGTGCCCGCGCACTTCCCACGCGACGACTGGGCCCTCGCCCGTTTCGACGGCACGCCGCTGTACGAGGACCCGGACCCGCGCCGTGGCGAGCATCCGGACTGGGGCACGTTCGTCTTCAACTACGGCCGCCGCGAGGTAAAGAACTTCCTGGTCGCCAACGCCCTGTACTGGTTCGAGGAATTCCACATCGACGGCCTGCGGGTGGACGCGGTCGCCTCCATGCTGTACCTGGACTACTCACGGAAGGAGGGTCAATGGTCCCCGAACATCTACGGCGGGCGGGAGAACCTGGAGGCCATCTCGTTCCTGCAGGAAGCCAACGCCACGGCCTACCGCAAGGCCCCGGGCATCTCCATGATCGCCGAGGAGTCCACGGCCTGGCCGGGCGTGACCAGGCCGGTGCACCTGGGCGGGCTCGGGTTCGGGTTCAAGTGGAACATGGGCTGGATGCACGACACGCTGGCCTACCTGTCGCACGACCCGGTGTTCAGGCACTATCACCACAACGAGCTCACGTTCTCGCTGATCTACGCGTTCAGTGAGAATTTCGTGCTCCCCCTGTCCCACGACGAAGTCGTGCACGGCAAGGGTTCGCTGCTCGGCAAGATGCCCGGAGACGACTGGCGGCGGTTCGCGGGGGTGCGCGCGCTGTTCGCCTACATGTGGGCACATCCGGGCAAGAAACTGCTCTTCATGGGCTCGGAGTTCGCCCAGGGCGCCGAGTGGTCGGAGGAGCATGGGCTCGACTGGTGGGTTCTGGACGACGACTACCACCACGGCGTGCAGCAGCTCGTCCGGGACCTGAACCGGGTGTACAAGAAAACGCCGGCGCTGTGGCAGCAGGACTAGTCACGCGAGGGGTTCGCGTGGATCGACGCCAACGACGCGAGCGGCAACACCGTGTCGTTCCTGCGGCTCGCACAGCCGGTCACCGGGCCGCAGCCGGTCACCGGGCCGGAACCGGTCACCAGGCAGGAACCGGTCACCGGGCCGGAACCGGGCGCTGGGCCGGAACCGGGCGCTGGGCCTGGCGGCGAGCCCGCACCCGGCTCCGTCGTCGCGTGCATCGCGAACTTCTCCGCCCTCCCGCACGGCAACTACCGGGTCGGCCTGCCGCACGCGGGCCGCTGGCGCGAGGTGATCAACACTGACGCACCGGGCTACGGCGGCAGCGGCGTAGGGAACCTTGGGGTCGTCGAGGCCGTGGCCGAGCCGTGGCATGGCGAGCCAGCCTCGGCCACGCTGACCGTCCCGCCGCTCGGCGTGCTCTGGCTCGCCCCTGAGGACTGGCCTGTCAGAGCAGGTCGAGCAGCCAGCGCGGGCCGGTGACGGCCGCGCCGGCGGCGGCGCAGCGGCGGCGCAGTTCCCTGTCGGCGGTCACCACCAGGCGGATCCCGCGCGTCCCGGCCGCGAGTTCCGCGACCAGGTCGTCGCCCGAGCGCGGGGCCGCGAGCACCGTAACCGAGCCCGTGACCGGCGTAAAGTTCGCCAGGTTCGCGGCGCCGCCAGTTTGGCCGGCTTCGCCGCCAGTTTGACCGGCCGCCACCTTCCGCGCCTGGCCTTCGACCACGAACATGACCTCGGGGTACCAGACATCGAGCGGCGGCCCGGTCACCCCGGCCGGCAGCGACCTCAGGCCCCGGGCAGCGAGCGCGGCGACCTCGTCACGTAGGCGGGCGGCGGCCCCGGCCCTGTCCCGCCACCAGCCATCGGCCCGTGAGCCCATGACGTTAGCCGCGTCCACGATGATCACGAGCGGCTCAAGGGCACCGCGCAGCGCCGGCCAGAATGCGGCGAGACCGGGATGGAGGTCAAGCAGCGCGACATCCACGGCCGGCACCCACGCCGCCGCGGTGCTCTCCGCGCTGACCGGCTGCACGGGAACCTGCCGCGGCATTTCGCCGATCACCGTCTGGTAGGCCCAGCCGCCATGATCGTCCCGCATGACGCCCTGGATGCGCGGCATGTCCACGGGCAGCGTGCACTCCTCGGCTGTCTCGCGCAGCGCCGCCACCACGGTGGACTCGTCGCGCCTGCGAGCGCCGCCGAACAGCCCCCAGGTGCCACCGTGGCTGCTCCACAGGCTCCTGTGCTGTAGCAGCACATGGATCTGGCCGACTTCGCCGCTGGTGTAGGGGAGCACCCCCGCGGCGCCGAACCGCCCCCAGTGCCGATGGCCCAGGTCGCAGCGGACCCAGCCATCGCCGTCGAGGTCGGCCATTCCGCGACAATAGCCGACCAGCGGCGCGCGGCGCCGTTGGCCATGCCCCGGCGATGGCCCGTTGCTGGGGTGGGAGCACCATCGATGGCCCCGTTGCTGGGGTTGCGAGCGCTCAAGGAACCGCGTGCGCCTCCGCCGACCGCGCGCTCCTGGCTGCTGGAGAACCCGTAGGCTGACGTCATGGCGGACAACGGCCTTGCCGACAAGATCATCTGGTTTCGCCAGCGGCGCAGCGCACCGCTGATCCTGGAGCTCGACCTCACCGAGGGGATCACCGACGAGGCGCCCGCTGACCCGCTTTCCGCCTTGCTCACGCACCGCAGGAACCGTCTCGGTGACGTGCTCGACGCGCTACGCCGTGCCCAAGCGGACGACCGGGTGAAGGCGCTGGTGGCGAAGGTCGGCGGCCGGCGCATCGGGCTGGCGAAGATCCAGGAACTGCGCGACGCCGTCACCGAATTCCGCAAGGCGGGCAAGACCACGATCGCGTGGGCGGAGAGCTACGGTGAGTTCGCGCCTGGCAACCTGCCTTACTACCTGGCCACCGCGTTCGAGCAGGTCTACCTGCAACCCTCCGGCGATCTCGGGCTCACCGGGATCGCCATGGAGACCACGTTCCTGCGCGGCGCGCTCGACAAGGTCGGCGTCGAGTACGAACTCGCCAAGCGGCACGAATACAAGAACGCCGTGAACGTCCTGACCGAGCGCGGCTTCGACGCGCCGCACCGCGAAGCTCAGCAGCGGCTCGTCGAGTCGGTCACGCAGCAGCTCACCGAGGGGATCGCCGACCGGCGCGGGATGTCCGCCGCCGACGTGCGCGCGCTGATCGACCAGGGTCCTTTCATCGGCACCGAGGCGACCGCGGCCAGGCTGGTCGACGTGCTCGGCTATCGCGACGAGGTCTACGCGGCGGCCCGCAAGCAGGCGGGCGAGCACGCCGAACTGCAGTACGTCGGCCGCTACTACCGCGCCCGCTCACTCCCGCGCTACGCGCGCAAGCTCCCGAACCCCCGCGAGCCCTTCGTCGCGCTCATCCACGCCACCGGCGCCATCCGCCGGGGGCGAAGCGGGCGCGGCCCCGTCGTGGCCGGCTCGATCGGCTCGGACACGCTGGCGGCGGTGATCCGCTCGGCCGCGGCCGACGAGCGCGTCCGTGCCATTGTGCTGCGAGTGGACAGCCCCGGCGGCTCGTATGTCGCCTCGGACACGATCTGGCGTGAGGTCGTGCGGGCCCGTGCCGCCGCGAAGCCTGTCGTGGTGTCCATGGGCGACGTGGCCGCCTCGGGTGGCTATTTCATCTCGATGGCCGCCGACGTGATCGTCGCGCAGCCCGGCACGCTGACCGGCTCGATCGGGGTGTTCGGCGGAAAACCGGTCGTCAGCGGGCTGCTCGACCGGGCCGGGGTGTCCACTGACGCCATCGGCGAGGGCGCGCAGGCTCAGATGTTCGCCAACACCCACCCCTTCAGCCCCGGCGAGTGGGAGCGGGTGAACTCCTGGCTCGACCGCATCTACGCGGACTTTACCGGCAAGGTCGCGGAGGGCCGCAGGCTGACCGTCGAGCAGGTCCACCACGTCGCCCGCGGCCGGGTCTGGACCGGCGCGGACGCGGCAGGCAACGGGCTTGTCGACCAGCTTGGCGGGCTCGAGGTCGCGGAGCGGATCGCGCGGCGCCGCGCCGGGCTGCCGGACGACGTGCCGGTCCGCCCCTACCCACGGGCCAACCCGCTGGACCGGCTGCGCGCGCCGCAGTCGAGCGAGGACCGCGCGGCCGCGGCGGCCCGGCTCGGCACGGACCTGGTCACCCGTGTCACGCTGGCGGAGAGCTGGGGACCGGTGGCCCAGTTCGCGGCCCGGCTCGGCCTGCCGGCCGCAGGCCCGCTGCTGCTGCCCGGCAACTGGACGTTCAGTTGACGGTGCGGCCGATCCGCGGGGCCGCGGGCAGCCGCCGCCCGCACGCGCGAGCGCGGCGCCGGGCACCCGTCCTTGACGACGAAACAGCAAGATGCCGAACGGCTCACGCGCGGTGACACGAGACGACACCCGCGCCGCGCTCGCGGGGTGGGCGAGCGGCGTGGCCGTCGTCACGGTCCGGGACGGGCGCGACGACGTCGGCGCGACCGTGAGCGCGTTCTGCCCGGTCTCTGATGAGCCGCCGCTCGTGGCGGTCAGCCTGATATCCGGTTCCTACCTCGCCGAGGTGCTCGGCAGGCACGACGCGTTCGCCGTGACCATCCTCGGCGCGCGGCAACGCATGCTCGCGGGACGCTTCGCCGCGGCCGGGCGCCCCAGTGCGAGGCGGCTGCTCGATGGCGTGGAGCATGTACGCGGCAGCCGTTCGGGAGCACTCATCCCCGCAGCGGGAGTGGCGGCGATCGACTGCGAGGTCAGGCGGCGGCTGCCGGCCGGGGATCATCTGCTCGTGATAGCCGAGGTCGAGGCTACGGTGTACGCCGAGGACGGCGCGGCGCCGCTCATCCGCCTGCGCGGCCGTTACCCGGCGCTGGCCCCGGGAGCCACAGAGCTATCCGCGGACAGTCCGGACCGCGGATAGTGATCCGGGTCCGGCGGCCCGCCGCCGCCCGCAGAGCCGCGCTGAGTGACGGCCCGCGGCCGCGCTGAGTCACGCCCCGCGCGGCCGACCTCAGTCAGTGGAGTTGAGCTCCTCGACGCAGAACTCGTTTCCCTCCGGGTCACGCATCACGACGTTGGCGGGCAGGCGCGCCAGCACGGTGGCGCCGAGTGCGACGAGCCGCGCCACCTCCTCCTCGGCGGGGCCCGGCGCGCGCAGGTCGAAGTGCATCCTGTTCTTGGCCGTCTTCGGCTCGGATACGCGGACGAACCACATGTTCGGGCCGCCCCAGCCGGCCGCCTCGACGAAGGCCTTGTCCGGCGTGGAGTCCTCGTCCACGTCGGATCCGAGCGCTGCCGCCCAGAACCGCGCGAGCGCAAGTGCGTCGGCGGCGTCGAACGTCACCGTCTTGATGAGACTTGCCACACGCTGACAATAAGGCGTGTCCCGGAGGTCTTGGTGGATGCGGGCGGTGCCGATCCGCGCCGCCAAAGATCTGCGGGACACACCCTCGGCGCCGACCGTCGAGGCCGGCATCCCAATATCAGCGCAGCACGTTCGGCCGCATGTCCACCACCAGGTCACCATCCCGCCAGACGGCGGCGACCTGCGGCACGCCGGGCCGGTAGGCCAGGTACGCGTGGGACGGGGCATCGAGCAGCAGGACATCTGCCCTGGCTCCAGGGGCCAGATGCCCGACGTCGGTGCGGCGCAGCGCCCGCGCGCCTCCGGTGGTGGCGGCCCAGACCGCCTCCTGCGTCGTCATCGCCATCTCGCGCACCGCTAGCGCGACGCAGAACGCCATCGAGGACGTGAAGCAGGAGCCTGGATTGCAGTCTGTCGCGAGCGCGACGGTGGCGCCCGCGCCGAGCAGCCGGCGCGCGTCCGGGTAGGGCGCGCGGGTGGAGAACTCGACCGCGGGAAGCAGCGTCGCGACGGTTCCCGACGACGCCAGCGCGGCAACATCGGCGTCCGACAGATACGTGCAGTGGTCCGCGGAAGCCGCGCCGGCCGCGACCGCGACCTGGACGCCGGGTCCTGGCCCGAGCTGGCAGGCGTGCACCCGGGCGACGAGGCCGGCGTCCCGGCCGGCGGCGAGCACGGCCCCCGCCTCGTCCGCGCCGAACGCGCCGCGTTCGCAGTACACGTCCACCCAGCGGGAGTACGGCGCGCACGCGGCCAGCATCTGGCCGCACACCAGATCGACGTAGCCGTCCGTGTCGCCGCCGAACTCGGGTGGCACGACGTGCGCGCCGAGGTAGGTGACCTCGGTGGTGACTTCGGCCGCCAGCCGCACACTGCGCTGTTCGTGGGTGACGTCGAGGCCGTAGCCGGATTTGCACTCGAACGTGGTCGTGCCCTGGCGGAGCATCTCACCGGCCAGCCTGCGTACCCCCGCCCGCAGTTGCGCGTCAGAGGCCGCCCGAGTCGCCTGGACCGTCGCGGCAATGCCGCCAGCCTGGTACGGGCGGCCCGCCATCCGGGCGGTGAATTCGGCGCTTCGGTCACCCGCGAACACGAGGTGCGCGTGCGAGTCGACGAACCCGGGCAGCACAGCCCGGCCGCCCGCATCCACCACCTCGTCCGCGGGAGGCGCCTTCGAGGCCGGCCCGCACCACGCCACGTGCGCGTCCTCGATCACGAGTGCCGCGCGGGTGAGGGCGCCGAATCCAGTGGCGCTTCCCGCGCCATGGGCCGCATGCTCGGGAGCGTTGGTGACCAGCTCCGCGATGTTCGTGATCAGAGTGCTCATCGCACCCTCTCGTTGAGGGCCCGGCGGACCCGAATTGCGGTAACGCCGGGAACATTTGCGGAACGCGCTCCTGGGCTGCGCCGCTCCGTCCGTTCTGTCGCTCTCCGCCGGATGGGATCGCCACCCGGCAATGCATGATCTTTCACCCGATGGATGTGAAGCTGGTGTCGTTATAGCAACAGGTGCGCCACATCCGCTTGTGCCGTGGCGCGCTTGTGCCGTGGCGCGCAAGCGCGCCACGGCACAAGCGGCAGGCCGATCTGACGCTCCAGCTAACGCCGCACGACGACGGGAAGCCCGCCCCGATCCCAAGCCCTGGCTGAGGCTGCTGGCCTTGTCGACGCGCTGGCATCCCGCAGCAACGTCCTCGGCGGCCTTGTCACACGCTGCTGCCCTGGCGTCTTCGCCATGCCCCAAGCCTGCCCGATACCCGCGGCCGGCGTGCAACCCGGATTTCACCGGAGCGGCCTCGGCACGCGCCCGCCGCACCGGCCAGCTCCAAGCACCGCAGGTCAGCGCGCGCCCGCGGCGAGGGAAAGCAGCAGGTGGGCCGATTCAGCGTGCAGGTAGTCGGAGTGCGCTCCCTGAGGCAGGAAGTACCTGCCGGCCCGGTAGCACCGGCTCGCGTTCACGTTGAGGATCCGGTGGCGCAGCTCGTCTTTCGTATATTGCTCGCCGGGCGCCCGCAGCGTGACCGCGCCGATCTGTTCGGCCGGGCAGGACGCACCGACACAGCCGACGCCCTTGCGGCGGCGCTCTGTCAACGGATGCCAGAACCGCAGCGCCCTGTCGTGTTTGGAGAACGTGAGCGCCACCGGGCCGTTGATGGGCGCGCGGGTGAGCAGGTCGCGCAAGTCCTCGCAGAAGATCGTGGGCCGCGCCGCCATCTGGAAGATGGCCAGCGTGTCGAGTGTGTAAGGGTAGTCCTCGTGGCGCCAGGGCCAGGCGAGTGTCGGTGGCGGCGGATCGGCGGCCCTGATGATCGCCTTGCCGAGCAGGCGGCCGCCGAAAGAGTGGCCGACGCAGTGCAGATACTGGCCGCTGGAGGTGGCGAGAACGGGGGCGCCGGGACGGCGGCGCTCGGCGTTGAGATACCCGAGCAGTTGCCCGACCACCGTGGCGGCGTGACCGCGGTCGGTCATCGCGTAGGCGCGGTCACGGATCCGGCGGTACCCGGCCGGGAAGGGGTTGCTCTCTGCAGGCCAGCGGATCGCGATGTGCTGGGGCGCGAACGGCGCGAGACCGGGATAGCGGCCGCGGTTGCCCGCGTAGGTTGTCTCGATGAGGTTCGCGAGCCGGCCTGCGGTGGCCTGCGCGCGGTGTGGCGCGGTTCGCCAGCCGTGGACGAAGACGAAGATATCCGTTGTGCCGCGGCGGACGTGCAGATGACGGTCGAGAAAACCCGGCACGGCCTGCGGAGGTACAGGTGTGCCGGTGGCTGGCTCGGTGAGGTTCCCCGCTGCGTCCAGATCAACCACTGTCACGGTCGGCGCGCCGGGCATCATTCGCGCCATGCCAGATGGGTGTCCAGGCCGCGGTGGAGCGTGAATATCAGCCCGAGCGGCGTGTGGTGACGATCGATAAAATCACGTGCCAGTGTCCGGGTGATGTCTCCTATTGCCATTCCGGGCCTGCGGAGGAATTTAGCGAAGAATCTGGAGGTATATTCCTTGGCGAAGCCGACAGGCAGGTCGATCTGTGGCCCTATGAGGCAGTTGGCCCCCCGTTCGAGAAGCGCCAGCCCGAAAGACGAATAGAAGAACGAGGCGATCCGGCCCGCCTCGCACGCGGCGAGGTAGACGACAGGGCCCGGCTTGAGCGGGCGCCTGCTGAACCAGTTGGTGAAGTCCGCCTGGTGTATCGGTTCATCGTCCCCGAGAAACAGCGCGGGTGACAAGGTCGTCTGCGGGCCCCGCGCGTGGGGCGCCCCACCGCCGCCGGAAGACCCGTGGCAGCCGAAGTACTCGATGTGCTCGCACAGGCCGGTTTCGGCCATTGCCTCGGCCAGAGCCTCCTTGCTGGAGCGCACGCTGACATGGCCGTATTCTTCGAAAAACCGCTGCATCGGCCCGACAAAAGGGAACGCCGCGTACTCGGAGTCAAGCCGCGGGTCGACGTTCATGCCGATGGCCGGCCACTGGCCGTCGAGGCTGATCCTGGTCCGGAAGAACGGTGCACTGCTTATGGCGTGCTCGATGAGGTGGCGGTATCCCCAGAAACCCTCCGGTTCCCATGGAGCGTTGCCGCGGTCCATCTGGGCTTGCGGGTCATTTGCCGTATAGAGCATCGACCAGGGCGCGAACAGGTGGTCGGAGTGGACGGTGATAATCTGCTCGCCACCGCGCAGGGCGGCGCAAAGCAGATCGGCTATCTCGTCGAGGCGGCTGTCGCCGGTCCTGAAGAGGTAGTGGAATAACCTCTGGCCAGCGCTGGCGAGCTTGCGGCCCGTGTCCTGCCACAGCAGGGCGGCTTCGGCGTCTGTTTCCGCGGGCACGGCCTCGAATGGCCGTACAGAATAACCCTGCTCATTCTCGAGCCTAAGCCTTATCACGTGCCGCTGCCAGCTCTCGAGAAACTGGTCGATCGCGGCGTACACCTGGCCCCGGGTCTGCGATAGCGTGGCGATATACGCTTTGCCGTAATCTGGGAATGCCTTGCCCCAGGCGTGCACCTCGTAGGAATCCCCCGCCTCGATGAAACGCAGGTTCACGGTGCGCTCTCGCGCATGCTCCGGCGGGCTGATATCGCGGAAACCGTCCGTGTTATCAACCCTCAATTCCAGCGGAATCTGGGTCAATGCACGGTCTCCGCGGTTTGCGGCGGGGCGAACGGCAGTGCCGCGGTAAACTCCTGGAGCAGCAGGCTGTCGGCTTGGCGGTAGACGGAGATGCGGAGGTCCACGGCAGCGGTTTCGATTCCCGCTTCCGCAGTGACGGCGAAAAGGCATGCCTGTGTGCCATGCGCAGGGCGCAGTAGCGTCTTCTGCAGGCTGGGCTCGACGTGGGCGTGCGGCGAGGTCACCAGAACGACAAGATCAACGTTGTCGATTTGATCCGCGAGGGCCTCGGCCCGGCCCGCCGGAGGCCCCGCCTGGCTCGATGGAGACACAGCCTGCCCGGCGGCCGCCGTCGTCGGCGCGTAGGTGAACTCCAGTGTCACGCTCTGGCCTGACCTCAGCGGCAGCTTATCGTCGTCCGCGACATCCAGGCGCGCCTCATAGCCGCGCCGGCTCGCCTCGAGGCCGGGGCTTTGCTGCCCGCCTGAAAGTGCCCGCGTGCCGGTGCCCGCGCGTCCGCCGGGGGGGTCCTCGCCGCGCGCGAGCCTGTAGCGGGTCTTGCGCAGCGAGGGGTGATCATCGCCGAGGACGCGGCGCTGGTCAGCGAGCAACTGCCGGTACAGCGCCTCCGCCTCGCCATAACGCCCCAGCGCCGTGACGACCCACCCGAGCCGCTGACGGGTGCCGAGCGTATCCGGGTGATCCTCACCGAGGACCCGGCGCTGGTCAGCGAGCAACTGCCGGTACAGCGCCTCCGCCTCGCCATAACGCCCCAGCGCCGTGACGACCCACCCGAGCCGCTGACGGGTGCCGAGCGTATCCGGGTGATCCTCACCGAGGACCCGGCGCTGGTCAGCGAGCAACTGCCGGTACAGCGCCTCCGCCTCGGGCCGGCGGTCCTGCCAGGCGAGAACCCACCCGAGCCGATGGCGGGTGCCGAGCGTGTCCGGATGATCCTCACCGAGGACCCGGCGCTGGTCAGCGAGCAACTGCCGGTACATGGCTTCGGCTTCGCGATAGCGGCCCTGGTCGGCTATTGCGGTCGCAAGCTCGCGCCGCGTGCTGAAGATGGCGGGGTCGTCGTTGCCGAGCAGCCTGCGCTGGTCGGCGAGAACCTGCGTGTACAGGTCCTCGGCTTCGCCGTACCAGCCTCGCCGTGCGATCACGGCTGCCAGGGTGTGACGGGCAGCCTGGTTGGCCGGATGCTCCCTGCCGAGGCGGTCGGCCACCGTGACACTCGACCGGACCAGCGTATGGGCGGCGGTCAGATCCCCGCTGTGTGACAGTGCGTTGGCGGCCTGGTCGCTGATGGTCACCAGGCGGGCGAGGGAGTCCCCGTCCACCCACCCGCCCAGCCGCCTCAGCAGGGCAGTCATGAGCGGGACGAGCCTGCGCCAGGCCGGCCAGTCCGACGGCCGACTGTAGTCGAGTCGTTCCGACGCGGCCTGCAGCAGCGCCAACGCCGCGTAGCCGATCGCGGCGAGCGCCGCGTCCTTGTCGCGGATCTGGGCACGGAAGTCATCCACTTCGGCCGGCAGGGCGGCCGTCCCCGATACGGCAAGGCTGTCGTTTCTGCGCGCCGCCCCGGACTCGACGAGCTGGATCCACGCGGTGACACGCGACTTCTTGACCTGGTACTGCACCCGCTCGAAGCGTGCCGGGTCCGCCCGGCCCTTGCTGTGGCTGATGAGGTGGTCGTACACGTACTGCGATGCGGCGAACACCAGGTCCGCCCCCGTGTCACGGAGTTTTTCCATGAGCACCGGCGCGTCGAGGATCCTGGCCGCGAGCCTGAGACCCTGCCCTGTCAGCCCTTCCGCGTCCTGCCCCACCCTGCCGACGTGCAATGCGGCACGCAACTGGATCCGCACCACGTGACTCCCGCGCCTGTTGTAGCGCCTGAGCTTGGCCGCGAGGACCGAGAGCAGGGGGTCGACCACGCGCGCCGTGGCGATCGTGGGCGGCACCACGATCACGGCGCCGTCGCCGCGGTCCTCGCGATAGCACGTGGTCCAGGGCACGCCTGATTCGTCGAACGAGGACCGCAAGATGTCGTACATCGCGCTGCGCACGGCCTGCCGGTCGTCGTCGCTCTGGGCCGCGGTCCCAAAACCGGCGACGTCGGTGACGAAGATCGAGCAGTTCAGCGACGACTTGAGGATCGAGTCCAGCGGGCCGCCCATCTGCACCAGGGCCATGTCCGCTCCTCCGGCACCCTGGCCCCGCTGGGCGACGCTCAGTTGGCCTTCCCCCCCGTCAGTCCCGGCGCCGATTTCGTGACCGGCCGGGTACGTGCCGCTGATAGCGACCAGCGCATCCAGATCGACCACACTCACCTGCCGACGGTCGGTCAGCACGATCCCGCGCTCACGCCACGAACGCACGAACCGGCCCACCGCGTCCAGGCTGACATCGGCCCAGTCCGCAAGCTCCTGCTGCGACATCGGCAGCGTCAACAGCGCTGGACTGTCCTGGCCGGCACCGCCCCTGCGCTGCGCCAGTTCGACCAGCAGCCACGCCAGCCTGCGCTCGCCGTCGGTCGGCTCGCCGGGGAACTGCCTGGCGCGGTCCTCCTCACGGCGCTCACGCTCCTGGCGCTCGAGCACCTCGGCGGCGCGCGGATGCCCCACCAGGAACTCGACGAACCGCTCCGCGGTCACCACCAGGGCGCGTACCTCATCCAGCGCGGTCACGTTCGCCGAGCGCGCCCGCATGACCAGTGCCGCGCGCTCACCGACCACGTCACCGGGCCCGCGCACGGCGATGATCTGCTCGCCGACGCCACCGGCACGGACATCGTCAGCCGGGACGCTGACCTTGACCCACCCCGACCCGATGATCATTACCTGCGACGATTCATCGCCTTGGCGACAGAGCAACGACCCGGCGCGGAATTCGGCTGGCATGCCCGACGCCGCCAGCGCGAGCCGTTCGGGATCTGCTAGGGAATCCCAGAAACTGCGCGACGCCGGCCGCTCCCACCGCACGCTGCCGGCACGCACAGGCACCTCAGTGAGCGGGCGTCGGCGCACGGCCGCAGAGAGCATATCGGGCGGTAAGCGGCCGACGTAAGCTGACGTCGGCCAGCCGGGACGGTCTGGATCAGATCCGAAGCCCTTTATCACGGTTGGCCGTGTTCCCCCTTAGAGCATTAACCCGCGCCCCCGCGCGGTCCCGCTTCGCGGCCGCGAGCCGCATGGTGGAGCTAAGGGCCGAGGCCCATGCCCCGCAGCCAACCGGCACGCAAGATATTGGGAGCAGTGTACGCGGATGAACCAGAAATTTAGCCCGAAAGGCCCACCGCGCGCGCCAATGAGTCAGGTGCGCTGTCTCACATGAGCCACAACCCGGGCTTTTCGCGCTACCTCGTGCACGGGTGCGCTGGCGGCCGCGGCGCATCCGCGGCAGCCGTTTGGAGCGCCTCCGCCGGTCGAGCGCGGCCGGAATGGTCGCCTCAAGAAGGCCTCCCGCCCCCGCGGCCTGGCCGACTCCCGCGAGGGACAGGCCTCCGGCAGCGACCGATAATGTCGCGGCTACCAGACGTGCGCTTATGCGCTGATCAGCGCACCAATCGAGGCGGCGAGGTCGGCAGGCACGTCGGCCAGGAGGTGGCGCCCGTCGCGCACCACGTCGCGCCCGCTGACCACGACGTTGCGCACGTCGGCCGCTGATCCGGCGAAGATCATGGATTCCAGGGCGGTCGCGGCGGCGGTGCCCGCCAGCCGCGGTGAGCAGAAACCGATGGTGACCAGATCGGCCCACGCGCCAGGGGCGATCTCTCCAGCGTCCGGCCAGCCCAGGCATGCGTGGCCGTCGATGGTCGCCGTCCGGGCGAGCTCGGCCGCGCCGAAGTGCCCGCGCTCGCGCGTGACAAGGCGCTCCATCAACTCGATGCCGCGCGCCTCCTCGATCGGGTCGATGACGGCGTGGCTGTCGGTCCCGACCGTGAGCTTGCAGCCCGCTGACGCGAGTGCCCGGGCCGGGCCTGGCCCGTCCGCGAGATCGCGCTCGGTGGTCGGGCAAATGCAGGCGAACGTCTGGGTGCCGCCGAGCAGATCCATATCGGCTCTGCTCACGTGGGTGGCGTGCACGACCGTGGTGCGGGGGCCGAGCACTCCCGTGTTGAACAGAAGCTGAGCGGGCGTGTACTGGTACGCGGCAAGGCAGGCGTCGTTCTCGGCCGGCTGCTCCGACAGGTGGACATGCACGGGCGCGCCGTAACGCTGCGCCCAGGCGACGACCGGGTGCATCTGGTCCGGCGGCACGGCCCGCACCGAATGGATCGCCGCACCGGCCCGCGCGTGCGCGGTGAGCATGCCGTGGGAGTCAGGCGCGAGCGCGTCCACCCGTGCGGCCCAGCGCTGCGCGTCCCCGTCGCCGAACCGTAGTTGCGGTCCAGCGAGCGGCTCCACCCGGCCGTCCGGCGTCAGGCCGCCGGACAGGTAGCAGGTGTCGAGCAGCGTCATGCGGATGCCGGCGTCGGCGGCGGCCTGGATGAGCGCGTGGCCCATCGCGTTCGGGTCGCCGTAGGCGCGTCCGCCCGCGCCGTGATGCAGGTAGTGGAATTCACCCACACAGCTCACCCCGGCGAGCGCCATCTCGGCGTACACCGCGCGCGCGAGTCCGAGGTAAGCGTCGGGATCCAGCCGCGCCGCCACCTCGTACATGCGCTCCCGCCAGGTCCAGAACGTGCCACGGGCGCCCTGCGTGATACCGCGCAGCGCCCGGTGGAACGCGTGCGAGTGCGCGTTGGCGAACCCGGGCAGGGTCAATCCGGGCAGCCAGACGGCGCCGGCTGGTGCGTCGCCGCGGCCGACGTCCGGGGTCACCGCGCCGAACCGCTCGCCGTCGGCTTCGATCAGCACGCCGGGACGGACACCAAGTCCCGGCAGCCAGGCGAGTTCGGCGTGCCAGCGCCTGTACCCGCTCACGTGCCCGCGAGTTCCTCGAGCACGGCGGCGAGCGCCGCCACCCCCGTCTCGCAGTCGGCCAGGTCGGCGTGCTCCTGCGGAGCGTGCGACACGCCTGAGGGGTTGCGGACGAAAAGCATCGCGGTGGGTATCCGGGCAGCAAGCACACCCGCGTCGTGCCCGGCACCAGTACGCAGCGCGGGCGCCTTGATCCGCTGGCTGGCCAGCGCACCGCACACCCGGGCCCGCAGTGCCCGGTCGAACTCGACCGGCGGTGAGGACGATTCGCGAGTCACGGCGACGGCGACGCCGTGATCAGCGGCCGCCCGGTCCGCCGCCTGCGTGATCTCCTCGATCACGCCGCGCAGGCTGACGTCGTCCTGGGCGCGGGCATCGAGCCAGGCGTGCACCGCGGACGGGATCGCGTTGACCCCACCCGGCACTATGGTCAGCTTGCCGAACGTACTGAGCGCGCGGCGGCGGCTGGCCGCTTCCCTGGCCGCAAGGACGGTCGCGGCGAAAGGCAGCATCGGGTCGCGGCGATCGCGCAGCGCCGTCGTGCCCGCGTGATCGGCTCGCCCGGAGAAATCGAAACGCCATCTGCCGTGCGGCCAGATCCCCTCCCCCACGCCGATCGCGGCATCGAGATCGGCGAGCTGCCTGCCCTGTTCGATGTGCAGTTCGACATACGCGGCGATCCGGCCGGGCAGGTCATCGTCGGGGCCGAGCCGGTCCGGCTCCATCCCGGCAGACGTCATCGCCTCCGCCAGGCTGACACCGTCCGCGTCGCGCAGGCCGCGCGCGGTCTGCGCCGAGGTGGCACCGGTCAGCAAACGGCTGCCGAGGCATGCCACGCCGAACCGGGCGCCCTCCTCCTCGGTGAACGCCGCCACCGCGATCGGCCGGGCGGGTATGAAACCGCGCTCGCGCAGCGAGTCGATCGCCGCGAAGGCGGACACCACGCCGAGCGGCCCGTCGAACGCACCGCCATCAGGCACCGAGTCCAAGTGGCTGCCTGCCACCACCGCACCCTCGCGTGATACGGCACCCTCGCATGACACGGCACCCTCACGTGACACAGCACCGGCCCGTGACACAGCACCCTCACGTGACACGGCACCGGCCCGTCGCGGCGCGGCGGCTTCCGCGGACTCCGCGTAGCCCTGCGGCCCGCCGCCTTGTGCCGCGCCGACCGTGCTTATCTGTGCTGCGGCGTCCCACCAGGCCCACAGGTTGCCGTCCCGGTCCTGCTCCGCCGCAAGCCCACGGGCCGCGGCCGCGGTCATGAACCAGTCCCGGCAGCTCAGGTCCGCGGCGGTCCAGGAGAACCTGCGGTACCCGCCGGTGCCGCGATCACGCCCGATGGGCAGCAGCGACTCCCACAGCCCGGAGAAGCTCACGTCATCGCCTCCCCGCCAGCGCATGCGAGCCTGCGGGTTATCCACAGATTCGCGTTCACCGGTACCCACCCGCTTGACAGCCGGCCAAAATCACAAGTAGGGCAGCGCCCCCAGGGAGGGCGGGTCTTGTAGGGAAACGGCGCGGACGCGACCGGCCGACCGCGCTGGTGGGGCGGGCGTTGAGGCGTCTGGGCCGACTGCGGGTGCTCACTCGTACCCCTGGCCCATGGGCACCTGGATGCCGCGCTCGGCGGCGACCTCGGCTGCCCGGTCGTATCCGGCATCGACGTGCCTGATCACGCCGGTTGCCGGGTCGTTGGTGAGCACTCGCTCCAGCTTGGCGGCGGCGAGTGGGGTGCCGTCGGCCACACAGACCTGCCCGGCGTGGATCGACCTGCCGATTCCGACGCCGCCGCCGTGGTGCACGCTCACCCACGATGCCCCGGACGCCGCGTTCACCAGGGCATTCAGTATCGGCCAGTCGGCGATCGCATCAGAGCCGTCCGCCATCGCCTCGGTCTCGCGGTACGGCGACGCTACCGATCCGCAGTCCAGATGATCACGGCCGAGCACGATCGGCGCACTGATGTCGCCGCGTGCCACCATCTCGTTGAAGCGGAGCCCGGCCAGGTGCCGCTCGCCGTATCCAAGCCAGCAGATCCGGGCGGGCAGGCCCTGGAAATGGACCCTTTGCCCGGCCATCTCGATCCAGCGGGCCAGCGGCTCATTGTCGGGGAAGAGATCGCGGACCGCGCGATCGGTGGCCGCGATGTCGGCCGGATCGCCGGACAGCGCCACCCAGCGGAACGGGCCCTTGCCCTCGCAGAAGAGCGGCCGGATGTAGGCGGGCACGAAGCCGGGGAAGTCGAAGGCCCGCCCGTAGCCCGCGAGCTGTGCCTCGCCCCTGATCGAGTTGCCGTAGTCGAATACCTCGGCGCCCCGGTCGGCGAAGCCGACCATCGCCTCGACGTGAACGGCCATCGATTCACGGGCACGCCTGGTGAAGCCGGCCGGATCTTCGGCACGCAACGCTGCCATGTCCTCGAACGCGACCCCGAGCGGAAGGTAGGTCAGCGGATCGTGGGCGGAGGTCTGGTCGGTGACGACGTCGACGGGTGCACCCACCCTGAGCAGCCGCGGCACGACGTCCGCGGCGTTGCCGAGCAGCCCGATCGACAGCGGTCGCGCCGAGTCACGCGCGGCGACGGCGCGGCGCACCACATCGTCGAGATCGTGGGCCTGCTCGTCCAGGTACCCCTGCTCCATCCGCCGCGCGATCCTGGACGGGTCACAGTCCACGCAGATCGCCACCCCGCCGTTCATGGTGACGGCGAGCGGCTGTGCGCCCCCCATCCCGCCGAGGCCGGCGGTGAGCGTGATTGTGCCGGCCAGCGAGCCGCCGAACCGTTTCGCCGCCACCGCGGCGAACGTCTCGTACGTGCCCTGCAAGATTCCCTGCGTGCCGATGTAGATCCAGGATCCAGCGGTCATCTGGCCGAACATGGTGAGCCCGAGAGCTTCGAGGCGGCGGAACTCCTCCCAGGTCGCCCACTGCGGCACGAGCAGGGAGTTGGCGATGAGGACGCGCGGCGCCCACTCATGGGTGCGGACGACGCCGACCGGCTTTCCTGACTGAATCAGCAGCGTCTCGTCACCGGCGAGATTACGCAACGTCGCGACGATCGCGTCGAACGCGGCCCAGCTACGCGCGGCGCGGCCGGAGCCGCCATACACGATCAGCTCGTCCGGGTGCTCGGCCACCTCGGGATCGAGGTTGTTCATGAGCATCCGCATCGCCGCCTCCTGCGGCCACCCCCGGCAGGTCAGTTCCGTGCCGCGGGGGGCACGCACCGGACGCGGTCCGTGGGTGATCACAGGTGTGCCGGTCATCGCGGGCTCCTCGTCGAGCGTGTTGGCACGGCCGGACGGCCGGATAACCCGCCCGGGTCACCCCACCATTGTCGGCGAAGCCGCGCCGGCCGCCGCGGCCGGCACGGCCGACGGGCTCCACCTGCCCGCAGCCGCATCGGCTGGCGCTCCGGGCGCGAACCGGTCGCCCAAGATCGGTGGCGCATTAGTCGTGCTATTCCTGGCACCTCGGGCGATTGATCAGGTCTCAGCTGAGAAATGCTGCCCCGGCGACGTGGCTTTCATGATCGCGGTAACTTTTCCGCGAATACTTCCAAAAAGTTACCGCGATCATGAAACCGGCCGCATTCTGAGCGATGGTGCATATTGCCAACCGTGCTGTAGCACCACCAATGGGTCATCGCTGGGGTGGCTTTGCCAGCTCCGCTGGCGGGTGATCGGTCAGCCGAGGCCGTTCTGGCTGAGCCAGTTCTTGGCGACGGTCGAGTAGTCCTCCTTGTTCACACCGGTCAGCTTGCCCATCTGCAGCAGGCCCGCGGTGGTCAGCTTCGCCGACACCGCGTTGAGCGCAGCGGCGATCGTGGGGGTGGTGGACTTCTTGCACACCAGCGGTGTCACGTTCTGGGCGGCGAAGAGGTTCTTCGGGTCCTGCAACACGACGAACTTGTTGAGAATGATCGACGGGTCGGTGGTGAACAGGTCGGCTGCCTGCACTTTGTCACTCTTGAGCGCCGCGACCGTGACCGGCCCGGCCTCGTCGAGAGGCTGGAACTGCTTGAAGGTCAGGCCGTAGATGTTCTTGAGCCCGATGATGCCGTCAGCGCGGGTTTTGAACTCGGGCGGGCCGCCGATCACCATGTTCTTCGCGTAGGCGCTGAGATCGGAGATCGACGTCAGGTGGTCCTTGGCCGCCGTCGCCGAGGTGACGGTCACCGAGTCCTTGTCCTGCGCCGTCGACGAGTTGAGGATCTCGGCCGACGACGGCAGCTTCGCGGCGAGCGCCGCGTTCACCTGAGCTGTGGTCACGGCGGTGGACGTCTTGTCCACGGAGGTGGTCAGCAGCGCGCCGTTGTACTCCGGCATCACCGTGATCGCGCACGAGACCACCTGCGGGTAGTAGACCTCGCGCGCGCCGATGTTGAACCTGCGGGTCACCTTGATGCCCTTGGCCTCGAGCGCCTGCGCGTAGATCTCGCCGATCAGCTGGCTCTCAGGGAAGTTCGCTGAGCCCACGACCACGGTGCCGCTGCTCGCGCTCGGCGCGGCGAGCGGATTGGACGACTTGCTGCTGCTGCCGCACGCGGCGAGCGTGAGGCCGAGGGCGGCTGCCAGGCCGATGGCCGCGCCGCTGGCTATCCGAGACATAGGTCAATATCCTTCCGTAGTTCTCAAAGAGCAAGATCAGGAGGTTTGGACCTGCTGGCGGATGCCAGCGGGTACGGCGAGGCGGCGGATGGCGACGAAGATGACCTGAACGGCTAGCGCGAGCGCGACGACCACTATCGCGCCGCCGGCGACCATCGCGTAGTCGTTTTGATTCAGGCCATCGATGATGTAGCGGCCGAGGCCGCCCATGCCGATATAGGCGGCGATCGTGGCGGTCGCAACGACCTGAATCGCCGCTGTCCGCAGGCCGAGCAGGATCAGCGGTGTCGCTATGGGTATCTCCGCGCGGAGCACGACCTGGGGCGCGGTCATGCCCATCCCCTGCGCCGCGTCCTTGACGTCGCGATCGACTCCCTGCACACCTTCGTAGGTGTTCACCAGGATCGGCGGGATCGCGAGAACGACGAGGGCGACGAGTACCGCGGCCGACGAGCCGTTGCTGACGAGAAACGCGAGCACCACCAGGCCGAGCGTCGGCAGCGCCCGGCCGAAGTTGGCCAGGGTGACGATCACGAACCCGCCACGGCCCGTGTGACCGATCAGCAGGCCGAGCGGCAGCGCGATCAGGGCGGCGACGACGAGCGCCAGGCCGGTGTACTCGAGATGCTGGATGAGCCGGGTCGGGATGCCGTCGGCGCCTTGCCACTGCTGCGTCTGCGTCAGCCAGGCCCATGCCGCCTGGAGCGCGTTCATCCGCCCACCTCCCCTCGTGCCGAGAGCGGCACCCGTGGACCGGAACGCAGCCACGGCGTCAGCAGCCATCGAAGCAGGACGAGCAGCGCGTCGGCGGCAAGCGCGAGGATGACGATCAGGCCGATCCCGACCCAGATCTCGGTATTGAAGGCCCGTGCCTCTCCGTCGGTGAACAGAATCCCCAGCCCGCCATTACCGATGAGCTCGCCGACGCTGACCAGGCTGATGCTCGCCACGGTCGCCACCCGCAACCCGGCGATCACGATCGGGGTGGCGATCGGCAGCTCCACCCGGACCAGTCGCCGCATCGCGCCAAAGCCCATCGCCGTCGCCGACTGGCGCACCGGCTCCGGCACCGATCGCAGACCATCGACCACGTTCGGGACCAAGGTGGCCAGCGTGTACAGCGTGAGCGGGATGATCAAGGTCAGGTCGCGGGTCGAGCCGACGACCCCGGTGAACGGGATCAGGAACACGAACAGCGCGAGCGACGGGATGGCGTAGATGACACTCGTTGCGGTCAGCGCCGGGGGATAGATCCAGCCCCATCGCACGGACAGGACGCCCAGCGGCACCGCAATGATCAGGCCGAGGGCGACGGGAACCAAGGCCAGGTACAGGTTCCTGCCGGTCAGCAGCAGGAGATAACTGGCGTGCGCCGGGATCCAGCCCCAGTCCATCAGACCGGCCGGCTCTCGCCGCTGGAGCCGTCCCCGTCACCCACTGTCAAGGAATGGATGGTGATCAGGAGCTGCTCGTAGGACGTGACACCGGCCACCCGCCCCTCGTCGTCCACGCCCGCCGCCTGCCCGCTCGGCGAGAGTATGGTCGCGTCGAGAGCCGCGCGAAGCGAGTCCGTTGTCACACGGAAGGTGTGCCCGCCTCCTTCGACCGGCGCCTGGGCCAGCGCCGAGCTCACCGGAATGTCGTCGAGCGTGGTGATCGACACCCAACCCCGCGGCAGCCGTTCGGGATCTACTACGAGCAACCAGGACAGGCCCGAGTCCTTGGCCCTGGCGAGGGCCTCGCCCACCGTAGTGCGGTCGGTTACCAGCGGATCGGTGTCCAGTTCCAGGGTGCTTGCCGGGAAGAAAGACAGCCGGCGGATGCCCCGGTCGAAGCCGAGGAAGTCCGCGACGTAGTCGTCCACGGGCTCGGCGAGCAGCCGGGCCGGCGGATCGACCTGGGCGAGGGTGCCCCCTGGCCGGAACACCGCCACCCGGTCGCCGACCTTGATCGCTTCCTCCACGTCGTGCGTGACGAACACCACGGTCTTGCGCAGTTCCGCCTGAATCCGGAGCAGTTCGTCCTGCAGGGTCGCGCGCACGATCGGGTCGACCGCGCTGAACGGCTCGTCCATCAGCAGCACAGGCGGATCAGCGGCGAGCGCGCGCGCCACGCCCACGCGCTGTTGCTGGCCGCCTGACAACTGGTGCGGGTATCTGCGGGCCATGTTCGCGTCGAGGCCAACGAGTTCCATCAGTTCGCGCGCGCGACGGCGGGCCTTCTCTTTACCCCAGCCGACGAGCATCGGGACCGTCCCGATGTTGTCCTCGATGGTGCGATGCGGGAAGAGCCCCGCATGCTGGATCACGTACCCGATGCCCCGGCGCAGCTTCGCCGGATCGGCCTGCTGGATGTCCTGGTCATTGACGAAGATTTTGCCCTCGGTGAGGTCGATCATCCGGTTGATCATACGGAGCGAGGTCGTCTTGCCACACCCGCTCGGGCCCACCAGGACCATGGTCTGCCCGTCGGGGATTTCCAGGTCCAGCGCGTTCACCGCAGGCGCGGCCGATCCTGGGTACCTCTTCGTCACATGATCGAACCTGATCACGAGATGGCCTCTTCCGTCTTCCGGCCCACGCACACTATGAGAAAAACTACCGGGCTAGTGCTTCCGGTTCGTTCCTCCGGTGTCCGGTAGGCCCCCCGTATGCCCTCACGGTGCGTTCCGGTGCCTGACGGGCAGGCGATGATTAGACGATTTTACCCCTTCTCAGGCCGGCAAGGTCAGGAACAGGTGTATCGCGCCGGTGCGCGCCGACCTGTATTCCGGCCACGGACGGTTACCGGACAAGCAGACACGCTTCCGGAACGGACGGGAGAGCGCAGGTATACCGGTCGACCAGGACGTGCTGGCGGAGACTCATCCGCCGCGTTCGCGCTCGGCGCCATGATCCCGTTACTGCCCTACCTGACGGGCCTGCCAGTCCTCGGCGTGTCGCTCGCTGTCTCCGCGCTCGCGGCATTCATCGGCGGCGGGATCGTCGCACGGCTCACCATCCGGCCGTTCTGGTGCGGGGCGGTGCGGCAACTGGCGCTCGGCACGGCCGCCGCGGCGGTGACGTTCGGCATCGGGCATCTGGTGGGAACCGTCGTCTCGTAAGTGGCCGACCCTGCCGGGTTGGGCCCGGGCTCAGCGCTGCGCCCGGCACGGTGGAGGCTGCCAGCACGATGCAGGCGGCCGGCACGGTGGGCGCTCCGCAGCAGCAGGCCGCCGAGCACGGCGCCGGTCACGACCGCGGTAAGGTGACCCACCGCCGTCATCTGGAGCTGGGAAATCCCGCGGAAGATATAAATCGAGAGCACGGCAAAACCCGCTCCGGCGGCCACCCGCTCCACCCATGAGCCATACAAGGTGGCGGCCACGAGCGCGCACACGATGACATAGGAAGCTCCGACGTCGACGAGGGTGCGCGCGGACTGCGGCAAGATCGCGCGGCTGACCTGGTAGCCGACGATTCCCTCGCTGGCCAGCGTGCCGACCACATGGCCGGCCACGAGGAGCAGTGCCGTGCGCACGTTCCCGAGCAACCGGTTGACCGTGAACAGCCCGAGTGCGCCGAGGATCACCCACGTGATCGCCGGATCGCCAGGGATAAAGGCGGAGGTCACCAGCGATCCCACCGGGTCGTGGCGCAGGTTGACCAGGTTGGTGCTCGACCAGGCGATGATCTCAGCATGGCGCCGCGCCGACAGGAACGAGTAGATCACCGCGAAGAGGCTGTAGACGCCGATGTACAGCCATGCCACGGCGTAGCGGCGCGAAAACAGCCTCGTCGCGATCCTGGTCACCACGGCAGGCTACGCTCGCACGCCGCGGTCAGCCAGTGACACAACGATGATCGGCCAGTTATGCCGCTCAGGTCCGGGTGTCGCTTCTCGCTGGCGGTGCGCAGCCCTTACTGGCGGTGCGCAGCCCTCCGCGCAGCCGGCCGGCGCCACGCGGACCCTGGCGTGCCCGCCGGTCCGCGACCGCGGTGCCCGGCGGACCGCTTTTTGCGCGCTGCGCCATGACCTCGATGCCCGGCAGGCCCGTGGCCAGACCCCGTCCTGCCTGCCGCCCTGTGACCGCGGCCGGGCCGAGGCAGCGCTCCCGCGCACCTGACGCGCGGGGGCGCGAACCGGAATGTGGCGCCGTTGCCCGACGCGGCGCCGGACGATGTCGTGCCATAGAACATTCCGCCCGGGCTGAGCGTCAGCCCGGCGAGTGGGTACCCGCCGCCGCCGATCGTGAACGAGTGCAGCGTGGTAAAGACGCCGCCACGGGTAAGGCGGAAGATCGTGCCGTAATTCTCTGCCCCACCGAACTCCGTCACCCCGTACAGGTTGCCGTCGCGACCCCACGAAACGCCGCCGACCGGATAGTAGCCGCCGAGGATCTGCGCGGAGGAGAAGTAGTGCAGCCTGGTCAGCACCCCTGCGGGTGTCAGCTTGAAGACGGCACCTTGCCCGCGCTGCGCATCGTTGTTGTCTATGAATCCGCGTATCCCGCCGTAAAGATTGCCGCGCGAGTCCTGGACGAGCCTGCCCACCGGCCCACTGCCTGGAGCGCCGCTTGCGGCGATGGCGTGGATTGTCCTGAACGCGCCGTTGGGCTTGATCGTGAACACCGTGCCGCCGCCGCGCGGGCCGCCCCGCGATGTGGTGCCGTAGAGGATGCCGCCGCGGCCTCGGAGCAGCGGGCCCGCCCGCCAGGAACCGTCGTCAGGACCGAACACATGCAGCGTCGTGAGATGGCCAGCAGTGGTGATCATGAAAACGGTGTGCGATGTCGTGCCGTAGAGATTCCCGCGCGGGCCGGGCGACCAGATCGCTGTAGGGCGGGGTGATCCCGATGGGGAAGTTGTAGATCGTTCTCACCCTGCCGCCACGGGTGATCCGGAACACCGATCCGGCGCCTCCCGCGAGGTTTCCGATGATGCCACTCGTTATCCCGTACAGCCCACCGCGCGGGGCCCGGACGAGGCCGCCGCCCATATCGGCCGCGTAATACCCGTCCGCATTCCGTTTCGAGAACGCGTGCAGCGTGGTCAGCCCGCCCCGCCGGGAGAGCCTGAACACCGTGCCGGGGGAGAAGTTGAAGCCGCCGGTACTGACGTCGCCGCCACCGAGGCCTTCCGTGGCGCCGTAGAAACTGCCGTCCCGCGCCCGGATGAGGTGCGAATCCGGTTTCGCACCGTCGTTGCCCCCCGCGAACGACGTGAACACAAGGCGCACGTGACACACCGCCCGCTTCGGCACCGGCCGCGCCGGCACCGCCTGCCTCGGCACCGCCACCGGCACGGCAACCGCGGGTTCGCCCTGGATCTGAGGCAGGGCCAGCGCCGCGAGGGTCACGCCGACTGCGGGAAGCAGGACGCGGCCGATGCGCGAAAGAGACATTTAAAAGACTTTCCTCATAAATAGTTTCGAATCTGGTCTGCAGGGCTGCCCGGTGGCACATCACTCGATCGGCATAAGCGTGCCAGGCCGCGCGAGCTGTCCGGCGGACCCGGATCCGGTCCGCGTGTCGTGGCCGTCCAGGGCTCGTGCGTCGTCGCGGGGACGCCCCATCAGCAGGTACAGGCCCGGCCTGGCGCGGTTCGGTCCGCCCGGTCGCGTTGGTGACGGTTTGGGTCATGGACTCCACGCTGGGGCGGCAGTGATTCCGGGTATCAGGAGCCTGGTCATCCTGGTAGCACCAGTACCTGGCCTCCTCGAGCGGGACCTTCGACCCATAGGAGAGGGGCTTTAGTCCCCTATTTGCCCCTACTTGCCGCGCTTCCATCGAGACATGCGCCAAGGGACCGGCACGGGGGAGGCCTGACATGGTTGTGCGTGAGTTCGTTGTGACCGGCAAGGTTGCAGGCGAGTCACCGCAGTGAATCACGGGAACCAGGCCGAGACGACCGGGGCTCGCACTCGCAATGGGTAGCGACGGGTACGCGTGCGTTTGGCGCCAGTCTTCACACGCCCGATGTGTACCTCGAACCATGCCGCCGTCCTTTTCGTATGCAAGAGAAAGGGAGCGGACATGAGAAAGATCATCTCGCTGGAGGTGCAAGCCGTGCACGCGGTGCACGGCGCGCACCCCTGCACGCGGTCTTAGGCGGAGGATGCCGTGCTTTCCCGCCCTGGATCCGGGCGCGTGACAGAGCGTGACGCCGACGGCCGCGGCCTGGACACTCTCGTAGGGCCTGCGGCTGCAGGCGCTGGTCAGGCGGGCCGAGCACACCCCAGCGGCCCGGCGGCAACGGGCCCGCCGCCCGGCGTGGTCAGCGGCGACATCCGCCGGTGGCTCGTGCCGTTCGGCGTGATCACGATGGCCGGCGTCGGCGCGGGGATCCTTGCCGCGGGACTGCCCACCGGAGTTGCCGGCGCCACCATGATAGGCCTGTTCACTATTGGCGCCGCCTTGCTCGCGGTGGCGCTTTCCGAGCGGATCCGCAACCTGCGGGTGGTCGTTCCCGCGCTGGTCGGGGTCGGGCTGTGCGGGGCGGCGCTGGACTGGCCCTATTCCGACGGCCCGGGTTTCGTCGCGGGCTACGTCGCGCTGGCCGGCCTGGCCTTCCGCGCACCGAGGCGTACGGCGGTGCTCGCGGGGACGGTCGTGGTGGTGGCAGTGACCGCCGCCGAGGCGCATGAGTCCGCGAACCCGGCGACCAGTGTCCTCGCCGTCGCGCTTGGAGCGGGAATTTTCTTCACCACCTCCGCCTTCGCCGCCTTCAGCAGGGACGCGCGCCACCGGGCCGAGCATCTGCTCGCCCAGGAGTCGGCTGCCCGCGACGCCAGAGAACAGGCCGCGGCGCTGGCCGAGCGCTCGCGGTTGGCGCGCGAACTGCATGACGTCCTTGCTCACAGCCTGGCCGGCCTGTCCATGCAACTTGAGGGCGCGCGGATGCTCGCCATCAGCACGGGAGTAGGGGACAGGCTGGTGGATCAGATCACGAGTGCGCACCGGCTGGCCCAGACCGGCATGCTGAATGCCCGTCGCGCACTGGAGATGCTCAGGGGTGACGAGATTCCAGGCCCGGCGAGGTTGCCCGGCCTGATCTCGGAGACGGCCTCGGCGTCGGGAATCCCCATCACATTCCGGGTCGACGGCGCCCAGCGCCCCTTGGGTCCCGAGGCCGGGTTGACCATATACCGCACGGTGCAGGAGGCCCTGACAAACGTGGCCAAGCACGCCGGGCGTGGAGCCCAGGTAACGGTGCTGATCAGCTGGGCGGCGGACAGGGTCGACGTGTCGGTGGCCGACAGCGGCGGTGACGGCGTGGACGCCGGGCTGCTTTCGAACGGTTTCGGGCTGACCAGCATGGCCGAGCGGGCCGTGCTGCAGGGCGGGCGGCTGGACGCGGGCCCGTCTGATGGCGGGTTCACCGTTCACCTCCAGCTGCCCATTCACCCGGATGGATCCACATGAGGATCTCGAGCCAGGCAACAGCGACCGCGCACCGGTCACGCGTTGCTGAGCGTCTTGCTGACCCGGCATACAGGACCACGGCCCCACGAACACAGCAAAAGGAGGTGGCCATGATTTCGGCAGTCGAAAGCGCCCGTGCCGTCCGCGTCCTCGTGGCGGACGACCAGAAGGTAGTCCGGGACGGCCTGTCCATGGTGCTCGGCCTGCTACCGGGCATCGACGTGGTCGGCACGGCGGTCGACGGCGAAGACGCGGTGCGGCAAGCGCTGGCCATGGCGCCCGACGTCGTCCTGATGGACCTCAACATGCCGAACTGCGACGGAGTCGAGGCCACGCGCCGGCTCGGCCTGCACCAGCCGCGAATCCCCGTCGTGGTGCTGACAACCTACTCCGACGATGACACGGTCTTCGCGGCGCTGCGCGCCGGGGCACTCGGCTTTCTCACCAAGGACGCCGGCGCAGAGGAGATCCTGCGGGCCCTGCTCACGGTGGAGGCGGGCCAGGCACAGCTCGATCCATCCGTGCAACGCCGGCTGGTCGAGGCATTCGCGCGCGGCGAGCGCCTCGGCACCGCAGGCGCCGCGGGCGCCGCGGGGGGCGGCGACCAGGCACCAGACGGGCTCACACCACGAGAGCTCGAAGTGCTCACCGTGATCGCGGCCGGCCTGTCCAACGCCGAAATCGCCGCCAGGTTCCGCCTTTCCGACGCGACCGTGAAGACCCACGTCAATCACCTGCTGGCCAAGACGGGCATGCGCGACCGCGCCCAGCTCGTCGGCTACGCCTTTCGCCGTGGCATCGCGCGCTGACGACCCACGGGCCGCGGCCGGATCGGGCCGCAGCCGGCGCCACCCGCCCCGGGCGCCGCTGACGCGACGCCGTGACCGGGCAACTGGCGAAACCGATGCCGCGCGTCAGCAGTGGCGCCGCTCCGCTGGTTTGGTGACCCGGTAGATCTTGCTGACGCGGTGCGCCCGCCTGTCCATAGCCAACGCCGACGCGCGCACCTTCGCCAGTGCGGACCGGCCGAGGTGCCGCACCGCGACCAGGCTGAGGAACTCCTGCGAGTCTCCGCCGCGGGCCCCGACTCGGACCAGCCCCACATGCCGTGCGTAGTACTTGATCTGATGGCCGCTCGCGGGATCATTGGGGCTCGACTCGTCGACCACGAGGACATGCCGGTAGCAGCCGGTCCGCGCACAGGTCCGCTGACTGGTGCTCACCACCTTGGAGACGTCGTCGAACCCGATCGCCGGCACGAGCCCTTCCAGGTACCGCGCGCCGACCTTGGGCCTGGCCAGCATGTGGATGCCGCCGTAGGCGCCGCCAGCGTCCTTGATCCAGGTGCTCGGCGCCCCGGTGAACACGCCGTTGTCATACTCCTCGGGATACTCACCGAAGTTCCACACGTTGCCCTCGTCGTCCTGGGCGAAGAACGCGAGTTCCTGCTCCTGCAGCTGGCCTTTGAGGAAGTCCCGGTCCCAGGCGACGACCGTGCGCACGCCGTCAACCACCTTGGTCAGATCGGTCACGGTGAACACGACGCTGTGCGGCGTTGAGTGGCCGCCTTCCACGATCTTCCCCCGATAGACGAACTGGGTTCCTGGCACCAGGGGGAACATGCGGTTTCTGACCTTCGTGGGAGCGGGGAAACGGCCGTGCTTCTTCGGCGGCCTCGTGAACACGGCCACGGTTTGGGCCGCCGCGGTCGGCGTCGCGTCGGCCGCCAGATGGCTGCCATGCTGGCTGGCGCCTGGGGTGGCGCCAGCGCCCGCGCTCGTGACCCCGCACGCAAGCAGCGGCGCCATGCCGAGCGCGCCCACCGCCGCGAGCGTCCGGACGCTCCGTTGAGTGAACATCACGTGCTCCCTTCTCATCGACATGCCCCGACCGGCGGCGGCAAGCGTCGCGCCTGCGGCATGTGCATGGTTGTCACGCGCCGACCGTGTGCTCGGCCGCCTGCGCGGGCCTGTCACGCCGGCCCTTGCCGAACCGCAGGTACAGCGACGGGACGACGAGCAGGTTGAGCAGGGTCGAGGTGACAAGCCCGCCGAGGATAACGACTGCCAATGGATGCTCGATCTCATGCCCGGGCCGGTCACCCAGCACGACGAGCGGCACCAGGGCCAGACCGGTGGCCAGCGAGGTCATGAGGATCGGCGACAGCCTTTCCCGTGCACCACGGAGCACGAGCGCCGGTCCGAACGTCATGCCCTCGCGGGTCTCGAGGTGCTGGCAGTGATTGATCAGCAGGATGCCGTTGCGGGCCGCGATCCCGAACACGGTGAAGAAGCCGACCAGCGAACCGAGCGAGATGATCCCGCTGGTCATGCGGGCGGCAAGGATGCCGCCGACGAGCGCCATCGGAAGGGTGAGGAAGGCGAGCGCCGCGAGCCTCCAGTTGCGGAACGACGCGTGTAGCAGGAGCAGGATCGCCAGCCCGGCGATCAGCGCCGACTCAAGGAGCCGGCTCTGCGCCATCTGCCGCTCCTTGTACTCGCCCAGGAGCTCGACGTGGTACCCGCGGTCCAGGTGCACCGAGGCCAGCTTGGTGTTGATTTCGCGGACCACAGAGCCGAGGTCGCGGCCTGCCACGTTGGCGCCCACGTCGAGGTACCGCGAGTCGCCCTGCCGGTCGATCGAGTTGGGGTTGGGCTGCAACGACACCTGCGCAACCGACCCGAGCCTTATCCGCCCTCCTGACGGGAGGTCGATCGGCAGGTTCTCGATATCGTTGACGTTCCGCCGGGTGGATTCCGGGCTCCAGACGACGGTGTCGTAGGCCTTGCCGGCCCGGAAGATGTCGCCGACCTCCTCGCCCGCGACGAGGGTCGCGGCGTCCCTCCGCACGTCTCCTGGCTTGAGGCCGTATCGCTGGGCCGTTGGGAGGTCGACGGTCACGTTCACCTGCGGGACGTCGCTGGAGATGTCCCGGTGGGCATCCACGACGCCGCGCACGGACTTCACCACCTCGAGGATCTGGTCCGACTTGGCGCGCAGGGTTTTCAGGTCCTCGCCGTATGTGCGAACCACAATGGGCTCCTTGCCGCCGGTAAGCACCTCCTGGATCCGCTCGTCGAGGTACGTCTGCACCTCGCGATACAGGCCTGGGTAGCCATTGGCGACCGAACGGATCCGTTCCAGGGTCGCCGCGTAGTCGGCCTTGGGTGACAGGCTGACCCAGATCTCCCCCAGGTTGACGCCGGCGACCTCCTCGCCGAGGAGGGCCTGGCCGATGTGAGCCCCCGCGCTCTGCACCCCGGGGATTCTCAGCAGCTCCCGGCTGATCTTCGTCGTCGAGCGCTCCATCTCGGCGGTGGAGGTTCCCGGTGGTGCCACCCAGTGGATGAGGAAATCTCTTTCCTTGAAGCCGGGGAACAACGACTGCCCGAGCTGTGGGTACACCGCGATGCCGATGATCGTCACGACGGCGAACGTCGCGTACGCGGCGATCGGGCGGACGATGATTCGCGACAGCCCCGCGGTGTAGACCCGCTGCAGCCAGCCCACCAGCGGGGATTTGCGGCGCTCGATCGGGGCGCCGCGCAGCAGCAGCAGGGCAAGCGCCGGGGTCAGGGTGAGCGCGACCGCCATGGAGGCGACGATCGCGAGGGTGTACGACAGCGCCAGTGGCCGGAAGAAGGCGCCGGTGAGCCCGGTGAGGAGGAAGACGGGGATCGACGCGGCGACGATGATGAGCGTCGCGTAGACGATCGGGCTCCGCACCTCGAGACAGGCCCTGAGGACCACCGCGGACGTCGACCGGCCACCGCCGCTGAGCCGTTCCTCCCGCAGGCGCCTGGTGATGTTCTCGACGTCGATGATCGCGTCGTCCACCACCGCCCCCAGCGCGATCACCAGGCCAGCCAGGGTCATGGTGTTGATGGTGGCGCCACGCCAGTAGAGCACGAGCATCGTCGTGACCAGCGACAGCGGGATCGTCAAGATGCTGATCAGCGCCACGCGCCACTCGAAAAGGAACAGCGCAAGGATGACCACGACAAGGATGAAGCCAAGCACGAGAGCCTGGGTGAGATTGGCGATCGCGAGCTTGACGAAGTCGGTCTGCTGGAACACGTTCGTGTCGAACCTGACCCCCGGTAGCCCTGGCTGGAGATCCCTGATGGCCTGTTCGACCCCGGCCGTCATCTGAAGGCTGTTCGCCCAGGGGAGCTTCTCGACGACGAGCAAGAGCCCCGGTTCCCCGTCGATGATCGCGTCACCGATGAGGGGCTGATGCACCTCCGCCACGGACGCTACGTCGCCGAGCCGCACGGTTTTTCCGGCCCCAGTCGTGGTGACTGGTACCTGCGCCAGGTCAGCGGGAGTCACGACAGGCAGGACATTGCGGACGCCGATCCGCTGGTTCGGCGTGTCTATGGTGCCCCCGGTGCCAATCACCGCCCCGGTGGAGAACTTGAGCAGCCCGGAATCCACCGCATCGGCGGTCGTCTGCATCACCTGGTTGAGCGAAACCCCCTTGGCGAGCAACTTCGACGGCTCCGCCTGGACCGCCATGAGCTGGAGCCGCTCGTTCCATATCGCCACATTGGCGACTCCCGGCACCCGCAGGAGCCGGGCGCGGATCGTCCAGTAGGCCGTCATCGACATCTCGATGAGTGAGTGGGTCTTGGAGGTCATGCCGACCTGCATGGCACGTCCTGTCGCGGATACCGGCGCGAGCATCACCGGTGGCGCGGCCCAGGTCGGCAGGCTGGGCGCCACCGTGGCCAGCCGTTCCTGCACAAGCTGGCGGGCCCGGAGCGGGTCTGTGCCCGACTTGAAGACCACCTCGATTGACGACAACTGCGGCACTGACTTCGACCGCAGGTCGTCCAGGCCCTGGATGCCATTCATCGAGGCCTCGAGGGGCACCGTGACGAGTTGCTCGACGTCGGACGTCGACAGGCCGACGCAGGCGGTCTGGACAAGCACCCGCGGCGGCGCGAACTCGGGGAATACGTCGACGTGCATCGAAGGGATGACCGCGATGCCGATGACCATCATGCCGGCCGCCGCGGCGACGACGAGATAGCGGAACCTCAGGCTGGAGCTGATGATCCAGCGCATGAGGGTCCGGGGTTCGGCGGGGCTCATTCCTCACCGCTGATGTTGTACTCGGTGCCGAGCAACTCCGGCGCTCCCACGGTCACCACCGCCGCGCCCGGGGCCGGGCCATCGGCGAGGACCGCGGTATCGCCCTGGATCTCGTCGATCTTGATCGGCTGGCGCACATATGTCCGTGCGGCCGTGTTCACGTAGGTCCACGTCGAACCGTCCGTGTCGTAGACGACCGCCGAATACGGGATGATCTTGTGCACGCCAGCCCGGCCGGCCACCGCCACGGTCGCCTCTCGCACCGGTTGCGCGGCGATACCGAGCCGGTGGATGGCCTGGTCGGTCAGTCGGATCTGCTGGACCGAGGAGCCAGCGATCTTTGTGACAGTCGCCGGGGGAGTCTGGCTGACCGTCGCGCTGCCGCAGGCTGTCAGGACCACGGCGACGGTCACGGCAAGACCGATGGCGACGGGATTCTTCGTGGACATCGATGGCTTCCCTTCGGATCGTCGACGACTTGCCGTCAGTCGGGCGTGGCGACGAGGGCGTGATCGGCGTCGAGTTCTGGCGCCGACCGCCGGCCAGCTGTCGTCACGAGCAGCCCAGGCAGCACGAACAGCTGCACCACGAGCAGGCTCACCAGGCCGCCGAGCATTGTGACCGCCAGCGGATGCAGGAACTCCAGCCCTGTGCGGGAGCCGAACACGGCAGCAGGCACCAGCACGGCGGCAGTCGTCAGCGCCGACTGCAGGATGGGAACGGCGCGCGCACGGGCAGCGGCAACCACTGCGGTCTGCCCGTCCACCGCGCTCTCCTTCTCCGCATCACTGATGCGGCGCCCGAGGAGGATGCCGCCACGGATAGCAAGCGCGAGCACGGCGAACATGCCTGCCAGCGCTCCTGTGCTCCACAACCCGCCACCGAGCGGCGCGGCGAGCACCGCGCCCGCCACCGACAGCGGCAGCGAGAGCAGCAGGAGGCCCGCACGCCGCCAGCTGCCGACGGCGGCCTGAAGCAGCAGGAAGACGCCGATGAGTGCCGCGGCGCCGAGCAGCAAGGTCCGTTCGAAGTCAGCTCGCTCGACGGTGACGTTCCCGAACACCTCGGCGTGGTACTCATAAGGCATCGACACGCTTGCGAGCCGCGATTTCACCGCGGCGACCACGGACCCGGGATCTCCGCTGACCTTCGCGGCCACCTCGACGGTACGCGAGACATCGTCGTGGGTGATGGCGGTCGGCTCCGGCTGAATCCTGACCGTGGCAACGTCCTTGAGGGCCACTTGCCCGCCGGAGGGCGTGTCGATCAGCATGTCCCCGAGCCTGGTGAGGTCGCTGCGTACCTGCGGAGCTCCCCAGACCACGACATCGAAGATCTTCGACTGCTCGTAGAGGTTGCCGACGATGAGACCCGAGGTGAGCGTCGTCGTGTCCCGGCGGACGTCGCCCGGCTTCAGCCCGTACTTCTGGGCCGCGGCGAGGTTGACCTGGATGTTCACCGTCGGCTGGCGGGGGACGGGGCGCACCACGGGGTTCACCACGCCTGAGACGCCCGACAGCATGGCCCGCACCTGGCCCGCCTTACTCTGCAGGACGCTGAGGTCCGGTCCGTAGACGCGGACAAGGAGATCGTCGGTCTGACCCGACGTCACCTGCGCTACCCGGTCGCTCGGGTAGGTGAGCAGATCGGCCCTGAGGCCTGCGTAGCCGTGCATGACGGCCCTGATCGCGGCCAGGCTGCGGCTGTAGTCCGCGGCGCCGGCCAGCGTGATCCACACCTCGGCGGAGTTGACGTTGACCACCTGATCAGAACTGACCGCCCGCCCGACATGCGCACCGACACTCTTGACGCCAGGCAGCGTGCGCAGCTCGCTGCTCGCTGCGGCCGTGATCCGGTCCATCTCAGGCAACGAGGTACCCGGGACCGCGTCCATCTTCAGTAGCAGATTGCGGTCCTGCAGGGCGGGCAGCAGCGAGCCGCTGCCGATCTGGGGCACGACGGCGAGGGCAGCCACGGCGAGCACCGCCGTGGCCGCCCATACGCGGCGTGGCCGCAGGATCGAGGCTGCGAGCCTGCGGTCGAAGAAGCGCTTCGCCAGGCCGGCGAACCGGCCCTCACGGCCTGCCCGGTCACCGCGCAGCAGCAGGGCGGCAAGCGTGGGCGTCAGCGTGAACGCGACGAGCGTCGAGGCGAGCAACGCGAGAACGTAGGTGAGCACCAGCGGACGGCTGAACGCGGTGACGAGGGTCCCCATGAACAGGAGGGGCAGCGTCGCGAGCAGGATTGCGAGGGCCGCGAACACCAGCGGCCCGCGCGTCGTCGAGAACGCCTCGATCAAGGTCGCGTTGACCGGGTCATCCTTGCCCTTGTGACCGCCATCTCTCAGCCGGCGTCGCACCGCGTCGATATCCGTGATGACGTCGTCGATGATGAGTCCCACGGCGGCGGCGAGCCCGAGCAGCGTGATGGTCGTGAACGTGACGCCCTGCAGGTACAGGACATAGGCCGCCGTGAGCAGCGACACCGGCACCACGATGGCGCCGATGATGGCCGCGCGCCACGATCCGAGCAGCACGAGCATCAGGACAAGCAGCAGAGCGAGGCTGATAAGCCCGACCACCCCGACGTTATGGAGTGCCGTCTGGACGAAGGTCGCAGGACGGTACACATTCCCGTCGACCGCGATGCCCTTCAGGCCCGGCGCCATGTCCCTCATCGCGGCCTCGATTCCCCTGGTCACCTCGAGCGTGTTGGCGCCGGGGAACTTCTCGATCACGAGGTACAGGCTTGGGGCGCCGGACCCGACAGCGTCGCCGATAAGCGGCTGGTGGTCCGCGACGACGTTCGCGACGTTGCCGAGCCTCAGCGCGCCGGACCGGTCGCCCTCGACCGGCACGGCGGCGAGCTGAGGCGGGGTTGAGATCGGGGAAATGTGCTGTATCGACAGCCGCTGATTGGGGGACTCGACGAATCCGCCGGTTCCCGGCGTCGAGGCCTCGACGAACGTCAGGGGCGACACCCACAGGGCATTTCCGGCGGTCTCGATCACCTGAGTGAGCGACACGTCCTTGGCCCGCAACTGCTTCGGGTCGACCTGAACCTGGAGCTGCCGGTCGCGCTGGCCATAGACGGACACGTTCGCGACACCGGGCACACCCATGAGCCGGGGCCTGAGCTTCCAGCGGGCGAGCACGGACATGTCGATGAGGGACACGCTTCGTGAGGACAATCCGATCATGGCGACCCGGCTCGTCGAGGCCAGGGGCTGGATCATGATCGGCGGGCTGCCCACGTTCGGCAGGGCGTGCGCCTGGGTCAACCGCTCCTGGACCATCTGCCGCGCCGCGTAGATGTCGGTGCCCCGCTGGAACGTGAGGTCGATCGCGGACAGGCCCGGCCTCGAGGACGAGTGGATGCGGTCAAGCCACGGAACGCCGTTGAGCAGATCCTGCTCGAGCGGCACGGTGATCAGTTGCTCCACCTCGGCCGCGGACAGGCCAAGCGCCTCCGTCTGAACCTCCACCGATGGGGGCATGAACTCCGGATAGACATCGACGGGCGCCGACCGCAGCTGAGCCGTTCCGATCACCATGAGGCCGATTGCCAACGCGACGACGAGACGGCCGAATCGGAGGCTCGTTCCAAGTACCCAGCGCATGATGCCGCAACCCCCTCCGGTGTCAGCGGCTGCCCGCGGCCTGATCGCGATAGCGCGCGGAATGTCGGATATGTCACAGGCTGATCCCATACGCTAGGTATCGGCCTTCCTGCGGTCATCGGCGTACGGGTGGAGCGCGCCAGCGTCCGGCGTCAACCCCAGGGTTGACACGGCGGTCCCCGCGATGGTGTTCGCCGCTAGCGGCGCCGTGGGCGAACCGCGGCTGGCGGCGAATCACGGCTGGCGGCGAATCACGGCCGACCGTGACAAAGCGTCAGCTGTTCGGGATAAGTACGGTCGGTCAGCGCTGGCGCGGGCGGCAGGCTCGCGTGCCCCCGCCGCGGCGGTTACGCCCGCGGCGGTTTCCTGATCGATGGCCCGTAGGACGGCCTATAGCACGCCCTAGGGGCCATCGATCAAGCTTCGCCTGGGCTCGTCACTCGCGCTCGTCACTCGCGGCTGAGGATCAGGCCGCTGGTCGGGACGCCGGTACCCGCCGTCACCAGCACGTGCCGCACGCCTGGGACCTGGTTCACCGCCGTACCACGCACCTGGCGGACCGCCTCGGTGATGCCGTTCATCCCGTGGATATACGCCTCACCCAGTTGGCCGCCGTGCGGATTGACCGGCAGGTGCCCATCGAGCCCGATGCCGCCATCCGCCACGAATCCCCTGGCCTCACCGCGCGGGCAGAACCCAAGCTCTTCGAGCTGGATCAGCACGAACGGCGTGAAATGGTCGTACAGCACCGCTGTCTGGATGTCCGAGGGTGTCAGACCGGACATCCGCCAAAGCAGGCTGCCGACCAGGCCCATCGCCGGCAGCCCGGCTGGGTCGTCGCCGTAGTAGCTGGTCATCATCATCTGGCCAGCGGCCGAGCCCTGCGCGGCCGCGGTGATCACGGCGGGCGCTGCGGGCAGGTCACGCGCCCGCTCGGCACTCGTCACCACCACCGCGACGGCGCCGTCGCTCTCCTGGCAGCAGTCGAGCAGGTGCAGCGGCTCGACAATCCACCTGGAGGCCTGGTGGTCGGCCAGGGCGATCGGCCTGCCGTAGAACCATGCCGCTGGGTTGGCCGCCGCATGGCGGCGCATGGTCACCGCGACAGCGCCGAAGTCCTCGCTCGAAGCGCCGTAGAGGTACATATACCGCCGTGCCGCCATCGCGACCCATGCGGCCGGGGTCAGCAGGCCGAACGGCACGTGCCAGCTCATCTCCAGGCCCAGCGAGGACGGGTCCCCGCCGAGGCCGGCGTTGGGCTGGCCGAACCTGGGGCCTGAGCGCTCATTGAAGGCCCGGTAGCAGACGACAACGTCGGCGACGCCGGTCGCGACCGCCATTGCGGCGTGCATCACCGTGGCGCACGCGGCACCACCGCCGTACTCCACCCGGTCGAAGAAGCGCAGTTCGCCGATTCCGGTCGTGCGTGCCACAGCGACCTCGGCGTTGGCGTCATGGCTGAACGTGACCAGGCCGTCCACATCGGCCGGGGTGAGCCCGGCATCGGCGACCGCGGCCAGCACAGCCTCGGCGGCCAGGCGCAACTCGCTCCGTCCGGACTCCTTCGAGAACTCCGTTGCCCCGATGCCGGCGACCGCCGCGCGCCCGGACAGCGCTGCCGCACCGGACCGCGCCCCAGAACCGGCGCGTGCTGTCAGCGTCATCCCCGGTCCTCCGCCAGTTCCAGGTGCACCGTCCCGGTCACGTGATCGCCCTGGCCGCATGCACCGCGCACCTCCACCATGACCGAGCCATTGGCGCCACGCTCGGCGACCCGGCCGGTCAGCGTCAGCGTGTCGCCCGCATATGCGGGCGCGCCGAGCCGCACGTTGATCGCCCGCACAAGCGCGCGCGGGCCCGCCCAGTCCGTGACGAAACGCTGGATTAGGCCCACGGTGGTCAGGATGTTCAGGAAAACGTCCGCCGAGCCCTGCGCGCGTGCTGCGTCCCTGTCGTGGTGAAGAGCGGTGAAGTCCCTGGTCGCGAGCGCCGTCGTGACCACCGTGGTCGTAGTGAGCGGGATCACGAGCTCGGGCAGCAGGTCCGGCCCGCCGCGCACCGGTTTCCACTGGGCCGGCCTCCACTGGGGCAGCACAAGATCATCGTCGACGCGCTCGAAGACCACCTCCACGGGCATGCCGACACTCACCTGATCCGGCGGCACGCCGAGTACGTTCCCCGTGACCCGGACACCCTCAGGCAGTTCCACCACAGCGACCACGAACGGGGCCGTGCGGCCAGGAACCGGCGGATGATGGTGGACGACGTAGGTGAACACCTCGCCGCGGCCGGCGGCGACCACGTAATCGTGGCTGCCGCTATGGCAGTGAGGGCACATCGGGCCGGGCGGATGGCGCAGCTTCCCGCAGTCGCCGCAGCGCTGGATGCGCAGTTCACCGGCCTTCGCACCCGCCCAGAAGAAACGCGTGTCCTGGTTCATGGCGGGGCGGAGCGGATACCGGTCCGCTCCACTCTCAAGCGCGGGCGCACGCAACAGAAGGGGTTCCCGCTCTTGAGCAGGCGCAGACGGCCGGGCCGAGAGAATCTGCGAATTGGCGCGGAGCTCCCGAGCTTCTTGTGGCTGTTTAGACTGCTGAGGCTCCCGTGATCGCTGAGGCTGAGGCTGAGGCTGCTGGGACTCCTGGGGTCCCTGCGATAGCTGAGGCTGAGGCTGAGGCTGCTGAGACTCTTGTGACTGCTGGGATGAATGTGGTGATCGGGCGACGGCTTCGTGGTGATCTGGCGGCCGGAACTGCAGCACCCGGAACATCATCTGACCGACGCGCTCGTCCCCGCTGTACCAGGTCGTGTGCCAGGTGATGAAGAACCCCGCACCGAGACCCGTCTTCTTCGGCCCAGTGACACCGCCCATGCGCGTGGTGGTCCGCAGGTGCTCGCCGGGCCGCAGGTACCTGTCATAGGACTGCTCGCAGTTCGTGGCGACCACGCCGGTATAGCCCGACGCCTTGAGCACAACCAGCAGCTCGTCCGGGGCCTCGGCCGGCCTGCGGCCCAGCCCCGGCATCGTCCAGACCTGGATCATCGCTGGTGGGGCGACGAGCCCGCCGTGCACCGAGCCCGCCGCGGCCTCCTCGTCGGTGTAGACGGGATTCTTGTCACCTATCGCGTCGCACCATTGCCTGATCAGGGGCATCGACACCGGTTCACGCGCCACGCCTGCGAGCTGTTCCCCTGCTGCCATCAGCCGGGCGGCAAGCCCGGGTACCTGCTCGTCGAGCTCACTGAGCGGAGGGGCGGTCACCGGCCCATTGCCGGCGAAGCCGTTCGCCGGCGGCGTCACCCCACCGGCCGTGCTCTCATCAGGGGCCCGGGCGCCGGGCGTGCCCTCGGCAGGCGCCCGCGCGGCTCCCGCGCCTTCGGCTCCCGCGCCTTCCGCTTCCACGGTGGCCGCGCCTTCCGCTTCCACGGTGGCCGCGCCTTGCACTTCCACGGTGCCCGCGCCTTCCACTCGCGCAGCGCCCGCGCCTTCCGCAGCCGCGGGATGCTCCGTCATCGAGGCGCCCTCGACAGGCCGAGGCCGATCATGGCGATCAGCTCACGCTGCACCTCGTTCACACCGCCGCCGAACGTCATCACCAGTGCGCCCTTGACCCCAGTGTCAAGCAGCTCCATGAACTCCCTGGTCTGTGCATCAGCGGGATCGCCGTACCTGGCGAGCAGTTCACCGATCAGCCGCCCGGAATCCTGGAGCCGTTCGGAGCCGTAGACCTTATTCGCCGACGCATCGGGCGCGCCCAGCCAGCCGGCGTCCATTCCGGCAGCGACCTGCCAGTTCAGCAGCTCGTTGGTGCGCAGCCAGGCATACACCTGGCCGATCGCGCGCCGCACCTCGGGCTCGTCGATCAGTCGCTTACCGTTGCAGCCGCTGGTGGTGGCTGCCCAGCGGACGAGCCGATCGTACCGATGCCCGATGTTCCCGGCTGGCCCCAGCGTGAGCCGCTCGTGGTTGAGCTGGCTGACGATCAGGTTCCAGCCCTTGCTCTCCTCGCCGACCAGCATCGAAACCGGCACCCGGACGTCGGAGTAGTAGGTCGAGTTGGTGTGATGCTTCCCGTCCGCTGTGATGATCGGCGTCCAGCTGAACCCGGGATCGCGGCAGTCGACGATGAGGATCGAAATGCCCTTGTGCTTTGGGGCATCGGGGTCGGTCCTCGCGGCCAGCCAGACGTAGCCCGAGTAGTGGGCGCCGCTGGTGTAGATCTTCTGGCCGTTGACGACGTACACCTCGCCGCCGTCGCCGTCGGGCTCGCGGCGCGCGGCCGTGCACAGCGCGGCAAGGTCGGTGCCCGCGCCCGGCTCGCTGTACCCCACCGCGAAGTGGCATTCGCCGGCGAGGATCTTCGGCAGGAAGAACTCCTTCTGCTCCCGCGTGCCGAACTTCAGCAACGTCGGCGCCACCGTCTGCAAAGTGATCAGCGGATACGGCACCTCGGCCCGCGTCACCTCGTTGACGAAGATCTGCTGTTCCACCGGGCCGAACCCGCGCCCGCCGAACTCCTGCGGCCAGCCGATGCCGAGCCAGCGGTCACGGCCGAGACGGCGGCAGATTTCCATGTAGGTCTCGCCGAACGCGTCGGTCTCGATGGCCCGGCGCTCGGCCGGCGAGATCAGCGTGGCGAAGTACTCGCGCAGTTCGTCGCGGAGCTTGCGCTGCCGCTCGGTGTAGTCAATGAACACGACGGTCCCTTCCTAACCAGCCTGTACGGGCTGCGGCTGCGCCTTCACCGGCTGCGAAGCTGCGAGCAGGCCGCCGAGGATGTCGAGCCGCGCCTGTTCGCCACCGAGCAGGTGCGCGTACTGCGTACCCCAGGCGAAATAGCGGTGCAGCGGGTAGGTCACGTCGAGGCCGAGACCGCCGTGCAGGTGCTGGCAGGTGTAGAGGGCGCGAAGCGCGGGCCCCGCCGCGTGCCAGGCTGCGACCGCGAGCACCTCGTCGAGGCCGTCGTTGCCGTCGATGCCGGAGGCGGCAGGCTCATCGCCCGCGTCAAGCCGCCAGCACCCGGCCCACATGGCCGCGTCGAGCGCCCGGCCCGCGATGTACACATCCGCGATCTGCATGGTGACCGCCTGGAACTCCGCGAGCAGCAGGCCGAACTGCTCCCGGGTCTTCACATGCGCGGTGGTGAGCTTCAGCGCTCCGGCCAGCACGCCGGATACGGTCGCTGCGGCACCGGCCACGGCAAGCCGGTCCAGATCGGCGGCCGCCACGCCATCCGCCCGGCCGCCGAGCAGCGCGTCCTGGCCCACCCAGACCGCGTCGAGGCCGATCCGCGAGGCGGCTTCGCCGGTCGCAGTGGGATGGACATGGTGGGTGACCCCGCCGGCGCCCGTCGGCACCAGGAAGACTCCCGTGCCCGCCCCTGGCACCGTGGCGGGGACGAGAATCACGGCCGCTTCCTGCGCGAACGGCACCGCGATCTTGACACCCTCCAGCATGTACCCATCGCCTGAGCGCCGCGCGACCGTCCGTGGCGCGCCGAAGTTGCCCGGCTCCCGCACGGCCGCGGTCAGCAGGAGTTCGCCGTCGGCGACAGGGCGCAGCACCTCCCGCTGTCCGGGCGTGCCGTGCCGTGCCACCGGGAACGCGCCGAGGGCGAGCGCGGCGAACGCCGGAACCTCGGCGACGTGCGCCCCCACCTCACAGAGCAGCACCGCCAGGCCGACCGTGCCGAGGCCTTGCCCGCCTGAGTCCTCCGGCAGGCAGGCGTCGAGCAGCCCGGCCTGGGCCATCGCCTTCCACGCCGCGACGTCATATTGCGCAGTGCCGCTTGCCACACCGCCGCTTGCCACACCGCCGCTTGCCACACCGCCGCTTGCCACACCGCCGCTTGCCACACCACTGCCGGCCATATCGTCACCGAGCGCACCGCCGCGGACCTCGGCCATCCGGTCGAGCAACCCGGCGGCAAGGCCGCGCAGGTCGGAATGGCTTTCTTCCAGTTCAAAATCCATCAGCTCTGCTCCAGCAGGTAAAGACGGCCGCTGCGGTGAAATTCCGCGCGGATCTCGGGGGTGTCGCGGTCGGTGAGAAGACGGTAGCCCGGCGGCTTGCCGGGCCGGTACCAGACCGGGTCGGCCGTGAACCAGGCCTGCGCCACGAGTTCGCGCTTGAGTACCTTGTTGGTCGCCGTTTGCGGGAGTGCCCCGGTGATCCGCACGAACCGGGGCAGTTGCCTGGCGCCGATGTCCGGCCTGCGGCTCAGGAATATCCCGAACGACTCCGGGCGAAACTCCGCCGCGTCCCGCCTCACCAGCGCTGCCATCACCTGGTCACCTGCCGTGGGGTCAGGCACCGGATAGACCGCAGCCTCCGCTGCGGCAGGGAACAGGCGGAGCACGTCCTCGACCGCCGCGGCGGAGATATTCTCGCCATCTACCCGGATCCGCTGTGCCGGTCGCCCGGCGAAGTACACGAAGCCATCCGCGTCAGCGTAGGCCAGGTCCCCGGTGTAGAACGCGCCCGGCCGGGTTGGCGAACCTGCCTTGCCAGGCACGTGCGCACCGCGGACGGCGTAGCCGCCCTGTCCGGTCATGCACCCTCCTGCCCGCGGTGTTCCGGGACCACAGTGTTCCGGGAACCACAGTGTTCCGGGAACCACAGTGTTCCGGGACCACAGTGTTCCTGCACCACCGTATTGCGGCACAACAGCGCGCGCCGTTCCGGAAACTAGAACCGATTCTAATACGTGTGGGTAGCCTGGTCCATCGATGCGATTGGTGACGCCGCCCTGCGTGTTACGTAGCCTGTTCGAAACACAGACCTCGTGAGAAGGTAACTGACCGATGGTCAGATAACGTGTTCTCACGTGAGCAGAGGGGGTCCGCCTTGACCGCCGAACAGACGGGTCCGGCAGCGCCGGCAGCGTCTACCCGATCCCGTAGCCAGCACCAGCGCCGGAAGCGGATCGTGCAGGCCGCGGCGGCGCTCGCGTCCCGTGGCGGCGTCGAGGCGATGCAGATGCGCACGGTGGCGGAACGCGCGGGCGTCGCGCTCGGCACCCTGTACCGCTACTTCCCATCCAAAATGGACCTGGTCGTCGCGGTCGTCGCCGAGGAGATCGACCTACTGGAGACGAGCATTCAGCGGCGTCCGCCGCGCGCCGCCGCACCCGCGCGCCGGGCCGTGGACGTACTGATGCGGGCGACCCGCGGGCTGATGCGTGAGCCCGAACTCGCCGACGCCCTGGTCCGCTCCCTGATCATGTCGAATGTGCAGACCGACTTCGGTGACCGCGTCACCGACCTGCTGCTGCGGGTATCCAGTAAGGGTGACGGGCCAGCCGCCCGGCAGGCCCTCGAGTGGTCACTGTGCAACTCGCTCGCCAACGTCTGGGTCGCCGAACTGCTTGAAATCCTCAAGGGCCGGCGCACGGTGGACCAGGTGCAGCAGTTGCTCGAACTCACCGCCGACCGGTTGCTGCACGACTTCTGAGCCGCCGGTTCCGGGCAGTCGGGTTCCGGGCAGGTCGGTTCCGGGCAGGTCGGTTCAGGACAGTCGGTTCCGAGCAGCCGGTTCAGGGTCCGCCCCGATCACACCGCTCGGATCACACCGCCCCGGTCAGGTAACAGCACGGTGGCGCCACTCCGCCCCGGAAGTGACGCCACCGCGCTTCGAGCCGGCCCGGGGCCCGAGCGCCACGAGCCGGGCAGGCTCAGCTTTGCGATGCCGCGTGGTCCGTGCGCGTCGGCGTCATACCCACGCCCGCGCCACAGCAATACCGCCGCGAGCGGCCGACAAGCAATCAGGTTGTGCCGACCACTTAGGATGAGCGGACATCGCGCACTGATACGACCGCCAGGTGGCGCAGTCGGTTGACAGCGGCTGGCAGGCTCTTGGGCCTCAGGTGGCCCGCGCGCCGATTCCGCGTATATCCCGGTACCCACCAGCATCGTTAACCCCATGCGTAACCAGCCTGCGGGGTAGATCCATGATCGACGGCACGTTGGCCGGCATAGCGGCGTGCAAGGCCAGCGCCGTGCCCGCCGGACGGGTTCTGACGCGGCGCCGCGGCGTTGCACGCCGCCGCGATCCACCCGCAGCGCGGCCCCTTTCCGGGGCCGGTCGTGCGGCGTCGCGGATGCGACGGCCAGTGTCGGGGCTGGCGGGTGCTGTGTGGTTCCTGAGCCAGCCCGGCAGCGGTCTTGCCTAGCAGATACAAATTAGAACACGTTACAATTTCCGGGAGCGTAGCCAACAGGGCGAGGCGGCCAGCGTGCGCGGCGCGGGGCGCCTGGCCGCGGCGGGTAGCGCTCAGCGCGGCGGGACCGTGCCGCGGACGCGGGCGCCTGGCCGCGGCGGGTAGCGCTCAGCGCGGCGGGACCGTGCCGCGGGCCCGGGCGCCTGGCCGCGGCGGGTAGCGCTCAGCGCGGCGGGACCGTGCCGCGGGCCCGGGCGCCTGGCCGCGGCGGGTAGCGCTCAGCGCGGCGGGACCGTGCCGCGGACGCGGCGCGGAGTGAGCGGAGTGAGGGGGAGCACATGGGCAACCCGGTCATCGTCGAGACGGTCCGCACGCCTATCGGCAAGCGCCGTGGCTGGCTTGCGGGGCTCAAGCCGCAGGCGGTTCTCGCGCATGCGCAGCGAGCCGTGGTGGAGCGCGCGGGAATCGACCCGTCATCTGTCGGCCAGGTGTTCGCCGGCTGCGTCACCCAGGCGGGCGAGCAGGGTGGTCACGTCGGCCGTTATGCCTGGCTGTACGCGGGTCTGCCGCATGAGACCGGGGTGACCACCATCGACTGCCAATGCGGGTCCAGCCAGCAGGCCGTGCATCTCGCCGCGGCGCTCGTCCAGGCCGGGGTGACGGGCGCCGCGATCGGCTGCGGTGTCGAGATGATGAGCCGCGCGCCGCTGGGCAGCAACGTCCTCCCCGCCAACCCCCGCCCCGCGGACTGGTCGATAGACATACCGGACCAGTTCCTGGCCGCGGAACGGATCGCCGACCGGCGCGGCATCACCAGACAGCAGCTCGACGATTTCGGCCTGCGGTCACAGCGACTAGCCGCCAAGGCCTGGGCGGACGGTCGCTTCGACCGGGAGATCGCACCCATCGAAGCGCCAGTGCCTGGCGAGGAAGGCGACGTGGACGGCGGGGCGCTTGCCGTGGAGCAGAACCCGCCCGCGACCCAGTTGGTCAGCAGGGACCAGGGCCTGCGGGAGACGACACGTGAAGCACTGGCCGCGCTCAAGCCTGTGCGCGGCGATGGCGGGCGGCACACCGCAGGCACCGCGTCACAAGTGTCCGACGGCGCCGCGGCCGTTCTCGTCGTTGACGAGCAGGTGGCGCGCGCAAGCGGGCTGCGTCCCAGAGCGCGGATCCTCGCCCAGGCACTCGTCGGCGCTGAGCCGTACTACCACCTCGACGGGCCGGTGCGGGCCACGGCCAAGGTGCTCGCCGACGCCGGGATGACCATGGCCGACATCGACCTGTTCGAGGTGAACGAGGCCTTCGCCTCAGTGGTGCTGTCCTGGGCCTGCGCGCACAAGCCCGATATGACCAAGGTGAACGTCAACGGCGGTGCGATCGCGCTCGGCCACCCGGTCGGTGCCACCGGCGCGCGGCTGATCACCTCCGCCCTGCACGAGCTCGAGCGGTCCGGCAGGGCGACCGCGCTTGTCACCATGTGCGCCGGCGGCGCGCTTTCCACCGCCACCATTCTCGAGCGGATCTGACCCCGCACTGCCCGGGCGCGTCGGCGTGAGCACGGCGAGAACGTCAGCCAGGACACACCTCGGACCGGGGCCGAATGGCGTTCGATAACGTGGAATGCGGTTTCTGCGCAGCTAGTTGAGGTATCCGACCGCGATGCAGCGCGCGAGATGGCGGTGGGCATGGCGGGCCACCTCAGACCGGCGGCGCAGGTAAGGAGCAGCGTGCGAGCCCGACCCACACCTGAAGATCTCGGCAGCGGCCTGTGGAGCGTGCCAGTCCCCATTCCGGGCAATCCACTCGGGTACACCCTCGTTTACGCGCTGGAAAGCCCGAGCGGCCCGGTGCTGATCGACGCTGGCTGGCAGCACGCTGAGTCGTGGGCCGCGCTCTCGAGCGGTCTCGCCGCGTTCGGGCTCGATGTCGCCGACGTCTACGGTGTGATCGTCACCCACCATCATCCCGATCACGCCGGCCTCGCTGGACGGGTCCGCGAGGCATCCGGCGCCTGGATCGCGATGCATGCCGCCGATATTGAGGTGATCCGCAGATTCCGCCACGAGGTCCGCCAGGGCAGCTTCAGGGACTGGGAAGTCGCCGCGCTGCGGCGGGCCGGTGCCAGCGATGCCGAGATCGGCCAGGCGAAGATGTCGGAACGTCGCATCGACCCGCCCGCGATTCCCGATCGCGAACTCGCCGACGGCGACCTGGCCGACCTTCCTGGCCGCAAGCTCCGGGTGATCCATACGCCAGGCCACTCGCCTGGCCACGTATGCCTTCACCTGGAGGACTCCGGCCGGCTGTTCACGGGCGATCACGTGCTGCCCAAGATCACGCCCAACATCGGTCTTTACGCCTTCGAGGAGGCGGACGCGAACCCGCTGGCTGATTTCCTCGACTCGCTCGCTCGGGTCGCCGCGCTCGGCGCTGCGGAGGCACTGCCCGCCCACGAGCACAAGTTCACCGACGTCGGCGCCCGCATCGCCGCGATCGCCGCCCACCATGAGGAACGGCTCGCCGAGGTCACGGCGATCCTGGCGGCCGGGCCGGGGGACACAGGCGGGGGCTCCGCAGCGCCAGACGGCACAGCGGGCAGCGACAGCCGTTCCGTAACGCTGTGGGAGGTAGCGTCCAGGATGCGGTGGAACGTGTCCTGGGCGGGCATGCGTCCGATGCTCCGCCGGCTCGCGGCCGGCGAAGCCGCCGCCCACCTGCGGCTGCTCGAATCACGCGGGCTCGTCCGGCTGCTGCCAGGCTCCGACCCGCTGCGCTACATGGTCCTCGACGCGTACCTCGAGTCGACGGGATCGGGCTCCGCCTAGCCCCACGCTTGTCACCGTGCGGTATCGCGGCCGGTCTCGTGCCAAGTCCGCCGCGGACCCGGCCCCCTCCAGGTCGCGGCTAACGATCAAGGGGCGTTTTCCGGCGCCGGCGTGCGCCGGCGGCGGGCGCAGGCCCGGGTCGGCTCTTGCCACCGCTGCCGCAGATTCTGGCCACCGACCCCGCTCAGGGTCACCAGGGACCTGAGCCCCATGACGCGTCTGCCTGGCCGCCGGAGGAGAGCAGTTCCAAGTCGGACTCGACCATCATGCCGACGAGTTCGGCGAACTGGATCTTCGGCTCCCAGCCGAGCTGGCCGCGCGCTTTCGACGGGTCGGCGCAGAGCACATCGACCTCGGCTGGCCTGATGAGAGCCGGATCGGAGTCCACATGCTCGCGCCAATCAAGCCCGGCGGCGTCGAACGCAAGCTGCACCAGTTCCTGCACCGAGTGCGTCATGCCGGTGCCCACCACGTAGTCCTCGGGTTCCTCCTGCCCGAGCATCAGGTGCATCGCCTGGACGTAGTCCCCTGCGAAGCCCCAGTCCCGTCGCGCGGTCAGATTGCCCAACCGCAATTCCTTCTCCATGCCTAGCTTTATCCTGGCCGCGCCGAGCGATACCTTGCGGGTCACAAACTCCGCGCCGCGGCGCGGAGACTCGTGGTTGAACAGGATGCCGGAGACGGCGTACATGCCGTATGACTCACGGTAGTTCTGCGTGAGGAAATGGCCGTACGCCTTGGCCACCCCGTACGGGCTGCGAGGGTGAAACGGTGTCCCCTCGTTCTGCGGTGACTCGCGCACCTTGCCGAACATCTCCGAAGATGACGCCTGGTAGAACCTGATCTGCCCGCGCGGCGCGGGCCGCGACGCGGAGACGCCGCTGTAGACGCGGATCGCCTCCAGCATCCGCAGCACGCCCATGCCGGTGACCTCAGCGGTGAGCTCTGCCTGCTGCCACGACATCGGCACGTAGGAGATCGCGCCCAGGTTGTAGACCTCGTCCGGCTGGACCTGTTCCACCGCGGAGATCAGGCTGCCCTGGTCAAGCAGATCGCCGCTGACGAGGCGGACGTCACGCAGCAGCTGGCGGACCCTGGGCACCCGGGGATTGGACTGCCCCCGTACAAGCCCCCAGACCTCGTAGCCTTCCGCAAGCAGGTGCTCGGCGAGATACGAGCCGTCCTGCCCGGTGATCCCCGTGATTAGCGCGCGCCTGCTCACCGGTGCCTCCTCGATCTCGCTTCAGCGGGCGGGTGGCCTCTCCCGGCGGTGCACCCGCAAGGGCCCCGGGCCAGCGCCGTCGCCGCAGGAGCGAACGCCGTGCCCGGACCTGGCCCGCCATGGCAAGACATCACTCCAAGTGGGCCCAAAGTACACCCCGCGCAGCTCGGGCGGTGGCAGCGCCGACCCGGCTACGCCGAGCTGCCTGCAACACGTTCCTCTGGCTTGAGACCTTGTGAACAAGGATTCTTGATGAGCCTCAGTAAGAATGGAACCTGTTCTATTCTTATCGTCAGTACGCACCACGGCACGACATGGCCCGGCGCAATTGTGCCGCGCGGAACAACTGGTGCATAACGTAACGTGAGGTACTCGGTGGTAAGGTTCGCTGGCTAGGACCGTCTTTCATACCCCGTGCTCTGTCGCGGCGCCCCGCTGCTGCCGCTCCCTACGGAGCCGCGCGGAATCAGCGAGGGCGCAGGAGGAGCGTGACGCGTGACCACCATGGACCGCCCACTGCGGGTCGCGCTGCTTTCCTACCGGAGTAAACCGCACTGCGGCGGTCAGGGAATCTACCTTCGCCACCTCAGCCGCGAGCTTGCCGCGCTCGGCCATCAGGTGGAGGTTCTGTCCGGCCAGCCCTATCCAGAACTCGAGCCGGGGCCCACGCTGCGGCACCTGCCCAGCCTCGACCTCTACCGCGACGACGACCCGTTCCGCATGCCGCACCTGCGCGAGTACCGCGACTGGATCGACGTGCTCGAGGTCACATCCATGTGGACGGCCGCCTTTCCCGAGCCGCTGACGTTCAGCCTGCGGGCGCTGCGCGAGCTGCGCAGGCGCCGCGGCGCATTCGACATCGTCCACGACAACCAGGTGCTGGGCTACGGGATGCTCGGCATCAACCGGCTCGGCCTGCCCCTGGTGACGAGCATCCATCACCCGATCAGCGTCGACAGGAGGATCGAGCTGCGGGCCGCACGCGGCCTGTCGAGGCTGTCCAAATGGCGTTGGTACGGTTTCGTGCGCATGCAGTCCCGCGTCGCCCGCAGGGTCGGAGACATTCTCACCGTGTCCGAGTCCTCGCGCCGCGACATCTGCGCCGACTTCAAGGTGCCGGACGACCGTGTCCACGTCATCCCGCTCGGCGTGGACACACGCTTGTTCCATCCGCGCGCCGCGCCGAGGACGCCGGGCCAGATCGTCGCCGTAGCCAGCGCGGACTCCCCGATGAAGGGCGTCGCCGTGCTGCTGCATGCCGTCGCCAAGCTCGCCACGGAACGCGACGTGCGGCTGACCGTGGTCAGCAAGCCCACGCCCGGCGGCCCCACGGAGCGACTGGTCGGCGAACTCGCGCTCGGCGACCGGGTGCGATTCGTGCACGGGATCAGCGACGATCAGCTCGCCGAACTGCTCGCGAGCGCTGAGATCGCGGTCGTGCCCTCGCTGTATGAGGGATTCTCACTGCCGGCCGTTGAGCATATGGCCTCGGGCACCCCCCTGGTCGTGAGCCGCACCGGCGCTCTCCCCGAGGTGGTGGGGGACGCCGCCATTCAGGTGCCGCCCGGCGACGCCGAGGCGCTCGCGGCCGCCCTCCGCGCGCTGCACGACTCACCACAGCAGCGGGAGCGGCTTGGCGAGGCCGCCTGGCGCCGGGTCCAGGAACGTTATGCGTGGCCCGCGGTGGCCAAGGCCACGCAGAGCAGGTACGCGGCGGCCATCGAACGGCATGCGAGCGCAAGCGCTCGCCGCGCCGCGGCCGCGACGTGGGGCGCGACGAAAGGAGCAGGTCCTGCTGACCGTTGATTTCGGCCGGCTTCCCGTCGGTCCAGGTGACCGCGTGCTCGACCTCGGCTGTGGCGCGGGACGGCATGCCTTCGAGGTATACAGGCGCGGCGCCGACGTGGTGGCACTGGACATGAACGCCGACGAGCTTGGTGAGGTCGCCACGATGTTCGCCGCCATGCGGACGGCCGGGGAGGCACCCGCCGACGCCGACGCCCGTACCGCCGTCGGCGATGCCACCGCGATGCCGTTCGCGGACGGCTCGTTCGACCGGGTGATCGCCGCGGAAGTGCTCGAGCACATCCTCGACGATCAGCGGGCCATGAACGAGCTGGCCAGGGTGCTGAGGCCCGGCGGCCAGGCCGCGGTTACCGTGCCAAGCTGGCTGCCCGAGCGGATCTGCTGGGCGCTGTCGGAGGACTACCACAACACGCCAGGCGGACATGTCCGCATCTACACCAGGGTTGAACTCGAGGCCAAGCTGAAGCGCGCGGGCCTCGCCGTCGCCGCGCATCACCACGCGCACGGCCTGCACTCACCCTACTGGTGGCTGAAATGCGCCGTAGGCGTGCACAACGATGCCCACCCGATGGCACGCGCCTATCACCGGCTACTGGTCTGGGACATCATGAAGCAGCCGGCGCTGACCCGGGCCGCGGAACGGGCGCTGAACCCGGTACTCGGCAAGAGCCTCGTCGTCTACCTGCGAAAACCGGCGCAACGCTCGATGGCGCAGATGGAGGACCTGCCGGAGCACGACCATGCGGCGGCATGAGCCGCCTGCGGTCCCGGGGATCTTGAGCGCGGACGAAATCCTCGACACGGGCCGCAGCATCGCCACCATGCAGGAGCCTTCGGGCGCTATCCCGTGGCCGGACGGCCACACCGACGCTTGGGACCACACCGAGTGCGCGATGGCACTGTCCGTCTGCGGCCTCACCGGCCCGGCGCGGCAAGCGTACGAATGGCTGCGCCGCACCCAGCGGGCGGACGGGGCGTGGCCCAAGAAAACGGTGCGCGGCAACGTGACCGACGCCGCCGTCGAGAGCAACCAGGTGGCCTATGTGGCCGTGGGAGTGTGGCACGAGCTGCAGGTCACCGGAGACGAGGCTTTCGCGGTCCGGATGTGGCCGACGGTGCGCAGGGCCATCTCCTTCGTCCTTCGCCTGCAGACCGAACGCGGCGAGATCTTGTGGGAGCGCGCGGCAGACGGATCGCCCGCAAGCTACGCACTTCTCACCGGGTGCTCAAGTACGTACCAGAGCCTGCGATTCGCGGTTGCACTCGCGGAGTTCATGGGTGAGCCGCAGCCGGACTGGGAACTCGCCGCGGATCAGCTCGGTCATGTGATCGCGGCGCACCCGGAGGCGTTCGCCGACAAGAGCCGGTTCTCGATGGACTGGTACTACCCCGTCCTCGGTGGCGTGGTGCGCGGCGACGCGGCGCGGCGCAGGCTCGCCAGCCGGTGGGCCGAATTCGTCGTGCCAGAACTCGGGATCCGCTGCGTGAGTGACGAGCCGTGGATCACCGGCGCGGAGACATGCGAGCTTGTGATCGCGCTCGACGCGATCGGCGACGCGGACGAAGCACTCGGCGTCTACGCGGACGTCCAGCATCTCAGGGACTCGACCGGCGCCTACTGGACCGGATGGCAGTACATGAACCAGACGCACTTTCCGGCCGAGCGAAGCAGCTGGACGGCGGCCGCCGTGGTCCTCGCCGCGGACGCGCTCGCCAGGGCGAGCGGCGGGTCCGACCTTTTCCACATGGCCGGGAGCGCTCCTGTCCACGGCCAGCCCGCCGCGGCGGAATGGGCGGCAGGCTGCGGCTGCGCCGGGGTGGCACGCTACCCAGATCAGCGTTCAGCCGATGCCGTCACTGGTCCGCTGCAGCACCCGAAGTGAGCCCTGCCTGCGGACCTCGCTGAAGGCGCCGGACGCGAGCGCCCGCAGGTAGACACGGTGCGGCGGTTGCCCGCCGTCAGCGGGATCGGGGAAAACGTCGTGGATGGCGAGCGCGCCACCTACCATCACCCACGGCGCCCAGCCCTCGTAGTCCGCCTGCGCGGCCTCATCGGTATGGCCGCCATCGATGAACAGCATGGCGATGGGGGTGCGCCACAGCGCGGCCACGTCGGCGGACCGGCCCACGATCACGATGACATGCTCTTCGATCCCGGCGCCCGCCAAGGTGGCGCGGAAGGTCGGGAGGGTGTCCAGCCGCCCGGTCCGCGGGTCCATGAGCGACGGGTCGTGGTACTCCCAGCCGGGCTGGTTCTCCTCGGAGCCATGATGGTGATCGACGGTAACGACCCGGTGCCCGCTGCCGGCCACCGCCGCGGCGAGGTAGATCGTCGACTTACCGCAATACGTGCCGATCTCGACAATCAGGCCGAGGCGAGCATATTCGTGGGCGACCTCATACAGCGCCAGACCCTCCGCGGGCGGCATGAAGCCCCTGGCCGCCTCGGCGGCATGCCGCAGCTCCGCATGCATTGCCACGGCCGAACTTTACTGCCCGCCGCCCAGCCGACATCGCCTTGCCCAGTAATGCTGAAACGTGTTCTACTTTCCGGGTGAGCGAACGGTCGCGAATCCAGATGACCGCAAGCGAGATCGGGGATCTGCTCGCCGCGAGCAAGAAAGTCCAGGTCGCGAGCATCAATCCGGGTGGCACGCCGCATCTGGTCACGCTGTTCTACGGACTGGTCGAAGGGAAGATCGCCTTCTTCACCTACCGGCGGTCGCAGAAGGTCCGCAATATAGAACGTGACGCCAGGATCACTTGCCTGGTCGAGACAGGTGAGGATTACGGCGAACTGCGCGGTGTCCTCATCTATGGCGTGGCGCGGCTGATAGAGGACTACCCCGCGGTGGTTGAGATTGGCACCCAGGTCGTCACGAGGACAATGGGGGTACCGGGCGACGCGGTCGCCGGGTACGTCGAACAGACCGCTCGCAAGCGAGTCGCGTACATCGTCGAGCCCGTCCGCGTCGTCTCCTGGGACCATCGCAAGCTGGCCGGGCCCGCCGGCATCCGCGGTGTCTCCCACCATCACCTCGACGACGTGACAAGGAGGCGGGCCGATGAGGGTCAAGGTCGACTATGAGGTCTGCGAGGCCAACGCGGTGTGCGCCGGGCTCGTGCCGGAGGTCTTCGAGGTCGACGACGAGGACGACCTGCACATCCTGGTATCCGACGTCCCACCCGAGCTTGCCGACTGGGTACGGCACGCGGTCCGGTCATGCCCCAAGGTCGCGCTTGAGATCGAAGAGTGATCAGCGGGTGAGCACGGAGCACCTGCGGGGCGCTCCGCACGGCCCATGACGAGGCGGCCGCCCGGCGGCCCTGTCAACGAGGTGAAATCCCGGGCCTGTCGGCGTCTGCTTTCATGATCGCGGTAAGTTTTCCGCGAATACCGCCGAGAAGTTACCGCGATCACGAGGGGCGGCTTGGTTTCTCACCATAGGCGCATCGCGATAGCTGCCAAGCTCGTGTCAAGGTACCGTCGCCCCAGGGGACGACGCCTCGGACCCCCCGGAACCCCAAGCCACAAGGTGCCGCACCCCGGACGCGTGGCGGCGCGCGGCAGCCGTGACGGCTCTGCCTTCCCGGCGGACGACCCCGGAACCCCCGCCACCGAGGGCGCCGCACCCTTGGACGCGTGGCCGTGCGGCAGTCGTTAAGGATATTGGGCGGCAGCGGCGGGCCGCCGGCCTGGTCAGGCGGTCGCCGGGTGCATCACCCGGCCCAGGAAGAGCGGCGCGCCGGTCGCGGTGTCGATGATCGCGAACAGGAACGGCCTGTCCACGATCATGGTGATGGGCGGCCGTGCCGGTCTGGTGAGGGACATGGCGCGGATCACCACCGCTGTCGCGGCCGCCGCTTCGGTGCCATGCTCGTCCACGTCGACGTACGCCTTGTGGGCGACCTCGTCGATGCAGAGTGGCTCGGCAGTGGTGATACCGCTGAAGTCCGCGTCGTCGCTGAACGCCACCGTGACGCCGAGTTCGCGCAGCACCCCGCCGAGCCGGAAACCGGTAGACACGCGGAACTTCGGCATTGTCAGGGCCACGTCGGTGGGCCGCGCGCCGCTGGTGAGGCCGCGAACGCCGCTAGCGGCCAGGCCATCCTCCAGCGGGCCAGCCGGCCCGTCCGGCAGGAGGACGGCCATGGCCAGCCGGGACCCTGCGTACGGCAGCAGCACCGCCTGATACCCATGACCGCGCACGTAGCCGAACTTGGCGGTGACGCGCATCATGCGCGCCGTGACCACGGTTCCGCCTTCGAGGTGAAACGGGCCGTCACTGGTCGCTCCCGGCGCGAACGGATGTGCCCACCGCGCCTTCAGGTAGATGGCGTTCGCCAGGACCAGCCGGGTGAGCGTGCTGATGATGCCAGGTGCGATCAGATCGGTGATCTTGCCGGCGGTCTGCTCCGCGATGACCCGGTTGATCTCCCGCGTGACCTCCATGGGCGCATGGACGAAGTCGGCATCCTTGACGGCGAGCGCGGTCATGTCACGCAGCCGATCGGTGAATTCAGGCACCAGGGGCAGCCCAGATTGCACCCACATCGTGTTCGGCATGCGAAACGTAACGTCCTGGTTCCGGACGCCGTCGTCCAGGGAGGCCGTGAGCAGACGCAGGCCTCCAGCCGCCATGTCCGGGCCGGTCACGTGCAGGAAGCGGGCCAGCTCGGCGGCGGTCTCGCCGCGCGCCCCGAGCAGGGCCATCTGCAAAGCCACTGCGATGCTCGTCGGCGAGAATGCGGTATTGGCCCCGCTCGCGGCGAGCGCGCGGAAAAGGGCCGCGCCGGTGGCGTCGATCGCCTGCGCCTGCGCCGTGAGGTCAGCGGCGCCGGATCGGGTAGCAGCTGAATCATCCACCTGCGCCAGCCTACGCCGCGCAAGGCTCCGCGGGTCCTGCGCGTCGCACGGCTCGCCCAGACGGCCTGCTGCTGGGGAATCCGCGCGACGTAACCGGGGCGGGGAGTACTACCCATGATCGGGAACCGCCCCGGCTCGGCCGGGCGGTTAGGCTGACGGTATGCGCGTCGCGCTCTGCCAGCTTCCTGTCTCCGGCGATCCTGCGGTCAACCTGGCTCGCGTCAAGGGGGCCATGTCACAGGCCGCGGCCGACGGCGCCGATCTGGCGGTCTTCCCTGAGGCGACCCAGATCCGCTTCGGCTCAGATCTTCGTGGCGCTGCCGAGCCACTCGATGGGCCGTTCGGGACGGCCCTGGCGTCGGCCGCACGCGATCACGGGACCGCGCTGGTGGCCGGTGTGTTCGAGCCCGCGCCCGGTGGGCTGGTGCACAACACCGCTGTCGGCTACGACTCCCATGGAAACCGCTGCGCCGTCTACCGCAAGATCCATCTGTTCGACGCGCTCGGCCAGCGGGAATCAGACCTCGTCGCGCCGGGCGCCGAGGCGGTCATCGCCGAATTCGGCGGCGTGCGGGTCGGGCTCATCACGTGCTACGACATCCGCTTTCCCGAACTCGCACGCGCGCTGACAGCCGGCGGGGCGCAGCTTCTCGTCGTGCTTGCCGCGTGGGGGGCTGGGCTGTTCAAGGAGGAGCACTGGGTGACCCTGGTGCGTGCTCGGGCCATCGAGAACACCGTGTGGGTAGCTGCCGCGGGCCAGGTACCTGACCCTGACTCCCCGCCGGTCAGTGCGCCGACCGGTGTCGGCCGGAGCATGCTTGTGGACCCGATGGGGACCGTCAGGCTCGACCTCGGCTCGCGGCCCGGCGTCGCGGTCGGGGACATCGATCTCGAGCTAACCGAACAGGTCCGTGCCGTGCTCCCCTGCCTCCAGCATCGGCGTCCTGACATCCTCGGGGATGTCCGAGGGGTCGCCCCGCTGAGCTTCCGTGAGGTTCGCCCGCTGGGCTAGAGCGCGACGAACCGATAGCCATGTGCGCGGAAGAACTTGATGATCGGAGTATTCGGTGGCGAGCGTGTCCGGTCTGCCCCGGCGGTCCGCGACGTCCTATTCCGGGTCCGGCGAACAGAAGATTGCCGTCGCAGGGCGGGAGAGCTGGTCCGGCTCAGGGACTGTCGGCTGGGGCGGACTTAGCGGTCGCGGTCGGGGCAGCGCCGATGGCGGTGCTTCTGGTGGCGGTGCTACTGGTGGCGGTGCTACTGGTGGCGGCGGGAGTCGCGCTGCTGGTGGCCGTGGGGGCCGGTGGGGCAACCCACAGTGTCGGAACCTCGGTCCTGGAAGTGGCGGTGAAGCCGGCCCCGAGCAGTTTGCCGCCCGCGGTAGTGAGCGCCGTGATCTCCTGCGCCCCAGGGCCGGACAGCCCGGTACCTGACGGGACGACCAGCTTCCACGTCGTCCCGTCCGCAGAGGTCAGGACGACGACGTCGGACTGGCCCGGCGCGCCTGCGGTGCCGACCGCGACGAAGCCACTGCCGGTTGCCGTCAAGCCGGTCAGCCGGGTGAAACTCCCAGGCACGGGAATGGTGATCTCGCGCCAGGACAGCCCGCCGTCCGGCGAGACCGCCACCAGCGGAACGCTGCCCGTGGGGCGCACCAGGGTCCCGGCCGCGACAACCGTGTTGCCCGACGCGGTTACGTAGGTGAGGTACGCGGTCCCCCCGCCGCTCACGGCGGGCAGGTCGACAAGCCGCCACGCGCGGCCGTCGGCTGAGGTCCACGCGGCAGGCAGACCGTTGTGCTGGCCGATCGCGACGAAGCCAGACGATCCGGCGGTGACGGCGAACATGCGCCGTGTCCCTGTCTTACCGTCAAGTGCGCCTTTCCGCGCGTCGGCGGCGCGGTCCCACTTGCCCAATCCGGCCGACCACCAGGCGGCCGCGATCGTGCGGCTGCCGGCCGCCCGCGCACCGACGACGACGTATCGCGAGCCATGAGACGCGGCCGCGCTCGCCACGGCGCCAGGTTGCGCAAACGCGGCGGCGCCGTCAGCGGCCCGCCAGGTCCGGCCGTCTGGCGAGAACACGACAATCGGGTGCGGTGCGCCTGCGCCGCCTGCCGACCCGCCGACCGCCAGCCAGCCGCTGGCTCCCACGGTGACGCTGGTCAGCGCCGTCTGCCCGGCGCGGCCGAACACTGCCGGGCTCGCGCCCGCGGCAGGCGACCACGCATGGCCGGTCGGCGCATCCCAGACCGCCGACTGCCCGCCGGCGCTGCCGACCGCGACATCGAGGTCCGGCGCCGCGGCGATCGCGGTGACCGCCCGCTGCGGAAACGAATCCCCGGGGATCCTCGTCAGGTCGACCACCACCCGGGTGGCAGCGGCCACGGCGAGGAAACCCTGGCTGCCCGCGGGCACGGCGGTGGCACCCGCTGCGACCACGCTGCCGCCCGGCAGCACGGTCAGACCGGAAAGCGAGGTGGTGTTCGAGTTGGCCAGGACGGCCGCCTGCTGCCACGACTGACCGCTCGTGCTCCGGTAGGCGAGGAGGTTCCCGCCGGTCGTGGTCGCGGCGATGACGGCTCCCTGATCACTTCCCCGGACCCCGAGCAACCGCAGGCGCGCCTTCTTGCCTGCCGCGACAGTTCCTGCATAACTCCAGGTCGTGCCGGTAGTAGAGGAGTAGATCACCGCCTCGGGACCCGAGGCGCTCGTGCCTCCAGGACGTACCAGGACGAACCCGCCGCCCGACGAGGCGAGGCCGCTGACCGCGTCGACCGCCCCGTTGCTCACGGGCACGGGCACCTGGCTCCAGGCCACCCCGCCGTCCTGGCTCCGCCACAGGCCGACAGCGGTGTGGTGCTGAATGCGCCTTTTCCTACCCGTGCCGGTCCGGACCGTCGTGGTGACCTGGGCGGCGATGACGGTGCTGCTGCCATGGGCCGCGGCACCGACAATCGCGCCCACGGCACCGGGAGCACGCAGCGGTAACTGCAGACCGGTCCGCTGCCAGACGCGGCCGTCGGGCGAGGTCCAGATGACCGGGGTGGCGATCCCATGCGGGGCCGCGGACCCGGCGGCGAGGAAGTCACGTGCCGTGGCCGTCACGGTGAGCACCTGATCACCGGGACTCAACGGGAGTCCCGGCGTCGCCGCGAGCTGCCACGAGCGGCCTGTGCTGCTGGTCCACGACGCGCCTGGGCCGAGGGCCAGCCAGCCGGCCGGGCCCGCCACGATCGCGGTGGGCACGTGCACCGTGGGCGGCTCATCGCCGTGCGAGCCGGCCACGGGCGCGAGCCGCCACGTGCGGCCGACATCGGTCGAGACGAAGAACTGGGCCCGGCCGATATCGGTACCGGTTTCCGAACCGGCGGCGACAACGGTCGTGCCATAGCTCGCGACCGCGCTCAGCGATTGGAAGACCCCACGCGTCGCCAGTGACGGCGACGTCGTGAAGTCAGCCCCGGCCAAGGCCGCCGGCGGGTAAGGCGATACGGGCTGTGGGGGCCGCGGCTTCCGCACGGCTGCCTCGTGTTTTCCGCCGCCCGCACCGCCGATCAGATATCCCGCCGCAGCGAGCACGGCGACCACCAGGATGACCGCGACGCCGATGGCAATCGAGCGGCCGCTGATCCCGCGACGCGCTCGGCGGCCCGGAACCGGGGCCTGGGCTCCCCCACGGCCGCCCGGCGCCTGGACCCCCACCCCCGGCCCATGACTGGCCGGCCCATGACCGGCCTGCCCATGACTGGCCGGCTCAGGGCCGCGCCCGCGACGGCCCTTCCCGCGCTCCGTGCCGGGCGGCGCCGATGCCGACTGGGTCCGTTCCCATTCGGCCTCGGCAGGTTCCCAGTCGGCAACGGGGCGCTGCCAGACGATCCCGGAGTCGCTCCATATGCTCTGGGACCGCTGCCACATCGAGCCAGCGGTCTTCTGCTGGCCGCCGACCGGTTCAGGCGGCGCAGAATCGCCGGCTACCGGCTCGATGCCAGGCCCACCGGGCAGGCCGCGAAGCGCGGGAGTCGGACCGACGACGGGCGGCAACTGCGTCCGGGCGCCCGCGGCGACGCCGAGCGGCGCAGCGACCCGCTGGCCCGCGGCCGCCGTGGCGTCCGGCCCTGGTGGCTGCGGCGAGCCATAGCCGTAGCCGTAGCCACTGTCGCCAGGGTCGCCGTATCCCGGACCGTAGCCGTATCCGGTGCTGTAGCCGTATTCGTCGCTTGCGGATTCGCCGGGCCCCCAGCTTTGCGCACCGCCATCTTCAGGGGTTCCCGTGGTGTCCACCCTTTGCCCTTGTCCTTCCGGCATACGGTCAGCTAGAGCCGCGGCCAGACCTGACGGTCCGCCCAGAATCAGACACTTACCGCCGCTGATCGTACCGGGGCATCGGGGTCGCGCGGATAGATAAGGTCAGGAGCGGCAGCGACACCGCAGCGGCGGCAGGGACGTTCCGGCCGCCCCGGAGCGCTGAGCCGTCAGCAGGCCGCACGGGTGGACATGAGGTCGTGCATGACCTCCCGCAGGCTCGCGAGACCCTCATCACCCACCGACTCGAGAAACCGGCGCATCGTCACACACAGGTCGCCACCCGAGTGGAACACCTCCACCATGAGCCTTGCGTCGTGCTCCTCCCTGCTCTCGGCAGGCCAGTACCGCCACGCCCGGCCGATCTTCTCCCGCATCAGCACGCCCTTGCGGAAGAGGATGCCCATTACCGTCATCACGGTCGTGTACGCAACGGGCCGGTCATACTGCATGCGCTCGCGCACCTCACGGACGACGAAGGGGCGGTCCGCCGCCCACATTACGTCCATGATCGCGCTTTCGAGTTCGCCGAACTCACGCACGATGCGCCACCTCCGGAAAATATGCTAAACGCGAGGTGCATATTGCTGCGAGAACCGTCACGTGACCCAGGGTAAGAATTCTCGCCCCGGGCGATGCTTATTGAACCAGCCGGACGCCGCCTCCCCCGGCGCGCCCAGGCGGCCCGTTATCACCGCCCAATTTCCTTAACGGCTGCCGCGCGGCGCGCCGTCCAGGCGCGTGCCGGGGGTTCCGGGGGTCGCCCCCGCACTGGCAGAGCCCGAACCGGCTACGCCCACAGCGGGCGCTCAGGCACTGGCAGCGCCGGGCTTTCATGATCGCGGTAACTTTTCCGCGAATACGTCCAAAGAGTTACCGCGATCACGAATTACGCACGGGAAATGGTGACCGGTGGGGCGGGTGATCCAGGCGGGACAGCATGGCCGCCGCCCAAGGCGCGGGCCCGGTCTAGACCGCAGGGGCCGGGGCGAGTGTGGGCCCGCCCGGGGCGCGGCGGGGTTCCTTGGGACGGTTCGGCACCGGCAGGTCCGCGGGGTGTGCGGCGCGCCGCGCGGGCGCACGCGGGGTTCCGGGGGCCACCCCTCGGGCTGGCAGCCCGAACGGCTGGGCGAGGTCCAGGCGGGGCGGGGGCGGCCGTTGCACGGGCCAACCGATCAAGGTCGCCCGCCACCCGGTGGCCAGAATCTGCCCAGCAGGCGCCGGGCGATGTCGGGGAGTCGTGAGCGGTGCGGCGGACGCCGGGTTATGTCGCCTCGACGAGTGTGGTCTCGAGTTCGTCAATCACGGGCGGGCATACTCCGGCCCAATGCAGGAAACCGCCCACCGAGCCATGTTTGTCCCGCAGGGAGGTGAGCACCTCGCGCATCGCTCCCGCGGGCGCGTCCATCACCGCGCCGGTCGCGGCGCCGTAACTCTCGCTGCGCCGGCGTAGCCGCTGCCCGATGCCCTCCAGATTGTCCGTGGTCAGCGCGTAGTCGGCGACGATGTCCTCGTCGCCGACGCCGAGCGCACCGAGGATCGATGCGATGATCAGCCCGGTCCGGTCCTTGCCCGCCGCGCAATGCACGATAACGGCGCCCGGGGCTCGCGCGACCGCCGTGATCGCGTGCACCAGCGGCTCTCCAGCGAGTTCGAGCATCCACACATACCGCTCCGCGAGGGTCAGGCCCGGCTTCTCCACCGCTGCCACGTTCCGTTCGGTGAGCAGCGGCGCATGGACGGTCTCCACATCGGTTAGCTCGAGCGGGCGCCTGGCGTCACGCTGCCGCTCGTAGCCGGTCCGCAGGTCGACCACGGTCGTGATCCTCAGGTCTCCGGTAAGCAACGCCACATCGGCGGCGCTGAGATCATTCAGCGCGTCGCTGCGGAACAGCCTCCGCCAGCGCAGCCGCGGCCACGGACCCGCGGGCTGTCTGGCGCGAACAACCTGGTAACCGCCAACGTCGCGGAAATTCACGCACCCGTCGAGCGGGATGTGGCGATCCACGCTGCCTCCCAGTCACTGATCGGATCGCTGCGGCGGCCCAGCAGGCCGGGACTGGTCATCTGCCCGTCAGCCGCGCAGCGCGCGCAGCAACACCGCGGTCTGCTCGCCCGCGTCGGCGGGCACGACCTGCGGCTGCTCGGCGTTGATCTGCTCCCAGGCCCCGCGCACGTCCTCTGCGGTCAGGCCGCCCTTCTTGACCCAGCCCGGGCCCTCGGCGACGAAGACCCGCGCCACCCGGCCGCCGGCCACCGAGTACGCCTGGCCGGTGGACACGCACTCCTCGTGGGCGAGGTAGCAGACGAGCGGTGTCACGAACTCGGGCCCGAGCCCGCCCGCAAGCTCCGCGGGAAACAGGTCGGAGGTCATCCGCGTATAGGCGACCGGAGCGATCGCGTTTACCTTGATGCCGTACTTGGCGCCCTCGATCGAGAGCGTCTTGACCAGCCCGATCAGGCCCATCTTCGCCGAGGCGTAGTTAGCCTGGCCGAAGCTGCCGAACAGGCCGGCCGGCGAGGAGGTCATCACCACCCGCCCGTACGCTTGCGCCCGCAGGTGCGGCCAGGCCGCGTGTGTGACGAGGAATGATCCGCGCAGGTGGACGCCGAGCACGGCGTCGAACTCGTCGGCCGTCATCTTCATGAACGATTTGTCACGCAGGATGCCTGCGTTGTTGATCACGATGTCCACCCTGCCGAACTCGGAAATCGCGGTCCGTACGATCGCGTCCGCACCCTCGGCCGTCGCTACGTTCTCCCCGTTGGGTACCGCCGTGCCGCCGCTCTTGCGGATTTCCTCCGCCACGTCGCTGGCCGGGCCGCTGGAGGCGCCCGTGCCGTCGACCGCGCCGCCCAGGTCGTTGACGACCACTTTCGCACCGCGCGCCGCGAGGTCGAGCGCGTGCGCGCGGCCAAGGCCCTGACCTGCACCAGTGACGATCGCGACGCGCCCGTCAAACCGCAGATCCGCCATCTGCTCCTCCTCGCGGCTTCGCTGGCCCGGCTCCCGGTTGCACCGTCGATTGCACCGTCCAGTGGTATCACGCCCCGGTGACGGCCACGCCATCGCTCTCTTACACAGGTACACATGCGGATAGCGGGCGGCTGGCAGAATGCGTTCGGCTACACAGATGGCCCCTACCGCTCAGTTGCGTGCTCGGGAATGATCTGCGTTGTACGCAGATGTCAACTTCACGCGCACGCCCGATTACTCTCAGTCCGTCCCCGCGCAGAAGGGGACGGGGCAGAAGGGGAGGGTGGTGCCACCCACGCCAGGCTTTACCCCGCCGCGCGGGCTGCCGCTTGGTGACATGTCGCCAGAGGGCAGGTTCGTGCGTCAGACCAGCCTGTTCACCGGCCGGATTACCGCCGACGGGGCCAGCGGCTATCCGGCCGGGCCCGGGCGGTATCACCTGTACGTGTCACTCGCGTGCCCGTGGTCGCATCGTGCGCTGATCGTGCGCAGGTTGCTCGGCCTGGACCAGGTGATCGGCGTGACCGCTGTCGACCCGATCACGGATGAACGGGGCTGGCGGTTCACGGCCAGCCCCGGCGGGCGTGACCCGGTGACAGGTACCCGGTTCCTTTCCGAGCTCTACTTCTCGACCGATCCGGGGTACTTGGGGCAGATCGCGCTGCCGTGCATCTGGGACACCAGGACGCGGCGGATCATCACCAACGACTTCTCTCAGCTGACGCTGACCTTCGAGACCGAGTTCCGCGCGTGGCAGCAGCCCGGTGTACCGGACCTGTATCCGGTCAGCAGGCGAGGCGAGATCGACGCGCTCAGCACGCTGATCTACCACACCGTCAACAACGGCGTGTACAAGGCGGGATTGGCGGCCACCCAGGCCGCCTACGAGGAAGCGTTCGACGCGCTCTTCACAACCCTCGACGCGCTCGAGCAACGGCTGGCGCGGCGCCGGTTCCTGCTCGGCGGCCAGATCACCGAGGCGGACGTGCGCCTGTACCCGACCCTCGCCAGGTTCGACGCCGTGTACTACGCCCACTTCAAGTGCAACCTGCGGCGGGTCGTCGACTACCCGAATCTCTGGGGATACGCACGCGACCTCTACCAGCGGCGCGGGTTCGGCGACACGACCGACTTCGGTCAGATCAAGCGGCACTACTACCAGACGCAGACGCTGCTCAATCCCTCTGGAATCGTGCCAAAGGGGCCGTACGCCAACTGGCTCGCCCCGCACGGCAGGGATCATCTCAGCGCACGGGGCTGACCGGCATCCGGCGGCACGGATCGCTTGCCACCAGCGATGATCGGCGCCCAGTCGGGGAACGCGGTCGTGCCGACTGGGCAGGTTTCGGCGGGTAGCCTTGGTTCGGTAGAGATCGGCACAGACTCCGGAAGAGGGCGATGTCCGCCGTGTCTTCTGATCCGCCGCGCCCATCCGCGGATCGCACCACGCCAGCAGATCACCGTCGCCGCAACGGCGAATCAGGGGACCCGCCGGTTGGGCCGCATTCCCACGAGCATCCTCACGACGCCGATTTCGGGCCGAACGAGTGGCTCGTGGACGAGCTCTACCAGCGGTACCTCAGCGACCCGCAGACGGTCGACAAGGCCTGGTGGAACTTCTTCGCCGACTACAAGCGCGACGTCGCTTTGCCGTCACCGCCCGCCCACGGCGGGGCCGCATGGTCACCGCCCGCCCAAGTCGGGGCCGCGATAACGGAACCGACCGCGACCGCTGACCAGGCCACTGTCCAGGCCACTGTCCAGGCAGCCAATGCCCAGGCAGCCAATGTCCAGGCAACCCAGGTCCAGGCGACCGACGGCCGGGCACCAGGTCAGCAGGCACCGGGTCAGCAAGCACCGGGTCAGCAAGCACCGGGCCGCCAGGGACCTGGCGCGGCCGCCACGGACGGCCAGGCGCCGCCACCGGGTGGCGCCGCTGTGGCGCCACCCCCCGGCGGGCTCACTGGCGCCGCGCCCGCGGCCGTCACCAGACCAGCCCCGGCCGCGGCGGTACCCGCGGATGCGACGGAGATCCGCCTCCGGGGCGCGGCGGCCCGCACCGCGGTGAACATGGCGGCCAGCCTGTCGGTGCCCACCGCGACCAGCGTGCGCACCGTGCCGGCCAAGCTCCTGATCGACAACCGGATCGTGATCAACAACCACCTCAAGCGCGGCCGCGGCGGCAAGGTGTCCTTTACGCATCTGATCGGCTTCGCGATGGTCCGTGCGCTCAAGTCGATGCCGGAGATGAACGCATTCTTCGCCGAGCCCGGCGGCAAGCCGACACTCATCCAGCCTGACCATGTCAACCTGGGTCTCGCGATCGACGTGCGGAAGGCGGACGGCTCGCGGCAGCTTCTCGTGCCGAACATCAAGGCCGCGGAGACCCTCGATTTCCGCCAGTTCTGGATGGCATACGAAGACGTGGTCCGCAAGGCGCGGTCGGGCAAGCTCGGAGTGGCCGACTTCGCCGGCACGACGATCAGCCTCACCAACCCGGGGACGATCGGGACCGAACATTCGGTGCCGCGGCTGATGCCGGGCCAGGGCTGCATCATCGCCACGGGAGCGATGGAATACCCGGCCTCCTATCAGGGCGCATCGGCCGAGACGCTGGGCAGGCTGGCCATCAGCAAGGCCATGACACTCACCTCGACCTATGACCACAGGGTCATCCAGGGCGCGCAGTCCGGGGAATACCTGCGCCGGATCCACGAGCTCCTGCTCGGCGCGGACGGCTTCTACGAAGAGATCTTCAAGGCACTGCGGATTCCTTACGAGCCTGTCCGCTGGTTGCAGGACATCCCGGCAGGCCACGAGGACGACATCGCCAGGTCCGCCCGCGTCCACGAGCTGATCCACGCCTACCGGGTGCGCGGACACCTGATGGCCGACACCGATCCGCTCGAGTACCGGCAGCGCAAGCATCCCGATCTTGACATCAACCAGCACGGCCTGACCCTGTGGGACCTGGAGCGTGAGTTCGCCACTGGCGGTTTCGGCGGCAAGCCGCTGATGCAGCTGCGCGAGATCCTTGGCGTGCTGCGCGACTCGTACTGCCGCACGGTGGGCATCGAGTACATGCACATCCAGAATCCGGAGGAACGCGCCTGGATACAGGCACGCGTCGAGCGGCCGCATGGCAGCCCCGGCCACGACGAGCAGCTGCGCATTCTCAGCAGGCTCAACGTCGCCGAGGCGTTCGAGATGTTCCTGCAGACGAAGTACGTCGGCCAGCGGCGGTTCTCCCTCGAAGGTGCCGAATCCCTGATCCCGCTGCTCGACGCGGTGCTTACCGAGGCGGCGCAGGAGGGCCTCGAAGAGGCCGTGATCGGGATGACCCATCGCGGCAGGCTGAACGTGCTCGCGAACATCGTCGGCAAGTCGTACGCACAGATCTTCCAGGAGTTCGAGGGCAACCTCGACCCGCGCACCGCGCACGGCTCGGGCGACGTCAAGTACCACCTCGGGGCGGACGGCGACTTCGTGACCGCGGACGGGACCATGATCCGGGCCTCGCTTGTCGCCAATCCCAGCCACCTCGAGGCCGTCGATCCTGTGCTCGAGGGAGTCGTCCGGGCCAAGCAGGACGTCATCGACAAGGGCGAGCCCGGGTTCACCGTGCTTCCCGTGCTGATTCACGGCGATGCGGCGTTCGCGGGCCAGGGCGTCGTGGCCGAGACGCTGAACCTGTCTCAGCTCCGCGGCTACCGCACCGGCGGCACCGTGCACGTCGTGGTCAACAACCAGGTGGGCTTCACGACCGCGCCGCAGCACTCACGGTCGAGCGTCTACGCCACCGATGTGGCCAGGATGATCCAGGCGCCGATCTTCCACGTCAACGGCGACGACCCGGAAGCGGTGGTCCGGGTCGGCAGGCTGGCCTTCGAGTTCCGCGAGACCTTCAGGAAGGACGTGGTCATCGACCTCATCTGTTACCGAAGGCGCGGGCACAACGAGACGGACAACCCCTCGTTCACGCAGCCGCTGATGTACGACCTGATCGACGCCAGGAGGTCCACCCGCAAGCTCTACACGGAGGCGCTGATCGGCCGCGGCGACATCACGCTGGAAGAGGCCGAGCAGGCGCTCAGGGACTACCAGAAGCAGCTCGAGCGGGCGTTCACCGAGACCCGTGAGGCGACCAGGCGCCCGATCGATCCTGGCGCGGTGATCAGGCGGGAGCCGGAGGCAACCGAGCGCATCGACCACCGCGCGGCCGCGACGGCGATCACCGACGAGACCATCAAGCGGATCATCGACACACAGCTCAACCTGCCGGACGGGTTCAGCGTGCACCCGCGGCTGCAGCCACTGCTGCAGCGCCGTGCCGCCGCGGTCGCCGAGGACGCGATCGACTGGGGGACGGGCGAGACCTTGGCCATCGGCTCGCTGCTGCTCGACGGGCACCCGGTCCGGCTCGTCGGCCAGGACACGCGGCGGGGTACATTCGGCCAGCGTCACGCGGTCCTCGTGGACCGGCATACCGGCGCCGAGCACGCACCGCTCAAGCAGTTCGACCGCGGCACGACCAAGCTTTACGTGTATGACTCGCTGCTGTCTGAGTTCGCGGCGATGGGGTTCGAGTATGGCTACTCGGTCGCACGGCCGGAAGCGCTGGTGTGCTGGGAAGCCCAGTTCGGCGACTTCGCCAACGGCGCGCAGTCGATCGTGGACGAGTTCATCAGCTCTGGTGAGCAGAAGTGGGGTCAGCGTTCCAGCGTGGTGCTGCTCCTGCCGCACGGCTACGAGGGGCAGGGCCCCGACCACTCCTCTGCGAAGATCGAGCGCTTCCTCGGCCTGTGCGCGCAGGACAACATGACCGTCGCGCAGCCGTCCACCCCGGCCAACTACTTCCATCTGCTGCGCTGGCAGGCGCTGTCCGGACGGCGCAAGCCGCTCGTGGTGTTCACGCCCAAGTCACTGCTCAGGCTCAAGGCGGCGGCCTCCGCTGTGTCCGATTTCACCCGGGGCAACTTCCGCCCGCTCGCCGACGATCCTGCCGATCTGGATCCCGCGGTGGTCCGCCGGGTGCTGCTGTGCTCGGGCAAGGTCTTCTACGATCTGGCCGGGCACCGGGCGTCGATCGGTGACCAGACGACGGCGATCACGCGGGTCGAACGGCTGTACCCGTTCCCGATCGACGAGCTGAAGGCAAGTCTCGCCGCCTACCCGCAGGCGCGGGAACTCGTCTGGGTGCAGGACGAGCCGGCCAACATGGGCGCGTGGCCGACGGTCGGGCTCAAGCTTCCCGCCCATCTCGGCAGGGCCATCGCCCGGGTGTCACGGCAGGCGAGTTCAGCCCCCGCGGTGGGCTCCGCGACCATGCACGCGGCGGAACAGCGTGCGCTTCTGGAGGCGGCCTTCGCCCCCGGGGCGGGCGCCGCGGGCTGACATGTACTTCACCGATCGCGGCATCGAGGAACTCGCCGAGCGGCGCGGCGACGAGCAGGTGAGCCTGTGGTGGCTGGCCGAACGGCTGCGCGAGTTCGTCGATCTCAATCCCGGGTTCGAGGATCCGGTGGAGCGCCTGGCCACCTGGCTCGCCCGGCTTGACGACGAGGAGTGACCCCGGCGCGTGACCGGGGGCGGCCCCAGCCGGCCCCGGCCACCCGCCGGGGTCGGGTTTGCCCAGCGGGCGGCGGCACTGGGCGGCGCCAGGGCTGGCGCGGCCCGGTGCCGCCGCGATCGAGATACATCTTGACTTTTGGTGAACGCGATATATCGTATTCACAGATGGCGCTCCCCTTGGCGAGCGCGCCACCGTTTGAAGGGAGCCTGCGATGCCGCGGTGGACGATCGACACGCCGACCAGCCTGACCTTCGACGGCGTGGTCGCCCTCAGGATCCGGCTGATATCCGGCTCTGTCGCGGTCCTCGCCGCGGAGGACACACCCCGCCTCGACGTCGAAGCGGTCTCTGGCCAGCCACTGCTGGTCACCCATGAGGCCGGCATCCTGACCATCACATACGAGGACCTGACCTGGGACGGCCTGCTCGGCTGGCTGCGCCCGCAGCGGCACTCCGCGACGGTCGCCGTGACCGTGCCGAAGGACTGCCCGCTTCAGCTTGGCGTCGTGAACGCCACCGCGCTCGTCTCCGGGATGGCCGCCCGGGCGTCGATCAAGAGTGTGTCCGGCGGTATCACCATGGACGGCGTCACCGGCAACCTGGACGCGAATACCGTATCGGGCGACCTCGAGGCGCAGGATGTCGGCGGCGACGTGGCGTTCAAGACGGTGTCAGGTGATCTGACCATCGCAGGTGGGTCGCTCGGACGCCTGGAGGCCAAGACGGTCAACGGCAAGATCACCGCCGACGTGGACCTCGCGCCGGCCGCGTCGGTGCACGCGGCGACGGTGTCCGGTGATGTGGCGATGCGGCTGCCCCACACCGTCAGCGCCGATGTCGACCTCCGCTCCAGCTCAGGCCCCGTGGAGTCCGCGTTCGAAGAGCTCGAAAGCAGCCGCAAGCCAGGTGCCGCCGGCCTGGCTGGAACACTCGGAGCCGGTGACGGCCGGCTGTCCGTCAGCACAGTGTCCGGAGCGGTGACACTGCTGCGGCGGAACCCGCCCGCGGGCCAGGAGCGGTCCCGCGTCGGCACGGAGGAGGCACGATGAGCCCTGTGTTCGGACACGGGCGGCTGCGGCTATACCTGCTCAAGCTGCTCGACGAGGCGCCCAGGCACGGGTATGAGGTGATCCGGCTCCTCCAGGACCGTTTCATGGGCGTTTACGCGCCATCGCCAGGCACGATCTACCCCCGCCTCGCCCGGCTCGAGGAGGAGGGCCTGCTGACTCACGACGAAGAGGACGGCCGCAAGATCTACCGGATCACGGACAAGGGCCGCGAAGAGATCAACCGCAGGCTCGACGAACTCGACGACCTGGAGCGGGAGATCACCGAATCGGTGAGCGGTATCGCCCGTGAGGTCAAGGAGGACGTCAGGGAGACGGTACGCAGCCTGCGCGAGGAATTGACCTGGGCGACACGTGAGGTGCACAGGGAGACCAAACGCTCGGCGCAGGAGCAGGCGCACCGGACGCGTGAGGAGGCGCGCGAGCGGGCACGGCAGGTCCGTGAGGAACTGCGCCAGGCCCGCAGCGAGGCACCTGGGGAAGGTCAGGGACGGGCTCCGCGCGAGGCGGAAGAGCGGGTCGGCGCCGAGTGGGGCGGACCCGGCTGGCAGGACTGGGGTAACTGGACCAGCTGGACTGACTGGCCAGGCCGGAGGCACCGGCCTGACGCCGGAGGCGGCCGCGACTTCGAGACCTTGGCCAGGGAGTTCGGGAACGAGGTGCGCCGGGCCATGCGGCAGGCCGGTGCGCTCGGCGAGGGTGCCGTGGATGACCTGCGGTCCATCCTGGAGGACGCCCTGCAGCGGATCCGCACCGAGGTCTTCGGCCTCGTCAAGCCGCAGTGCGAGGAGCCGGGTTCCGGCGAATCCGCTGATGACAGTGCTGGCGGTACGGGTGGTGCCGTGCCCGGACGCGAGTCCGCGAGCAGCACGGACGACACCGGCGCGGGCACGCCCCACGACAGCAGCGCCGCGGCGGCACCTGACAGTGACAGCGCCGCCAACGGGACTGTTCCGGCTGACGCCGGTCCCGGTGCCGATGCTCCCACCGGCACTGCCCCCGGTGAAGCGGGCGGCGGAAACGACGCTACAGGGTAAAAACGATCTTCCCGAAAAGCTCGCCTGCCAGCATCGCGGAGAACCCGTCGCGTGCGCGCGAAAGCGGCACTTCGGCGTCGATCAGCGGCCGCACTCCCGTCTGCGCACAGAAGCGCAGCAGCCGGCCGAGCTGGTCCCTGGTGCCCATGGTCGAGCCGACCACCGAGAGCTGAAGGAAGAACACCCGGTTCAGGTCGGCGGGCGGTACAGCACCGCTGGTGGCACCGGAGATCACGATACGGCCACCCGGCCGCAGCGACTTGAGCGAGTGGGCCCAGGTCGCCTCGCCGACGGTCTCCATCACCGCGTCGACGCGCTCGGGCAGCCGCGCACCCGGCGGGAAGACCTGGTCCGCGCCAAGGCCGAGCGCGCGGTCACGTTTCGCCTCGGTGCGGCTGGTGGCCCAGACCCGGAAACCGGCGGCCCTGCCGAGCAGGATGAGGGCCGTAGCCACGCCGCCGCCGGCTCCCTGGACGAGCACGGTCGCACCAGGCTCGAGGCCGGCCTTGCTGAACAGCATCCGGTATGCGGTCAGGTACGCGGTCGGCAGGCAGGCTGCCTCGGCAAAGGACAGGCCGGCCGCTTGGGCAGCAGGTTGCGCCGTGGCACGGCGACACGCTCCGCGAAGGTCCCGTCGTAGCGCTCGGATAGCAGCGATCGGCCGGGGTCGAGGGTCTCGTCTCCCCCGCCGGCGTCCGCATCGCCAATGATCGCGTGCACCACGACGTCGTTGCCTTCCTCGTCTGTCCCTGCCGCGTCGCAGCCGAGCACGATCGGCAGCCGGCTTCTCGGGAACCCCGACACCACGCAGGGTCCAAAGATCATGGTGGTTGAGCGAGGTGGCCCTCACCGTGACGGTCGTCCAGCCGGATTCGGGCACGGGCTCCGGCCGCTCCCCAAGCTCGAGCCCATTCAGCGGCTCGTCCCGGTCGAACCGCGCAGCGGTGACAGCAAACATGCACCGGACACTACATGCGGGCACGCCCGGTCCGCTGCAGTGGCCTGCCGACCCGCCGCCGCATCATTCGCCGCCCCGCCCGGCGGGCCGGTGGCCCCGCCGTGGCCGCCGCGGTCGCCACGAGCGCGTGCGCGGACGGAGTTGCCTGCCGCTGACGGACCTGTCAAGCCCTGTCCCGAACGGCTCACGTGCGGTGTCACGAGCGTCGCCGGTGGCCGCGTCAGTCCAGCGGGTGCCGCCACCGGAGCCCAGCGAACCGCGCGAAGTCCCCGTCGGTCGAAATCAGTTCGCAGCCGTGCTCGATGGATAGCGAGGCCAGATACGCATCGGGGATCAGGTTTCCCGACGCCCCGATCTTCCGGCACAGTTCCATGAAGATCGGCCAGAAGCGCTCCTGCGGGTTCACGACGACGGCGTGCGGCTGATGCCGGATCTCGTCCGCATACGCCAGCGCACGATCCAATGGGGTTGGATCACGGTACACGCGCCGGTTTGTGACCACGCGTACCAGACCATTGACGGCGAAATCCGAGACCGCGTAGGGCGTCGGCCCGCTGATCATCGCCCCCACCCAGTCGCGGTATTCGCGATGGCGGTCCGACTCACGCCGGTGAGCGTAGATCAGGACGTTCGTGTCGACGAGCCTCATCGGCCGTCACCTCACGGAAGTGCTCGATGTCCGCGTCTTCGAGGATCGCCTTGATGCCTGCGGGGCTCAGGTCGACGCCGGGCTGGAGCCCGCTCCCGCCGTATGTGATCACCTCGGCAGGGGGGCGGTCTTTCAGCTCGCGCGCGGTCGCGAGCAGGTAGCGCAGCGCGTCCTCCATGACCGAGTTGAGGCTTCGGTGCTGGCGCGCCGCATACGCCTTCGCCTCTGCGAGGAGATCCTCGTCGAGGCGGAACGTGGTGCGCGACATGCGTCCATGATAGGAGCGTGACATAAAAATGTCACCCTGCCTCGCCAGGCGGCGCGGCGGAGGCGGGTGACGCCTTCGGCTGCCCGGGCTTCCTCCGCGACCGCGGACGCCAGGCTGCGGGCGCGCCGGGTACGGTCCCGCCGCCGCAGGATCGTGCCACCTGCCGCGCAAGCTCGCTGTGCGGCGGCGCAGCGCAGGACCGTAACCGGTGGGCACCGCGAGCCCCGCCGCACGGCGGCGCAGCGAGAGGCTCGTGATACCGCGCGTGAGCCGTTAAGACTGTATTGCCCCGGGGGGGACCACCCCCCGGGATCCCCCCGCCTGTGGTGGTGGCCGCTCGCTGCTGGATGGGAATCGGCCGATTCACGTATCAGGACAGGCCTTGACATGACTGTCAGCGGCGGGCAACTCCGTCCACGCGTGCGCTCGTGGCGACCGCGGCGGCCACGGCCGGGGCCACGCGCTCGTCGAACGGGCCTGGAATCACGTAATCCGCCGCGAGATCGCCGCCGGCAAGGGCGGCGATGGCGTCGGCAGCGGCGAGTTTCATGCCCTCCGTGATCTTGGTGGCCCTGACGTCGAGCGCGCCGCGGAACACGCCGGGGAAGGCGAGCACGTTGTTGATCTGGTTGGGGAAGTCGCTGCGTCCGGTGGCAACCACCCGCGCGTGCCTGCCTGCGGCCACCGGATCGACGTCGGGGTCGGGATTCGACAGCGCGAAAACGATCGCGTCGCGGCGCATCGCGGCGATGGCATGCTCGGAGACGGTCGCCCCGGACAGCCCGATGAACAGATCCGCGCCGCGCAGCGCCTCCTCGGTGGAGCCTGCGAGACCGGCCTTGTTCGTCTCGCGCGCGAGGGCCGCCTTGATCGGGTTCAGCCCGTCCCTGCCCTCGTAGATCAGGCCCTTGCTGTCCGCGACCACGATGTCGCCGATGCCGGCGGACAGCAGGATCCTGGTGACCGCCACGCCCGACGCGCCCGCGCCAGCCACCACCGCCCTGATCTCACTGAGCCGCCTGCCGGTCAATGCCGCCGCGCCGCGCAGCGCGGCGAGCACGACGATCGCGGTCCCATGCTGGTCGTCGTGGAACACCGGGATGTCGAGCCGGTCGCGCAACCGTGCCTCGACCTCGAAGCAGCGCGGCGCGCTGATGTCCTCCAGGTTGATCCCGCCGAACGAGGGCGCGAGCCTGGCCACGGTATCGACGAGGTCGTCCACATCGGTGCAGGCAAGGCAGAGCGGAACGGCGTCCACGCCGGCGAACTGCTTGAACAGCAGCGCCTTGCCCTCCATCACGGGCATCGCGGCGGCCGGCCCGATGTCGCCGAGACCAAGCACGGCGGATCCATCAGAAACGACCGCCACGGTGCCCGCCACCCAGGTGTAGTCGTAGGCGAGCGCCGGATCGTCCGCGATCGCGGTGCACACGCGCGCGACACCGGGGGTATAGGCAAGGGACAGCGCCGCCGCGTCCCGCACCTGCACGGTCGGGCGCACCTCGATCTTGCCGCCCCGGTGCAGCGCGAACGCCGGATCCGAGTCGTAGATCGCAGCCGGCGACGTTGGCTCCTGACTGGATTGAGCTGACTGATCTTCTGAAACCTGCTGGCATGCCACAGCGACCCCTGATGTCAGAGAACTGGCGGGTAGACGCCGCTGGCCTGGGGCCGGATCAGTGGTGCCCGTCTCGCCCGGCAGGACGCGGTCGTCTCGGTATACGGGGGTCCACCCGCAAGTTTATTGTCGCACGTCGCTTCATCGGGAACGTATCCGCGGTTGCTGGGCCGCGCCCGGCCCGGCCCAGCCGGCGGCGATTGCCGCACCGCGACTGCCGCGGAGGGCGCGGGGGGCACAGCACCGTCCGCCGTGCGCCTGGGCACCGGCCGGACAGCTCACCGCGGCCGCTGCGCGCGACCCCGCGTTTCGCTCCCTCCTGCCGCCCGATGTGTAATACTCAATAACCGGATGCACGTCTTACCCAACGTTAAAAGAGACCCCCGCAGGTAAGGATCGGGAGTGGATCTCAGCTCTTACGCCGAACTGGCGGTACGACTGGTCAATACCTGCGATCCCGCCTACCCGGATCGCGATGACCTGCGCGACCTTGACGCGCTGCGCGTCCTCGTCGCCGACCGGCCGCACCTGAATGTGCGCGCGACCCGCAACGATCTCGACGCGCTGCGGCAACTCCGTGCGGAGCTGCGGAAGATCTTCACCGCGTCGGCCGAGGGTGACGGCGCCGAAGCAGTGGAGATGCTCAACGCCCTGCTGATCCAGCACCCGATCCACCCGCAGATCTCCGGGCACGACGGCCAGCGCTGGCATCTGCACCTCACCGAGAGCGGCTCGGTCGCGGACAAGTACGCGGCGGGAGCGGTCATGGGCCTGGCGGTACTCGCCACCGATCTCGGCACCGAACGGCTCGGGCTCTGCCAGGCCACCTCGTGCAACGCCGCGTTCCTCGACACGACCACCAACCGGTCCAAGCGCTATTGCTCGGACAGATGCGCGAGCCGGTCCAACGTCGCCGCCTATCGGGCGAGACGGCAGCGCGGCGACGATGGTGGGGCAACCGCGGTCGTCCCCGGCTGAGCACACCCGTATCACAGGCGGACCCGGCATGGCGCTATTGGTCACGCGGCGCCCTGGCCAGGCGCGCCCGGCAGACACGGCGAGGTGACTGGCACACCAGCCGTGCTCAATGCCACGCCCCGCGGCCCGGTGGCCCGCCGCAAGCTGGGCCTTTGGCGGCTCATCGCAGCAGGGAAGCCACGTCAGCGAAGCGGTTCGGGAGTGTCCGCGGCGTCGGCGGTCCGCGGTGCCAGTGCCTGGGCGTGGTCAGCTGTGCTTCCTGGTCGGCACGATGGTGACGGGGCACGAGGCGTGGTGGACGACCTGGCTGGTCACCGAGCCGAGCAGCAACTGCCCGAATCCGCCCGCACCGCGGGGGCCGAGGACCAGCAGATCAGCGTCGCGCGACACGTCGACGAGCACTTCGGCGGGAATGCCGCTGATGGCCTTGACCTGCACCGATGGCGGGCGCTTGGCTCCGGCCTGCGCGACGGCCTTGTCCACCATCTGCTGCGCGGCGGCACGCACCTGCTCACGTTCGTGCACATCGGCTGGCAAGTGCATCGGAGCAAGACCCCAGGCGTCAACCGCTACTTGATGCACGGCGACGACCTCGAGCGGTGCGCCGTGCAGCGCGGCCTCGCCGATCGCCCATTCCAGCGCGTGTCGCGATTGATCGGAGCCGTCAACACCGACAACGATTCCAGGCATGGCGCACACTCCCTTTCTGTCCATCATCTGAAACGCTAAGCCCGTCCAGCCCCAACACCAAGGGCCGCAGGACTTTGCGCTAAGGCCGTCGTGCCCGTGCCATGGGGCCAAGGTCTTTAACCGGGCGCCCGCAGGTCATCCGCCCGATCTGGGGCCCGACCCAGTCGAAGACCCACCGAGATCGGCGCGATCCTGGCCCCCGGGGACACGGTGTCGGGCTGGGCGCACCCCAGGTCTCGGACAGCCTGAACCCCCGGAAAACCCTCAGGTCACGCCGCCCTGCCGGGCACGATCAGAAGGTGCGGCTGCCTACTAGCGCCAGGCCGGGATCAGTTGTAGACAACGCGTATGACACATCGGCTCACCTGCTGGTTTGTGACATGCGTTATCGAAATGGCGTCGAGTGAACACTGCTTCGGGGAAGGCCGGATCCTTACGATGACGTCACCCTCGCGGGAGCTCAGACCCTCGCGCGAGCATGCTGCACATGCACGATCGGGAGAAAGGCCTGATCATGGCAAGTGAATCAGTAGTCGCGCCGTCCGCGCCGGTCGCCGAACATGGCCTCAAACGGCAAGTCGGGCCGATCGGCCTGGCCTGGGCGTCCGAGGGATCGATCATCGGCTCCGGCTGGCTATTGAGCGCGCTCCTCGCTGCGCAGGCCGCCGGAACCGCCGCGCTTATAGCCTGGGTCGGCACCGCCCTCGTCTTCATCGTCCTCGCCCTCATCCACGCCGAACTGGGCGCGATGTACCCGGTCTCCGGCGGGACCGGGCGGTTTCCGCACTACGCCTTCGGCAGCGTCGCCGGGGCGTCGTTCGGCTGGTTCTCCTGGCTGCAGGCGGTCACGGTGGCGCCGATCGAGGTCCTCGCCATACTCTCCTACGGATCGGTGCACCTGACGTGGCTGACCCATCCCAGCGGCGTCAACAAGGACCAGCTCACGGCCGCCGGATATGCGATCGCCGTGGGTCTGATGGCGATCTTCACCCTCATCAACTTCCTCGGCGTCCGCTGGCTGGCGCACACCAACAGCACCTTCACGTGGTGGAAGATCTTCGTCCCGGTGCTCATCATCATCGTGTTCGCGTCGACGCACTTCCACGGCAGCAACTTCGGTGCCCACGGCGGCTTCGCTCCGTACGGCGCCAAGGGCGTGTTCGCGGCCGTCAGCACCGCTGGGGTGGCGTTCGCGCTGCTCGGATTCGAACAGGCCGACCAGCTAGCCGGCGAGGCCCGCAACCCGCAGCGGGACATCCCGCGGGCCATCATCGGCGCGATGATCCTGGGTGCCATCATCTACCTCCTGCTGCAAGTCGTCTTCATTGGGGCGCTGCCAGGGTCCGCGCTCGCACACGGCTGGGCCAAGCTGAGCTTCACCGGGGACGGCGGGCCGTTCGCCGGCCTGGCCTCCCTGATCGGCCTCGGCTGGCTCGCCACGATCGTGTACATCGACGCCGTCATCTCCCCCAGCGGCACCGGCCTGATCTACGTCACCTCCACATCGCGGATCTCCTACGGCCTGTCCCGCAACGGCTACGTGCCAGAAATCTTCGAGAGCACCGACCGCCGCGGCGTGCCGTGGTTCGGGCTGCTCTTCACCTTCGTGATGAGCCTTATCCTCTTCCTGCCGTTCCCGAGCTGGCACCAGTTGGTCAGCTTCATCACCTCGGCCACCGTGCTGATGTACGCCGGAGCCCCGCTCGCCCTCGGCGCGCTACGCAAGCAGACTCCGGACGCGCCGCGGCCGTTCCGGCTCGGCGCCGCCGGCTTCTGGGCACCGCTCGCGTTCATCTTCGCGAGCCTGATCATCTACTGGAGTGGCTGGCCCACGCTGTGGCGGCTCGGCGCGGCCATCGTGCTCGGCTACATCATCATCGGGCTCAACACCGCGCTCAAGCTCAACCGGCGGCTGCCCCAGTTCGATCGGGCCCAGTGGCGGGCCGCGTCGTGGCTGCCGGTCTACCTGATCGGCATTGGCGTTATCTCCTGGCAGGGCACCTTCGGTACCTACTCCGCCGGCCACCTGCACCTGTGGTGGGACATCCTGGTCATCGCGGTTTTCAGCCTGCTGATCTACTACTGGGCGCAAGCGGTCCGGCTGCCCGCTGAAGAGGCCAAGGAACTCATCGGCCTGCAAGACATACCGGTCAAGGGCGCCTGATACCGTCCGCCTGCGGAACGCGCCAGGCGCGTAGGCCCCGCCCCGAACGGGGGCCGGGGCCTCCGGCGTTACCCGACACTGCGGCGCAGTGGCCAATAGCGCAGCAGCACCCGGCCCTCGATCAGGTGCTCGGGCACCGCACCGAAGGCCCGGCTGTCCACCGCACCGCCGTTCGGGTTATCGGATTCAAGCCACCATCCGTCGGGGGTGCGCCGGCCCGCCCGCTTCACCAGGAGCATGCCCGGCCGCCGTGGGTGACCGGCCACGACAACCTGCCCAGCGCGCACGCGTCTGGTCCTTAGCACGAGCAGCCAGTCACCAGCCAGCAGCACCGGCTCCATGGACTGCTCGGCCACGGCGACCCGCCACAACGGCCAGCGCACGCCTCACCTCCAGGTGCCAGTCCCCGGCCGCGGCGGTCACCGCGCCACGTGGTCACCGCGGTGCGTGCCGTGGCACTACAGCACAATATTGAGGGCCGGCCCAGGTGAATGGTGCGACCGTTAGGCTGGCGGACTTAGCATGCCTGGCGTGGCCTCAGTCTTCGGCGTGGGCAAACGTCTCCTGGTTGGCCGGCCCATGCGCAGCGGCAACCTGGGTCACACGCTGCTGCCCAAGAGGATCGCGCTGCCGGTGTTCGCCAGCGACGCGCTGTCGTCCGTCGCGTACGCGACCGAGGAGATCCTGCTCGTGCTGTCCGCGGGCGGCCTGGCTCTTCTTCACTTCACGCCCTACGTAGCCCTCGGCGTCGGGGTGCTGATGCTGGTGGTCGTCGCCTCCTACCGGCAGAACGTACATGCCTACCCGTCCGGTGGCGGCGACTACGAGATCGCCGCCACCAACCTGGGACCGCGGGTGGGGCTCGCGGTGGCCAGCGCCCTGATGGTCGACTACACGCTCACCGTCGCCGTCTCAGTCTCGTCGGGCATGGCGAACCTGGCCTCGGCGTTCCCGGTACTTGACGCCCATGTCACGGAGTTGTCCGTCCTGGTGGTGGCCGTGATCGCGGTGATGAACCTGCGTGGCACGAGGGAATCGGGCACCGCGTTCGCGATCCCGACCTACTGTTTCATCGGCGTGGTCGGACTGATGATCGTGTGGGGCGCCATCCGGCTGGGCACGCACCAGGGGCTGCGCGCGGAGAGCGCCAGCTACCAGATCAAGTCAGCCCACACCTACGGCGGCCTGCTCCTGGCGTTCCTGCTGCTTCGCGCGTTCTCGTCGGGCTGCACGGCTCTGACGGGAGTGGAGGCGATCAGCAACGGGGTGCCCGCCTTCAAGAAACCCAAGAGCAAGAATGCGGCCACCACCCTTGCGCTGCTCGGCGTCATCGCGGTGTCCATGTTCGCCGGGGTGACGGCGCTGGCGCTGGCCAGCCATGTGCACGCGGGCACGCCGCAGGATCTGGTCGGGCTGCCCGCCGGCCAGACCCCCCGCACGGTGATCGCGCAGGTCGGCCGCGCGGTGTTCGGCTCGGGCTCGCCGCTGTTCTACGTACTTCAGTTCGTGACCGCCGTGATCCTGGTGCTCGCCGCGAACACCGCGTTCAACGGCTTCCCCGTGCTGGCGTCGATCCTGGCCAGGGACGGGTATCTGCCGCGGCAGTTGCGGACCCGCGGCGACCGGCTGGCATTCAGCAACGGGATCCTGCTGCTGTCGGGATTCGCGATCTTGCTCATCGTGGCCTTCAACGCCTCGCCGACGCGGCTGATCCAGCTCTATATCATCGGCGTCTTCGTGTCGTTCGTCTGCAGCCAGAGCGGGATGATCAGGCACTGGAACCGTCTCCTGCGCGCCACCACCGACCCGGCGGCACGACAGCACATGATCCGCACCCGGGTGATCAACACGATCGGCGCCACCTTCACAGCCATCGTGCTGGTGATCGTGCTCGCCACCAAGTTCGCGAGCGGCGCCTGGATCGTCGTGGTCGCCATGCCGCTCATCTGGCTCACCATGCGCGGCATCCACGACCACTACGCCAACGCCGCCATCGAACTCGCCGCGCCCGACGACGTGCCGGTCACCCTCCCGGCGAGCAACCGGGCCATCGTGCTTGTGTCCAAGCTGCACCTGCCCACGCTGCGCGCGCTCGCCTACGCGCGTGCCACCCGGCCGAGCCACCTCGAGGCGGTCACCGTCGACGTGGACAGGAACGAGACCGCCGCACTCGAACGGGAATGGGACCGCCGTGGGATCCCGGTGCCGCTGACGGTCGTGGCCTCCCCGTACAGGGAGATCACCCGCCCGGTCATCGAGTACGTCAAACGCGTGCGCAGGGAAAGCCCGCGCGACATCGTGACCGTCTACCTCCCGCAGTACGTGCCTGGCCACTGGTGGGAGCAACTGCTGCACAACCAGAGTGCGCTGCGGCTGAAGAGCAGGCTCCTCTTCCAGCCCGGCGTCGTCGTGGCCGCTGTTCCGTACCAGATGAGGTCCGCCAGGGCTCATGTGGCCGGGTATGGCGTGCCGGCCGGACCGGGCGAACTGGGCACGGTGGGCGGGCGGGACGGGCCCGGCGAGCCAGGCAAGATGGGCGGGCGGGACGGGCCCGGCGAGCCAGGCAAGATGGGCGGGCGGGACGGGCCCGGCGAGCCAGGCAAGATGGGCGGGCCTGGCCCGGTGGGCGAGCCGGGCGGCCGGCGGGATCATGCCAGCTGACCGGGTGCTGCGACGTGCCATGAGCCGGGTGCTGCGGCGGATGACAGCCACGGCCGATTCCCTCCATGCGGAAGATCTCCAGGCCGAAATTGCCGAGTCCGGCGCGATCCCGGTCGCCAACTGCGCCGACAGGACCACCGTATGTGTCGCCGGGACGCTGCGCACAGTCACGATCCGGCCCCGTGGCAGCAGCCGGGCACTGGTCGCGGACCTGTGGGACGGCAGCGCGTCCGTCCGGCTCATCTGGCTCGGCCGCCGTCAGATCGCGGGCGTCCGCCCCGGCAGGAACATCATCGCCCAGGGGCGGATGACCGTCATCAGGGGCGAGCGAACGATCTACAATCCCCGCTACGAACTCCGCCCGGGCGACCAGGACTGACCCTGGCCCCGGCCGTGCCGCCGCCGGCCGCGGGGCTGCCTGGACCTCCTCCGATTTCGTCGGCCACGACGGGGTAGTGTCAGATTCCTGGACCGATGATCCGACACGAGGAAGGGAATCGATGAGGCTGCTCACACGTCTCCTCGAGCCGAAGGCCACCGCCTACGCGCACTGCGATCTGCCGTGCGGCATCTATGAGCCGGCGCAGGCCCGGATCGAGGCCGAGTCCGTCAAGGCGATCTGCGAGAAGTACCAGCAGAACAGCGACCCGGAGTTCCGCACCCGCGCACTGGTAATCAAGGAGCAGCGCTCCGAGCTCGTCAAGCATCATCTCTGGGTGCTGTGGACCGACTACTTCAAGCCACCGCACTTCGAGAAGTACCCCCATCTGCACCAGCTGTTCAACGAGGCGACCAAGCTGGCTGGGGCAGCCGGAACCAAGGGCAGCGCCGACGTGGCGCAGGCCGATGAGCTGCTCGCCAAGATCGACGAGATTTCGAAGATCTTCTGGGAGACCAAGAGCTGAGGCGCAGAAGAGCGCGGCCATCGCGCCGCGGTGCGCGGGCACGAGGTCTCCTGCGCGCCGCGGCGTGATTCATCTGCGGCCTGGCCGCGAGCCGGCGCACACGGATCCCGTCGGTCGGTAAGGTCCCGTTCGCCTGATCGGCGCCTGTCCCGGTCGATTTATGCCATTTGCACAGGTGAACCCGCGCCTCCGGACACCACTAGAATGGAGTTCCCGGGTAGTAATCGCGCGCGCCGTGTCTGTGCATCCCTGCTCCGGCGGTAGGTTGCAAGCAGCACGCCGCGACTTCAGCGACGTCCAGGAGGAGGGCCGTGACCGAGAAAACCGCCGACCGGCCTGCCGCGGCGACTGCCACGGCAGCACACGCGGCCGGAACCGGTGATCACGCGCCGAAAGATGTCGTGACTGTCCGCATGCCAGCCGAGGGTGCGTACCTGTCGGTATTGCGCACCGCCACCGCCGGCCTGGCGGCGCGGCTGGATTTCACCCTCGACGAGATCGAGGATCTCCGCATCGCCGTCGACGAGGCGTGCGCGATGCTGCTCCCCCAGGCCTTGCCTGGGGCCAGCCTTGAATGCGAATTTGAGCTTGACACGCACTCCATGACAGTCGCGGTCTCCGTGCTGGCGGAAAAGGGACGGCCACCGGCACGTGACACCTTCGCCTGGACGGTGCTCGCCGCGCTTGCGGGGAAGGTCGATGCCCACGTGGGACCCGACGAGAAGGTCACGATCGTCTTGCAGAAAAGCCGCGATACCTCGCGGGACGGGTAAGGCACGAGAGCCACGCCGTGACTGCCAAAACCGAGCACGCGGTTCCTGACCGGGTGCGGGCCCGGGAACTGTTCGAGCAGCTCGCCGTGCTGCCCGTCGGCGATCCCGCGCGCCAGCAGGTGCGCGGCGAACTGGTAGAACTCCACCTGCCGCTCGTGGAGTACCTGGCCCGCAGGTTCCGTAACCGGGGTGAATGGCTCGACGACCTCACGCAGGTCGCGACGATTGGGCTCATCAAGTCCATCGACCGGTTCGACCTCGCGCGCGGCGTTGAGTTCTCGACCTACGCCACGCCGACGATCGTCGGCGAGATCAAGCGCCACTTCCGTGACAAGGGCTGGGCGGTCCGCGTTCCGCGCCGCCTCCAGGAGCTCAAACTCGCGCTCACCAAGGCCATCGGTGACCTGGCGCAGCGCGAGGGGCGGGCGCCGACGGTGAGCGAACTCGCCGCCCACTTGCAGATGAGCGAAGAGGACGTGCTCGAAGGCCTTGAGTCGGCCAACGCGTACTCGACGGTGTCGCTCGACGCGCCGGACTCGGGCGACGAGGATGCGCCAGCCGTCGCTGACTCGCTGGGCATCATGGATGACGCGCTCGAAGGCGTCGAATACCGCGAGTCGCTCAAGCCGCTGCTCGAACGCCTGCCCCCGCGCGAGAAGAGGATCCTGCTGCTCCGGTTCTTCGGCAACATGACCCAATCTCAGATCGCGGCCGAGCTTGGCATCTCGCAGATGCATGTGTCCCGGCTGCTGGCGCGCACACTGGCACAGCTACGCGAGGGCCTGACCGCGGAGGACTGAGCCCCGGCTCGGGGGCGACTCCCCAGGCACCGGCAACCCAAAATTCTCCTTAACGGCTGCGCGGCGCGAACTATCAGCGGATCTGCGGGGATCAGGAGGACACGAGCCAGGAGGCCGATTTCCACAGGCGAGGACACACCCGCACGGTTATCCCCAGAACGGCGTTCACCCCTAACCGAACCCCTTGACAACCTGGCAAGATCGTCACTGGGGCAAGGCCCCCTCGGGTGGGCGGGTCTTACCTGGAAGTGGTGATCCACTCGGGCAGCCGTCAGGGAGCTATTTCGACGTGTCCTTGCTGCGCGCTGAGCCGTGCGGGCTGCTTGGCTCGCCCGTGATCGCGCGCAGTGTGGGCGGGGCAAGCAGCAGGGCAAATCCGATCACGGCGAGCAGGATGAGGGACACTCCCCACCCGTAGCGGTGCCCCTGGATCAGGTAGATGGCCACGATTCCGCAGAACAGCTGGGTGAGCAGGGCCGGCGTACGGCTCCACCGGCGCCGCCGTGCCAGGCCGGCCGCGACGCCCGCGAGCGTGACCGCGGTGCCGAGGCCGATGACGGTCAGCGCGATCCCGCTGCTGACCTGATACGACCGGCCCAGGGCCGTATCGATTCCCGTGATCACGGTGGCAGCGAGCACGCCAAGTGACTCGGCGGCCTGGACGGCCGCCGCGCCGATCAAGGTCGCTGGACGTTCCCGCATATTCTGGAATCCTCCCGGCATAGCTACCCTAGGCGCGTGCGAGCGATCCTGATCGTCAATCCCCGCGCCACCTCCACGACCGCGCCTCGCCGGGACGTCATCGTGCGGGCCCTGGCATCCGTCGTCAAGCTGGAGGTGGTGCACACACGCTATCGGGGCCACGCTGCCGACCTGGCCAGTGAAGCGGCGGCTGACGGCCACGAGCTGCTGATCACGCTCGGCGGGGACGGAACGATCAACGAGGTCGTCAATGGCATCCTCCGTGCCCGCGGCGAGCACGGTCCGCGCAGCGGCGGCACGCGCCGCGACGGCGCCGCACCCGCGGCGAGCGGCACCGGGCCTGCGAGCCGCGCTGGGCCTGCGAGCGGCACCAGGTGCGAGGCGAGCGGCGATGGCCGGCCGGATGCCGTGCGGTTGCCTGCTCTGGCGCCCATTCCTGGTGGCAGCGCGAACGTGTTCGTCCGCACCCTGGGCCTGCCGACCGACCCGATTGACGCGACCGGAGCGATCCTCGACGCCATTCAGCAGGGACGCCAGCGCCGAATCGGCCTTGGCATGGCCGGGGACAGGTATTTCACGTTCAGCGGCGGGCTCGGCCTCGATGCTGAGGTCATCCGTGCCGTGGAGGGACATCGGGCCCATGGCCGCCCGGCATCGCCTGCGCTCTACCTCTGGACCGCGGTGCGGCATTTCTATGCGGTGACCGACCGCCGCAACCCGGCGCTCACCCTGGAACGGGACGGCCACCCGCCGATCGGCCCGCTGTTCATCTGCATTGTGTCCAATACGTCGCCCTGGACCTACCTGGGCAGCCGTCCCGTGGACCCGAATCCATGCGCGGGATTCGATACCGGTCTCGATGTGTTCGCGCTGCGGCGGCTGCGCACTCTCGGGACACTTGACGCGCTGCGTCAGATGATCGGCAACCACAGCCGTCCGCCGTCCGGGCGGCACGTGGTGAGCCTGCACGACCAGGCGGAGATCACACTGCGCTCCAGACGGCCCATCGCCTGCCAGGTGGACGGTGAATATGTCGGCGAAAGCGAGTGCATGACGTTCCGGTCAATACCTGACGCGCTGCGGGTCGTGGCATAGTCAGGGCGGCGCCGCGCCACTGGTTCCCCGCGGCCGCCTTCGGGGCCACCGGTTCCTACGGTCGCCGCTCGCCGCCGTCACACACGGCTGGCCGGCGTCCCGCACGTTGATGTCACCCAGCGTGCTTGCCGCGTTAACCCGCCTGACACGAGCGGTTTCACTTTCTGACGTGTTGCTGTGGGCCGCGGCCCCCCGGCATGTGCCACACTTCGAGATGTGACTCATCTGACATCGAAATCACCTGAACGTTTGCTCAAACCTCTTGCGCTTGATCGCTAGCGTTTGAGAGGCTCTTTAACGATGCAAGGCACGGGGAACATGGCCGCGCCGTCAAGCACGATCGCAAAGTGGTAGCCGCGGACACGGACCGCATGGCAGCTTATGCGACCGCTTGCGGTGGCGCCTTTGCTCGACGCACAGAGATCCTGCGACTGGCGAGGGCAACGACAGCTGTGCCCTGCTTCGTGAAATGATTCACAAGCACGGACGAAGACCCCACGGAGCCATTTGGCGGCTCAACGGCCGCATTGAGGAGTAGACCGCATGGACTGGCGCCACCACGCCGCCTGCCGTGACGTGGATCCTGAGTTGTTCTTTCCTATCGGCAATACGGGCCCTGCCCTGTTGCAGATCGAAGAAGCCAAGCATGTGTGCCGTCGATGCCCAGTGACCGAATCTTGTCTGCGATGGGCGCTCGAGAGCGGCCAGGACGCAGGCGTCTGGGGCGGCACAAGCGAAGATGAGCGTCGGGCGCTCAAGCGCCGCAACGCCTACGCTCGGGCGCACGTCTGAACCCGGGTACTCGGTACACCTTCTTGATGTGCCATCGGGTACATGATGACGTACCCGATGGCACGCTCATGACCGGGGGGTCCCTACGGCCGCTGAAGGCCGCGCCCAGGCGGGTCTCGGTGCTCGCTGACACCCCCCGGCCCACGCGGCTCGCGGCCGCTGTGGCCCTCGCCTGAACGCGCTCAGCCCGTCCGGCCGGAGCCGCGGGCCCCGGCCTGGGCGATGCCGGGCCAAGCGGAACTGCTCTGCGCCGGGGCTGGCGTCATCTCCATAGGCAGGTCGACAAGGACCTCGGTACCCCCTCCGGGCCGTGGCAGGAATTCGAGCCTGCCGCCCAGTTCCGCGACCACGAGGGTCCGCACGATCTGGAGACCGAGGCTGGCCGATGAGGTCACGTCGAACCCCTCAGGCAGCCCTGCGCCGTCGTCGGCGACCACGACCGCGAGCCGCTGCGGACCGCGCCGGGCAGTCACCTGGATCGTCCCCGCGCCCTGCCCGAGCCCGTGCTGCATCGCGTTCTGCACGAGCTCGGTCAAGACCATCGCGAGCGGTGTCGCCACCGACGCGGGCAATGCACCGAACCTGCCGACCAGCCGGGGGGTGACCCGCGCCTCAGGCGCCGCGACTTCGGCCGCCATCATGGCGACGCGCCCGGCTATGTCATCGAAATCGATGACATCCTCCGGCGTGTGGGACAGCGTCTCGTGCACGATCGCGATCGAACCAACCCGCCGTACCGCCTCCTCGAGCGCCGCGCGTCCCTCGGGCACCCGGATGCGGCGCGCCTGCAACCTCAGCAATGCGGCCACGGTCTGCAGATTGTTCTTGACTCGGTGATGGATCTCGCGGATCGTGGCGTCTTTGCTCAGTAGCTCGCGTTCCCTCCTGCGCAGTTCTGTCACGTCACGGACAAGCACAAGCGCCCCGGCACGGGTGTCGCCCACCACCAGCGGGATGGCGCGCAACTGGACAACGGAGCCGTTCCCCTCGACCTCCGTCTCGCGTGGCGCCTGCCCGCTCGCCACCACGACAAGCGAATCGTCCACCGGCTTGCCCGGATCGCACATCGCGGCGGTCACCGGGCCAAGTTCGGCCCCGACGAGATCTGCGGCGAGACCGAGTCGCCGGTAGGCGGAAAGGGCGTTCGGGCTCGCGTACGCCACCCTTCCCGTGCCGTCGAGGCGGAGCAGGCCGTCGCCTACCCTCGGCGACCGCACGAGAGTGGGCTCCTCCCCGGGAAACGGGAACCTGCCAGCCGCAACCATCTGCGCCAGGTCGTCCGCACTTTGCAGGTAGGTCAGCTCCAGCCGGCTCGGGGTGCGCGCCGAATTGAGGTTCGTGCTGCGCTCGATGACCGCGATGATCCGGCCGTCTCGCTGCACCGGGATCGTCTCACCGCGCACAGGCACGCCGCCGGTCCAGTCGGGGTCTCCCTCGCGGCAGATCCGGCCCTCACGGCGGGCGGTGTCGAGCAGCGGCCGCTGGCCGGACGGCACAATGGTGCCAACGATGTCGTCGTAGAAGGCGGTCGGGCCAGTCGTCGGGCGCATCTGTGCCACGGCAACCCAGCCGTTGCCGGTCCGCAGGCCAGCCCACAGGACGAGATCGGCGAACGACAGGTCCGCGAGCAACTGCCAGTCCGACACCAGGGAGTGCAGCCACTCCAGGTCGGCGTCGGCAAGCGAGGTCTTGCCGCGGATGAGGTCGCTCAGTGTGGGCACGGTAGGAGGCTACTTGGCGGCCGGCACCGGCGAATACCCCGCGGCACCGCACCCGCTAGCGCGCCGCAGCCCTCCAAGCTGGAAAGATGCGCACATGCCCGAGACTATGCCTGCCCAGGGGGGCGACCCACCGCAGCCCCCCGCTGCGGATGACGCCGCGGGAAGCAGCGGCGCAGCGCTCGGGCCGCTCGCGCGGTTGCGCGACGCCGCGGCCGCGCGAGATCGCGCCGGGCTGCGGCGGAGCCTGCATGCCAGGAGCCCGGACCATGACGGCCTGCTCGACCTCGCCTCCAATGACTATCTGGGCCTCAGCCGCAGCCCCACGCTCGTCGCGGCGGCCACGGCGGCCACCCGCGTGTGGGGCACCGGTGCCACTGGATCGCGGCTTGTCAGCGGCACCACGAAGCTGCACGCGGAGCTGGAGACCGCCCTCGCACGGTTCGCCTGTGCACCCGCGGCCCTGGTGTTCTCGTCCGGATACCTCGCCAACCTGTCGGTCGTCACGGCGCTCGCCGGAGCCCTCGGGAACGGCCGCCGCGCGGCGGCCGCCGACGAAGGACCGGACGGCTATCGGCGGCCGCACGTGCGCTCCGGTCCATCCGTGCTCGTAGTATCGGATGAGGGAAATCATGCCTCGCTAATCGACGCCTGCCGCCTGTCCCGCGCACGTGTCGTCGTCACCCCGCATGGCGACGTCGCGGCTGTAGACAAGGCTCTCGCCACGAGGGGTGAGGAGGCGGCGATCGTGGTCACTGACTCGGTCTTCTCCGTCACCGGTGATCTGGCAGCACTCGCCGGGTTGCACCGCGCTGCGCGGGCGTACGGCGGCCTGCTCATCGTCGACGAGGCACACGCCTTCGGCGTGGTGGGTGCCGGAGGCCGCGGCGGCGTGCACGCCGCGGGCCTCGCCGCGCAGCCCGACGTCGTGCGCACGGTGACGCTGTCCAAGTCGCTCGGCGCGCAGGGCGGCGCGGTGCTTGGCGCCACCGAGGTGATCGAGACCCTGATCGACACGGGCAGATCCTTCATCTTCGACACCGGGCTCGCGCCCGCCTGCGCCGGCGCCGCGCTCGCCGCGCTTGACGTCCTCGTCGCTTCTCCCTGGCTCGCCCAACGCACCAGGCAGCGCGCGTGTCAGCTCGCGGACATCGCCGCAGGTCTCGGGTTCGAGACGACACGGCCAGACGCGGCTGTGGTGTCCGTGACACTCGGGCCGCCCGCGGCCGCGATGGCGGCACAACGGCTGTGCTCCGATCATGGCCTCCGGGTGGCATGCTTCCGGCCACCATCCGTACCCGAGGGACGCTCGTGCCTGCGCCTAGCGGCGCGGCCGGACCTGACCGATTCTGATCTGGAGACGGTCGGCCAGGCACTGGCTGCGGTCCGTGCCCGGACTCCGCAGGCCGCTGCGACCCAAGAGCGAGGAGACCGACCGTGACCGCTCAGCCTGTACAGCCGGGGTCCGGCCGCGAACTCAGTCGGCGGCGGCCGCACGGCGGGGCGGCAGGTGGGACGGCGCGGCCTGATGCCAGGGCCGATCCGCCTGGCCGTGCGGCCAGCGGGGAGGGCCCGCGCATCCCCAAGTACTACACGGTGAAGCGCCAGCTACTCGAACTGACGGGGACGATGACGCCTGGCAGCCCCGTTCCGCCTGAGCGTGAACTCGCCCACCGGTACTCGACCTCCAGGACCACCGTCCGGCAGGCGCTGGCCGAACTGGTCGTCGAGGGCCGGTTGCTGCGCATGCAGGGCAAGGGCACATTCGTGGCCAAGCCGAAGGTAGCGCAGGTGCTCGAACTGGCCAGCTACACGGAGGGCATGCGCGCGCACGGCTTGCACCCCAAAACACGGATACTCGAGATCGGCTATGTCACGGCCGACGAAAAACTGGCCGATCTCCTTGGCATCCGGCCCGGCGGCCGGGCGCTGCGTATTCACCGGCTCCGGCTGGCCGATGGCGAGCCGATGTCCATCGACATGTCCCACCTGCCCGCACGCAGGTTCCCGGGCCTGCGCAAGCAACTGGAGCGGCACTCTTCGCTCTACGAGACGCTCGCCGAGGCATATGGAGTGGAGCCGGCCGAGGGCGAGGAGACGATAGAGACCGTGCTCGCGGGGCCGAATGACGCACGGCTGCTGGGTGTTGACGTCGGGCTGCCGTTGCTGTTGCTCTCGCGGCACGCTTTCGACAGCGACGGCAATCCGCTCGAATGGGCGCAGTCGTGGTACCGCGGCGACAGGTACAAGTTCGTCACAAGACTGCGGCGAACGCCGCCAGGTCCCGCGCCGCGGGGCAGGGAACTTTCACCATGAGGACCCTCGTGGTGAGCGGCACAGGTACGGGCATCGGCAAGACAGTCGTCACAGCCGCCGTTGCCGCCCTGGCCAAAAGCCGCGGCCTCGATGTCGCAGTGGTCAAGCCGGCCCAGACCGGGGTGGGGCCTGGTGAACCGGGTGATGTCGACGAAATTGCCCGCCTGTCGCGGGTGACCGGCCTGCAGGAATTGGCCCGATTCCCCGCGTCGCTTTCACCCGAAGCCGCGGCCAGGGTAAGTGGGTTGCCGCCTGCGGACCTGGGTGCGGCGGCCAGCCAGGTGGCCAAGCTCGCCGCAGATGGCAAGCTCGTCCTGATCGAGGGCGCGGGCGGGCTGGCCGTGCGTTACGACGCGGACGGCACGACCATCGCTGACCTGGCGGCCAGGCTCGTTGCGCCGGTGCTCGTGGTCACCGCTGCCGGGCTCGGCACGCTCAACCACACGGCGCTCACCTTGGCGGCACTGGCCGCCCGCGGTCTCGAATGCGCGGGCGTGGTCGTCGGCAGTTGGCCGGCCGAACCGGATATCGCGGCGCGCTGTAACCTCGCCGACCTGCGGGCTCTTGCCGGGAGGCCGCTCAGCGGTGCCATGCGTGCAGGCGCGGGAAACCTTCCCGCGGAAAGCTTCCTAGGCGTCGCTCGTGCGTGCCTCGCTCCGGCGCTCGGCGGCGAGTTCGATCCGGCAGAATTCGAACGACGCAGCGGCTGGCGGGAAACGAGTGGAGGAGTTTCGTGAACGACATGCTCTCTGTGGCACGGCAGCAGGTCCTCGGCGAGGGCCGTGGTCTCGACAAGCAGCAGGTCCTCTCGTGCCTGGACCTGCCCGACGACGCGACAGGTGACCTGCTCGGGCTCGCCCACGAGGTACGGATGCGCTGGTGCGGCCCGGAGGTGGAGGTCGAGGGCATTGTCTCGGTGAAGACCGGAGGATGCCCGGAAGACTGCCACTTCTGCGCACAGTCGGGCCGCTTCACCTCACCGGTGCGGTCGGTGTGGCTGGACATCGACGACCTCGTCGCCTCCGCACGTGCGACCGCCGCCAGCGGCGCCACGGAATTCTGCATCGTGGCTGCCGTCCGCGGCCCCGACGAACGGCTGATGGCACAGGTCCGGGCCGGCATCGCCGCGATCAGGGCAGCGGTCAGCATCAACATCGCCTGCTCGCTCGGCATGCTCACCTCCGGTCAGGCCGCCGAACTCGCGGCGATGGGCGTGCACCGCTACAACCACAATCTCGAGACCGCCCGTTCGCACTTCGGCAGCGTGGTGACGACGCACACGTGGGAGGAGCGCTTCGCGACGTGCGAACTGGTCCGCTCGCACGGCATGGAGCTGTGCTGCGGCGCGATCATCGGCATGGGCGAGACCCTTGAGCAGCGAGCCGAGCTTGCCGTACAGCTTGCGGCCCTGGACCCGGACGAGGTTCCGCTGAACTTCCTCAACCCAAGGCCAGGCACCCCGTTCGCTGAGTTCCCCCTCGTGGAGGGCAGGGAAGCGCTGAAGACGATCGCCGCGTTCCGGCTCGCGCTGCCGCGCACGGTACTGCGTTACGCGGGCGGCCGGGAACTCACGCTGGGCGACCTGGGCACCCGGGAAGGCATGCTCGGCGGAATCAATGCGATCATCGTCGGCAACTATCTGACCACTCTCGGCCGCGCTGCCCACAGCGACATCGAAATGCTCGCCGAGCTGAAGATGCCGATCAAGGCGCTGTCCCAGACCCTCTGACCGGCGCCTCCTCTCTGACCGCGCCCCGGGCACCGTTCCATGATCGTGGCGCATGCCCGCGCATTTAGCGGGCATGCATTACGATCATGGAACGCAGGCAGGAAGACAGTGACCGGTGGAGCCGGGCGATCCAGGCGGGACGCGGCCGGCCGGGCCGCGCCCCGCACCTACGATCGGCGCGCCGCACGGCAGCCGTTAGGGCTCTGCCAGCCCGGGGGGCCGACCCCCCGGAACCCCCCGCGCCGCCGCGCCCCGCAGCTACGATCGGCGCGCCGCGCGGCGGCGGCTCCACCGCCCCGATCCCGTTTTTCGGCCAGACCGGGTACATCGCGCTGACCGCATTCGTCATCAACCTGATCATCGCGGTCGTGCTCACGCTGATCTTCCGTGCGGCCAGGCTGCCTGCCGGAGCGGACGAGACGCTGGCGAATCACTACATCGCCGACGCCGGCGAGCCCATCGTGCACGAACTGCCCGTCCAACTGGTCGAGCGGCGCATGGCGGCAGGACCCGAAGGCGGCGCCTCAGGCAGGCACTGACAGGCGCCCGTGGGCCGGCGGGTTTGCGCGCCAACGCTGCCGTGATCCTGGCTGCCGCGTGCATGTGACTCGCTGGTAGCGTCGGCCGCATGAGCGAGGCACAGCGGTTGTCCGGGCACGGCGGCGCGCACGCGGTTGCCGCCGCGCGCCGCCATGGCGTCACCACGATGTTCACGCTGTCTGGCGGGCACGTCTTCCCCGTCTATGACGGTGCTGTGCACGCCGATCCCCCGATGCGCCTGCTCGACGTCCGGCATGAGCAGACCGCGGTGTTCGCGGCGGAAGCGACGGCGAAGCTCACCCGCACGCCTGGGCTGGCGGTGCTTACGGCCGGTCCGGGCGTAACGAACGGGGTCAGCGCGATCGCGACCGCGCACTTCAACGGCTCGCCGTTGGTCGTGCTCGGCGGCCGCGCGCCCGACTACCGTTGGGGGGCCGGCAGCCTGCAGGAACTCGACCAGCCGCCGCTGCTCGCCCCGATCACCAAACGCGCATGGACCGAGCACGCGACTGCGGGCATCGCAGCTGCCGTGGATGAGGCGTTCCGGCTCGCGAGCACGCCCCACCGCGGGCCGGTCTTCCTCGACATCCCCATGGACGCGCTGTTCGGTGAGGCCGAGGCGCGGCTTCCCGCGTGGGAGGCGCCGCTGGCGGCCAGCCCCGATCCCGGCGCCATCGCACAGATCGCCGGCCTGCTCGGCGAGGCGGACCGGCCGGTGCTCGTGCTCGGTTCCGACGTCTGGCTCGGCGGCGCCGAGGACGCGGCGCGGCAGGCGGCCGAGACCCTGCTGCTGCCCGTGATCACCAACGGGCAGGGACGCGGCGTGCTCCCCGCCGGGCACGAGCTACTCGTCACCCGCGCCCGCTCACTCGCGTTCGGCGAAGCCGACCTGGTGATCGTCGTGGGTACGCCGCTCGACTTCCGGCTCGGCTACGGTGAGTTCGGCGCGAAACACGGCGCGCCGCGTGCCCGCGTCGTGCACATCGCGGACTCGCCGAGTCAGGTCGCGTCGCACTGCCCGCTCGCCGGATCGGCCGCCAGCGATCTGACCGCAGTGCTGCGTGACCTCGCCGAGGCCGCGGTGCCGCGCAAACCAGGTGACCCGTGGCTGGAGCGGCTACAGGGCGCGGTCACCGCCGCGATGGCCGCCGACGGGGCGCTGCTCGCGAGTGATGCGAGCCCCGTGCACCCGATGCGGATCTACGGTGAACTGACCCGGATCCTCGACGACGACGCCGTGGTCATCGGCGACGGCGGCGACTTCGTTTCCTACGCCGGCAAGTACGTCGAGCCCAAACGCCCAGGTAGCTGGCTCGACCCAGGGCCGTACGGCTGCCTCGGCACCGGGCTCGGCTACGGTATCGCCGCCAGGCTCGCCCGCCCGGGCGCCCAGGTCGCCCTGCTGCTTGGCGACGGCGCGGCGGGATTTTCCCTGATGGACGCGGACACGCTCGTCCGGCACGGCCTGCCCGTCGTGATGATCTGCGGCAACAACGGCATCTGGGGCCTCGAAAAGCACCCGATGCAGATGATCTACGGTTACGACGTCGCCGCCGACCTCCAGCCACAGTGCCGCTACGACGGGGTGGTCGCGGCGCTCGGCGGTGCCGGCGAGCTTGTCACCGAACCTGGCGAGATCGGCCCCGCGCTCCGGCGCGCGTTCGACGCGGGTGTCCCCTACCTGGTCAACGTGGCCACCGATCCGGGGATCGCCTACCCGCGCTCGACGACAGGGATCTGATCGTTACCAGGGTCCGTTGAATACTTATCCTGAACGGCTGCCGCGGCGTGACACCACGAGCGCGCCTGCGAGGGGATCCGGGGGGCCCGCCCGCCGGGCCGGCACAGCCCGAACGGCTGCCGCCGGGGTGACACCACGAGCACGCCTGCGGGCGGATCCGGGGGGCCGCCCCCCGGGCCGGCACAGTCATAACCGCTGCGCGGGATCCCGGGGATCCGCGGGATCCCGGGGAATCCCTGGGGCGCCGCCCAGAGGGTGGCACAGTCATCAGGGCCGCGCGGGCCAGGCTCTGCGGGCCGTCACAGCTGCCAAATGTCATACGTGCCTGTTGCCAGGCCTCCCGGGTGAAATGCCTGCGCAGATGTCACGACTGCCAGGTGTCATACGTGTGGTTTGTCGCCCTGTTTGGCGCGGCTGACGAACCGGTCCCTGTCGACGAGCACGCGCTCCACCGTGCCCGCTCCGACGACATTGTTCTCGCCGCCGTCGTCCGGTGACCCACCGGGCAGCGTCTGCCTGGCGATGAACCCGAACACCAGCCGCCGGCCATCGACCTCGGTCAGTTCGGCCTCGACCACGACTTCTGCACCGATCGGGCTCGCCCGTTTGTGCTCCATCACCACCGATGTGCCGACCGAGGTGACGCCCGACTCCAGGCTCGGCGTAACCGCAGCCACCGAGGCCGCCTCGGCGAGCGCGAGCAGTCGTGGCGTGGCGAGCACCGGTACGTCACCGCTGCCCATAGCGGTAGCCGTGTCAGTGTCCGCGACAACCATCCGCACTGATGCCAGCAGGCCGGGAGCAAGCGCCATGCTCGTACCCTAGCGGTCTGTGAGAGAAATCTTCATTGGCGCCACGACGCCCGGGCGGGGCACCTGGCCGCGTTGTGTCGTCTGGGGTAGCACCAACACGCGCTTCACGAAGACAAGCACAGCCTTGCGATGCATCAACCTGGCCGCCGTTCGGCCAACGGATCCGTCTCGGAGGTCTCTGGCAGTCGAAGGCACGCTGGGTCTGCGTGCGCGGTATTTTCATGATCACGGCGGCATTCGGTCAGCGGGGCGGGAGACTCACCGCGGTCACGAAGTCATGGTAGGAGCGCTATGACCGCCCGATTCTGCGATCGTTGTGGCGGCCCCCTGGAGGGCGCGGGCGCCGGTGCCTCCGTCAGTGCCGCACGCGGCACGCCGCATGATCGGTGCGAAGCGGCCAGGCGGTTCGAGCCACCGCGGTACTGCGCCCGCTGCGGGCGCCGGCTGGTGGTTCAGGTCAGCCCGGACGGCTGGACGGCCCGCTGCACCGAGCACGGGACAACCAACCATCTCGGCTGACGCCGACAGGACAAGGGCCCGGCGAACCGGTGGGCACACCGGGCACACCGGGCACACCGGGCACGATCGTTGGCCTAGGGGGCCTATCCCCACGGCTGTCAATATGTACCATCGCCTCTGACCCACGGCGGCTTACATGATCGCGGTAACTTTTCCGCACATATCGCCGAGAAGTTACCGCGATCATGCAGCCCGGCGCTGCCCGGGCCGCAGCCATCGCCCGGATCATGATCCATGGCCCGTTGGGCACCGGATAGCGCCACCAACGGGCCACTATGTACTGCCGCAGTGGATCTTGGCGCCCGCATAGGCCCCCCGCACCGCGCTGACGCCACGGATGACCATGGATGTGCCGTTACCGGTCGGGGGCGACCGGCAACGGCACATCCATTAAAATGATCTTGAACGGACTCGATGCACACGTTGACAGCCGTGCTTTGGCGCCCTACGGGCCGACCTGGCTCCGGACGGCAGTGCCAGTTACACGGGTAGCAGCCTCGACATGGCACTGCGGCGCCAATCCAATGGCGCGGGCCCTTACTCGATGATGGCGATCAGGTCGCCCTCCTGAATGACATCGCCCTCGGCCACATGCAGCCTGACCAGGGCACCCGCATCCTCGGCGATGACGGGGATCTCCATCTTCATCGACTCGAGGATGACCAGGGTGTCACCCTCTTCCACCTGGTCGCCCTCGGTGACGACCACCTTCCACACGTTCGCGACCATCTCCGCGCGGACCTCCGCCACCGCGGCTCCTTTCCCTAGTCGGGATGGGTTCCCCGACGCCGGCATCCGCCGACCGTCACCATTGTGCTGGGTATCGCGCGATTCCGCGCGCTGGCGCGGCCGGGCCCAAAGGCGCGGCGCGTATCGGGCGGGGACACCCGTCGCGCCGGAGGCGCGCCGGGCAAGCAGCGCCGCCATCGTTGCTGGCAGCGTTCCGGCGATGGTCTGGAAGTCGTCCCCGGCAGGCACAGCCGCCCTCGACGTGCCTTCCAGGCAAGCCTTGGCGGTCGGGGCCTTGCCAGCCGCCGGCGAGCCACCCCAGCGCGGCCCGACCGCGAGCCACCCAGCGCGGCCCGACCGCGAGCCACCCAGCGCGGCCCGACCGCGAGCCACCCGACCGCGAGCCGCCCCAGGGCCGCCCCAGGGCGCGTCGCCGTGGAGGCGGTCTGCCGCAAGCGGGGATGACGCTCACTGTCCTACCCCCTTTCCGCGTGGCCTCTAAGCGCGCATCCGGTCTACTAGCGCCGTGTCATAGGCGCCGCTGACAAATTCGCCGTTCGCGAGGAGTTCGGCGTGGAAGGGGAGGTTGGTCTTCGGGCCCGTGATCCGGAACGCGGCGACCGCATCTCTTGCCCGGCCAAGCGCCTCGTCGCGGCTCGCTCCGTGCACGCAGAGCTTGGCGAGCAATGGGTCGTAGAACGGCGTGACAGTGGTCCCCGCAGCGTATCCCGCGTCCACCCGCACGCCGGGGCCCATCGGCTCCTCCCACTGGGTGATCTCACCAGGGCTGGGCAGGAACCGCCGCGGGTCCTCCGCATAGATCCGGAACTCAATTGCGTGTCCCGTGGGCTCATGGGCCGCAAGTCCCGGCAGCCCGCCACCCGCAAGCCCCAGGTCGCCACCCGCAAGTCGGTCGCCCGCAAGTCGGTCGCCCGCAAGTCCCGGCAGCACGCCGCCCGCAAGCCCGCTGCCCGCAAGCCCGCCACCCGCAAGCCCGCGGCCCGCGGCGATCAGGAACTGCTGCTCCACCAGGTCTATCCCGGTGACAAGCTCCGTCACCGGATGCTCGACCTGCAGGCGCGTGTTCATTTCGAGGAAAGAGAACTCGCCGGTGTCGGCGTCGACAAGGCATTCAACGGTGCCCGCTCCCCGGTAGCCGACGGCCTCGCCCGCCCGGACGGCCGCTTCGAGCATGCGCTCGCGCAGCCGCTGCGTGACCCCGGGGGACGGTGTTTCTTCCGCGACCTTCTGGTGGCGGCGTTGCACCGAGCAGTCGCGTTCGCCCAGCGCAAGGATCGTCCCGTCGGCAAGCCCGAGGATCTGCACCTCCACGTGCCGCGCCCGCGGCGTATACCGCTCGATCAGCATGGCCGCGTTGCCGAAGAAGCGCTCGGCGCGGCTGCGTGCGGTGCCGAAGGCTGCGCGCAACTGCTGCTCGTCGCGCGCGGCGCTCATCCCGATGCCGCCGCCGCCCCCGGCCGCCTTGACCATGACGGGATAGCCGATCCGCGCCGCCTCGGCAGCCGCCGCGTCCTCGTCCGCCACCGGCTCGCGGCTCCCGGCCGACACGGGGACCCCGGCCTTCTCCATCAGGTTCCTTGCGTTGATCTTGTCACCCATCTGCTCGATCGCCGATGGCGGCGGGCCGACCCAGATCAGGCCCTCGTCGATGACCCGCTGGGCGAATCCGGCATTCTCGGCGAGGAATCCATAGCCTGGGTGCACGGCGGCGGCTCTGCTGCGGCGAGCCGCTTGCATCACCGCCGCTGCGTCCAGGTAGCTGCGCGCCGGCGGCGGCGGCCCGATCAGCAGCGACTCGTCCGCCTCCTGGACGTACGGCAGCGCCTGATCGGCCTCAGAGTAGACCGCGATGGTCCTGATCCCCATCCGCCGCGCCGTGGCGACAATCCGCCGCGCGATCTCGCCCCGGTTGGCGACAAGCACAGACTCGAACACGCCGGCCTCCTAAGTGCCTGTTTCGGTACCGCCCCGGCTCGCCGGCCGCTGAGCTTCGCCTGGCTGCGTTCTCGCCCTCGACGTGCCTTCCAGCACGCTCCGCTTCTGCCCTACGGGCTGCGGCTTTGCCATGCTCGCCCAGATGACCGGCGCCCCGATCGAACGTAGGCTCCGAAACAGACACTAAGGGATCGCGCGGTCAGGGACGGCGCGGGCGTCTTACGCAGGTCGGTCCTGACGCCTGCCCTCACAGGCGGGCGAGCGACCTGCGGCCGGCCACTCTGCTCAGCGCCTCGACGACCCCGGGGTCATACTCCGACGCCGTGTCCAGGCGAAGGCGCTCCAGCGCCGCCACCGCCCGCTCCCTGTCGGCGGAACTGCCCACCAGGTCGTCAAAACCATTCGCGGCGCGGATGATGCGGCTGCTGATCGGCGGGCCAGGATCAGGACCGCGCCACGGCTCACTCTGCCTTCGCACGATCTCCGCCACCCGGTCGAGCACGCCCGCTTTCCTGATCACCTCCGCGCCCAGTTCGGCAATCTGCGCCTGATCCGCAGGCGAAACGAGCACGGTCGCGCCGCCGGGGATGGGGTCGGGAAGTGAGAGCTGGCCGATGTCGTGCATGAGCGCGGCATACTCAAGTTCGAGCAGATCGGGCTCATTCATCCCGAGCTCGCGGCCGACAGCGACGGCAAGCCTGCTCACCCGGTGCGAGTGCCCGCCTTCCACGTAGCCGCCAACCTCGGTCATCCGCGACAGCGCGCGCACCGTTTGCAGGTACGTGAGACGGATTCCGGCGTACCTGCGGAATGCGACCTGGGTGACGAGCAGCGGCGCGATGAACACGGCAAGGGCGGCGAGGCCCATCACCTCGGCCGCGAAGGCGATCAGCATGGCTGTTGCCCCGATAGCGGCGCCGAGCGGTGCCTGCACCCGAAGCTCGTCCCTGAGCGCTATGCCGAACCTGGCGCGCAATGCCTCGGCCCGGATCAGTGCCGCGATGACCGCATCGGCCAGCCAGGCGACCGCGACGACGACCGTCATCACCGCCAGGGCGAGAAACCAGTGCCCTTGGATCTGCGCGTTGTCCGCGAGCGGGCGGAACAAGAACGCCACGACCGCCACCGCGAGGAGCCTGCGCGCCATGGCATCGATGGACGTCGGCCGACCGGCAGCCAGATGGGGCAGCGCACCCACGACCATGCCGACCGCCGTGACCGCGATGACCTGCATCGCCGAGTGCGGAACTGGGCGGCTGCCGACCCGAAGCTGCAGGGTGTACGCCAGCGCGCCCGCCGTCGCGATCGGCGCGGATTCCCTGTTACCGGGCATCATGATGCGGAAGAGCTCACCGAGTGCGACCAGGGCGCCGAAGGCTACCGCGTCGCGCATCCCGGTCATCCCGACCGCAGCCGTCTGCGCGATCGCGGCCACGACCAGCATGCCCGCGGCGCAGATAAGCAGCAGCTGGCCGGAGTCCAGGGCCTGCCATGACGACCAGCGCGTCTCCGTTTGCTGCGTGCTCATTGTCCGCTCATCGGCTGCTGATCGCTGGCTCGGTCGCTCATCGGCTCCTCAGTGGGTGGTCCGGTCAGCGGCGTGGGATGACGCGCAGCGGTGCGGTCGGGTCGTCGTGATCCTGGATCGTGGCCGGAATGGGCTGGCCCTCAGGCGCCGTGACCGGCTCCGGTGGCCGCCAGCGCTCGCGCCCGAGCGCGGCGACAAATGCGTCCACCATCACGGGATCGAACTGGGCGCCGGAACACTTGCGCAGCTCGGCAACGGCTTCCTCGACCGGCCGGGCACCACGGTAGGACCGGGTGGAGGTCATCGAGTCGAATGCGTCCGCGACCCCGATCACGCGGGCGAACTCGGGGATCTCGTCACCGGCGAGCCCGAGCGGGTATCCCTTTCCGTCCATGCGCTCATGATGATGCATAATTCCGGCCAGCGCCTCGTCAAGGAAGCCGATCTCCCTGACGATCTCGAGGCCGCGCATGGGATGCAACTGGATCGCCGCGTACTCCTCCTCTGTCAGGGCTCCGGACTTCTGCAGCACCAGCGTCGGCACGCCCAGCTTGCCGATGTCGTGCAGCATGCCCGCGTGCCTGATGGCCTCGATCCGCTCGGCGCGGAAGCCGATCGCCTGAGCGATCATGACGGATGCCTTGGACACACGCTCGCTGTGACCCCTGGTGTAGTAGTCCTTGGTCTCCACGGCCTGGCACAGGGCCGCCATCGTCGCCTCGTGAGCCTCCTGCTGCGCCACGTACTGCGCGACCGCCCAGCGGGCGACGAACAGCGGTACCAGTACCAGGACGGCCGAGAACGGCCCGACGACACGCCAAAGGGCGGCAATGAGCAGGCCGAACATCGCATAGCCGAGATCGGGCACCACCAAGGTCGTGACTCGCTGACCGAACCTGGCGCGCGAGGCTGAACCAGCCGGATAGGTGAGCCGCAGCACACCGTCGACCAGGATGTCGTTGACCACTGCGTGGGTGAGCGCGGCGACGACGAAAGGCCCGATGATCGTGGGGAACGAACTCCGCTCGGGCACTCCGGGCACTCCGCCGAGGGCCATGTAGACCGTGCCCGCGGCGTACGCGGTGACGGCATACATTCCGCTGTTAAATGCCCGCTGCACGATGAGCAACCTGCGGCAACTGAACGCGGCCGTAGCACCGACAACCGCCGCGCCGACCGGTCCGACCAGCACTACTGCGGCAAGGATGGCAGCCGAGCTTGCAGACCATGCGTGGCGCCGCGGGCTAATCAGGGTAGGCGTTGAGTCGCAGATCAGAAACAGCAGAGCCAAGACGCCCAGCGTTGGCCAGGCGATGGCGTTGAACGGCCCGAGGAGGATAACGAGGCCACCGGCAGCAACGATCGCACCGACATACACGCGAGCCGCCCACGGCAGTCTTCGCAAGGCCACCCCCCTCGCAAGTTCACTTCAATAGCCGATGGCCTCGGCGGTTCGTCACCCCCAGGTTTGCCCCATCGGGACTAGGACGATGACCGCCAACGCGACCAGCGCAAACACCGTAAGCAGGAAGGCACCGAGCCTGTGCACCTGTGTCGCCTCCTTGACCTGGCTCAGCAGACGGCACATGGCAGTTGCCGTCTCGGCACTCAGGGTAACGCGATCTTCGCGTTCCGCGTAGCCCCAACGCGCATCGTGAGCAAATCGTAAAAGGACCTGCACACTCTGCAGTCAGCGTCGATGGTTCCTGCGTCGCAACCAACCCACCGTAGCCTTGATTCCATCGCGCAGGCTAGTACTCGCTGCCCAGCCGAGACCATCCTGGGCCGCGGCGGGGTCTACAGCCATCGCGGGCACATCGCCCGGCCGGGGAGGTGCGTAGGCCGGCTTATCGGGCGCGCCCACTGCTTCGGCCACCAGCGAGTGCAGTTCGATATCGCTGGTAGTGAGCCCTGTGCCGATGTTGAATCTGCGTCCAGCGCCCCGCTCGCCGCAGGCCCGGGCGAAGGCGTCCACGACGTCAGCCACGTAGACATAGTCACGGGTCTGCCTGCCATCGCCGAATACGGTTGTCGGCTCGCCCCGCAGCAGCGCGCCGGCGAAGATCGCCACCACCCCTGCCTCACCCCCGGACCGCTGCCTGGGCCCGTACACGTTGGCGAGCGTGAGCGTGGTGAAGTCCAGGCCGTGCAGCGCACGGTAGATGCCCAGATAGCTCTCGCCACAGGCCTTGGAGGCGGCGTACGGGGACCGAGGGTCGAATGCCGCGTCCGCTTGAACCGGCAGTGCGGCCGGTGCGCCGTATACCGCGACCGATGAGGCGAACACCACCTTGCGCGCGCCGTACATGCGCGCTGCCTCCAGCACATTGACGGTGCCGAGGACGTTGATCCTGGCGTCCTGGACCGGATCGGTGACACTCGCCCGGACGCTGATCTGCGCGGCGAGATGGCACACCACCTCGGGTCGCCACGCGGCCGCCAGCGCGGCGAACTGAGGTGTCGTCACGTCCATCCGGTGGAACGCCGCGCCAGAGCCCATGAGATTGCCCTCATCTCCTGAGGACAGGTCATCGGCTACCGCGACGTCATGACCGTTGCCTGTCAGCCTGTCGACGAGGTGGGAGCCGATGAACCCGGCGCCGCCGGTGACGAGTATGCGCACCCCGTCATGCTGGCATCATCCACCAGAAGGCGAACCGCCGGGCCGGCCTGCCGCACGACGCCGACCGCTGACGCGGGTAATTGTCCTGAACGGCCGCCGCGGCGCGATCCACGCCAATGTCTGCGGGAAAATCCCGGGGGGTCGCCCCCCGGGGCAACACAGCCTGAACAGCTGCCGCATGGCGCGCCGTCCAGGCGCACGCGGGGGTTCCGGGGGGTCGCCCCCGGGCCGCCACAGCCTGAACGCGATCCAGGTTAGGGTCTGCGGGCCATCCTGGGCGGCCGGGGCGTCAGTCGGCGGCGGCCGAAGCGTCAGTCGACGCGAAACTCAGTGACTTCGAGGTCAAACCGGACCTGCTGGATGCGGGTCATGACCTTCGCCCGCAGATCCAGCGGCACCGGGTCGTGGCCGCAGTGCTTTTGAACCAGTCTCTTCACGGCTTCTTCGAGACCGTACTCCCGCAGGCACGGACCGCACTCATCGAGATGCTTGCGTACCTCGATGCAGCTCGCATCGCCGAGCTCGCCGTCGAGGTAGCTGTACACCATGGCGAGTGCCTCGGTACATGGCAGGTCGTGAGGATGGCCGCAACTCATCTCGCGTCCTTCCCGGGCTGGTTCCCCGATGATGACGCCGCAGAGGACATCCCGGGCTCCGTCTTGATCATACCGCGCTCAACGGCATAATCCTGGAGAAGTTCACGCAGCTGACGACGACCGCGGTGAAGCCGTGACATAACGGTCCCGATCGGCGTCGCCATGATGTCCGCGATCTCCTTGTAGGCGAAACCCTCCACATCGGCGAGGTAGACCGCGATGCGGAAGTCCTCCGGCAGTTCCTGCAACGCACGCTTGATGTCGGAGTCCGGCAGCCGCTCCAGGGCCTCGGTCTCAGCCGACTTCAGGCCGGACGACGTGTGCGACTCAGCCCGGGCAAGCTGCCAGTCCTCGATGTCGTCGCTGGCCGCTCGCTGCGGCTCACGCTGACGCTTGCGGTAGGTATTGATGAAGGTGTTGGTGAGGATGCGATACAGCCAGGCCTTGAGGTTCGTGCCAGGCTCGAACTGATGAAACGACGCATACGCCTTGGCGAACGTCTCCTGCACCAGGTCTTCCGCGTCCGCCGGATTGCGTGTCATGCGCAACGCCGCCGAATACATCTGGTCGAGGTGCGGCAGCACGTCACGCTCAAACCGCGCGTCACGCTGCTCCAGCGTCTCCGCGACCGCATCCACCCCCTTGGTGACTGCGACAGACGTCCCGCCGGCGAGCGGCGTATCCGCCCGCCTGTACCGAGAACCGTCTGACCGGGAGGATACCTTCCCCGGTCCCGCGGCGATGAAAGGCACCGCCCGAGATGAGCTGGGTGGTCGGCCGGTGGCCGCAAGCATGCAATCGCACCTTCCGTGCTATGTGTTCTCTTGATCCAGCGAAGACGCCTGCGACAACACGGCTGCCTGCGCATTTCATTCCCACAGTGATCTGTTGTGGGATCGTGCCATCGTCCGCGCCAGGCGAAACGGCCCAGATCACGGCGGGTGACCATGACACTGGCGGGTAATAAAGACGGCAAGGCTACACCGGTCACTCATGAAACCTGCGCACGGCGCCGGGTGGATGAGCGGGCCGCGTTGCAGGCAATCCTCCTATGTTGGTCACGGGAGCAGTGGTGGCGCCAGAACTGGCCAGGCACCTGCCCGCGAGCGGCATCGGCTCGCTCATGGCCTACTGGCGGTTCTACCGTGCGGTCGCGGCTGCGCAGCTTGCCGGATGGCTCGCTGCCTCTGTCCGCCGCGGCGGCGAACTGCTCGTGGACATGTCAGGACCGCACCTGCCATGTGCCGATCAAGCCGCTGCCGCCGGACACACGGTGATTCATGTCGTGCCCGCCGATCTCCCTGATGTGCCGGCCCCACCCAGTCCGGTGGCGGCGCGCCCGCTGTTAACAGCGGCGCCCGGCCCGGCTGACGTCGGCCCGCCCCGCACCCGCTCGCCACGCCGCGGTTCGGTCGCCACGGTGCGTGCCGACCCTGCGGCGCTGCCGTTCCTCGACGACCGCTCGGTCGACGGCGTCATAGCCGATGACCGCACGCTCTCCAGGCACCTGTTCACCGAGCAGGCGATCGCGGAGGCCGCCCGCGTGCTCAGGCCGGGGGGCCGGCTCCTGGCCTGTTTCGATTCCCTCGTGCTCGGCATGGCGATCCTGGCCGAGCAGCGTCATTGGGCGGAGCTGACCGACCTGCCGAGCGCGGAGGTAGTGCTCGTGCCGTGGCCTGACGGCACCATCACCCGCTGTTTCGGCACTGAGCAGCTACATGACCTCTTTGCGGAAGCGCAACTGGACATAACGTGGATCCGGCCACGCACAATGCTGTCGCCTACCACCGTTGAGCACGTCCTCGGCCGCGACACGACCGCGCTCACGCATCTGGTCCGGGCCGAGCTAGCGGCCGATCCGGACGAATCGGTCGGTATCCATCTCATCGTGAACGCGCGCAAGAGGCCGCACTCCACGCGGCACGCGGGCTATGCACCAGCGGCACCGCACGTGAGCTGAGCGAGCCGCTAGCCAGGCGGCGCGGCACGCGGGTGGAGCCGTCAGCGGCGCAGCCGGTCGGCCTTGGACTGGCACGCGACGCAGCGCGCCGCCTCCGGACGTGCTTCGAGGCGCCCCTCTGGAACCGGCTGGCCGCATTGGGTACAGGTGCCGTACTTGCCACCGTCTAGCCGGTGCAGCGCGTCGAGGACCTGCGAGCGCTGACCTTGCGCCGCTTCCAAGATCGCCAGCGTGCGATCCGCCTCGGAAAGGTTCGCTCCCGCATCCGCCGGATCGGCCGGATAGCCAGACGTCCTGTCATCGACCGGATGTTCCCCCTTCAATACCGCGATAGACCTGTCGAGGTCGTCGCGCATTTCTTCCAAACGCTTGCGAGCGGTGGCGGTATCCACGGGATTCATACCTCCTGTCCCGCGTGCGGCTGGCACCGGGGGATCTGGTGTCGCCACATAGCTAGGGGTCGCGGGGGATCTAGAAGAGCGAGGCCGGCGCCTGGGCGGGATCCTGGCCGGGTGGCGCCGGCTCGATAAGCCCCGGTCCGTTGTTGCGTACGTTATTCACGGCGGGCGAAACCGCCCTCACGTCCAGTCCGGCCGATGCCGCCGGAACCAGGAAGCCGCTCAGGTCATCGGGGCCGGTGCGCGCCGGATCGAGCCACTGAGCCCAGTTGCCGCGCTCGACGATCATGGGCATCCTGTCATGCAGGTGGCCGAACTCGTCGGTGGCCTGGGTCGTGATGATCGTCGCCGTCCAGAGCCAAGCGTCCGGATCGTCGGCGGGCCGATCGGGCACTCGCCAGAGCTCGTAGAGCCCGGCCATCGCCAGTACGCCCCCATCGCGCGGATACATGAAAAAGGGCTGCTTGCGCACGCGCCCGCCGAGCCCGGCCGCCGTCTGCCACTCGTAGTAACCATCGGCAGGCAGCAGGCATCGCCGCTGGGCGAAGGCCCGCCGGAAGGCGGGCTTGACAGCGACCGTCTCCGCGCGTGCATTGATCAGCTTGCTGCCGAGCGAGGGATCCTTGGCCCAATACGGCACGAGGCCCCAGCGCAATACGCGCAACTGCCGGGTCACAGGCAGGTCACCGCTGCCGTCGCCGTCGCGGTGACCGCCGTCGCTGTGACCGGGGACGGCGCCGTCGCGGGAGGCTGTGTCGGGCGAGCCCGGCGCGCTGGCAGGGCCGGGGCGATCCGATGCCCCACCGTCTGTAGCAGCGCCGCGTTCACGCCTGGCAAGCACGCCATACACCTGTTTGGTCGGTGCGACGTTGTAATCGGGTTCCAGTGGTTCGGAGACATGGTCGGCCTGCACCTGGAACTCCTCAAGGAGTTCGTGGCGCTTACGCGCGGATGCATACCGACCACACATGTCCCAACCTGACAGGCACACCGCTCTAAACCATGGGCACCAGAATGTGCCTGTCCATAGCCAAGATCCAGCGTCGCCAAACCTAACCGGGCACCGTTTCAAGCAGTCTCCCCCGAATTCTGATTTTTCACCCCTTATTTGCGCTCGTGTCGCCTGCGCGACATCGCCGCGGGGAACGGGGCCGCCCGCGCCTGCGGGCACGGTGGCAGGCAGGGGCTAAGCCAGGGGAACTTCGGGCTAAGCGCCGCAGCCACGGCCGCATGTGCGGGTGAGAAGATGCGCATGGCGGCCCGGTGATGATCGGGTGGGTGCGCACCCTGCGGGTACGCTCGCTGCATGCCCGATGCGCAGCGTCGCGCCGCAGGCGCGCACGACGAGCACCACGCCGCAGGCGCGCACGACGAGCACCACGCCGCAGGCGCGCACGACGAGCACCACGCCGCAGGCGCGCACGACGAGCACCACGCCGCAGGCGCGCACGACGAGCACCACACCCCCGGCGCGCACGACGAGCACCACACCCCCGGCGCGCACGACGAGCACCACACCCCCGGCGCGCACGACGAGCACCACACCCCCGGCGTGGGCAAGAAGCTGAGCACTCGTCCGGAGCCCGGCGCGACCGTCACGCCTGGCCAGGACTGGCACGCGCCAGCCGCTACCGGGCCTGTGCGCGCGGTCGTCACGCTGCCGGGCTCCAAGTCGATCACTAACCGGGCGCTGGTGCTCGCGGCGCTCGCGGACGGTCCTGGCCTCATTAGACGGCCGCTGCGCGCGCGGGACACCTTACTGATGGCGGCGGCGCTGCGAACGCTCGGCGTCGGCATCGACGAGGACCCCGTGAACGCGGACGGCGCGCCGGGGTCGTCGTGGCGAGTGACGCCAGGCCCGCCCGGCGCTGGCGATGGTGGCGTTCGCACGGTCGACGTCGGAAACGCAGGGACGGTGCTGCGTTTCGTACCGCCCATCGCGGCACTCACCCTCGGGAAAGTCGCCTTCGACGGCGACCCGCGGGCCCGCGAGCGCCCCGTTGGGCCGCTCATCACGGCCCTGCGCGAACTCGGTGCGGTGATCGACGACGGCGGCCGCGGCGCGCTGCCCTTCACCGTGGCTGGCCGGGGCCATTTGGCGGGTGGCGCGGTCACCCTGGACGCGTCCGGATCATCCCAGCTGATCTCCGCGCTGCTGCTCGCGGGCGCGCGTTTCGACAAGGGCGTAGAGGTACACCACCAGGGGCCTCCCGTCCCGTCCTCGCCGCACGTGGCGATGACCGTCGGGATGCTGAACGACGCCGGGGTGCGGGTCGATAGCACCGGCCCCGACTCCTGGCGGGTGCATCCGGGGCCCCTGCGCGCCCGCTCTGTGGATGTGGAGCCTGACCTGTCCAGCGCGGCGCCGTTCCTTGCCGCCGCACTGGTCACCGGCGGCGCCGTCACCATCCCCGGCTGGCCGGCCCGCACGACCCAGCCAGGTGACGTGCTCCGTGAGCTGCTCGTCGCGATGGGGGGCCGCTGTGACCTCACCGCCGCGGGGCTGACTGTCCACGGCAGCGCGGCGATCCACGGCATGACCGCCGACCTGCGCGACGTCACCGAGCTTGTCCCCGTTCTCACGGCGCTCGCCGCCCTTGCCTCGTCACCGTCGCGCTTCACCGGCATCGCGCACATGCGCCTGCATGAGACCGACCGCCTCGCCGCCCTGGCGCGGGAAATCAACACACTCGGCGGCCAGGTGACCGAACTGCCCGATGGGCTGGTGATCACCCCCCGCCCATTGCACGCGGCCAGTGCGGCCGCAGCCACCACAGCCGGCCCGGACAAGCCGCGCGACGGCGGAGCGGGCCATGCCTTCGCGACCTACGACGACCATCGCCTGGTCATGGCGGCGGCCGTGCTCGGCCTCGCCGTTCCCGGTATTCGGGTGGCGAATGCCGCGACCGTGGCGAAGACCCTGCCCGGGTTCACGCAGCTGTGGACGGAGATGCTGGAGAGCGCGCCCTGAACCGGCGGCAGAACTACCGTCAGCTGGACGAGGACGATGTGCGGGTGCGCCCAGGGCGAGGGAGCAGGCCCCGCACGAGACGCAGGCCTGCCCACGCCGACGCCGTAGGTGGATTCGTCACCGCTGTCGACAGGGGCCGTTACACGTGCCTCGTCGACGGCCGGGTGGTCGCCGCCATGACAGCCCGCGAACTCGGCCGCAAGCGCGTAGTGGTCGGGGACCGGGTGGCCTTGATCGGCGACGCGTCCGGCGCCCCCGACACGCTCGCGAGGATCGTCAGGGTCGAGCCGCGCACGTCGGTTCTGCGCCGGTCGGCGGACGATACGGACCCGGTCGAGCGGGTCGTCGTCGCCAACGCGGAGCAATTGGTGATCGTCTCAGCGCTGGCCGACCCGCCGCCAGGGCCACGGTTCATCGACCGTTGCCTGGTGGCGGCCTACGACGCCGGCCTGAAGCCGCTGCTCTGCCTGACCAAGGCTGACCTTGCCGACCCGGATGACCTGCTCCGCGCCTATGAGCCACTGGGCCTGACCTGTGTCGTTACGCGCAAGCCGTTCGGGAAAAATACCCTGCCTGCCCGGGGGGGCACCGAGCCACCCGGGGAGACCCCAGACCCCGAGGGCCCGATACCCCCCGATACCCTGCCTGCCCGGGGGGGCACCAAGCCACCCGGGGACACCCCAGACCCCGAGGGCCCGATACCCCCCGATACCCTGCCTGCCCGGGGGGGCGACCCCCCGATACCCCCCGATGATCTGGGCACATTGCGCAGCCTGCTGGCCGGCCAGCTGAGCGTTTTCATCGGGCCCTCAGGGGTTGGCAAGTCGACGCTCGTCAATGCCCTCGTGCCGACTGCTGAGCGGGCCGTCGCCGGGGTCAACCCGGTCACCGGCCGGGGCAGGCACACTTCCTCATCCGCCATCGCCCTCCCACTAGCCGACGGTGGCTGGATCATCGACACGCCGGGCGTGCGCAGTTTCGGCCTCGGCCACGTCACGGCCGACCGGGTCGTCCGCGCGTTCCCCGACCTCGAGCCGGGCACCGCCGAGTGCCCACCCCATTGCACTCACCTGGAGCCCGATTGCGCACTCGACGCCTGGGTGCAGGGCCACCACAGCGCCCGCGACCGGGAAAGGCTGGGCGCGCGGCTCGATTCCCTGCGGCGGCTGCTGCGCAGCCGCGAAGGCGTCGAAGATCCCTGACATCGCGACGCCGTGGACCAGACACCCTGTTACGGAATCCGGGGTGCAAGCGGTACCGTTTCGCGCCATGGCGGGTTACGCAGATGACCTGCGTCTTGCGCACGTTCTGGCCGACGCGGCGGACGACATCACCACCCAGCGGTTCCGCGCGCTCGACCTGCGCGTGGAGACCAAACCGGACCTTACGCCGGTGAGCGACGCCGATCGTGCGGTCGAGGACTCACTCCGCAACGTGCTGCGCAGGGCCCGCCCGCGCGACGCGGTCATCGGAGAGGAGTCCGGCCAGACGGGGATCGGGCCCCGCTGCTGGGTAGTGGATCCCATCGACGGGACGAAGAACTACGTGCGGGGCGTGCCCGTTTGGGCCACCCTTATCGCGCTGATGGTGGGCAACGAGGTCGTGGTGGGTGTGGCCTCCGCGCCGACGCTCAGCCGGCGCTGGTGGGCCGTGCGGGGAGGCGGCTCGTGGTCCGGCCGCAGCCTGACCAAGGCCACGCGGAGCCAGGTCTCCTCGGTGACCAAACTCGAGGACGCGTCGTTCTCCTACTCGAGTCTGGGCGGCTGGGAAGAGCAGGGCAGGCTGGACGGCTTCCTCGGGCTGTCCCGCGCGGTATGGCGGACCCGCGCCTTCGGTGATTTCTGGTCACACGTCCTGGTCGCCGAGGGCTCGGTCGACATCGCCGCCGAGCCTGAGGTGAACCTCTGGGATCTCGCCGCCCTACAGGTGATCATCGAGGAAGCGGGCGGTGTCTTCACCGATCTCAGCGGTGAGCCCCGGCCTGACGGCGGCAGTGTCCTGTGCACGAACGGGCATCTGCACGACGAAGCGCTCGCCATGCTCGCACCCCGCGGCTGACTGTCTGCGCTCGTGGTCTTGCCGTCCGGGGGACTTTCGCCGATGCTGGACGGAACGAATCACAATTTCACAATCCACGCCGCTCAGCATCCTCCGGAGAGTGATCGATCATGCGAGTACGGGACGGCATGAGCCCACTTGTCCTTACCGTGGGCCCGGCGCACACGCTTCGGGAGGCGGCGCGGCTGATGTCATCACGGCGGGTGGGTGCCGCCATCGTGATCGACTCCGGGCACGCAGGGATCGGCATTCTCACCGAACGCGACATCCTCGACTCCGTGGGCGCCGGCGAGGACCCGGACACCGAACTCGTCGCCCATCACCGCACGAGCGACCTGGTCTTCGCGTCGCCTGACTGGACACTCGAACAGGCCGCGACCGCGATGGTCCGCGGCGGATTCCGCCACCTGATCGTCGTCGACGGGCAGGACGCCAGCGGCCTATTGTCCATGCGGGACATCGTGCGCTGCTGGGCATCCAGTCCGGTGGCCGCCGAGTAGGCGGCCTGGACAGGACCGACCGCGGGGCACCGGGGCCGCGGGACAGGCGGCCGCGGGCGCCTGCGAGCAGTGCAGCCAGCCACAGCGGCGGATCCGCCGACCGGCGGTAGCCGACCGGCGGTAGCCGACCGCGGTAGCCGACCGGCGGTAGCCGGTTGCGCCTCGTGACGCACGTACGCGAGAGTGTGGCGCCATGCAGCTTTCTGGCGCCGTCGTCCTGATCACAGGGGGATCGTCTGGAATCGGCGCGGCGACCGCACGCACGATGGCCGCTGCGGGTGCGCGGCCACTGGTCGCCGGGCGTGACCGAGAACGCCTTGCCGCAGTCGCCGCGCAGACCGGCGGCGTCGCGCTCACCGCCGACCTCGCCACGTCTGACGGTGCGGACGATCTCGCGGACGCCGCACTCCGCGCCGCGCCAGACGGCGTCGATGTGCTGATCAACAACGCCGGCATCGGCTGGGAAGGCTCCTTCGGCGACATCCCCGCAGCGGTCGAGGAGCAACTGGTCGCCGTCAACCTGGCCGCGCCGCTGCGGCTGACCCGCCTGCTCACGCCGGCCATGGCCCATCGCGGGCGCGGGCATGTCGTGTTTGTCTCGTCCATCGCGGGCGCGACCGGCGTACGGCGAGAAGCCGCGTACGCCGCGACCAAGGCGGGCGTGCGCTACTTCGCCGAGAGCATCCGCTACGAGCTTCGCGGCAGCGGCGCCGACGTCTCCGTCGTCTTTCCCGGCGTGATCGACACGCCGTTCTTCGACCGGCGCGGCACTGCGTACCAGCGGAAACGGCCGGCCCCCATTTCTCCTGAACGGGTGGCCCAGGCCATCCTGTCCGCTGTCGAGCGGAACCGCGCCGAGGTGTTCATCCCCGGCTGGATGAAATATGCCGCCTGGATCCATGGCGCGGCGCCTGGGTTGTTCAGGTCGCTGGCGGGCCGCTTCGGCTAGGCGGTTCTTGGTCAGCCGCGACGCCACCGGCGTGCACGGCGGCACGCTGCCGATGGTGGCCACCAGGGCGCACGATGGCGCGCAAGGCCCACCATCGCCCCGCAGAGGCGCCAGATTCCGGCGCCCAACGGGCCATCGATCACGATTCAGGCGTTGACAGCGGCCCGGCAGCGCCGGGCTTTCATGATCGCGGTAACTTGTCCGCGGTATGTGTGAATCCGGGAATAAGGGTCGCGGTAGGGACCGCCCTTGCGGGCGGCCCCCCGCGCAGATCCCAGCGTGCGGGATTACCGCACTGGGCTCCTACCTTGGGTGTGTGGCGGCGAAGCGTACGTCCGGGTAGGGGTGCATGGTGCGGGGTCGCGGTAGCCACCGGGTTGCGATCCGGTCCATCCGCTCCCAGCTGATCCGGGCTTTCTGGCTGCGGCGCCGCAGCGTCTTGCGCCAGTGCCGGATCAGCTGGTCGCGGAACGCCGCCACTGCCTGGATGTTGCCGGGCACGGCGTAGTAGGCCATGTGCCCGCGCACCACGCTGGCCAGCCAGCGGCCTTGTTCCGGGATGGGCTGATGCATGCGCCGCGTGAGCTGGTTTTTGACCTCTTTCAGCTTCGCCCGCATCCGTTTCGAGATCGTGATCCGCTTGACCCAGAACCGCCCTTTCGTAGACCTCGCGCAGATGTGCGTGAGGCCGAGGAAGTCGAACGTCTCTGGTTTTCCCAGGCCACGGCGTGCTCGCCTCGTGACGGCGAGCCGCCCGAACTCGATCAGCCGGGTCTTGCCCGGGTGCAGCTCCAGCCCGAACTTCGCGAACCTGCCGCGCAGCTCGTCCAGGAACCGCTCTGCGTCCTCTTGGTACTCGAACCCGACGATGAAGTCGTCCGCGAACCGCACGATGATCACGTCGCCGCGCGCGTGGCGTTTCCTCCACCAGTCGGCCCACAGGTCCAGGACGTAGTGCAGGTACACGTTCGCGAGCAGCGGTGATACCGATGCCCCCTGCGGTGAGCCTTTCTCGCTCTGCGTCCATTCCCCGTCCTCGATGACTCCTGCGGCCAGCCACTTGCCGATCAGCCGCAGGACCCGCTCATCCGCGATCCGGTGCCGGAGAAACTTTCCCAGCCAGTCCCGATCAAGCTGGCCGAAGAAGTCGCGGATGTCCGCGTCCAGCACCCAGTTCACTCTCCTCCCCGTGATCCCGGCCGCCAGGGCATCCAGCGCCTGGTGCGGGCCGCGGCCCGGCCGGAACCCGTAGGAGAAGCCCCGGAAGTCCGCCTCGTAGATGGCGTTGAGCACCTCGACGACGGCCCGCTGGACGATCTTGTCCTCCAGCGCGGCGATGCCGAGCGGCCGCAGCCGCCCGTCCGCCTTCGGGATGTACGCCCGCCGCGACGGACTCGCCCGGTAGCACCCCTGCTGCACCCGCTCGTGCAGGTCCCGGAGGTTCGCCACCAGGTCCTGCCCGTAGGCATCCCACGTCACCCCGTCCACACCCGGCGAGGCCTTCGGGCTCAGGTCCCGGTAGGCCATCACCAGCCGCTCCAGGCTGACATGGTGCAACAGCGCCGTGAACCGCGCTCCCTTGTCCCGTACTGCCACTTGCCGCACACGGTCCAGCTCACGTGACACACCTGGCCCGGCACTGCGTCCGGGGCGTGTTTCACTGCCCGTGTTCCCCTTGGTTCGCTCCCTTTCCTCCCCCGCCTCCGCAGCCGCAGCCTTGTTCAGCGGGTTCGCAGGTACTACGGAGCGATCCGACTGCCCGTGCCCGTTCATCCCAGGATTACCGCCTCGGCGTTCCCTGAGCGGCCCGCCCGGTGATCAGCCGGACGGGCAGGCGCGGGCTCTCCCGGTTCTCGCGCATGGAGGTTCCGTACATGCCCTGGTTCTCCGACCGCGCGGGGTCCTCCAGCGGCTCGCGCTAGCGCCGCCACAGATGTTGCCTTCCGCCAACTCAACAGCGTGGGCACCCCGAATCCTGATTTCGCGGCTCAATAGCCCGGCCTGCACGTGCCCCTGTCAACGCTTCGCCACGCCCTCGCGGGTCGTCGACGCATGACTCGGGGTCGCCGTGGGTCGCTAGCCCTTCGGCGTGGAGCTCTTCCATCTCCTCCTCCATGCCGGTTTATCCCGGCGCTTTCTGAGTTACCGGCGTGTCGCGTGTCAGGATGCGGTAATGGGCGCGAATGCGGAACTTCTGAGGCTGATGGGGCCGGAGCTGGAGCTGCTGCTGCCGGCGCTGGATGAGAAGGCCAGGCGGCTGGCGCTGGGCGCGGTGGCGCGGGCCGCGGGGGACGGCGGGGTCACGGCGGTGGCCAGGATGACCGGGGCGGCCTGGCAGACGGTCGCGGACGGGGCCGCGGAGCTGGCCTCGGGCCAGTGCGCCCCGGAGGGCCGGGTGCGCCGTCCGGGCGGGGGGCGCAAGCCGCTGACTGCGGCGGACCCGGGTCTGGAGCCCGCGCTGCTGGCGCTGGTGGAAGACAGCACGCGGGGGGATCCGGAGTCGCCGCTGGTGTGGACGGCGAAGTCGCTGAAGAACCTGTCTGATGAGCTGGCCGCGCAGGGGCACCGGTGCAGCCGGCAGGCGGCGGCGCGGCTGCTGCACGCGAATGGCTACAGCCTGCAGGCCAACGCCAAGACGATCGAGGGCCGCCAGCACCCCGACCGCGACGCTCAGTTCCGCTACATCAGCGAGCAGGCAAAGACGCATATCGCCGCGGGCCAGCCGGCGATCAGCGTGGATGCCAAGAAGAAGGAGCAGGCCGGCCAGTACGCCCAGGCCGGGCAGGAGTGGCGGCCCAGGGGGGATCCGGTGACGGTCCGCGACCATGACTTCCCCGATGAGGAGCTGGGCAAGGTGACCCCGTACGGGGTCTATGACGTGGCCGCGAACGCCGGGTTCGTGAACGTGGGCACCGACCATGACACCGCCGCGTTCGCGGCGGAATCGATCCGCTGCTGGTGGAACACCCTGGGGAAGGACCGGTACCCCGGCGCGCGGCGGCTGCTGGTCACCGCCAACGCCGGCGGGAGCAACGGGTACCGGACCGGGGCGTGGAAGACCGCCCTGGCCGACCTGGCCAGGGACACCGGGCTGGAGATCACCGTCTGCCACTTCCCGCCGGGCACCTCCAAGTGGAACAAAATAGAGCACCGGCTGTTCTCCCAGATCTCCCGCAACTGGCGGGCCCGCCCGCTGACCAGCCACGAGGTCATCGTCAACACCATCGCCGCGACCACCACCACGACCGGGCTGGCCGTCACCGCGCAGCTGGACACCAGGGACTACCCCCGCGGCGTCAAGATCACCAGGGCGCAGCTCCGGGACATGGAAGACGCCGGCGCCCTGACGCGGCACGGCTTCCACGGCGAATGGAACTACACCATCAGCCCGGCCGCGCCCAGGCCCGCCCCGCCCCCGCCGCCGCCAGCACCGGCCGCCCGTACCGCGACCAGGCCGCGGCCGCCCTGGCCCACCCCGCGCTGACCGGGATGACCGCCCGCGACCTCGGCAGCCTCGTCACCCGGCTGGAACTCCCCGCCGCCGCCGCCCGCGAGCACCATCTCCACCTGGCCCGCGGCCACCCCCGCCGCCGCGCCGGCAGCCCGCCCAAGCTCACCCTCACCACCCAGCTCACCGCCACCCTCGCGCGCGCCCGCCCCGGCCTGCCGCTGCACGTCCTGGCCTACCTGCTCGGCGTCCACCCCGCCACCCTCAGCACCGCCATCAAGCACACCAGCGACCTGCTCGCCCGGCACGACATCGCCATCCCCGCCCGGACCGCAAGCCTCGCCACCCTGCACGACCTGCACCGATACGCCGCCACCG